>CAVSWK010000001.1:0-8061 GCA_963731525.1 uncultured Acidobacteriaceae bacterium
TACTACCCGCGTTCGGGCCGAGAATTCTTGCGGAGATTTTATGACGCTTTGCAGAAAGAACCGGGGATGGAAGCGGTGACGGTGACGGAGGCGATCACGCGCCACAAGAACGTCAGTCATCTGAAGTCGCTGATGCCGGGCTCGTGGATCAACGCAAACTTCAACGTTTGGATTGGAGCGCCGGAGGATAACAAGGCCTGGGACTACCTGTATCATGCGCGCAATTTCTATGCGCAGGCGGCGCCCGGCGCAACCGAGAAACAACGCAAGCTGGCGTTTGAAGAGATCTTGATCGGCGAGGGCAGCGACTGGAACTGGTGGTACGGACCAGGAGCACCACTCCGCGAACGATCGCGATTTTGACGAACTGCTCCGCAAACACCTTTCGAATGTTTACCAGGCGTTGGGCGGGAGCCCGCCGGATTATATTGGCGCAGCCGATCGCCGGGGCAGTGGCGCGGCCTTCGTTCACGCCGCAGAGTGCCTACATCCATCCAGAGTCGCAGGCGACATGGTGCGCTACTTCGAGTGGCTGGGGGCGGCGTGTTACACGGTCACCGACGCTCGGGGGCCATGCACGGCAAGCAGTTTCTGATGGACGAAGTGTTTGCCGTGATCGACAAGGAGTATGTGTATGGCCGGTTGGATTTCGTCGGCAAAGTGCCGGAAGACGCCTTCGAAGTGGTGGTGAATCTGGAGTCGGTCGGGCCAACCATGCCGCCAAGCCCCGGCGCGAACTGCCGTTGCGGGTGCGGCGGTAGATGAAGCCGGGCGCTCCAGTCGTGGAAAGTGACGCAGAGCGATCAGGTGGTGGCAGATTCGACGGATGCGAAAGATGCGCGGGTGGCGCTTGTCCGGAATTTTGAGTTTCGCCTGCCCTCACGTCGCTGCTCGCGGCTCCGCTGCAGATTGAAAAAGTGCGGGGGCCAAAAAGCTCGGATGTGCTGACCACCCGGCTGCGGCTGCGCTTTAGTCTGTGGCAGAACCATCTGCCGGTCGATGCATTGCCGGTGGAAGGATGGATCGAACTGGAGTTGCTGACGGAAGTGGATCTGGCGGCAGTGAGCGGGTAGCTCAGAAATGTGGGGAAGCAGGGGCATTTGCCCAATATGCGCTGATTTACGGCGGAATCCCTTCCGAGCGGCCCGTGATACGACCAGAACCCGGACTACGCCATCCTGCGCGTGAGCGCTATCGCCTGGTTTCGCCAAGTGACGAAATGGACGCGCTACTTTGTGCCCCTTTGCAGCTCTCCCAGTCGCTTTAGTCCCAACATTGCGCTGTATACCGTGTCGTCCTGCTCTCTTTCCAGCGCCGCCTGCAATTTAGGGATCGCAGGAACATCTCCGAGACGGACCAGCATATGGCTGGCGGTTAGCCTTACACCTAGGTCGCGGGGTCATCCAGCGCCTTCGCCACCAATTCTAGAACCTCTTGGGAGTCCTGCCCCGTAGCGTGCCCGATGAAGGTCGGGAGCGAGTTCCAGGGTGCTTCGATTTTGGAGATTGTATCTTTGTGGGTCGCTGTTTCCGACTGCAGTATGTCGAGAACTGAATCCACGCAGGAATCTTCGCGGAGCTCGCTCAGGTATCTCGCCGCCATCACCCTAGTGCTTCCCATTCGCTCGTGTTGTGACACTCGCTAACCAACATCTCGCGGCCCGCATTGTCTCCCAGCTTGGCGAGATCGAATGCCATGCTGACGCGATTAAATTCAACGTTCTCTCGAAACATAGCCATTTCGATGGGTGACGCCGCATTCTTCGGCCAGCGGTGCGACAGAACTCGCGACGCATACTTGCGTACCTCGGCATCATCACTTCCGAGCGCGGCAATTACACCCTGCTTAGTAAGGTTGATATGGTGGCTTCGTAGGATTTGTTCATCCGGCCTATCAGCAAGAAGTTGGGAGCGTCCCCCTGTTGTTTGCCATGCGGCGACAGTAACAAAGCAGCGGAAAAGAATCTTGTGAGATAGCCAGGTTTTTTACAGCGGGGTCCGGGAAAATGCCAACATGTGTCGATTGTATTCTGCTGGCGAGCAGAGACCCCGAGGCTAGTTGGCGATAAATCGCGATAGCGCTCATAACCCCAGAACCCGGCGGCGCTACCGCCCAGAGATCCGCCACGCCTCCGCCATCAATGCTGAACGTCGAGCTGTGGCCCCGGGCAGCTTAAATTAGCCCTTATGGGGCTTGGCCGCGCTTGGAAGCGGGCCCTTCGGCTCCGCTCAGGGCAGGCTCCGCCTCGTCCCCACACGGTCTAATTCTTGCTACTGGCCGCTGCTGGCGACGACCACATTCATGGTCATCGGACGGCTCAATTCCATCACCAACTCTGTACCTGCCGGAAGCATCGCGGAACGGTGCTTGCCGAGCCAGTGGGTGACGGTCACGGTGGCGCCGACGGCTCCGCCGATGAGGAAGCCTTTTACCGCCGCCCGCTAGTCCACCGATCAGCATTCCGCCGCCGGTACCCATGCCGATTTCGGTGAGATCTTTGGCGTCGTGGCCATCGCCTTTGAACTGCCCTTCGGGGTTTACGTCGCTGCCGCGGCGGGCGTTGGTGTCAACTAGCGAGGCATTCAGCATGAACCTGTCTCCATTGGGAAGGACGAGGTTTTCCGGGAAGATGGCGATGGTGGGCTTGCCGGCAATGCGCCGCGGTTCGTTCGTTTTCGTGACGCGGCCCTCGACCGTCGTGCCGATCGGAATCACGGTTTTTCCGTCCATCACGACGGGCTCAGTGACTCTGGCCGAGAACGGGTCTCCGGCCTTCGAACTGAAGGTTGCGAGCGTGGTTTCGAGTTTCATCTTGACGGCGGTGCCGGCGGGCAGGGCAGTTTGCGCCCACGCGAAACTAGCGATCAGGATGAGCGATGTCAGTGAAAGTGTCTTCTTCATGTTGCCTCCAAAGTTTTCTTAAACAGTTCAATTCCGAATCTTTTTCAAGATCCAATCTCAAAGTCCATGCAAAGCCCCGCTAACCTCATCCAGCGGCGCGCGATCGAGTTGGCTATCGCCGCGATAGATGTAGCGCACAATGCCACCGCGATCGTTGTCGCGACAATCGTCGCGACAAATCACGAGTGTGGCGGGGTGCGCGATGTTAATGGCATCCGTGGCGAGCGCGTGATGGAGGCCGTAGGTTTTGGTCACGGCCCGATCCTCATCGAGCAGAAAAACGCTGGCGATGGGATGCTTCTCCAGGAATCTTCCCGGCTTCCACACGCCGTCCCGCTTTTCGGCGGCAATGAACGCCAACTGTGCTCTCGCTGCCTCAATTTCCCGTCTCCGCGACTCGAACTGAGCCATGCGCTTCACGCAGTTCGGTCACCAGGTGCCGCGCAGAAACTCAAGAATCAGCGTGCCCTGTGCGAGCAGAGCGCCGAGAGTGAATGTGCCCTCACGGTTGGCCGCTCCCAGGGAGAAATCCGGCGCGCGCGACCCGATCTCCAGAGTGTCTGTGCGGTTCTTCATGTTGAGTTCGACTTTAAGCGAGGTGGAAATCAGGAACAATAACGGATGGGGTACCGGGGGATAGACCACCGGGTGATTCGCTGGGGCATGTCCCAGCAGGCTGACCGGATATTTCCATGTCCGATATAATTTCGCTTTGCAGGTGAGAGACGCGGCAAGCCGCGTCTCTACAATTCGCAAATATGTTTCTAAATCAATCCGATAAATAAAGGACGCACTTATGCCTCTTACCAGCATTGCCGATATCCGCGGACGCCAGGTGCTTGACTCGCGTGGCAATCCGACCGTTGAAGCTGAAGTTTTTCTCGATGGCGGCGCCAGCGCGCGGGCCATTGTGCCGAGTGGCGCGTCCACCGGTGAGCATGAGGCCGTTGAATTGCGTGACGGCGACAAGGGCCAGTACATGGGCAAGGGCGTTCTGCAGGCAGTTGCGAACGTCAATGGCGAGATTGCGGAAGCGCTCGGCGGGGTGGACGCCGCCAACCAGCGCACGCTCGACGCCAGACTGATCGATCTTGATGGCACTCCCAACAAGGGGCGGCTGGGCGCGAACGCGATTCTGGCGGTTTCGATGGCCGCTGCTCGCGCCTCGGCGAGAGCGTTCGAGCTGCCGCTTTATCGCTATCTCGGCGGGGCTGCGGCGAACACTTTGCCGGTGCCGATGATGAACATCCTGAACGGCGGCGCGCACGCCGATAACAACGTCGAACTTCCAGGAGTTCATGGTGATGCCGGTGGGAGCGCCATCGTTTTCCGAGGCACTGCGCTGGGGCGTGGAAGTCTTCCATACGCTCAAGGGCGTGCTGAAAAAGCGCGGCTACAACACGGCGGTCGGCGACGAGGGAGGGTTTGCTCCGTCGGTGAAGTCGAATGTCGAGGCCATCGAAGTTGTGCTGGAGGCGATTCAGCAGGCGGGCTACAAGCCGGGTGAGGAGATCGCGATTGCGCTCGATCCGGCGGCCAGCGAGTTTTATGCGGACGGAAAATATGTCTTCAAAAAATCAGACAAGTCGGCAAAGAGTTCCGAAGACATGGTTCGGTTCTATGCGAAATGGGTGAATGACTACCCGATCGTCTCGCTCGAGGACGGGCTCTCCGAAAATGACTGGGACGGCTGGGCGCTGCTGACCAAGGAATTGGGCGGCAAGATTCAGCTGGTGGCCGACGACATCTTTGTCACCAACATTGAGATCTTTGCCAAGGGCATCGAGAGGGGGATTGCCAACTCGATCTTGATCAAACTCAACCAGATTGGCACGGTTAGCGAGACGCTGGACGCCATCGACCTGGCGCGCCGCAACGGATACACGTCGGTGATCTCGCATCGCTCCGGCGAAACCGAAGACACGTTTATTGCGGACTTTGCGGTGGCGACTGGCGTGGGGCAGATCAAGACGGGGTCGGCTTCGCGCACGGACAGAATTTCCAAGTACAACCAGCTGCTGCGGATTGAAGAGGAACTGGGAGGGGCGGCGCGGTTTTTGGGGGTTAAGGCACTGAACTACAAAGGATAAAATCCTGCGGGGTGTTCCATGTTGCACCACATAGAATCCTGGCTGATCGCCGCCATCCACCCGCTGCTTGCGTCGCTCGTCGCTTTTGGAGGAAGCCGGTGGAAGGAATTCTTGGAACACCCAACCGCGGTGCTTATCGCCGCCGGACTGGGCCTGGCGGTCCTGCTTCTGCTGATCGGGTTTATGTTGAGGATAGTCGCCCCGTGCCCGACCCTTGTGATCTCCAATTTTGAAATGCCCAAGGATGGTGCCCCTGGCCTGCATGTGACGGGCAAGACATTGGCTTCGCTCCTGGCCGACGAGATGCTCGGCATTGTGAAAGGCGCGATGAGCGGGGAGTGGAATTGGGGCAGTGAGTTTGTGAATGTTAAAGAGCTGCATTCTCCGCTGGAATTCACCACAAACCCGAACCACGACGGCGTCGAGATCGAGGTCAAGGGGGTATCTTGGGGACGGATAGCGTCAGCCTGGAAACTGGTGCGCCAGCGCCGACAACTACTGTCTGGAGATTTAACTGCCGACGCTGATCGCGTGTTTCTTACAGCAAGGCTCCCTGGCTTTTGGTCCTGGAGGACCGAGCCGTTTGAACCCAAAGAAGCCAGCCTGAGAACGGCCATCCGAAAGTTGGCGGGCGTCGCCCTTAAAGACCTTCGTCCGTTTGTCAGCGGTGTGTGGGAACTGGCGGACGGAAACACCGAGGAAGGAATCAGGCTGCTAGAAAATTGCTTGGTAAGACGCCCCGGTTTTGCAGAAGCAGCGGAGCAGTTGGTGAAGCCACTCTGCGAGCAGGGCCGGTCGAGCGAGGCATTGACCATTCTGCAGTCAGTGAAGGTCCCGTGGTACAAAAGATACGACCGGGCCGTCCTACAAAAGAGTTTTTTCGCTTACTACGCGCAACAAGATCCCGTCGATTGGAAGATTATGATTGGATACGCTCGTCGCGCCGCGCGGTTGGCGCCGCGCGTGCCGCTGATGCAGCGGAATCTGGCTCTCAGCGCGGCTAACCTTGGCCTCGAAAAGGAAGCGCGACGCGCTTGCCGTAGGGCGCAGAAGCTGGCGCCGGGGTACCCGTCTCTCGCCAGTCTCGGCCAAAGGGTCGAAGAAAAGCTAAATCTTGCCAGGGCAACGGCAATGGTCGCGCAATTCAACAGGTCCCAGCAAGAATGGACGGAACAGAACAAGCATGCCGACGGCGCGCCGAGTGCACCCGAGCACGAGTGAATTCTACCATCATGGTGAGTGCCTTGACTTAGTCCATGACTTAGCTATACTAGACGAATGGAAGTCAATATCCACGAGGCCAAAACCCACCTCTCCCGCCTGCTGGAGCGGGTTGCCATGGGCGAAGAGGTCATCATCGCGAAGGCCGGAAAGCCTGTGGCCAAACTGGTCGCGGTCAAGCCCGCCGCTCGCGGGTTCAAGTTTGGGTCGGCAAAGGGAAAAATTGTCATTGCCGACGACTTCAACAATCCTCTTCCCAAAGAAATCGAAGATCTTTTCTGGTAATGAAAGTCCTACTGGATACCCACACTTTTCTTTGGGCGGTCATAGACGAGAAGAAACTGTCTCCGAGAGTGCGGAGGGTAATGGCCTCGTCCGAGTTATGGTGGAGCGTTGTGAGCCTGTGGGAGGCGATTCAAAAGGCGCAAATGGGAAAACTCTCACTGCCGCTGCCGGCCGGGCCGTTCTTGACCAGCGAACTCAGCTCTAACCATGTTCGATTGCTGCCCGTCAGCCTAGGCCATGTCTTGCGAGTTGAAGAGTTGCCGCTTCATCATCGCGACCCGTTCAACCGCTTGCTCATCGCGCAAAGCATCGAAGAGGGATGGCCAATTGTTACGGCCGATCCATGGTTTGCGCGTTATCCGGTCGATGTGATCTGGTAATTTGACAGCTAAGAGCTAAAACCCCATCGTATCGTCCGCCGAAGGCCCGTAGGTTGCCGGCACCGGCTTCCCATTCAAACGCAGATAGACGCCGAGCTGGGCGCGGTGGTGCACCAGATGGTTGAGGAACATCTGCCGGTAGGCGAGGAAGCGCGTCCCTTCGAAGATGGGTTTGCCCTGAAAGCTGAGCTTCCAATTCTGCGTCCAGGCTTCATCGGGGGTGTTCATGAGAGCAGTGCGAGCTTTGGCTGCGCCCTCATCGAAAGCTTTGACCAGTTGCGCCGCCGACTCAAAGGGCAAAGGCTTGATGCTGCTTTTTGCGAAGTCAAGTTCGGGAGTTGTAAGGATCGTCAGACCAAAGCCAGCCAGCTGTGCTACGTGAGGCGCGAGTTTATTCAGCGGCATCGATTTGGGGTGCGGCGTAAAGTCCTTCTTGTCTTCCGGAACGCGTTCCAGCGTGGTGCGCGTCTTTTTGATTTCTTCATCGAATTCGGGCAGTAAGAGTTCGCTGATAGGCATCGATTCCTCCGGGACATCGATTATAGGGCCTCCTGCGAATCAATGCCGGCCGAGCCGGGGGAGCCGCCCGCCGGTGGTGAAAGGCTGGCAGAGTATAATCTTTGGCAAGACATATGCCAGAAACTGAGATCATTTTCTCGGTGCAAGAGTCGCCCGAGGGCGGTTATGAAGCTCGCGCTCTCGGCTACTCCATCTTCACGCAAGCTGACAACATGGATGAGTTGAAGCTGAATGTGAGGGAAGCGGTGCGCTGTCACTTTGACGAGGGCAAGGCGCCGCCAGTGATTCGCCTGCACATGGTGAAGGACGAGGTGATTTCGGCTTGAGGTTACCTCGTGATCTGTCCGGTCACGAATTAATCCGGCTGCTCCGGCGGTACGGCTATGAACGGACCCGGCAGATGGGTAGCCACATTCGATTGCAGTCGAGCCTTCGTGGTCACCCGCACCACGTGACCGTCCCCGACCATGGCAGCTTAAGGCTTGGAACGCTCAGCGCAATTCTCTTTGATGTGGCGAGCTACCTGAATATTGAACGCTCGAAATTGGAAGAGGAGCTTTTCGGACGGTGATTGCTGTGCAAAGTATGTGAGGCGGAACCCGCCACGTTCCTCCGAGTAACTCCGCAAGAATTGTTTCGGATGCTGAGAGCCGAAAGCCAAAAGC
>CAVSWK010000002.1:0-4092 GCA_963731525.1 uncultured Acidobacteriaceae bacterium
GCGTCGGATATGGATCGTTGGAGGAGCGGGTGCCGCAAGATCATCCGCTGCGGCCGATCCGGACGATGGTGGACGAGGCGTTGCGAGCGCTGAACGGACGCTTCGATTCGCTTTACGAGGAGGACGGGCGGAAGTCGATTCCGCCGGAGCGGTTGTTGCGGGCGTTGCTGCTGCAGATGCTGTACTCGATTCGCAGTGAGCGGATGCTCATGGAACAGCTGGAGTACAACCTGCTGTACCGCTGGTTCGTGGGGCTGCGCATGAACGAGGAAGTGTGGCATCCGACGGTGTTTACCAAGAATCGCGACCGGCTGCTGGAAGGCGAGATCGCCGAAGAGTTTTTTAGCGTGGTGTTGCGGCAGGCGCGCCGGAAACGGCTATTGTCGGACGAGCACTTCACGGTAGATGGAACGTTGATCGAAGCCTGGGCGGGGCAGAAGAGTTTCCAGCTCAAGGATGACGCTGATGTCTTGAAGCCGCCTCCGCCACCGGACCCGGGGAGCAATCCAAGCATCGATTATCGCAAGCAGAAACGCTCCAACGCTACGCACGAATCGAAGACTGATCCACTGGCGCGTCTGTATAAGAAGAGCAGCGGGAGTGAAGCGAGGTTGGCATACCTGGGTCACGTCATCACGGAGAATCGCAACGGACTGGTAGTGAACACACGCGTTACGCTGGCGACGGGCACGGCTGAGCGCGATGCGGCGATCGAGATGGTAGAGCAGATTCCGGGCGGAAGCAAGCGCGTGACACTGGGTGCGGATCGCGGCTACGACACGGCTGATTTCGTGGAACAGATGCGCGAGTTTCGGGTGACGCCGCATGTGGCGCAGAACGACACGAATCGGCGCAGCGCAATTGACGCCAGGACCACGAGTCAAGCTGGCTATGCAATCAGTCAGCGGAAACGAAAACGTGTGGAAGAAGTCTTCGGCTGGATGAAGACGGTTGCTTTGCAACGCAAGACGCGGTTCCGAGGGCCGGACAAAGTCGGATGGATGTTTACCTTCGCTGCGGCAGCTTACAACCTGGTTCGGATGCGAAATCTGATGGCGCAGTCCGTCTGAAAGTCTACTAACACCCGGTTCAAAACAGCGTTCGGTGGCGCGAATTCACTCGCGGCATCCTCATCCAGCCGCACCAAACCATTCTCAAACCAAGAAAATAATGCCTGAAAAGGCTTCGGCTGCGCTTTTCAGCAGCCTGCTAACCGACGAACTGAACTCCCCGCAATTTCTGGCGTGGCTTTCTGAATTAACCGGTATTCCAGATTTAATTTCCGAACCGGTCTGGAAGTGTGGCGGACTGCACCAGTCTCGCCGCGGCGGATTCCTGAACGTCCACACGGATTTTTCGCACCACCACTACCACAAGAACTGGCCGAGGCGATTAAACCTCATTCTTTATTTGAATGCCGGATGGCGGCCGGATTGGGGCGGCGCCATCGAACTTTGGGACACTCGCATGCGAGGTTGCGTTGCGAAGTTTCCACCGCTCCTCAATCATGTGTCGATTTTCAATACGGACGAAAAATCCTTTCACGGCTTTCCGGAACCGCTCCGCTGTCCGGAGGGTGTGTCACGCAAGAGTCTGGCGTTGTACTACTACACCATCGATCGGAATCCGAGACCCGTAACGCGATCGACCGACTATCGCGCCCGGCCTGGCGACGGCGTGCGTAAATCCGTATTGATCTGGCTCGATAAGCAGGCGGTCCATCTCTATTCAAGAGCGAAAGCCCGGTTTGGATTCTCAGAAGACTTGGTGAGTAAGATTCTTGGGCTCATCTCGAAGAGATAAACCTGAGGGCAGGAGAAACAAGTCGTCGCCTCGGGCCAGCTCGCCTGGCCGTTGGCGGGCCACACAAGGTAAGATCAAAGTTCATGTGCCTGCTGGAACGTCAGGGAAATAAAATAATAGGTCGAAGCTGCGTGGCGATATCGCTGTTTAGTGCGTTATTGACGGCGAAATCGCCGGATTGGGATCGCGCCCGCGAGTTGTACCAGTGCACTGAATATCGCGAGTCGCTGGGTATGCTCCTGCCGGTCGTTCAGAAGGATGCCGCTACGTTGGGACTGATCGGGCAGAACTACTTCATGCTGGGCGACTACAAGAAAGCGACGGAAGCGCTAGAAAAGGCCGTCGCGCTGGAACCGGACAACGCCGGATTTGCTCATTGGCTGGGTCGCACTTACGGCCGCCGCGCGGAGCTGGGGAGTCTCCTCATGGCGCCCGGTTTAGCAACCAAAGCTCGTCAGTTCTTTGAAAAGTCCGTGGCGCTCGATCCCTCCAACAAAGCAGCAGCGGGCGACCTCCTCGATTTTTACCTGGAAGCCCCCGGATTTATGGGCGGAGGAATGCACAGGGCCGAAGATCTAGCCGCGCGCATTGCCCGGACGGATGCCGCCGAGGGCCACTACGCTATGGCTCTGATTGAAGAGAAGCGGAAAGAGTACAACTCCGCGGAAAAGCATTTGCGCCTCGCCTTCGAGCTCACTCCCACTCAGGTTGGCCGCGTCATGGATCTCGCGATGTTCTTGGCCAAGCGCGGCCGGTACAACGAAAGCGAAGCGATGTTCGACCAGGCGGCGCGCATGGCGCCCAACAATTCGAAAATTCTTTTTGAGCGCGCCGATACCTACATCAAGGAGCAGCGCAATCTGGACCAGGCGAAGCAGTTGCTGCAGCGCTACGTGCGCGCCCAGTTGACGCCCGACGATCCTCCGCGGGAGCGGGCCGAGGCGCTGCTTAAAAAGATCGGGTCCTGATTGCCACCGCAAGTCGCGGGAAACGCATTATGCTACCAACGCCAGAAAGTCTGTACAATTGTGGATTGCCAGTGTTTTCCATGAAAAAACCTGCCATGTGTCTTGTAAACGTTTACTCCCTTGCAGCCGCCATCTTCCTACTCGTCGCTCCGGTGCTCCATGCCCAGGATCAATCCGAAGCGTCCCGCAGTATTCGAGGAGGCGGCATTACCGCGCAGGGTTGGACCGGAAAAATCGACGCTAATGAAGAGCGGTCAGGACAAACGCTTCAAGACGCGAAGTTCACCCAGGAAGGCAACGTCCTGCGCATCACCACTGGTCCGGCGGTGACTTATTGGAATCCGGCAAACAAAGCGACCGGCAACTACACGGTAAAAGCGACGTTCAGAGAGCCAAAGTACATGAACCTGAACAGTCATCCTCACCCGTACGGCATTATCGTCGCCGGCAACGATCTGGGAACAGCCCAGCAAAGTTTTCTCTACTGCGCGGCGTACGGTAATGGGACCTTCATCGTGCGCGGATTCGGTCCTGAAGCGTTTCAGATGAACGGTGGGGGAGAGGAGAATCCAGCAGTGCACAAGGCCGCTGGTCGGGGGCAACCTGTGACCCAGGAAATTGCTATTTCCGTGAAGGGCGCCCGTGTCGAGTGCGCGATCAACGGCACCGTCGTTGCGGGCTACGACAAGGCCGCGCTGGTGACTGCGGGAAAGCTCAAGTCCTTGGACGGCGTCTATGGACTTCGCTTCGCGCACAACACCGAAGTTACCGTCACCGGCTTGACGATGACGAAGAACTAGGGTGAGTTCTCCGGAAGTAACCGGGGGTGGAGGTCAGTTCACCCGGTACACATGGATGATCGCCTCGGTCGGCGCGCGTTCTCCGGACGTGACCAAGATACTGCGGCTCAGCCAATCGAGCGTCTTTGCCGCGGTTTCAACGGAGATGATCGTGTGGAAATAGATCTTCGATTGATCGATCGCTTCGCCCGCGTTCAGCTTCGCGAGCAGCTCGGGCGGGCCGTGCCGCATACCGCGATTGGTGACGTAAATCAGGTCGCCGCTATCCATCTGCACCACGTAGTGGGCGTCGATCTCGGTTAATCCGTCCGGACGGATGATCTGGTAGTCGGCTCCGGGCAGAATCTTGCCCTTCAACGGCGCGGCGGAACTCGTCCCTTCCAAGGAACCGCCAAGAACGTTTACCACGCGCCGGAGCCCGGCCGGTCCGGTCTGGCCGACGTCGATCGGCTTGGCCAGCTGCAAGTGCAGATCGAATACGGGGTCGAGCTTGGGAGCGTGCAGTTTCGACTGCGCGGACA
>CAVSWK010000003.1:0-5685 GCA_963731525.1 uncultured Acidobacteriaceae bacterium
GCGTCGCCCACAGCGCCAGGCACGACCGGCAAATTTCCGCGGCCGTGCGCATCCTCGTCCAGGCTACTTGCCGGCGCGCCAGCCTCATCACCGTCGGCAGGCCGCCGGCCATGACGCCGAGCGCCGTGGCCAGCCAAAGCCAGATCACGCTGCTTCCGGCGTATGCCGACCTGGCGCTCAGCACCGCCGCGGCAGCAGTGCAAAAGATGGGAATGGCCGCCATGCGGCGAAACTGCGGCGCGGCGCGGCTGGCACTCTCGTCCAATTTCACAAACCACGCGTTGGCCAGATCACGGGGAAAGCCGGACGGCATTTCAACGGACGGGCCGGGGAGATCATTCAGGAAGCGCATCTCCGGATCGTTCAAAATATCGGGGCTGACGTTGAATTGCTGCACGGCTCCCGTGGCACTGTGAATCCAAATCAGCGGGCGCCCCTGTTCCCGCGCAAAGCGCACCATGTCCGCAGTCCCGCCGAGTCCCTGGCTCGGTTCTCCATCCCATAGCGCCAGGAGAATCTGACTTTGCTGCACCGTTTCAACGCCGCACTCGTAATATCGCTCCGGCAACTCCTCTCCCGCCCCGGCAATTTCGATGGAAAGGGCCTTCTGGAAAATGCACTCGGCACGGGCCCACTCCGGCTCTTCAAAATCGTTGCGAAATTGTTCCTTGGGAAAAGGCAGGAAGACGCGGATGGGCAGATGCAGTTCGAGGCAAGTCTCCGCAAACAGCAAATCTCCGCCGGCAGCGGCGGAAGTCACGCCGTAGATGACGCCCGGCACCTTGTCGATCCACTCCAGCAGCACGCTGCGAATGGCGGCGCGGCATTTGGCCTCATCGGCAAGCTTGCGGTGGCCGGTAAATCCGATGGCGAGGGCGACGGGCAGATGCAAGCAGTTCCGGGCTGGAGGGCTCATGAAATTTGATCAGAGAAGATAGCAGAGTGCGCGTTCCGCCACGGTGCGGTCTTCGGAGTCTATTGGATCTGCAGGCGCGACTTCATCAGAACCACGACGTAGGGATTGTTCGTGGACATCAGGTAATACAAATTCAACGTGTTGTCCTGCACCTTGGTCCAGCGCTCCACCACGTAGGGAGCGAAGGCGCCGCCGCGCACTTCTTCCCCCTCTTCCCTCTTCCGTTTGCCGATGACCGGCCCCGACAGGCCGTCGTCGATTCGGCGCATCGGATTGTGGATAAATTTTCCAAGTCCGCCGTCGCGCAGAGGGTTGAACAGGACTTGCGGCTCGCTCCAGGGTCCCCAGGGCGTTCGCGAGTAGGAAAAAGCGATGCCGTTCAGCGTGGTCCGCCGGTCATAGGTCATCAGCCACAGGCCAAGCTCCTTGCACCAGGTGACGGAGACGTCGCCGAGCGTGCCGTCCTTCACGATGGGAAAGGCGTCGGATTCGCTGTCGCTCCAGGACGGAGCGTTGGAAGCATCCAGCCCGGCGAAGTAGCGCGTTCCCTTGCCGGATTCGAATTGCGAAGCCGGAGTGACGGCGAGATAGACGTCGCTCTCGCGATACTTCCCTGTTCCCCACGTCAATACAAACGGTCCGCCGGGGGGCAACCCGCCGACCGGCCCCGGCTGCGCGTGCATGGACATGCGAATGAACTTGCCCGCGGGCAATCTCGGAAATGGTGCGCACGGTCTGGAATGTCGCCGGAGGCGCGAACTTGGTGAGCACGCTGCGGCTGGTGTTGGCGCCGCGCGTGAAATTAGTGCTGATCGCGACATACATCTGCCCGTCCAGACTGATCCCCGCCACCGGCGTATCCATGGGCGCCATGCTGGTGACGTCCGCGGGCTGCACGGCGACGTTGGTGCCGCCATTCGTCAGAAAGTCGAGCTGCACGCTGCTTTCGGGATTCGAAGTGTCCGATTTCGCGATGGTGTTCGAGTAGCCGGGCATGCGGCCGACGGAAGCGTCCGAACAGAAAATACAGGTGCCCCTGATATTCGAACGAGTTGCCCATTTCGGAGCCTTCAATTCCGAAGCGGGTGAGCGTCTGCGTGCTTGTCGGGGTGTGGCGTTCCTTGTCTTCGTCTCCAATGAGCTGCTGGAGCTTGACGGAAGAATCCGAGACAAATTGCAGAACCACGGGTTTTGCCGGAGCCGCGGGGTGCGCGGGCGCGGGCGCCGGCGGTAGCAGGAGGGCGGGCAGCGGCGCAGGCGGCGCGGCTGAAGCTACGCTGAGAGTTTTCGGAGGTGCTTCCGGACGCGCTGGTGAAGCTGCTGGAGGAGTCGTGCTCACAGCTGCCACAAGCTTCTTCTTGTCCACGGGAGCGTCAGGAGTCGCAGGCGGAAGCGCAGCGCGCGGCGTGGTCGTGACCGTTGCGACCGGAGTGGCGCTGGGCGGTGTCTGGCGCGAGCGATACGTCAGGAAGCCCAGGATCAGCACGACGGCGGTCAGCCCGCCGATGACGATGTACGGCCACACCGGCCGCTGCGCATGCGCCGGAGCGGGCGCGGGCGCCAGGGATGGCCCGGTCCCGGGGACTCTCGTGGAGCTTCCCTGCGTTTCGGTTTTCGGGCCGCTGCGCGACAGCAACGTCTGCACGTTGGCGGCCAGCCGCTGCAGGTGCGTTTCGAGCGGGGGCGTCAGCGCGTCCAGCCAGTGCACACTGCCGATGAAGTAGTCCAGCGACTTCGCCGGCGTGACGTCCTCAATGCGCAGCGGCATGATCGTGGCGCCCTGGCTGACGGCGCGCTCAATTTCTTTCGGAATATGCCCGGAAAGGTTGGCTTTCGAGGAAAACACCAGGACCATGATGCGGCATTCGTGAATGGCGTCGATGATGGCTTCGCCATAATGCATGCCCGGCACCACATCGCGCGGCGCCATCCACACACGAATACCGTGGGACTCCAGGGTGGCACACACGGCGTCGGCTACCGGCTTATCCCCGGAGGCGTAACTGACAAATACATCGTGCGCCATGGACGGCGGCTTCCCCTCTTGTTGGTTTTACCTGGTGGAGACGTGCCGGGCGGATTCTAACACGACACTGTTCCAACCGGAGAGAGGCAAGCTGCGCGCCGACGGGCGCGCGTGATATAAAGGGGGTGTGCGGCTGTAGCTCAGTTGGATAGAGCGCGTGCCTCCGAAGCACGAGGTCGGGCGTTCGAGTCGCCCCAGCCGCGCCACTTCCCCCTGTAAATCGATAGTTTTTGACGTGGCTCGGGTCCGTTAGCAGTTTCGGTTTACGCTTGGTGTACCAAAAAAGGTCTGCCTTTTTCGATTGCTGGCACCGTACGATAATTTGCTCGGCGCCAGATGTAGATTAACTTGACGCGAAAACATACCGGTAGTAAACGTCTATGCGAAGTTTAGGCCGGACTGTCGCTTTGAATTTTTGACTCTGCCCAGGACTGTCGCTGGTTCGTGGATCACTACTAGGATTCGCTTTGGAGAATTGGCATGAAACTCCGCGCCGTTCGTGTGTGGAACTACCGCAGCATTGTAGATTCCGGTTTCGTCGAAGTGACCGATCGCGTGACTGTACTAATTGGAAAGAATGAGCAAGGGAAAACAACTTTTCTTCGCGCCCTTCTTTCCTTCAACACACAGATTATTTATACCTCCGCTGATCTTCCAACCCATTTGCGGGCTCAATTGGAAGAGGCCAACCCGGCCGAAATCCAAATGGTTAGGTTGTGGCTCTCGGTTGAGCGCGTGGATCAGGATAGATTGCGAAAGCACGTGCCGGATGTGAGTTTAATCGACGAATTCGTCGTTACCAAGTACTTTGATGGCCACTACACGTACGTGGCAAGCATGCCCGGTGTTGGTGAGAATTTACCGGTTAATTTCGCAGTCCCGGCCACAAAGCCATACTCGGATGCAATGATCAATGAAGCAGAGGCCCTCAGGGGAAAACTGGAGACTCACGCCGCACGAGTAACGGCTTTTGCTCCCAGCAAGCAGCAAGCAGAAGCGCACATTAATCAGTTCGTCTCATCGAATTTCGAAGATCGCGCTATAACCTTGTGAATACGTTTCTAACTACATTGAAGGGGCTACCCGGGCAAGACCCGGCGATCCAAGTCGACATCGCGCTTACGTCGGGAGCTATTGAAAAGCAATTTGCAGACCTGGAAAGTGCGCGCCAACATGACCCGCGGGTTTCGTTTCATAAAGCCATCCCGCGGTTCGTATTTCATAGCACGTCGCTGGATCGAATTCCCAACCACGTTAACGTCGCTGAATTTGTCAAAGACCCTGATACAACGTCCAAGGGCATGGCCAATTTGTGCAGAGTCGCGGGTTTGTCAACGCAGAAAATCCAGGAACTCGCAAGTACCACAGATGCTGGACGTCGGCAAAACTTCGAGGACAGCTACCGATCGTCAGTCTCAGGCGGAATAAACGAGTTTTGGACACAAGAGACTTACACAATTCACTTTCAGATCGAAAAGGACAGGCTCATCGTCTCAGTGAGCGATCAGCATTACGATCGAAGAATCACACCCTCCGACAGAAGTGACGGGTTCCAATGGTACCTATCATTTTACAGCGCCCTGCTCAGCGAAGTTAGCGCCACCGATCCTTCCGTCGTGCTTCTCGATAACCCGGGCCTCGAGCTCCACGCTGACGGACAGCGAGATATCAAACGATTTCTTGAAGAAAAGTTACCGACCACAACGCAGGTCATCTACGTGACCCATTCACCGGCGATGATCGATACGTACAACCTTGAGCAAGTGAGAAGGGTCGAACTCCTAGGAGATATGCAGGGCACGAAAGTCAGCGCGCTGGACTTCCGCGATGATTCAACGGACCTGTTGGAGCCGGTCCGCTCCGCAATCGGCGCAAGTCTGGTTACGAGCCTTATATCGAACGACTTCAACGTTTTCGTAGAAGGGGCTGCGGACAAGCCGATCCTTGAAGGGGGATTCAGCAGAATCCTGGGCGACCAGAGCAAGAGAATCCTCGTAAACGGAAGCATCTCCGAAACGAAAATGCTGCTTCCCCGCTTCTACCAAAGAACGGGACTTCCTTATGTCATTTACCTGGATAACGACTCTGGCGGAAGGGAATTAAAAAAGGCCCTTATCGCCGACGGCGTACCTGAGGCCCGTATTATAAGTGCTGGGGACGTGGTGAAGCGAGAGGTAGACTTTGAGCTAGAGGACACGGTGGGGACAGGTTACCACGAGGCCGTCCGCAGAACTTACCCCCAGTTCGCGGTGGATCCACCCGATCCGGCTAAGGGAAAATGCACAAAGTACTACGAACGCGCTCTCAAGGAATCTCAAGGCATCGGTTTCAATAAGAGAAGGGTCGCCGAGGAAGTTAAAACCGCGCTAATCGATCAGCGGGTGGCCGACGTGGAGATACAACATCTTCGGCAGATCGTAGAGAGGATTTGGGAAGCACTCCGGAAACAACGGGCTGGTGGTTGACGCGGCAACCGCGACCACAGCCAGTATCAGCCACAAGATTTTTGCACGGGTCATGCTCCGAACTCAGCCGGAAGTATACTCTATTTCATCTGTTCGGCGTGTCTTGGCGTGCGCCTTGGCTTCTTCCCTTGTCGGGAACGGGTAACACTCAGTCCGTTAGCCTCTTGACCAAGTGTTCGCGTGGAATCTTGACGATGATCCCAAGAGGACCGCCGCGCTTCCCAAACTGAACGCTAACGGTGCCACCGATTGCTTCCAACTGGATGTATTTCCGTTTT
>CAVSWK010000004.1:0-4749 GCA_963731525.1 uncultured Acidobacteriaceae bacterium
ACCATTGACTCCAAATCGTTGACCGTTTTCTTCCGCAATCAGGGCATTTACCTGTTCATTGCTCTAGTGATTGGCGCCATTTTCTGGGCCATGGGCGAGCCCATACATCCTTTCACCGTCATCTTGTATTCGCTGTGCATCGGCAATTTGCTTTCGCCTCCCATGCAATGGCTGCACGCGCTGTACGAAAGGCCGGCTCCTTATGACTGGCTGATCTTCCTGGCCGTGCTATGCGTGGTGATGCTGCCCGTTTACGCGCTGACGAGCGTAATTGTCTGGTGGTTCGCTCCGTCTGGTCCGCAATCGCTTTGGCAGTTGATCGTCACCGGCTGGAAGCTGCCCTTCCTGATCACCTTGGTCTATGGCGTGGCGAATTTTCTCTACGGCAAGACGAGGGCGCGCCTCGAGCGCCGCAATGTCGAGCTGCAGGGCATGGTTCAGTCGGGCGCGGCCCGCCTGGAGATTCACGAGCAGGAATTGCAACGCGCCCGCGAAATCCAGCAGTCGCTTTTGCCCAAGGAAATTCCGCAGCTTCCGGGAATCGCCGTAGCCACCGCCTGGCGCCCGGCGCACGCGGTGGGTGGGGATTACTTCGATGTGCTGCGGCTCGACGGCAACAGGCTGGCCATCTGCATTGCCGATGTCTCCGGCAAGGGAGTTTCCGCCGCTTTGCTGATGGCCAATGTCCAGGCCAGCCTTCGCGCATCCGTGCGCGACCTGGATAGTCCGGCGCGCGTGTGCGGGATCATGAACGCCATGTTGTGCGAAAGCATCGCTGGCGAACAAGTTCGTTACGTTTTTCTGCGGCGTTCTCGACGCTAATACGCGCACGTTTCGCTACTGCAATGCCGGTCATCCCTATCCTATTCTCGTTTCGGCCGGCGTTGCCCACACCCTGGATCAGGGCGGCGCGGTGCTCGGCGTTTTCCCCTCGTGGGATTACCAGGACTCCAGCGTCAATCTGAAAACCGGGGACAGGCTGCTTCTATTTACGGACGGGATTACCGAAGCCGAGGACGCTCAAGGCGAAGAGTTTGGAGTGGAGAGGGTCGCCGCATTCGGCAAGGCGCACGCGGCCAGTTCCGCTGCTGAATTAAACGAGCAACTGCTCGCGCAGGTGTCGGATTTTTGCGCCGCGCAATTCCAGGACGACGCTACCTTGGTAGTTGTCGCCGTAAATTAACGGTTAGAACCCCTGAGCGGTCCGCCATGCAACCCGGATCACGGGCTACTCTTCCCCAATCCGGTAAGGAGGGGTTGCTGACCGCTCGGGGGCTGTCGCGTCGTGGCTCCAATAACCGCGAGCGACCACTTCTCTGAGTAGATGAGAAGTCTATACCCGATCACAGATGCTTTCGGTGATTGACGCACTCAAAGGTACAATCGGCAATGTTGAGATCGTCATCCGGTTGATTCTGCTAGTTCTTCAAGAGTCCACCGCGCGACTGGCTTCGCTCCAGTCAATTTTATGATCAAGCTTCCAGAGTTTAGCGCCGTGAGGTTTCGCGTGATGCGGGTCCTCCGCCCAAGTACCAAGTTGGGCCGTATCACGCTATGGCTTGGCGGCTTGAGCGTCCTTCTTCTCGTTCTACGCTGGATCACCGGTTCCGCCTCAGGATCGAAGCTGAGTGGCTGGGCGACATTCATTACTGTTGTTTTCACATTCTGTGCATTCTTGCTTGCCTTCCGTTGGGCCCGGCGGGTCCTTCACTTAAGCACCAAGTTGGGCCGTACCACGCTATGGCTTGGCGGCTTGAGCGTCCTTCTGCTCGTTCTACGCTGGATCACCGGTTCTGCCTCAGGATCGAAGCTGAGTGGCTGGGCGACATTCATTACTGTTGTTTTCACATTCTGTGCATTCTCGCTTGCCTTCCGTTGGGCCGGCCGCATCTCATGTGGCGGCTACGCAATCGACTGAGCGTCACCTATATCTTCATCGGCGTCATCCCCATCTTGCTGTTGTTGGTCATGGCTGGTGTCGGCAGCTATCTGTTTGCTGGGCAATTTGCAGCCTATAGCGCGATCTCGAATTTGCAGTCGGAGTTGCAGCATCTGGAAGCGGCGAATGATGCCCTGGCAGCGCAATTGAGCACTCTGGAGCGCTCGGGCAATCTAGATGAACAGATCGCAGGGAAACTCGCCACCGTTTCGGGAGAGAATTTCCCGCAGCGGACCGTCACCGTGTGGCGAGGCGAAAAGGGTTTCGTACTCTCCACTGGAGGCGATCTCTTCGAGGCTCGCCCCGCTAAGGTGCCTGATGTTATCAAGGGAAATTTCACCGGTTTCGTTATTGATCGGGACACTCTGCATCTGCGCGTGGTGAAGCGCTACGATGGGGGCAGACTACCGCTCACCGTGATCTCCAATGTTCCGATCACGCCGGAACTGCTTCAGACGTCGACTTCACGCTTGGGCTCGGTAACTTTGATTCCGCCCGACCGGGAAGGCAAGCTTGAACTCCCGCCTCCGGCAACAGCCAGTCCAACCGCACGCAAGAGCGTGGATGCCGGGCGCGTTCCGCCACCTTCCAACAGGTTCGACCGGACAATTCGCTTTTACACGCTCTTCAATGCAGTTGACTGGGAAACGGGGAGATCCCAAACCGCTGCGATAGGTGTCGTCACCCGGCCGTCGATGCTTTACACCATATTGTTCGCCACGCTGGATGACGAGGCGACGAAAATCTTGCGGTATGGACTGTTCGGCATCGCGATTTTCTTCGGACTGATTGAGTTGGTGGCGCTCTACATTGGGATACAGCTGTCCCGCAGCATGACACTGTCTGTGGCGGAACTCTATAGCGCCACGAAGCATGTAAATCGTGGCGATCTCACGCATCGCATCCAGGTCCGCAGCCACGACCAGATGGCGGCGCTGGAAGAGTCGTTCAACTCCATGACTGAATCGCTGGCCAAGCTCGTTGCTGAGCAGAAGGAGAAGCAGCGACTAGAGAGCGAACTTGCCATCGCGCACGAAGTGCAGGACTTGCTCTTCCCCCACGAGTTCACCGGCCTTGCCTCGTTGGAGGTCTACGGTGTCTGCCGCCCTGCGCGCTCGGTAAGCGGCGACTACTATGACTTCATTCCCCTCGGTGCCCACAGGCTGGTGCTGGCGGTGGGCGATATTAGTGGAAAAGGAATTTCGGCGGCTCTGTTGATGGCCACTGTGCATGCGTTCGTTCGGGCGTATTCGCTGGAGCCGAATATGGTATTGACGCCGGTGGCGTCGGGAGTTGGAGCATTCTCCAGCGGTGATTCTCGCATGTACTACCGGGGAGACGGCATCACCCAATCGCAACTTGCTCCGGGCATGTTGATGACGACCTTGAACTATCAGCTTTTTCGCAGCACCCCGCACGAGAAGTACGCGACCATGTTCCTGGGCTGCTATGACGCGACCGTCCGCGAGTTGAAGTATTGCAATGCCGGCCACTTGCCGCCAATCATGCTGAGGGGAAATGGCGAGGTCTCCCGCCTCGAAACCTCCGGCACCGTCGTCGGTCTTTTTGATGGGGCGACCTATGACGAATCCACGATCGCGATGCAACCGGGCGATATCTTCGTCGCATTCAGCGACGGCGTCACCGAACCGGAGAACGAATCCGGCGAATTCGGCGAGGATCGCCTGATTGAACTGATCCAGGAGCATCGCCACCAGCCACTGTCCCGCATCGGTGATGTGATCACCGGCTCCGTCGCGGACTGGATCGGCGATGCCGAACAACCGGATGACGTGACCATCTTCCTCGCTGGGTTCGTTTCAAAGACCACCCCTTCGTAACCTTCGCGGCATGCAGATTGCGAGGTATTCTTTCCGCATCCGATTCCATTCTGCCGAATAATTCCATGAACTTCCTCACGAACGTTTTTTCCTCGATGCCGCTCCTCTGGTGGGTCGCATTGATCATCTCTGCTCTCGGGATCGCGGCAATATGCCTGCGGGTTTTGGAAAGCGACGGGGTACGAGCCAAACGTGCCGAGCGGAACAAGAAGAAAGAATTGCGTTCGTTGGCCGAGAGGATTTCGTCGTATGGGCAGGGCATTCACCAACGGTATCCGTCCGGGGACGTGATCGTCAGCGAGCGAGACTTAGCGGAAGAGCTTCGGAAGCGACCGGACGCAGTGATCACCGCTCTGAACCTGCTGCTAAATGAGCAGAAAGTCCAAAGGGCTCCGTTGAGCGGGTATTGGAAATTGAACGTCTGACCTCAATCGCAGCTCGGTTTCGCAAGCGTGGTTTCCGCAGCAGCAATCACCCATGTTGCGCCGTTCATCGCTGGCCGCTCTTTAGCCTTGTTCTTAGCTTTTCGCAGGCAGCTTGAATCGCTTCGCGCTGCTGATCGAGCAGGTCGACAAACTCAAATCCACAGTGAAGTTGGTTGCGGTAGCGCACCGAGGCACGCACGTTCATGGGCTTGGTCGACGGGAGCGGAATCTGCATCGCTACCAACTCTTCGGGCGTCAGTTCACCGGCGACGGTCACCCCGATGCCCTCTCGGCAGAGGTCGGTCGAGCGGCCCCAGAGCCGAGTGTTCTCGACGAGACGGAGCGCTGTCACGCGCACAAGCGAGTCGAACGGAAAGCGCGGACTGCGCCGCTGCTTCGGGTGAGGGTCGGTCGCGCTGGGAGCGAACATGGCAATCGCCCGGCGAGAATGTGCCTCCGATTACACTACGCCCATTGACCCTGTAAATGGCTGCAAAATCGCAGTGCGGGTTCGAGATTCAACCCCCAACGGGCTATTCACGAT
>CAVSWK010000005.1:0-68252 GCA_963731525.1 uncultured Acidobacteriaceae bacterium
GAAGTCTTAGTGGGCGCAGCGTAAGAACAGGCATTCACGCCGTCGTCCGTGCGAGCTTCGGGGTTGGCAATTAGAGGCATTTCACGATCAGCCGTTTTCCTTCTATCCCGGTGTTGTCTCCGAAGTTGGACTCCGCGGCCATACGCTGCACCTGACCACCAGCAGCAGCAACATGAGTAAAGTGCCAGCCGTGAAGGCCGCCGCGAAAACGAACTAAGCGCGTAGGAGAGGCCGCGTTACAGCCCTGTTGAAGATAGTGAACCATCCACTACAACCTTAGCTAGGCGGATCGGCTGAGCCCGCGCCCCACTAGGATTTCCGTTTCTGATGATGATCTCTTATCGCTTTTTCGAGTAAAGCCCTAACAAAGTCTGAAACGCTGTCATAGCCTTCGCGTTCGGCAATCTCCTTTAAGTCCGCATGCTGATCAGACCGGAGACGCACGCCAATTTGTTTCTCACGCCGTCGAAATTTCATTTCCGAGCCGCAATTGTACAGCAAGGTTTAAGCGCCAAATAGACTCAAAAAACACTGAGAGCTATGATTGACAAATGTTTAGCAATCGTATAGCATTTGAAACATGAGACACGATGAGAATATTGGAAGAAGTCAGCACCGTCGAAGCGAACGGCCTCGTAATCTCGGCAAGCACAAGATTTGTTCCAAGACGAAGTTTCGCTGCCTCGCCGCGCAAAACGTTCGCGCAGCAAAGCGGTATTGGGCCGGCCGAATGACTCCGGCCACAATAGAAAGGCTACGCAAGCTGACAGCCGAGCTTGGACTTTCCCTAGCCCTGGGGGATCTGCAGTATCTAGATAGTGGATGGTACGTCACGCACGCCGGCCTGCTGCGGTTAGCTCATCGCAACCATTGCTCAGGCATCAAGACGACCGTGGAAAGGCGCTATTCTGAGCCCTCCGCTAACCGTTGGGTCTTCAAAGCGATAGTCTACAACTTCGGCTTCTCAAAGGGCTTTGTCGGCTACGGGGACGCGGATCCCTCGAACGTGTCGCCTCTCGTCCGCGGCGCCGAGATGCGCGTGGCGGAGACCCGCGCCGTCAATCGCGCCCTTCGCAAAGCCTATGGAATCGGTCTCTGCTCGGTCGAAGAGCTCGGGTCCCTCTCGCCGCCCTTGCCCGCTTCACGTCCCCAGCAAGCCGCGCCTGTTTCTGGCAATGGAGACGGTTCCAATCACGGCCAACCCCGACTGCGCGACCAACTCTGCCTGCTGATCCGCCAGCACAATCTCGATCCGTCACTGGTGAAGGCCTACGCCGCAGATTTCTGTGGAACGGCGACGCTTAAAGAAGCCAGCCGCGACCTGGTCGAATCTTTCATTTCGCAGCTCGCTACCGCTGCCAAGAATGATCGCGATGCCTTGATCTGCAAACTCAACTCCTATTCGCAGCCTTCGGAGGCAAAACCATGAGACGTCACATTCCCGGCCTGCATGCCAGAGAGCAGAATTCTGAAACCGAGCTCAAGGGCTTGTTCCTGGTGCGCGTCGATGCCGCCTCCTACCGCTGGCATCCTCACAAGCCTTTCTTCGTCCTTCGCTTCGTCATCCTCGAGCCCGAATTCTTTGCCACGCGTTCCTTCTTCGGGCGCCTCTATTGCAGCGAACGCGCGCTGTGGAAGCTCAATTGGTTTCTGCGGGACTTCGCCTACGATGCCGAACTTCTCGGCCGCGATCAGGTGGATGAGAAAGCGCTCCTGAATCTGCGCGGTGTGGTGCGTACCTCACCGATTGCCTTCAACGGTCACTCCTATCAGAGCTTGGAAGCCTTCGCCCCTGCCGGGGAGTGGGAAGAACTCTCCTGTAATGCTTTGGAAGACCAGCCGCGAAAGGTGGCCGCCCATGATCTTTAGCCACACACAGATCGCCCAGTTCCTGCGCTGCCCGCGCAGCTATCGCTACCGCTATCTGGAGGGCTGGCGAGAGAAGGAAACACGTGCCGCCATGGTCTTTGGCCGCTGCTTTGAAAAGGCCCTGGCGGCCTGCTTCACGGGAGAGGATCCCACTGCGGTGCTCTACAAAGAGTGGGGCGCCTATCGCGATACTCCCTTTGATTACAAGAAAGGGGATTCCTGGGACCGCTCCCTCCATCAGGGCGTGCACCTGCTGCAGAAGTTTGCCCAGGACGATCGCGTTCGGGTGCCCCAGCCGCAACAGAACCTGCAGGTCAAGATGCTCCGATCACTTCCCGGAGACCACCAATTTGTGGCCTACATTGATGCTCTCGGGGAGCTCGACGGTCGGCCCTGCCTGATCGACTGGAAGACCACCTCCAGCCGCTATCCCGAAGAGCCCGCAGGGCTTCTGGCGCTTGATCCGCAGTTGATCTGCTACTCCTGGATCAGCGGAATTCCGGAAGTGGCTGTGGTGGTCTTCGTGCGCAAGCATCAGCCGGAGATTCAGTATCTGCGCACGACGATTTCGGACGAACAACGGCGCGAGTATGGCCGGCTCGTGGAAGCCACTGTTAGTCAAATCGAAGCGGGCCAGTTCGTCTCGCACAGCGGCATCCGCTTTCCGCAGAACGGCTGCGTGAGCTGTGCCCATCTGGGGCTCTGTCTGAACAATCAGCCGTTGATCGATGCCAACCTCATCCGCCAGCCGGGAGCCGCAGATCTTGATTGGCTTAGCGACCTTGACGACTAAGGGGAGAGCGCTGGTGGCACCCCAGCTCAATCGCCGCCGGGCGCTCTTCGTGTTGACCAAGATCGATGAAATCCTGGACTGGGAGAAGGGTGTGGCCCGGGAGCGCGATATGCGCTTTGTAGAACTGGGGCGCTATCTGTGTGAAGTCCGCTCCGGGCAGTACTGGCGGCTCGACAACCTCAAGTCCTTTGATGAGTTCCTGGAGAAGCGCTTCCCGGATTCGCGCCGAAAAGCCTATTACTTGATGGCCATTCACGAGCATCTGCCGCGCATTCCGAAGCCGGAACTGCGGGAGGTGGGCTGGACCAAAGCCACGGAACTCGCCAAGATTGCGCGCCGGGAGGGGCAGCACTTTGAAAGTGCAATCTGGTTGCACAAGGCCCGCTCGATGCCGGTCGAGGAGTTCAAGCGCGCGGTGGACCGGCACCTGACCGGCCAAGAAACGGAGCCGTGGGAAATCCTGTACTTCAAGATGTACAAGAGCCAATTGGCGGTGATCGAGCAGGCGCTGGAGACAGCGGCGTTGATGCTGGGGACCGACAAATCGCGGGGCTATTGCTTGGAGATGATCTCCGCGGATTTTCTGGCCGGCGCGAGCCTGGAGGCGGGCCAGGAGAATACGCTGTTTCTGGCGCTCGCTCGGCTAATCGGCGCGCTTCCGGCGGAACAGAGACTGCGATTGCTCGGTGCGATGAGGAACGGCCATGAAACGGCACAGCCGGAAGCAGCCGCGATTACGGCTTGACCCCGACGCGTACCGCCAACTCGCTCGCGAAGTGCTGGCGCGCGACGGCTGGCGATGCCAAGATTGCGGCAGATCTCAGAACCTCCACGTGCACCACCTCCGCCCGCGCAGCCGGATGGGGAATGATGCCGAAGGGAATCTCATTACGTTGTGCGCAAGCTGCCACCAAGCGAGACATCTTCATCGCTTCTAACGAGTGCCGACGGTCGGGCATGGGGTTTACTTCAGGTTTGCGGATTGTCTATCTAGTTGGCAAGTGCAGCCTCGAATTTGGCTCTATTGCCACCGGGCGTTAAGCCGGGTTCATTCGTCGCAGCAACGATTCGAATCGCGGATGACCGCGCAGATTTCTGAAGAGGAACGATCCTTTGATTCCATAAATCGCGCCCGAGGGCCACTCGAAAGCGCGCTCGAGCCAATCGATAGCAGCGTCAGCCTCGCCGAGGCCAGCATGAAAGTAGGCGAAGTCGTAGCGGGAGACGAATTCGCGCGTGGCGCCCTGGCCATCTGTAGAGCAATGCGTCGCTCGTTAAAGTGGCCCACGTGAGCGCGACTTAGCAACGGCATCGCCCGTCGCAACGTTTCAGCCAATCTCTTTTCGATATCGGTCATCTCATTTCCCCCTCACACTCATTCTTGTCGGGGACGACTTATGCTCGCTCCACGGGCGCCCTACGCCTTCGAATCGATGCCGAAAGTGGCAGAGAGAGAGAGGAATCCTGGACATCCCAAATCTTGAGGCATATCATGCCCTTAAGAACTCAGATATGTGGCTGCCGGAGTGACGCGGCCCGTTGAACCCTCCCGCTGCCGATCCTCACGCCGGTAAGGAGGCCGATCATGCCACGGGATGGCCTTGAGATTCGCGTTTCGCTGCAAAAGCTACTGCTTGGATTGGTCGTCGTAATCGTTCCGCTTAGTCTGGTCGGGTTGTATATCACTTCTTCTAGCGTTTCGTCCGTAGAAGAAGCCAACGGCGCGCATCTGAAAGCTCTTGCGCAAGCCACCGCCGGTACGGTCTCTCAATTCATTGACCGCCTTGTCACCGAGGTTGGAAGCATCGCCCTGGCGCCCGCGCTACACGATGCGGTCTCGGCGGCGGACCGCGCGTATCAGAACACGAGCGATTCGGCTGTTCGCGAGAGGATGGATGCACTAGAAAGCAAATGGATCACGCCCGCGGCCGATCCCATGGTCAAGGAAATTCTAACGTCTCCGGCCGCCGGGTATTTGCGAGCATACCGCGACGTGGATCCGAGACTTCTGAGAATCTGGGTTACCGATGAGGCGGGTGCCATCGTCGCGGCCACCGACAAGCCGCAGCATTACGATCAGGGTAAGCAGGACTACTGGCGGGCGGTTTACGCGCAAGGCCGGGGTAGCAACAGTGTTTCCAGCATCCTCTACGACGAACGCAACAAATCGAATTACATCAGCATCGGCATGCCGATTTTCGATCAAGTATCGGGGCGAGTGTTGGGAGTCGTGAATGCGTGGGTGGACGTCTCGGGACTGTCGTCGCTCTTGGCGAAGAATTCGCTCGATGGCGCACCCCCTATACTTCTGGTCAATGAAGACGGCACGGTTATCGCGGGGCCGAATGTCGAGCCGGCGAACAAGTTAAAGTCGGAGGAATATGGCGCGGTGCACGATGCGCTGGCGACGCTACGGGGTCGGCAGAGCGGCCACGTGATCGCAACGACGTCTGGCGGGAAACGCCTGGCTGGTTTTGCGGATACGGGATTGCAGCAGGCATATCCAAACCTGGGTTGGACAGTGGTGGTGAGCCAGGACGAGCGAGATGCCACCGCACCGATTCGTCCGGTGATACGGTTCGCTTTCTCCATGGTGGCGCTCAGCCTGGTGATGCTGACGCTCTTGGCGGTTTACTTCTTCCTGCACCGCCGACAGCAAATTCCCGAGATCGAAACACTCCACGCACAGCAACCGCCAGCGAAGAAGATGTCGGCTTCAGCGTGACAACCGAAGCGAAGGTGGCCAACGGCGCGAAACTCGTCCGCTGAAACCCGCTCGAATAGACCTACACTCCGGATTCACCGCCGCATTTCACTTGCCTCGCTTGAGCGCTCTTTGCATCGCACTGGAAGCGCAAAAAAATCGGGAGCACTTGCGTCTTAGCTTTCTAGTCCTCACTTCGTATGATTAGCACAGACGTCGCCGCCTCGAAATGTAACAGCAGGACGACGTCCACCACGTCGCTAATTCACGCGCCCGTCCATTGACTTGCCTCAAGTCCAAGCCTAACATCCGTCGCCAAGGACGGCTCCCAGCCTTGATCGACCGAATCGTTACGCATTACTGGATCCATGGGCAGATTGCTAGCGGTGGCATGGGTGTAGTTTATGAGACCCAGGACACACAGCTGAACAGAGTGGTTGCCTTGAAATTCCTTCCGCCAGAATGGGCACCCGATCCTCAAGCGCTGCAACGCTGCCAGCGCCAGCCAAGGCTGCTCCTGCGCTTAATTACCCGAACATTTCTACCGTTTGCACATCGGCGAGGAAAATGGCGAGCACTTCATCGCTCTGGAATTCCTGCACGGCGACAACGGGATTTGTGGGAATTCTCCCACGGCTGAAAAGCGAGACTGGAGCATGGCGAAAGCCTGCATCCGAAGCGAGTTGAGGCAAAAGTATGGACATCCTACCGGAGAGTCGGAAAAGAATTAAAGAGCTGTTCGACGCGGCTAGGGAGCGGGATGTGGCGCAGCGTTCAGATTACCTGCAGGAACAATGCGTCGAACCAGATGTACGCGAAGAAGTCTTGAGACTTCTTGCCGAGCAAGACCAGACGGAAGCATTACCGTCGAAACCCTTACATGTTGAACCCGTGCGCTGTGGGCACGGAAGATTGATTCCCGGAGAAGTCCTCGATGGCAAGTTCAAAATCGTGGAGTTGATCGCGGAAGGCGGCATGGGCGAGGTGTGGTTGGCGGAACAAACAAAACCTATCCACCGTATGGTAGCACTGAAACTGATCAAGACGGGTATGGACACGAAAGCCGTGGTGGCACGGTTCGAGTCCGAGCGGCAGGCACTTGCGCTGATGGATCACCCGAGCATCGCCCGCGTTTATGACGCGGGCTCCACTGCCGAAGGATGTCCGTACTTTGTAATGGAGTACGTCCCGGGCCTGCCCATCGCCGAATATTGCGACAAACACCAGCTCACAATAAGCGAAAGGCTGGAATTGTTTTTACAGGTCTGCGAGGGCGTGCAGCACGCGCATCAGAAAGCGATCATTCACCGCGACTTGAAGCCATCCAATGTGCTGGTGGAGCAGGACAAAAAGGCGCTGCCAAAGATCATCGATTTTGGATTAGCGAAAGCCATGTGGGGTCGGCTGACCGACAAGACGATGTTCACCGGTTTCGGCGTGATGATGGGGACGCCAGCGTACATGAGCCCGGAGCAAACGGACCAGGGTGAACACAACATCGACACGCGAACAGACGTGTACTCGCTAGGAGTAATTCTCTATGAGTTACTGACCGGCACAGTTCCCTTTGACCTTAAACAATGGCAGAAACAGCCGTTAAATGAAATCCTACGGCAAATACGCGAGGACGATCCCCCACGTCCAAGCACAAAGTTATCCAACGAAGCAGAAACGGCGACGAAGAGCGCAGCATTGCGGCGCACGGAACCACGCCAGCTGGCAAGACTGCTCGAAGGTGATCTGGATTGGATTACGATGAAGGCGCTCGAAAAAAGTGTTGAGCGTCGCTACGATTCCCCAGCCTCCCTTGCCGCCGATATCACACGCCATCTGACCGATCAGCCCGTTCTCGCTTCACCGCCATCAGTCGGCTACCGAAGTGGTAAGTTCATCAAACGACATCGGGTAGGAGTTCTGGCTGCTACGACGGTTTTTCTAATGCTCATCGCCCTAGTGGTTTTGATGGCTGTGCAGAACCGACGCATCAAGAGTGCGGAGACAAATCTCCACCGCGCCCTGGGCACCGCCGATCAAATCTTGTCTTCAACCGGGCGGCTGACGAGTGCGGGCGATTTGCGAATGAGCATGTTCCAGAAGGACCTTTTGAAAAGTATGAATGCATTCTATTCTTCTATCGCTAATCAGAATCCCACGAACGATGAAGTTGCCAAGGAATCAGCGTCGGCACATTCCAGGTTGGGCGACATCGATCGCCTGTTGGGGAATTATAGAGAAGCGGCTGAGGAATATCATGATGCCATCGGCAGATTTGAGAAACTTGAACAAAGTTATCCCGAGGAGCGGGATTATCGACAGGCGCTAGCCTACGCGCACAATTACCGAGGGGAAGCGCTGAGGCTCTGGTCGGAGGGAAGGCATATGCCCCTCCCGCAGGATGCCCGCTCAGACGCCTCAAAGGAATACGATAGCGCCCTACGTCTGCAGCAAACCCTGCACGAACAGCGACCACAGGAAGCAAAGTATCAGCAGGAATTGGCGCGCACCTATAACAACCGTGGCATTCTTCGTTCTGACGCTGGGGACCCGAATGCATCCGAATCGGATTTCGAGGAAGCGATTCAGTTGCTCGATCCCCTGGCGACGAGAGAAGCAGAATCGCAGGCGGCGGAGGAAGATCCGCCGTCGCATGATTTGGCACAGGCCTATAACAACCTCGCCAACTCGCTACGAAATCGAGGGGAATTAGCAAAGGCACAGGGGTTCTATGAACAGGCAATTCAGATCGAGAGAGCGCTCGTTAGGAAAGACCCCGACTTCTCCGAATATGGAGTGGAACTTGCGACTTTTTACAACAACGTCGCGTTCTTTTTCTTGGAAACTGGAAACAATGAAATGGCGAAACAGCACAATCACGCGGCTCTCGATACTATCGAAGACCTGGCCACTCCTCCTTCGCCCTCGGTGGAGTATCAACGCGCGAAGGCTCATATGCTTCATCTCTACCTAGGTCCGTCGCAACACCCTGAATTCCATGCTTTGTATAAGCACTTGGGTGACGAATATGTGGATCTTGCGAAAGAGTATCTGAACTCTGGCCAACCAGACGCCGCACGTTTGGCCATTGAGGCCCTGGGACACATCTTGCCGGAGGTAGCGGAGCCGGATCGGACTAGCCTTATGAAGTCTTACAAGGATTTATTCGAAAGGTCGCGACAAAGCAAAAACGCGCGTGCATACATGTCTATAGGAAAATGACGGAGGTGTTTCCTCGCAAGGAGAAAAAAATGAAAGGAGCGGTACTGATTCTCGTGGTTCTCTTCCCCCTGGTTCTAGCTGCTCAAGAAAAGGATCCCGGCCCCACCAGGAGTCAGGCCGAAGTCGCTAGCTCGATACAAATGAACACGTGGTCGAGAAGCAACGATGGTTCCTCGATCGAACCAGAGATCGGCACTGAAATCAAAGCTGACCAAGAATCAAAGACTCCGCAGCAACCGAGCACCGAGCCGCACCAACCCGCAAAGCCTCCTGCCGAGCCCAAACCCAAGATTCCCGGGAGCATGGTCGGTTACATCGACGACGCGATTGTGAGGTCCCAAGTTCGCATGCGGTTCGACGCGGCCTTTCACGACAATGCCCCGGACCGGGCGGAGTTCTTCTATGGACAGTGCTCCTGCATTAGTGGCCCCGGGCCGAATGCCGTTGTGGCGGACCTCAATTTCCAGGAGCTTTACATAGATGCTGAATATGCCCCGGCTAGTCGGTTTTCATTTTTCGTGGACGTTCCGGTGCGCTGGATCCAGCCCCAATCCATTACGGTTCCCGCAACGCCACCATTCCGCCCATTGACGAACGAGGCGGGGCTTAGTGACGTTGCGGCTGGATTCAAATTAGCCGCGCTTGCATCCTTCAAACGTTATCTCACCTTTGAGTTTCGAGCCTACTTTCCTTCCGGGAATGCTTCTACAGGGCTCGGCACGAACCACTACGGCGTCGAGCCGGAACTGCTTTACTACCAGAGGATTTCGGATCGGGTAGCGCTCGAAGCGCAAGTGGGGGACTCGCATCCGATCGGAGGATCTTCTTGTCCGCTACCATGCAACACTAACTCTACTTCAATGAACCTACCCAACTCTCAAGCATTCGCAGGCGATGTGTTCTTCTACGGCGTGGGCCCAAGCTACGTCGTTTATCGAGGAGAAAACGTTCAGATCGCGCCTGCGATCGAACTGGTTGGCTGGAGGGTACTGGGCGGGTTTTGGACCTCCAGTACAACCGCGACCAACGCCTTCCAGGGGACTGTGAGCGCAGATGGTATCAACACTGTAAACCTCAAGCTTGGAACGCGTACGTCGATAGGCGCCCACAGTTCTTTCTATATCGGGTACGGACATCAGTTGACACACAGAGTTTGGTACAAGGAGATCGTCAGGGTCGAATATCGCTACTCGTTCTGAGCGTCTTGGCTTCGTCGATCGGGAACGGACGAATTCCGAGTACATTTACTGGCTGCATGCCACGGCGAGAGCGTACGGCAGCGTCGCAGGACTCCCGAAGCGCCTGTGAGGCCAGGGAATTCGCGGCGGCAACGAAGTCAGTTTCTCCCATCCATGCCCTGTCTACGTCGTTGGATTCCGCGGCGGAACCGAGCCATGACTCGCGAGCTCCGTCCCCACCATGATGGCGTTGCGAATCTGGCCAAACAGATTCTGTGAGCGTATTCGGCGAGTGCGGCACCAATATCGCATTGCTGTGATCGTTGGCCGCAATGCCTTTAGCGTATCGAAATACTGCGTCATCAAGACCTGCTGCATCACGTTTGACGGAAAGCCGTTCATCGCCATGGAATTTCTCGATCGATGGCCGCTCGCCACGCTGATCGCTGAGCGCTCTCCGCGGCACACACCGAGCGCATCGTGCACCGCGACCTGAAGCCGGCGAACATTTTATGGTTTTTGAGAATCGTCTCGGAGCAAAATTGCGTCGCCCACTTTTCTGCCCTGCGCCAATGCCAGTCGGTTGCCGTCGCGCGACCACGCGAACCAGTAAATCAGCCCCGAAGCGAAGTGCGTGATCTGCTTTGGGGCACTTTTGTCGAGCGGCTGGTTCCAGAGATTCGAGACGCCCGAATCGTCCTTCACGTAAGTCAGGGCGGATCCACCGGGCGCCCATTGAACTGGGGTCGTGAAGAAGTCAACATCAAACGAAACTGGAAGCGTGAATTCCACTACCGTAGCTCCGCCCCCGAATGGAATCAAACGAATCAAGAAGTTCGGGCCGTCCAACGTGTCGGAATGGTAGGAAATAAGCTTCCCATCCGGAGATACTCTTGGCATGATCGAACGCTCGTGGACGATGGCTTCCGGTTTCCCCCCGAACGTAGGAATTCTAAATATCTCCGAATTTCCAGAAGGCGCCGAAGCATAAAAAATCCAGTTTCCGTCCAAGGATATGCCCGGCGTTTCGTCCCACTTTCCCGAAGTCAATTGGCGGAGCGCGCTTCCGTCCGTGCGAATTGACCAAATGTTAGTAACGCCGGCGGCAGTCGAGGCGAAGATCACTGAATTTCCGTCAGAAGTAACTGCGGGCTGTTGATTGACTAAGCCGTTCGCAGTCAAAGGCCGCGGATTATGCCCATCCGCGCCAACGATCGACAATTCGCCTGTGGCTCTCCATACTGCGGTCGAATAGACGATTTGATCGTGTGTGGTCCAGTCCAACCCAGCGACGCCATCATGGTGCCCGCTGCCAAAAGTAATTTGGCTGGCTGGGCCGCTTGGTCCCCCCACCCAAAGATGCGATTCGATATCTTCCTGGACGACGAGTATCGTTCGCGCGTCTGTTGTGGGGCTCAGGTCGGTCTGATTGTACTGGTTCAAATCGGCTGTCAATCTCCTTGCTCTTCCTTCCGGCCCTTGAACGATCCATATCTGCTTGGAATTATCGAAATCCGTCGCTTGAAGGACGCAGGCATTTCCTCCCGCGGTCCATGCCACGCGTCCGACCGATCTCCATTCGTGCGCCGAAAGACTGCTTAACTCCCCGGTAGAAACATCGATCGCCATCAGGCGCATCTTGTTTTCATTGAAATCTCCTAAGCCAAACGCGATGCGCCGGCCGTCCGGAGACCAGGACATCCCACCACTAGAGATTGCGTGAGGCGAGGCGGTCTTGATTAGCGTAACTTCATTCGATCCATCGGCGTTGGCGAGCACGAAAAAGACCCCGACCGGTGTAGCGCGTGTGTCCTCACGCAGGAATGCAATGCGCCTTCCATCGGGAGAAAACCCGACGGGACTATCGATGTTGTTGAGGATCTTTCGGACCGGCCCCCCTAAGATGGGGAGCACATCGAGTTCTCCCTCCAGTCCGTTTGGCTCGGCCATTGTGGCGTAAACATAGTTACCATCCGGTGTGAGGCTGAGCCCCCAGACTTCCTTGGCAGTGGGCGGAAGAATTTGAACCTCGCGCCCGGTAGCGACCTGCCGCGCCCAGAGGCTTCTAAGGCCCGCGTTTTCGATTTCATGGACCACGTATTTTCCGTCCGGGGTGATTGCCGCATGCCGCGTGTTGCCGTCTTCTGTGAGCCGCGAGATCTGGACCGAATCAAAAACAGGACGCGAGCGGCGGGAAATCTCTCTGTCTTCAAAGTAACGCCACGCCCAGATTCCCGCAGCTCCCAAGATCACGAACGATAAGATTACTCGCAGGTTTCTCGCAACAGAGTGCCGAAGGACTTCCGACGAGCCGTCAGACTCCGGGGATCGACCTCCAGTGGGCGCGTTTGCCGACTCGGACGAATTTCCGAGGGTACGCGCGTTTCCTCTGACTGCGAGCTCTCTTGCCGCCATCCATCCGTCCAGTTCGTGACGAAATGCGTAAACGGAGCCACGCCTATCATGCGGGAGCCGATGAACCGGCAGCGATTCGGTTTTCTCCCACCGTTGAACAGTGCGCACTTCCCGTTTCAAATACGCGGCGATTTCTTTCCAGGAGTCCAAGCGGTCACCGGCGACTACGAATGAGGTACCCCCTGACCGAAGATCCTTGGTTGTGCTCATCGTTGTAACGCCTTCTTAGGCAGGAACTTGCCGGATACTACTCTGATTTTTCAATGCCCGCAACTCAGCGGAGCTTGGTGCGACATTAAGCGACATTCAGTCGATTCGTCTTACTTCGCTTGCAATCAGCGGGGCCAAAGGCGATTAGAAATGCCGGAATGCTTAGCGGAGTGTTCGCAAGAAATACCATGCTTGAAGGGTTAGCTAGCCGCGAGCAGACCAACTCCGCGAAGGGAGAAGACGAATGAGCCGCAACAAAACGAGGGCCATTTTTGTCAGCGTCCTTGGTGTCGCCGGGCTTTTCATTCTTTCCGGCCACTACCATAGCGCGGCGCAGTCCATCGTGCACGCCGAAACGGGCCTTGGCTGCAGTGTGGCAACACTGCACGGCAGCTACTCCAACATTTTCCAGGTATTCAACACATCCGGGGTTCCTGTTCCGGCTCCTCTGGGTCCCAGTTATACGCCCGGCGCCGGAATTGGGACGATAACCTTCGATGGTCGAGGAGGAGCACTTTCGAACGGAACTGTCACCAGTTTTGGTGGATTCATCTTTCCACCGTCCGTCTCGGCTGCCACGTACACGGTCAACGATGACTGCACCGGCATGCTCGAAATTGGTCCGGATGTAAGGCTGGCAATCGTGGTCGACGACTCCGGCCGCGAAGTACACACCCTTTCAACGGTCCAGGGCGACGTTGCGCTTGGCGTCTTAAAGAAGCAGTAGCCAGCATATTACGTGCGATCACTATATTGCCGGTGAACGCAGGCACCTCTCACAGACACAGAAGTTGTTGATTCATTGCCAGCGATTCTAATCGGGCGCTCAGGCTCTCAGTGCAGCGTACGGCTCGTCGGTTAGAGGGGTTTCAAAGCGGAGGCTGGTATGAAAACTAGAACTGTTGTCGGCCCCATGGCCATCGCCTTTCTGACGTTTGTAGCGACTCTTGGAAGCGTATGTGTTGTTACGGCGGACAACGATCCCGAGGCGAGAGCGGCAAGCCTGCCACTCGTAGCGCGATCGAAAATTTCCGCTGTGCTGGGGCGCAATGAACCTGGTTATTACGCTCGCACTCGAGACGGCGCGTTCGACGCCGCAAATGCAGCCCAACATTTGACCGTTCATTTCAGTTCGCAAGGCGTGAAGGTCTCCACAGGAAGCTCGCGTTCGGGAATGACAGTGCGCGCTTACGGATACGGTAATGATCTGCGCGTGGTGAGCAGGCCTGCTCTGAAAGCGAGTTTCAATCGTGTTGAATATCGCCGGGGCCCGTTCGAGGAGTGGTACATCAACGGCCCAGAAGGGTTGGAGCAGGGATTTACGATTGCGGAACCGCCGGGATCCGGTAACGGACGACCTCTTACAATCGCACTCCAGTTCAGCGGCAATCTGAGGCCGTTAGCCAACCCCGACGGAACGAGCCTAATACTGAGCGATAGCGAAGAGACGCGCCTCCGTTACACAGGCTTAGCGGCGCGAGACGCCATCGGCAGACATCTGCGGGCAAGCCTCGAGGTCCGCGAGCGTCAGGTGTTCTTGCGGGTGAATGACTCAGGGGCGCAATATCCCGTCGTTGTGGACCCCATCATTCAACTCGCCGAGCTGACGTCCTCAGACGCTGGTGCTGGCGATGCATTCGGAACCTCGGTGGCGATCAGTGGCGACACAATCGTGGCCGGAGCGCCGAGTCACGCCGTGGGGACAAATGCGCAGCAGGGTGCAACATACATTTTCGTGAAACCGGCAAACGGCTGGGCAAACACGTCGACGTTTAGCGCCGAGCTGACCGCTTCGGATGGGATCGCGGGTGACAGCTTCGGCAGCTCGGTCGCCATCAACGGAGACACCATCGTCGTCGGGGCTTGCAATCTGAGCGGCGTTTGCAGTAACGGTCCTGGTAAGGCCTATGTGTTCGTCAAACCCGCAAGCGGCTGGGCAACCACCTCGGCATTTAACGGCAAATTGACTGCGTCCGACGTCGGAGTGGGAGCGGACGGCTTCGGAATTCCGGTGAGCATTGGTGGAGACACCGTGGTCATCGGTTCTGCGCAGAATAACGGTACCACCAACAACGGTCCCGGCAAGGCATACGTATTCGTGAAGCCTGCGGCCGGCTGGGCCACAATGACAGAGACCGCGATGCTGACCGCTTCTGATGGAGCGAACGGTGATGGATTCGGGCTTCCCAGCATCAGCAACGACGGTAATACCATTTTTGTCGGAGCGTTTGACGCGACGGTCGGTACAAACGTTCAACAAGGTGCTGGCTACATTTATCTGAAGCCCTCGGGCGGCTGGACCACTACGTCGCAGTTTGACGCAAAGCTCACGGCCTCTGATGGGCAGCCGTTTGATGTCTTCGGCTTCTGTCAAAATTCGGTTTGCATCAGCGGCGACGGTAACACGGTAATTGCCGGAGCGCCGCAGGTGAATTTCTCAGCCGCCCAGACGACTGGCCCCGGCAAAGCGTATGTATTTGTAAAACCAGCGAGCGGATGGGCGACAACATCTGATTTCGACGCGGAACTCACGTCTTCGGACGGACAGCGATTGTTCGGGTGGTCTGTGGCGCTCAGCAACGCGGGTGATGAAGCTGTGATTGGCGCAGAGTTCGGTGCGGGTTCGGCCTATGAGTACTCGAGGCCGGCTAGCGGCTGGGCGACAACATCGACTTTCGATGCCAAGCTGATCCGACCGAACGGTGCGGCGAACGACGCTCTTGGCTTTTCAGTGGGTGTTGACGCCGGCACAGTTGTAGCCGGGGCGCCTAGCGTGTCCGGGGCTTTCGCCCACCAGGGCGCGGTCGATGTTTTCGGAGAGGGTAACCCGTTCGACATTTCGGCGGCAACCGGAGTCACCGTTTCGAGTCCAGGACAATCGGGCTCTACCGCGATTGCGGTTTCGCCCAATGGCGGCTTCACCGGGACTGTGACGCTCTCATGTACACCAGATCCGAACGCCAACGAGTCGGATTGCAGTTTCACCAGCGGATCGAACTCAGGCTCGACGTTGCAGGTGAACTTGAACGGGTCGAGCGCAAATCTCACGCTGAATGTGACGACGACTGGTCCACATTCCGTCGCCGCAATACGGAATGTGCCATTGGGAACTTCCGGAATACTTGCCGCGAGTGTGATGCTCCTCCTGCTGATTCCTGTCGCGCGCCGTCGCCGCAGGACAATAATGAGCTTCGTCGTGTTGGCGTTCTTGCTGATTTTGGGAGGCTGCGGGGGTGGTGGAGGCGGCGGAAGCACCGGACACACTGATCCAGGAACGCCGGCAGGCAATTACACATTCACGGTTACTGGCACAAGCGGCAGTGGTTCGGGAGCGACAACGGTTTCGACTTCGGTCGCGGTTACGGTCCAGTGAGTGAGCACTCGCTTCGGGGTCGCATCCACGGTGAGAGCACGCGCAATTGCATTTTGAAATGTTGTGAAACCGTCGTACGTGTCTCCATGCCATACACCACCGCCGAACGACAGCAGGAACCTACACCGCGACCATTACCGCGACGAGCGGCTCGTCCCAAACCGCGGCGTTTTCAATTACTTTGCAATGATCGAGGTACGTTCTTAAAAATATTGCAAATCTCTTCGACTGGAGGCTTCCGATGCGAGCATCGTTCACACTCCTGATATCTCTATTTGTGCCCCTTATCTTCTCCGCCGCGACCATCAACCCTAGCGCATCCTCCGCGAGCCCGCATACAGAGACAAGTAGTGGAACCTCCACGGCCGGGTACCTCGTCGTCCTCCAATCAACTCCCGTCCGGCAGCCAGACACCCCGGTCTCCATACCGGGAAACTGGCCACAGCCAGAAACAAAACGCACGCCGGACATCACCCAGTTGAAAACAGAAGCTCAGGAGCTCGCGGCGTTGTCACAAGTTCTCGCGGACCAAATTGACAAGTTCGGGAAAGGCCAATTACCCAAAGATCTGGTCGAGAATCTCAGAAAAATTGAAAAACTTTCCAAACGAATTCGCATTGAAATTTCGTAAACGTGCAACCACAACGATGATCCACGAAATTGACCCTAGAACTGGGATTCTGACGGGCACATCACGATGAGGACCAACCCCCGCAGCAGTATTCGCGCCTGCGCTTACTTTCGGAAATTGCTGAGTACGAGCGTTTCGTGGCCCGGCCTCACCGTCGCGGATCTCCACATTATTAAGACATCGACACAGACCTTGTCAGGGGGAAGAGTACAGCTGCGGGACGAGATGTAGAGTTGGAGGCAAGACCGGTTCCCGCTCAAGAGAACCGCCCATGCGAACGTCCGATTAAAGCTGATACAAGCAGAGCTCAGACAGAAGGAGCGCAGCGGAATTGTCCTCATTCCATAATCGCTGAACGTCCGGGCCTGCCCATTTGCGTCCCCCGCGAAAATTACGCTCGCGTTCCAGCAGACGTGGATGCTCCTCCATGACTCGCAAGCTCAGTTCCCACGGTAATGGCGTTGCGAATCTGGCCGAATAGATCGGTGAGCGTATTCGGCGAGTGCGGCACTAAAATCGTATTGCTGTGGTCGTTGGCCGCAATGTCCTTCAGCGTGTCGAAGTATTGCGTCATCAAAACTAGCTGCATCACGTCCTGCGGCGTCGAGCCCGGAACCGTCTTCGCAAAATCCTCCACCGAATCTTTTAACCCGGTAATAATCGCCTTCCTCTGATTCGCAATTCCCTCGCCCTGCAAACGCTTCGATTCCGCCTCAGCCTCGGCCTGCTTCACCAGCAGCATCTTGTTCGTCTCCGCGCGTGAAACCGTAGCTTCCCGTTCACGCTGCGCCGCGTTGATGTCATTCATCGCCGCTTTCACCTTCTGATCCGGCACGATGTCGGAGATCAGCACCTTGACGATCGAATAGCCGTATTCCCGCATCGAAGCGTCCAGGCTATCGCGCAAATCGCTGGCAATGTCCGCCTGATTCAGAAACGTATCGTCCAGCTTCATCTTCGGCACGTGTCCCAGCACCACGTTGTAAACCATGGATTCGATCTGCTTCACCGGATCGGACAATTTATAAAACGCCGCTTCGACCGCGTCGGGCATGATCTTGTATTGAATGGAGACCGGTATCTGCACGAACACGTTATCCTGCGTTTTCGTCTCCACCTGCACATCAAACTGCTGCACCTTCAAACTCAGCCGCCGCACCACCATCTCCAGATAAGGCGTCTTCCAATTCAACCCAGGCCCCGCAACGCGCGCAAACTTGCCCAGCCGTTGCACGATGGCCACCTGCGACGTTTCCACCGTGAAGAACGATCCCAGCACGACGCTCAAGATGAAAATCGCAACGACGAAAAACAAAACCATGACAACGCCGGTCAGTCCCATGTCCATTCTCCTGTCTCGCTTTCGGCCGAGTTGAAATGTCGCTTGTCAGAAATCCTAGAGGATGGCCGCATTCTACCCTAGTCCCGCGCGGTCTCAACAATGCCAAAACTCCCGCTGCGAGGTCCAAAGAATTCAAGAATCGCGAGACGATTTGAGCCACCGCGGCGTCAAACCAAATGCGGCAGGTCGTTCGTTCGCGTCGTAGAATGCATCCGAGAGAGCATCAGGAGGAACAACTGCTGTGAATCGCAAGAATGGGCGTCAGACGCTATTAGGCGCAATCGCCGCCGTCAGCCTGTGCCTGAGTCTGTATTCCGCAGTCCCGGCCCTTCGCGCCGACCGACGCCAGGAAATCGCACGACTCGCCGAGGTAATGCAGTGGCACCCCGGCACGATAGTCGCGGACATCGGCGCAGGCGACGGCAGCTATAGTTTTGCCGCCGCCGGCATAGTGGGCGCTACAGGCCACGTTTATTCCACCGAAATTGACCGCGAAAAATTAAAAGATCTGCGCGCGCAAGTACTTCAACGCAAACTCGCCAACGTATCCGTAATCGAAAGCGCCCCCGGCGACACCAAACTCAGCTCTGAATGCTGCGACGCCATCTTCCTCCGCCACGTCTATCACCACATCACGCAACCCGCCGACTTCGACAAGAATCTGCTGCGCTCGCTGAAACCGGGCGCCCGCCTGGCCATCATCGATTTCCCGCCGCGCAGCGATTTGCCCCCGGTCGAAGGCGTCCCCCAAAATCGCGGCGGCCACGGCATCCCGCAAAAAATAGTGGTCGAAGAGCTGACCACCGCAGGTTTTCAAGTGGAAAAGACAATCGACAACTGGTCCGGCGAAGATTACTGCGTGATCTTCACGAAGCCCGCCCGATAAAGCAAAACGTTCAACGCCCGCCTGCAAGCGGGCCAACCCGCGCAACCAGCTCCTTCAGAAACCGATCGGAGCACATGAATACCGCAAAGTGCCCGCAGCCCTCCAACGCCACAAATTCCTTGCGCGGGGCCTGGATCGCCGCGAGGTATTGCTGCGCGAGCGCGGTTGGCGTCGTAAAGTCTTCGGCTCCTTGCAGGAAAAATATCGGCACCGCAAACTCGACACCGAGATCTTTCTGCGTAAGAGTCACGCTCTGCGGCACGAGACGTTCTCCACTCAAAATCTGTCCGTCGATCGAATCGCTTGCATCCTGCACCGAGTTGCCGGGAGCTACAAGCGTCAGGCCCAGCGTCCCGGGCAAGAACTCATCGGCGCCCTCGAATTGGTTGGCCCATCTCCGCTGTACTTGGTACCCCTCGCCGGAGGCGTAAGGCGGCGGCCCGACACGTCGCAAATCCCCCAAGGCCCGCTGATTCCCGCTGGCTTGCGCCTTCTTCAGCAAAGCGTCATAAGCCACGGAATAATTTTTCGTGCTGTCCGCGACCTCGCCCGTGCCCACGTACACGTAGAACAGTCCCGGCCGGGCCCGCACCATACGCAAACCGATGATCGAGCCGAAAGAGTGGGCCACGACGATCACCTTCTCTTTGCCAAGATGCTTCCGCAGGTAGTCGGCCAGCTCAATGCCGTCCTGCGTCATGCGCTCCAGCGTCATCGTCGGCGCGACCCCAGGGCCGCTCTTCCTCAGCGTTCTGCCCGCGCCTCTTTGATCCCACTGCACCACCGTGAAGTGCTCTTCCCACGGAGCGAACACCACAAACGTCCAAGGATTGGTTACGTCGCCGGGGCCGCCATGGAGAAACAGCAATACGGGATTGCTGCGATTCTGGCCCCGGATCGTGACCCACTGCTCGATGCCTCCGATGGCCACGTAGCGTGCTTCATCAATGCCCTTGGCAGGATCAATGGCGAACTGCTTGGCGTTGCGCGCCCGCAAAAACGAAAGTGTTTCGTCGAGTTTCCGGTACTCGGCTTCATTGAAATCGGACTTCTTCGTGCTCTCTCGCAACGTAGCTTGAGTCTGCGCAGCATCCTGTGCTTGCGCCGCGAGTGCCATTCCGAGCGAGAAAGCGATCGCACTTCCAATGGAACGCAGCCAGTGGGTTCGCATAGCTGCATTAGACCCCAGAGGGGCTGCCGGTTCGCGGTTAAAAATTCAACATTTCATCGAAAATCCAACAGGCTCCTGCGAAGTCTTCGCGGTCTCGATTTGCTAACCTCTCTCTAATCCGTAGTTTGCACGGCGCAACGAAAACCTGGCGCTGGCATCAGGATTGCAATACTCTGGTACACGCTTATTACTTCTCTCACTGGGGGAACAAATGGATTCCAAGAAACCACTGCCGAAGAAACCAGCGAAGCTGCAGGCCGCGAAGCCCCTCAACAAGGTGCAGTCCCTCCGGATACAGATCTAATACGCAGGGCAGCTCGCTGAGAAGGTCCGCGATCGCACCCTAAACCAGGGCGATACTCCGAGCGTTTCTCTGTAGCCTATCTACGCGAGCTCAGCTCGTTCGCGGTGTCCGGCAATTTCTGTTTCTTCTTCGTCGCCGAAAACGCCGCCATGTAAATCAGCAGCGTCAGCGACAGCAGCAGCAATCCCTCGTGTGCGGGATGCGGATTCAATCCACCCGTGAATACCAGCACGAAAAATGCGCAAAGAGCGATTCCCAGCCGGGTCATTTTCCACCCCCATCAATCTTCTGTTTCCGCCACGTCCGCATCACCATCGGGCCCGCTGTGCGCTGTGGAATTCACGCCCGAATTCCAGCTCACGTGTTCGATGATGGCACTGATTGGATGGAGGCTGCGCATACCGCGAAACTTCTGCTGCGCATCAGTAAATACGTGCAGTCGATACCTGCAGGCCGCAAAGCACCGCGGCCAGTCGAGAAGCTCGATCTGAGAACAGCGCAGGAAGGAGCGCGCACACGCGTGACAACAAGCGTCACACCTGCGCGCAAAATGACACCCTCGCACTTCACGCAAAAATAGCGCCGAGGATTTGACGCTGCCAGAAGCCTGCGCCACAACGTGGGAACAGACTACGAGGCCGTCCGCTCTCTGCGGTCGAAACGCGCCTGCTACTCGCTGCCTTGTTTCTTCCGGCGGATGACGATGATCACCAACACCACCACGGCCAGCACACCCGCGACCCAACGAATCAGATTTGCGCCTTCAAACATGTTGCTCTCCTTAGGAACCCTAGCTGTTAGGCGGCCAAGGACGCTGCGCCGTACAAGCCGCATTTGCAGCTATCCTACTACCTAAACTCGCCCGTCAATGCAAGTCTTGTCTTCCGGCTGCACTTGCCTTTTCTACTTGCAAGCCGAAAACCATTGTCGCCGTCTGCCCGCCGTTGCCCGCGGCCTCCTCGCAATGCAAATCCTTTTGGCTGTTGCGAATTCGGTGCGCACTTTTTGTGACAATCTTTTGCAACACATTCATCATCCGCGCGTTGAAGGTGTCTCCAAATCTCAAAATCAGCCCAACTCCGCCGCTCCAGGCAACGCTCGCATGCTTCCCTCGCATCGTATCGCTCGCACACGATCCACGCGCCGCGCTCTCGCGGGTCCTCAAACGACCGGCTCGTTACTCCTAGTCCTCCGAAAAGCGTCACGAAAGGGTGACTGTCTTTCTTCCCGCAAGTCCACTAAACGTCGCATTTTGACTTTCTCGCGCCCCGACGCTCACCGCCGCCTTATGTAAAACCGTAGAATCTCGCTCCTTCCGCCCCGCAATGTGCAGGACTTTTTCCTGATTACGCCATCTAGCTCCCCTTTCACGACTTGCGAATTTCCCTTCCGCCGCTTTTCTCGCCTCTGAGACGCGCATCTCCGCCAAACACCGCTGGTTGGCGTGGTGATTGCTCTCCTCGCTCTCACGAACTTGGGTGTTTCTACGACCACGTGTTTGCAATAGATGGCAATCGAATTTCGAGACCAGGGAGCGAGAGAAAGATTTATGAGAACCCACGGCCCAACCCAAATGATCGGCGCGACGTCCTCCGCAAATGCAAACCACGGAGCGGTCGCTGCTTCGTTTCTGAATAAATTTGCCGCAACTATTTTTTCCAAGCGCGTAATTCTCTTCTCGCTCCTCGCTCTTTCTCTGATCGCTCCAGGAGTGGTGCGCGCGCAAGCTCCCGTTACCGATGACACGTATTCCACACGCGGCGGCGCGTGGAACAACGGCAGCTCGCCGTTAGTCATCGTGCAGAGTCCCAACACCAACGGCTATGTGCGTTTCAATTTGTCGGTGTTTCCGCCCAATATGCAGCCCGGCGACATCCAGAAAGCCACGCTGAAGATGTTCGTCAACAGCGTGCAGGGCGCGGGCACGATGTACGTCTGCCGCCTCGAAGCCAATCAAGCGTGGGATGAAAAAACTTTGGTCGGCAGTGAGCCGTCTTGCGATCCCGGCACCGAAGCGATCCCCGCGCTGATGACCAAGGACATGATTTTGAATTACGTCGTCATCGACGTAACTCCGATCGTTCAATACTGGTATGCGAATCCCGGCACGAACAACGGTATCGGTCTTTTCTCCACCAACCCCAGCACCGGCGCCACGAGTGATGTGTGGATTTCCTTCGTATCCAAGGAAGGCATTAACAGCGCGCATGACGCGCAATTGAATTTGGTGCTTTCTCCTTCCGCGCAGCTGAATCCGAATCTGACCGTTTCTCACCAAGAAGAAGGAGCCACGGGTCCCACTGGTCCGACAGGTCCGACTGGCCCCACCGGTCCGATAGGTCCGACCGGGCACACGGGTGCAACGGGTGCCACAGGCGCAACTGGCGCGACGGGTCCCTCAGGCGGGCCGAAAGGCGCGACCGGCGCAACGGGTCCCACTGGACCGACCGGCGCGAATGGCGCAACCGGCGCGGCTGGTGCTAACGGCGCAGCTGGCGCGACTGGTCCTGCCGGCGCGGCTGGCGCAACAGGTCACACGGGTGCAACTGGCGCGACCGGCGCAGGCGCAACGGGTCCGACTGGTCCGCAAGGTCCCGCTGGTGCCACTGGCGCGGCGGGCGCCGCGGGAGCCACTGGACACACAGGCGCAACCGGTGCAACCGGCGCGACGGGCGTAGGCGCAACGGGTCCGACTGGCCCTGCTGGTGCGACGGGTTCGCAAGGTTCCGCAGGTCCAACTGGACCAGCTGGCGGGGCAGGCGCAACGGGTTCACAAGGTCCGGCTGGCGCGACTGGCCCAGCTGGCCCGGCAGGTACGAATGGCTCGCAAGGTCCTGCTGGCGTGGCAGGTCCGACAGGTCCTACCGGTGCCGCTGGCGAAGGAATCAATTGGCGCGGCACTTTCATGAGCGGCCTGGAGTACAACGAAAACGACGCAGTTCATTACAACGGATCCTCTTACATCGCCAAAGACACTTTCACCGCTACGCTGACTCCCGACGTTGATACCTCTGATTGGGCTTACCTGGCCGAAGCTGGCGCAACGGGTCCGACTGGCCCGGCTGGCGCAACCGGCGCGGGCGCAACTGGCCCAACCGGTCCGACCGGTGACGCAGGTCCCGCAGGAGCAGCAGGTGCGACTGGCGCACAAGGCCCCGCAGGTGCGACCGGTGCAGCTGGTACAGCCGGCGCGACGGGCTCGCAAGGTCCGGCTGGCGCAACTGGCGCACAAGGTCCCGCAGGCCCCACTGGCCCGCAAGGCAACCAGGGATTGAACGGGAATAACGGCGCGGACGGCGCGACGGGCGCAACTGGTCCGGCAGGCGCGACTGGTCCTGTCGGCCCAACGGGTGTGAATTGGCGCGGCACGTACAACCCGTCCGGCACATACAACGTTGGCGATGCAGTCGTCGATGGCAACGGCAGCAGCTACATCAACACGACCGGCAACAACATCGGTGATCCTTCGACGGATATCACGGATTGGAACCTGCTGGCCCAAGCCGGCGCTGCGGGCGCAACTGGCCCGGCAGGTGCTGCCGGCGCGACGGGCGCAGGCGCGACTGGCCCGACAGGTCCCGCTGGTGCAGCAGGCGCAACGGGTTCGCAAGGTCCGGCAGGTCCCACAGGATCCGCTGGTCCCGCAGGCGCAACTGGCTCCGCAGGTCCCGCAGGCGCAACCGGCCCGGCAGGCGCAGCAGGAGCAACTGGCGCGGCAGGCCCCGCAGGTGCAACGGGTGTCGCAGGTCCGGCGGGCGCAACTGGCCCGGCTGGCCCAGATCGGCCCAACTGGCGTAGCAGGTCCGGCCGGCCCAACTGGATCACAGGGTTCGCAAGGTCCCGCAGGCCCGACCGGTGCGCAAGGCATTAACGGTTTGAATGGCTCCGACGGCGCGACCGGCGCAACCGGCCCCGCAGGTCCCACCGGCCCTGAAGGCCCCACGGGCATCAACTGGCGCAGCACGTTCGTGCTCACCGTTTCCTACAACCCGGACGACGTCGTTTACTACAACGGTTCAACCTACATCGCAATCAACGCCAACAACGGTCCAGCCACCCCTGATATCGACCCCGGCGATTGGTCGCTCTTGGCAGCAGCTGGCGCAACCGGCCCAGCTGGCCCGGCAGGCTCTGCCGGCGCGGCGGGCGCAACGGGCGCAACCGGCCCGGCAGGTAACGTAGGCGCGGCAGGTGCAACGGGCGCAGCAGGTCCCGCAGGCCCGACTGGAGCGGCAGGCGCAACTGGTGCCACCGGCGCTAAGGGCGCAGCAGGTGCCGCAGGCGCGACGGGCGCAACCGGCGCAACTGGTGCAACTGGTTCGACAGGCGCAACGGGCGCAACAGGCTCGACAGGTTCCACCGGCTCGACCGGCGCACAGGGTTCAACCGGCGCAACGGGTGCCACTGGCGCAACTGGCGCGGATGGCGCCACCGGCGCAACCGGCCCCCGAGGCTTGGCAGGCGCAACCGGCTCGACGGGTGCCACCGGCACAACCGGTGCAACCGGCGCGACGGGTACGACTGGCGCAACCGGCTCAACTGGCGCGGCTGGCTCAACTGGTCCGCAAGGCTCGACCGGCTCCACTGGTCCCGCAGGCTTCACAGGTTCCACCGGCTCGACCGGCTCCACTGGTCCAGTCGGCGCAACAGGTCCCGCAGGCGCGACCGGCCCGACCGGCGCAACAGGTGCCAAGGGCGCGGCAGGCGCAGCAGGCGCAACCGGCTCAACAGGTCCGACTGGCTCGACTGGTTCGACGGGTTCCACCGGCTCGACCGGCTCCACTGGCGCGACCGGTCCTTCGGGCACAACCGGTCCGGCAGGTCCCGCAGGTCCGACCGGCGGAGCGGGTCCAACCGGCTCGCAAGGTCCCGGCAGGCGCAACTGGCCCGCAAGGTCAGATGGGCAACACCGGCGCGACCGGCCCCATCGGCCCAACCGGCATACAAGGCCCGCAAGGCAACCAGGGCATTCAGGGTGTTCAAGGCCCGCAGGGCGTACAGGGTGCGACGGGTCCAATCGGCTCAATGGGTCTAACAGGCGCAACTGGCAACACCGGCGCGACTGGTGCAACCGGCGCGAGCCTCAACTTCTTGAGCACCTACATGTCCGGCAACACCTACAACCCGTACGACGTGGTCACAGAGGGCGGCTCGACTTACGTCGCATTGGTAACCAACTCCAACATTGACCCGGCCACCGATGCCAACACCAGCGGCGGCCACTGGACACTTCTCGCGCAAGTCGGCGCCACCGGAGCGACTGGCGTAACCGGCGCACAAGGCCCGACGGGTTCAACTGGCCCAACTGGCGATCAGGGTCCCATCGGTCCGACTGGAGTACAGGGCATTCAGGGTCCCATCGGCCCGACTGGCTCTCAGGGTGTTCAAGGTCCCATCGGCCCGACCGGTCTACAGGGTATCCAGGGCGTGCAGGGCAACACCGGCAACACGGGTGACACCGGCGCAACTGGTGCAACCGGCGCGACTGGCCTGGTGTGGATGGGCTCGTGGTCCGCAAGTGGCAACTATCCGATCGGCAGCGCGGTGATCGATCTGAACGGCAGCAGCTACATCAACATCACCGGCAGCAACACTGGCGATCCTTCCGGTGATCCGACCGACTGGAACCTGCTGGCTTCGGTTGGCGCGACGGGCTCTACGGGTGCGCAAGGTATTCAGGGCATCCAGGGTCCGATTGGCCCGACCGGCGATCAGGGTATCCAGGGTCCCATCGGCCCGACTGGCGCGCAGGGTATCCAGGGAATTCAGGGACCCATCGGCCCGACTGGCCCGACCGGCGACACCGGTGCAACTGGTGCAACCGGCGCGACCGGCCTGGTGTGGATGGGCTCATGGTCCGCAAGCGGCAACTATCCGATCGGCAGCGCGGTGATCGATCTGAACGGCAGCAGCTACATCAACATCACCGGCAGCAACACTGGCGATCCTTCCGGTGACCCGACCGACTGGAACCTGCTGGCTTCGGTTGGCGCGACGGGCTCCACGGGTGCGCAAGGTATTCAGGGCATCCAGGGTCCGATTGGCCCGACCGGCGATCAGGGTATCCAGGGAATTCAGGGACCCATCGGCCCGACTGGCCCGACCGGCGACACCGGGGCAACTGGTGCAACCGGCGCGACTGGCCTGGTGTGGATGGGCCGTCTGGTCCGCAAGCGGCAACTATCCGATCGGCAGCGCGGTGATCGATCTGAACGGCAGCAGCTACATCAACATCACCGGCAGCAACACTGGCGATCCTTCCGGTGATCCGACCGACTGGAACCTGCTGGCTTCGGTTGGCGCGACGGGCTCCACGGGTGCGCAAGGTATTCAGGGCATCCAGGGTCCGATTGGCCCGACCGGCGATCAGGGTATCCAGGGAATTCAGGGACCCATCGGCCCGACTGGCCCGACCGGCGACACCGGGGCAACTGGTGCAACCGGCGCGACTGGCCTGGTGTGGATGGGCTCATGGTCCGCAAGCGGCAACTATCCGATCGGCAGCGCGGTGATCGATCTGAACGGCAGCAGCTACATCAACATCACCGGCAGCAACACTGGCGATCCTTCCGGTGATCCGACCGACTGGAACCTGCTGGCTTCGGTTGGCGCGACGGGCTCTACGGGTGCGCAAGGTATTCAGGGCATCCAGGGTCCGATTGGCCCGACTGGCGATCAGGGTATCCAGGGAATTCAGGGACCCATCGGCCCGACTGGCCCGACCGGCGACACCGGGGCAACTGGTGCAACCGGCGCGACCGGCCTGGTGTGGATGGGCTCATGGTCCGCAAGCGGCAACTATCCGATCGGCAGCGCGGTGATCGATCTGAACGGCAGCAGCTACATCAACATCACCGGCAGCAACACTGGCGATCCTTCCGGTGACCCGACCGACTGGAACCTGCTGGCTTCGGTTGGCGCGACGGGCTCTACGGGTGCGCAAGGTATTCAGGGCATCCAGGGTCCGATTGGCCCGACTGGCGATCAGGGTATCCAGGGAATTCAGGGACCCATCGGCCCGACTGGCCCGACCGGCGACACCGGTGCAACTGGCGCAACCGGCGCGACCGGCCTGGTGTGGATGGGCTCATGGTCCGCAACCGGCAACTATCCGATCGGCAGCGCGGTGATCGATCTGAACGGCAGCAGCTACATCAACATCACCGGCAACAACACTGTTGATCCTTCCACCGACCCGACCGACTGGAACCTGCTGGCTTCTGTTGGCGCGACGGGCTCCACGGGTGCGCAGGGTATCCAAGGCTCCGACGGTCCGACTGGCCCGACTGGCGATCAGGGTATCCAGGGAATTCAGGGACCCATCGGCCCGACGGGCCCGACCGGCGACACTGGTGCAACTGGCGCTACCGGCGCGACTGGCCTGGTGTGGATGGGCTCATGGTCCGCAAGCGGCAACTATCCGATCGGCAGCGCGGTGATCGATCTGAACGGCAGCAGCTACATCAACATCACCGGCAGCAACACTGGCGATCCTTCCGGTGACCCGACCGATTGGAACCTGCTGGCTTCTGTCGGCGCTACGGGTGCGACGGGCTCGCAGGGTCCGCAGGGCGCACAGGGCGTCACTGGCCCGACGGGCGCGAACGGTATGAACGGGGCACCGGGTGCGAACGGCGCAACTGGTCCAGCTGGTCCGACCGGCGCGACGGGCGCAACCGGCACGTTCGGCGCGGGCGTCAACCGACAGACCAGCGCCATCTACACCGCTCAGTCAACGGACAACGGCGAACTGATTACCATGAACTATAGCAGCGGCATCGCCTTGCTCAATCTGCCGTCTACTCCCCCAAGTTCCACTTGGTACGTGGCGGTTGAGGACCTAAGTTCGTCGCCGCTGCAGATCGGGGCCGGTTTCCCCGCGGTGATCAACGGCAGCGGCTTGCCTATCACGCTTCAGCCATACCAGGTCATCAACGTCTGGACCGACGGTACCAACTACTTTACCGGTGCCCCATTGGCCGCCGGAGCTAACATCACCCTGAGCGCATCGAGTAACGGGATCACAATCTCGGCTGCCGGTTCAATCACCGGCGTCACTGCCGGGACAGGTCTCAGCGGCGGCGGCAACAGCGGCAACGTCACCCTGAGCAACAGCGGCGTGCTCAGCTTCAATACCCGCACGGGCGCTGTCGTTCCGGCCCTAAACGACTACTCCTTCGGGCAGATCAGCGGCTCGGTGGGCGGCACGCAGCTCAGCGGCACCTACACAAACGCTCTTACGTTCAACAACGCGTCGAATGCCTTCAGCGGCGCCACCTTCACCGGCGGCAGCTTCAGCGGCACCGGCACGGGACTCACTGCCCTCAACGCCGGCAACCTCGCGAGCGGCACGATCCTAGCAGCGCGCATGCCGGCGCTGACGGGCGACGTGACGTCCACGGTTGGCACGGTGGCCACGACTCTGTCGGCACTTCAGGGCAAGACGCTCACGATTACCTCTCCCGCGAACGGCCAGACCTTGCAGTACAACGCCGGGACTTCGACGTGGGTGAACGCGACGCCGAATGCGGGCACCATCACCAGCGTCACGGGCACGGCTCCGATATCGGTATCAACCGTCAGCGGCGCCGCCACCGTGTCATGCCCAACTTGCAATACCTCATCCGCCAACGTCTCGACTGCCACGACGCTCACTTCGGGACAACTAGTTGTAGGGACCGGCACCACCACGGTGGGCGTTGGCAACCTAACGGGCGACGTAACAACGTCCGGGGGCACGGCGACGACGGTCGGCAAGATCCAGGGCGTGGCAGTAGCCAGCACCGCGCCCACGACCAACCAAGTGTTGCAGTATAACGGCACGCAGTGGACACCGGCGGCTGCTCCTGACGTCGCGAGTAGCATGGTGGTGAAATACGCCACGGCAACCAATTCAGTCACCATCCCGTGTCCGGGCGGATACGTCGCCCACGGCGGCGGTGGCTACAACGGGGGCGGCGACCACTACAACATATCAGGCCCGACGTTCTCGCCAACCCTCACCACTGCGTTGGTTAGCGGATCGACCGGCAACGTCACACTGCACGTCACGGCTATACCCGCGGCGATGAGCGTCAATGACAGCCTCACGATTGGAGTTGGGCAGACGACGCAAGTCGTGACTGTAAGCGTGGCTGCGGCGGCGAACGCGACGTCCATCACCGTGACGAGTTTCACCGCAAACGCAAACTACGCGGTTGGGACACCGGTAAACGACACAACCAGGACCGTCCAGAGCACTCCTCCGACTTCGGGCACCGGAACATTCATTCCGACAGGCTGGTACTTCTCGGACACAGCCGACGCCGTCACTGTCGAGGGGTACGCCGTCTGCTCGCAGTAGCTTCTGGGGTAATCGAGGCGGCGGGTCTTCGGACCCGCTGTCTCAGCAGGAGAAGTGAGGCAGTACCAAAACTTAGGGCCCAGTAAAACAGAGCGGCGGGGCTATCACCCCCGCCGCTCGCCAACACTCAAAATGGCGGATTGCAGGAAGTAGAGCGCGGCGGGCCCAGCCCCCCGCGTTTTAGCACGCGAAGCAGGACGCCACCAGAAGAAGGGGACGAGCAGCAGCGCGATCCGAGCAGGGCACGGTACGAGGTGCTCCCGTCGCGAGGGGTAACACCGATGACCGGTAGTACAGAAGAGAATACGAAGAGCCGCACGGCGAAGCAGCCACGAGTGCTGATCGTCGTGCCGGCGTACAACGAAGCGAAATCGTTGCCGCAACTGGTGCGCGCGCTCAATTCCGAGTGTCCGGGCTGCGACGTAGTGGTGATTGACGACGGCTCGCGGGACAACACGCGAGAAGCGCTGAAGGGCCAGGCGCGGACGGTTACGCTGCCGTGCAATCTAGGCATTGGCGGGGCGGTGCAAACCGGCTGGCAAGTGGCGCTGCGCGAAGACTACGACTTCGCCATGCAGGTGGATGGCGATGGGCAACATCCTGCGCACGAAATTCCCAAGCTGCTGAAAGCGATGCAGGAATCACTCGAGAACGGCGAGGGCGTCGATCTCGTGGTCGGCTCGCGCTTCCGCAGCAACGGCGGATTCAAGTCCACAGCCACGCGGCGCATGGGCATCCGCTTTTTCGCGCTGATGCTGAGCGGCATTTGCCGGACGCGTATTACCGATCCCACGTCGGGATTCCGGATTTTGAGCCGGCGCGCGATTCGTTTGCTGGCGCAGCGCTATTCCGAAGATTTTCCGGAAGTGGAAGCACTGGTGGTGGCGCACCGGGCGGGGCTCCGCATCGTGGAAGTCCCGGTGGAAATGGCGGAACGCAGTGCAGGCCGTTCCAGCATCGGGGCGATCAAGTCGCTGCTGTACATGCTGAAAGTGCCGCTGGCGATTTTCATGAATTTGCTCCGCAAGCCGGAGGTCAATTTCTAAATGCACGGGCTGCTGAATTTCGGATTTTTGCAGGCGGCGGACGGAATGCCGGAGCACGGGCAATCGCTGGCGTTTCTGGTGACGCTGGTGATCTTCGCGATGGTGATGGGCCTGGTGCTGAAGAGGAAGATCACCGAGCGCTTCGCGATTTTGTGGATGGGCATCGCCTTCGCGCTGATGATCGCGGCTTCGTTTGGCTACAAATATCTTTTCCGCATCGCGCACGTTTTCGGAATTCCCAACGCACCCTCGGCGCTTTTCCTGTTGGCAATCTTCGGGCTGACGCTGCTGGTGATCGAGCTGTTCACGTGGGTCTCGAAGTTGAACGAACGCAGCCGGATCCTTGCGCAGCAACTCGCGATTCTGCGCGATGAGCTGGAGCGTGAAATGTCTAAAAACCGTGAGGCCGGCAGCGAAGTCGTCGGGGAGATACACGACAAGCCGCCGGTGAAGACGCTGGCAAATTAGGGCAAAGGGGACGCACATGAACGTTCTTTCAAGGCTATGGGCTGAGGAAGAGGGGCAGGACCTGACCGAGTATGCGTTGCTGGTGGTCCTGCTGGCGTTGGCCGCGGTCGCTGGCATGAACAGCCTGGCCACCGCAATCAACGGCGTGTTCACAACCGCCGGCACGAACTTGACCACGAACACGTAGTCCGTGGGAGCCGACGCTAAGGCTGAGAGCTGAAGGAGTCTGAATCGGCGAGTTTACCCGCAGCAACTCGTGATTGTGGGCGATCAGCTGGAGCGTGAGAGATGAGTAGGAATCGCAGCGTGGGCATCGCCGGTGGCGAGATCGTCAGCGATATCGACGATCAGCCGCCGGCCAAGACGCTGGCGAATTGAGTCAAAGGGGAAGCTCAATGAAATTGCTTTCGAAGCTGTGGGCTGAAGAAGAAGGGCAGGACCTGACCGAGTATGCGTTGCTGGTGGTCTTGCTGGCGTTGGCTGCCGTCACGGGCATGAAGAACCTGGCCTCGGCGATCAACTCCACATTCAGCACGGCCGCCACGAATTTGACCACGAACACGTAGTCGGCGTGGGCAAGGGACCGGGATTTTCGGCACTAGATCCGCCGGCCGCACAGCGGCCTGTGGATCACAGCGGTTCCGGATAGATGAAAGCAGTTTCGGTAGCGCGCTCTGGATGACAACGATCCGGATCGGACGAAGAACTCGTGGCAGTGTGTTTGAAAGGGCGCGTAAACGAAAAGACGCAATCGAGATGGACCAAAAGATTTTCGAGCGCATGGGAATTGCGGAAGACGCCGCGTTGAAGCGCGGCTATTTGCACGCGCGCATGAGGATTTCGATCGCAAAGGAAGAACTCACATGACTACTGCTCACGCGGGTTCAGGCCCCACTCGATACCCCGGACACCCGGACGATTTGCAGGCGCGCGAGGCGAGCCGGAGATTCTCGCTCAAGAGGACTGCCATGAATGTCGCCAGAAAAACTGCGCTGGCACTGACGCTGGGCGCGGTGTCTTTACTCGCTCCGATCGCTGCGCGCGCGCAGGCGCCGGTGACGGACGATACCTATTCGACGCGCGGCGGGGCGTGGAATAACGGCTCCTCGCCGTTGGTGATCGTGCAGAGCCCCAACACCAACGGTTATGTGCGTTTCAATTTGTCGGTGTTTCCGCCCGACATGCAGCCCGGCGATATCCAGAAAGCCACACTGAAAATGTTCGTCAACAGCGTGCAGGGTGCGGGCACTTTGTACGTCTGCCGATTGGAAGCCAACCAGGCGTGGGATGAAAAGACCTTGGTGGGCCGCGAGCCGGCTTGCGATCCCGGGACCGAAGCCATTCCTGCGCTAATGACCAAGGACATGATTTTGAATTACGTGGTCATCGACGTCACGCCCATCGTGCAGTATTGGTATGCCAATCCGGGAGTCGAACAACGGCATCGGACTTTTCTCCACGAATCCCAGCACCGGCGCAACGAGCGATGTGTGGGTTTCCTTCGTGTCGAAAGAAGGCATCAATTCCGCGCATGACGCGCAGTTGAATTTGGTACTCAGCGCTTCGGCCGGCGTGCATTCGGATTTGACGATTCATTCCAACGCCTCGACTGGCGCGACCGGCGCGACAGGGCCGACTGGGCCGACCGGACCGACAGGCGCGACGGGTCCGACAGGTCAACCGGGCCGACAGGTGCAACGGGAGCCACGGGCGCGACGGGTCCTTCGGCGGTCCGAAGGGCGCGACGGGCGCGACCGGACCAACGGGTCCGACGGGAGCGGGTGCGACAGGGGCTACCGGTCGCAACGGGCGCGACCGGTACCAACGGGACCATGGGAGCGAATGGCGCCACTGGGCCTGCGGGAACGGGTGCGACCGGGGCAACCGGTCCGTCTGGAACTAAAGGCGCGACCGGTGCAACGGGCGCGACGGGAGCTACCGGGCCCGCAGGCCCTACCGGCGCCGGAGTTACAGGCGCCACCGGTCCGCAAGGACCAGCAGGATCCACCGGTCCGGCAGGACCGACTGGAGCGGGAGCGACGGGTCCGCAGGGCCCGCCGGGTCCCACTGGAGCCGCAGGGCCGGCTGGGCGAATGGCACGCAACGGCTTGAACGGAGCGACGGGCGCGACTGGTCCGACTGGCCCGGCGGGCAGCGCGGGACTGTTGTGGGAAGGCACTTGGACGGCCGAGAGTTATCCGGCGAATTCGGTGGTGTACTTCAAGGGTTCGTACGTGACGACTTCGCGGCGCGACGGTATCGGAGCAGCCCGGGTCATCCGCGGCGTGGAGTCTGGTGGCGGAGGAAGGCTCGACGGGCGCGACAGGCCCTGCAGGCGGGACGGGCCAGGCGCAACCGGGTGCGACGGGACCGACAGGTCCGGCAGGCTCGACCGGCGCGACGGGTGCGACTGGTGCAGGCGTGGCAGGTCCGACTGGCCCAGCAGGAGCTGCGGGAGCTACCGGCGCGACAGGTCCAACGGGACCTGCGGGAACGAATGGATTGAACGGGAATAACGGCGCGACGGGCGCCACTGGTCCGGCAGGTCCAACTGGCGGCGCAGGTCCGGCTGGCGCGGCGGGCGCAACTGGCCCGGCAGGTCCGGCTGGCGGAACGGGAAGCGCGGGTCCAGCAGGTCCGATAGGTCCGACTGGTAACGCAGGACAGGCGGGAATTGCGGGCGCGACTGGGCCTGCTGGCCCGGCAGGTCCGACGGGCGCTACTGGCGTAGCGGGAGCCGCTGGATTGACGTACACGGGCGGCTGGCTTGCGCAGTCATATCCGACTGGCACCGTGGTGTTTTATGACGGATCGTCCTACGTTTCGACTGCGACGACACTCGCTACGGATGTGCCGGGTGTGGCGGGGGATTGGTCGCTGTTAGCTGAAGAAGGCGCCACCGGCGCACCTGGGGCAGCTGGCCCGGCAGGCGCGGCGGGAGCTACGGGTGCGGCAGGCCCGACGGGTTCGACTGGCCCCGCGGGTCCGGCTGGTGCGACAGGAGGAGCGGGAGTAGCAGGGGCGACCGGCGCGACGGGCCCGACTGGCCCCGCGGCCACAGGTGCGAATGGACAGAATGGGAATAATGGCGCGACGGGATCGACTGGCCCTGCGGGTTCGGCAGGATCTGCAGGACCTGCTGGTGCGACTGGCCCGGCAGGTCCCGCGGGTCTCGCAGGCGCGACTGGGCCTGCTGGTGCTGCAGGTCCGACTGGCGCAACTGGCGCTACGGGAACCCCAGGATTGACGTATACGGGCGGCTGGCTTGCGCAGTCGTATCCGGCTGGCACCGTCGTGTTTTACGATGGATCGTCCTACGTTTCGACTTCCACGACACTCGCTACGGATGTGCCGGGTGTGGCGGGAGATTGGTCGTTGTTAGCTGAAGAAGGCGCGACGGGTACGGCCGGAGCAGCTGGTGCAGCAGGCGCGACGGGTGCGACCGGTCCTACGGGGCCGAAGGGCGCCGCGGGTGCGACGGGCGCTACAGGTGTGACGGGGTTCACCGGCGCGACTGGCACGACGGGATCGACTGGTTCCACAGGCGCGACCGGCTCAACGGGTCCGACCGGGCCTAACGGTGCGACCGGATTTACGGGCGCCACTGGACCTGTGGGTGCGGATGGAGCGACCGGCGCTACCGGCCCTAGGGGCGCTGCAGGTGCGACGGGCTCGACCGGTGCGACGGGTTCGACGGGTTCGACGGGCGCGACCGGCAATACCGGCGCGACGGGGACTACCGGTGTCGCCGGCGTTACGGGTCCGCAAGGCTCAACGGGTTCGACAGGTCCAGCTGGCTTTACCGGCTCTACGGGATCAACGGGTTCGACTGGCCCTGCGGGTTCTACTGGGGCGACAGGTCCGGCTGGACCGGCGGGAGCTACCGGCGCGGCGGGTGCCAAGGGCGCTAATGGTGCGACGGGATCTACGGGTTCAACCGGCTCGACGGGTCCGACGGGATCGACGGGCTCTACTGGGCCGACAGGTTCCACGGGCGCGAATGGAAACGATGGCGCAGCAGGTCCCACTGGGCCGCAGGGTCCTGCTGGGACGGTTGGCGCGACGGGGCCACAGGGCGTTGCAGGCGTGGCTGGTTTGAATGGCTCGACGGGCGCGACGGGACCGACCGGCGCGACGGGCGCTACGGGATCGGGCTTTAACTTCCGCGGAACTTTTGCGACCAACACCCTCTACAACGTCGGCGATGTGGTGACTTTCGACGGCTCGACGTATTACACACCGAATACTTTTACCTCGGGCGGCGCTTTCGATGCGGGTGACTGGGAGGTGCTGGCTGAGGCCGGTGCTAACGGCGCAACCGGGGCAAACGGCAGCACTGGAACTACAGGCGGAACGGGAGCGACGGGCTCAACCGGCGCCAACGGAGCGACCGGCAGCAATGGCGCAACGGGCGCCAACGGAGCGACTGGTGCGGCGGGCGCTACTGGCGCGACAGGCGCGACTGGTCCGCAAGGCTCGACCGGTCTGCAAGGAAATACCGGACCGACGGGAGCGCAGGGCAGTACGGGAGCGCAAGGCCCGACTGGTCCGCAGGGTGTCACTGGACTGCAGGGCAATACAGGTCCAACGGGTGCGCAGGGCAATACCGGGTCGCAAGGCAACACCGGCCCAACCGGCGCGCAAGGTCCGCAAGGGAATACCGGCGCGACGGGGTCGCAAGGAATTCAGGGTCCGATCGGTCCTACTGGTGCGACGGGAAATAACGGCGCAACGGGCTCGACCGGTGTAGGCTTCACATACCGTGGCAACTACTTGCCGTCGGTGAATTATTCGCCGATGGACGTGGTTACGGACTCGGCGAACGGCTCGACCTATGTGGCCGTGAACCCGAACGGACCGGCATCGACAGTTGCCGATCCGACGAATGCGGCGTTCTGGTCATTGATGGCGGAGGCCGGTGCGACCGGTGCCACGGGTTCGATAGGCAACACGGGCGCGACCGGCGCAACTGGAACGACGGGTGCGACGGGCGGCACCGGAGCCACCGGTGGCACTGGCGCAACGGGTGCGATCGGGGCCACGGGCGCGACGGGTGCAACAGGTCCAACCGGACCGACGGGATCACAGGGCATTCAGGGTCCCATTGGCCCGACCGGTGCGACCGGCGATCAGGGCATTCAAGGCCCCATCGGACCGACAGGTTCGACGGGCGGCACGGGCGCGACCGGTGCAACCGGTGCGACAGGACTGGTGTGGATGGGCGCGTGGTCTGCTACCGGATCGTATCCAGTCGGCAGCGCGGTGAGCGATACCAACGGAAGCAGCTACATCAATACAACCGGCAACAACGGCGGCGATCCTTCCACCGACACGACGGATTGGAGCTTGCTGGCTTCGATAGGCGCGACGGGTCCGACTGGATCGACTGGTGGGACCGGAGCAACAGGCGCAACGGGTTCGACCGGACCGACTGGTGATACGGGCGCCGTGGGACCCACAGGCGCAACGGGTGCAACCGGGCCGACGGGAGCGCAGGGCATTCAGGGTCCCATTGGCCCGACCGGTGCGACCGGCGATCAGGGCATTCAGGGCCCCTTTGGCCCGACCGGTGCAACGGGCGGCACGGGCGCGACCGGGGCAACCGGTGCAACAGGACTGGTGTGGATGGGCGCGTGGTCTGCTACCGGATCGTATCCAGTCGGAAGCGCGGTGAGCGATACCAACGGAAGCAGCTACATCAATACAACCGGCAACAACGGCGGCGATCCTTCCACCGACACGACGGATTGGAGCTTGCTGGCTTCGATAGGAGCGACCGGCGCTACGGGTGCGACGGGCGGAACAGGCGCAACGGGTTCAACCGGACCGACTGGTGATACGGGCGCCGTGGGACCCACAGGTGCAACGGGTGCAACCGGGCCGACGGGAGCGCAGGGCATTCAGGGTCCCATTGGCCCGACCGGTGCGACCGGCGATCAGGGTATTCAGGGTCCCATTGGCCCGACCGGTGCAACGGGCGGCACGGGCGCGGCCGGTGCAACCGGTGCAACAGGACTGGTGTGGATGGGCGCGTGGTCTGCTACCGGATCGTATCCAGTCGGAAGCGCGGTGAGCGATACCAACGGAAGCAGCTACATCAATACGACTGGCAACAACGGCGGCGATCCTTCCACCGACACAACGGACTGGGCGCTGCTGGCTTCAATCGGCGCGACGGGTCCGACTGGCGGACAGGGTCAGCAAGGCATTCAGGGTCCCATCGGCCCGACGGGCGCAACCGGCGATCAGGGTATCCAAGGCCCGATCGGTCCGACAGGCGCAGCAGGGGCCACGGGCGCGACGGGTCCGACTGGCGCGACTGGCGCAACGGGGCTCGAGTTCATCGGGGCGTGGTCGGCGACGGGGACATACGACGTCGGCGATGTGGTGAGCGATGCGAATGGCAGCAGCTATGTGAATATCACCGGCGCCAACGGAGGAGATCCGTCAACAGATACGACGGATTGGAAACTTCTGGCATCTGCCGGTGCAACAGGTGCAACGGGCAGCAGCGGGGCGACGGGCGTTACTGGCTCGACCGGACCAACTGGAGCAACCGGAGGGACTGGCGCAACTGGGCCAACCGGAGCGACAGGAGGTACCGGACCAACTGGTGGCACTGGCGCGACCGGGCCAACGGGCGCGACCGGGAACGCGGCGACGATTTCGATCGGCTCGACGCAGACGGGAGCGCCTGGTACGTTGGCGTCAGTATCGAACTCGGGCACCACGTCGGCGGCAGTATTCAACTTCGTGGTTCCGCAAGGCCCGACCGGGGCTCAAGGACTGCAGGGCATTCAAGGTCCTGCGGGTGCTACAGGCGCAACCGGGGCGACTGGCGCGACCGGAACGACCGGTGCGAACTCGCCAATCTTCTGGGGCAACATGGACATGGTTACGGCCTACACCGCGGCGGCAGGAACGCAGTTCGCGGTGGCGGCGGGATTGAACAACCCATCTAACGTAACTGCGACCTCTACCTGCACCCCGTCGTTTGGAAACTGCACAGTTACGACTACAGCTTCCGTTGGGAACGCCGGCACGACGGCGCTGAACGTGGAATTTCCAGTCACACAAGCGGGAGCAGTGACCAATTTCGGCGTCGCTCTGGAGACGATCGCCACGGGCGCACTAACCGCTTCACCGGCGGGAAGCCCGACTCTTACGTTTACGGTCATCAAGAACGGCGCGATTCCTACCAATCCAGTCCAGTGCACCATCGCGGCGGGGCAATCGTCCTGCAGCGACACGGTGCACAGCACGAACTTTGCAGTCGGCGACCTGATCGCGGTAGAAATCCAGCAGTCTGCGGCGCGCGTGACCGGCGATAGCGCCCTCACCGCGACGTGGAGCATGCAGGGCCCGATTGGTATTCCAGTCGGCCCGACCGGCGCGCAAGGCAACACGGGTCCGACCGGTCCGACTGGCCCGGCAGGCCCGACAGGTGCGCAAGGTCCGCAAGGCGTGCAGGGCAACACGGGTCCGACTGGTCCTACGGGTCCAGTTGGTCCGACAGGGCCAACAGGCCCCAACGGCGTGAACGCCTTCACCACCACCAACGGAGCGTTCAACCAGTTTGCAGTGGGTGCAACGGGCAACGTTACCGTATTGAATACCTCGTGGATGGCGATAGGAGATACGCTGTACCTGGGGAGTTCGACGATCAACGGCGGCTACTATACGGTCGTGTCTATCACGAGCGGTACGGTGGTCGTGCTGAATAACCTCGGTTACGTTGGGAACGCGTCTCCGGGGACGAGTGTCCCCACGGGATCAACTGTAACGCCTGGAGGCGTGCAAGGTGCGACTGGTCCAATCACGCTGGCTATTGGCACGGTTTCGACGCTTGCTGCTGGTAATTCGGCAACGGCGAGTATTACAGGCTCGGGAAATCCCGACCTACTTAATCTAGGAATTCCAATCGGCAATACCGGAGCGATCGGGCCGACAGGTGCAACTGGCCCGACGGGAACAGGCGCAACCGGACCAACTGGCCCGACTGGACTACAGCAGACGGAGCCTGAGTTCTGGGGCAACAGCAACGGACAGAACATCGTCTGCAGCGGCACGAATGGCACGCCGTGTTACGGCACAGTGTACGGTGCAGTCACGCCGACCACTACCAACACAACCGGCAACTCGATTGTGCCTTCCGGTGGCGTGATACAGAACTTGTTTGTCTCCTTGAACGGTACGACAGTGCCGGCAGCGACCACGGAAGTGTTTACGATCATGCGGACGCCGGTGACGAACGGCGTGGCTGGAACGCAAGTGGCAACGTTGGTTGCTTGCACCATCGGCGCTGGTGCCGCGAACTGCAGCGACAACACTGATACTCAAACCTTCAACGCGGGCGACCTGATCAACATCCGCATGGTCCGAACCGGAACAAACTTCGCAGACACGGGCGCATGGAGCATCCAGGGTCCGATGGGAATTCCGATCGGGCCGACCGGCGCGACAGGCCCAACAGGCCCCGCGGGGCCGACCGGTCCGACAGGACCGACGGGTCCGACCGGCACAGGCGGCGTGACGGGTCCGACGGGTGCTGCGTCTACGGTTGCGGCTGGCACAACAACGACTGGCGCGCCGGGTTCGACGGCATCTGTTACGAACTCCGGAACGACTTCGGCCGCGGTGTTCAACTTCACCGTGCCGCAAGGGCCGACCGGTCCTACGGGTGCGGCTTCTGAGTTCCTGGACCGACTGGGCCGATTGGTCCAACCGGCCCGACGGGTGCTACGGGCGCGAACGGCGACGGCTTCATCTGGGTGGGCGCATGGGCGAGCACGACGCCGTACGATCAATTCGACGCCGTGTCCTATCAGGGTTCTTCGTATCTCTCACTCGTCGGCAGCAACATGGGCAACGTTCCGGCGACAAGTCCGACGGACTGGGTGGCGCTAGCTAATGGGTTCTACGAGACCGGTGCGTGGGGCAGCACCACGCCTTACAACGCATACGACGTGGTTTCACGGAACGGCTCGTCCTACGTGGCGGTGCAAGGAAACACGGGCGTTGATCCCGCCACGGATAATGGGTCGAACTGGCAGTTAGTGGCGTCCATCGGCGCGACTGGGCCGGCGGGATTCACGGTGACCATCGGAAGCACGGTTACCGGACCTCCCGGCTCGACGGCGTCGGTGCAGAACACGGGCAATTCCACGAACGCGAACTTGATCTTCACGATACCGCAAGGAGTCACAGGACCGACCGGGCCAACGGGTTCGACGGGACCGACTGGTCCAGCGGGGCCGACCGGAGCTACTGGTGGCACCGGTGGAACTGGCGGGATAGGACCTACCGGCCCACAGGGTCCAGCAGGGCCGGCTGGTCCGACTGGCGCAACGGGTGCTACTGGAGCGACGGGAGCCACGGGGGTCGGGTTGCCCGTGTACACGCCGGCGGGTGTAGACTTTGGCGGATCATCGGTTGAGCCGGGCGGCGGATGGACGAGCACGCCCGTCTACGTGTCACTCTCGTCGGCGTGCGAGAGCACTGTCAATACCGCTTGCGACAATACGACGGTAAGTGCGGGCAGTATCACGGGCTTCACGTTCACGTTCTCGACCGCCAGCCCGACGGGAGATACGTACTTGGTGACGCTGCTGGTCAACACGGCAACCACGTCAATGAATTGCACGGTTGCTGCCGGGGCGACGAGTTGCACTGCGTTCGGGGGCGTTTCGGTGTCGAGCGGGCAGATCATTGAACTGGAGGTGGCGCAGTCCGCGGGCTCGACGCACGATACGGGGACGTCGACGACCGTGGCGACCGAGACGCTGAGCAACTCCCAGTTGACGAGCCCCGCGCCGTTCATGACAGAGGGCAACATCAACTTCGCGGCGGCGAACGGCGGAGTTGCCAGCAGCACTGTACAAGTGAGTATGCCGAACGCTTACAGCTCGGCGGCAACTTACACCTGTGTGGTCACCGATGCCTCCGCGACCGGGCGCACGTTCTTCGTGACGAACAACACGAACCAGATCTTCACGATCACAGCGAGCGCCAGTAACTCGGATACGGTGAACTTCATCTGTATCGGAAACTAGGGAGCGCATAGGAAACACGAGCGGCGGGCCTTGGGGCTCGCCGCTCTTTTTTTTGGTGGGCTAATTCTCGGTTGAATTCGGAGCTTTGGCGTTCGCGCTTTTGACGGCGTTACTTTTTTCGCCGACAATTTGTTCGCTGTCTTCTGTAGAGCAATTTCAAATTTGAAATTTCAGATTTCAGAGACTTCCCGCGATCTTCCCGCGCAGCGAAGCGGGGCATGTTCGACGGAGGCATTTGAAATTTCGAATTTCGAAGAACCGTGGCGATAAATTTGCGCTGAGGATTGGGGCGCGTGTGGCATCGGTTGGCGTCGTGCCTGGCCCGGCTTAAGCGCGGGCCCTGCGGGGTAGGCGCCGGATTAGTGGACGTCGGCTCTCTTTTGGGATTCGGCCCAGGCCAGGTTGTTTTTGGCTAGCTGGAAATTGGGATCTAGCTTGATGGCTTGCTTGGCGGCTTCTATGGCTGGGTCCCACTGGTGCAGGTCTTCGTAGTCGGCGGCTATGTTGTTGTAGGCTTCGGGGTAGTTGGGCTTTAGCTTTATGGCTTGCTTCGCGGCGTTGATGGAATCCTGGTAACGCTTGGCGTTGTGATAGAGCAGGGAGAGATTTAGATAGTTCTCGGGAGTGGGTTGGCTTTGCGCCAGTTGCTCTGCGTTGGTTAGCGGATCGCGCATATTGGCGCTGCTGGCCAGATAGCGCTGGGCGGTGGCGTCGCCGGGGATGACGTTTAGCGTGTCCTGCGAGAGTTGCTTCAGAGCCGGGCCGTCGCCCTGCTGGGAATAAATCTGCATCAGCGCATAGCGCGGATCGGCCCACTGCGGATCTTCGGCGATCGCGGATTTCAGCTCCGCGGTCGCTTCCTGAGTTCGTCCTTGCGCTGCTAGCCAGCGGCCAAAATAAAAATGCGTCTGCGGATCGTTGGGCGCGAGGGAGATGGCGCGGCGGAAATGGGTTTCGGCCAATGAATTTTGATTCAGCACGCCGTAGGCGATTCCGATGTTGATTTCGAGGATCGGATAGTTGGGAGTGTAGGCGGTGGCGCGGATGAAATAGTCTAGCGCGTCTTTGGTCTGGCCTTTCTCGAGTAGCGTGAGGCCGTAATTCATCAGGCCGCGGCCGTTGTGCGGGCTCTTGATGGTCACGTCGTAGAAGAGCGTGGATTCGTTGCAGCCAGACGCGATTGCGCTGCACGGTGCCGAGGGCGTAGCCGACTAGCGCCAGGGCGGTTACGACTTGCACGCTGCGAATAATCATCTGGCGCTTTTCCGGGGATTTTTCGATCCATCTGTAAACGAGCAGCGCCAGCGCCCAGACGACACTGAGCATCAAGCCCACGAAGGGGAAAAACATGCGGTGATCGTTTTCCGTTTCGGAGAGAACGAAGATTGATGTTGGCGCGGAGGCGCCGAAAAACCAGAGGATGCCGAAGCAGATGGGGCGATATTCGCGCTTCTTGATCGTCCAGAAAGCGACCACCAGCATGGCCAGGCAGAAAACTATGCCGGCGATGGCCAGCGGATCGGCGAAGTTCGAGAAAGGCTCGAGATCCGTATCGGCGCTTAGCCACATGGGCAGGAAGAAGGAGCGTACGTAGCGCATCAGGACGTAGGGCTGCGTTACGCGGTAAAGCGCGGGGGAGATGGCTGAGGGCAAGTAGGTTTTCGAGGTCATCTTGACGTTCATTACGGCCATGATTGCGGAGACGGCCAGGGCGGGGAGCGATTTCACGATGGTGGCCATCCAGCGATTCCATTGCGCGTCTTCTTCGAAAAGAAAGACGTACACCAGCACGATGCCGCCGAAAACTACCGCCGTGGCTTTGGCCATGGTGCCAATAATTACCGGCAGGAGATAGATTCCATACTTGCGGAGGCTGGGATAGCGAATGTAGAGCACGATGCCGGCGACTACGCCTAATGTGGCGTACAGATCGGCGCGCTGGCAGATGTAATTCACGGTTTCGGCGATGGCGGGATGCAGGCCGTACCAGAGCGTGGCGAATAGGGCGATGTAGCGATTGGCGAGTTGGGGCTTGGCTAAATCCATGATGTAGCGATAGAGCAGGTACATCAGCCAGAGCTGCACGAGGAACCAGAAGAACGTGGAGATGTGGAACCAGAGAGTGTTGTAGCCACCGGCGAGCTTGTAATCGATGGCCAGCGAGGTGGAGACGATGGGGCGCCAGGTTTGGTTGGCTTGCAGCGGCGTGTAGGTGGTGGCGTCAACGAAGAAGCGCGGGATATTGTGCAGGTCGCGGATGTAAACGTTGTCCACGACGCTGTGCCAATCGTCGAAGTGGAAGCCGTTGTGGAAATGATTGGCGTAGGCTGCGAAAATCGCGATTACGGCGATGCCGACGCAGAGCCAGAAGCGTTTCTGGTCCGTGGGGCTTTGCGGCTCGGTCGGTTGCGTGGCGCCGTTTGCCGGCGGTGTGTCGCCGCGCAGATTTAGTTGGGTGTCGCGCATTTGGATTTTCGGAATTCGGGATCGTCAAGAGATTCTGCCGCAGTTTGCAGCTACATTCAAAGGGGATCGGTGACGGTCGTCACTCAAAGCGATACCGGGGAGCGGCTGGAATGCGGCGGCAGCTATTGAAGAGGCAGGCTTGAGATGCGGTGTATGGCGCAGGCCGTTGGAGAGAGCTGAACGGAAGGCGAATTGCACGATTCTATGTACAGGGCTTCCGGGGTGATCCAGTCGAGTACAGGCACCCCGAATGAAGGCGACCGCGAAGAGGTTTCGAGTCGCCCGTAACTTGTTTACATTGTTGATGTTACGGCCAACTCGAGCCCGGATTGATTTTACAGACCGGCTGCGGCGCCAAGCGACGCGAGGCCAAAGGCGGCGTCGAGATGCGCTGTGACCTGAAAGCATTGATGCTTTTTGCGCAAAAGGTTGCAGGGCATTGGTGTATGCGCGGACTAGGCGTTATGGAACTTAAGACGCTGATGTGAAGAGAGTTGACGGGAGACTGAGGTTCGGGTATGTGTGAGTGCCCATCGGACTCGGATCTCGCAATTTGAATGATTCGAAACACTAGAAATTCTAAAGGGACCATCGCGGAGGCCAAGTAGCCATGGATATTCGCATAGGGAGGCGCACCGAAGTGCGCGGCAATGACCGATGCAGAAGTGCACGCGCCGGAGCTCGCAGCGAGCGAGGCCAAGCGCTCCTTGAATTCGCTTTTTTGCTGCCAGTTTTGATGGTTGTGCTGCTCGGAATGATCGTGTTTGGAATCGCTCTCAACAATTATATGGAGCTGACCAACGGCACGACAGCGGGTGCACAGGCCGTTTCGATTAGCCGCGGACAGACCATCGATCCGTGCCAGACGGCTGCTACACCGTTCAACGCCGCCGCGCCGAATCTTATAACCGGTAACGTCTCGTTCACGATTACGACCAGCACCGGTCCTGGAGGCTCGGGAACGAGTCAAACACTCTGGTCGAGTGGTGCCAGTCCTTCTTGCCCAGCCGCGAATACCACCTCCCCGCCGGCGTCGTATCTTGTGCAGGGCGGGACCATCACGGTAAAAGCTACTTATCCGTGTAATCTGAAGGTCTTCGGAATTAACTTCGCTCCAAGCACCTGCACGTTAACAGCGCAGACCGCGGAGGCCATCCAATGAAAATGCAGAATGAGACGTTTGAACGACCGCTACGCGACGGCCAGCGTGGGCAGACGCTCGCGATGGTGGCGCTGCTACTCCCAGTTCTTCTGGGCATGGCCGCGCTCATTATCGACTTGGGTTACATCTACGTTTCCTATCAACAGCTGGTTTCCGCCACCCAGGCGGCGGCGCTAGCAGGAGGGGGAGCGATTACCAATCCCTCCGGCCCGACGGCGACGACGTTTGTTTTGGACTATAGCGCGTTGGGAACCTACGGGAACAAACATCCTAATTTGAAGAACGTGAACCTATCCGTGAGCTTGGCTTGCGTCAGCCCTTCTTCGTATCCCGGTTTAAACCTGCCCCCCTGTGCGCTGTATCCCAGCTGCCCCTCGGGATGCAACATGATCCAAGTGCAATCGTCGGCGACTGTGAATACATTCTTCGCGCGAATATTGGGGATCAATTCTGTGACGTTTTCCTCCAGCGCGGTGTCCAGCGCCAAGGGCGGACAGGTTCCGCCGTACCACATCATGATGGTCCTCGATGCAACGGGGTCTATGGGCTCGGGTACAGACACCGGCTGCACGCAGAACGGAACTTCGGTCACACCCGAGCAGTGCGCGGAGTACGGTGCGCAGACTCTGCTAGCCGGTCTCGACCCCTGCTCCGTGTCGCTGACCACCTGCACGGCCAGCAGCCAGCCCGGGCAGGTTCAGAACGCCGACGATCAAGTCGGCATCATGATCTTCCCCGGCTTGTGCAGCAACACTGGCGGCTCGGAAACCTGGCAAAATTGTCCTCTGCTGGCAACTGGTTCGACGCTGACGAACACGATTTACAACACGACGTACGCGTCAGACGAATATTCTTGCCCGCCCCTGGCAGCCAGCAAGATCCCCTATGCAGCCTACAATAACGATCCGGAGTACATGATCCTCGGCTTTCAAAGCAATTACCGCTTCTCTGACACTTCCGGCTTGAACACCGGCTCGAACATTTTCAAGACCGTCGGCGTAGGAACCAATAATTGCGGGATCGCGCCTGATAATGTCCACTACGACACCTTCTATGCGGGCGTGATTCAGGCGGCGCAGGACTATCTTACGCAGAACAACACGCCGGGCGTGCAGAACATCATAATCTTTCTCAGCGACGGAGATGCCAACACGGTTGCGAACACTCCCTGTGGTGCTGGTGGCCAGGCGGACATGTGCGGAAACGTGGCGCAGGTCGATGGTCCGTGCGCCAGCTCAACGGCGCCGTGTGGTGTTGTTCCGTCCATTCCCGTGGGCGTTTACCCGCCTTTAGATGATTGCGAACAGGCAGTTCAGGCGACGACTTACGCGAAGGCTCAGAAAACTCTTATCTACTCCGTTTCTTATGGCTCCGAGACGACCGGTTGCGCCTCAGACAAGACCACTTACAATTTCAAGCCTGCCACCATTACTTATCATGGCGACGGCAATTACACCACGCCTTGCGCGACCATGCAGGGCATGGCGTCACTACCGTTGTCGCAGTATTTCTTCTCCGTACCTAATTCGGCACAGGCCGGTGGCACCATATGTTCTAACGCTGTACCAATTACGACTTTGAACCAGGTGTTCACGACGATCCAAGGGGATTTGACGGTGTCGAGGTTGGTGCCGCAAGGCGACTTCTGACGCTTTGGTTTGATTGCTGGAACCACCGAAAAGGTGCGGGTGCGCGGCCCCGGCCTAGCAACTACTTTCGCTGGGGCTGAGTTTCGCGTGCTGGCGGCACAATACCTCTAGGATTGAATTGGGTTGGCTTACCCTTGCTGATACCTCCCCGGATCCCTGCTTGCACTAGCCCTGAGTCAAGAAGATAGCGCGAACGACTGCACACCGAACTTCTCCCGTCACGAGTAGAATGCGCGCAGAGTGGTTCCCGGGAGGAGCCGATGCTCTGTCGCCGTGGATTTTTGACTTCGATCGCTGGTGCTGCGGGTGCGCTTCATCTTCCTCACTTTTGGCTAAACCTGCTTGAACAGGCTCCCGCGCGGCTGCCGGATTCCTCGCTCTACGATTCGAACGAAGAAGCCTATTGGACTGAGCTGCGCAAACAATTCCTGATTCCTGAGGACGAGGTTTATCTCAACAACGGCACCGTGGGATCATCGCCCGCGCCGGTACTCCGCGCTGTTTTCGATGGCTACAACGAAACTGAAAAGATGGCGCAAACGGATCCCGAGGACTATCCCATCTGGGGTTACGCTGCGTGGAATGAATTCCGCGATCCGCTCGCCGCGTTTGTCGGCTGCACGCGCGATGAAATCGCGCTGGTTCGTAACGCCACCGAGGCCAACAACTACATCGCCAACGGCCTCGATCTTAAGCCCGGCGATGAAGTGCTGATGACCGATCAGGAGCATCCCGGCGGCGAGCAGCCCTGGCTTCTGCGCGCGAAGCGTTACGGCATCGTTGTCAAGCGCATGGCTTTGCCAGTACCGGTTCCTAGTGCCGGCGCAGTTCTCAATCTTTTCAACGATGCGATTTCGCCTCGCACTCGCGTCCTGTTTTTCAGCCACATCACCACCGCGACCGGCGTCGTCCTTCCCGCCCGCGAACTGTGCGCTCTCGCGCGCACGAAAGGCATCATCTCGGCCGTTGACGGCGCTCACGTCACTGGCATGATGCGCTTGAATGTCCACGAAGTCGGCTGCGATTTCTATACCTCGAGCCCGCACAAGTGGTTGCAGGCGCCGAAGGGCACCGGTTTCCTCTACGTGCGCGATGAAATGATCGACCGCTTGTGGAATACGATCACCACTGCGGGATGGGACGACCCCAAACTGCGCGCCGAGCGATTCCAGCGCATCGGCAGCTCCAACGTGCCCACGCTATGGGGACTGCGTGCCGCGATTGAGCTTGCGAAACAAATTGGAATGGAGCGCATCGAGCGGCGCCATCGTCAGATGGCGGATTACATCCTCGCGGAAATGGTCCGCCGCGGCGCCGAGTCGTGGACGTCGCCTGATCCGGCACTGCGCTGCGCCATCGCCACGGTCAACGTGCCGCCGTACTCGCGCGTCGCATTGGAGACGTGGCTCTGGCAGACCAAAAAAATCCGCATCCGCGGGGGTGAGCCGTCCAAACTGCGCCTCTCGACGCCTTATTATTTGTTACGCAAAGACGCCGATCGCTTCCTCGCCGCGTTCGATGAATATCGAAGTCTCCATCGTGCCTCGTAATGCAGATGGCCCTGCAGCGAGACTTGACGTGAGCTGTAGGTAGGCTCAAAATGCCGAACGGCGAGGGTCGCTACGATCACCTAAACTTGGGACATCCTCTACGGGAGGAGCGAGCAGATCAACTTATCGTGGCTCGCGCGGAGCTTCTCGATCGTTCCTCTGCTGGTGCTGTCTCTGAGTTACACTCCGCGTTCCCAGATTGAACACCCGTTCAATCGCTACCTTCGCGACCAAAGTGCCGAAACTAGTATCGCGTGCCCTTCTAGCCTGCCGAGCACGCCATCTGCGTACACTTTCCCGTCAAACTGTCCAGCCGAAAGCACTTTTTTAGGGGAGCGCACAACAGGAACTCTGGTTCCGTTATTGAGTGGGCCAAGCGAATGCGTCAGTCCCCAGCTTCACTGCCAGAGAGATCTCGCGTGGTAGAAAGTCCACCGCCAAGCCGTCCCGCCACAGCGCGACATTCAGCATCAACGAAGTTTGACCGTCTAGCCTGAGCAGCCTTCGGGCGATGGCCACTTCCAGGATCTTGTCAAACGCCGCGTCCACGAGCTCATGCGGGCCCAGTATGCACAGATATTCCGTGTCCAGAAGCCAGCCAGCGAACTCGCTTTCTTCGATGGCGACCAGCAGGCGAAGCTCCTGGCTGCCGCGTAGCGTGATCCGGAATTCAAAGTCTCGCAGCTCGGACAACGAGCCCGGAAATGCATCCACACGCAAGTAGAAAAAACGTTCGCTGAAACCGTAGTGCAATTCGTGGAGGGCCTGCGACAGCCCGTTCTGAGTGTAATTGCGTGGTTCGGCGGAATAGAGGCCGGCACCCAGCCATTCGAAATACGATGTCTCGCGGCCATCCACGTGCACGTCGAGGTAAGCCAAAGGTTGCGTGACTACGGTTTGTTCCGGGCGGAGTTTGACCCGCTTCGCTGATATCTGGGGAGTGAGTTGAGGCCGAACCACCGCTGGTGGCAGGAGGCGGGCCGAATCGAACTCGGGCTTGTGTGTGGACATCTTACGGCAAATAACGCTGCCGCAGTCCGGTCTGTTTCTCTATATTCCAAATCTCTCCGCCATTGTCAAGGGACAGAGATTAAAAGCGCTGGTGTCGTTTGCGATGAGGAGCTGCCCTGATTTGGAGGTCACAGTCCTGCCGCCCCCAAAAAGATCGCCGCAAGAGGTCTGACTCTTCGTTGCTGCGCTGCGGCACATGGTCACCGCACCAACCCTGACTTTTGCAAAATCAACCAGCGACGCGGTTGCATGACCGCCAACTCTAGATTTTGGGTTGGTCAAACTCTAAAAATGTTTCAAAATCGTCAGCGTTACAAAAAAGGCCGCGGCCAACACGGCCAGGACTAGCACCGCCAAGAAAATCCAGCCGATATTTTCATCGAGCCATGCAAAAACGCGCTCCGAAAGTGTGCGGTGCCTATCATTCACGCCGGCTTCGGCTCCAGCAGCGATAGTTTTACCGCTTCATTACCATCCATTCAGTCTCTCCCGCTTTACAAAAGCGTGTCAGTTTGGAGAGCATCGCGTTCAGTGCTTTGCCGTTCGGCGTATTCCTATAATCACTCCCGTAGTTGTGTGCTTCACGGTGTGGTTCGTAGAGATTGTGCGCCGAGGCTTAAAGTCCGACGAATTTCGATCGACTGGTGGCCCAAGCCGACGAGGCGCTCTATTCCGCGAAGCGTGGCGGGCGCAACCGCATCGAGCTCGCCGCGGTCGGAGTCCGATAAAAGCACTTCCGTATCGTCGAAAAAAATCGGTGTCGGCGGCATGGGATTGCGTATCAAGAGCTAGGAATTCTCACCTCCGTGAACCGATGGCGAGAACGAAGCTACCTGAGGCGATGTTGCGAGTGGAATCGCAAAATGTTTCAAAGTCCGTGCCGCAGCAAAATGATTCGGTCTCCTCTCGGACAGACCAACTCCGAAAACTCCTGGTACGTTGGTTACATTTTTGAACTTTTTCTTCATTTGATGCCCGAAGTTTGGTTTTTCGCCGATTTCGGGTGGTATACCGATGATGGTGGCATGGACCCATTCCCATCTGGAGTACACAGTGGCAGCGCCTTCAAGACAGGACGGTGGACTAAGCAAGCTCGATTGTTTCCTCCGTTTGACGAAGTCAACTACTCGCTATCGAGGACTCGCGACCTAATAGCAAACGCCGAGACCTACAGCTACCCGGCATTTTGGAAATCCTTCCCGAAGTTGAGGCGCAAGTCGCGGCGAGCAGAGTTCGCGCTCCTACTTGCGCTCTATTACTTTCGAGTTGAAATGGAGGCGCGAGCCAGTGATGCCGACAATCGGACAGGCTGAGTCCAAATCTTGAGATACGGAGACGGCAGCATCTCGAAACTCGACCCCATGATTGCGTGTGACGACAAGGCGGCTTGCATCTCGCGCCTTCGAGACCTTTTGGACGCCGCCGAAACCTACCGGCGACATGCCTTCTACGAGAGTGCCGCCACTCTGCATCTAGAATTAGCCCAAGCGACGGAACGAGCATGGACCGGCTTTGGGGAAATATTGGAGTCCCTAGATGAGTAAAACCCTTCGCCAACGTATTTTTGAGGACACGGGCTACGACATGTTATCCCCCATTTCGATTGCCCGAGACCAGAAACTTCGTGCGTTGTACGAAGCGTGGTTGAAAGCGAAAGGCACCCCGGAAGAAGTTATCGCCTATGCAGCGTTCGTCAAGTTCGTCAGAAAGGAATATCCATGAGCGAGAAGAGAAACGAGACGGCACCAATGCCGCAGACGTTCATCAGCAAGGACAAGGTTGTGACGGTGAATCGCTGCGGTCCAATTGAGACGTACACGGAGGTGGACCGCAACACCGGCAAGGTGAAGACGACCACCTATGTCAAAACGGCTCCCTAAGGAGCGGTATACGCATCCCACGAGGCAGAAGTGGTCAGCGGTGGGAAAGCGGATTGCTCGATTCTTAACAAGCATCCAACGTTGTCGGGCCAAATCAAGCGAAGGTTTTGCGGGATCGGATCATAAATCCTGCGGTGACGAAAGCGAACCCTGCATGTCACCCATTGGAATGCTCTTCATGGGTCCATCGCCTTATCAACGCGCCTGCACGGTTTGATGCCGGCCCCGATGAAATACGGCGTCCAAATCATCTGCATGTTTCGGAATCTACCGTTTATACTGCGCTTGGTCTTCGCTATCGCAGTCTGGGTACTGCCCGAGGCCGAACTGCTTGAGGGCTGTTTCTTCCGGCGGGAGAGAAACCGCTGCGGGTACTTGGAACGCAATATATATGAACCCGCGACGCTCAGGCGGCAGCGGCAACCCATTGTCGGAAGGCCGTCTATCCAATAAAATTCGACCTTTGAAAAACGTTCAAAACCTCCGGAACCTTCACAACCTTCAGAATTTCCGACGTGCCCCCCCCAAGCGTTACTTAGTAGGCTAGCTCAGACAGTTTGTTGTCCCCATTATCATCGTCTTGGATGCACTCTTATTCCCCTGCTCTCTCTGCTTCTTTTCTAGGCTTGTCGTTGGACCCGAAGCAGTGTGTGCACTCGTTCACGGGATCCCACTGAACCCCATACTCGCGGGCCACCTTGTGGATTTTGGCGCGGATATCTCTCAATAGCCAGAGTCCATTTCCACCGCTGCCAATCGGTTCGGTACGAAACCCAAGGGATTTCAATCTGTGACCAACCGTCTCGGCGGAAGTCCGCAGGTTCTCGCCCCGTCTAGCTAAGACCGTGTTGGCGATCTCGGCCAGCTCGGCCGCCCGCACACTTGATCGACTTCCCTCATGACAGCAATACAGCAGGGCCTCCAGAATGACGGATTCCAATCCCGCCGAGCGCTCCACCCGGAACTCCTGGTCCTGCTGACGCAGGAGCGGAACTAATGCCGCCTGCAGCGTGCAGTCGTCAACAATGCACGCCGCAAGGCTACGTGCCAGATACTGCGTCGGTGCCGTCAGCCCCGCGACGTCAAAGTCGGGCGGCCGAACATCGGAATATCTCTCGCATCGATACATCAACAACTTCGCCTGAAACTCCTCCGCGATCTGGCGGCTTGCTTCCTCACTCAAGGCGGGAAGTTTTCGGCTCGAAGGGGCCAAAGAGATTTGCAGAGCCGCGCTCGCCAGAGAAGGGTCGCGCAGCGGCTCCGGCGAGCAAACGGCCTTGGCGCAGTACAGATCCAATGCCTGGCCCTTTCTTGGAAAATGGCTACACTGGCTATTGGAAGCACGGAGAAATTTTTGAACAGGGACCGTCAGTTCGGTGGTGTCCAGCAACAAAGTGGGTCTCAAGTACATCGGCAACGTCCAAAGACCAGTGGGATTCTCCGCCGTCAACAAGAGTGAACGCCTACAAAGCAACGCCAGCAGTTGCAAGAGTACGCCGCCAGACGCGGTTGCCGGTGCAACAATCGAAAGAAAAGGCGCAATCGGCACTCGGTCAACGAGCCAAGTCCCAAAGATGAAGTACACAATTTGCAAGAGAAATCGTTCAGGTAAGTCGTTGTAGGAAGCTAACAACTTAAAGATTTCGTCGAACAATTCCCTGGTCGACGTATAGGACGCGGCGCGTGTGGGGAGGCGTAGAGCCCCCAGGACCGTAGGATCCACCGGCGTCGGAACGAACGTTTTATCACCGTATTCGACGCGGCGTGAGACCCGAAAGTGGTCTCCATCCCGGGCGAGGAAACCGACTTCACTCTTCCCTTCCTCGCGGACCAGGTCAAGAATCATCCCGTTCGGAAGAACTTCGAAGGCCGTCGGAATCAGGCCCATCGTAGTGGTTCTGTTGCTAGTTGCCATTCAACGACCTTTGCAGAAGCACGGGCGACGGCGACGAGCTGCCCGAAGCACCCTCATTTTAACAATGCGTCGAGTCTTGCTGGCCGCGTCACCGAACTGCACAACTCGGTTTCCCCGGGGGCACGTCGTCTCCTAGAGCATAGAAGCAGGCGCCCATAAAGAGTAAGCCGTCTCTACGTCCTGTTACGAAGATGATACGTACTCTTCAGACGGCCCGTGCGCTCGGTCGCGACGTCGAGCGAGATTACCTGCAGTTGCCTCGTTGCCCGACAACCTCCTGATATAGCGACTTCTTCTTGCGACCGCAGTCCGTGCTGTCGGGCTAGCGACTCTGGCCTTCGATTTGGAAAACCTACTTGTCCTCGCGCGTGATGCTGGCGCGGCGAGGCAAAGCAGGTCGAGACCCGCAACGTCTAGCTCCTCGCGTCTGCGTCCGTCTGTGTTCGCCTATAGGTAGCCCATAGGCTTCCAACTTCCAATACCGTCACGATCTTCGTGGTGGCTCGCGGTAAGCCCAGGGGGTCGGCAAACCCTTCGGGCGCTCGCACGGAGCTAGGCGGTTGAGCTAGGCTCGTCGAGGGTTACTAGTTTTGGACAGACCCTTCGAGTTTATGTTCTCTTACCAGGACGGGATGTCACCATAACGGATGACAGGCTTATATCGGTCGTACGGAGGTCAAAAATGAGTGGGATCGAGAACAACCAGAACGGGGGTTCGAAAGACAATCAACGTGACATCTTCCCAATATTCATCGATGAACAGACCGCACGCGTGCCCGTCGATGGTTCGGTATCGTACGTCCCCAAAAAGGCTCCGAATCGGGAGTCAAACCTGCCGGAAGTTGTCGAGAAATTTAACGATCCCAATTCCTCAATCGCCGACGTAATTCGCCTCATCAAAGTCGAAATGGCCCTGGTCATCCAGGATATCAGTGCCTGCGCGGGTGACGGCCCTGCGGCGGCGTTTAAACTTAAGAACTACTCAGCACAATTCAAATCTTGCCGCGAGATGCTCAAGAGTTGTGCGAAGGAGGCCGACGCTCGGACAAAGCGCGATGATCTGGATTTTGATGGACCAAAGTTTAAATTCGTGTGTGAGAAATTTAGGGATTACATCGAGGAGGCGGCTCTCACAGTGCTCAGGGGCGACGAATTTCAAGTAAAAAACATTCTGAACCACTTCGACATGATCAAAGCCAAACGCCTAGAAGAACTGCGGCGTGAGACGAAGAAAATTCGTTACGACATTGATGCGACGTCAGCTCGTCTCCCCCTGCAAGAAGCGTCCGAACTGAGTGAGTCCCCCAATGGTGAGAATCTGCAAAGCCTGGAAAGTCCGCCCACTGTCCAATCGGCGAGCAAGCCGATAAGTGAAAATCGCGCTACGGATAACGCGCCCCCGCACCAAGCCCCTTCCGCTCCTCTCGCCTCGCAAAAACCCAGCGAACCATGTGACTCCCGCAAAGGTGAGAATCTGCAAGGCTCGGAAACTCCGCCCACTGGCCAATCGGAAAGCAAGCCGTCAACTCAAAACGGCGTTACGGATGATGAGTCCCCGCAGCGCGAGGAAACTAGTGATCATGATGAAGTTGGAAACGGTCCTGAGACATTGCCATATTCCGGGTTGTTCGAATCCGAAGAAGATGCGAAGAAGGCCAGGGACATATGGAACAGCATCAGCCGTGAAATCAACAATCTCAAGCCCCCGCTGGATTAGTGGATCTTCGTCTACGGAGCGACAAGAAGAGTCCGTTCAAAATGCGCGGCGTTCATTTCTCGTCATTTCTAGTCTGAGCTCGCCGCCACAATTCCGTCAACGCTACCTCAATATAGTTAGTCACTGATCGTCTCACCTTTTTCGCTTCTTTTGCGAGCTTACGTTTGAACTCTGGCGAAACGCGGAGGTTTAAGGTAACGCTCTTTCGCATTTTCCCCTCGGACGACTGAACGAGATGCTACTGAGGCTCTACGCCGATCGTCAAGTCGCCCGCGGACACGCGTCTTTACACTGTAACGCTAAAAGCGATACAATAGCGTTACATACAAGGAGAACGCACCATGCGCAGCCGATCCAATCTCTAGAGAAAGAGAATATCTCACTTGCTCAAATCAGGTGGCCGCGCGAATTACAAAGCGAGGACATAGAAGCGTTAGCCTTCTTGTCAGAGACCTACGGCTTCTCAGTTGCCCTTGGCGACGTGCTTCGGTTGGATAGAAACTGGTACGTAACTCATGCGGCGCTATTGCGCTTGGCTCGACGTACACGTTGCCGCGGGATCGGAGTGCAGCTGGTCCGTGACTCCTGCGATCCTGTTCAATCCCGCTGGGTTTTCAAAGCTACCGTCTATAGATCAGCTCGGTCCAAAGCTTTGTCGGCTACGGCGACGCCGATCCGTCGAACGTCTCTCCTCTGGTCCGCGGCGCCGAGATGCGGGTGGCTGAGACGCGGGCAGTCAATCGGGCCCTTCGCAAAGCCTACGGAATCGGGCTGTGCTCCGTCGAAGAGCTGGGTTCGCTTTCTGGCGCGCATATGCTCCTCACATCCCAAGTCAAGCCGCGCACTGGTTCTCAAGCGACGGAAATGGTTCAAGTCAACGCTCATCCCCGACTCCGGGACCAACTCTGCCTTCTGATCCGACAATTCAACCTCGACCCCACTCTCGTGAAGGCCTACGCCGCCGACTTCTGCGGCACCCAATCGCTCAAAGATGCCAGTCGTGACCTGGTCGAATCCTTCATCTCCCATCTCGCCGCTGCGGCAAAAAACGACCGGGATGCTTTGATCTGCAAACTCAACTCCTACGCCCCATCTGCCGAGGTGCAGCCATGAAACGCCATATCCCGGGGCTGCACTCAGGTTCGAAAGTAGCCGATCGTCGTCTCGAGGGTTTCTTCCTGGTGCGCGTGGATGCCGCTTCCTACCGCTGGCATCCGCAGAAGCCATTCCTCGTTCTCCGCTTTGTCGTCCTTGAGCCCGCATCCTGCGCCACACAGTCCTTCTCCGGGCGGCTGTACTGCAGCCGACGAGCGCTCTGGAAGCTCAATTGGTTTCTGCGCGACTTCGGCTATGACCCCGAACTGCTCGGGCAAGATCAAGTGGATGAGAAAGCGCTCCTCAACCTTCGGGGAGTCGTACGAACCTCGCTCGCCACCTTCAACGGGCGCTCCTATCAGAGCCTCGAAGCTTTTGCCCCTGCCGGTGAGTGGGAGGAGCTCTCGTGCACCACAATCCAGCAGAGGAATGACGATGATCTACAGCCACACACAGATTAGCCAGTTCGTGCGCTGTCCGCGCAGCTATCGCTACCGCTATCTCGAGGGCTGGCAGGAAAAAGAAACGCGTGCCGCCATGGTCTTCGGTCGCTCGTTTGAGAAGGCTCTCGCCGCTCTCTTCTGCCGCGAGGATCCGAGCGCCGTGCTGTTCAAGGAATGGGGTGCATATCGGGATGTTCCATTCGAGTTCAAGAAGAACGAGTCCTGGGATCGTCTGGTCCACCAGGGAGTTCATCTGCTCCAAAAGTTCGCCCAGGATGATCGGGTCCACGTTCCCCGGCCGAAGAAAAATCTGCAAGTGAAGCTGATCCGCTCGCTTCCCGGAAACAACGAATTCGTGGCTTACATCGACGCTCTCGGAGAATTCGATGGAACATCCTGCGTCATCGATTGGAAAACCACCACGAGCCGTTATCCCGAAGAGCCCGAGGGTTTGCTTGCGCTCGACCCTCAGCTGATTTGCTACTCCTGGATCAGCGGAATTTCCGAAGTCGCTGTGGTCGTCTTCGTGCGCAAGAGCCAACCTGAGATTCAATATCTCCGGGCCACGATTTCCGAAGAGCAACGGCAGGAATACGGTCGGCTCGTGGAGACCACCGTGGCCCAGATCGAAGCGGGTCAGTTCGTTTCGCACAGCGGCATCCGCTTCCCGCAGAACGGCTGCGTGAGCTGTCCTCATCTGGGGCTGTGTCTCAACAACCAGCCGTTGATCGACGCGAATCTGATTCGCCGGCCAGGAGCCAGCGACCTTGATTGGCTTAGCGAGCTTGACGACTAACGGGAGACCCTTGGTGGCTCCGAAACTCAATCGTCGCAGGGCTTTGTTCGTTCTTTTGAAGATCGAGGAGATCTTGGCCTGGGAGAAGGCGGCGGAGCAGGAACGGGACTCGCGCTTTGTGGATCTGGGCCGCTATCTGTGCGAAGTCCGCTCCGGGCAGTACTGGAGGCTCGACAACCTGAAGTCCTTCGATGAGTTCCTGGAAAGGAAGTTCCCGGAGTCCCGGCGCAAGGCCTACTACCTGATGGCCATCCACGAGCATCTGCCGCGGATTCCGAAAGCCGATCTGCGGTTGATGGGATGGACCAAGGCCAGAGAGTTGGCCAAGGTGGCGCGGAGGGAGCGGCAGGAGTTCGATTGTGCACCCTGGGTGCACAAGGCGCGAGAGCTACCGAGGGAGGAGTTCAAGCGGGAAGTGGAGAGACACCTGACCGGGAAGGAAACCGAGCCGTGGGAAATTCTTTATTTCAAGGCCTACAAGAGCCAACTGCCGGTGATCGAGCGGGCGCTCGAGACCGCGGCCCTGATGCTCGGGACGGACAAATCGCGCGGGTATTGCCTAGAGATGATCTGCGCGGATTTTCTTGCTGGAGCGAGCTTAGAAACCGGCAACCAGGACGCTCTTCTGTCGGCCCTCACTCGGCTGGTCCTCGGTCTTCCGATGCCGCAGCGAGAGCAACTCCTCGAGAGCGTTCAGGCGGTTTCTTGACGGGAATTCGATCCAAACGGCCACGCTTGAAGCTCGAGCCTGAGGCTTATCGCCAGCTCTGCCGTAAAGTCCTCGAGCGGGACGGCTGGCGTTGCCAATGGTGCGGGCAAATCGAAGGCCTTCAAGTCCATCACATCGAGCCGCGGAGCCGCCTCGGTGATGACACGGCCGAGAACTTGATCGCTCTTTGCGTCATCTGCCACCAGAAAGCTCACCGACTCTGGAGAGAGAGACACTGAGTCGAATTCCCGAACTCACCGATAGCGCGAAACCATCTTCTTTCAATAAGGTCGATTGTCCGCTCGAAGCGACGGGGTTGCGGCACGGTACTACGATGTCGCAGTAATCTAGCGACCGCCGCTGGCTCGCACGCGGGAAGAGTTCGTCCGTGTCAGCGCCTCGGCACTCGTGACGGCGATCCACACGAGATTCCCGATGGGCACGATCCAGCCGAGGGCCACGAGCACGTAGGCCGCGAGCGGTGCGGTGCGGATTCGCGTGGAACTGCGGCGCTGGTAGCGGGTTAGAGCGACTCGGAGCGAGGCCAGGTCGAGCATGGCCTCGTCGGCGGCTGCAGCGCTGGGCACGGTGGCATCGCACTCCGCTGGAGGGTTCGGGTTGCTATGGTTGGTCGGGAGTAGTTTTGCGGCACTTCTCAGAACCTGCAGGTTCACCACCTCCGCTCGCGCAGCCAGTTGGGCGACGATGCCGAAGAGAATCTCATTACGCTCTGCGCGCTCTGTCACAGCGCCAAACATCTTCTTCGCCGATCAGGATCGGGATGGACGCGCGGTCGCATCACTCTGTCTTCCCCCAGCTCTGTTCTACGAATCTCGATGCAGGACTTCCGCACCGAGCCAGTCGAATAGCTCAGCTGCGCGGCGAGTGTAGTTGAATGGAGAGGACTTTGGCATAACTCTTGAAATCGGGATCGGTTGTGAAAATGGACCAACCTCGCCTCAACGCTACAGCGCAAAGGAGCATGTCGATGGCCCACACGGCCACTCCCTTTGACCGACATTCATTGCCGGCTTTGGCTGCAGCTTCGTAGTCCGTGGTGTCGACGGGCTCGTCAAGAAACGAGCGAAGCGTCACGCGAAGTTTTTCATATTGGGCCGATGATTTGATGCCAGACAACAGTTCCTGCCTGACTAGGCCTATAATTCGGGCCCGCCCTTCGTTGACGAGTCCGGTGAGCTCCCCAACCGTATACCTCTCGCCCGCACTTAAGTCTTGGGCTTTTCGGCGCAGTGCGAGAGACCAAATCGAGGTATCGACGAGAGCGTTCACGATCGCTTCGAAGCACGTTCGTGCTTGGAGTTATAGGCCTGGTCATACTCAATCTTCCCGAAGAGCGAGAGAATTTTCTGCTGTTTTCGTCGCCTGATGTATTCATCAAGAGCAGCCGTGACCGTCTCTTTCTTCGTGCGGTGATGGCCTAGTTTTTTGGCTTCCTCGATAAGGCGGTCATCTATCGCAAGATTGGTCGGCATACGTCCTCACAACAATTCTTACACAATTGCATGTGTAGCGTCAAGTTGTACGACTTGTGTGAAATGTCTGTGGAGTCAGAGCTAGGCCATGCGCCCTGCGGTTATTGCAGCGCCAGCCCGGAAGCGGGCCAAGAGAATACCCTGTTCCTGGCGCTGGCTCGACTTATCGGGGCGCTTCCAGTGGAAGGCAGACTGCGATTGCTCGGTACGATGAGGAACGGCCATGAAACGGCGCAGCGGGAAGCAGCCGCGGTTACGGCTTGAACCCGAAGCGTATCGACGACTCATGCGGCAAGTTCTGGCACGCGACGGCTGGTGTTGCCAAGATTGCGGCAGATCCTACAATCTTCAAGCCCATCACCTTCGCTCGCGGAGCCGATTAGGCGATGACGCGGAAGAAAAACCTCATCACGCTCTGTTCAAGCTGTCACCGCGCCCGACATGTACGCCCTAAACTGCATTGGTAATCCCCTAGACGAAGCCAGGTACAACCGCACGACGCGGCCGCAAACAAACTCGCTCACGACGCTCGCACCGTGCATGATTCGGATCAAAATTCTTAAGCAGTGCAAGAAAACCGTTCCTTCGACTGTTGACCACTTCAAATGACCATGCGATCTTTATGACGGTAGCGGGCGTGTATTCTTCGTAGTTATAGACCAGAAATTTTCGGTCCGGTGAACTGAGCAGAGGGCCGAGCAACTTGTCGCCAAATCCCTCCCCGATTTTCACCGGGGTACATTACCACCGCAACCGGCGTGGTCCTGCCCTCCCGTGAAATTTGCGCTCTGGCGCTCACAAAAGGCATCATCTCGGCCGTTGATGGCGCTCATGTCACCGGCATGATGCGCCTCAACGTTCACGAAGTCGGCTGCGATTTTTATACTGCGCAATCTGGACGCGCGACTCGAATCGCTCGATTCACAGCTGCCGTCAGCGTAAGCGCGGTTGGGTGTCTTCGCATTCGGCCTACGCACACTTTTCGCTGCCAGAGTCATCTTTACTTTCTTCCGAGAAAACGAATGCGGCCGGTGAAGGCGCGTCGCTGGAAACTGCTAAACGCGCCGAACATTGGCGAATCCACGTTGTTGTTAATGACTGTAGGATTTTGGCGATTGGTCAGATCATTGAAGCCGGCGCGGAGAGCCCATTGCAAGCCCCCAAGCGCAAACCTCTTTTCGACGTGAACGTTCAGAGCGAAGTAATCGGGAAATCGGGCCTGATTTGCCGCCCCGACGAGTTCCTGCTCCTGGTTCACAAGGCTGTAGGGATAGCCGGTGCGCCAATCCAGCGAGTAAGCAAACAGAAGATCGTGGATGCGTGGCAATTTGAAAGGCAGCGCTCCCCAGGACACTACCCGGTTCGGCGAATCCCAAGCAAGTGGCCCGCGCTGCTGCACGCCGAAGAAGGGATTATCGAGCGTGGAATCCAGAACTGCATTCGAACTGGCGTTTGAATGCGTGTAAGCGAGGAGTAGAGGATACTTTTCGCGGAACGTGTGCCGCAGACTGAGTGTGACGCCGTCATAGTGCTCGCGCAGGCCATTCTGCAACACGAACAGCCCGCTACTGGGCAGGCCGTTGGGGCTGATGGAGAGGTTCTCGTCAACGTAATCGAATCCCTCCCAGCCGCGCTTTTCGATGAACTCAGCCTTGAGATAAATTGCCGCGGGTAGCTTGCGTTCGATTCCCACACTCCAGTTCAAGAACTCCGGGGCTCGCAGCAGGCGCGAGTCCGCTTCGAACTGCGTCACGACGGTCGGCCCGAGCGGAGTGATACCGTCGGCCGCGAAGAAGATGTCGTCGCGTTGCTCGCCAAGCGGACGGGTTAACTTGTCGAGGTCCGCGCGATCGTAATAAATGCCCGCGCCCGCTGAGATTTTGGTCTCATTGTCGCGCGTCAACATCCAGGTTGCGGCCAGGCGCGGGGAAACCAGCGCCCGCCGAAGCAGATCGTCGCCCTCAAATCGCACGCCCGGCTCGATCAGCAAGCTCCGCGTTGGCGACCAGCGATCTTGTATGTAGCCACTCGCCGCCAGTAGCTCTTGATCGAAAGACGGGCTGCCAGTAAAGCTGACGGACCGCAATCGAACGCCGGCCGCTGTCTCAATCGTGAAGGGCTGGCGCATCGCGAACTGATCGTCGTCTGTGTGCTCCAAGTCGGTTCCGAAACTGATCTGATGCTGTCCATGCCATTGAAAAGGCGGCAGGAAAAGATTTGCGAGGCCTTCGAAGCGTCTCACGGTGCTGCGTGAAGTCAGATAGTAATTTCCGGAAGCAGTACCGGGCAGTTGTACAAATGGCAGATCGCCAAGGGGAAGCTGATTCGCTGCGAACTGAAGGAAGCTGAATCCGGCGTCGAAAAGCATCCCCTTCGCCCAAGTATTCTGGTCTCTGACGGTGACAAGATCAGCGGATTTTGTTTGGTTGGTTGTGGTCGAGAGCGGCTGGATGATCGAAAGCCCCGCATGATCTTCGTTCGAACGGTTGACCACATAACTCGCCGTCAGACGATTGCTCGCCGATAGATTCAACTGCACGCGCGCCAGGTTGCTGAATCGCCAGAAATGATCGGTATCCTGGCCCGGCGGCAGTTGCGTGGAGATACTCAAGTCGTATTCCCCTTCCACGGCCTCGTAAAACCAGGCTTTGCCTTTCCACAACGGCCCGGAAAACGTGAAGCGCGGGGTCATATCATTGAGGTGGATCCCTCGCACGTCTTGCAGTGACGGTACGAAATCAGAGGCGAAGAACCGGAAGTGGTCATCACCCATTCCCGTGTCGACGCTCAACACTCCTCCGGTATTCCACCCGAATTCTGCGGAATTGCGGCTACTGAGGACTTCTATGGAGCGCACGGCATCCGTACTCACGCGCAGGTCGAGCTGGCCGGTCACCGGCTGGCTGATGTCGAAGCCGTCCAAAGTGTAAAGCGTTTCATTGCTCGCGGATCCTTCTACATGCACCTGTCCGGGCATGCTAATGTCGGGCACAACGCCGGGAATCAGTGGCAGCGCGGTGCGGATATCGCGGGTTGTGATGTAGGGCAAATCGATCACTTCCTGGCCAGTGAGACCCTCGATCTTGGAGGTCTCGCTGGGATCGATCGCAGGCGGTGAGTAATTGACCTGCACCGTTTCCTTGTATTCCTGCTGGTGAGCAAGCGTAACGTCCAGGCTTTCTGTTTCGCCTACCTGTATATTGTCGAGCGACTGCGCATAGTAGCCCACTTTTTCGACTCGCACGCGGTACGCGCCGCGGGCTAGATTCGTGAATTCCACTCGACCGGCAATGTCGGTGGCCCTCTCAATCGGGTTTTGCGGCGGCGTGGGCAGGAGAGTCACGAGCGCCGCAGGGAGGACGGTTCCATTCTCGTCGCTGACCGTGATCACCAAACGGAAGCGATCGGCCGTGCTTTGCGGTGAGGTGCCGCTCGGCGTGAATAGGGCGCGCGCTCGTTGTGAACACAGGAGCAGAAACATCAAGACAACGAAGGACGCCGCGCACCTTCTTTCGAGGATCCGAAGGCCTGGCATTTGAGGAGCCTCAGACAGATCTTTGTCGTTGCGGAAACTAATCTCTGCGCCGCTTTTTGCACTGTGTGCAGACGTGCGCGCTACGGTCCATGGTACTCCTCTGTTCACTCTGGCCGTCATCGGGATTTCTTTGATTCCGAGCGGAGCAGTCCTGCTATCCGTCTGCTGCGGACTTTTTTTGCCAACTCTATAAGGCGGGCCGGCGCCGCCGAGACTCATACGGCACTAATGCGGAGGCAGCTGCATCAAAATCGCAGAGTGGGGAATTGCGCCCGGAATGCGAGAAGAGCACCTCCATTATTCCGCTGCAATCATCGGCGCGGGACCTTACGGACTGGCTATCGCTGCGAGATTGAAAGCGGCCAAGACCGACTTCGTGCTTCTCGGACGGCCGATGGGATTTTGGCGCGAGAGTGTGCCCTGCGGTACCCGCCTGCTTTCGACGCCGGCAAGTTGCTCGCTCTCCGACACGGAGTTTGATTACCGAACGTATGCCAACGGAAGAGGGCGGGTTCCCGAGACGATGGCCGAGAACGATCTAGTTGATTACTGCCTGTGGTTCCAGCGGCAAGCCTGCGGCGACTCAGTCGAGCAGGAGGTGGTGGAACTTGTTCCTCGAAACGGCGCCAATCGCTTCCTGGCAGCGTTCGATGAATATCGGAGTCTCCATCGCGCCGCGTGATGCGGATGGCTCTTCTTCGTCGCAGCTCTCGATTGCCCGTTGCAAAAACCCGTCCAGAAGTCAACAATGGTTACAAGAGAGAATCACTTGCCGCGCGCCGTCTCAAACCGAGTTTCCATCGACGAGTTGGCCAACAGCGTCACCCACGGAATCGGCTTGGCGTTGAGTATCGCCGGATTCGTCGTTCTGCTCATCCTTAGCGTGACCCGCGGGAGCGTATGGCAGATTGTGAGCTGCGCCGTGTATGGCAGCACGCTCGTTGCGCTGTACGCAGCGTCCACGCTGTACCATGGAATTCCCGTGCCGTCGCTAAAACGCATTCTCAAGATCCTCGATCACTCGGCCATTTACCTGTTAATCGCCGGAACCTACACCCCCTTCTTGCTGGTGAATTTGCGCGGCGGCTGGAAATGGCCGCTGTTCGGGATTATATGGGGACTGGCGCTGGCGGGAATTCTTTTCAAAGTTTGGTTTGTGGATCACTTCAAAATCCTTTCCACGCTGGTCTATCTGCTGATGGGCTGGCTGGGGGTTGTTGCCTTCCGGCCGCTTGTCGCGTCGGTCCCGCACGGTGCGCTCGCTTGGCTGCTGGCAGGTGGAGTGATCTATAGCATTGGCGTTGTCTTCTACGCGTCCAAGAGAATCCCTTATGCCCACACCATCTGGCATATTTTCGTGATGGCGGGCAGCACGTGCCATTATTTCGCGGTGCTGTTTTCGGTTCTGCCGCCAGCGAAGATATAGGGTTCATTCCATTTTTCAAGAAGAAGTGGGACGCCTCAAACGCGACACGTCTACCACCTCGTTCACCGTCGAGGGCTACTTTGATTTCCTTGAAAGTGCAAAGAATATGAGACCATCAACAATCAACATGCCAATTAGGACAAGGATGCCCGACGTGAAATATATTCCTGCGAAATGGAATGAATAACCCCGCCCGAATAAGAGCAACCAGATGACGGCGATCGCCAGACTGACGGCGCAAGCCACCGCAAGCAAGATTTTCTTCGATCGATTCATATAATGGGCAATTTTGTGCTAGATTACTGCCTGCAAGCCCGAACTGCAGTTCAATAAAGAACCGTAGTTCACCCATTCCGCTTTGTCCCCGCAACGGCTGGGTCGTAAGATTGTTCGTGTCACACTTTAACTAAGAGGTGTGCCATGCTGCCGCAACAACTAGACCACGGTAAAGCCTGGATCGAATCAGAACTTCGCGCAACTTTCAGAGCAAGAAGGACGACCATCGTCGATCATCTCTCATGGCGACTTGACTTCGCCTCTCAACGGTGCATGCTGGACGCAAGAGTCAACGGCCAACAAAAGCGCTGGACATTTAGCTATAAAGATGTGGCTGAGTGCTCAGCGAACCTAGAAGCCCAGAGAGCGATTCGTTGGCAGTTGCGATTTCAATAGTCCTTCATTCCAAAGTTGCCCGGCGTATGACTTTAGAGGCGGCGATCGGACACTGCGCATCCCTGACGCCCGGACTCGAATCGCTCGACTCAAAGTCCCAGTCGCCGTGAACGAAGATCCGCCACAGCGAATTAATCGGTGCCAATGAACCCTACCAAACTTCGCAACACGACGCCGGCCACGTCTGGTCCGACGGAGTTGATTTCGCCACCCATCGCGTGTACACGTCGGCCTTCCGAAAAAAACAGGTTTCTTGCATAATTTGGGCCGAATCGTGGCAGCAAACCACTCTCAATGCTTCTAGTTAACATGAGCCGCGGATTCAAGACGGTGCCCCAACCCGGGATCGTGCTAGGAGCCGTGGTGGACAAGTGCATAGCTGTCGCCATGGAACGCACCCTTGGTCCAATCATCTTCGACCGCCAGCCTGAGATAGAAACTCCAATTGAAGGCACATCGCTATGACTCGCTATAACGACAAGGAAAGGATCAAGGCGTTCTATGAAGTCATAAGCCCTTATTTTGCCACGTTGTGGGGCGAGCACTTACATCATGGCTATTGGATTCGCGGCGATGAAACCAGAGAGACAGCTCTGAATCAGCTGGTCGAGCATCTCGCAACTATCGCCAACATTCGGCCTGGCTCCACGATTCTAGACGTAGGTTGTGGCATGGGCGGTAGCAGTATTTATTTGGCGAGAAATTACCGAGCCAGCGCCACGGGCATCACGATTTCGCCGATTCAAGTCGAGATGGCTAACGAGATATCCGCCAAACAAAATGTAAACGCAAAATTCCTGCTGATGGACGCCGAGGCCATGAGCTTCAATGAGCGGTTTGACGTGGTTTGGTCGGTTGAATCGATATCCCATTATCAAAACAAAGAGGCATTTTTCGCCTCCGCCACACAATTGCTCAACCCCGGAGGGACCATCGCCATAATTGACTGGTTCAAGAAAGAGAATCTCGATCAAGCGGACTACGCGAGATTTATCCGCCCGATTGAAAGAGGCATGCTTGCCGAATTGGATACAATGAAGGATTACGAGCGGCTTATCGAGGCGAATGGCCTGACAATTACACACACTGAAGTGATGAATGAGAACTGCGCGAAGTCATGGGATATCGGACTAGAAACGCTGAAGAACAAGATTTTGTGGCGAGCCGCTGCCGAGAACGGCCTGATGTTTGTCAGGTTCCTCAGAGCGTTTAGAGCCATGCGAGCTGGTTTCGGCTCCGGCAAGTTTGTCTACGGACTCGTCGTCGCTAGGAAGCCTTCAAACACCAGCAAGCACTAGAATCAATCCGCGCTCTCCATCCCGGAAGGCTGGCCATAACGTGGTTATATCCCAATGAAAACAAGACGCCGAAAGAGTTCGGAAGCTTGTCACCCAAAGTGTGGGGTCTGAAATGGGCTGCAGACCGCCGCTCGAGAATCAGTACCCGTCGCCCAGGATAGCGCTATACGGACTTTGCCTGTATACATAGAGATATGACCTTCCTGCGCCGCGTCGTAATGCTCTCTCGCAGCCGCAAATTTGGCTGGTATCCAGAGGCCAGATGGGCGAACTGTGCCTTTGGGACGATTCAAGTGTCTATCGCTTTGCTAGTGCTGTTTTTGCTGGTGCATCCATCGCGGGCCTTCGCGGCGAATCCTGACCAGGACACTGCGCTGACTGGCTCGCGCCAGCGCATTGAGAAATTGGACTACCGCATGACCGGGCGACTCACACGGGTGGAAGGCAATGGCAAGCGCACGAACTACAAGTTTGTCGCCAAGGCACACTGGTTTCCAGATGGTCTGCGTCTGCTATGCGAGATCTCGGGGCCTGGCTCAGAGAAGACGAGCCTTCTTTTGCATATGAGCGCCACTGGGCATGTGACCATCGAGGCGATACTTCCTGGCGAGAAGGCCGCCAGCGTGTTGCCATTCGAACGTTGGAACGACCCACTCGTGGGAACCGACTTCTCCTATGAAGATATGGTAGAGAATCAGTTCTTCTGGAAGAATCAGGAAGCCCTGCCGCCGGAGAAATACGGTGCCCGGGATTGCTTTGTCCTGAAGAGCAAGCCCGGCCCTCAAGACCGGACTTACTACGATTCGGTAACATCGTGGATTGACCGCGGCATTTTGTACCCTGTGCACGTGGTGAAGACGCTTCGCGAGACGGGACAGCAGAAGGAATTCATTTACTATGGGCTGCGGCAGGTCGGCGGCGTTTGGTCTGCGACTCAAGTGGAGGCAAAGCAGCAGGGCAAGCCGGGCTCCTCGATTCTTGTAATCGAATGGGGCTCCGGGAAGGCAAATCTTGGACCCAAGGACTTTGATCTCAGCCAGTTCAGCGTTCAAGGCGAGAAAGTGAAATAAATCGAAGCGCTTACTTAGGCTGTTGCAAGTCCCTGTGCTGTCACTGGAATATCCACGGTGTTCGCCGTCATGGCATGAGCTTCTTTTCAGAAGTTGCTGAGGCCCCATACAGGCCAAAGGGCCACCAATTCCAGTCGCCGGCAAGTTTCAATAGTGCCGGCCCGACAACCATCCGCACCGCGGTAGCATCAATGAACACCGCCACGGCGAGCGTAAATCCCAGCATTTGCACCACCAGAAAGCTTCCCACTGTGAATGCCGTGAATACGGCAATCATGACTGCCGCGGCGCTCGTGATGAGCCCGGCCGTTCGCGCCAGGCCCTCGATCACCGCCGATCTTTCGCATAGACCGCGCCGCCGTTCTTCGAGGACTCGGGCGACCAGGAAGACCTCATAGTCCATGCTCAATCCGAAGACGATGGCAAACGCGAGAATTGGCACGATCGGGTATACGGTGCCGGTCGGTCCGTCGAGCCCAAAGATCTTGCTACCGTGGCCTTCCTGAAAAACGACAACTAACGCACCGAATGAAGCGCCAACGGAGAGCAGATTGAGCAGAATTGCTTTGACCGCCGCAAATAAGGAACGTAACCCGATCAGGAGCGCCAACAAGCTCCCCAATACGACGCCAAGGACCACACTCGGCATCCGCTCGTTTACGACCGAAGCATAATCCGCGTCGAGTGCGGCAATGCCGCCGACGTTCAGCACCGCGCCGGGCACGCCGGTTATCGCCGCGACATCAGAGGAACGCACCTCTCGTACCCATCGTATCTGTTCGTTGGGCGAAAGAGTGGCGGTGGGCAGCAACTCAATCAACGTAGCTTGGCCATCGCTGCGAAGAAAAGTCTTGCGGATGGGCTCGGGCACATCGTTGACAGCATCCGCAGTATCAGACATTCCCGTGAGGGTCGGAAGAGATAAGACCTCTTCCGCTCTAGGATCGCTCTGGAAGCGTCTCGTCAAGCGGCTGACGGCCAGCCAGCCAGCCGGCGAGAGCGGCGGAGACTGCGGCGGCAACTCCAGGATCACTCGGAGGGACTGCACGATACCCGATCGCCCCATGCCTTGCAGCGTGCGCAGTGCTCGCACCGACTCGGCTGCGGCCGGGAGCGAGTCATGGTCAGGAATCCCGGGAGAGATTCTCCCTGCCTGGAATGCAAGGATCAGTAGCGGAACCCCGGCGACCAGCAGAGCTGTCCAGGGCCGGCGCGTTATGATGTTGCCCCACCGTGTCCACCGCTCACTCGCCGCGCGTGAGCTTTCCCGCATTTTGAATCGTCTGCCTGGAAGGCGCACTCTGGCGGCATTAATGCGATGCCCTAGCAGACCAAGCACCCAAGGCAGAATGAATGTACACAGC
>CAVSWK010000006.1:0-21588 GCA_963731525.1 uncultured Acidobacteriaceae bacterium
TCAAATTCCAGCTCGGTCTGGTCCCGCCGATCGTGTCGGTGGTCTGGAGATTCGCGCTTGCGGCGCTGCTGCTGCTGCTGTATTCGCTTGGGCGCGGCAAATCGCTGCGCTTCTCGCTACGCGATCAGGCTTGGATTGCGCTCCAAGGCGTGCTGATGTTCGGGCTCAACTACATCGGCGTTTATCTGTCGGAGCAGTACCTGACCTCAGGCCTGGTCGCAGTCGTCTTCTCGCTGGTGGTATTCCTGAATGCGCTCGGCATGCGGGTGTTCTTCCGATTGCCGATCCGAGGCGGCGCGGTGTTGGCCGCCACGCTCAGTGTCAGCGGCGTAGCGCTGATCTTCGGGCGCGACCTGCTGACCATCTCGAGCAGCGGCGGTGAGCTGCGCGGCCTGCTGCTGGCCCTGGCCGCTACCGTCTCTGCTTCTCTCGGCAACATGGTCGCGACCCGCAATTATCGGCGCCGCCTGCCGATCATGCAGCTGAACGCGTGGTCGATGCTGTACGGTGCGCTGTTCGTCGCCGGCATAGCGCTGCTCAGCGGCGAGCGCTTGCAGTTCGATACCTCGTGGCGCTACCTCGCTTCGTTGCTGTATTTATCATTGTTCGGCTCGGCGCTGGCCTTCGGCGCCTACCTCACGCTCATGGGACGGATCGGAGCCGACCGCGCCGCTTATACTGCGGTTGCGATCCCGATCGTGGCCCTGCTGCTGTCCACGGCGTTTGAGGATCTGCGCTGGCGTCCCGAGACCTTCAGCGGCGTCGCAGCCTGCGTCGGCGGCATCGCGCTGGCGCTGCGGCGCCGTCCAGCTTAGGGCGCAGCGGCCCCAAGACCATGGCAGCCGCGATCATCCTCGCCCTGACGTTGTGCATGAGCCTGGTCGGACTGTGGTTCGCGCCGCGCATCATCGAGTGGAATCTGTTTCGGCCGTACTGGTTCCTGCCTCGACGGCAGTACTGGACTGCCATAGGCAGCGCGTTCGTGCATGCCAGTCTTTCGCACCTGCTGTTCAACTGTCTGACGTTCTGGTTCTTCGCCTTGCCGCTCGAGCGCGTGATCGGCTCAGCGCGCTTCGCGCTGCTCTACCTGCTCGGTCTCGCGGCCAGCGATACCGGCACGTACTTCAGGCACCGCCTGGAGCCTGATTACGCCTGCCTGGGCGCCTCGGGCGCCATCCTGGCGGTGCTGTTCGCCTCGATTGTCTACTTTCCTCGTCAGTCGATCGTGGTACTGCCGATCCCGTTGCCGATTCCCGCTCCGATCTTCGCGGTGTGCTACCTGCTCTACAGCTTCTACGCGAGTCGCCATCCACAGGGCCGCGTCAACCACGAGGCGCATTTCAATGGCGCGCTGGCTGGCTTGGCGTTCGTGGCATTGACCGATCCATCCGCCTGGCGGCGCGCTTTGCAGGCGTTGCAGTAGTCGGTCGCGCGCCGGCGCGCGCTCAATCTCGGTGAATTCGCCGTCGCCGCCGCGTTGACGCCTCACAGCCCCCTGGCCTACAGTAGATTGTTCGATGAAGAATTATCGATAATCGATTGTTCTCCACCATGGATGAACTGACCGCGAAACTGCACAGTCGACGCCATTTCATCCAGCTCTCCGCCCTGGTTGGAGGCGGCCTGGTACTGGGCATCGAGCTGCAAGCCGCACGCGCGAGGCAGACATCGCATCTGCCGCCGCGCGCCGCGGCAGCGCTGAACGCCTATGTGCGCATCGACAGCCAGGGCCGCATAACGCTGGTCATGCCGAAGGTCGAAATGGGTCAGGGCACCTACACCTCGCTGCCAATGCTGATCGCCGAAGAGCTCGAGGTCGAATTGGATGCCGTCACGGTCGAGCCGGCGCCGCCGGATCCGGCCGTCTATGGAGTCGATGGTGATCAGTCCACGGGTGGATCGACTTCGATTCGCGATTGCTGGCTGCCTTTGCGTAAGGCCGGTGCGGCTGCTCGCATGATGCTGATCGGCGCCGCCGCGCACAAATGGAGTGTGCCGGTTTCCGCCTGCCGAGCCGAGGGCGGGATGGTCTTTCACGACGGCAGCGCTCGCCGTGTCAGCTACGGCTCGCTCGCAGCGGCCGCCGCATTGCTGCCGGTACCGGCCGATCCTGCGCTCAAGCCAGCGAAGGAATTCGAACTCATCGGCCGCTCGCTGCCGCGGCGCGACGTGCCCGACAAGACCAGCGGCCGCACCCTATTCGGCATCGACGTGCGGCTGGAGGGACTGCGCGTGGCGATGATCGCGCAGTCCCCCGTGTCGGGTGGAACCGTCATCGAGCCGCTGCGCAGTGAGACGGCCATGGCCGTGCCAGGCGTGCGGCAGATCGTCGATGAGCACGATACCGTCGCGGTCGTTGCCGATAATACCTGGGCGGCCATCAAGGGACTGCAAGCCCTCGATCTGCGTTGGACCGACGGGCCGAACGGCGCTGTGCAGCAGCACATGCTGGTCGCCGAGCTCGAGTCAGCCGCGCGCGAGAACGGCGCTGTCGCCAATCGCATCGGCGACGTGGCGGCCGCCATGAGCCGCGCCGCCACGCACCACGAGGCCACCTACCATCAGCCGTTTCTCGCCCACGCCACCATGGAGCCGATGAATTGCACGGTTCACTGGCAAGCCGATGGCTGCGAGATCTGGGTCGGCACTCAGGCGCCGGATCGCGCTGTCGCCAAGCTCGCTGCGCTGGGACTGAAACCGGATAAGATCCGGATTCACAATCATCTCATCGGTGGGGGATTCGGGCGGCGCCTGGAAGTGGACGGCATCGTCCAGGCAGTGCGCATCGCGCGCCATGTGACCGGACCGGTCAAGGTCTTGTGGCGGCGCGAGGAGGACATCCAGCACGATATGTACCGGCCTTACTATGTGGATCGTCTCGCGGCCGGACTGGATTCGCAGGGCATGCCGGTCGCATGGCGACACACGATCGCGGGCTCTGCAGTGAGCGCCCTGTGGTCCGGCGAGCCGCTCAAGCACGATGTCGATGACGATGCGGTGGAGTCGGCTGCGAATCCCGCCTATACGTTCGAGAACATGGAAGTGCGCTTCGTCCGCCACGAACCCCGTGGTGTGCCGACCTCATGGTGGCGCGGCGTCGGCCCGACGCGCAGTGTATTTGTGGTCGAGAGTTTCATCGATGAGCTGGCGGCGGCGGCCCGCCGCGATCCGCTGCAGTACCGCAGCGGCTTGCTCACCGCCCCGCGCCTGCGCGCGGTCATGCAGCTGGCAGCGGCCAAGGCCGGTTGGGATCGACCGCTCGCGCCGCCGCGCGGACGCGGCCTGTCCGTGCAGTCGGCTTTCGGCAGTTATCTGGCGCAGGTGGTCGAGGTCACGGTCGATGCCGGCGCGCAGCCGGGCGCACAGGTCAAGGTCGATCGGGTCGTGTGCGCGTTCGACTGCGGGCAGACGGTCAATCCCGACACGATCCACGCGCAGCTCCAAGGCGGCGTGATATTCGGCCTGAGCGCGGCCCTGCTCGAAGAAATCACCATCGCCGATGGCCGGGTGCAGCAGAGCAACTTTCACGATTTTCAGATGCTGCGGCTGGCTCAGGCACCGCAGATCGAGGTCTACGTGGTGCCGAGCGGCGAGAACCCCGGCGGCGTCGGGGAGACCGGTACCGCATGTATTGCAGCCGCCCTTTGCAACGCGATCTATGCTGCCAGCGGCAGGCGCATACGCACCCTACCCGTGAGTCGCGGGTTTGCGGCCTAAGCCGGGCGCCTGCGCGCACCATCGATGCGCGCGGCGGCGCACCGATGCAACGACACGACACCACTAAGAACGCTGAGGAAGAGGTGGCTGTCGAGGGTGGGCTTGCCTTGCTCGTCTTCAATCACCAGGGCGGGGTCGGTCGAGGCATCGAGCAGGTCTTCGCTGTAGATCTTGTGCCCGCGTTCGGTCAAATAGCGAATGTTCGAGGCGGACGTGGAACCCAGGTCGAGAACACACAATGTCTCCTCTGACGCCAGGAGTTTCGTCAGCTCTCCCAGGCCGCTGGAACGGCGCGTAAGCCGCTGCCCCGCCGCGCGAGCCGCCACATGCTCCTTAGGATTTTCCGAGGAACCGCGAAAGAGTTTCATCAAGCTATGCGCAACCGGCGCTTTTCCCGCCGCGACTGGTGTCCGGTCCGATTCGCAGACCACAACCATGACGCGGCCCGGGAATACGAGGCCGGAGTTTCTACTTGCTGGCCGCCTGCCCTTCCGACTTGGAAGCTTCTCTCTGTATCTCTACCTTGCCCTTGAAATAGGCTCCTTCTTCGATGGCCACCCGCTGGGTGACAATGTCACCGACCGCGACCGCGGTTTTCTTCAACTCGGCGCGCTGGCTGGCCTGGATGTTGCCCTCCAATTTTCCCTGCACGGTGACATCCTTGGCGTTGACATTCGCCTTTACTTGCCCGTGCGGGCCAATCGTCAGACCGTTACCCCGCAGCTCGATGGTACCCTCCACCTGGCCATCAATGAAGAGGTCCTCACTCCCGGAAAGCTCCCCCTTCACCATGACAGACCGGCCAATGTGTGCGTAATCCGTTGTCTTCGACGTGTCCACGATTGGAGCCTCCTTGGAATGCGCTTTCGTAACCTTACGCGGAACTGCTGGATTCTAAACGGTCCAAACCTCTACGCTGCCAGAACTAGAGGACGTCTCAGGCCGAACAAACGCTTAAGCCTTTCAGAATGATGCATCTTTCCACTGCCGCCGACTATACCGTACCGGATGCCGACGGGCAAATCTGGGTTGGCACCGTGGTACACTCCGCAGCTACGAGCAGGCGCTTTAGCACGGGTTGGACGGCAACACAGCGCCGGGTCTTGCCGTCTGAGCTAGACTATTAGGGACGGAACCTCATGCGAATAGCCCAATCCCGGTGCCCGCTGGCCTGGCAGATCATGCTGCCAGCGCTTGTTCTCTTCATCCTCACATCGAGCTTTGGAGCACAAACACCCCCTTTGCCGGCGGTGGAACTCATCCGCAGAACTGTCCGCAACGAAATGAATCCTAGCAATGACGATGCCAAATACATGTTCCAGGACCGCAAGGCAACCGCTCATGGCTCGCAGACCAAGCTCATGGTCGAGACCCATGATGCCATGGCCGGAATTCTTATCGCCATTAATGACAGGCCGCTGAGTGCGCAACAACGGGAAGATGAGAACGCCCGCGTGAATCGTTTCGTCAAAGATCCGGATGAACTGAGAAAACGGCAAAAACAAGAGCGGGAGGAGACTGACCGCGTAGAACGCATCATGAGGGCTCTGCCGGAGGCATTCCTGTACGAGTATGACGGAACCGTACCCGGCTGCGTGGGCATGGGAAGACCTGGCCATTTGCTGACTCGGCTCAAGTTCCGCCCTAACCCGGCTTATGATCCGCCTTCCAGGGTCGAACAGGTTCTCACCGGCATGGCGGGATATATGTTAGTGGACACCAACGAAGACCGCATCGCCAAGATTGATGGCGCACTTCAAGATGAGGTCAGTTTCGGATGGGGAATCCTCGGTCACCTGGATCAGGGTGGGCATTTCCTGGTACAGCAAGCCGACGCGGGAAACGGCCATTGGGAAATTTCACGCATGGACCTGGCTTTTACTGGGAAGATTCTCTTTCTCAAGAGCATCAATATTAGCCAGACCGAAGTTATGAGCGACTTCCAACCTGTGCCATCCAATCTGACTTTCGCTCAGGGTTGGAACTCCTGCGGAAGCACGGAGCCCTGTTGGCGGAAAACGGAGCCAACCATTCGCCCGACGCGGCGAAGTGACTATTTGCTGCCCGCCCGGATGGTCTCTTTCCGTACCGTAAGTTTCTCGATCAAGTCTTCGCGGATGCGATAGCCCGTGCCGGGTGCGTCGCGAACCAAGATCATTCCTTGTCCCGTGACCTCCACTTCGGGTTCGATGATGTCTTCCTTCCAGTAGCGCTTCGAGGCCGAAACGTCGCCCGGCAGGCTGAAATTATCCAACGTGGAAAGCGCGATGTTGTGCGCTCGTCCGATTCCGGTTTCCAGCATGCCGCCGCACCACACCGGAACGCCGCCTGCCTGGCAAACATCGTGCACTTTCTTCGCCTCGGTAAAGCCACCGACTCGGCCAACTTTGATATTCACGATACGGCACGCGCCCACATCCACGGCGAAGGATGCATCGCGCGCGTGGCGAATGGACTCGTCCAAGCAAATTGAAGTTTGCAACTCGAGCTGAAGACGCGCGTGGTAATAAATGTCGTCATCCCACAGGGGCTGTTCGATCATCAGCAAATTAAACTGCTCAAACTTGCGCAAATGCTCGACTTCCTCCAGGGAGTAGGCAGAATTGGCGTCGCAACTCAGGGTGATGTCGGGCCAGCACGAGCGTATCCGCTCCAGCACATTCACGTCCCAGCCCGGCTTGACTTTGATCTTGATGCGCCGGTAGCCCGCCGCCAACTCGATGTGGATTTTTTCCAGGAGTTGCTCGATGGAATCCTGAATTCCAATGGATACCCCGCAGGCAATCTCCCGCCGCGTTCCGCCCAGCAGGCTCCATAGCGGCTGCTGTTTTTGCCGCGCTTCCACGTCCCAAACGGCATTTTCCACAGCCGCCTTGGCCATGCGGTGCCCGCGCACCCTCTCCATCAGCGGACCACTCTCCCGTGCGCTGGCCAGATGCCCCACGACAGCCGGCGACAGGTAATTCCTGATCGTTACCCAAACGCTCTCGGTCCATTCGGAGCTGTAAAACGGCCCCTCCCCGGCAACGCATTCTCCCCAGCCATCCACACCTTCGCAATGTGCCGTGACCAAAACAATGCGGCGGTCGTAGGTACGGCCGAAGCTGGTCTCAAAAAAGTGGACGAGCGGCATCTGAATCTCACGGAGCGTGATGGCTTCAATCTTCATGTTCAGCGTTTTTTATCCCAATTTCCCGAGCAGGAACTTACCGTTGCCGAGCTCATCGCATTCATAGCCCAGTACAGTCAACCCATCCGCAAACGCCGCTAGGAATTCCTGCCGGTTGCGATCTTGCACTTCCTTTGCGCGAGTTCTCATCTCAGGCGACGCCTTCCATTGGTAAATTTCGGCGGGAACTGCGATTGCTCTTAGCGCCTCAAAAGTAGCGCTGCCATCGCGGTGAACAGCGCTCTCCACCCGCTGCGACTGGAGCCACCATTCCGCCACCAGCCGATCGGTGGGCAAACCGCCCTGCAGCGGAGAGGACGTGATTCCGTACTGATTGATCGTATAGTGTTGCGCAATCGCGCCCAACCTTTCGATGTTGAAGTAGGCGTTCTTGATCTCCAGTGGATCGAACGTCCATTCCATCAGGTCGAAGCCGCGGCCAAGAGCTTCTTCGCGCTGGAATAGCTTGAGCCGGCGTCCCAACCCTGAATTGCGGTACTGTTCCCGCACGGCAAGCATGTGAGAGTGCAAATAGGGTTTGCCTGCACGGACCCCCGGCACGGCCAGGGCGAATCCCGCTAGTTCGCTGCCCTTAAACCCTCCGATAATCTGGCCTCCGACCTTCTCTGCCACCACAAACATTCGCAGCGGCACCAGATCGGCGTCGCTGAAGCGCCAAACTTCCTTCTGCAACGCCACGCACGCGCGCAACTCGTCCAGGCCATGGCAACTGCGGACATTAACGAGGTTAGAAACGATCGAATCTACGCTCACCGTTTCTCTCCTCCTGCTCCTTCGCCTGCTGCCACAAAGTTTCCAACTCCTCCGCCGTCGCTTCCTCCGGCGCACACCCGGACTCGCGGAGCCGCTCCTCCATCCAGAGAAAGCGCCGCCTGAACTTGCGATTCGTCTTCTTGAGCGCCGACTCGGAATCCAGGGAAAGATAACGGGCAATATTCACCAGCACGAAAAATAGGTCACCGACTTCGTCTTCCAGACGCGCTTTCAATTCGTCGTGGACTCGCTGCTGGTCGGAGCCGGCAACACCACGCCCTTTTGGCACCGGACCCGGCGACGGAAACTCTTTGAGCTGGTCCCGCAGCTCATCAGTCTCCTCGCGCAGCTTGTCGAACAGGCCTTGGATGTTGGGCCAGTCAAAGCCGACGCGCGCCGCGCGCGAACTCAGTTTGTGAGCTTCCATCAAAGCCGGCATCGCCGAGGAAACGCCTGCCATCAAAGAGACCTCTTCTTGAACTGTCTCGCTTCCCTTCCGTTTCTTCTTCTCCTCAGCCTTCAGTGCCTCCCAATTGCGCAGCACATCGGAGGAGGTTTCCGCTTTGGCATCTCCGAAGACATGAGGATGCCGGCCAATCAGCTTCGCTGACAGCGCGTCCAAAACGTCGTCAATGGAGAATCGGGCTTCGTCCTTGGCCATTTGGGCATAGAACAAAACCTGCAGAAGGAGGTCCCCTAGCTCTCCGGGTAGTTCTTCCCAATCCCGCTTGTCAATCGCTTCCAAGACTTCGTAAGTTTCTTCCAGCGTGTACGGTTTGATGGAGTCAAACGTCTGTTCGCGGTCCCATGGGCAACCGCCCTCGCCGCGCAGGCGCGCCATGATGGCAACGGCGCGTTCGAAACGTTCCCCGGTTGGGTTTGGCATGTGTGAAAACAATCTAAATGACAGCCTCATCAAGCGGCAACGGAAGGAAGGCCGAGGAAAGTCTGGTGTTAGCAGGCCTATCCAGTTTTCGGGACGGCTGCAAAGTGTTGATCAAGACCTCGGGCTTGTCGGAGATAATGGCGTCCACTCCCCAACCTGCCAGCCGCAACATGGATTTTCTATCGTTCACCGTCCAGGCAAATATCTTACGGCCCGCGCCGTGGATCCGTTGGACGAGAGCTCGAGTCACTAGAGACTGGTTCACAATCACATATTCCACAGGCAGCTTTCTCCACGCCATGAGTTGGCCCGCCTTGCGACAGATGATGCCAACAGGCACGACTCCGCTGCGCGCCTTCAGTTCCAGCACCACCTCCGGCAGGAATGAAGAGACCACGTAATCCCGCTCCGGCGGATGCTCTCGCAACGCCGCCAGTACCCGGGTTTCCAGTCCCCTAATCTTGAGTTCTATGTCCAGAAAGCTCCTCCGGCCATAGCGGCAGATTACTTCTTCAATACGCGGCAGCTGAAGCAGTTGAGTACGGGTTGCGCGGGAAACCGCGATTCCGTCCACCTTCGCGTCATGGCAGACCAGAGCTCGGCCGCAGGCGGTTTGCCGGACATCACATTCAAAACCATCGCAGCCTTCCGCAATTGCGCGGTCAAAGGCGGCGATGGAATTCTCCCCAATCGAGGCCGTGTGTGCCCCGCGATGCGCAAGAAGAAGCGGACATGCCTGCATGGTCAGTCATCCTAATACCGGCGCGTGACTTAGCGCATGGTTATAGATCACACCAGCAGCGTTGATTTTCGTGTGGAATCAATCCAGGTCAAGGTCACGAATGGGTCTTCCGGTGTCGGGCGACTCCTTGGCCCTCTTCACCGCTTCCTGGAACTTTTTCTCCAGGAGGTCGGAAGCGTGTTTCTGTGCCTCCACCGATTGCCGGAAAATCGAGTCCCGCCGGTTGTCCTGCTCTTTCATGGCGCGGGCCGCTTCTTCAATGTCGTTGAAGGTCTTCGGCTTGACAGCGGCCGTATGTGCGATGACCGCTTGATTTTCCGGGTCAATCTTCAGCACAGCGTTGCAGCACGGGCAAGTCACTTCGTAGGCTGGAACCTTGGCTTTCATTTAGCAGATGATACCGCAAACCCGGGTCTTCAGCGAGGATGCAGTCTGATGGGAAAGATCTTGAAAAGCGTCAGCATCTCCCAACCCAGCAGCCCCAGCGAAACCATCACCACCAGGACCGCCAGAGCTTCGCCAAAATTGATCCGGGTGCGGTTAGGTTCATAGCGCCGGGCCACCAGGCCCAGGATGTTCAGCGTGGCGAATCCAAAAACCAATACCCATAGGATGTTGAAAACGCCGGTTTGCTTATCGGCAAACTGAAAAGCCACCATAGCCAGGGTGTGGGGCGAGCGATTCGCCAGAGCATGAATCTGCGCGAAAGCCGGAGCCAGAAACAAGATTAGAAAGGCGGCTCTTCGTGATTGGGAGAAGGCATTCGGCATGTCACGTAAGAGCTTACGATATTACCCTTTTCTTCTCCTGAAGTCAGCGGTCATCGTTGGAACTGTCGTCGCTGGAACAAGCCGTGCCACTCTAAGAACCGAGATGCCCTCTTTCAGCCGATTTCAATTGACGGAGGCTGGCCCCAAGGCTAAAGTTTGCCCTGAACATGACCGAGTTCGATCAGCCCGCTGCCGGAGGGCCCCTAGACACTCCTCAACCGCTCGATGCTTCCGCGCCTGCCACGCCAGCAGCATATCGCGACCGCAGTGGCGGGTTGTTGGCCTTCGGCATCGTACAAATCATTGCCGGCGGCCTGGTCTCGCTGGGAATTCCGCTTGTTCTGCTCAGTGCCCTGCTATCGCGAAAAGTGGTGGGAGGAGGAGTGCCTATAGGGAGCTATGTACTCGGCATGGTCTCCTACGGGGTCGCAGCCGTGGCGCTGATTACGTTAGGGGTTGGTTCCATTCGCGCCAGACGGTGGGCGCGTGCCCTGACGCTGGTCCTGTCCTGGGGGTGGCTGTGTATCGGAATCATGATGACCGTTCTCTTCACGGCGGTATTGCCGACGACCTTTGCCGCGGCTTTCCGGCGGGCGGCCAGCGCCAATCCAGACGCTCCCGCACTGCCGACCGGCGTTCTGGCAGTGATCCTAACCTTCGTCATCGTGTTGTTCTCCATATTCCTCGTCATCCTGCCGCTCCTCTTCGTAGTGTTTTACAGCAAGCGAGACGTCGCAGAGACCGTCAAGCATCGGGATCCGGTGGAACGCTGGACTGACCGGTGCCCGCTGCCCGTACTGGCCGCTAGCCTGCTCTTCACCTGGGCTTGCCCGTACTACCTGCTGATGAGTTTCACGACTCCCCTGATTCCGTTCTTTGGGAGATACCTGACCGGGTTGCCAGGCGGCATTGGATTTCTGCTGTTTGCGGCGCTCGACGCCTACCTCGCCTACTCTCTGTTTCGCCTGCAGTTGGCCGGATGGTGGGTCGCCATCACGGCGCTAACCCTTCGAACCACCTCTGCCGTGATCACCTATGCTCGTGGCGATTTGTTGCAAGCCTATTCGAGGATGGGCTGGAAAGACGCGCAACTGCAGATGATGAGCGAAAATCCCATGTTCCGCTCCCATTTGATTTTGTGGTGGAGCGTGGGATTCCTGGTGGCACTTCTGGGATACATGCTCTGGATCAGACGTTACTTCCGCCTGCCTCTCGATCATGTTGCAGGCCCCGTGCCCTCGGTAACCTAGTTCGACCGATCAGCCCCCACTTGTCCCATCGCCGAGGTTGTGGGATTCTTCTCGTTTGTCGTTGCTTACCAAAGCCATATGAAGCGATTTGAACTTCCGCAAGCGCCTGCGGACCAAGATGGCCCCGTAAAGGCCTGGACTGCGCCAGTTGTGATTCCCACCTACGCTCCCCTGCCGCCCGACAAGAATCCGATGTTCCTGGAAAAGCGGGTTTATCAGGGCAGCAGCGGAAAGGTCTACCCCCTGCCTTTCACTGATCGCATTTCCACCGAGGCGCGAGACCACGCCTGGAACGCGGTACATATCGAGAATGAGTTCGTACGCGCGATGGTCCTGCCGGAGATCGGTGGACGGGTGCATATCGGCATGGACAAGGTCAACGGCTACGATTTTTTCTACCGGCAGAATGTGATCAAGCCGGCGCTGGTCGGACTCGCGGGACCGTGGATTTCCGGCGGCGTCGAGTTCAACTGGCCGCAGCACCACCGGCCGGCGACATTCATGCCGGTGAATGTTGATATCGAAGAACATGCAGACGGTTCACGAACGATATGGTGCAGCGATCATGATCCCATCAGCCGCATGAAGGGCATGCACGGCATTTGCCTGCATCCCGGAAAGGCCTGTATCGAGCTGAAAGTGAGGCTTTATAACCGCACGCCTTTCGTACAGACATTCCTATGGTGGGCCAACATCGCGACCCGTGTGCATGAACTCTACCAGTCCTTTTTTCCGCCGGATGTTCATTATGTTGCGGATCACGCCAAGCGAGCCATGAGCCGCTTTCCGCTGTGTGACGGTTTCTACTATGGAGTGAACTACGGCGAGCGCGCGCGCAACGGGGTGCCTGGCGACGAGCGGCCACCGAAGTTTGTCCCACCCGGTACCTATCCGGCAAATGATTTGAGTTGGTATGCAAACATCCCGGTTCCGACGAGCTATATGGCCATGGGATCGAGCGAAGATTTTCACGGCGGCTACGACCATAGCCACAACGCCGGGGTCGTCCTTATCGCGAATCACCACATCGCTCCGGGCAAGAAGCAGTGGACCTGGGGTAACCATTCGTTTGGGTATGCTTGGGACCGCAACCTCACGGACGATGATGGACCTTACATCGAGCTTATGGCTGGCGTGTACACCGATAATCAGCCGGATTTTTCGTTCCTGGCGCCGGGCGAGACCAAGACATTCAGCCAGTATTGGTATCCGATTCGAGAGATTGGCCCGGTGCAGACGGCGAACTTGGATGCTGCGCTTAGCTTAAAGCTTTCGGGAGGCAAAGCGCAGATCGGAATCTGCGTGACACAATTCTTCCCAGCCGCCAAGGTTCGAGTCTACTCTCCGACTGGAATCGTTGCCGAGTGGACGCGTGACCTGGCACCCGGTACTGCATTTGTCGAGACGGTTGGACTGTCTTCGGACCTTCGAGAGAGCGACTTGACCGTAACCGTCGAAACAAACGAAGGCCAAGAGTTGCTGCGCTACACGCCAACTCCGGTAACGGCACATGAAGTACCAGCCCCCGCAACGGAACCGCCGCTGCCGGTAGACATTTCGAGCAACGACGAACTGTACGTCACCGGGCTGCATCTGCAGCAGTATCGCCACGCCACGCACTATCCGGAGGCGTATTGGGACGAGGCATTGCGGCGCGATCCCGGGGACAGCCGCTGCAACAATGCCATGGGGCTGTGGCACTTACGGCGAGGTGAATTTGCCGGCGCGGAAACACACTTTCGACGAGCGATTGAGCGCCTCACCCTGCGGAACCCCAATCCCTACGACGGCGAGGCATACTACAATCTTGGTTTGACCCTGCGGTATCTGGGACGCGATCAAGAGGCCTACGCGGCATTCTACAAGGCTGCGTGGAATCAGGCCTGGCAATCCGCGGCGTATTTGGCGTTGGCGGAGTTGGACGCGAAACAAGGTAAATGGGAGATCGCGCTGGATCATCTCAAATTGTCGCTGCGCGTGGGCACCGACAATCTCAACGCGCGGAACCTGAGGGTGGTTGTTCTGCGCAAGCTAGGCAGAAATCCGAAGCGGACCAGATGCTACACGAAACGTTGGCGCTTGATCCGCTGGATTCCTGGGCCCGCTATCTGGCGACTCGTTCTTTGCCGAATGACAACCAAATGCTGTTCGATCTGGCGTTGGATTATTCGCGCAGCGGCCTGTATCCGAAGCGGTGGAGATTCTGAGTTCGGCCGACCGAGAAGCAAAGGATGGCTCCCTGCCGGTAATTCTCTATGCTCTCGCTTACTTTCATCGCCAGATGGGGAACGAAACCACTGCGAAGAAAGCGGCTTCCGACGCCTCCCAAGCTTTGCCCGACTATTGCTTCCCCAGCCGTTTGGAGGAGCTCGTCATTTTGCAGGCGGCGGTTGACGCTGATCCTCGCGACGCGCGGGCCCGGTATTACTTGGGCAATCTGCTTTACGACCGTCGCAGGCACTCGGAAGCGATCTCTTTATGGGAGCAGTCCTCACGGCTGGACCTGTCTTTCTCCGTGGTTTGGCGCAATCTCGGAATTGGCTACTTCAACGTGCTGAACAACCCGGAACTGGCGCGATCGGCGTTCGACAAGGCCCTGCATGCGAGTCCCACAGACGCCCGCGTACTCTATGAAAGAGATCAACTCTGGAAACGAATTGGAGAATCGCCGGAGCGCCGCCTGGCTGAGCTAGAAAAGTTCCCTGACCTCGTACGTCTTCGGGACGATCTTTCCGTCGAGCTGGCGACGCTATACAACCAAACTTGCCAGCCGGAAAAGCGCTCGTGATCATGCGATCGCGCAAGTTTCAACCCTGGGAGGGCGGCGAGGGTCTGGTGCTCGGCCAGCATGTGAGATCCCATCGAGCGCTGGGAAAACGCATTCCCGAGGAGGGAAACGCGAACGCAGCGCGACATTTGTTCCAGGCGGCACTAGACTGCCCGGAAAATCTTGGCGAGGCCACCCACCTTTTGGCCAATCAGAGCGACATTTATTATTTCCTTGGCGAGGCGTGCGCGGCCTGCGGTGATGCGCCAGCCGCGCGGCAGTGGTGGGAGCGCGCCGCAAAATATAAGGGCGATTTTCGGGAAATGAGCGTTAAGGCGTTTTCCGAGATGACTTACTACAATGCCCTCGCTCTTAATCGGCTCGATCGTGGGCAAGAGGCCGAGCAACTCTTGCGCTCTTTGCTTGCGTACGCCGAGGACCTCGTGCAGCAGAAGGCAAAAATTGATTACTTTGCTACTTCACTTCCCGCCATGCTGCTGTTTGCGGATGACTTGCAGAAGCGTAACACCGTGGCCGCGACCTTTTTGCAGGCACAGGCATGGCTGGGACTGGGCGATAGGCAGAAGGCCGAGCATTTGCTCGAAGAGGTATTGGGGCTTGACCGGAATCACATGCTCGCCGCAGATCTGCGGCGGAGCTGGAATTTCGTCCGGACAAAGTTCAGATCGGCCGGTGAATGACAAGCAGGTCTGCGCCGCTAACGGCGGGACGTCCTCGTCGGGCTGTACGGCGACCTTGCGAATATTCGCTACTACTCGCTGGATGGCCTCGTTGCCGTCTAGGACTGTGATCACGGTCCGGTAGCTGCGCGACTCGCCGTGCTCTAGCCAAATCATGGAACCATCGTCTCGGGCCGCCTGGTCGCCTTGCACGTGATGGGTGGAAGGTTCCACGCCGATTACGTAGGCACCTTCGCGCAAGTGAAGCCATTGAAGGAAACATGGAAACTCCCTTGCGTACCATTCGACCGTTACGCCGAAGTTGAGACGCTCGTTGACTACGGCGATGCGCAGTCGCCCGTCGGGATCCGCAACGAGCTCGTGCTCGTAGGCCTGTTCGTCAAAACCAGGGGTTGGCGCGGCCATCACCTGATAAGAAGAGCGTTGCTCGGGAACTATGGGCGAGTACCAGAGAGTTCGTGCGATCGGCGCAAAGATCTTGTTCCTTCGTCTAGAGCGGCCAACCAAGGTCAATGTGATACAGCAGCATGTGGGGACTTCGCTCGAAACCATAGTTTTGCACCGTGTCGTGCAGCCGGATTTCATTGCTGCCGATCTCCGACTCAATTCTGCGGTGCAGGCGCAGATGCTCGCCAAAGACGGCGGCTTGCCGGATTTCGCCTTCCGCCCAGAGTAAGCAACGGTCGCCGTCCCAGGACTCGCCGTACCCGCGGAGACGGGCAGGAATGTTGGCCACCCGTGCCATGCAGTCCGTGATGCATCGTCTTGCGAAGGGGGTAGCGGTATTGCGAGGCATCCACCTGGGCCGCGGCGAAGATATGATCCAAGCCTCCGGTGGTTTGCAGTCCCGAGAATGAACGCAGCCAGGCCACGCCATCCTCGTCCGCATTCTCGTGCAAGCCGGGATGTCGAACTCCAGTCGGTGAGCACCAGCCAAACGCCCGGCCTTGGTGTTCCGCCTGGCCGAAATCCATAGCCCGGTCCACCACGACATCAAACGCCAGCCCGCTTCCGGTGCGGAATTCCAGGACCCGGACTCCCCGTTCGCTTCCGTCGTCGAGAATCACCTTGCGCACGCCGCCCGCCGCGGATAGATCGCCGGAGCAGCGCTCCAAATCAGGCCGGCTAAGTCTTTGTCCGTTCAGTTTCATGCATCCCTCGGTTCATGTTTTGCTCGCATCTCCGGGTTTCTTGCCCGGTCAGAAAAACTTAGACTCGCCAATATACGCCTTGGGTTTTACAATGGTCGGTCGCTGACCTTCGCACATCTTTCAGCGGCAGACGATATGATATATTCTCAATTAGAACATTAGGGAGTGAACAACATTCAATGCCTGAACAAGATACAAGCAGCCCTAAGGAATTTCATCCCGATGTTCCTCAAGCGGAGGTAAGTTTCCCCCTCAAAGGATCGAACTCGCTTGACTGGGGGATGAAAAACCGCCTGTCGAATATTTTTGACTGCAACTCCGGAAAAACCGTGATGCTGGCCATTGATCATGGCTACTTTCAGGGTCCCACGACCGGCCTGGAGCGGGTTGACATCAATATCGTGCCGCTCCTGCCGTTCGCCGATACGCTCATGGTTACGCGCGGTATTCTGCGGTCCCTGATTCCACCGGCATTTACCCGCGGCATTGTTCTGCGGACCAGTGGCGGCCCGAGCATCTTGAAGGAACTCTCCGATGAGCAGATTGCCGTGGACATCGAGGATGTGATCCGGCTGAATGCCTCTGCCATGGCGGTGCAGGTGTTCATTGGGGGCGAGCACGAGAGCCAATCGGTGCACAATCTGACGCGGCTGATTGACGTTGGACAGAAGTACGGGGTACCGGTTCTGGCGGTCACGGCGGTGGGCCGCGAGATGGAACGCAACGCGCGCTATATGAGGCTGGCGTGCCGCATTTGCGCGGAATTGGGAGCGACCTACGTCAAAACCTACTACGTCGCAGAGGGATTCGAAACGGTCACCGCCTCGTGCCCCGTGCCCGTTGTGATCGCGGGAGGCAAGAAGTTGCCCGAGCGAGAGGCTTTGCAGATGGCCTGGCGAGCCATCGAAGAAGGCGCGCTTGGCGTGGACATGGGACGGAATATCTTCCAGTCGGAATCGCCGCAGGCCATGATCCAAGCGGTCCGCCAAGTGGTCCACAAGCGGGAACGGCCCGAACATGCCTACGACATGTATCGCACGTTATCGGAACAACAGGTCAGCGTAGGTTGAGCGGCATCTTGCCTGCGCGCTTACGGCGAAACACCGGTCTGGCCGAGGGCATGTAAGTTTTGATGGATGACGGGGATCTCTCTTCCCTTTGCCAGGAAAAGAATGGAACGTCGCTGGTCAGAGAAGGAAGCTAAGAATCTTGCCGCGCAAATGCAGGGCGTCTGCAACGATGATGAGGCGCTCCTAGTTTACGCCAGCCGCCTGCTCGGCGCGGAGCGCGGCCTGGTCCTGCATGGCGGCGGAAATGCGTCGGTAAAAGGACAGCGCACCGATCTTTTCGGCCAGACCCTGCAAACTTTGACGATCAAGGGATCCGGACGCGACATGGCCACCGTGGTTCCGGGGGACTTTGCAACTCTGGATCTGTCCGTTTTTCGGCGCCTCCGCACTCTGTCACGTCTCGCAGAAAAGGACATGGCGAATGAGCTGCGCCGGAGCATGTTGGACTGCGGCGCGCCCTGCCCATCCATTGAGACACTGGCGCACGCCTTCTTGCCGGCCAAATACATTCTTCACACCCACTCCGACGCGGTTTTGGTGCTGACCAATCAGCGGGACGGCGCACAAGCAGTTCGGACCGCACTCGGCTCCCAAGTTATCCTCGTGCCCTACCATCGTCCAGGACATGCCCTGGCGAAGGCAGCGGCAGATGCGTTCGAGTCAGCTCCCAGCGCGCGCGGAATGGTATGGCTACAGCATGGCATCGTCACTTGGGGTGCAAGCGCGGAGGAAGCATACACTTGCATGATCGAACTGGTTAGCATGGCCGAGGGGTACGCTGATCAAAACTCACAGCCGAGATCCTCGTCTACCAGCCCGGCTTTGATGGAAACTGCGTCGCGCCGAATGGAACAATTGGCGCCAATCGTTCGCGGTATCCTGGTTCGGGCGTGTTCCAGCGATGGCGAAGCGCTGGGCGGGGCGATTGTTCTGCCGCTGCTTTCCCAGGAAGTTCTCGATATTCTGGGCACGGAGCGTGCCAAGGACGTGCTGGTTTCGCCACCTTTGACCAGCGATCACCTCATTCGCACCAAGCCGTTGCCGCTGTGGATTGATGGGACAGACCAGGAAGACGAAGCAGCCATAACCGAATCGTTGCGGAAATCGATTGATGGCTATGGCAAGCACTACCGGGATTACTTCGAGCGAAATGCCGATAGACAGATATCGCCTTACGATGCTTTGCCCCGGCTTCTTTTGATTCCTGGAGCCGGTGTCTTGGCGGCGGGGTGCGACATGGACAGCGCGCTTATTGCCCGCGACATTGCGTTGCAAAGTTTGTTAGCGAAGAACCGTATTGCCGCCATGGGCGGCGCTTATCAGGCACTGTCAGAGAGAGACCTATTCCATATGGAGTACGATCCCTTTCAGCGCGCCAAGCTCGCGGCCAAGCCGAAACAAGCGATGGCCGGACGCACCGCGCTGGTGACGGGTGCCGCGGGCGCGATTGGTCTGGGAGTCTGCGAAGAGTTGTTGCGCCGGGGGTGCGCAGTTGCACTCGGTGATCTACCCGGAGAGCGCCTCACTGCGTCGGCGCAAGAGCTGGCTGCCGCGTACGGTGCCCGGGTGTTGGCCGTGCCCTTCGACGTGACCGACCCGAAACAGGTAGGGGAAGCATTCCGCGAGGTTGCGCGAACATGGGGTGGGCTAGATCTGATCGTGATCAACGCTGGGGTTGCGCACGTGTCTTCACTTGCAGAGCTTGAGCTGGAAGCATTTCGCCGCTTGGAGGAGGTAAACGTCGAGGGCACTTTAAATCTGCTATCCGAATCTGCCCGGCACTTCCGCTTACAGAATTGCGGCGGCGACGTTGTGCTTATTTCCACCAAGAATGTGTTCGCGCCTGGCGCTGGCTTCGGAGCCTACAGCGCCACCAAAGCGGCGGCCCATCAACTGGCCAGAATTGCCAGCTTGGAGATGGCGAGCCTGGGAGTACGGGTTAACATGGTTGCCCCGGATGCGGTCTTCAGCCACGGCTCGCACCGCTCCGGCCTCTGGGAAGCCGTTGGTCCGGAGCGCATGCGCGCACGAGGATTGGATGAGAAAGGATTGGAGATTTACTACCAGAGCCGCAATCTTCTGAAAGCGCAGATAACCGCAACCCACGTAGCCAATGCGGTAATCTTTTTCGCCACCCGGCAAACTCCCACGACTGGCGCGACCATCCCCGTGGATGGCGGCCTGCCCGACGCCACACCGCGATAGAATCTGGACTCAAAGCAAGCGGCGTTTCAGCAGCTCTTCTCCAGATTGTTGCAGGCGCGCCGCAGTCCGGTTCTTATTCTTGAGCGCTACGGCGACAAATAGCGCGTCAATCACCGCGAGTTGCGTAACGCGAGAAGCCAGTGGAGCCTGGAAATATTTGATCTCGCTGGGCGTGGCGTAGAGAGCGATGTCGGCACAAGCCGTGATGGGAGACTTCATGGCGTTGGTGAGACAAATGGTGGTCGCGCCTTTGGCTTTCGCCACTTCCAGGCACTGCACGGTCTCGCGGGTCGTGCCGGAGCAGGAAATTCCAAACGCCACGTCCGATGCTTTCATCTGGGTCGCAGCGATGAGCTGGATGTGGGAATCAAACTGGCTCGAGGCCGCCAGGCCAATCAGTCGAAACTTGCAGTAAGCGGTGTAAGCGACCGGGTAGGAAATGCCGATAGAAAAAAACTCAATCTTCCGCGCTTTTTCGATGGCTTGCGCAGCGCGTTCGAAGCTCGCTTCCGAGTTGATTTGCAGGGTCTCGGTCAGACTCTGCGCATGAAAGTGGAACACCTTTTCGAACAAAGAACCATTTTGCTGCGCGTCCCCGGCAGACAATCCAGCCTGCGCTAGATCGCGGGCCAGCGCTATCTTAAAATCTGCAAAGCCCTTGAGGCCAAGGCGGCGGCAAAACCCGACAATCGAGCCGACGCTGGCGCCAGAGTCTTTGCGGATCTCCGCGATCGAAGAAGTGATCACCTTTTCAGGATCCGCCAGCACGCATTCCGCAATCAGCCGTTCCGTGGGCTTGAGCGAAGCGAGAATTCCCCTGAGATATACCAGCAACGGGCGCTTTGTATCCGGATCTGAGGTGCTTTCCTGAGCATTCAAAGGCAGACCGTATTTTTGACTGCGAGTCATGAAGACGCCAGCAAAATTCGGAGGCTAATGCATATGCAGCGGCAAGTCAAGGACGAGTGCGACAGGTGTCGTTAGCACATGATATGTCCGGATGAGATAGCAGGTGATATGTCCGCTTTGCGGGCGGTGAGGATGGGAGACCATGCGGAGCATGGAAGCTTATCCGAGGGCCGCGATGGAGCGGGCGATGAAAGTACAGGACGTGATGTTGCAGGCGATGGCGAAGAAGATCACGTGGTGGCAGGCGGCGGAGATTTTGGGCATCAGCGACCGGCATATGCGTCGGATTCGGGAACGCTACGTGGAAGAGGGCTACAACGGGTTGCTGGACCGGCGGCGGGGCAAGCCCTCGCGTCAACGGGTGCCGGTGGCGACGGTGGAGAAAGTGTTCGCCTTGGACCGGGAAAAGTATTTCGATCTGAACCTGCAGCACTTTCACGAGAAGTTGCAGGCCGAGCACGGGATGGAGTTGAGTTACACCTGGGTGAAGCAGGCGCTGCAGGGAGCGGGCCTGGTGGCGCGAGGACGCAAGCGCGGGGCGCATCGCAAGCGGCGGGAGCGGCGGCCGTTGCCGGGGATGCTGTTGCATATCGCGACGGCAGCCGCCACCAGTGGTTTCAGGACGAACGCTGGTACGACCTGATCGTGATACTGGACGATGCCAGCAGCGAGATTTACTACGCCCAGCCGGTGGAGGAGGAATCGACGGCGACGGTGACGGTGATGGCGGGACTGCGGGAAGTGATCGAGCGCAAAGGCTTGTTCTGCGCGCTGTACAGCGATCGGGGAAGCCATTTCTGGCTGACGCCGAAGGTGGGCGGCAAGGTGGACTACCATCGCCGCACCCAGGTGGGTCGGGCGTTGCACGAGTTGGGAGTGCAGATGATTCCGGCCTACTCGCCGCAAGCGCGTGGGCGCAGCGAGCGCAACTTTGGCACCTGGCAGGGCCGCTTGCCGCAGGAGTTGCGGCTGCGCCGGCTGGGGACGCTGGAGGCGGCCAACCGGTTTCTGCGGGAAGGTTACATCCCCGAGTTCAATCGCCATTTTCAGGTCGCACCCCGGCAGCGAGGCCATGCTTTTGTGCCCTGCCGGAATCGCGATTTGGAACGGATTTTCTCGCTGCAGTTTGAACGCAGCGTGAACCGCGACAACACCGTGAGCTTTCAGAATCTGAGCTTGCAGATCGAGCGGGTACGCTGGCGGGCGACCTTGGCGGGTTGCCAGGTGATGGTGCACCAACACCTGGATGGAACCTTGAGTCTCACCCACGGACCACATTGCCTGGGTCGCTATGACGGTGGTGGGACTCCCTTGCCGGCCAAAGCTTCTTTAGAGGCGAGCAGGGAAAGGGGAACTGCCCCCTTCCCCTGCAACCCCATCCCCAAAATCAACCCAACCCAATCGGCGGGGGCACAACTTTGAAACCGGACATTTCACTTGCTACAAAAACCGGACATTTTAACTTGCTACCGACAGG
>CAVSWK010000007.1:0-13579 GCA_963731525.1 uncultured Acidobacteriaceae bacterium
GGGCAGCGTCTCCGGTCAGGGCACGACGCTTCGCATCAAGATCCCCCTGACCCTGGCCATCATCCCCGCCCTGATCGTGACCAGCGGGCGCGAACGCTTTGCCATTCCGCAAGTCAGCCTGCTGGAACTGGTCCGCCTGGAAGGAAAGGAGGCGGAGCAAGGCATTGAGATGATCCATGGGGCGCCGGTGCACCGCCTGCGGGGAAACCTGTCTGCCGCTGGTTCACCTGAACCGGGAACTGCGTCTGGAGGCACAGGAAGAGGCCCGCACCGGTGACCGCGGGACGGTCAATATCGTGGTGCTGCAGGCCGATGGCAGGCCCTTCGGCCTGGTGGTGGACGATATCAACGATACCGAAGAGATCGTGGTCAAGCCGTTGGGGAAACAACTGAAAGGGATCGCCTGCTTTGCCGGCGCCACCATCATGGGCGATGGGCAGGTGGCTTTGATTCTGGATGTGCTGGGCCTGGCGCAGGAAGCCGCCGTGATCAGCGAAAGCAAAGAGCGTTCTCTCTCCGCAGCCAGGACCAAGACCGACGATGTCGCGGCGCGACAGGACTCCTGGCTGGTGTTTCGTGTGGGAGAGAAAGGCCGGGTGGCGATTCCTTTGTCCATGGTTTCGCGGCTGGAGGAGTTTGACCCCTCGGCCATCGAAGTTTCCGGCAACCAGCCGGTGGTGCAATACCGGGGCGAGATCATGCCGCTGGTGCACGTGGCCGAAGCCCTGCAACTCGCCTCACCGAGCCGCAAGCAGGATCGCCTGCAGGTGGTGGTCTACGCGGAGGAGGGACGAAGCATCGGCCTGGTGGTCGAGGAAATTCTGGACATCGTCGAACAGCAGGTGGCGATCACCCGCGGCCAGCAATCGGCGCGGCTGCTGGGGTCGGCCGTTATCCAGCAGCACGTGACGGACTTGCTGAACGTGCCGGAAATCGTGGCCGGGTTGGTGCCCGGCGAAGAAAGAAAAGCCGGCTTTGGCTGAGGCCATGCATGTCGTCAACTGAGCAGCAGTTCTGCACCTTCTTCATCGAGCGTCTCTTGTTCGGCGTGGAGGTCGAGAAGGTGCAGGAGGTCATCCGCCACCAGGGCCTGACCCGTGTGCCGCTGGCTACGGAGCTGGTAGGCGGACTGATCAACCTGCGCGGACAGATCGTCACGGCCGTCAACCTGCGCCGCCGGCTGGGTCTTCAGGATAGCCCGCCCGGCCAGCTCCCCATGAACGTGGTGGTCCGGACCGGAGAGGGCGCGGTCAGCCTGCTGGTCGATGAGATCAACGACGTGATCGAGGTAGAACAGAAAGCCTTTGAGCCGCCTCCCGACACGCTCGATGTCGCCGGCCGGGAGCTCATCCAGGGAGTCTACAAACTGAAGGACAAATTGTTGCTCGTCCTCGACACCGACAAAGCGGCAAATGTGAGCGCACACCTATCCGACAAAAGGTAACCCGGGAACAAAGCTCCAAAAAGGAGAAAGCTCTGATGTCAGTTACGCGGCAAGTCTCGACATAAACGAGGGCAGAGTGGAAACGGTTACAGCGCAGTCGCCGAACCTGATGTCGTCCCCGCCAGCAGAAAGCTCACGGAAATACAACAGAAGGCCGCTTACCTGGATCTCGTCGCCGTACCGGTGATGGCCATGGATCGCGAGCACACCATCCTCTATTTGAACCCGGCGGCGGCGAAGATGGCGGGGCAGGCGCTAGAGGCATCTCTGGGTGCGAAGTTCTGGGATCTGTTTGACGTTCCCGCCTGCCGCGCCGGCACTTGTTCCGGGGCGCGCGCCATGCGGGAAGAGAAGACCGTGTCGGGCGAAGCAACGGCCGTCGCGCAAGGGAAACAAATTCACCTTAAGGCACACACCACGCCACTATACGGGAGCGACCACCAGGTCATCGGATTCCTCCAGGTGCTGGAAGACATCGCGGGGCAAGTCCAAGTTGGCGAGGAGATTTCGCGGCTGGTGGGCGCTTCGCGAGAAGGACAACTGACGGAGCGCGGCAAGGCGGACCAGTTTGAAGGGCGGTACCGAGACATGATTCGGGAAGTCAACGAGATGTTGGACGCAATTCTCCTGCCCATCGGGGAAGGCAATCGCATTTTGGCGCAGATCTCGGTTGGCAAGGTCAACGAGTTGATCACCCAAAGCTACAAGGGCGACCACGAAAAGATGAAGGTCGCGGTCAACAACGTAGCCGTGGTGGTGCAGAAACTGCGCGATGAGCTGGGACGGCTGATCCAGGCATCGCGTGACGGCCAACTTGCCGAGCGTGCCAAGTCCCAACAGTTCCAGGGCGCCTTTGCCGAACTGCTCGAGGGCGTCAATGAAATGCTGGACGCGATCCTGCTGCCCATCGGGGAAGGCAACCGCATTCTGGCCCAGATTTCGGCCGGCAAGGTCGACGACTTGATCACCCAGAGCTACAAGGGTGACCACGAGAAGATGAAGATCGCGGTCAACAACGTAGCCGTAGTGGTGCAGAAACTGCGCGATGAGATGGGACGGCTGATCCAGGCGTCCCGTGACGGACAGCTTGGCGAGCGGGGCAAGCCCGATCAGTTCCAGGGCGCGTTTGCCGAATTGCTCAAGGGCGTCAACCAGATGCTGGATGCCATTCTGCTGCCCATCGGAGAAGGCAACCGCATTCTGGCACAGATTTCCGCCGGCAAAATCGACGAACTGATCACCCAGGTCTACAAGGGCGACCACGAGAAGATGAAGATCGCGGTCAACAACGTGGCCGTGGTGGTGCAGAAGCTGCGCGATGAGATGGGTCGGCTGATCCAGGCGTCCCGTGACGGACAGCTTGGCGAGCGGGGCAAGCCCGATCAGTTCCAGGGCGCATTTGCCGAACTGCTCAAGGGCGTCAATCAAATGCTGGATGCGATCCTGCTGCCCATCGGGGAAGGCAACCGCATTTTGGCGCAGATCTCGGCCGGCAAGGTGGACGAACAGATCACCCAACTCTACAAGGGCGACCACGAAAAGATGAAGATCGCGGTCAACAGCGTGGGGACCGCGGTGCAGACCCTGGTGGAGGAAATGAAGCAACTGGCCGAGGCTCTCAGGCACGGGCAGCTCGATTATCGCGGGGAAACCAAGAAGCTGCAGGGTGAATTCGCCAATGTAGTGGTGGGTGTGAACCGCGCCATCGAAGGCATGGTGGTCCCGATGCATGACGTGGGGGCGGTGCTGGACAAGCTTGCCGGCGGCGATCTCACGGCGCAAGTCACTACCAAATATGAAGGTGATTACGAGACCTTGAAGGCCGCGGTGAACCAACTGGCCTCCCAGGTCCGCACCGCCATCGGGCAGATCGCAAAGAACGTGTCCGCCCTGGCCTCGGCGTCGGAAGAGCTGAACAAAGTGAGCCAGCAGATGGGGTCGAGCGCGGAAGAGACCGCAACCCAGGCCAATGTAGTTTCGGCGGCCAGCGAGCAAGTCACCAAGAACGTTCAGACCGTGGCCACCGGCTCGGACGAGATGTGCGGCCAGCATCAAGGAAATCGCCAAGAACACCGCGGAAGCAACCCGCGTGGCCACAGCCGCGGTGAAGACGGCGAACTCCACCAATGAGACCATCAACAAACTGGGCCAGAGCAGCGCGGAGATCGGCCAGGTGATCAAGGTGATTACCTCGATCGCGCAACAGACCAACCTGCTGGCCCTGAACGCCACCATCGAGGCGGCGCGCGCGGGAGAAGCCGGCAAGGGCTTCGCCGTGGTGGCCAACGAGGTCAAGGAACTGGCCAAGGAGACAGCCAAGGCAACCGAGGACATCAGCCGCAAGATCGAAGCCATCCAAGGAGATACCTCGGGCGCGGTGTCGGCGATCGGGCAGATCAGCACGGTGATCGGGCAGATCAGCGATATTCAGAACACCATCGCCAGCGCCATGGAAGAGCAGAGCGCCACCACCAACGAGATCGGCCGCAACCTGGCCGAAGCCGCCAAAGGCAGCACCGATATCAGCAAGAACATCGGCGGCGTTGCCGAAGCGGCCCGCTCCACTGCGGCGGGCGCAGGGGACACCCTCAAATCGGCCCAGTCTCTGGAAAAGATGGCCGCCGATCTCCAGCTCCTGGTGGGACAGTTCAGGTATTAGGAACGAGGTGCCGATAATAACAAAGCGCATCGCCGCCGGCGGAGGGGCCGCCGGGTCCGTGCGGGGCGCGGCTCGGAAGCGGCAAAGGTCCGTCTTCGGCCATGGTTTCGATCCGATCCCGAGGAGTTGTGCATGCAGGTCTTAGTGATCGACGACTCGTCCACCATGCGGAAGTTCATCAAGAAGATATTAGTGGGGGCGAGTTTCGAAGTGGTGGAGGCGAGACATGGGCGGGAAGCATTGGAGGTATTGCAACAACATCCGAACGTCTGCCTGAGCTTAATTGACTGGAACATGCCGGAGATGGACGGCATGGAACTGTTGTCGCGTATCCGCGCCGATCACGCCTTCGATGCCATGCGCGTCATGATGGTCACCACAGAAATGGAACTGAGCAGAGTTGCCGGCGCGCTGGAACGGGGGGCCAACGAGTATGTGATGAAGCCGTTTACCAAGGACGTGATCCTGGAGAAGCTGCGCATCCTGGGGTTCCCGGTCCCCGAGGAAACGGCGCAGAGTGCTCCGTGAGAAAGCTCAGGGTGCTGATCGTAGACGATTCCGCCGTCATCCGGCGCATGGTGCGCGAGGTGGTCGCGGCCGACCCCGAACTGGAGGTTGCGGGAGTGGCGGCGAACGGGAAGATCGCCCTGGCCATGGTCGATCAATGCACGCCAGATGTGGTGACCCTGGATATTGAGATGCCGGAGATGGACGGACTCACCGCTCTCAAGGAAATCCGCCGCACCCACCCGGCGCTGCGGATCATCATGTTCAGCACGCTCACGGAGCGGGCGGCGCTGGCGACCTTGGACGCGCTCGCCCTCGGCGCCGATGATTATGTGACCAAGCCTTCCAAAGTAAGCAATGTTTCCGAAGGCAGCCAGCGGATTCGCGAGCAACTGATCCCCAAGGTCAAAGCCCTCTGTGGCCGGCGAGCCGTCCGGCCCCTTCCCGTCGCTCCCATTCTCGCCTCGGCTCTTTCCCGGCCGGCCGAGCGCGGTTCCAGACCTGACGTCGTGGCCATAGGCACCTCGACCGGCGGTCCGAACGCGCTGGCAGAGATTCTTCCCCGCATCCCCGGCGACTTTCCCCTGCCCATTTTGATCGTGCAGCACATGCCGCCGGTGTTCACCGCATTTTTGGCCGAACGGCTATCCGCATCCTCGCGGATACCGGTCAAAGAGGCTTTGACCCGAGCCGAAGTAGGACCCGGACAGGCCTGGATCGCCCCCGGCGACTTCCACCTGACCGTGCTGCGAGATGGCGCGCAGGTGCGGCTGGCCACCATTCAGATCCCGCCCGAGAACTCGTGCCGGCCGTCGGTGGATGTTCTGTTTCGCTCGGTGGCCGAGGTCTACGGCCCACGGTCGCTGGCGGTCGTGCTGACCGGAATGGGTCAGGATGGCCTGCGAGGGTGTGAACGCATTCGCGAAGCGGGTGGCCAGATCGTGGTTCAAGACGAGGCCAGTTCCGTGGTCTGGGGTATGCCGGGCGCGGTGGCCAACGCTGGAATCGCCGATCGCGTTCTGCCGCTGGCGGAAATCGCCGACGAGATCATTCGCAAGGCCGGCGCCAACCGGCCTCCGGACCCGGGAGCCGAGGCCCGAGTGCACGGACAGGTGGTGTGACATGGGGCTAGACACCGCCGAATTCGACTACCTATGCAAGTTCGTGCGCGAACAGTCCGCCATCATCATCGATCCCGGCAAGGAATACCTGGTCGAGTCCCGCTTGACCCCGCTCGCCTACCAGGAAGGCATGGAATCCGCCCAGAAGCTGCTGGAGCGCCTGCGCCGGGAGCCGGCCAATGGGCTGCATCGCAAAGTCCTGGATGCGATGACCAACAATGAAACCATCTTCTTTCGCGATGCCGCTCCCTTTCAAGCCTTGCGCCAGGCCATCATTCCCGAGTTCCTGGGAAAAAGGGCGGCGGACCGCAGGCTCTCGTTCTGGAGCGCGGCCGCATCCAGCGGGCAGGAGGCCTACAGCCTGGCAATGCTCATGTGCGATGACTTTGCCGGCCTGCCGGGATGGAGTGTTTCGATCCTCGGCACGGATATCTCGACGGCAATCCTCAATCGCGCCCGGCAGGGACGGTACTCCCAACTGGAAGTGAATCGCGGCCTTCCCGCGAAGTGCCTGACCAGGTACTTCAGCCGCGAAGGCATGGAATGGCAGATCAGCGGCAGTATTCGCAAACTAGTGGAGTTTCGCGAGATGAATCTGGCGGAAGCCTGGCCAGCGCTTCCCCAGTTCGATGTCATCTTCCTGCGCAATGTGCTGATCTACTTCAGCGTCGAAAAGAAAAAAGAGATCTTGCGCCGGGTGCGCAGCGTGTTGCGCGAGGACGGGTTGATCTTCCTGGGCACCGCAGAAACCACTCTGAATCTCGATGATTCCTTCGAACGTGTGCCTTGGGAAAACACGTCGTATTACCGGATTCGCCGATAAGGACGGGGCCATGCAGATCCAGGCAGCGGATGTGATCAAGCTCACCAACGACATTTGGGCTTCCATGCTGGGTATGGAGCTGGCACCGTGTGACCATGTCGAGTTTCCTGGCGCCGAGCAGGTGCTGGCGGCCAGCGTCGAGGTCATGGGGGACTGGCAGGGGCGCATCCGGCTGGACTGCTCCTCGCGGCTGGCGCGCGAAGCGGCCGCCCGCTTTGTGGGAGCCGATCCGGCGGAGATCACTTCCGAGCAGGTTTGCGACGCCCTGGCCGAGCTGACCAACATGACCGCCGGCAGCGTGAAAGCGTTATTGCCCTGTGCTTCTCGGCTGACGATTCCGGGGATGGACGCAAGCGCCCTGCCTGCTCCCACCCGGAGTGACATGTGGCTGCAGTCCGGTTTTACGTACGAAGGCGAGCCGTTGCTGGTCACTATTGTCCAACAGAGCGGGTCCAGTTCTTCTTCCCGTGAACCGGTGACCCAGTAATGGAACCCGGGCTGCGGGCCGATGGATAAATCAGACATGCGCACACTTATCGTTGAAGACGACTTCACCAGCCGCTTCCTGCTGCAAACGTTTCTCGCCCCGTACGGCGAGTGCCACGCCGCCGTGAACGGCAGAGAAGCGGTCGATGCTTTTCGCTGGGCGAAAGAGGGCGGGGCTGGATTCGACCTCATCTGCATGGACATCATGATGCCCGAAATGGACGGCCGGGCAGCGCTCAAGGAAATTCGCGCGCTAGAGGAATCCGCAGGCACTCTGCCGGGCACAGGAGTGAAGATCATCATGGTGACGGCCGTGCCGGACATGAAAGTGATGGCCGCATCCTTTCAACTGGGTTGTGACGCCTACCTGCGTAAGCCCGTCGATACCGGGGAGTTGTTGCGATACCTGAAATCCTTGAGCCTGGTTTCGTGAGCTGAAGGTGTCGGCGCAACTGATGCTGAAAGAAAAAAGAGTGGCGAGGGTTTTGGCCTCCAGGCGGGGACTAGTTGCGCTTGTCGCCTGGCTTGTTGCGGTAGGGGTGGGACCAGCGTTCGAAGCCGTCTTGTTCCGGCTTGGGCTGGGAGCTTATGACAACGTTGTCGATCATTTTGCTGTCTCCACGATGGCGGCAGCTACTATTCTTGTATCGTTGGGCTTACTCCGAAAACGAGAGGAACACATTGCCGAACTGCATGCTAGCAAAGACGCTGTAGAAGCAGCGAATAATACCCTGCAATCAGCCATCGCCGAACATGAACGCGCGGAACAAAGGCTTACCGTGAGTGAGCAGCGTTTTCTGCTGGCAACGCGCGCCACCAAGGACACCATTTGGGAGTGGGATGTCAATACCGATCGGGTCTGGATGAATGAAAACCGGTTCGGACATCAGTGTGAACCTCCGGTGACGCTCGAGTGGTGGTTGGATTTGATTCATCCTGAAGATCGCGCCAGGGTCACCACCGCCTACCACTCCGCCCTGGCCAACGGCGGGGAGTTCTGGTCCGACGAGTATCGCATCCGCTACGGCAACGGCGAATATGCCTTCGTCAGGGACCGGGGTTGTATTGTGCGCGACGATGCCGGCCGGCCGCTGCGGGTAATCGGCGCGATGAGCGACATCACCGAGCTCAAGCGAGCGGAGGAGACCAGCTTAGACGCCCGGGAGGATTGGGAACGAACGTTCGATGCCGTGCCCGATCTCATCGCTATTATCGACACGGAACACCGTATTGTACGTGCCAACAAAGCCATGGCGGCGAAGCTGGCAATGTCGCAGCAACAATGCGTCGGACTCAAGTGCTATTCAGTGGTCCATGGATTGAACGAGCCGCTGGGGACCTGTCCTCACAGCCAGTCACTCCAGGATGGAAGCGAACGCACTGCAGAAATCCACGAGGACCACCCGGGAGGTGACTTCCTTGTGACTACTTCGCCACTTCGCGACCGCGAAGGAAGGCTGATCGGGTCCGTCCATGTGGCTCGTGACATCACCGAGCGCAAGCGAGTAGAGGACGCGCTGCGGCGGAGCGAGGCGGAACTCAAAGCAGCACAGTCGGAAGATAATCTCAAGCAGTCAACGATGCAATGAACGCGGCTCTGCTTCCTCGCGACGAGGCGTTTCGAGTACTATGTGAAACGAGACTTCAGGAGGACGAAACGATGTCATTGGGGGCTGTAGAACCGCGGCAATTGCATTGTTCATTGGCGTGCTTTCCTGTCCGAGCGCCATTCCTTGCCAACAAAACGGTGCGGCAAGTGGGGCGAATGACGGATATCTTCGGCCTTTCCAGTCTTCCATTGCTTCGCCATGCGCAATCTAGGTCAATCTCAGCTGAAAATCCAACGGGAGAGCCGGGAAATGGCGCCAAGGCGCAGCCCGACCCGAACAACGCAGCCTCGGAGCTAGCGACCAGGATGGAAAGTTTCATCCATACATCGACTTGCCGAAGCAGGAGACGGTAACTCTGGCCGCGATCAAAGGGCCGGGCATCATCAAGCACATCTGGATCACAGTGGATCCCAAGGCTTATCGCGATTGTGTTCTGCGCTTCTATTGGGATGACGAGTCGAATCCCTCGGTAGAAGTTCCTCTCGGCGACTTCTTTGCCGAAGGGCACGGAGTGCGATACAACGTCAACTCGCTAATGGTCGCGGTGAACCCCTCTGGAGGTTTCAACTGATACTGGCCTATGCCGTTTCGCAAAAGCGCGAGAATCACCATCGAGAATCAGTCTACAGAGACGATCGGAGGATTCTTCTATCAGATTAGCTACTCACTGGAGGCAGTTCCCGTCGACGCTGCCTATTTCCACGCGCAGTGGAGACGCAGCATGACGACGCGAGAACACCCGGAGCATGTGATCCTCGACGGCGTAGAAGGCCTAGGACAGTATGTCGGAACGTTTATTGCATGGACCGAGCTCTCCGATGGGTGGTGGGGTGAGGGAGAAGTGAAGTTCTACATTGATGGAGATAATCAATACCCGACGATCAATGGAACCGGCACTGAAGACTACTTCGGCGGCGCATGGGGCTTTGGGGCAACATTTTCTGCGCCATTTTCAGGTTATCCATTCGAAAGCAAGGAGCCGGGAGAAGTACCAAAGCATGCGCAATATCGGTGGCACGTTACTGACCCAATTCGATTTGAGAGTAAACTGAAGGTCACAATTCAGGCGCTTGGGTGGTGGCCAAATAAGAAGTTCCAACCACTGACTGACGATATCGCGTCGGTTGCCTATTGGTATCAAACCGAACCGCACAAGCCCTTCCCACCGCTTCCATCCAGAGATGATAGGTTCCCACGATAAAGCAACTCGACGCGAATTGATACGGCGCTGAGATTCCGACCGTACCGTGAATGAGAGGGGGAGCATCGTTGACGCTTTCTGCCTGAGCAACGGCACCCCGTATTACTTCAAGGTTGCGACAGTGAACAACAGCGGCCAATGTGGGTGCTCGAATGGAGCATAGGCCACGCCTAGGCGCACACAACCGTCGCCCTTCCATCCCTTCTCAATAGCGAAGTAAGTGATTGCTTGGCCGGTTTGGGCACATTTTGGGCACAAATGAAAATCGCGCCTGTAATTCACTGATTCTAAAGCCGGATATTTGGTGCCGGGAGGGGGGTCGTATTGCCGGACCGTATTGAAAACACGCAACTTACTGAAAAATCGAGAAGCACAAACCGCTGAAACCTCACGTTTTGGGCAATCAACACACGTATCACACACACATCTACCGAATGGAATTTACTCGATTCTTGATGGCGGCCAAATCGTTTTCCAGCTTCGTGATGCTACCCGAAATCCCTTGAGCGAGCTGAACCAGGCCTTCGGCCAGTCTTTTGATGTCGTGTTCCATACTGGTTTTTGCAACCTCTTCAAATTTGTTCCTTGCCGAAGATAAGCTCATTCAACCCTCCGAAAATTGAAAGGGCGGCCGGAGCCGCCCTTTTTTCAGATCATATGCGACCGGATGAACCTCTCACGCTCGCTTTCGGAAGAAATCATGAACGTCTCGAATTGCCGCTTGCGCTTTGAAGTAGTTTTCGGGAAGCGAAAGGCTTTCAATTCACCCCTCCGAATCCACCGGCGCACCGAATCAACGCTCACGCGCTTGCTTCTGAAAGAAGCCGCGAATTCATCAACCGCATCCCTCGTTGAAGTGCGAGGCACACGTGCGATCCTCCAACGCGCGCGCATGGAGTTCGACCCGCATAAACAATTCCTTACGCAGAAAGAGTTTTTCCATAACAGCTCGACGAGTCTCTTCGGGTTGAGTGAGTACGGAGCGAAATACGCAAAAGAGATTTTGGGATGTCAGAACGCCCTCGCATTCGAGGTCAAGGATACCGAACACGAGTTTCTAATCACTCTGTTCCACATCCGGCTTCGGGAGTTTTGCCGCGCGCACAATTTACGGCTCGATTGGGAACAGAATCCAATCAACCACAAGCATCTTATCAATACCAAGCTGGTGCTGCCCACGCCCGACCTCGCCGAGTTTCCTCGTCAGCGCAGCATCTGCACTTGACCTAGCAGCTGCTTTGGGAAGAGTACCGGCATCTTGAACCAAATCGTCACTCGTTACACCCGGATGCGAATTGGTGAGGACTTCTCGTGCCAGTTAGCGCGTTTGAGCGAGTAAAGAACGTGCCGCCGCAGGGGACTCGATTCTGGAATCGACGGGTGATCGAAATCGCTGCCGTAGACCATTCCGACCTTTTCCATGACTCTCCGCGAACCGGTGTTCGCCTCGACAGCGAATGCGACCACCGTGTCAAGGTGGAGCTCGCAAAAACCAAACTCCAGCGCTGCAAGCGAGCCTTCGGTGGCCAATCCTTGACCCCAAAAACGAGGAATGAGGCGGTACAAGAGTTCGACAGCCGGCGCGAACGGCATGTCGGGTCGTACCCATTTCAGACCCAGAATACCGGCAAAGTCGCCTCGCACATCGAGAGCCCATGGTCCAAATCCGTGGGTGTCCCAATGCTGCTCGATTTGCGTCATCTCGCCCAAGGATTCCTCCGGAGTGAGGAGCCCGGGAAAGTATTTCCTTACGCCGGGATCGCGGTTCATTTCTACGAATCCGTCGCGGTCCTCGGGCACGAAGCGCCGGAGCACCGCTCGCTGCTCTGTGCGGCTCACCACCCCATGTTAGCGTTCAATCACGCAAAACGGTGCAGTGTTTAATTGTCATCCGGTGTTTTGGCTCGTCGGAACCCAGAAACCACCCTCAGTTGGTGAAAAATCCCCATTTCACTCATCGACACCAAAAAAGGCGAATAGGCGGAGCGAAGTTGCGCTAAGGCGCAGACTCGGACCACTCTTCGGTGAGGATCGCGTAAAGAAAGCTGCTCTTCCATTCTCCGTGAATTCTAAGGTTCTTGACCAGAAATCCTTCCTTTCGCATGCCTGCTTTTTCCAGCACGCGCGCGGAGGCAGGGTTCTCCGGGAGACACGTGGCCCAGATTCTGTGCAGGCCCATCTCGGAGAATCCAACCTGGAGCAATTGTTTTACGGCATTTGTGGCGATTCCTTTTCCCCACGACCGGGGATTGATCAGATACCAAATCTCGCCATCGCTGTTGCCCCTCAGGTTGACTAGCAGGCTGCGGAAAAATGGACTCCGCGACTTAGATTCTCTCGAGTCTCAGTGATTCTGTGATTCGGGAAGGGTTCTGGCTGCATTCGCTGGTGTGCCGCGCGGATTCATTTTCGTGCCTGCGAGCACACCGCGACCTCGGCTTACGTCGCTTGAATCGCCAGATTCCTCATGCGGACAGTTCTGACATGAGATTGGAATGTCTGCAATATCCTGGTTCATGCAAGACCCGCGCTGCGTTTGCCAATTCGCGGGATGAGTTTCCCCTTGACAATAATAGAATGACATGTCATTCTATTATTGACTCAGGAGGTCTTCCCGATGTGTGCTGCCAAAGGATTTACAGCTCTCTGCTTGCTCTCACTTTGCTCTGTCCTGATTCTTCCGGACAAGCTTGCCGCGCAAACGCCCCCTTCCTCCGCCGTAGTCATGGTTGAAATCCAGGTTAGGCCTGGAATGGCGGAAGCATGGGTAGAAGAGTTCGAGAAAAATGAAGTTCCCGCGATACGGGAAGCTATTCAGAAAGGCGACATAATCACGAGCTTCACTTACTTCGAGGCGCCCATTGTCGCTCAGGATGTCGACTTCGTCCTGCTCTTTGAGGCAAAGAGCTTCTCTTCTTTGGACGTACGGCGAATGCCGCCCCACTTAGCAGCGCTGCTCCGCCGCCTCGGCCCAGACCAATTTATGGCATTGCAGAAGCAAACAGGGGAATGGGAACAGAAAGTGACCGTGAGGATCCTGCGATCCTACAAGGTGCAATGATGACATCAGTTCTCGTCACTGGCGCTGGTGGTTTCATCGGACGCCGAGTGGTTTCCGCGGCGGGAAGAGCCGGCTATGGCGTTACGGCTGTCGTTCGGCAACCTCCCAGCGGCAATGTTCGAAACGCGATCCAGCACGACCTTCGGCTGCCGCTGGACGATATGCCGCCGGTCGATTGGGTTTTTCATATGGCCGGAGCTTATGCCGGTGCCGGTGACAAAGAGCTGCAGCGTGCCGACATGAAGATGGCACGCAATGTCATTCGTTGGGGCCTGGCGGCGGGAATCAAGAACTGGATCTTCGCCAGCGCTGCCGAAGTGTACGGTGATGTCGATGGCACAGCTGACGAGGAAGCACCCACGCGACCCGTGATCCCTTATGGCCGAGTCAAGCTTATGGTGGAGCGGCTTCTTATGGAAGAGATCAAAGATGTCTCCAACTTTCGAGTTATAGTTCTCCGAATCGGGGAAGTGTATGGTTCCGGGGGCCGGCTGATCAACGAATTGGCAGCGAGGCTCGAACGCGGCTTTTGTCCGTGGCCCGGTTCAGGGAAGGTTCCGCTTAGCTTCGTCCACGTGGAGGACGTTGCTCAGGCGTTCTTATGCGCTGTTCAAAGTGCTCCAGCCGGTATTTCGGTAGCAAGACCAACTGAACGAAGTACGTGACA
>CAVSWK010000008.1:0-10632 GCA_963731525.1 uncultured Acidobacteriaceae bacterium
ACAATAGGTCCCGGCGAAGTGTTGTCGATCGTCAATCGTTCGGGGAACCGCCCCAGCCATGAAGGAGCGGCCGACGAAGTCGATCGCCAACTGAAGGTCTGTTTCGAAGCTGGATTCAAGACTGTGCTGTTGCGCGGAGATACCGACTTTTCGCAGACCAAGCATCTGGATCGTTGGAGCGGCGACCCGCGGGTACGTTTCATCTTTGGCATGGATTGCACTGCCAGCTTGCACATCCTGGCCGACGATCTGCCGCTGGCGGCCTGGAAACCACTGAAACGACCGCGGCGACACCAGGTCAAGACCAAGCGGCGCAAGCGGCCCGCGAACGTCAAAGCGGCTATCGTGCGCGAGCGGGAGTTCGAGAACATCCGCTTGGAAAGCGAGGAAGTGGCAGAGTTCGATTACCGGCCCACGGCTTGCAAACGGACCTATCGCATGGTGGTGGTGCGAAAGAACCTGGCGCGAGAAAGGCGAGCAGCGATTGTTCGACGACTATCGCTACTTCTTCTACATCACGAACGATCGGCAACTGTCGGCGACGGCCATCGTGCTGGAAGCCAACGATCGTTGCGATCAGGAGAACCTGCACGCGCAACTCAAAGGGGGCGTGCGGTCCTTGACTGCGCCGGTCGATTCGCTGCTGAGCAACTGGGCTTACATGGTGATGACCTCGTTGGCCTGGAACTTGAAGGCGTGGTTCGCGTTATTGTTGCCGGTGTAGACGGCGGTCCAAAAACGTCAGCGCCGGGAAAAAATCGTCGCGGCGGTCGGATATTGCAGCGCACATTCGTGCGGTAGCTGCAGCCTGGAGAGAATCGGGGCTTTTGCCCCGTTCTTCAGGAAGCAGTGAGGCACCGGAGTGTACGCTGACATGGAGCAATGGACCGAGATTCGCCGGCGCGTGTTGACCGGCGAGCTGACGAAGCGAGCGGCCTGCCGCGAGTACGAGCTGCATTGGAAGACGCTCCAGAAGATCCTCGAGCACACCGAGCCGCCCGGATACCGGCAGGCTCAGGCGCGGCGTAAGCCGAAGATCGAGAAGTACCTGCCCGTCATCCGCCAGATTCTGGAAGCCGATCGGCAGGCGCCCAAGAAGCAACGGCACACAGCTCACCGGATCTGGGAGCGGTTGCGCGACGAGGAGGGCTTCGAGGGTGGGTATACCACCGTCAAGGACGCGGTGCGGGCTTCGCGACAGGGACAGCGCGAAGTGTTCTTGCCGCTGTCGCACCCGCCCGGCGAGGCGCAGGTCGACTTCGGGTTTGCCCAGGTCAAGCTGGCCGGGGAACTGACGAAGGTCGCGTTGTTCGTGATGACGCTGCCCTATTCGGACGCCCTCTTCTGCCAAGTGTTTCCCCGGGAGTGCACCGAGGTGTTCCTGGAAGGGCACAAGCGGGCCTTTGCCTTCTTCGGCGGCGTCCCGCGTCGGATCAGCTACGACAACTCGAAGATCGCCGTGGCCCGGATCACGGGAAGCCGCGAGCGGCAGGTGACCAAAGAGTTCTTGCGGCTCAAGAGTCATTATCTGTTCCAGGACCACTTCTGCCTGGTGCGGCGGCCCAACGAGAAGGGGCACGTGGAACACCTCTTGGACTTCGGCCGCAAGAACTACCTGGTGCCCGTGCCCCAGGTCGAGGCGTTGGCCGCGCTGAACGACCAGCTTCGGCAGCGCTGCACCGAGGATCTCCAACGGCAACTCCGCGGTAAGCCGGCGGTGAAGCAAGATCTTTTGGGAGAAGAGCAGGCCGCAATGCTCGATCTGCCGAAGCAAGACTTCGATGCCCGGCGGCTAACTCATGCATCGGCCGATTCACTGTCGCTGGTGCAGTTCGAGACGAACCGCTACTCGGCGCCTGTGAAGTACGCTTATCGGCAAATCACCGTGCTGGCCACGGTCGACGAGCTTCGGTTGGTGTACGAGGATCGACTCATCGCCCGGCATCCACGCTGCTGGGGCCGAGAGCAGCATCTCTTCGACCCGATCCATTACCTGGCGCTGTTGGAGCGGAAGCCAGGCGGATTTGACTTCGCCCGACCATTGGAGAAGTGGGACCTGCCAGATTGCTTCGACACGCTCCGAAGGCGAATGGAACATCGCCCCGGCGGCTTGGGAATTCGGGAATTCATCCGCGTGCTGCGGTTGCTGGAACACGCCAGTTTGCCGCAGTTGACCGACGCCGTGGAATACGCCCTGGACTTGGATATCACGGATGCCGATAGCATCCGAGTGATCCTTGAGCACCGCCGTGAAGCGCCGGTGCCCCTGTTCTCGCTCGATGGCCGGCCGCACTTGAAGGGAGTGGCGGTCGAACGCACGGATGTCTCGGCCTACCAAACCCTCTTGGTGGAGGGCAGGCCATGACCAACCACGAGACCAAGAGCCTGGTGCTCTTGAAGCATCACCTCAAGCAATTGAAGCTGCCGACCATGCACGGTCAGTGCGAACCCGTCGCGCAGCGCTGTTCGCGGGAGAACGTCGATCATCTGGGCTTTTTGCTCCAACTGTGTGAGTTGGAACTGATCGACCGGGAACAGCGGGCGGCCGAGCGCCGCTTGAAAGCCGCCAAATTCCCTGCCCAGAAGACGTTGGACCAGTTTGACTTCACGACTCGGCCCAGCATCAACAAGCCGCTGATTCTGGAACTGGTCCGAGGCGATTACCTCGACAAGCGAGAGAACATCCTGCTGGTGGGGAACTCCGGGACCGGTAAGACGCACTTGGCCACGGCCCTGGGGATCGCCGCCTGCGGTCAAGGAAAGCGAGTCCGCTTCTGGCGAGTGACGGAACTGATCACTACGATGCTGGAGGCAAAGGAAGAGCGTTTACTCTTACGGCTGCGCAGCTACTTGGCCAAGCTCGACCTGTTGATCCTGGACGAACTGGGCTACGTGCCGGCCAGCAAGGCGGGAGCAGAACTGTTGTTCGACGTTATCGCCACGGCCTATGAGCGGCAGAGCCTGATCGTGACTTCAAATCTGCCCTTCGAGAATTGGACCGAAGTTCTGGGAAGCGAGCGACTGACGGGCGCCGCGCTGGATCGCTTAACGCATCGATGCCACATCCTGGAGACACGCGGCGAGAGCTATCGGTTGCAGGACGCCAAGAGACGCCGGCAGCGGAAAGCCCCTTCCAAAGACTGATGTAACCGCCCGCCGGAGCGACACCGGACGGGACCCGACTGGAGAATCGACCCAACCAAGCGCTACGTTTATCGGCCGCCCGGCGCTACGTTTTTGAACCGCCGTCTACACCGTCCCAGTTTGTTGTTAATCGTGGACCGCGATGTGGTCACGATTTCTTGACTTGAATTACGAATTCGAGGCGAGGAGATTTCCCACTTTGAGAGAAGAATTCAAGTCCATCTGCTATTTTGTCCAGTGCCGCCTGAACCACGGGGTCTTCCGGTTTATCGTAGTAACTGTGCACTTTGGCGATTGGCAATTCGTGGACTGTGCCGTCGTCGAAAAGCAGCCGGATTGTCGTCAGTTCTCCGGCGTGAATCTTCAAGATTTCTTCCGTCATGCGCATTGCTCCCTATAAGATCAGCCGGCCATTGCCGTTTGTGCCGACGTCTGAAGCAATCGCTCCACCGTCCAAGGAACGACTCCTGGCTGTGAATGGCGCCAAAGATCCGCCTTCGAAGCCGGCTTTGCACAAGAATGACCGCTTGCACAAAAACGCGAGCGGCTGCACAGAAACCGATTTCTCGCTCAGGATTGGCAGTGGCTGCAGTGAGATGCGGCGGGCTCGAGTTCCCTTCGGGCAAAAGCGAGCAATTCATCCCGGTTATCTGAGCACCATTTCGGATAGTTCGTCCAAACGTCTCCGCTGGCCGGCTTCCCTTTCATATTGAAGCACGTCGTTCGATGCAGCATGAGTTTCGTGTTGGTCGGTAATTGTCCGAATGGAGAATGAAGCCCTCTGGATGAGAGTCTCGCCACGCGACGTATGCGTCGTGCCGATCTGCTCCGTGAAAGAATTCCATGATCTCGCTCACCAAAAAATGCGGGAAAGTGCAAAAAGCCGGTGTAGGCGGCATTTACGACGGAGCCCTTACGTCGGGATTTCCAGATGATGCTCCTCGATTCCCTAGCGGACTGTTAGACCGCAGGTTGGGGGATCCTGTGAAAAGATCAATATGCTGTAGGGCCCAATGTCCACGCAGCCTCGAGCGGGACAGCCATCGTAGTCCTGTGCTGTGGCGGTGATGTCCCGGCTCGCGAAGTCGCTGAAATCGTTGCTGTAACTCCGCCAGTCGCTATTGAGACGCAACCGCCACAGTCCTGGTTGAGGGAAGCCAACCGCGTATTCGCAGCGAGGCTTGTTCTCGAAATTGGCGACAACCACGACGTCGTCGCCCGGGCCGCCCTTGTCCCAGCGGTGGAAGGCCAGCAGCTTGGTTCTCTTCATTGACGTGATAATAATTCACGCCGCGGCCGCACAGCCCCCGGCTCAGGCCCCCGCTGTTCCGGCGCAGGCGAACGAGATCGCGATACAGACGCAGGATGCCCCGAAACTGATCGCTCAAATGCCAGTCCAATGGCACCGTGTCTTGAAACCAGCCCCCTTCCAGGAACTCCTGACCCTGGAAAAGCATGGGAATGCCCGGCGTGGTAAAGACGAGACCGGCGGCCAGCGTGGACCTCTTTTGGGCGAAATAGTTCTCGGGATCAGCCGCGCGTAACCTCAACAGGCAGTGTGCGACTTGCCATTGGCGACCTCATCGTGCGATTCGCTGTAGATCACGCGCTGGAACGCGTCGCCGTTGTAGGTGAAGACGATCGCGTCGCGAACCGACGCCAAAGAGCGATTCTCATCGACGGCCCCGATCACGGCCTTGCGGATCGGATGCATGAAGTTCGGCGTCCACTTCGGCGCCGAAGCCCGCGCCTCCGGCACCCGCCTCCTTGGTCAGCCACTCGTCGTTCTGGAGGCTTCGGCGATGGTGATCCGGCCGGGGTACCGCCCACTGATGTCGCGGTTGATCCATTGAATCAGACTCCATCCCTCGGGTAAATCGTGGCCCGAAGGCTGCCCCGTCCACGGTCCGCATGAACAGGGTCATGTCAAACCGCAGCCCGTCCAGGTGGAACTCTTCCAGCCAGTAGATGCATTGTCGTGGATGAATTGCCGAACCTCGCCCCGGCCATAATCGGGCCGGTTCGGACCGGCCCCAAGGCGTTTTGCCGCGCCAGTCGTTGTAGAAATAGATGCCGCCGCCGTTGTTCTCGCTCCAGCCGTCGAACTGCCACAGACCGAGGTCGCCAGGGCCGAAGTGGTTGTAGACCACGTCCAGGACGACGCCCAGCTTGGCCCTGTGAGCCGTCTTGACAAACCGCCTGAAGGCTCGAGGGCCGCCATAGTTGCTTTCCACCGCAAAGGCATACGCCGGGTTATAGCCCCACGAAACATTGCCCGCAAATTCGGCCGTGGGCATCACCTCGATCACGTTGACGCCCAGTCGCTGCAGATGATCGAACTTCTCGACCGCCGTTGCATAGGTGCCGGGTGCCCACCCAACGGGCCGTTGAACGTGCCAATGTGCATCTCGTACAGCACCAATCGGGCCGACGGCGGAGCTGGGTACGGTTTGTCCTCCGAGTCGAACTGCGGATCGTGCACGATGCCGTTGCCGACCGAATTCGTCACTTCGCGGGCGAACGGATCGATGCGGGAGAATTTCTGCTTGCCGCAGCAGAGGAGGTAACGGTACTCGTCGCCAATCTTGGCCTCGGGGACGTCGGCGTGCCATGTGCCATTGTCGCCGCGCTGCATGGGATGTGACTGCGTCCACTGATTGAAGGCTCCCATGACGAAAACGCAATCCGCATGCGTGGCCCAGACGCGAAAGGCGACACCGCCTTCGTGTGGATTGGCTCCCATTCCGGCACGCTCGGTGAGCGTCGTCGTACTCATCGTCTCGCTTCCTCTAAGCGGTTGTTACGGACATTTCGCTGTCGTGCCCAATCTCCGCGGCTCTCCCCGGCTCTTCATCGCCAGGGGGGCGCTCACCCCTCGAGCCATCCGACGAGAATGCGTTCGATCTCCTCTTTGTGCCGCGTCTCGTCGGCGACCTGCTCTCGAGGTTCACCTTGAGGCCGACTCTCCCCGAGAGCTTCGGCCTGGCGAATCCGTTCTTCGTAATCGGAGATCGCCTGTTTTTCCGCGGCCGAGCGCTTGTTCGAGCATTTCCCGCGGTTCGTCGGCTTGAAGAACCGGGCGCGGCTTGGTCGTCGGCTCGCCCCCCAAGTTGGCGATCTTGTCTGCCAGGAACTGCGCGTGGCCTGTTCGTCCGGAATCTCGGCTTGGAAGAGGGCTCGCAGCTCCCTGCGGTACGGACCCGTCAGCTTGGCCGAGTAGTGCGTGTACATCACGATGGCCTGGTATTCACCGGCCAGATCATGATTGAGGCCGTCGATCAGCGCCTGCTGTTCGTCGGTGGTTGAGGGATAAACGCTGTTCCTGTCGACTTTGCCCGATCCAAGACCGGGATTCAGAGCTTTTCGTGACATGAGAATTGACTCCTTTGGTTTAAGGGCCAGGAACGCTAAGTCGGTGCCTTGCAACGAAGCCGCGGACCGAGTCGGCGACTACTGCGAGCACAAGCACCAGTTAGCGCGTGGGTCATCATGTGCGCCCTGCGTGCAATCCGATCAGCCCGGTGTTATTGAGTTGGGACCACCAAATACACCGTTTGTCCGCCGTAGATATATGGCTGGTAATACACGCCGTCGCACACATCATAGGTAATGCCATTCGCTAAGACGGTTTGGCAGCCGGCCGGGCAGGTCGTTGTCGTAATAGTAATATGGCGCTCACCTATCATGACGGAGCGGTACCCGGGACGAAAGTGCCTGAAATACGCGTCGCTGTAGGGATTGCGATAGGCGCCGCGGATGCCGTGCCTGCGAAATTCCCGGACCGGCCCACGCCTGCCCGCACCGCAGGACCGGCCGGATCGCGGCTGCGCGGGCACCGTAGTGGATCGACCCGATGCGAGCGACGCCACGGCCGCCGCCGACACGGCCACCACCACTGGCACCGCCTCCTCCTCCACGGCCACCTCCACCACCGCCGCCGCCTCCGCCACGGTACGGCACTGACGGGGGCCGTCGCCCACATCAAGGTGGCCAGAACCAAGACCAAGGTGCCTGTCCCAACAGTGAATACGCCTCATGTTCGCTGCTCCCTTTATCATCGAAAGAGGAACGCCCGCCGAGCGGACCGATGGCAACGTTTCACGGACGTCAGCACTCGGACAGGTCACGGGCCAGGCCGCTGCCGGATCCTTCAACGGTTTGGGCTCGGCGTGCCGGTTCAGGAAATCGACCTTCCGCGGACCGCTCCGGCGGCTGGAACTGAAACAGTCTCGTCGCTCAGCTTGGGGTTTACGTCCCAGCGGTGGATGAGGGCGGTGTATTGCGGCTGGTCGGCCTGCTGCTTGAACGTGATCACGAGCTTACGCGGAAGCGGTTCGTCGCCCGCGTCGATCCAGATTTGCCAGTCCACAGTCTTCTGCCGGAACGCGAGGTGATGGCACTTCACCTTGCCCACGTAATGCAGGCCGACATACGTCGCCGCTCTGCACGTTCTCCGTGAACTTCTTGTAGGGGTCGGCAAACAGGAAGTCGGCCAGGGTCTGGTCGTCTCGAATCGCTCGTGCAGGTCGTCGAGCATCGCGTCGATGGTGCCGGGCACCTTCTCGGTCGGCGTACGTCTTTTGTCCGCGGTCGAAGACGGTGACCGTCTTGCCGTCGTAGTAAAACCAGGAGTTCGACCGTGTCTCCCTCGTTCTCGCCGAACACTTTGTCGGGCCGACTCACCGAAAGTGTGCCGCTGGTTGCTGAGCTGAATTTTCTGACCGTCGTCCTGCACGTCGTCGAATGAATTCCTCCACCTGGAACGAGTACGTCTTGAGGCCCGCCAGATAGCTCGACATGGCCTTGAGGTACTGATCCGCCTTGGGCTCGATCTTGGGGGCCTCTTGCTGCGAGCTGCCTGCGCACGAGAGCGACGCCACCAGCACGGCCGCGACCGCCAATCCGACTGCCGACATTCGCCTTCTCATGATCAAATCCTCGGTTATCCATCCCATGGAACCACTCCCGCCCCGACATCCGGACACACACCGGCTCGCGGGGCGTCGGTTATTTGAAGTTGTCCTTGGACTCTGTCGACGGCCGTCTCAGCGGCATCCTTGACCTTGTCGACGGCCTTCTGAACGGCTTGCTTCACTTGACCGACGGCCTGATCGGTCTTGCCTTTCGCGCGAAGCTGATCGTCGCCGGTCAGCGCACCGGCCGCTTCCTTGATTCGGCCTTTCACTTCATCTGCCTTGCCACCCATGATGGAGTCTCCCTCGAAGAGGTTCTTGAAACAGTAATCGGTTAAAATGCGCGGCAGCGTCGTGGAACGCCTTGTCCGATCGTTTTCCTACCGACCCAGCAGGAGCAAAACACCGGCAGCGATGGCCAGCGCGGCCATCACCAGATCCCATATGGACGAAAGTGACTTGGACGAATGACAAGAGGCCCGTGGCGATCAGCCAGATGCTCAGCAGCAGCATGCCCAGGTTTTTGGTTCCAGCCCATTTCATCGATCGACTCCCTCTGCCAACGGACGACTCACGCCCAAGTATCAGAATTGCCTCGGTTACCCTGACGCTGTCTAACTCTTAGTCAGAGAACTCCCATCAGGAAAAGAATGATCAGAATCAGGACAACCAAGCCCACGCCGCCGCTTGGGTAGTACCCCCAGTTCCTGCTATGGGGCCAGGTGGGCAACGTGCCGCAGAAGCATCAGAACCAAAATGATGATCAAAATCGTGGCGAGCACGTCAGTTCCTCGACCATTCTTGGAAGCCGCCTCTGGGCTGCTCCTGGTCTCGCATGAATGGTTCCGGTAAATCAGAGCAGCGACGCCCGGATGTTCTCAGGAACATCGACGACCGGATCCGTTCACACGACTTCACCGACAGAGGTCCGCTGCGCCGCACCATTTAGATGGCTCTGCGTCCCTGAATCAGGTTGACGATCAATACCACCAGTGCGACGACCAAGAGAATGTGGATTAAATTGCCCCCGACGCCGAAACCGAGTCCCAACGCCCACATCACCAGAAGAATTAGCAAAATGGTCCACAGCATAAATCACCTCAATCACTGAAGGGGTTTAGAACAGTTCCAGTACATGAATATCAAAAGAGCCATTCGCGGCTCACGCAACGACCGCAAGGCGCAAAAACGCAATTCTTGTGCCGCCATCAAAAGCATCTTCGTGGCACGTTTGAACCTGAAATTCGGAGCTGTGCCCGTTTGCCAGAGAGCCGTCTTCGGCATCGAGGCCGTGCTCAATCGCACGTAACTGTGCGACATTGAACGCGCCGACGCGTTTGCAACGGGACCCAACAGCCGACAGCTGCAGACGAAAGGCGCGCGTAACAACGGTTTTGTTCTTGCCGAATGCGAAACGCCTGGGTCGACGAAACGTCGGTCGAGCGGAGCGTTGCTGCTGCCGATCTCCTGTGGGCCCCTGAGTCGTCTTTTGATAAATAATCACGGAAGGGAATGACCCAATGTGGACTGGAGAGAAATTGACTACTGGCTAGTGCCTTCCGATTGTGGGAGCGGGCGCGCGGTAACGTTGTCCGTGGTGCGTTGACACGTTCTCGCGGCCGCGTCTTGGCCCAGCGGAGTCGATGCGAGAGGCAGACGAACGACAAACTCGCTTCCTCGCCCAGGTCCATCACTGAGGGCCTGCACAGTTCCCCCGTGCAGCAGGACCAGGTGGTCCACCATCGCCAAACCGATACCGATGCCCCCCTCCGAGCGATCGATCATTCCGGGCACCTGTGTAAACAAGTCGAAAACCCGCGGAAGCATCTCCGCGGCAATGCCGATGCCGTTGTCGCGGACCCGGATTACGATCTCGCCTTCCTCGTCCGCCGCTGAGAGGGAGATCCGCCCTCCCTCGTCGGTGTATTTGGTGGCGTTGTTCAGGAGATTGGTGAGGATCTGAACCAGCCGCACTGGATCGCCCGTTAGCTGCACGGGGCGCGTCGGCAAGGAAATCGTTAATTGTTGCTTGCGAGAGTCCAGGAAACGCTGGCTGGTCTCCACAGCCCTGCACGGCAAGCGCACACTAACGATCCGCTCGGAAAAGGACTTGCGCCAGGTAGTTTTCGTTCCAGCCGCAGGAGCGGCGTCGCATGGCGACGCTGAGCTTGTCATCGAGCTGTTTGAGTAGGCTGATGGCGAAGCGTTTGAGCCAGGCAAGATTGTCGGTCATGTTTCTCTCGCGCACGCGGCAGTCATCCTCGCGAAAGGTGACGTCGAGACACCAATGCAGAGAATTCTCGATCCCCCAGTGTCCACGCACCGATTTGGCGAACAGCTTCACGTTGAGCGGAAGAGAAGTGATGTAATAGCGCACGTCGTCGGTCGTTTGCTCGCCGCGTTTGCTGCTGCGGATTGCCACGCCCATCGTCTTGAGCTTTTTCCACTGCGCTTGTCCCGGCAGTTCTTCCGGCGCCTTGAACTGGTAGTACGTGTAGTGATCTTCGCGGCCATGCTTCTTCTCGCGACACTCCAATGTCTCAACTCGGCAGTCGGCGAAATCCGTCCCCATCTG
>CAVSWK010000009.1:0-8754 GCA_963731525.1 uncultured Acidobacteriaceae bacterium
AAGATGCTCAGCCGCATCGTTAAAGGCATGATTGTCCAGCAGGATGGCCCCAAGAATAGAGCGCTCGGCTTCCATATTAGCCGGCAAACGTCCGACGCTAGTTTCCAGAGTAGCCACGATGTTGAGGTGAGTGCGTTGCATCGTAATTTATTTCCGCCTGTGGACGTATGAGGAGCACAGCAGCAAAACCGGGACGAAACTGAATTTTTCTGCGGCGGCTTTCTTCCATCTGTAGAGACGGGGCTTGCCCCGTCTCCGTAGCCGCGGAGAGCCTCGCCTCCACGGAATTCTGCCGACGCCTGCAACGCAGTATTGCACAAGGCGAACAAAAAGCAAATAACTTCTCAGGGGACAATCCATCGGGGATATGGGTGCTCCATCCTTTTCGCGCTCTTTGCACGGTGCCCCAGGTTCGCACGGTGCCCCAGGTTCGCGCCCGTTCTTTGGGCGCTAACCTGGGCGGCGTGATGAATAGTCCTTTCGCAAGGACAGCAACATCAGCGTCAGAAAGTTCTTGACATCCAACCCACGATAGTACAATAATAGTAAACTTGATCGGGCAGTTCCGAGGGACGTCCGCCGAAGAAGACGACCCTCGAAACCGCCCCAAAGCCATTTTGTGCGCTCTTTGACAATCTAAGTCATTGGTTCTCAAAGACTTTATCTCTAAGTCTTTTAAACTCAAAGACCTGGACGATTTTCCTCCTAACCCGATGATTCCAAAAGACCGGGGTATGGGAGGGGGGTAGGGGGACCATATACCAACAAGTTAACAGTCAGTGGAAAATGATCCGCACAAAAAGTAGGTGTTTCCAGATCAAAGATGAGCTAGACCCGTAACTCCACCACGGTAGCTCCACCGCCGCCCTCGTTGCTAGGCGGTTCGGTGACGGACTCCACGTGCGGATGCTTCTGCAGATACTGTCGCAAGGCTTTGCGGAGGATACCCATGCCGCTCCCGTGCACGATCCGCACCCGAGGCATGCCGGCCAGAAACGCGCGGTCGACGAACTTCTCAACTTCGCTGGTAGCTTCATCCACGGTGCGGCCGATGACGTTAATTTCGGTGGGCATGTTGAGACCGCTCGATTCGTTTTGCAGCGAGACGCTGATGCCGCGGGCGCGAGCGGCCTGCACCGGCGATTCAGAGACGCGCGCTTGCACCTCAGCAATATCTTCGCGGGCGATGCGCATCTTCATCGAGCCGATCTCGACGTCGAAATGATTCTCACCGATTTTCTTTTTGACGACGGCGGCGCGGCCCATTGATTTGAGCTTGACGATATCGCCTTCGGAGACGTGCTTGACCAGGCTGGGCTGGGCGTTCGGGTCTCCGCGATCGGCGCCGGTCGCGTGCGCGACCACCGTCGCATCGAACTGCTCGCGAAATTCGCGACGCATTTTGGCGATGCGGCGTTCGGCGTCTTTCGATAATTTCTGCGCGGCAGCGCGTTCCTGCACCGCATTCACGGTCTCGCGCGCGTGGTATTCGAAGTCGCGGAACAGAGCTTCAAGCTTCGTCTCCATCGCGCGGATTTTGGCCTGCTGTTCTTTGCGCCCCTCGCTGGCGAGGTGCGATTTCTCGCGCTCCAGTTCCTGCTCGCGCGCTTGCATCCGAGAGCGCTCATTTTCAAGATCGCGAAGGTCGGCATGGAGGCGGTCGAGAAAGCGCGCGACATCCTGAGTTTGCGAACCCAGACGCGAGCGAGCCGAAGCGATGATTGCCGGATTCAGTCCGAGTCGTTGCGCGATGTTGATGCCAGCAGATGCGCCAGGAACGCCGATCTTCAGTTCATAAGTCGGCTGTAAAGTGGCCTCGTCAAAGCCGACCGAGGCATTGATCACTCCCGCTGTATTCGCGCCATAGACTTTGAGCGAAGTATGGTGGGTTGAGATCACGATCATGCATCCGACTTTGCGGAAATGCTCGGCGATAGCAACCGCCAGCGCAGCGCCTTCTTCGGGATCGGTAGCGGAACCCAGTTCGTCAAGCAGCACCAGCGAATTGGCGGTCGCAGTGCGCGAGATGAAATCGATATTCGTGACGTGCGCCGAAAAGGTCGAGAGATTCTGCTCGATCGATTGATAGTCGCCGATGTCGGCCAGAATCGCGTCGAAAACCGGCATCTCGGCGCGGTCCGCGGGAACTGGGATGCCAGACTGCGCCATCACAGCGAGCAGGCCGAGCGTTTTCAGGGTGACAGTCTTGCCCCCGGTGTTGGGACCGGTGATGACGAGCTGGCGGCGTTCGCCTTCGAGTTCGATGGTAACGGGGACAATCTTCCCGTTCTTGAGTTTCAGATTGCGTTCGAGGAGTGGATGACGAGCGCGGTGAAGAAGCAGGCGGGCATCGCTCGAAGTTCCAGGAAGGTTTACCGCTACGCAATTGTAATCCTCGGCGAAGCGGGCTTTGGCGAACTGGAGTTCGAGTTCGGCAAGGATGTCGGCCGCAGCCAGGATCGCATCGGCGTTCTCTCCAATTTGCCGCGTCATCTCCAGAAGGACGCGATGAACCTCGGCTTGTTCCTCATCGAGCAGGCGGACCAGTTCATTGTTCTGCTCGATGGTTTCGAGCGGCTCGATGAAGACGGTCTGTCCGCTGGAGCTGGCACCGTGCACGACGCCCTGCACGCGGCGTTTCTGCTCGACCTTCACCGGGATCACGAACCGCTCGCCGCGGATGGTGATCAGTTCGTCCTGCACGGTGCCACCTTCGGCGAGTTTCCGCAGGTAGCCGCGCAGCGACTCCTGGATCTGTCGTTTCTGCTTCTCGATCTCGCGGCGAACGCGGGTGAGTTCAGTGGAAGCGCGGTCGTCGAGCGTGCCGTCGGGCAGAATCTTGTTGTGAAACGCACGCAGAAAGGCGGTGAAGTCTTGAATGCCGTTGGAAAGCGCAGACACGGCGCCCCAATCGGAGCGCATGGCGGCCGGAGGCTGACGCACGATTTCGCGCCACTCGGCAGCCCGGTCGGCAATGAGGACAACGTCGCGGATCTCGCCGGTTTCGAGAGCGGCCCCGGCAATGCGGGATTTCTCGATCAGCTTCTTGACTTCGGGCAGCCCGGCGAATTCAAAGCGTCCGCCGACACGGCGATACTCGCGGATTTCGGTGGTGAGCTGATGCTGGGTTTCAATCCACGCGCGATCGAGCGAGGGCAGAAGTTCCGCGATGCGGCGCTGGCCCAAAGGCGACGAGGAGTAGCCGGCGAGCAACTCGCGCAGCGTCTCGAACTCGAGCAGGCGCGAACCGGTGTGAGTCATGGGATTGGGCACGAGATTGGCCGCAAAGGGCATGCATTTTGATGTTACAACGCGGGGCAGATTTCCGTAGGCGAGGGATGATTCGGGGCGAGCTGCAGTGTAGAATCGAGAGCGCCGGTTAGCGCGATGTGTCTACCGGCGGACGGCCCCGTAGCTCAATTGGATAGAGCATCAGACTTCGGATCTGAGGGTTGGGGGTTCGACTCCCTCCGGGGTCGCCATTCCGAAAAGCCGATTTGCGATTACCGCCAACCTTCCTGGAAACAACCCCTCCAGATCATCGTCATCATCCCTGGCACTTGCACTCTCGTTACTTGCTACGGTTTGGTTTTCGGGGTGCAATGGCACTTGCGGGGTAAGCTGCCGGGACTCTCAGGGGGCTAAAGCCCGCGTCTTTATTGGCTCTGGGCGGCACGGCCGAAGCCATGCCCTTCCCAATACCATTTGCGAGATAACTTCTTGCGGAGCAAATTATGGGACGCGTTCTTGGGTTTTTGGGCACGGTCATAACGATGGCGATCGGCATGTACATCTACTCTGTGCAGATCAAGACCCTGACTCCGGGTGCTGGGAGCGGCAATCCTGAAGAAGTTGCCACCATCGTGGGCGTGAAAAACGACTTGATAGGCATTGCCAATGCCGAGCGCGTATATCAGGCGTCCCAAGGGAAGTATGCTTCGTTGGATGAACTGATTGCAGGCAACTACATCACCATCAAAGGCGAACGCCCTCCATATATTTACGATGTCGAAACCACTTCCGGCAGCTTTCGGGCGACTGCCACTCGCACTACGAAGGGCGCTCCAGCGCAACTGTGGATTACCGACACAATGGAGGTTCAAGCCTCGGACTGAAGGTCCAAGATGCCAGACCTAAAAGGGCTCTCAATGAGCGTCCAAGCGGCACCGCCAAAGCGATGCCCTGATACAAAACGTCGGGTCAGGTTTTTTTCCAGTCCGTCAAGGACATGAGTTCGTCCATGATTTCCTGCAATCTCTGCAGTCGACGTTCCTGGTCGGAAGCTCCGATCATCTTTTTGCCACCTTGCAGGTACAAGCGGTTTGCTTCACTGATTTCTGCGATCTCTTCGCGCAGCTTTCCCACGCGCTCTTTGACGGACTGGGGCATAAGGATAGGCTAGCAGAGCATTTCACACCTTGGTCAAGTTGTTTTTCAACGATGTTGACAAGTAAGGCGGAGCGGCTAGTCTCGGGAACCGAGGGGTACCGGGCTACCCCTCTGCACCGACTACAATGGCGGCCATGAGGGTGCCCCTCTGGCTCAAGATCGGCTGGACCGTCTGGGTGATCGCCTGGGTTCCGTTCTACTGGAAGCAATACGGCTTGCAAAACTTCCTGTTCTTCTGCGATCTGGGAAACCTCTTCCTCACGCTTGCCCTGTGGCTGGAGAGCCCTCTGATTTTTTCCTGGCAGGCGAACGGACTGCTGCTGTTCCAGACCCTCTACACCATCGACTTGGCCGGGGCTTTCAGCACTGGCTCGCACATCGTCGGCGGCACGGAATACATGTTCGATCCCAACCTACCTTTATTCATTCGCCTGCTCAGCTTGTTTCACGTTGTCACTCCTCCGCTGCTGCTGTGGGCCATCTGGCGCCTGGGTTACGATCGCCGAGGATGGCTCTACCAGGCGCTGACCGCCTGGGTGGTGGTTCCCATCAATTATTTCTGGCGTCCGCAGTTCGACGTGAACTGGGCCCGTGGCCCGTTCTTCCGCGAGCAACACGCCATTCCCGGCCTGCTTTATCTGCTGGGATACCTAGTCGTGGTCCCGTTGGTGGTCTACTTTCCCACCCACCTGCTGTTGCAATGGTGGGCCCGACGTGGAGGCTTCCTGCTGGCGCGAGGGAAAGGCGACGTCCATGACGTCAAACCAGTTTGGAGAGAATGAGCACGCAGTCCAGGTTTCTGCACTAAGTCGTCAACTGAAGATCCGCGCTGAATAACCACATCAGCGGTTTCCGCTACTGAGGGGCTTGGTCAACACCCGAGGTCATGATTTATTCTTAACCATGGTTTGAAAGGAGCGTTATGAAGGTTTTCTCGGTAGCTTTCCTGATTCTGGTTTTGCCTGCAGTTTTTGCGGTTGCCGCGGATCAGCCTCAGCCGCCGGCCGCGGGCAGTCCAGCCCCTGTTTTCAGCCTGCCCAACCAGGAAGGCGCGCAAGTGTCGCTGGATCAGTTCAAGGGCAAGTGGGTTGTGCTTTACTTCTATCCCAAGGACTTCACCTCGGGTTGCACGATCGAAGCTCACAATTTCCAACGCGACATCGATAAATACACGCAGAAGAACGCCGTGATCGTAGGCGTCAGCGTGGACGACGTGGATTCTCATAAGAGCTTTTGCACCAAAGAAGGCTTGAACTTCAAACTGCTCGCCGATTCCAACCATGCGGTCGTTGAAAAATACGGCTCGATCATGGAATACAAGGGGATGACTCTTGCCGCTCGCAACACCTTCTTGATCGATCCGACGGGCGTAATCAGAAAGGTGTACCTCAAGGTCAGTCCGCTGGGGCACAGCGAGGAAGTGCTTGCCGATCTGCAACAGCTGCAGGCCGCAAAGTGACGGCTTTCACAGTCTATGGTGTCCCTTACGATGGTGTCCCTCGCGTATGACTGAGGTCAGGCTTCGTCGGAAGACCTCATAGACGGGCAATCCCGCCGAGCCGACTGCGATTCCAAGCGGCTCCCCGGCTGATGCGCGATGCTGAATATTAAGAAGATTCTTCTGCCGGTTGATTTCCCGAACGCCTCGCTGCGTGTCGTTCATCAGGCTGCGACCTTGGCCCACCATTTCCATTCGGAGATCGTGATGCTGCACGTCGTGACAGGTCGGAGCCATGCCGCCGGTGTGCCGGAGGAAGGCCCCAAACTTACTGGTTGGGATCTGCTCGCTGAGATGGTTAAAGGCGCCCAGAAAAACCTGGACCCGTCTCTCGGGTCGAAGCTTGACGGCCTTGCCATCCGACGCGTGTTGGTCAAAGGCAACCCAGCCCAGGCAATTCTGCGGACGGCCCAGGTGGAAAAAGCGGACCTGATCATGATGCCGTCCCATGGCCACACGTTCAACCAGTTTCTGCTGGGCTCTGTGACGGCGAAAGTACTACACGGGACCGAGTGCCCGGTTTGGACCGGCGCCCACGTGGAAGAATCGCCAGGGCAGGAGTTTGCCATCCGCAACATCCTGTGCGCGGTCGACTTCGGGCCCCGTAGTCACAAAACTGTGTCCTGGGCCACGCAAATGGCCGCCGAATTCGGTGCCCGTCTTACGCTCGCCCACGTCACTGCCGGGGTGGAGCTTTGGGGACCTGGCGGCAGTTACGTCGTTCCAGAGTGGAAAAAAGCGCTGGTCGGCGACGCTTCTCAGCATCTCGCAGAGCTTCAGCAAGACATGGGCATCAAGGCGGACGTATTCATCGGCAATGGTGACGCGCCTAAGGTGCTGAGCCAAGCTGCGAAGCAGACCAAGGCGGATCTGCTGGTTACCGAGTGCTACCCTTACGGCGGTAACCTGCGCATCCATGGCTACGCAATCATTTGCGCCGTGCCGATTCCAGTTCTGAGCGTGTGAGGGTTCCTGCCGGGATTGCTGCAATTCGAAATTTAGATCGGGGATTAGAATCGGCGCGTTCTCCCGTCCGCCGCCCCTCCAAGAGTGGAGCGGCAGTCCTTCCTCGGGCCAGGGCGGGGTTCTCGATTTCGGATGCAAGAAACGCAAATTATGCGTTGGACTGTTTCCGGTGGAACCGCTATTTTGAAGTTATCCTCGGATAGCACAACCCCCTGGCAAGGCTCAGGGAATGGAGCTGGCATGAAATCCCGACGACGTTCCGTTCCGCATTCGGCTCGGGCCTCCCATCGCCGTTTTGCTAGAACCGGTGGCCGCACATTGGTTGAATTCGAATGTCCGGCAGGCGCTCCGTTTATGGACACTGTGACGGATCAATCGCTCGAACCAGGTAGAGCCGCAACGGCTGTCCCTCATCCAGTGGAGCGCACGGGTGAGAAGGTTGCCAGCAAGCGAGCGTCTCGCGCACTAGATCCGGAGATGCTGTTGCACCTGTCCCAGCAGTTGTATGCTCACGCTCTCACCTTGCAAGAAGTGATTCGGAACGAAGGCGAGGTAGCATACGACGTTTTGAGGCCCCGATGCGACCGGCAGGCTGCCAAGCAATTCGAAATTTTCTATCGCACCGGAGATGAGCCTGCAACTGAGGCTGATTTCGAGCCTACGGTGGCAGACTGCTCGTCTTAAAGGGATTCAATCGGCAACTGCAATACCCACGTCACGCCGTCTTCTCCCGCATATTCCATGTCGATCGGAATCATCGGCGCGCGCCCGGCGACCATATATAGAAGATAGAGCAGCGCCTCCACGAAGTTGTCCGGTTCGGCGGGACATCTCGGTACGCACCCAACCGGGATGTTCGCTGTCGACTTCCAACCCCACCCCAAACACTCCATCGCGTGGACACCGCCGTAAGTCGCAAACGTTCCCACCGCCACTACCGCCCAGGCCCGGGCCGCGAGTCGATCGGGAATCGGACGCCGTTACCCCCGTAACTTGGAGTCCCGCTCATGGACTACGAAAATGAAGCGAAATCCATGTCTACGGGAGTTCAAAGAGCGACAACCGCGGAGCAGTCAGGGACCTCTCAATTGCTGTCGCTGCTGGATGACCGGATACTGGCCATGATCATGGGCCAGAATCCACTCCCGGCGATCTTGAACGCTTTGTGCGCCGACATCGAGAAGCACCACGGCGGAATGCTCTGTTCCGTTCTTCTTCTTGACGCCGACGGTGCAACCTTGCGACATGGAGCCGCCCCCAGCCTTCCCCAAGAATACAGTCAAGTCATTGACGGCGTAAAAATCGGGCCTTGCGTGGGATCTTGCGGCACCGCCGTTTATAGAAAGCAGCCAGTCGTCGTCTCCGACATCGCGACCGACCCACTGTGGGCAGACGGTCGCGATATAGCCCTGAGGCACGGTCTGCGAGCCTGCTGGTCAACGCCGATCCCAGCGCAGGACGGCAGCGTCCTTGGGACCTTTGCCATCTACTACCGCGAGCCGCGTACCCCTGACGCTCTACATCTCCAAATCATTGCCCATGCTACGCATCTCGTCTCGCTCGCGATCGAACGGGATCGAGACAAAACCCAGCTTCGCGCGGCGGAAGATCGCTACCGCACGCTGGTGGAGCGCTTGCCCGCGATCACCTATGTCGCCGAACTCGGGGCCGACGGACCGTGGCACTATGTGAGTCCTCAAATCCAGTCAATTTTGGGTTTCTCGCCGTCGGAGTGGCTCTCCGATCCGTTGAATTGGCTGAACCACATCCACTCCGAGGATCGTGAAATTGCCCTCGCCGCGGAGAAGCGCTTCCAGGAGACCCAGGATTTGTTCCAGGCGGAGTACCGCATGTTTGCGCGCGACGGCAGGGTCCTCTGGTTCCGTGACGAGGGCGTCATG
>CAVSWK010000010.1:0-7973 GCA_963731525.1 uncultured Acidobacteriaceae bacterium
AAATCGGCCCCCTAGTAGCAGCCCTTCTGGTGGCCGGAAGGGTCGGCGCCGGAATGGGAGCCTCGCTGGCTGAGATGAGATCGACCGAACAGATCGACGCCATTGAAGCCTTGTCGATCGATTCTTTTAAGCTGCTAGTCGTTCCCCGAGTGGTCGCCTGCTTCCTGGCGTTGCCGTTGTTGACCACGTTTATGGACTTTTGCGGTGTCATCAGCGGCTTCCTTTCGGAGCATTTCTTATCTCACATTTCTCTTCAGCTGTACGTCGCGCGGGCCTTCCGCGGTGTGGAGTGGTCCAATTTCGTTCCTCCAACTTTGAAAACCGCCGTTTTCGGTTTCATCATCGGGACGGTGTCATGCTTCTTTGGCTATACGACGAACGAAGGCGCCGAGGGCGTTCGCCGGGCGGCTACGAATAGCGTCGTGATGTCATCGCTCTTGGTCATCGTGGCGGATGTCATTTTGGTGAAAATCATCTTCATCATGTTTCCCGGGACCGCGATATGACTGACTGGAAAGACACGGCCGTCGCGCTCGATCACGTCTCAAAAACGTTTGGTGAAAAGCAGGTACTGCGAGATATTACCTTTTCGGTCGCGCGGCAGGAGACGATCTGTGTTTTGGGCAGGAGCGGAACGGGTAAGAGTGTCACCCTAAAGCTGATCATCGCTCTTACGAAGCCGGAGGCCGGGCACATTTGGATCGACGGCGACGACATCACGCAGCTGGAAGGGCAAGCGCTCTCGCGCGTGCGCCGGAAGATGGGATTTCTCTTCCAGAACGCCGCTCTCTTTGATTTTTTAAATCTGTACGATAATCTGGCGTTACCGCTCCGCCGGCTCACCCACAAATCAAAGCAGGAGATCGAGGAGATCATTGACCGAGTACTTCACCAGGTCGGCCTCAGTGGTGATGGGGAAAAACTGCCCCTGGAGCTTTCCGGCGGTATGAAGAAGCGAGCGGGTCTCGCGCGAGCTTTAGTTCTAGAGCCGCAAATCCTTTTGGTAGACGAGCCGAGCAGCGGACTTGACCGTATTACCGCCTCTGAGATTGACGAGCTTCTACTACAGCAGAAACAGCATACAACCATGATCATCGTCAGCCACGACGTGCATGGTGCAAGGCGTATAGCTGATCGATTTGCCGTTCTCGACCACGGACGGCTCGCGGCGCTAGGCAAGCCTCAAGATCTTGAACACCATGACAACGAAACGGTGCGGAGATTGGTGATGGAGGAATAGATGAAGAATCGTTACGTGGGCTTAGGAATATTCGTCGTCGCGGGCACGGTGTTGTTTGCGCTGGCCATTTTCTTGATCGGCAATCAACACAGTTTCTTTGCCAAGCACGTCGAGCTGTATACGGAATTCAAGAACCTCAATGGTCTCGCAAAAGGCGCGAAGGTCCGAGTTGGAGGTTTCGATGCCGGCGAAGTTGCGGACATCGGTGTTCCGGTTTCGCCGTCGGCTGGCTTTCGACTCAAGCTTCAACTGAATGAACAAGTGCGTGGGCTTGTTAGGACGGATTCGGTTGCAACGATCGTTACGGAGGGAGTCGTGGGCGATAAAGTTCTGCTGATCGGACCAGGCAGTCCGAACTCGCCGGAAGCTGCGCCTTTTTCCGAACTGCCGAGCAGAGATACCAGCGATATTGCCGATTTAATTCAAAAAAGCACGAACCTAGTGACGGATGCGAGTGGAACGATGAAGGTCGTAGCAGATAAGCTGACGGCCGCTCTCGATTCCGTGACGACCACAGTCAACAACACGAACGATGTCGTGACCGGGATCAAGCAGGGGCGCGGAACCATTGGCATGCTGCTGCGCGATGAGCAGACCGCTACGGACATCCGTCAGGCGTTGGCGAACGTGCGTGATGCCACTTCTTCGCTGAATCACGCGTCAGAACAGGCGGACACGCTCATCTCAGATTTCCAATCGCGCGGCTTACCGGCCAAAGCGGAGAGCATCACTGCGAAAGCGGACTCCATCATTTCCGACCTCCAGTCGCGAAACTTCGGCGAGAAACTCGATCAGACCATGGACAACGTGCATAGCGCCGCGCACAACATTGATGCAACTACGCAGCAACTCCGTGAGACCATTACGAAAGCTCTCGCGCCGGACGCGCAAGGAAGAGATGCCGGCGACAACATTCGTCAGACCCTGTCCAACGTGAATGAAGCTACTGCGAATGTTGCCGACGACACAGAGGCGCTCAAGCATGGGTTCTTTTTCCGAGGATTCTTCAAACGCCGCGGCTACTACACAATGGCGCGGCTGGCGCCCGACAAGTATCGCCAGGACAAGGTCTTTGCGAATCCGAGAAATCCTCGCGTATGGATCGAAGCTTCTGAAATGTTCGAACCACAACAGGGTGAAAGCGAAACGCTTTCTCCCGCAGGACAACTGCGGATCGATGCAGCGGTCGCCCAGCTCGGGGATCGTGTAATCGGCAGTGCCATCGTAGTCGAGGGTTACGCCATCTCCGGAACACCGGGCGACCAGTTGGCGCTCTCCCGTAGCCGTGCGATTCTCGTGCGCAACTACCTGCATACCCGCTTCCAGCTTGATAATCGGAGCATCGGGACGGTTCCGCTACGCGGATTTCCTCCGTCCGCCACCCATAAGGAAAGCTGGAACGGGATTTGTATCGTGCTGTTGTCGCAGGCGTCGTAGTCCCTGAGCGAAAGATAACGTGTTTAGGAGTCAAAGCGATGATGGCAGTTGATGGACCAGTTCTCGTGGCGTTTGCGGCTCTCGCTGGATCCCTCGTTGGCGCTTGCTCATCCGTGGGGGCAACATTCATAGGCCAGCGACTGCAAGCTCGATGGACCCGACTCGGAGCCGAACTAGAAGAGCACGAGAAACTGTACGGAATATTTGTCGAGGAAGCTGTTCATTCTATTTGTCGACGCCATTCAACGATCAGCAATCGACCCCGCGAAGATTATGCGGCTCTATTCAAAGGTGGCACGTATCCGCCTGACATCGAGTGACCAGGTTCTTCGCGCTGCGGAGGAAGTTGGCAAGCGATTGCTTGAGGCTTATGAACAGCCGCCGGGTGATCCCGCCGAAGTTCTTACGCGATACGCAAACGGCGAGGAGCATTTAGATCCACTCCGAGAGTTTACGGAGGCGTGCCGCCGGGAGCGGGCTAGGGCTCTTCAACAAATATGAAGGTATGCCGGCAGTGGCTGAACTTTTTAATACGGGCCAAGCGACATCATCGACAGCTGACAAACGGTCCTGATGTTGCGATTCTACGTCCATCTGACATCGCACGCACCGCCTCGCCCACGGCCCAGCTGTTAAAGGCGTTTGAGGGGAATAGGTTCTTCGCACGGCTCGCAGAACCCGTACGTGCCTTCATCAATTGCGTCAAGTGCAGCTCGAACGTCTTGAACAAGATGAGCCTGAACGTCGAGCTGATTCGTTGTCATCTCACGATCCAACGCCGATTTGATTTGGTCGAGAGAGTCGGCCAAAGTCTCGATCTGAAGATCTTCGATTCGGGGGCGGCGCCGAGCAATTCCGCCAGCTTCGCCTTCAGAGCCGTCTTCCGGTGCATGGTCTCGGAAGCCATGGTTCTTAATTTCTTGCGCCATTTTCAACTCCGCGGATTGAAAACCAGCAAGGCGACCGCCGTTCTTGCCGGCCCGCGCGTGATCGTCGAATTTATGTTGCCAGTGATGGCCTTCGACACCCTCCACGTGATAGCTGACGGTGACAACTACTCGACTGCAAGAGGCAAGGGGATTACGTACCCCTGTGAGGGAAACCTGTGCGGCAACTGGCATGGAAGCGCCAGCTACCAGTGCAGGGTATCGAGGCATCGCTTGTCCGCGAGCAATTTTCGTGCCCACAATACTCGCTTACCGATTGCCTTTTTAGCATCACGAATCCGCAGCGATTGCCGACGTTGGTCAAGTGCCGGGCTGAATGCCGAGTTGTCGAGCAAAGCCGATGTCGAAGTCCAGTCGTATCGCGTGGTGTAGGTGCGACTTTCTCAGATGGTTCGCAGCCTAGCCGATGGAACCAAGACTGCTCATGACCTAGCTGAAAGGTCCGGAGCAATCCGGCAAAAACTATGCGCTACCAAATTGTTTTATCGAAAATGACAGGCCGGACACTACGGTGTCTGATACCTGTGGTTTGCTTTACCGCTAGCCTTATGTCGCAGGATGGCGACCAAGCCAAAGCTCCGGTTTCCGCCTCCGGAGTGCACGCCAGGGCCATCTTAGGCCTCGAAGGTATTTCGAACAACGCGACCGGAGAACTCTCAATTCAGGGCGATACCTTGGTTTTTAAGCCAGCCGAGGGTCCCATCGCTCGGATACCGATTGGTTCCATTCAGGGCGTCTTTCTCAGTCAGGAAGACAAGGAGGTGGGCGGGACGTCGATGGCCTTGGGCCGGGCTGCTACACCATTCGGCGGGGGACGAGTGATTGGCTTATTCGCTCACAAGAAGTACGACTTTTTGACATTGGACTACCTCGATTCCAACGGAGGTTTTCACGGAGCGATCTGCCAATTGAATAAAGGTCAAGGGCAAGCTTTTGGAAGCGAACTGGAGACCAAGGGCGTACATGTTAGCGGGCTGAAAGATGATACCGCCCCGAGACTGGAGACAAAAAATGAAGTTAAGTAGAGGAGCCTTATTGGAGGCAGTTACGGCAGCTATTGCGATGGGCCTATCAGCATTGACAGTGCCGGTACTCGCAGGAGTCAATCGCACTGGCGTCGCGCAATGGAGCGTGGTAGTCAACCAGGTTGACCCGGGTGGCTTGAGTATCGCGCCCGAATTCGAGGTCGCGATCTACGAGAATCTTTTGGACGAACTGGTCAAAACTAAGCAGTTCTCCACAGTGCTCCGCAGCGGGGATCGCGCCGCCAACGACGTTCCGGCACTCCTAATCCTGAAGACAACTGTCGAATCATACACTCCAGGCAGCGAGACGAAACGGGCTGTCACCACCGTGGCCGGAGCTACGAAATTGAAGGTTCGAAGTCAGCTCTGCACACGGGAAGGCCAAGTTGTTCTTGAACGCGTAGTGGATGGTAATGTCCGCTTTTTCGGAGGGAACCTGCGAGCAACGCACAACCTGGCGCGTAATGTGGCAAATGCCATTAAGCAGTCAACTCTACCCGAGCCTGCGCCTTCGGTCCACGACCAGTAAGCATGGGAACGCCCCGCTCCTATGAAGATTCTTGTGCTCAACTCCGGTTCCAGCAGCCAGAAGGCTTGCATATTTGAAATAGAGGGCTCTCCTCCAGTTCACCCGCCCTCCTGCCTGTGGGAGGGAAGGATCGAATGGAATGGCGATACCGCCGCGACGTCAGTCAGAAACGCAAGCGGTATCGTGCAAAAGAAAGAACTCAAGGTCACCTCCCGCGAGCAGGTTGTTCGGGATCTGTTGAGCAAGTCGTGGAGCGGTAATGCCCAAATTATCGCTTCCCCTTCCGACATCGATGCTGTGGGGCACCGAGTAGTCCATGGCGGCCCACATTTCGAGGATCCCGTGGTGATCACCCCCGAGGTGCGTCAGGCAATTGCCAGCGTTTCTGCATTTGCGCCATTGCACATTGACGCGGAGCTGGAGGGCGCAAGAATAGTTGAGAATCTTCTGGGCGCCGTTCCGCAAGTGGCTGTTTTCGATACCGGCTTCCATCGGCAAATGCCGTTGTCGGCTGCCATTTATCCGGGTCCTTATGAGTGGTTCGAAAGCGGCATTCGCCGCTATGGATTCCACGGCATTAATCATCGGTACTGCGGAGAGCGCGCCGCTCAGCTCCTAGGGAAGGATAAGGAGGCACTCAAAGTGGTGACCTGCCATCTGGGGAACGGCTGCTCCGTGGCAGCTGTCCATGGGACGCGTAGTGTCGACACGACGATGGGCTTCACTCCACTGGACGGTTTGATGATGGGGACGCGTTCCGGGGCAGTGGATCCCGGAATTTTGACTTTTTTGATGCGTCAGGGCCAATTGGACGCTAACGAGATCGACGGCGTGTTGAACCACAAGTCGGGCCTGCTCGGCATCTCGGGGATATCGGGAGACATGCGCGACATCCTCGCTGCCATCGGACGAGGTCATGAAAGAGCGAAGCTAGCGTTCGACATTTACGTGCATCGTCTGCGAGCGGCGATCGCCGCGATGGCGGCTGCGATGGGAGGAATCGGTGTGCTGGTGTTTACCGCCGGAGTAGGCGAGAACTCCGCGGAAGTACGAGCTGCGGCTTGCGGTGGGCTGGAGTTTCTCGGCATTGGGCTCGATGTCCAAACAAACGCGCGACCGATTCTAGACGCGGATGTTTCTACGGCTAGTTCGCAAGTCCGGGTGCTGGTGATTCGGGCAGAGGAGGACTGGGCGATCGCGAAAGAGTGCTGGACGCTTTTGCACGCGGAACGACGGGTAGAAGCGGAATGGAGGCGTTCTAAAGAACAAACCGTATGAGCGAAGCATTGCCAGTTGTATATTTAGCGCGGCACGGTGACACCGCCTGGACGCATTCCGGCCAACATACCGGCCTTACCGATTTACCGCTTACAGCCGATGGCGAACTGCATGCCCGCATGCTTGGGAAACGGCTTCAAGGGCTGAATTTTGTGAAAGTGTTTACCAGCCCTTTGCAGAGAGCCGTGCGAACCTGCGAACTGGCGGGTTTCGGAGCCGTGGCCGAAGTGGATCCCGACCTCGTGGAGTGGAACTACGGCGAATACGAAACACTGCGCGACTCCGAGATCCTGGCAAAGCATCCCGACTGGCAACTGTTCCGGGATGGGTGTCCGGGAGGAGAATCACCAACACAAATCGGTGAGCGCGCCGACCGGGTGGTGCAGCGTGTCCGTATGGTCGGCGGCGATGTGCTTCTTTTCTCCAGCGGACATTTCATTCGGGTGCTCGCTGCGCGATGGCTCGCCCTTGCTCCCGGTTGCTTGGGCAGGTATCTCTCGGTAAACCCGTCGAGCCTGAGCGCGCTGAGTTATGAGCACAATCTATCCCAGCCTATGATCCGGCTATGGAATGATGATCATCACGTTGCAGCGTAGCGACAGACCAGATTTGAAAGGTGGAACCATACCCAGCGTTGTGGAAAATGAGGTTTCGATGTCGCCGTTGGCGGGCAAACCTGCTCCCAAAGACATGCTCGTGGATGTGGCTCGCTTGGAAACGGCATACTTCGAGCGCCGTCCCGATCTTGAAGATCCCAACCAGCGCGTCAGTTTCGGGACCAGCGGACACCGCGGTTCACCAATACACGGCACTTTCACGGAATCGCACATTCTGGCGATAACTCAAGCGATCTGTGACTACCGTCGAGCGCATCGGACCGACGGCCCCCTCTTCATGGGAAAAGACACCCACGCGCTCTCGGGCCCTGCACAGCGCACGGCACTGGAGGTGTTGGCGGCAAACAACGTCGAGACGGTCATCCAACAGGGCGACGCCGTAACCCCGACACCAGTCATCTCTCGAGCGATCCTGGTTTATAACGGTGGCCGCAGGGAACATCTCGCTGACGGTATCGTCATAACGCCCTCACACAATCCTCCGGAGGATGGAGGCTTCAAGTACAACCCGACCAATGGCGGCCCCGCAGATACGGATGTGACGCACTGGGTGGAAACCCGCGCGAACGAGCTGTTGAGAGCAGGAAATGCTGGCGTCAAGCGCATTCCCTTCAAAAGCGCGTTCCAAGCCTCGTCGACGCATCAGGAAGATTTCATGTTGCCCTATGTGCGCGATCTCAAGAATGTCGTGGACATGGACGCGATTCGGGATGCCAAGCTGAAGCTTGCAGTCGACCCCTTGGGCGGAGCCGCACGCGCCTACTGGGAGCCTATCAATGCGCTTTATGGACTGGACATCGTCGTAGTTAATCCGACCATTGACCCCACTTTCTCGTTCATGACGGTCGACCACGACGGCAAGATCCGCATGGACTGTTCCAGCCCATATGCGATGGCTCG
>CAVSWK010000011.1:0-14096 GCA_963731525.1 uncultured Acidobacteriaceae bacterium
TACCCACCGCGCCAGCGCGGATACATCGCATCGGACACCTCTACGCCGGCGTATTGATGGATCAAAATGGCCAGGTCGAATTCACCCATGGCTCCAACGTCGAAACGCTCATAATCTCTGAAGTCTGCTTTGAAATCGGCAAGTGCGTAGCCAGGGTTTCCGCTCTCCGGAAAGATATGCTTCGGTTCCATAATTTGGCGGGTGGTCTGCGGCGGATCGCTGAAAGCGTCCGCAAAGGCTTTCTCTTTGCCTCCGCTGCGCGGCAATTGCTGATAACCGAAATCCAGGCCATAGCGATAGGGGAAGGTCAACTCTTCTTTCAGGAAGATCAGCGCGCCCTGGAACTCAGGAAGATCGGATGTCCCCACCAGCATGCCTTCTTTGAGCGCGTCTGCAATCTGGGGCGCGGCAGGCAGGGATTGGCCGGTTGGCGCCAGCATGCAATCCAGTTCTACCATGGCCTGCCCTTCTACCACCGCAGTACGTGCTTCCCGATTTCGTCGTTATCGATGTCTTCGGGCGTGGGGTTCTTCTTTTCTTCGAGATCGGTGTCGCCCGCTCATCCATTTTTCTAGCCCCGCAAACGACTGGTCCTGCAAAGCGTGCGTAAGTTCATGCGCCATCACTGGACGCTGCTGCTCGGCGTCGATCCGGTCCGGCAGCTTGTAGCCGGTTCTGGTTTTGGGATCGTCGTAGCCCGCCACCTGCTCACGCAGCAAAGCCACCAGAAATTTCTGTAGATCGTAGTCCCGGGGCAGAAGCCCAAACTTTTTCAGGACCAGCTCGGACCGGCGCAGGCGTTGCGCATCCTTGTCTTCCGCCATGGACTTATCCAGATAGGCCACAACCTGGTCGCGGGTGGCCAGTTGACGCGCTTGACTTCATGCTTGACCGGAAGATCCGTGTCTTTGCTGGCGAAGCGCAGGATCTCGTCAACGTCGTGAAAGAGGCTCCTCGGCCTCCTTCGGCGAGATCTTCCTTTTCCTCGGATTGGGTAACGCGGATCCCCTCATCGGCGTCCCTTTCCGGCTGTGAGGTCTTGGCGTCCCCGCCCCGCGCTGACTGGTCAGGAGTGGTGGGACTGGCCTGAGCCGGCGGGATGGGCTGCTGCACCGACGACAGAGACAACCACAGACAGGGCGCGAGGAATCGCGCCATCGATTCCGATACAATTTCTTCCATTCCATCATTGGGATTCTATGTGCAGCGTGCAAAAGACGATTCCCGGCAAACCGCCACCATCTTCAGAAAGCCTATGAGATGCAGGTGCAGGGCGAGTATCAGCAAGCCATTGAATTCTATACCCGTTCCATCGAGGCCTTTCCCACCGCGGAAGCCTACACTTTTCGCGGCTGGACGTACTCTTTCATCGGCGACTACGACCGAGCCATCGCCGAATGTCTGGAAGCGATCAAAGTGGACCCTGAATTTGGCAACCCTTACAACGAATATGGGGCTTACCTGATTGAACAAGAAAAATGGAATGAGGCCGTCCCGTGGTTTCAGAAAGCCATGATCGCTCCACGCTACGAAGCACGGCCGTATCCCTATTTCAATCTGGGGCGCGTCTACGAACACCAACGCAACTGGGCAAAGGCGAAAGAGTGCTACGCGATGGCGTATTCCCTCGATCGGCGATATGTGGCGGCGTTGGCGGGATTACGCAGGTTGAGGGCGATGTTCAATTGACGATGGTCAGCGGATTCCGAGCAGAACTCCGAGATACGCCCGCGCTTTGGTCAGAAGGGCTGAATGAGCTTTGGAGTGAAGAACCGCTTCGCGCACGGCCCAGTCCATGCTCTTGAGGTGATCTACGAGTACTGCACCTTCAATCTGATCGATGGTTACAGGCAGGGCAAACGGGTAGGGCTACTCGCCCGGCTGGTGAGCGGACATACCGATCGCCAGCCCGCTGGCCCGGTTGTAGCTTTGTTCAGTGAGGACCAGGGCAGGGCGGCGTTTGGCTTGTTCGCGTCCCGGCTTGCGGGTCAAAGTCCCAGCCAGACGATATCTCCCCGCCCGTGGGACGTAGCGGCTCACCACTCAACCGCCTCCTTTCCTCGTTGTGGGCCGTCCGGAATTTCGTCGTAGCGCGTGTCTGCCGTGATCTGGGCTACAAGCTCGTGCAGAGTGGGAATACGCCGCTTGCGGCGCAGCTTAATCTGCCCCTTGGCCGCTTCTGATGACAATCGGATCGCCTTCGCGTACCGGCCTGCTCGGCCACCGGCTTGGGAATTCGAACCGCCAGGCTGTTGCCCCATTTGACGATCTGCGCGTGTGCCATCGATCATCATACACATCAGTAGATATAATGTATACACAACTACCATTTTGATCTCCATTCTCGCCGATCACACCCCATGGGACGTTCGCACATCTGGGACTCCACGACCCCGTTTGTGTCGCTGTGCAGTCTTCACATCTGCGAATGTATGAAAATGCTGCTGGCACTCCTGTGGAAGCGCAGGGCTTCACAACCTGCTGACAAAGCGCTTGGGAAGGGCGGCGGCTTCAGCCGCAGTGGAATGGACCAGTTCGCTGATCGCACTTTCTTCGTTACATCTGTGGCCTGGGGGCGAAGAGGCGATCTCGTTCACAACGATCTGCAAGTCTTTTTCTTGAAACTCTCTCCCGCTTATCCCAATAGCCATAGATTCCAGCTACAGTTCAACTTCATGCCCCGACCATTTTCATCTTCTTCCTGCTCCCATCCAATGATGCCCTGGACGTGCAGTCCAAGTACATCGGCAGCCCTGTGCATGGCTCATGAAGAATCAGATAGCAGATGGAGATTTGAAGAAGCTGTACACCGAGAACACGGTTTGACCGTGCTGACCGTCCAAGCGTGTTACGTCGCAGCAGATCTTTTCGACGCCGAGTGCGGAGGACTGACCCATGGCGGAGAGATCGAAGCCTCGGCGGTACTCGCCTACCGTCCTGAACTGGTGCATCTCGACCGAGCCGAGCACTCCTCCGAACACCAGCACGCAAAGAAGATGGACAAGCTACGCCGCACGCGCAGCTTCCAGCCGGTGCTGACCAATATCCGCACAGTTGCGCCAACCGGCTGGTACGGCGATCCGCGGCCCGCAACTGTGGCAAAGGGCCAACGCATGATCGCAAGCATCGCTGACGCCATTGCTAAAGAGGCCACGGAAATTTTCCGGCAACTCGACGACGTGCAAGGCGGAGTCGGCGAAATCACGCGCTCGCAGGGATCCAAGTGATGGCGAGAGTCTACAGACAATCGGAGGCCAAGCGGCTGGGGCTGCCGGGGCGGACCTCGCTCGAGATCGTCTCGGGGGAAAAGGGAGCGCGCGCAGTGACGCTGAGACTGGTGGAAATTCCTGTACCGACCGTTGCCGAATCACAACGCGGCCCTCACCATCACAATGACACCGAGGAATGCATCTACGTATTGTCCGGCCGGGCCACCACTTATGCCCAGAGCGGCGAATATCCGTTAGAGGCTGGCGATACCATATTGATGCCAGCCGGCGAAAAACATGTCACGCGGAACACCGGTAGCCAGCCGCTGCTCTTACTGTGCTTCTTTCCCGTGGCCGATGTGGCCAAATCCACGGAAGAGGCGCCTTCACCCAAGGATCTGCAAAATCGATGAGCGTCGAGGTCTTGTGCCTTCGACCAGACGCGGATTTTGAGCGCGCAGAAAAATTGCTGCCACCATCGCTCAAAGTAGTGAACTGCGGCCCGAGCGATGCCGACGTAGCCGCGCTGATGAGAAGCGCGAAGGCGCTGGTGCTTCCTGCCGTGGGGCCCAAGTTGCCGGTGAACCGCGTGTATTGAATCACGGAGCCGTGAGGTGTGACGCGTCCGTCCGGACGGCCGGATACGGCAAAGGGCATTCATGGCACAACATCGCCCCTGGTACTCCATCCTGTACGTGCAGGTCCTGATTGCCATCCTCCTTGGCATCTTCACCGGGCGCTTCTTCCCGAAAGCTGGCGTGGAACTGAAGCCCTTGGGTGACGGCTTCGTCGCGCTCATCCGCATGATGATCGCCCCGATCGTCTTTTGTGTTGTCGTGGAAGGCATCTCATCGGTGGGAAGCCTCAAGCAGGTGGGCCGGGTCGGGCTCAAAGCGCTGATTTATTTCGAAGTAGTTTCCACGCTGGCCCTGGTCGCGGGAATTCTGATCGGGTACGTACTCCACCCCGGGAGAGGATTCAACATCAATCCAATCACGCTGGACACGCACTTAGTCTCGAACTACGTAACCCGCGCGAAAGACGTAGGAATCCTGCCGCTGCTGCTTGGGATCATCCCCTCCACAATCTTTGACGCCTTCGTGAAGGGCGACGTGCTTGAGGTGCTGTTCATCGCCATTTTGTTCGGTTTCGCTATTGCGCGTATGGGCTACCGCGGCGAATACCTGACGCGGCAGATCGATGCCTTCACGAAAGTGCTTTTTGCCGTCATCCGCATCATCGTGCGAGCCGCCCCGATCGGCGCCCTGGGCGGCATGGCCTTCACCGTAGGCAGTTACGGTGTTGGCTCCCTCTCCAACCTAGCGAAGCTGATCGGGACTTTCTATGTCACTGCAGCGATTTTCGTTTTGGTCATCCTGGGGCCGATCGCTTATTATGCGGGCTTCTCGATCCTGCGCTTCATCGCCTACATCAAAGCCGAGTTGCTAATAGTGTTGGGCACAAGTTCGTCGGAGACCGTGCTCCCGGACATGATGCAGAAGCTCGAACGTCTAGGCGTATCGAAGACGACCGTCGGGCTGGTCTTTCCAACCGGCTACAGCTTCAATACCGACGGCACGAACATCTATCTCACCTTGTGTGTGATCTTTCTCGCGCAGGCCACGAATACACGCCTGAGCCTCCATCGACTTCTAGCCATGTTGCTTTTTGCCACGATTGCATCGAAGGGAGCTTCAGGAGTAACCGGCACCGGCTTCGTAACCCTGGCCGCAACGCTTTCCGCCGTCCCGGACGTGCCCATTCAGGCGCTGGCAATACTGGTGGGCATCGACAAGTTCATGAGCGAATGCCGGGCCCTTACGAACGTCGTGGGAAACGGCGTCGCGACGATCGTGGTGAGCCGTTGGGAGAAAGAGCTAGAAGGCAAGAAAATGACCGAGCTGCGAAGGATCATGGCGAACCACGCCCCTGCGCCAGCAAATCCACCTGCCGCAGGCGGCTCTTCGGAGTTCGCTGAACGGGGCGCTCAGTGCCCACCACAACCACGTCCGCGTTCTCCGCGAGGGTTTGGTGCCAGACATCAATGAGTGCTTCCTCAAGAGAAATATCCAATGGGCATACGCTGCGGTCTGCACCTGCCGGGCCGGTTCATGCCAGTGCACGAAAATCCTGCGAACGGGTCCGCCCGTACAGCGCTTCTTCACCGGACAGCCTCGGCACTGCGACTCCGCCGTCTGATAGATGTACCCTTGCTGCTTGCGGTCCAGTCCGCAATAGCGCAAGGTCTGGCCCTGCGGGCAACGGAAGACATTCTCGACCAGGTCATACTGGAACTGCTCGCGTGTGAAGCGGGATCGTGTTTCGTGGCGTCGATCAATCACCGAGATGTGGGGTTTGGATGGTTCTCTCCAGCAACCAAGCCAAGAACTCTCCGCAGCAGTAGGCCTTATCCGCTCCGAGGCTCTGCACTGATCAGGAATGAACGTGCGGACTCGATTCGCAGACCTCTACCGTGTCAATGTCCGGAGCGATTTGGGACCGGATGAGGTGGAGTGAGTGCAAGTTGCATGGGCGCAATTGGCTACGCTCGAAATTCGCGATCATATAGCTTGCAGCAATAAGGTTAGCGTCGGCGCTCGCCATCTCACGCTGGCGTCTACAGCACCTTAAACACCGCAAGCCGCGATCAAGGTCAGGTCGTCAGCCTGGGGCCCTTGGCTGAACTGATGCACCGCTTCGAAGATTTCACCGATGAGAGCTTGTGGGTTGAGTCCGCGGCGCGCTTGCACCGCCTCGATCAGCCGCGTCACTCCGAACTCTTCGCCGTGCGAGTCGACGGCCTCGGTGATCCCGTCGGTGTAGATCACCAGAACGTCTCCCAGCAAGATCTGCGTCTCTGCAAGCGGGCATTCCCACTCTTCGAACATCCCCAGCACCGTAGTGGTGCTCTCCAGCTTGTCGACCGTACCGGCGGCGCGGAGCAGCAACGGCGGATTGTGCCCGCAATTGGCGTAACGAAGCGTTCGGCGAGCGTCGTCGTACACCCCGAACACCAGCGTGGCGTAACATTCTTCCGGCGTGTTTTCATAGAAGAGCTTGTTGACTGACTTGAGCAGGCGCGGCAGATCCTCCACCGCCAGCGCATACTGACTTCGGAGATTGGCCTGCAAATTGGCCATTAGGAGTGCGCCGGAAATTCCCTTACCGGAGATGTCTGCCAGCACAATGCCCAGCCGCCCGGCGCCGAGATCGATAAAATCGTAGTAATCTCCACCGACTTGGCGGGCCTGCACGCAGCCGCCGGCATACATCAGCGTCTCGCGCTGGAGAAGCACATGCGGGAAGAGGCGCGATTGCACCTTGCGCGCAATCTCCATTTCGTACCCGGTGCTGCGTTCCGCCTCCATCCTCTCGGCCATCTGTTCGGCCAGCCGAAGACTTTCCAATGCGACGCCCGTCTGGCTGGCCACCGAGGCTAGAAGGCGTTTGTCCTCTCCGGAATAGGGCTCTTCCGAAAGACGCGGCCCCAGGACGAGCAGTCCCACCAAACGGCTATCCCGCCCCAAGACAGGCACCAAGCATTCCGCCTTTAGCGCTGCGAACGAAGACGCTCCATCCTGACTCTCGCCCTTCGAGGAGGCAACTTCCTGCGGCTGCCCTGAGCGGACCAGTTCAGCCAAGAATGGAAGCTCCGGAGTGATCGTAACCATTCCCGGTGGCACGAAGCCACATTCGGCTACGAGCTTCCCATCTTTGGTTTCGAAGTAGCCGGTGAGCGACCTCGGATGCAGCGCCCGGTTGAGATGCTGCTCGAGGAGCGTCGCCAACTCATGGCGGCTGGAGACCGTGCGCGCTTTCTCCGCCAGATCCTGCAAAATCATACGAGCGTCGTAAGACCCGCGAAAAAATGCTCGATCCAGTCGCTGCCGAACCGCCCGCTGAACTTGAGTAATCGCCAACACCAGCAACACGCCGAATACCGTTCCCAGCGGCAAACCCATTCCGGAGTGCGCAGGGAAATGACGCGCGAACGCAGCGGCGAGAAACCATGTGGCCGCCGCACAAACAATCAGAATCAGAGCTAAGGAACCGCGCTGCACCAAGAGGTAACGCGCGCTCCGCTTGAGCAACACCGGAATCTCGAGCACGCGGTGCTTCACCACCGCGTAGGCAAATCCCAGAGGAACCAGAGCATGCAGCAGCAGCCCAGACGCCCAGAGCCAGAAGGGCAACGAGCCGGTCGGTCGATCACCGAGTCGCGCCCACCCCTGCAGGAGTAAAAAGGGCACCATTCCCACAACCATTGTCCAGACCAACACTCGCGATTTCCGCCGTGCCTCAGGTGAAGGTGCCGCGATACTGTTCGACACTAGCGAGACGAGACCTAGAGCCGGCGCCGCAAGCACGTAGCCCCAGCCGACGATGTCGTCGACCTCTTCTCCTGTCCGGGCCAACAGATCCGTCACCGGCTGCGAGGTCCCCGCGACCAGCCCCCACAACCCGACGGGAACTGCGACGATGCACGCCGCGCCTATCAGAACAGTTTTCAACCAAGGCACCCGTCGATCTAGCGGAGATGCCTCTGGAAAGACTGCGAAGAAGTAATAGAACAACGCGGGAAACAGGCTAAAGAACACCGTCTTATATGCTACGGCGAAGCCACGGAACGCGGGGAGAAAGTTCCCTTCAACGTCCCCGTAAAGAGGCCCAAGCCCGATGAAACCGGCGAAGAGAAGAGCCAACAGCCAGGCATTGCGATCGTCCAGCCGCCAGAAGAGTACCCCAAGCCCCACAGCCACAAAAGGTACGGGCAGAAGCTGAATAATCTGGAGCGCGCGGCTCTGCAACATCGTTCGCGTCGTGTGCCCTGGGGTGCGGGCGCGAAACGTGGCGATAACTTCGAACTGTGCGGGGACACCGGTTCGCGCAACGGTAAGCTGAACCCGGTCGCCGGGCCGCGCATTTCTCCATGTCACGGTGTATGGCCGGTCCGTGGTTAGCAACTGACCGTTGACGGCGACGATCCGATCGCCTGGCCGCAACCCGCCTCTCCCGGCTGCGCTATTGGGCACGACGGCGGAGACTTCCAACGCGTGCTCCGCAGGGGAGTACTCGAGAGTGACACCGGCTTCCATGGGATATTGCCAGCGGCTGTAATACATCCAAAGTGCGCTGTAGAGAATGACTATGAATGCGAAGACCGTCGCTGGAATGACCAGGAACGGCCGTGGAAGTGATGGGATTGCCCGCATAGGCAGCGTTCCTAGATAGCCCCGCGCACCTAGAATAGCAGGCTACGCCGCGCGACTCAGGTCAGTCAACCAAGAGCCGCCCATCGCATGCTACGTTCGACCGGGAAGCCGGCCAACAACGGGCCCCATTTTTCATGCCAGTCCGGCTCGATCGGGCACGGGAACTGGATTCTCGACCAGCCACAGCAATGGTCCACATGACGGCAAATCAGTTGGATTTTACACGGTATGGTTGCAAGAAAAAACGAGTTACCTTTTCCTTGGTTGCAACCTTTAGGTTAAGCTCATAGGCATGATCCCCACCCGGTGACCCGGGGTCGTCGTATACCCCATCGACCCAGCCGCCAGGAGGCATCTCAACCCAAGCGACGTCGCCTTCGACACTCGACAGAGCCGGAGGAGGAGATATGGGTTTTTCCGGCCACGAAAGCGCGATCCATTCAGATCCCGGAGCGACTCGGTAGACAATGCGGCCTATGGGGCGATTTGTGCCGGGGTATACAGGATAGAAAACCGATTGGTTTCCTCGATTCGTGAGTCGGAAACGAATGACGTAAGTTGCCTCCTCGGTTGAATCGTTCCTCGCACGAATTGGCTCTGGCTTACGACCTACAGATAGATCGAAGCCGACGTTCAAGACCGCACCAGATTGGCTCCCGTCGGCTCGCGGGTGCTTCGCAAGTTGGTTGGCGAGAAAGAGAAGAACCGCAACCACCAGGTAGAAAATGGCGTACTTCAAATTCTGCTTTCGCTCTTGCTGATTTCCAGGGTGACGGTCAAGCACGCCCCTGGGCCCCGTACCATTGCCGGACGTAAGCTGCCTCCTAGACTCGTCATTCATCATCCATTGGCTCCAACAACCGTTGCTCCCAATACTCAACTCCGAGCGTGATCATTGAAATCGCGCTTACGTTCAGTGACAGGACGTGGCAACGATTGATAATTTCTGGATTGTCTGTCAACCTTCCCGAGTTGGTAGAGGCCCGGAGATGCGTGGAGCGCCTGCTCGACAATGTTAGCCTCCGCCGAGCGCTGAACCACGATCGCATTCGGGAACAACCCTCCTAAGACGACGAACAATACACCCGCAGCAAGGATCCAACGCTCGCGCGGTAATGCGTCCGCCATCACTGTAAACCCGGTTCGACGCTCACCCAGGAAGAGGCGAGTGAATAAACGAAAGATGCTTATGGCATTCATCGCTGTGGCGATAGGCAGCAGCAAGCCGATGAGCGGATGTGAGGTGAGCGATCCGTGGATCAACAAGTCTTGAGAACAAAAACCCAATGTGCCCGGCAATCCAACCAATGCCAGCCCGAAGATCGCAAACGACACTGCGAGCCGCGGCGCGTGCTCGGCCAAACCGAGGTGCTTGGTCGCCGTCAGGTTCTCACCAAAACGAACCTCTAACAGTCGCAAGATTCCGAAAAGACCCACGGTGGAAACCGTGACCACGAACCAATGCACCAGCGCTCCGGCAATTCCTTCTGCTGTCCGGCTCTCCAGCCCGCTCAAAATACACGCGGACTGGCTAAGAGCAAGAAAGGCGAGCAGACGGCGGGGGGAGTTCTCCCCAAGCGCTCGGATCGCAACATAAACTGCCGTGACAATGGCAAGATAAGAAAGAATCGGGGACACGCGGTCGGTCTGCGGAAACAAGGGCACAATCAACTTGGCAACCAGCAAAGCGCCGAAATGACCGTTCAGGAGAAGAGCGGTTGGGATCACTGGCCCACCCTCAGCCGCGTCTGCTACCCAGGCGTGCGCGGGGCAAATTCCCTTGCGAAAGATCACGGCAATTACGAGAAGCCCGAACGCTGCCGCCCCGCCGGGGCTTTTGCCCTTCAGGCTATTGATCGAAATGACGCCTGTGCTGGCCGAGACTAGCCCGATGGCTAGCGCAAGGGCGAGACTTGAGAGCAGAAGGCCAACCAGAGGACGCTTGGAGCGGGCACGGAACCACCCAGACCACAAGAAGGGGATGATGGACAAAATCCACGCGGCAAGCAGAACTATCAAATTTCCGGTCGAGTACGCTAGCAGCGTGGAGCCCAGTAGGAAAAGAATTCCACCGATCGTCCCTATCGTGCAGTCCCGGCGCGGGAGCACCAAGGTCGCGCCGAAAGTCAGGCACGAGAATAGCAGCATCAGCACCTGGTACAGAGACTCGCCCTTCGGGGCCTGCACCAGAAGCACTGCGCTTGCAACGATCGATACGAGCGCCGCTATACAACCGACGATGCGCGTGTGTCGCCGATAACCCGTTACCAAGACCGCGGCGAACCACGGAACGGCAATGGAAACGGCGGTTAGAAACGGAGCACGGAGAACCCATGCAGGCACGGACACTAGTCGCTCCTCTGTCTCGCCGCACCCTGCAACGAAATCGGCGAACCATTGTGGGGCTGGATCGTCGCCTGAGGCACTCCGGTGCGATCAACCTTCGCAAGATATGAGGAGACGTGCAGCAGAGGATCAATCACCCAACGGTCCAGAATCGTATCGAGATGGCCGCGGTCGAAAGCCCAGCGATATAGCCATAACTTGACCCGCGCCGGCAGCAGCTCCTCGATTTGCTTACCAGTCGGCGAAAGCTCGCCTCCAATGGCGGAGCTCATCTGGTGATAGTCATGAAGCATGGACGGCGCGCGCAGGTACTGCATGGTGCGTACTGTGGCGTTTCCCAGGATATGTGCTACCGCGATCCATCTCCATCCGAGCCCGATCTCGATAAACACCAGGCCGACTTGCGTTAAGGTGGCATAGGCGAGCGAAGTTTTTGCATCGGCGCTGGCACGGCCGACGATCGTGCCGTGGATGGCTGTAGCCAAACCAATCAAGATCACCAAAGCAGACGCGAGCACGGATCGCGCGAGCAGAGGTTGCGCCCGGAGCAGAAGGTATGCGCCGGCATGGATGGAGATTGCGCCGTAGAAGATGGCGCTCGACGGAGTCGGACCCTCCATGGCGCGCGGAAGCCATCCCGAAAATGGGACCTGCGCGGCTTTCCCGGACGCAGCAAGCAGCAGGAGGAGACAGACGATCACCGCCCGGGTCCCTGTCAGCATGGGAAAGCCGTCGTGAAACGATGCTGTTCCGGCCCAGTGATGCATGAGGAAGATACCCACGAGCAACCCAATGTCGCACGCGCGATATACTCCGAACACGCGAAGTCCGTTTTCGACGGGAGCCGGTCGAAGTTGGAAAAACCCGATCAATAAGACCGAAGTGATCCCCACTAGTTCCCATCCTGCGGCCAGCAAGTCGAATGAACCGGCGGCGAAGGCAAGCAAGGATCCGAACGCGAACAGATGCAGCAAAAGGAAAAATCGCAGGAATCCGGGCTCTCGATGGAGGTAGGTTGCCGAGAACTGCCCGATCAATCCTGATAACACGGCCGCCAGCGCCAGAAAGGGCAATGAAAGCCGATCCGCCATTAAGACCAGCGGGAAATGGTAGTCCCCCACAGCAAACCAGTTGCCGAAGGTGACGGCAACGACTGAAGCATTGCTTGGGGCTGAGGCGACTTTCCAAACAAGCGCTGCCACGCCGACCGCACAAGAGGAAAACGTCAGGCCAGTAACCCGCGATAGCATGCGCTCACTGGGAGCCCAACCAAGCAGCCACAGTGACGCCAATATGCCAAAGACGACACCCGGCGCGAGCACCACAAACACCAACGTGGCCCGGGAGAGACTCATCTTACGCGATCTCCTATCCCTGCTTCAGGCGTTTGAATCCAGGCCATAGGAAGATGTTGGAACTTGCCGGCGTACCATTCGTGGGACGAAAGCGCGACCGGAAGGCGTTCTAAAGCCTCATGGAACTCTTCAAATTCGCCATCCCTCAGCACATGAACACGGCCCGAGTCCGGGGCTATCGTCGCAAGTCGAATCCAGCGATTCTTGACCAGCTGTTTCAACGAAGTGCTGGCGTTGATTATCTTGTCCAGCCTGTCGGGCGTCGTCTCGATTACAAAAAGAATTCGGACGGGCTCGTGGATTTCAACCATCTGCCAGGGCAACCCGGTGCGTAGGTCGCTTGCGTGGCCGTCCATTACTCCCATCAAGCTTGTGACGTTGTGCGGAAGTTTCGTGCCGCAGCCGTATCGGTCGTTGTCAACGAACGAAAAGTAGTATTCCAGACTGATCCCTGCGCAGACAGGAACTACCGCCGCCAGCAATGCCGAAAGGTCGTGATCGCGGGGATCTTGGTAGGCATCATAAGAAACCAGAAAGGCCCGTCGGTCGAGAAATAGTCCCCGGGTCAGGCTGCGCCGCCCGACAATGCAAATGGAATTCGTGCAATGTCCATACTCGGGTCGCGGCTGGGCGAGATGTTCACTGCGTTCCTCCACGTGGCGAAGCGCTTGGCCTGCATCCGCATCCGGGGCGCACGATTCAAATCGCCGGGTGCGCTCCAGTGCGTTTTGTGCTCTCGCTTGATCCAAGGAGGTGCGAATCAACTCCAAATCCGGTTGATGCGTGGGGGGAACCGAATCGAGATCGAAAAGTTCCACGTCGTCGCTGCACGTATCGTGATAGCCGCCGATGAACCACGTATCCGCGGGAATATCGATGCCTTGCCCCCGCAAGAGCTCGCGTACTTCCTGCCGGTTGGCCATTGCGGCAAAAAGTCTCGCATTAGGGCCGCCGCGGCGCCCCCCACAGGCCCCACAGTCGTGCGCCGACTCGTGGGGATTATTGAGGCTGGTCGATCCGTGGCCCAGGATTAGCACTAGACGGGCGAAACCGCGCACTAGGCCAGCCGGTCGCAACACGCTGGCTACTCGTTCTGTTTTTTCTTCCGGAGCGAACCCCGTCAACAAACCGGCCACCGCACTTTGGGACTGTGCGGTGTTTCGCATCAAGGTGAGTTCGGTCCGGGGCTCCGGAGAAACTCCCTGTTTAGCCAATCGCGCAGAAGTGCGTAACGTCGAGGCGCCAGGAGGTGACCGATTAGGGGAACTGCCGAGAGCAAGCCGAGCGCTGAAGTCGAAAGCCAGCCTCGCACCAACGTCTTTGAAGAGACGAACGAATTCCGCATGAGCAGTCCCAGCACGCGCCTGCGCCAGCGGCGGCTTTCAAGTAGCGCGCTGTCTTCAGGTTTCGGCTGTTCCTGGACGGCGTGTTCGGGTTTGACCACTACGGGGCAGAACGCCGCACCATGCGAATCGTCGATCCCCTTGTAATCCACGGCGAGTCCGAAATAACCGGCGGCGCTATAAGTTTCCACCCGCGGGTCCGCTTCTTCGAGGGCGCGCCGCATGGATTCCTCTCGCTCGTCGATGCAAAAGAATACTTGCGCAGGAGGTCTTCCGTATTGGTCAAACAAGCCGCGGTATTTCCTGTGACTGGCCAGCCCTCGGAGGATTTCGCGTTCGTGCGCGCGCTCATAGGCAAGGTGGAGGATTCGTCGGCGCTCCAGCCCATTAAACGCTTTGACTTCACTGACAAACGCCGCCCATTCAGACTCGGCGAGCCGGTTTACTTCCCCGGCGGAAAGTCTTAACACGCGGGCCGCGTCATAGATACGTGCGGTCCGGCTCAGACGCCGTCTCTCCTGCGTCTTGAGAGGGTTCTCCTCTGGAATTGCTTCTGCCGCGCCCCTACGCGATGCCACCCGGGACATGGTCAGCCGCACAGCTAGAAAGTCCATCAGCGAACAGGGGAGG
>CAVSWK010000012.1:0-341280 GCA_963731525.1 uncultured Acidobacteriaceae bacterium
TCGCCGCACAGTTCAGACGAACAAATGTGCGCTCCCGCCGCGGGCTGAGATTATGAAGCGCTCGGGCCACCAGCTCCTTGCCAGTACCGGTCTCGCCGTGCAGTAACACGGTGGAGCTGGTTGGCGCTACGATCGCGACTTGGTCCAGCACTTTACGTATAGCGGCACTCTTGCCAACTATGTCTTCGAAGTTGTATTCAGATTCGATTTCTGATTCGAGGTAGAGGCGCTGCTCTTCCAGATCGTCGCGCGACGCGCGGAGCCGTCCATAGGCCAGAGCATTTTCCAGTACCAAAGAGATCTGGGTGCCGATCTGCGACAGCAGGTCGCGGTCCGCCTCGTTGAACCCATTAACCTTGCGACTGCACATGGTCAAAAGGCCCAAGGGGCCGTCGACACTAAGCAGTGGCACCAGGACAGCCGACAGGAGCGATTCAGATCGGGACGCTTCGCGGAGGGCCGAAGGTATGTCTGCTTCGAACGGTGAGTAAAACTGCGGTATCCGAAGGCGCGACCATTCGCTCCATACCTTCGTGGGCTCGACGACAACAACCTTCTCTAAAAAGCCTCTTCCAGTTGGGAAATCGAGGAATTTACGTTCCAGACAATCCGTTTGCTTGTTAAAAAGCCACAATGACGTGAGATCGTTGCCCAAGTGCGTGCGCATCGACCCTGCCACAGCCTGAAACAGTTCCTCCGCATCCAGCTTACTGACAATATGATTGTTTATCTCCAGCAACAAGCTGAGCCGATCTCTCTGCTTCACGACCTCTCGGTGGTAAAGCTCCGCTGTGTCTCTTGCCAGTGCGCACTCGAGCGCAACCGCAACGTGGGAAGCCAGGGCGCTGAGCATCTCGACGTCTTCGGGGGCAAATTGCTGGCCCTCCAACTTTGGCGTTGACAGAATTCCGTAGCGTTTTTGCGCGGTCGATACTGGGAACAAGTAGGTGCTTCGTCCGGCAACTTCGGCTGCGAAAGGAGCCATGTCAGGGTGCTCCAACATTACCGGCGACAGGTCCGCGACAAACACCGGTTTCTGGTCGTCCAGCACTTGCGCCACCGGGCCAACGCGTAACAATTTGGCTCCACGCTTAATTGCGGGAGCGTCCGGGTCTCGATCAAACTCGAAGGTGGATAAGCTCTCGCCGTCATCGCTCAGCACGAAGAGTTCAGCCCCGTGCAATCTGGACGTGCTCGACAGAACGCCTCGCAGGCTTTGCAGGACGGCTTTTACCGTGGGCTGATCGGCTAGGGCACTGGACGCACCTAGCAGCATTCGATATCGATCTTCGGCGATGGTCATGACGCGTGTGCTCTCCGCAATTCTCGGTTTACAGATGCGAGCAAGCCTGGTTCGCACAGCAATGCAATCTATTGGCTTTGACGATCTCGCTAACCGAACTTCGGTCAAGGTGCGGCAACAAATACGCAAAGTCCGACGTATAGCGGCCCTCGCGAACGCTGAAACGCGCGCCGCTTGCTGCGCCCCGATTTTTGCGCCTTCAAGTATCTGCCAATCAATTTCCCGTTGCAACGACATCCGGATCATTCCGCAAGAGATGTAACCTCGGCGGTCTCATTCCACTTGATATTCCTATCGCTCACTCGTCAGCGGCACCGGAACGGTAGAAAGGAGTTTGTTGATGGCTAAGTCCACAGTCCGATTCATCTCGGAGACGACCCCGCGCACATTTCGTTGAGACACCGTTCCAGTTTCGGAAACAGCATTGCTCCAGACCGTTGCCCCGGTCGCTACCTTGGTGATTTGTGCAGACATTGCAACCTCCACCTTGACCCCGGATTCGTAATCCACTTCCTCCAGTTTTTCCAACCTGCCGCTGAAAACGTAGTCGTTATTCGGACGGCCGTCGTACATAGAGACCATGGAGAACTGACCGCCGGCGCGCAGATGATCGACGACTGCGCTGGTCACAAGAGTGCGCGGATCTGCCGCCCACCGGTGGTATTCGTAGAAGCCGACTTCCTCCGGCGTCGTCCGGTAGACGATGGGCCCTTGCCGCAGATAACCAGGCGATTGGAATTCTCGTACCGCTATTGAGGTTCGGACGCTTTCGGGTGCGGGTGGATCCGGCGGGGCCGGCAGATTCAGCGTGTAATACGCGGGATATCGCACCCTACCGCAGCTAGACAGTGCGGGCAAAAGCGCCAGTATCAATGCCACCGCCACCGGAAGTTTTTTCATTTCGCTTCTCCTCACCGACCACCTATTTCGGAACCTGGCGCTCGTCAGCTTGTTTAGTGCGTAGCAAGCTCCAGGGACGCTGCTTTAAAGAATTCGTGAACTGATTGAGGTTGTCCGTAGCCTCGCGCAGGTTCTCCACCGTGTCGTCGATCTTGTAATCGTTGGCCCTAACGATGATCTGCATGGACTGCAGCAAGCCTTTGGCCTCTTCCAGCGTTGTCTGTAATTCAACCAGGTCTTTCCGCATGGGAGCGCGCAACTCCGTCACCGTGCCATTCACATTCTGAATGGTGTCATCCGCATGCTCGCTAACCCTGGAGAGCTGGTCTGTAAGACGATCAATCTTTGGGCGCTCGTCCGCCACCAATCGGTCAATGTTGTCCAGAATGGCTTGGACCTTCTTCTGATTCGGCGGTCCGGTCATCGTGTCCAGGTTGGCAAGCAGATGGTTCATGTTGCCGCTAATGTCGTTGAGTTCTCCCTGTGCCTGCGTGATCAGCGTATTTGCGCTGTCCGCAACGGTTGCCAGTTTCCCGGCAATCTCATCCAGGCTGGCCGCTTCTTGCGAGGCGACGGTTGAGTCTGGAGGAAGACGCTTGGCATCAATGGTGCCGGTTGTGATCGACAAGGCCGCGCTGTTCATCACGCTGACGAAGCCCAGCTTGGCCACTGATTTCTCATTCAGCGGAGTGTCCTTCTTGACTTCCAGGAGAATTTCGATTCGGGTTGGATCCGCGGCCCAGGGTCGCACGGCTGTAACTTTGCCCACGTTCATGCCTCCGTACAGCACGGAAGCTCCGGGCTCAAGCCCTCCGGCATATCGCAAGTAAGTGCGATAGTGCACGGTGCCGCCACTATACTGCGCATTCAACAGGTAGATGACGGTGAACGCGAGTACAGCGAAACAGCCGAGGACAAAGGCACCGACCTTTGCTTCGGTGGTCATGGTTTTGCTTCCTGACTTTGCACATACCGTTCCAGATAGGAGGCCAATGCCGGCGTATGCACCGGGTTGTCCGGCACTGGGTTGAGAAACTGCCTCACGCGTGGATGCTGGTTTGCGCATATTTCGTCTTTTGTGCCGACTGCGAGGAGCCTTCCATCGAACAACATCGCGATCCGGTCGGCGATGCGGAAGGCACTGGGCAACTCATGGGTGACGACAAGGGCCGTGATCTGGAAGGTCTCTTTGAGAAATAGAATCAGTTCGTCCAGTTCCGCCGCCACGATAGGGTCAAGGCCTGCCGAGGGCTCGTCCAGCACTAGGATTTCGGGATCCAAAGCGAGAGCCCGGGCAACAGCCGCACGCTTCTTCATGCCTCCTGAGAGCTCCTGCGGGTGCAGTTTGCCGAAATCCGCCAGGCCCACCACCGCCAACTTCAACCAAACGATCAGGTCAATCACTGAAGGAGCGAGTGCGGTGTGCTCCCGCAAAGTGAGCGCGACATTCTCTTCCAGCGATAGTGAATTGAACAAAGCAGCGCTCTGAAAAGCCACCCCAACCGACCGTCGGAGTGTCTTCAAATCCGCCTGTGAACAGGTAGTGATGTCTGTGCCTTTGATCGAGATGCTGCCCGATTTCGGATGCTCGAGACCAAGAATTTGCCGCAACAATGTGCTCTTTCCTGAACCGCTGCCTCCCAGCAGAACGGTGATCTGGCCTGGCTCGATGTCAAGGTTCAAACCATCGAGCACACGTCGCCCATCGTATTCCACGACCAGATCGCGCACCGAAATGATGGACATTTAAGTCTTTCCTATGAAGTAGAAGATGCTAGTGAATATCGCATCGGCGACGATGACCAGGAACGTTGATCGCACGACCGCCGAAGTTGTCGAGCGACCCACTGCGTCGGGCCCGCCGCGGACACGTAGTCCTTCCAGGCATCCCACGTGAGCAATAATGGTGGCGAATGCCAGGCTCTTGATCATCGCGGCGACCACATCCCGCAACTCAATCGAGGTCAGCACGTATCGGAAATAGAGCAGCAGACCAAGGTGCGTGCTGAAGAACATGAATAGCCCCCCGGCGAAAATGCCGAACAAGGCCGCGACGATACTGAGACACGGAACGGCCACGAGTGCCGCCAAATACTTTGGCGCTAACACGAACTCCACCGGTTCGAAGGCCATGACTTTAAGGGCATCGATCTCTTCAGTGACCTTCATGGTGCCAATCTCGGCTGCAAATGCAGACCCCGATCGTCCGCTGACCGCGATTGCAGTCAGCAGCGGACCAAGTTCGCGCGTGAAGCCGACCGCGACCAAATCGATAACGTAGTGCAAAGCCCCGAACCGCCGCAGTTCAGATGCTCCCTGCATGGCCAGGATGAATCCGCTGCACATAGCCATCAGGGCAACCATCGGGAGCGCGTCAACCCCGATCTCTAGCATTTGGTGAACGGCTGCACGCCACCGATGTCGATTTCCAACCAGGGGCAAAGCCGCGCGCATCCCACGCAGGGTGGCCCACAATTGAATGTTCAGGCTCCCGACGTAGTCGAGTTGACTGAGAGTCTCTCTACCGGCAATTTCGAGAAGATTGGCCATCAGACCGCCTCGCACCCAGAGTGGTTCATCTCCGAATGCCCTCATTGAACAGGGATAGAATGCCCGTCGTCTCAAACAGGCGATGTAAGCGATCATGCAATCCCTGCAGCCTAAGCTCGGTTTTACAGTTTCGTGCGATCTTTAGCGCTTCAATCAGAGTGGCAACGCCGGAACTGTCGATATGGGTGACGCCCGACAAGTCAATGCTCACTGTCCTCGGATGTGGCGCGTGCAAAAGGGCGATAAGCTGGTCGCGTACTGCTGGAGAGGAATCGATATCAATGCGGCCCTTCAAAGACGCCAGAGCGCCATGTTCGCTGGCAACAATGTTGATTTCCGCGTTATCGATCCAGTTGGTGTTGCCACTCAGCACAAAGTCGATTCCTCTCCGGCAAAATGTCCCGAATTTTCATGACCGGAAATTGCCAAGATCATCACGAAACCGCTAATGGCAAGCGTAAGGCCATTAGCGGGTAGGCGTAATACTAGGCACGTCAAAGACTTGCGCAGGAGATGCTCTGATGATGCGAACGATCCAGACACTATCAGGGCAGTCGCGCCCGAATAAGGGCAGATGAGGTCAGCTGCGCCTGGATCGTGACCCTATTGGGTCATCGAGCGGCTCGGATTGGTTGCTTTTCACTCTTCAACTGAGTTTTTTACATTCTGGGCTCAGCTTAAGCAATGCGGTCTGCGCGAGTGATTGGACCTGCGGATTGGCTCATGCGAAGAAGATTGTGTCAGACAACTTCAGCGCGGGTACCTCACACGAATGAGCGCGCCCTGTCAGTGACACGAATCACGTGTTGATGTGCGGTGATCGCCAAGAGCTACAGAGTGAAAGCAGATAGTCAGCAACTAGGAACGCAGCTTAGACTCCCCGGCGCTTCAGCCGGTAGTGGGTCAGTTTGATTTCCACAGGTCTATGGGCCGTCCTGCCCGATGCGCTAGACTTCGGCCATGCACAAAGGCAAGCTCCGGATCATAAAGCGCACCCTCCCCGCCCTCGGCAGGTGCGAACTATGCAAAGCCCACTTCAAGTCGAGCAAACAAAAACAGATATCTGCAATGGTGGAGATCGCAGAGGCGTTCAATGCCCACGAGTGCAAGCCGGTGGACAGCAGGCAGAACGACTTGCGGATCGGGCGGGAATCCACCGAGAACAAGTAGTAGTTTTTGCGGGAATGGTAATACTCGCCTAGTGCCTTGAGAACCAGAAATCGTGCTGACCCACCACCCTTCAGCCCCATCCAGTTGTGCAAACAGGATGATTGTTGAAATATCGAACTCATTGACAGGTCAATCAGCAACCCTCTGCTTTTCGGCTCGCAGCCCGTGGGAAGCGGTGCATTTGCTATATCGCCTTCGCCCCCGGTCAATCCACAGAGCACAGCCCGGTTCTCTCCTCGCCGGAGAATGGGGTTCGCACCGTCAGCGTAGGAGGTCCTCGCTAAATTGTGTTTGCATGACTTTTGGTTTATCGCTCGACGGGCAGAGCGTGAGGAAATCTTTGTAGGCGGCGAGCGTCCGGACGCGGGCGGCATCGGCATCCGCCCCTACCCGCTAGGTCATTTCGGACCAGTGTGTCCGGGCGGACAGCGCGGTTTGCCTGGACGCGCGATCCAGGGTCTACTGCATCTGGAGGCAAACTCCGGACGCAAATTCTTGAGGGGGATAAATTATGATGATGACTTCGACTTCCAACCGGCACACCAGCAACACCGACGACACAATCGTGGAGGCGGGACACAGCCACGGTATTCCCCCCTCTGCGGCACTGTACTATCCGTCGTTGATAGGTAATTGCTGGGACGACGAACTGCTGCCATCGGGAGATTAGTAGCGGAACGCGCCGACCCTTTGGGATCGGCGCCACTCTCCAAACGACAAACCAGCAACTGGCAGACCAGCCCTCGGTGGCACGGTATCAGGTTGGGAGAGAGCGAGATGGCAGACAAGAAGCAACGTACACTGGCACACACATTCATGAGCGAGTTCTACGGCGTGAGCATCGAACTCGATTTCGACCTGCGTAGCGTGTACAGGCGCCTAGCCTCTAGGCTCAGGCTAATTTTGGCTGGCACCGCCGAAGCGGACGGAGTTCGTCTGCCCGCGGTGCCTGGGAACGCATGATGAGCGACGTTGCCCGGAACTCCGTTGAAAGTTAGCGACTCTCGACCGTCATAGGCTACGCAACCTTCACTTCCTCGGCAACAGCCTTCTTAGAAACCGTGTTCGCCAGCGCAGTCAACAGCGATGGAATCTCCCGGTAGCCCTGCACCTCCGGCGGGGGCTCTCCTAGTCAGGGCCATGAACTGCCGTTGTAAGTAATTTCCGCCGTTTCAGACTCCGATCGAGAGAGGAAGTTCTGAAATCGGTTGCTCGTCTGAACCCTCTCAAACTGAGCACGACAATCTGTTCAGCCCTGAAGTCACTCTGAGAAAAACGAAAGCGCCCCGACTCCGGTTAGAGATCGGGACGCTCTCGAACAGCCCTCCCCCCGAGAACTGCTCGATGAAAAGACTAGGCTCCGATGCGGTCATCGTGAATGGCTCCTGCGTGCCACGTGGCTGCACCGGTAGGCTATCTGCGGGTTCTGGAACAAGGTTCAGAAGATCAGAAATCGGCGCTCGCTGGACTGGAGAAAGAGGTCACCAAGCAAGGTCGATCCTGCCGACAAGCCCGATCTGGAAGAACGGCTCCGCCGCTGTGGTCTCCCCTATTTGAGTCGAGAATTAGAATTTTGCATTTGGCAAATGTGAAAAATTCACTGATCAACTGGCAACATGTGGGTTTAGACTTCCCCGAATGCCGGGCAGTATTTTCTCCGAGATTCGTCCCTGACCCGAGTGAATTTGCCAAAGTCCGATTCCTTCCGTCGCCAGCAAACACTGGCAAATCGAAACTGGCCGAATTGAGCGGTGTTTGCCCACGGCCCGATTTGAACAGAAGTAAGTGGGGTGCTGTTATGGTCGCCAAGTGTAGCAATCCCTCCTGTTCCGCTTTGTTTCGTCGTCTCGCTGAAGGGAGGCTGTTTCGACTGGAACCTGATCCGGCGCTCCCCGGCTCGTCCAAGTCCAACCGATTGGAGTACTTCTGGCTGTGCGGTAGCTGCTCAGCGGCGATGACGCTGCATGTCAGCGGAGAGGGAAAAGTGATACCTGTTGCGCTACCAGCGCCAGTTCATGGTGGCCCCCATTGGAGTGATTTCGTCTCGTCAAAGCGGCAGAAAGGGCTCTTGCTCCACGGCGTTAGCTTCTTGACAGAAAGACATCGCACAGGTGCGAGATTCGTCGGAAGATGGAGAAGAGACCATGGCGCATGGATGGGAGGAACTCGATGATGAAGTGGCGGCAGGGTCGAGTTGTCCCAAGCCCGACTGCGGCCTTGAGTTCGTCGTGCCAGAGGATGAACTAGTCCTTCAGTCGGTGCCGAAGGGCTGGCTCTTGGCGGGGATTCATCTCGCGTAAGCGAGCACCGGAAACGCCACGGAAGCAGTGCGACCATCATCTCTAACTAAGGAGTGCAGCACAATGAAACCAGACCGCACAACGGCTACTCGGCGTCAAACACCAGCCCTAGCCGTCATGAAATCCGCACCTGAGCTTCAAGAGCAAATCCGTCACCGTGCCTACGAACTGTACGAGCAGCGCGGGAGAGAAGAGGGACACGAACTAGACGATTGGCTGCAAGCAGAGTCGGAGCTGACTAAGCAGAAGGCGAAAACAGTCGCCGCATAGAACAAACAGTTGCGCGCGCGGCTCACTCCAGCAGAAAATACCTGCTGTATTGATGGCACGGGGCTCGGCGTGCTACTCAGCGGTGGTTCGCGGCGGGCCTTCTCCCCTAAAGAAGAAGACAGGGTCGGGGAAAGTCTAGCCGTCCGGCTTCCTCCTCAGGCTGAACGGTACCCAAGTTCGCGTGTAAAAGGTGGTCGAGACCCTGCGGCTCCGCCGCCTTTTTCGGGGGGAAGGTCGGCGAGCCCAAAATCCCCGAATTATTTTCACACAGTGCTGTGAGACGGGTCACAGCCAAGGGTGAGCCCAGTGAGGTTGAATAGCATTGGCGGGCAATTGAATCACCGATGGGAGCAGGTCTATATGCAGAACCATGGAGGTTGGGAAGACGCCTGTCATCGCAGCACTCCACGGGCTTGGTTGCGTGACGGTCGCTACGAAGCCAGGCAGTGGAATCCCTGTGACTGAGTGCGGCTGCACGGGAAGCTGTGACTAAACCGGACGTTCCCAAGGCGGGCCCTGCGAGGGTGGACGATGGAAAACGCGGTCGGTTTAGTTATGACGGGCGGCGGTGCTCGCGGCGCTTATCAAGCCGGTGTTCTCAAGCGCATTGGCGAGCTGAAACGCGCCCGCACCCACGGTAATCCTTTTCCAATCATAGGAGGCGCTTCCGCGGGGGCGATTAACGGTGCTGCTCTTGCCACAGGTTGCGACGATTTTGCTTTGGCAACCCAGCGTATTGCGGAGGCTTGGGCGACTCTCGAACCTTCCGACATCTTTCACTGTGATCTCTTGTCCCAGGCGCGTAATTCCATGACCTGGATACTCGATCTCTCCTTTGGAGCGATTCTGGGGGGAGGCAACGCCCGATCGTTATTAGATGCCACTCCCTTACACCATTTTCTCAATAAGCACCTCGACTGCGACCGGATCCAGGAAAACATCAAGCGCGGCAACCTCTACGCTCTCGCGATTTCGACGACCAACTACAACTCAGGAAAAAGCTATCTCTTCATTCAGGGAAAGAAGGGCCATCCGCTGTGGAAGCGGATCCGAGTGGTGACGGTTGCGACGAAGATCACGGTCGACCACGTTTGCGCGTCCTCGGCTATTCCTATGGTTTTCCAGCCGGTAAGACTCAAAACCCCGCGTGGGTCCGCCTTCTTCGGCGATGGTTGTGCGCGCCTGCAACAGCCTCTCAGCCCGGTGATCCGCCTGGGGGCGGAGAAGGTTTTCGCGATCGGCGTCCGCTGCGAAAATAAAGAGAGTCAAGAGGAAACCACCGATGAGAGAAACCCTTCGCTCGCGCAAGTGATGGGGGTTCTTTTGAACGTTATGTTTCTGGACCATCTCGCAACTGACATCGAGCACCTTGAACATTTGAATCAGTTGCTCAACGATGGCCACCTCAATCAGCTTGGGATTGAAGGAAGTGAAAGGATTCGGCCAATTAGGACCTTCATGATCGCGCCTTCGGTCAATTTGTCAGATCTGGCGGAGCAGCACCAGGGAGACATGCCCTCTCTGATCCATTACTTTGTATCCAGTTTGGGACGAGACGCGGCTTCCTGTGCCGATCTGATGAGTTACCTGCTATTCACGCCCAGGTACACGCGAGACCTCATTGAGATTGGTTACCTTGACGCCAGCGAACGAATCGAGGAAATCGAAGAATTTCTCTATTCTTCCAAGGAGGGGGACGCTGAAAGCCCCCTGGCCAGTGTGACCGGAGGGAAGGTGCCCAGGGCGGTTTCGGCAGCGAAGCGGAACGGAAACTCGGTCAGATCCCGCGCGGGGTAATCATCCGCCCGAATGCGACCGGTGTACGGTGGCAACAGCTTTGCCACTCAAAAACCCGATCCACTCGGTGCCTCGCTATTCTCGGCGGTTGCGACTCCCGACCAGGAGGTTCAAATGTCCCAAATGCGCAAAGACATCTTCACTGACCGCTGGGTAATCGTGGCGGATGGCGACGGGTTGCAGCCGACGGACTTTCATTTCAAGAAATTCGTAAGGGACACGGGCTTCTGCCCATTCTGCGAGCACAATGAGGCCACAACGCCCGAGGAAGTCTTCGCCATTCGAAATCACCCGTCATCGCCTAACGGGCCGGGGTGGTCCGTAAGAGTAGTGCCAAATTCTCAACCACGGCTGCGGATAGAAGGCGAACTGGCACGACGGGCGGAAGCGTTGCACGACCTGATGAACGGCGTGGGGGCACACGAGATCATTGTGGAGACATCGCGGCACGACCGTAGCCTGCATGAGTTAGAAATCGAGGAAATCTCTGACGTTATCAGAGCCTACATAGCTCGCATCGCCGATCTTGAGGGCGATGAGCATGTGCGCTACGTTTTGATCTTCAAGAATCACGGTAAGGGATCCGGGGCTCACACTATTAGTCATTCAATCTCGCAGTTGATCGCACTCCCGATAACACCACGTGCAGTTAAGACGAAACTCATGATTGCTCGCGACTACTTTGCCCTGAAGGAACGCTGCGTATACTGCGACGTGCTTCAACAAGAGTTAAAGGACCGGAAGCGATTGATTGGTGAAAATGAGGATTTTGTGGCGTTTGCTCCGTTCGCGTCACGCTTTCCGTTCGAGATGTGCGTTCTCCCGAAGTTTCACAGCAGCGCGTTCAGCCGAATCGAAGGAACTCAAGGCAGGAATTTGGCTCTGATCCTGCGTGATGTGTTGCAGAAGTTGGATCAAAAGGTAGGCGGGCCGCCCTACAACCTGTCGCTGCATGACCGACCGTTTCTGCGTCCCAGAGGGGACTACTGGAAAACAATCGAGGAGGACTTCCATTGGCATATAGAAATCCTGCCCCAAATGTCTCGTATTACTGGATTCGAGTGGGCCTCGGGATTCTTCTACAACCCAGTGCTACCGGAGGTCGCAGCCCGCTGCCTCTCGGCGGGTTCTCCGCTTGATCTTTCTTCCCGAACCCGACCCGCCGCTTGAACCTCTGTGGGAACAATGGGGAGAACCCTAAAAGGCGGAGTGCGTTGGGGTGGAAAGGCGAATGGGCGGAAGTGCGCTAGCGCACCGACGCGAGCTGCTCAGAACCCGGTTGTTAGTGAGATGGGATGTTATGCCGACTACCGCAAATTCGATCTTGCTGTCTAAAAGAAGCGCATCCGCGCAATCTAGCTGAGCGGGACGCTGGCGTTCATAGCCGCAAGTGCTGCCTGAAGTTCCCCAGCCTTTCTATAGTCCTCATCGTTCTCCGTAATGAACTCTACGCCGTAATGATTGCCGTCGCGGTTGCGGACAAAGCACCTGAAGATCATCGGCTGGTCGGAATACGGCGGGGTGAATTCGACTCCGACCTGCGCACCCACAGGCAAGTCGATGTCGGCCCTAACCGCTACTCCCCCACCGCTGATGTCGGTGCCATGACCTTCGCAGGCCACGACTCTAGTAGGCCCCTGCGTCGTTAATCGAACTTGAACCGAAAAATCCACAGCGAATCGCGGACATCGCCTTTTTGTCACATCGGCAATCGATGAGGGCATACGGGACGACGACCCTAAGTCCAATTCACGATCCATAGCCAACCAACCTCCGCACTCCCCAACACTCTGAATATCTCGCAGATGCCACTAAGACTACTGTGATCTGGAAGGAATGTGGCGAGTACACTGGTAACAGAAAGGCCTATTACCGTTGCGAAGTCTTGTGCGGTTTGGGGTTCCGGTTCACGGTTCAGCGATGGTGGTTCGAAGCGGCTCATCATGGGAGAGTTGCGCCATATCGAAGAATGCATCCCTCCCCTGAGCTTCGGTCATTTTTCCCGTACTGAACTGGTTCGCAGTCGGGACAGCCGAACCTAGTTCCTCGCAATGGACCAGAAAATCCCGCCAGAGATTTTGAACCGGAAGGAACACGCGCTCGTAGGTCAGACGGAAATGCACATCACGTCGCCTTTTGATGGACCATGCATTTCGTTCAACGATGTATACGCTAGCCTCGTTCATAGATTGAGCCCCCCTTCAACCCCTACCTTTTCCCGTCTGATTCCGCCATGCCGATTCCGATGACATGGATGTAAAGCGCGAAAACGACCCAGAGCAGGTTCTCTCGGGGTCGTTTCCATCGCGCCAAGCTCAGTACCATCGTTCCATGATCTGAGGCAGAGGTCTCCCAATCGGCTTTTGGCCGTGCTCGCTGCGTACATGCTTCAATATGGCACGAGCGGCCTGCGTGCGACGGCTACCGAGTCTGTCATCGAACTCGTTGACGTGCTCGGTATGTGGGCAGTCAAGGCAGACGAGGATTATGCCGCTCGTGTCTCTGTTGATCGTGTACATGACGCCGAGCATACCCGCTGCCCTTTCCTGCCCGGTGTGATCGTAATCACTTTCCTATTACCTTCGTTTGAGAGGAGGCAGCTATTGAGCCTTTCGACCCATCACAAGGAACTGAACAAGTTTGGCAATACATCGCCCGCTTTGCCTAAATGGGTTCATGCTGTGGGCTCATTCCGAGCCTTCGGCTTGACCCTGGTCTCGCGGTAGTACCCTGCATCGCGTTCGCGTTCATATCGCGTCCATCCATCCAAGTTCGTCTGCGAAATCCAGGTCGGCGCTGAGCGTCCGTCGAGCTCCATAGTGTTCCATGACGTCCACTTCCGTGATTACCGTCACATCCCTCGGCGCGAACTCCGAGGGCCGCGCCGGATAGGACAAGGCGTGCACGAACGCGTCGACCTGGTCGTTGTTGGAGCAGAGGGGGAAGTTCGCCAGCTCCTCCGCGAAGGCCTTCAGCCAGGGCGCCGACTCGGGCAGAGCCACCTGGCCGCGGTTGACCAAATAGCAGACCGCTCCGGCTCTCTCCTCCTTCGACCCTCTCGGCGTGAGCGGCTCGACCGGCAGCCTCCAGCCGAGGCCTTCGATGATCCCGTAACCGGCGGCCGCCTTCTCGACGATCACGCGCTCGGGATTCCGGCCAGTGAGCCGTCCCATCGCCTGGTAGAAGTCCACCAGTTCCATGTGGATCTGGTCCTGCCGCCAGCGTCCGCGCCTCACGGAAAGAACCTTCAAGAATCCATTGTCCAGGCCGAGGCAGACGAGCGCGGTGTACGAGCCGTGGGCAGTTGCCGTGTTCGCCGCGTCCACGGCGATCCAGCACGTCTCGCAGTTCGTGCGGGAGTAGCGCGGCATCTTCTCCACGTCGAAGTACGCCAAATCACCCATGGAAGGGGCGCACATGAACTGGCTGTTCCAGTAATAAGGAGTGACCGCCGCTTTGATGCCGGCGAGCTTCTCGGACCCGTACCTGGCGGGCCAAAGCGCCTCGTAGGCCGAAAACAGCGTCTCCTCCTCGCCGTCCCGGAACCAGGCCTGCCCCCCCGGGTTGATCGCGGGAAGCCGAAGGTGCATCCAGTTCATGTGGTCGAGCGACAAGAGCCGGCCGAGCGGGTCGTCCTGATGGAGCCTGGCCTGCATCGCCACCACGATCCCGTCCGGCGAAAGCCTGTTGAGCGCCGCGGACACGACGCCGTCCCAAATGGAGTTCCGCACTATGTCGCTCTTCGCCTCGGCTCCCGACTTCACCAAGTCGTCGAACAGGAGCACGGACGCGCCGTGGTCCGTGAGCTGCCCTCGAATGCCGCTGGCGTGGTACGAATAGTTGAGCGACTCCACGCCCTTGATCTTCCAGGCCGCGTCGCGGTCGATCTCCAGGGGCGCCGTGACGAGCTTGCGGGCGGCGGAGGAGAATTTCTTCGCCAGGCTGTCGGAGTTGGTGACGAGCATGAAGTTCTCGTCGTAGACCTGGTCCAGGCGCCACGCCGGGAAGTATTGGTTGCAGCACTCGGACTTGGCGTGGCTCGGCGGGGCCTCGATGACGAGGTTGGGCCTTTCGATCGCGGCTCTCTCCAGGGAGGACATCACCCAACGGAGGTGCCAATTGTCGGTGTAGATGCAAGGTCGCTTGGCTTTGTAATACTCCCAAAGGCTGGTCATTTGGACACCCTCACGGACTTATTGCAGCACCATCCCCAAACCTGACTTCGGTTCTTGGCGTTGAACTCCACGCCCTCTTTAACCTCGTGGCAGACAGCGCACTCGAAGGTAAACTCAATATCAGGCCCCTGATACGGGCCTCGGCAATGTTCTTTCCAAATCAAAGCCCTCATTGTCCCTCCAACGTCTTCGGCGCGGGTTTCGGAAACCAGGATTGATCGGGCGCTTGGGCCGTCTTGGTGCGGGGGAGGCCGGACAAATACTTGAACGCCTCCTCCAACCGAAGTTCGTCGAGCCCGGCGATTGATTTTTTGAAACGCAGGAACAGCGGACTCGATTCGGCGTCCACCTTGACCGAGAGCGACTTGCTCGGAGCGTCGAGGCCCAGCAACCTGCTGATGTCGGCGCGGACCGCCCTCCACGCGTTGGCAACGTCCGGGGGCACGACTCCCTCGACTATCGCCTGCTCTATCCTTTCGAGCACCGCAGCTGGGCCTTGCGGTATTCCGTGAATGCCTCGGAGTTCTCCTCCGTGAACCGCTCGCGCAGCTTCGCGAGGTCGCGCCACAAGGTGCTCCTCGACACGCGCAGCTGATCGGCCACCTCTCCCTGCTTCTTTCCCTCGTTCATGAGCTTCACCGCCCTCGCCCTCCTCTCCTCGATCTTCGCCTCAGAACTCCGGTTGCCCCTGGGCCTACTCATTCGATCATCTCCTTGGCAGCCTTTTTCATCAGGCTATGGGGCGCCGCCATCAGCCACGCCCACATCGACTTGATTTCCGCGTCAAGGGCCCGGTCGAACGGACGGCCGTCGAGCTTGTCCCACTTCTGCTGCGTGGCGTAGCACGCGAATCTGCCCAGGGTGTTCTTGATTTTCTTTGTCGTATATGCGGTCACTTAGCCTCCTTGTTATTGGCCAGCAGCTCCAGCCACCTCTCCACGTCCTGGCGACGGAACCGGATGGATCCGTTCACCTTCAAGAACGGCAACGCCCTGTTGCCGTATCTTTTCCTGTGCCGAGCGCGCGTCATGGAATACACCGCCGATGGCTCGATTTTGAGCCACGCACAAAGATCCGAAATTGTGAGTATCTCGGTCACGGCGAACCTACCTATTCAAGCCCATCTCCCGCAGGCGGGCATTGTCGGCGTCTTTGAAATCCTTGCGCTGGTCATCCTGTTCTTGAATCTGGGCTTCGCAAGTCAGATCCATCGCCCATCCGGCTCCGTCTTTCGTGAGGCGAACCGTTCGCGCGTTGCCGTACGCAGCTTTGCCGAACTCGATGAGGCCGTAGGATTCCAGCCGCCCCATCGCTTCGATCCAAACTTCTTCCTGCAAGTTGTAGCCGCACCAGTTCGCCAGCTTGCCCTCGGTCTGGCTTCCCCGGCGGAACGACCGGATGAGGATGTACCGGTCCATCAGCGCCTGCTCTTTCGTCACTCCAGGGCGGAAAAGCCCGAAGTGGCGTATTGCTCTAGAAGATTCGCTCATCTTGATGCTCCTTTTTCCAGTATTCGTTCAGCTTCAAATTTGTCAGCCCGCTATACTTTGTGCCGTTAATGGTGAGCCGCTCTTTTCTCACCTTGGGATCTTGCGACCGCCGCCGTTCCACTTCCGGCACAAACTCATTCAGGTGGCGATACCGATTCTCTTCCCGCTCCTCGCGGCACCATCTTTCAAAAGCGGAGAACAAGACTTTGGTGGGCGTGAAGGAGCCAAGTTCGTGGACCGTGCAGTCCTGCAGAAACCGTTCCATGAAATCGGTTTCTTGAAAATACTGCTCGGTGCAATCGACCACCGTCGAAGGCGGTTTGAGTCCCGATTTCTGCCACTCCAGGCAGCCGGCGACGGCCCATTGAAGGATGCCGGCGAGGTTCGCCGGCTTCTTGAGTTCCTCTTTCAATCCTTTGTTGTCCTTTTCGGTGCCCCGGAACTGCTGATTGAACGGCACGATGTGCACCCGCTGCTTCATGGCGTCATCCAGCTCCAGATTCGGACGGTCATTCGCCACAATCAAAATCTTGCTGGTGATCGGGAAAGTGATGGGCTGGTGCATCAAACGTCTGCCGGTGACGGAGCCGCCGCCGGTGAGCGCCTTTAGCTGGCGAGAGTCCAGTTTTTTCGACTTGGCGCCCTCATTGCAAACGGCAAGGCGCCGTCCGCAGAGTTCGGCAAGGTGATTCAGCTTGCGATCTTCGTAGGTGTCCTCCAGGAGAGCGGACACGGTGAGGTTGTAATAATAAGGACCAAATATTGACTCAAGAACTTCAATGAACGTGCCCTTTCCCGCGCCGCCCGGACCGTAGAAAAATGAAACTTGTTCCTCCCTGCTGGAGTTCGCTTCCTGCCATAGCTTTCGGACCGATTCTCCGTATCACACGTCGCCAACAGGGTAAATCGTGCTGAGCCGGAATGCTACTTCTCATAACAGAGGGCGATGCCCCGTAAGGTCTATGTCGAAACGATTCTCTCGCAAGACAGCTGGGACGGCTTCGGGGGATTAGATCTAAAGCTTTTTGATTTTTGATAAAAAGCTATTACGGCAATGACTCGAAACTTCCCGCGTGGAGCCTTCTTGTCGATGAGTTTCGTCACGCTGTTACCCCCTACGCTGTGCTACTTCCATCAACTTCAGAACCCAAAATCAGCATTGGGTATAGGTACCAAGACAACCACACGAAGTGACCGCATGAGGTGGTAAACAGCATTGCAATGCTGGCGCTCTTCACCGACGATTAATTTTCGTTCGTCAACACTTAGATTTTTTCCTTTCCTGAAGTCACGAGCATTTCACGCTTCACGCGTTCGACAATGGCACGCGGCACAAGTAGCCTTCGATGCTTCCGCCAAGGCTGCCCGTCTCCAACCTTGCGAGGGTCGACGGTCTCGCGGCGTCCGACGACTAGAACGCCGGGTTGATTGATGAAGAGTTTTTGAAGTGTGTGTCGGTCGAGCGGAAGAACCTGCTCGCGGATTTCAGGAATGGTTAGATACTCGATGGAGTTCGTTGCTTGAACCACGGCTACACCTTTTCCGCCAGTTCAAAACGTTTGAAATGGCGATCGGGTGCAGCAAGAAAACTACGGAGAGGATGAGAAGGCTGCGCTATGGCTAGCGGGCTTGTCGGAATGGAAGAACCGTATCACGAGCAGAGAATAGCACCGGGCAGGCCGCATCCACAATACGACCTTAGTCACAAAATGATGGTTACCTTGAGTGTCACCACTTCATCGGGTTCGCGGCAAGCACCGCCATCATTCGGCTTTCAAGTCGGGCGGCGCGAGCCTGTATCCACTCGCTGTAATGCTGCTCGACGACCGAAGGAGTATCACCGATAAGGGTGGCGATGTCATGCGTCGGCATGTCGGCGTTTAAGCACATCAGCACGAACGAGTGGCGTCCGAAGCCATGCGAGCCCACTTTGATTTTCTCGCCGTGCTCGTCCCGGATGTCGGCCAGCTCGCCCAGCTTCACGAACCGTCCACCGAAGTACTCGACGGCGTTCTTCAGTTCGTTTTCTTTGTGCGGCAGCGCGTCGATGAAGAGATATTTTCCGCTCGGGTTCGCGCCTACGAGTACTGCGGCCATCGTTTCAGCGCTCAGGTAATTATGAACTGGTTTCCCAGTCTTAGCGCGTCGCAGGTACATTCTGAAAGTGCCGTTAGGCATCGGCTCGAAAACGGAGCGCTCACAGCAGACCGCGTCTTTCAACGCTAGTCCTGTCATCCGCATCAGTATCGCGAGTGACTTTAGCTTCGCTCTGTCGGCGTCGGTCGTGCGCCCGTTCAGCCTGGGCAGCGCTGCAAGCAGTTTCGCAAACTGTGTATTGTCGAGTGCTCGCGGAGTCTGCACACCAGAACGCTTGATGCGTAATTGGCTCTTTATGGCTGGCGACTTCACCAGCTTGCCGAAATCCACGCAGTAGTTGAAAAAGGCCATGACAAACATCACTCGTTTACGACGGCCAGCGACTGCACCTTCGAGACCGTCGCGCCAGACCTGAACGTCGTCGGCCCGCACGTCGCCGATGTTCACCAGGCCACGGCCACGGAGAAACGTCGCGAAGTTGGTTAGCTCGAATTTCCACTGGCGAACCGTCGAGCGTCGAACTGAGTCAGCGGACTTTTTCGCGACGAACGCGGCGACCAAGTCGTCGATGAGATACGACTCCTTCGCAGCAGACACGGCAGTCGGCTCACCCTTCGCGGCGGCGGCGAATCCATTCGCCATCTCACGGGCCTTTCCTTCGGCGACTTCCCCGTCGCACGTGTCGGCGCTGACGCGGTACAATTTGCCGTCGCGATACCAAACCAATTGCTTCGGGCACGGGCAGCCGATTTTTCTATCCTTACCCGACCACTTGCAGTGGCTCGTGTGCCGGGAGTAGACGTTCACTTTTGGAACTTCGCGACGGCGACGGCGTAGCTTGATAACTGGCGGTGGCGCTACTTCGACTGCAACGGCGGTCGCTTCGGTTGGCATTTCGCGTTCTCCTGACTTTCACTTAACTTTACGAATTCACTTTCACCTGTAGAATTACACTGGTGCTAAGTGATTGATAGATAACGTCAGTCACGCGTTTTCTTGTTACGATGTCAGGAGTTGCAGCGGTTCACCGCTGCGATAACCGCTTGTTTCGAGTGCGGATTTACGCCTTGCGGAAAGGTCGGTGTTGCACTTGATTTTGGGTGGCGCAGCGGTTCACCGCTGCGATAACTGACTCGTTTTCAATCCGGCTTTAGCCGCTGAGGTCCCGGCCCCTGCTCGAAAGATGTAACGGAGAACACACTCGCAACTGCAGGTTTTCCTATCAGAACTGCCTTCGAGATATACCTCCGGACCAAAGCTGAGAAAATCCGTCGCCCTGCGCCTTCGCCCATCCACCGCGTCCTACAATCTTCGCTTAAACTTCGCCTTACTATCATCCCTAGAACTCCCCGTAAGTGTAAGAAACAAAGGCGCAAATAAACAGGATTGTATCTTCACGCAAGGTGTGGCGTACAATTCTTGGCCATGTCTCGGGAAACAAAGTTCGGGTACGGCTTTCTTTTGGCGGGGGCGGGTTTGCCATATTTAATTGACAAACTTCTTGGCCCGATTGCCGCCTTAATCGCCGCGTCCGTTTGCCTGATAGCGGGAATTATTTTCCTTCTTGCTGGTCACCTTCACCGAGATAAAGAGCAGCGCACCAATCGAGGTGTTATGGCCACTATAGGAATGTTCACTTTAATCGGAGCGGCGTCTGGAGCGCTTGTGGGCGGCATTTCGGGGGCTATATGGCATATCGCGCATAAGCCGACGGCAACCAGCGACGAATCGAAACCACCAAGCGAACCGCCGCGCATAGCGCCCTCCTTGACGTTCAAGACTTACATGCAGCCGGACGAATCTTATTTTGATGGCACAGTCCTTGCTGGAATTGTATGGAGAAAGGAATACGTGGATGTTCGTCTCGATGTCGCTAACCGAGACGTTCCCATCCAAAATTTGGATTTTCTGGTTAGCTTGGACACAAGCATCGCAGGAGTTGGTCAGATAAGTCAGTTCCCTGGAGTTATCGCGTACCCTGCTGGTTCACCCCATCCCACCTGGCTCCAAGGGACTGATCTTAGCGGTAATCCCGCCTCAGTCCCCTTAGGGATGGCCAGCATGGCGCCAGTCTACAGGGTTCAGTGCTCAAAGATTTTTGCCAATACAGTTCTACACTTCGTTGTCGCCTCGATAGCCTTGAATCCAGTGGAGAATGGACGGTTCCCTGCACACTTGTTTGCAGCAAAACGGCATCCAAACCTAATCAAGATCAAGGGAACCTACGAAACGCAAAATGGCGGCTCCGTCGAGAGTCATAACGTTGACTTTTCGTATGACTTTACCCAGCCCCCATCCCCACCGGCCCCTGAGAAGAAGAAGCGGGAACGCCGTTCCGTTCAGAGTCCTGCTGCCCCCGCGCCAACTCAACCGCCGTCAATCTCGCAAGAATGCGCACCGGGCGCGAACTGCGCAATATCCAATGGCCAACAGGGCGGCATAACGGCAGGTCAGGTAATTTTAACTGCTCCGCAGCGCAATCTAACCGATGAACAGAAACGCGCGTTCAGCGAGATGGTAGCTGCTTTGCCATCTGGAGTGAGGCTCGCGATTGAATGCGTTGGGAATGACGAAGCAGCACATTACGGGTACGAAATGTTTAAGTTAATGACAGAAGATCACGGAATGGGCTGGGCAAAGCACTTAAAACCGCCCGATGCTGAGGATAAGGGGCTGTGGTTGCAGATCAATAAAGATGATCAGCCAGTAGCCCAAGATATCATCAACAGACTAAAGGCTGCGAACTTTGATATTGATCAGAGAACAGCCTTTGATCCAAAGGCAAAGAAGGGACAATTACAACTCTGGGTTGGAACTCCCTGAATTCATGCAGATCTGGTCAGTTCTTTGTATTCGAGGTTGTCTGAGTAATCTATTCTTCCAGCGCATCGAATTGCTGATTGCATTTCAGCAAGGATGAATGCGAGATGGTCGAAGAAATAACTATTTGTAACGGCCTATGAAGGGGAGTGCGCTCCGTTTTCCGCGGTTCTGGATTCGCAATAAGAATCTCGGTGCACTCGTGGTTACTATCTTTCTGTGCCGCCTGCCCCACGTCTCGCGGTTTTCGAGACGTGGGAGCCGCGAGCGTGTTCACTCTGCAATCATGGCCGCGCGTTGTTATCGGTGTAGCGCTTTCGCGATTTCTACACTCTTGGTCTCCATCCGCCACTCCTGAAATTTCACCTTTACCAATCCAGTCTCTAGCAGCTTGCGGAAAAAGTCCGTTCCAGGCGTTTGTCCAATGCGGACGGCTCGATAGCACTGGTATACGGCCAGCGGGTGAAATCCTCGTTTCTTACCGTTGCAAGAAATCGTCGACAGCTTGGCCGATTTTCGCCTGTTCGCAGCGATGAGCGCGGTGGCCGCAGTTACTGTCCAGTTCTAGCGCCTGCGTTTTGAGCAGCTTAGCGAACTGAATCGAGGTCATCGGATTCACGAGATGGTCCTGTCGGTTGATAACGATCAGGGCCGGGACGTGAACTGCCGCTGCCGCGCGTTCCAGGGATCCGTCGAATGACGCTGCGATGTCCTGGGTCAGAATAGCCTGCGTCTGCCGGACACTGTCGTTTGCATCAAAGCTGCCGTCTTCCGCCTGTTCGGCGAAAAACTTTTCGAAGTCCTTGACGGGCGTATTGCTGGCGACGGATTCAGGCGTGGTAAGCACGAGGGCGTGCACGCTGTCGAGCAAGTGTAGCTTCGGTTGAGTCGTGTACTGCCCATTTTTCCAGTCCGGATCCGCTTCCACCGCAAGCAGTTCTGTGCGCCACAGGAGCATGTCCCACGATGTAAGTTGCGGTGAGCCCACAATCGAGACGATCTTGTCCATGAACTCCGGATATGAAACCGCCCACTGAAATGCTTGCATGCCCCCCATGGAGAATCCCATCACCGCATGCACATGCGTGAAGTGCAAGGAATCCGTGAGCATCTTGTGCTCAGCGTTGACCATGTCGCGAATGGAGATTTTCGGAAATTGCATTCGTGGTTGCGTGCTGCTGTTTGAAGGGGAGGACGAGATCCCATCGGCAAGCGAGTCCACAGCAATCACGTAGTACTTGGCGCTATCCACCATTTTGCCTGCGCCAATGCGGCTAGCCAGGTCGGCTGAGCGTCCGCCAAGATACGTGGGAAATACCACCACGTTGCTTTTTTGCGGATTTACTATTCCGAAAGTGCGATAGCCGACAACACAATCGCGGATTACTTCCCCATTTTCCAACTTTAGATCCCCGATTCTGGCGAATTGCTGGTCTTCGGCATGAAGAGCCGCGCAAAGTGGGGCAAGGAGCAGAAGCAGCAACGACATCCGTTTCATAGCCAGACGCCTCCTGGCAAATCTGAACACGGAATTGATATAACTGTCGAGAACAGCCGGGTGCTCGTTTTCGTTGCGGTTTGCCGGAAAGGCCGAGCCATGAAAGCGCCAACGCCACCGGAATCCGATCCCCACAATCGGCCTTTGACACGCCTTTTTTCATCACAAACCATCTGTGGGCACCATCACAGACTTCCAACCCGCCATCCGCGATAATGACGATCTGATCGGGGCGGTCAGGAGTGTGCCTGACTATCAAAGCGGCCATTGAAGCCGCTCGAATCCCAATTCGGAACGCTCTTTGACAACCAAGCGCAGCAAAATCGCCGCTAAGTCATTGGTTCTGGAAGACTTTACCTCTAAGTCCTGTAAACCCAAAGATCTGGCGGGAATTTCTTCCTAACTCGATGATTCCAATAGCGAGGGGGAGGGGGGTAGGGGGGTAGGGGGTGTACCCCCTCTCACTCATCGGCTGTTACCGTTTCAGGAAAAGGCACCGCCGAAGCGCCCGTTCCTCATGTCGAGTCCGCCCACTGCGTCATCGCGCGCTGATCCGCGAGATGATCTTTCATGCTCACCACCTTCGGCTCTACCAGGATCCGCATCGTCCACAGAAGATCGTCGAGGGAGGTTCCAAACCCGAAGTGCGCATCCACAAACGCCAGTTCCGTAGCCGGCAGAGTCGAGCGGCCCGAGATCAGCACCACGGGAACATCCGGCACCAGGTATTTGATCTCCTGGGCCAGCTTCGCTCCCGACATCAGCGGCATTTCGTAGTCCAGCAGTGCCAGATCGAAGCAGGTTCGCTGGCAAAGCGCGAGCGCCTCGATGGGATCGTTCTTGGTGATCACCCGGAACCCACACTCTTCCAGGACACTGGTGAGCAATCGGCTGGATTTGGGATTGTCGTCCACGTAAAACACTGTCGTTCGGTTTTCCATCACAAACCTCCGTTCCTTTCCCGAAGAACGCAAATAGGTATCGGCCTTGCGAACGAAATGGATGAAGATTTGTTAATGACAAGTACATATTGGAAGACGCAAATAAGGAGGATTGAGGCAGGGGCCGAGACGCAGCAAGGCACGTCTCTACCGGGAGATCAGACTAAAGGCTGGGTATGGACATTTCCTCGCCGACGAACTCTTTCGCCGCAGGACATTCGCAAGGCAGCGTGAACTTGAAGGTAGAACCGTGCCCAGCCTGGGCCTCGACCCAAATCTTTCCGCCACAGTGCTCGATGATCTTCTTGCAGATGGCCAGACCAATTCCGTTGCCCGGGTATTCGGTCCGGGTGTGCAAACGTTGGAAGACGACAAAAATATGTTCTGCGTGCTCCGGAGCGATGCCGATGCCGTTATCGCTCACGCTGAACAACCATTGCGAACCCGTCTTCTCCGCACGCACGGAGATTTCCGGCGCATCTTTTCCGTGGAACTTGATCGCATTCCCGATCAGATTCTGGAATAACTGCGTCATCTGCGAGCGTTCCGCCCACACCACGGGGAGCGCCGCGTAGGTCACCACCGCGCCACTCTCTTGAATTGCCGGACCCATACTCATCATGACCTCTGCCATCGCCGCGTCGCAATCGACGCGCGAGCAAGCGGCACAATTCCGCCCCACCCGCGAAAAGGCCAGCAGATCCTGAATCAAGGCCTGCATGCGGAGAGCTCCCTCGCAGGCATAGCCGATGAATTTGTCGGCGTTCTCGTCGAGCTTGCCGCGATAGCGTTCCGCTAGTAATTGCGTGTAAGTCGCCACCATGCGCAGCGGCTCCTGCAGGTCATGCGACGCCACATACGCGAACTGCTCGAGGTCCGCATTGGAGCAGGCTAGTTCGTCGACTTTTCGCGCCAAGTCCTCTTCCGCTTGCCGGCGCAAACGAAGCAGGCGTTTTTCCTGCAGCGCCCGGCGGATCGCTTCCGGCAACCGCGCCAGGCCGTCTTTCAGAACGTAATCCGTTGCGCCCCGCTTGATGCACTCGACCGCGGTTACGTCTCCCAATGCGCCCGAGACCAGGATCAGTGGAATGTCCAGCCCTTCACGCCGCAGCACATCGAGCGCGTCCATGCCTTTCCACTGCGGCAGGTTGTAGTCGGCGAGCACGATGTCGGGACGGTGCGTGCGAAGTTCGCGCTCAAACTCAGCTTCCTGCTGCACTACGACCACGGCAGCCGAGAAGCCGCCGCGGCGCAGAGCCTGGGCCACGAGTTCCGCGTCGATTTCGTTGTCTTCAACGTGCAGCACCCGCAGTTGGCCGGGCTCTGGGGCGAGGTCATTCGTGGGAGTCATGGGCCGCTCCTGCCAAAGCCTTGGAATTTTCCACAATCGGCGGCTGATTGATGACCAGCCAATACAGTCCTACAGTTTTCACCGTCTCCCGGAACTGTTCGAAGTCGACGGGCTTCTGGATATAGCTGTTCGCTCCTAGGTGGTAGCTGGCGACCAGGTCCCGCTCTTCCTTCGACGAGGTCATGATGACGACCGGGATAACCTTGGTCCGCGGATCAGCCTTAACCTGTTTGAGCACCTCCAACCCATCGACCTTGGGCAGTTTCAAGTCCAACAGCACTAACTTCGGGGGATGCTCAAACGATCTCTGCGCGAACGCCCCGCGACAGAAGATAAAGTCGAGGGCCTCCTCGCCATCGCGTACAACCAGGATATTGTTAGCCAGCTTCTCCCGCCGCAGCGCATGCAGGGCAAGATCCATGTCGTCCTGATTGTCTTCCACTAACAGTATGTCCAGTGCATCCGAGTTCATAATTGGCCTCCAGCCGTAGCTCCATTACTTTTCGTCTCCGCTTGTTTTCCCGCACCGAGGGTGAAATAGAAGGCTGCGCCCTTGTCCAGTTCGCCCTCCGCCCACACTTGGCCTCCGTGCTTGTGAACAATGCGCTGCACGGTCGCCAAGCCTATGCCCGTGCCTTCAAAATCCTCCGGACGGTGCAGCCGCTGGAAGACTCCAAATAATTTGTCGACATATTTCATGTCGAAGCCGATACCATTGTCCCGGACCATGAACACCGGTTGCCCATCCTCCGCGTTTTCTTGGTGACTGACTTCGATGACGGCGTGGGTGCGGGGGCGGGTGAACTTGAGCGCGTTGGCCAGCAGATTTTGAAAGATCTGCTTGACCAGCACGGGATCGCACTTCACCCCGGACAGGTCGGCGATCGCCCATTCCACCTGCCGCCCTTCGCAATCCGGCTGCATCATCGCTACCACTTCCGCAACCAGCTCGTTCAATTTCGTCGTTCGCAGATTCAGGGCATGGCGGCCCACCCGCGCCAGATTCAACAATTCATCCACCAACAGTCCCATCTTTTGGGTCCCGGCCTGGATGCGCTCCAGATAGCGATGCGCCTCGGGAGCAAGGGTCGGGCCGAATTCCTCCACCAGCAACTGGGAAAAACCGATGATGTGCCGCAAGGGTGCCCGCAGATCGTGGGACACCGAGTAACTGAAAGCTTCCAATTCTTTGTTGGCGGCTGCCAGTTGGGCGGTTCGCTCCATCACCCGGATTTCCAGTTCGTCATTGAGTTTTCGGATTTCCCGCTCATCTGCTCTGCTCCGGGTAATGTCGCGGAAAGCCGCCACTCCGCCACGCACCACACCGTGCTTGTCTCTCAGGGGGCCAGAGCAAACCTCGATCCAGGCGCCCTCGGCGATTTTCGGATTGCGCACAAACATCTCGGTTGTGCTCACCTCCCCACGAATGGCGCGAACCATGGGAATTTGGTCAGAGGGGAAAGGTGTCACTGTGTCGTTCAGAAAGAGGCCGTAATGCTCAGTCCATTTCTCGCTGGGAAGATCCGCCGCACCCATGCCCAGAATCTTCTCCGCCGCAGTGTTCCAGAGGACGAACTTCCCCTGCTCGTCAGCGGCGGCCAACCCCTCAGTCATGCTGTTCAGCACGGACCGCAGCATGAGCGTCTGCTCTTCCAGAGCTAGCCGCGAGCGGGCCAGTTCCTCGGCTTGCCGGGAAAGTTCCTCGGCTTGCCCCGCGAGTTCTTCTGTGGCCTGCTTGCGGGCCGTGATATCGATGTTGGTCTCCAAAATGCGCGCGGGCCGCCCTTGGCCATCGCGATGCAATACCCATGCGCTGGAGACGACGATGGTGCTGCCGTCACGCTTGCGGTGTATCAGTTCACCTTCCCACACGCCGGTCTCAAGAACCTTCTTCTCAATCGTCTTCAGCGGCTCGGGAAATTCCGTATGGAAAAGATCGTGGGAAAGGATGCCTAACGCCTCCTGGGAGTTAAAGCCATAGAGTTTTTCCGCGCCCCGGGGCCAGAACACAACGCGGCTCTCCATGTCGCGCACAAACACCTGGGCCGAGTCCATTACCTGGGATTGCTCACGCAAAGCCTCCTCCACTCGCTTGCGGTCGGTAATGTCCTGGACGATTCCAAACATCCGGGTCGTTTTGCCCGAGGAGTCCTGACATTGGTTGCCGCACGCCCAGATCCAGCGAATATCCCCATCCGGACAGTCGATTCTGCATTCGAATTCCCATTTTTTTTCGTGGCTCACGCTACTCTGAAAATTCTCCCGGACCCTTTCCCGGTCGTCCGGATGGACGTGGCGAAGAAAGATGTCAAAATTCCATTCCGACAGCAGCGATTGATACCCAAAAATCTGATCGTGCAACAAAGAACGAGTGGCTTGCAGTGTAGTGAGATCGAGTTCCCAGTCCCCGACCTTCGCGGTCTCCAGCGCAAACTTTCTTCTCGCATCGCTCTGGCGCAGGGCCTCTTCGGTCCGCTTGCGGTCGGTGATGTCGCGCGCGACTTTTGAAGCGCCAACAATTACGCCGTTGTTGTCCCGGATCGGCGAAATCGTCACGGATACGTCAATCCTCTTGCCATCCTTCCGCACCCCGATGGTCTCGAAATGTTCAACGCTCTCGCCGCGCCCGATCCGCTCCAGAATGTCGGTTTCCTCATTCGCGCGCTCCGGAGGCAACAGCATCCGCATCGATTTACCCACGGCCTCCGATGACGAGTATCCGAATACCTTCTCTGCACCTCGATTCCAGGCGTTGATCGTCCCGTCCAGATCCTTGCTGATAATCGCGTCGTCGGACGAGTCGACTATGGCCGCAAGGCGCTCGCGCGCTTCCTGCGCCCGCTTTTGTTCGCACAGGTCAGTGGCGACCAGGCAGATGCCTTGCTCGGATCCTTCCAAAGGGATTGAACTCAGAGATATCTGTACCGGCAGAGTACCTCCATCGGGGCGGAGCAGATGGCTGTCTGCCCGTATGTCATTCTTCATTGCACTGCGCAGCAATTCGGCGACGGCCGGACGATCTTGCTCGCGCAACAGGGCGGCAAAAGAAGAGCCCAGCAACCTTTCGGCGGGAAGCCCCACCATTTCCGCCAGCCGCCGATTGCAAAACAGGAGGGTTCCTTCGGCGGTCAGCGTGGCCGCGCCCTCGTTCATCCGCTCGGCCAGAATGCGGTAGGGATCTTCGGGGCTTTGCAGGGTGAAGATCCGGCTCCCGTTCGGCCCGTCCACGACGACTGCATCCACGTCGCCGCTCTGGATGGCTTTGATGGTCGCTTCCGACTCGGCCAGGCGAGCTTTCACTCGCTTCAGTTCGGCGCGCAGGCTGCGTTCGGATTTGGGTTTCGCGGACGGCATGCCAAACCTACTTCTGGGGCTTCAAATCCAATCCTAGAAGCACGCGCTCCCGGTTCGAGAAGTCGCCGATGATCCGCCGCAAGGGCAGAGGCAACCGTTTTACGAGAGTAGGCGCGGCTATGATCTGTTCATCCTTGGCCAAGACCGGATTCTGCTGAATGTCGATGACTTCCAGGTCGAATTTTCCCTGCAAGTCCTGCTGGCAAATGGCATTGATATTCAGGATGGCGCGGCGGGACCGGGAGGTAGCCCCGGTCACGTAGAGGCGAAGCACATACTTCTGCTTACTGCTTGCAGTGGCGCGGATGGCACTCTTGAGGCTCTGAACTCTCATGACGAAGTCTCTCCGGAGCGCAGATCGAGCCCAACCACCACACTCTCTGCGTTCGATAAATCCCCGATCAGTTTCTTAAGGGGGGGCGGAAGCCGACGCACCAGGGTAGGCACGGCGATGATCTGGTCCCCCGCTGCCAGGCGCGGGTTTTTCAGCAGATCGATCACCTCGACGTGGTACTTACAGCCGGGGTGCTCATCGCAGATTTTCTGCAGGTTAGCCAAAGCGGTCACGGATCGAGCGGACTTGCCAGCGATGTAGAGGCGCAGATTCCAGACCTCGCCGCCCGTCTGGGGTGCCTTCTTTACCTTTTTTCTCTTTGCCACTTTCATTGCAGGCTCATTTCTTCCTTTTCGCTGGAGAGGCGCTTCTGTCTTCATGTTCGCCCGTTGCCGGCTGCGGGAACCGCATCCGCCAGGCGGACGCGGCCCATTTCCTTGCGGTCGAGCACAAACTGCTTTTCCTGCAATTCCACCTCGTGCGCGCCGCGCAACAAGCTCTGTTCTTCGACTTCGAAGTCGGAGCGCATCTTGGCGATCTGCGCTTCCAGCAGCTGGCGTTCTTGCTTCAATTTGAGACTCTTTCGCTGCGACTGCTGCTTGCGTTCTACTGCTTCGGCCCGCTCTTTGGCTTCTTGCGCATCTCGCGCCGAGCCGGTGAGCAGCCCAGAGGACCCCACATAGACGTCGCGCAACTGCACTCCATGGTCGGTCAGCAGGAACTCCCGAATCTGATTCGAGTGCGCCATGCCGCGCGATTTGAGCACATAGAGTCCGCGATTGCGCTCACCATTGCATTCCAGGTTGCGCAACAGGAGCCAGGCGTCCATTTGCAAGGAGACGCCCACTTCGCTTTGTTCGGGTACGCTGTCCCCGGACGTGAGGCTGGTGAACATGGCGGTGATTTGGCGCTCCTTGAACATGTCCATGAGGCGAGTCACCATCGACTTCACTTCCGAATGAGTACCGGTCGAAGCGAAATTCGTGATCGGATCAACTACCACCACTTTCGGCTGGAAATCCGCTGTGAGGTCGTGAATGGTGACCAGATGCTTTTCCAGGCCGAAGGCGCCTGGCCTGGACGCGTAGAAGCGCAAGAGATCGCGCTTTATCCAGGGTTCAAGATTGAGCCCGATAGAACGCATGTTGCGGATCACTTCGTCAGGCGACTGCTCGGAAGCCATGTAGAGGGCGCGTTCCCCGCGCTGACAAGCTGCCTGGACAAAGTGGGTTGCCAGACTGCTTTTCCCCGTGCCCGCACCGCCCGAGACCAGGATGCTGGTCCCGCGGTAAACCGCCCAGCATTGTGTCCAGGCGCGGAACACCGGAGGAAACTCTTTGTGTTGGGGCTTTATGCTCCAGCTTCAAAGAACTCAGAGGGAGCACGGACAAGCCAGTTTCTCCGATCAGGAAGGGGTACTCGCTCGTACCGTGCATGGTGCCGCGGTACTTGACCACGCGCAGCCGCCGGATCGAAGTCTGATCCTCAACCCGATGGTCGAGCAGAATCACGCAGTCGGCAACGTACTCCTCGATCCCCTGACGAGTCAGTTTGCCATCGCCCGATTCGGCAGTGATCACCGCGGTGACTCCTTTGGCTTTCAACCACGCGAACAGGCGGCGCAGTTCGGCGCGCAAAATATTGGTGTCGGAAAATCCCGAGAACAACGACTCGATGGTGTCCAGAACCACGCGCTTCGCACCAATCGTCTCGATCGCGTTCCCCAGCCGGATGAAGAGCCCCTCCAGATCGTACTCGCCCGTCTCCGCGATCTCATTGCGGTCGATGTGGACGTGATCCAGGAAAAGCTTCTTGTGAGCACATAAGGCGGACAAATCAAAACCCATGGAGGCCACATTCTGAGTCAAGTCTTTGTCCGTCTCCTCGAACGCCATGAATACGCCGGGTTCATCGAACTGGGTAGCGCCGCGCACCAGGAATTCCATGGCCATTACGGTTTTTCCGCAACCCGCTGTGCCACAGACCAGCGTAGGTCTGCCCTTTGGCAAACCGCCTTCGGTGATCTGATCGAGGCCAATAATGCCCGTGGGGCATTTTGCAATTCCATTCTTGGTTGTGGGTTTGACGTGGTGAGTCGACAATGCAAACCTCAATTCTCCGGACGGTAGACGAACACCAGTCCGTGGCGACGCAGCCCTTGTCAATGAGGGAATAACCCATGACGCTGGCTTTGCCTCGTTGTGGAGTTATCGGCTAGACCGTCATCTGTTAGCAGTAGGAGGCAGGTTACTTAGGGCGGAGGCCAACGAATACGGCAACCGTGCGTTCCGTCATACGGTGGAGGGAAGGGCCTATCGCCGTCCAGTCGGGCGGGGGCGCCCGGCTCTCCACCAGTAAGCCGTTAGACCCCGGCTTCCTGTTTGGCCTCTTCCGCTGTTGCCGCGCTCTCCAATTGTCGGCGCAGTTTCTTCACCAGGTCGTGGACAGACTCCAGCTTGTCGGACACCGCCGCCGGCAGACCGCGGGCTTCCAGGGCCAGTTCAGTGGACAGCAGCAGCGCCGTCACTGTGCCATTCAGTTCGCTGTGGATCGCGCCGAGCGCCGCTTTTCGCGCCCTTTTTTCCTCGCACTGACGGCGCTGTACGGCCGACCGGACCTCGCGCACCAGACGCCCCATTCCGGTAATCGCCAGATTGACCTGCACCGGGATGGCGGTGCCCAGGTGCTCGAGCGTGCCCCCGGCTTCCTGCGGCTCGGTTTCGAGCAGGTACTGATCCAGCACCACAACCAGGTAGCATTCCGCCCGCAACAGTGTGGTTGCCCGGGCCAGACTTTCCGCGACCATGACCTCCTCGCCCGTCGCCTCATGCAGCGCCGCGGAGCACTCGCGTGCCCGTTCGCTCGGCGTCACAAGCAGAATCATGGAGACTCTCTCGCAACTTCCGGGCCAATTGTGTTTCGCTGAAAATAAATAACTTGAGCGCTCAGCTTGTTCCCTGAACTCCCGTTCTGGCACCAGCCCTTGGCCCGACCGCTCAGTTTCGGGACTCGTACTCCTTCAGCTTCCGGTACAGAGTAGTCTTGCCAATGCCCAACAAGCGCGCCGCCAGCATCTTGTCTCCGTTCACCTGCGTGAGCGCATTCAGGATGGTCTGTTTTTCGAGTTCGGCGATGGGCACGATTCCATTGCCGTTGCTCGGCGGGCTCACTCCCATCAAGTCGTTGGGCGCGCTGTAGATCTGTGTCGGAAGGTCACGAAGCTGAATTTCGTGGGCGCTGCTCAGCGCGCACGCCCGCTCCAGCGAGTTTTCCAGTTCGCGCACGTTGCCCGGCCAGTCGTAATTCAGCAGCGCCTTGAGTGCCTCGTCGGAAATGGTCTTTTCGATGCCGGCGTCGCGCCCGATGCGCTCGAGAATGTGCGCCACCAGCAGCGGGATGTCCTGCCTGCGCTCGCGCAGCGCCGGGAGCCGCAAGGTCAGCACGTTCAGCCGGAAGAAAAGAGGTAATAATTAACTTGACTAACCCACGCCAATTTGCTATAGTTTTGGCATGGACAGCCCCAAGACGTTACAGCAAGCAATCCAATACTTTAGCGACGAACAGGTCTGCATCGATGCCGTCGCCGCCATGCGCTGGCCCGATGGCCCGCGCTGCCCCGACTGCTACAAAGAGAACGGCCAGAACCCCTATTATCTCAAGACGCAGAAGCGTTGGAAATGCCGCTACTGCCGTCGCCAGTTCTCCGTCAAGGTCGAAACCATCTTCGAGGATTCTCCGATCCCGTTGCAGAAGTGGCTCCCTGCTCTTTGGATGCTGATTAGCTGCAAGAACGGAATTAGCTCGCACGAAATTCATCGCGCATCTTGGCGTGTCTCAGAAGTCCGCATGGTTCATGCTGCATCGCCTACGACTCGCCCTCAAGACAGGGACAGTGGGAACCAAGCTCGGCGGAACTGAAAGCGGCGGCGTCGAAGTTGACGAAACTTTCGTTGGCGGAAAACTCCGCAACATGCACCGGGATCGCGCGCGAACGCTTCGCAGCCGAGAGCGGTCACACTGGCGGCGCAACGGGCAAGGCTATCGTGATGGGGATGCTCGACCGCGACGAACGCAAAGTTCGGGCATCGGTTGTGCCGAACGTCAAACGCGAGACTTTACAGAATGAAGTTCTCAACAATGTGAAGTACGGCTCTCCCGTTTACACGGACGACGCCGTACCCTATGACGATCTGAGATCGCGCTACATTCACGAAATCGTGAACCACGCCGAAACCTACGTCAAGGGCCGCGTGCACACGAATGGGCTGGAGAACTTCTGGAGTTTGTTGAAACGTGGCTTGAAGGGAACCTACGTCGCTGTCGAGCCCTTCCATTTGGATCGCTACATCGACGAACAGGTTTTTCGCTTCAACAATCGCGCAACCAAAGACAACCCGCTGAACGATTCCGACCGCTTTCTGCTGGCACTCTCGCAGGTTGCTGGGAAGCGCCTCACCTTCGCAGAACTCACCGGAAAGGGAGATGCGAGTCCTGTCTAATCGGCACTACCGGAAACGCGGGCGAAAACGGAAAGAAGAAAAACTGCCCAATTCGTAGTTGGGCAGTTTGTTGAAAATCTCGATTGTGAGCGGACACCAAAACCATACGCCCGAGGTCTGCCCATATGCAAGTCTACGAGTACAGGAGAGCAGCCGTGAAACGTGATATGGACTTCATCCGCGAAATTCTTTTGCGGGTTGAGGATGACCCTCGGCTCAACGGTTCTCACTTTGTCGTTTTCAAGACTTCAGACTTCGAGGGACGCACCCAGGATGAAATCGTCTATCACATCGATCTACTGTTCGAGAATGACTTTGTAAAGGGTGCTGCAACACTGGATGCCCCAGCACCAGCGATCTCTCGGCTTACATGGCGCGGCCACGAATTTATAGCCGACACTCGCGACCCCGGCATCTGGGAGAAAGTGAAAGAACGAACGAAGGGTTTGCCCGATGTCGCGATCTCTGCGGTATGGGAAATCGCGAAGGCGGAAGTCAGAAAGAGATTGGGAATTTAGGAAGCGCGGCACGAAGGAATAAGATCACAAATGTAACAAGCCCGGTTCGAGGCCGGGCTTGAGGGGTGCTGCAACTTTTCCAGAGTAATTATGGCAGCACCTCGCCAACTAGGTCAACGCTCTAGGTGTGTGCGGCAGAGGTGTGTATGTCACTTGGTGATCGTTTGGGGTTGGCGGGGGCGATTTTGACACTCTTCGCTCTCGCAGCCACGATTTTATGGCCTGACAAGCGGTGGATCGGATGGTTGTCATTGTCTTGTGCCGTTGGCCTTTTACTGATGTGGGTGGGGCTGGAAGTGGGAGCCGATCTGTCTAAGTTTAGGGTTCGATATCCCGCGCTATTCCCTGCTCTCGTATTTATCGTAGGCGGTTGCCTCGCCGTTTCTCTTTTGAGACTGCTCCCCACAAAATCGCAGCCGCAAAAAGATCTACCACAAAAGGAACAACAGGCGGTGACTACTGCTGGCCCTGCGCGACCCACAAGCGAGAAGGATGGTGACTCAGAGAGTTACATCCCATGGGGGAATGACAAGGTAACGATTATTAACTCCGGTTTTGGTAATCTCCCTGATGTCAAAGCGGGACGAATCTCTAATTCTCTGCTCGACTCAGGGATCACAGGTTCTATCCGAATTGTGTTTGTAGGAGCTTTTCATCCTGAGCTGGCAGATGAACTATTTGCTGAATTTCAGCGCGGCGGCTGGCAGCCTGAAATATTACAGGTAGACATGATTCTAGAAAAGCACGCACAGGAGTCACTGTATTTATTGAGTCCAGACCTGGGCGGACAAAAGACGCGGGCCGCGATAAATGCTTTAGGGCGTGCTGATCTGTCAATACCCGCATACACCGGAAAGCCGACTGTTGGGCCGACATCCGCAGGCATTCCAGATGTCACGATTGTAATTAAGCAGTGACTTCAGCGTTTCAAATCTTCTTTTATGGCGGCGTTCTGCCTCTCAATTAGTTTGGGGAGTTCGTCGATCAGCTTGTCGCACTGAGCTCTATGTTCTGGCCCGAGTTCTCCTGCATCCGCACAAGCTTTTCTCGTTTCCGGTGTCTGGTACGCTGGCATTTCTGCCAGCGTTTTGCATGCAGTCTCCTGCTGGGCCTCGTTCACGCACAGGCTGTAACGAATACGTTCAACCTCTAACTTCTTGAGTCCAGCCGAGGTCAGACCGAATCCGGTGAGACCATTGGTGTAGTAGGCGTCAGCTTCAGCGTCCTTTTCCTTTGCGGTTGCATTGTCCCAAGTCTTAGCCAGTTCGTATCCATGCTTCGATTCCTGAGACACAGCGGGTTGAGGAGTTTCGGAAACTGCGGGTTGAGAAACCTGTTTCGAGCAGGCGGTCAGGGATAGGGCCGACAAGAGCAGCGCCGGGAAAAGGGTTTTCATTTAGTCGATACAGCGGATTCTGGCAGCTTCACCTCAACAGAAAAATTGACGGGCTGCTTCTCCATTAAGGGGCCGATCTTCTTCAGCACAGCTATGAAGTTCTCAATGGCCTTGAGCGCGAGGCTGTCAGGATCATCCCACAAAGCATCGCCGCAGTTCACACACGCATAGGGCAATTTCGATGCTCGCCGCAGAGAAACAAGGAAGCTGCTCTGGCAGTTCTTGCACTCCAATCGCACCGCCACGATGTCGGGCAGCTCAACGAAATGTTTTGTTTGCGTTGTCATGTCTCGGCTTCGGCCCACGCTTCGGCTTACCCTCGCGGGCCTTTTTCTCTTCGGCAAGCATTTCGTTTAGATCGGACTTCGAGACGCGGAGAACTTTCCGCAGTGCGCTCTGGAACAGCTCCGCGTTGGGGAGAGATTCTTTTGGGTTAGCCATCTACGCGGCTATAATACACCCCGTCGGGCATGGGAAGAAATCCTGCTGCCATCGGTTTGCGATTAAGGACCCCTAAACCGTCCTTCCAGCCGATGGGATTTGCCACAGCCGCTCTTCCTCCATGCCCGGCACATTCTGCCTTAAGACGACCTCCCGCTTGCGAAACGGGTGCTCACTCTTTCGGCAAGGCCAGAATAGCGGGATTGGTCGGTAAGATTGGGTTAGCCAAGTCTATTGGTACCAGAAAAGATCGCGGCGGAACGTGCCCTCGGCCACCGCCCGTTCCAGATCGCGATTGGTGGCGGCCAGAATCCGCACGTTGATGGGAACGCGCTTCACGCTTCCCACCGGTCGAATCTCCTTCTCCTGAATCGCCCGCAACAGCTTCGCCTGCAAGTCGGTCGGCAACTCGCCGATCTCGTCCAGAAATACCGTGCCCCCTTCGGCGATCGCCAGCAGTCCGTCCTTCGGATTGGTCGCGCCCGTAAACGCGCCGCGCACGTGCCCGAACAGTTCGCTTTCGATGAGCGTCGGTACCAGCGACCCGCAATCGACCGGAATGAACGGCTTGTTGCGGAAGATGCCGGCGAAGTGAATCGATTTCGCGACCAACTCCTTGCCCGTGCCGCTTTCGCCCAGAATCAGCACTGGGTGCACACTCTGTCCGGCCTTCGCGATGATGCGGTAGAGCTTCTCCATCTCCGGCGCGCGCCCGACGATGCTGCCGAACCCCTGCCGCGATTTGATGGTCTCCCGCAGCACCCGATTCTCGGTCTTTAGCCGCAGATGCCCCGCCACCCGCTCCAGCAACAGACGCAGTTCTTCCATGCTGAAGGGCTTGGTAACGTAGTCGTAGGCGCCATCCTTCATTGCCTGCACCGCCGATTGCACGGTCCCATAGCCGGTCACCACGATCACCAGCGCGTCGGCACGATGCTTCTTGATGGCGTGCAGCGCGTCCAGTGCGCCTACGCCCGGCCGCAAATCCAGCAGCACGGCGTCGGTGCTGGAGCTGTCGAGCAGCCGGTAGGCCTGATCGGCAGACTCCGCCACCTGCGTGTTGAATCCAAGCGACTGCGCCACCTCGCGGCAGGACTCGCGGATGGTGCGGTCATTGTCCACGATCAGCAGGTTCAGGAAATTCGCTCCCTCGATTTGCGCGGGATGGCTCTGGCTATGGCTATGACTGAGGACGGCGGCGGTCGATGCAGTGAACATAGTGAACCTCCCTTGCAATGCAGAACGTCCAGCCCCTGAAGGGGCATCTGATTTCTAAGAATCACGGCATCGCTGGTGCGATGCCCTGATACGAAACCCGAGTTTTTCAGCGCTCTGTTCAGGCGTGCCGAAAATGCTTCATGATGAATCCGCCTTCACGCGCTGGATGTCATCCGTCGCAAGTTCGATGGCCGGCAGAAACACTTCGATCGACGTACCGCGTCCCGATTCGCTCTCGACCTCGATCACGCCTCCCAACTCGCCAACGATGCGCTGCACCGTCGCCAGGCCCAGACCCGTGCCCTCTCCTGGTTTCTTGGTGGTGAAGAAAGGCTCGAACAGCCGCGCGCGCGTCTCCGCATTCATGCCGCAGCCGGTGTCTTTCACCAGCAGAGAGACGGCGCGGCGGGTGGCGCCCGGCTTATCGTTATTGGAAACCTCAGCGGGAAGCTGGCTGGGGAATTCCGCCGCCCGTGTGATCAGACCGATCTTTCCACCCTGCGGCATCGCATCGCGCGCGTTCAGCACCAGGTTCAACAGAATCTGCCGCAACTGCGCCGGATCGGCGAGCACAAGTCCGGCGTCGCAGTCCAGCGCCGAGTCGCGCACTACGATCAGCTCAATCTGTTCTCCGATCAACCGGCGCAGCAGGTTTTTCGTGGAAGCCACAATTTCGTTGATCGGGGTTGGGCGCAGCTCCGCCGCTTGCTTGCGTGCGATCGCCAACAGTTGCTGCGTCAACGCCGCGCCCTGCTCGCTGGCCATGCGGACTTCTTCCACGTGCTGGCTCAGTTCGCCCCGCGCCAATCCAGCATCCCCAAAACCAGCATTCCCAAACCCGGCGCTCAAAAGGTCGCAGTACAACAGAACGCCGGTCAGCAGGTTGTTGAAGTCGTGAGCGATTCCTCCCGCCAGCCGTCCGATGACCTCCATCTTCTCGGCTTCGCGCAGATGTTCTTCCGTCCGCTTGCGTTCGGTTGCGTCCGTGAGCATGGCGATCAGGAAGGCAGGCTGGCGGCCCCCGTCCCGAGCCACCGACAGCGTCAGATACCCCCAGAGTTCGGAACCGTCTTTGCGCCGGTAGCGTTTTTCAACTTCGAACGACTCGCGCTCCCCTCGCATCAGCTCGTCCAGACGCTGGTCTGGCGAAAGCTGGTCTGGAGAAAACTGGTCTGGAGAAAGCTGGTCTGGCGAAAGTTCGCCGGGCGAAGGTCCGACGGGAGAAAGATTGCCGGGAAAGGTTTCGCGGATATTTTCCGGATGAAGTTCCGGATCAAGTTCGGGATAGAGCTCAAGAACATGCGTGCCGGCTAGTTCCTGCCGGCTGTAGCCGAGCATTCTGCAGAGTGCGGGATTCGCTTCCAGAATCTGGCCATCGAGCCGGCAAATCCCGATTCCAATCGCGGCCCCTTCAAACATCGCCTGGAACCGCAGATCGCGGTCGCAATCGCGCGCCGCCGGAAATTGGGTCACGACATTCATGGCCAATCAGGTTTCAGGTCGCAGGAAGACAATCTTCTGAGATCCAGTGGGCAAAGCCGCGATACGAAGCTGGGAAGAGGCCAGCCGCAACTTTTCCGCAAATGGACCACGCTAAACCTGATCGGGAAAGTGTAGTGCGAAAGCTGGTCGCGACTAAGTGCGGGCCATCACATCCAATTTGTGATGATTCCGGGCGCTAAGTCGGGGCAAGGTCAGGAGCGGTGATTGCTTACCGTGAGCCTGAAGTCGGGTTTTTTCTTCGGACGTGCAGCAACTTCTCAACCTCAGCGACGACGGTCCCGGATTGGTCCTTGACCTCGACCGTGAACATGCGCTCGATCTTCTCCTGGGAATTCAGAGCTTGCTTGATTTCGCCGATCTGCTCGTCGGATAGCCGGAAACTCGCGGAAACCATTCCGCGTCCCGGCTTCCTGAAGCGGATCGTGGCCGCCTTGTCCCAGACAATGTAATCCCTTCCTAAATTCTCAATCAGCATGACCATAAAGAACGGGTCGGCCATCGAGTACAGCGAGCCTCCGTAGTGGGTGCCAACGTAATTTCGATTCCACCAGTGCAGCCTCATCTCGACATCAATCTCTTTCCAGTCGGCTCCGATTCGCCGCACCCGGATTCCCGCGCCCAGAAATGGCGGCCAGACATTCAACAGCATTCGCATATGGGGCTTCAAAGTCGTTTTCACTCTAGGGTCCTCTTGCAGTTCACGTTCTCGGAAACTTCGGTCCACCCGCTAACAGCTCTTGGTATTCTAATTGGGGTAAACATGCCGTCTCACGCCGATCGCATTGCCGTTGTCCTGTTGGCGCTCAGTCTCATCTGTGCCTGTGGCCGCCCGCCCGCCGAGAACGCCTTGAGCCCCGACGCACAAAAGCTGCCCTTCGATCGCCAGCCGCGCTCGACTGGAATTTCGCCCAGCCAGTCGCTGATTCCATCCACCACGAAACTGCCCGAGGGAACGCCCGTCCCGATTCGCCTGCAGAGCGCGCTTTCGAGCGCCTCGGCGCATGCGGGAGACACGTTCAGCGCGACCATCGATGAGCCGGTCGTGATCGACGGCCAGACCCTCGTCGCCCGCGGCACGCCCGCTATCGGCCGCGTGCTCGAGGCCAGGCCCTCCGCAAGTGCCGCTGCAAGTTCTCGCGGAAGTTCGCTCGAACCGGGCTATCTGCGGATCGTGCTGGTGAGTTTGAACCTCGGCGGCAAGACGGTCATGATCGAGACCTCCAGCATCTTTGCCAAAGGCGGTTCCCGCGAGGATCGAAACTCGGCGACCGGCACGGCGTCTGGCGCCAGTCAGAAAGACAAGGATAAAGATAAAGATATTGTTTTCGGCGTCGATCGCCGTCTCAATTTCCGTCTCGCCCAGACCGTTGACTTGCGATAATGCCGATTGTCGCAATTTACAATGCCATTTCGAGGACAGGAGAGTCTCGATGCTGTATTTGCTTTGGGTTGTACTCATAGGAATTCTGGCCGGCTGGCTGGCCGGCCAGATCACCAAAGGGCGCGGCTTTGGCCTGCTCGGTGATCTCATCGTAGGGATCCTGGGCTCGCTGCTGGGCAGCTTTCTATTTGAATTGCTCGGAATCTACGGTTTGCTGGGCCGCCTGGTAATGGCGGTGATTGGCGCCATCGTGTTGCTGTGGTTGATCCGGTTGATCAAGAAAGCTTAGGTTGGCATTATCGTATCAATCGCGGGTTCTGCCGTGGGAAGGATCGCTTGACGTTGCAACGTCGAGGTCCACGAGCAGTCTTTGGGCCGGATCTTCCGCGGAGACTATGCCGGGCGGGTAGCAGTTGCCATCCTTATTGTAGGTAGCGGAGCAGCCGCTGGCGAAATCAGCCCGCTTCGGTGACTGAGAGAATTGCCAGACTTCTGCAAATGGAATCCCGCTCGCCCCCGGCACGAGATCCTTTCGTGAAACGGTGCAGCCGGGGGAGGGTGGACAGGAGTCTTTGACGACCCAATATTTTATTGTTCTCCCGCCGGCATTTTGCCGGATGTCTTCCGCGGTCACGATGAAAACACCGGGACCTTCTTTGGCGGCGATGCCCGAGCAATACACGCCCGCTGCGAATTGTGCGGAATTCACGCCATCGATCCACGCATGAAGATAGGAGCGTTGTTCCGGAAGCAGACGTCCGCCTTGTTCCTGGTCGAGGAAGATGATGGTCTGCAATGGAAATCCTTCCGCGCGCGCCGCCGAGACCGCCGCCCGAGCATCGGAACTGCCCAACCTGGCTGCGTTCCCGGCCGATTTTATCTCGGCATACGTGCGGCCGTTGAACAGAACCAGGAAGCCGAAGCCTGCCGCTTCGAGAGTCTTCCGCTTTCCTGTCCAGGAATTTGTTTTCGCTCCCGGGGGATCATTTAGCCAATAGCCGGAATAGGAGAAGGTCTGGCGGAGAATCTTTAAGTTCGCGTCGCCCGGATAGTCGTTGCGATCAAAGCCGAGGTAGCCAGCTTGTGCCGGGCGTTCGCTTGAGATTGGCATCAGTTGAAAACCGACCGTGAGGGATGCTAAGAGCCCTGCGATTAGCGGCAATGCTTTCATGCGGGGGCGTCCCGTGGCGCTCATCAGGATCATTCCTCATCAGGATTGCTCAAGGTCGCAATCCGCTCTCGCCCGGCTTCCGTGCGAAAATGTATGCCCTTCTGCTCTGGTACTCAACATCCCGAGGATAAGACGAATTTCGGGGCATCGCTGAAGCGATGCCCCGAAACGAAACCAAGTCTTTTCCGAGCTTGTCAGGCCGTCGCCTTTTCGCCTTCGCGGCGGTCAGGTTTCACTGCCGCCGTGGGGAGTCGCAGGCGGAAAGTCGTGCCGGCTCCGACGATGGAATCGAACTCCACCGAGCCATAGTGCCACTGCATGATCTGGTAGGTTTGCGCCAGCCCGATTCCGCTGCCACCTTTGTCGCTTTTGGTGGTGTAGTAAAGTTCGAATATTTTCTCCTGCGCTTCGGGTGGAATGCCGCAGCCCTGGTCGAGCACTTCGGCGAGAATCATTTCATCATCGCGCCGCGCCTTCAGCGTGAGCGTTCCCCCCGCGGTCATGGATTGCACGCCATTCAGCACCAGGTTTAGGATCGCCTGCTTCATCAGGTCGACATCCACTCGCACCAGCAGCGCGTCATCGTCATTGGGCACTTCCTGCGCAATGTGTACGCCGTGGCGCGCGGCATCGGGCGCGGCCAGTACCGATACATCCTCCAGAAGCTTTCGCAGGTCCACTTCCTCGAGCCGCAAATCGCGGGGACGGGTAAAGTCCACCAGAATTTGCACAACCCGGTCGAGACGGTGAATTTCGCTGCCGATGATGTCCATGTGGCGGCGCGTGTCGGGGTCGTCCTGCTGCAGTTTGTTTTGCAGTAACTGCAGGTGCAGCACGATAGCGTTGATGGGGTTCTTCACTTCGTGCGCCACGCCCCGGGTGAGACGGCCGCTGGCGGAAAGGCGGCGCGAAATTTCAATTTCGTCCTCGATGCGGCGCACCGATTCGGCATCGCGCATGGTGAGCAGCGCGCCAATCGGCGTACCCTTTTCCTGAATGAAGTCGAGCGAGACCTGCACTCGGCGGCCATCGGCAGCTTCGAATTCGTACTGCACCAGCGGGCGCTGTTTCTGAAATGCGGGCAGAACCACCGCGCCCAAAACCGTTCCATCGGAAAAAATTTCTTCCGCGGTACGCCCCAAAATTTCGCGGCGCGGGCGTCCCAGAAATTTTTCCGCCGAGGCGCTCACCAGCACCACCCGCGTATCACGCGTGAAGAGCATGAGCCCGTCCTGCAGCTTGGTCATGACCTGCTCGACATTGTCCTTCAACGCGGAAAAAATCTCGTTGGTATCGCGAATCTGGCGGCCCAGGTGCGCGATTTTCAGCGATACCAGGCCAACCTCGTCGCCGGCGCTGGTCTCCTCGTCCGGCAAGACGTCGCCCGCGCTCGCGCTGTCGAGGTTGCGGGCGATCGTCTTCAGGGGGCCGAGTGCAACATTCGAAACCACCGCCCCCAGCACCAGCGAACAAAAAATCGAGACTACCGAAAAGAAAGCTGCCTGCTGCAGTTTCGGCGTCAGTTCGTTGCGCAGAAAAACGGTCGAGACGCCTACTCGAACGCCACCAAAAGCTTGCCCGTCGAGCTCCAGCCCGATGCTCACGTCATAAACTTTGCCGGGCCCGTAAAGCAGGCGCAGTTGACGGCGAAAGCCGGCGTCACGAAGCACAGCCAAACTGGGACGCTCCGGGACCGGGTTGCCGTTCCGAGCCGGATTGGTATCGAGAATCGCAACTCCATTCGGGTCAACGATGGCGGCATCGAAGATGATGCGAGAATTTCCCCAAACCGATTCCAGCATGTTGTTGAGGTTGGTGTCGTTCTGCAGATAAGTCGAGATAGCGGTGCGCATGGCTTTGGGATTGTTGGTATCAACCCGCGTACTGGTCAGATCAGGCACTGCTTTAGATGCGGCAAGCTCCAGTTGATTGGTGAGCTGGGAAGCGGTTTCATCGGCCCACACCAAACGCTGGTGCAGCAGTTGCGACAGGTAAAACCAGGAAAAGCCGGCCACCAGCGCCGTGAACAGCGTAGTGATCGCGAACACGATGATGAATTTGCGCGTCATCTATTGAAGAAGTTCTCAGTTCCCAGTTCTCAGAAACACTTGGTGGCACTTACTGAGAACGGAGAACTGGGTTCTCACTCCTCCGCGGCCATCACCGCATCCTGCGGACGGCCATATTCTTTCAGCTTGTTATGCAACGTCTTCAAGCTGATGCCGAGTATCTCCGCGGCTCGCGTTTTGTTGTTATTGGTCGCCTGCAGAGTTTTCAGGATGAGCAGTTTCTCCGCTTCCCCAACCGTCGTGCCCACGCCCAGGTGCACGGCATCGGGATCGTTCACCACCGGCCGCACATTCTGGCCAAAGCCCGGCGGCAAGTGTTTGGTTTCCACCAGTCCGCCTTCGCAGACGATCACGGCGCGTTCCAGCGTGTTGCGCAACTCGCGCACATTGCCCGGCCACGAGTACGTCTGGAAAACATTGAGCACGGCTTCGCTCACGTCCGCCACCTTGCGATCGTGTTTCTGGTTCATCTCCGCCAGCAAGCTCTTGACCAATTCGCGGATATCATCCTTATGCTCGCGCAGCGGAGGCATATTAATATTGAAAACGTTGAGCCGGTAATAGAGATCCTGGCGCAATTCGCCATTGGCTACGGCATCGTCGGGAACCTTGTTGGTGGCGGCGAGCACGCGCACGTCCACCGAAGTTTCGACCTTGCTGCCGAGTCGCCGCAGTTTGTGGTCTTCCAGCACGCGCAGCAGCTTGGCCTGCGTGCCCACCGGCATCTCGCCAATCTCGTCGAGCAGCAGAGTTCCCCCTTCGGCCAGTTCAAAGCAGCCGGTGCGGCGCTCGAGCGCGCCCGTGAATGCGCCTTTTTCGTGGCCAAAAATTTCGCTCTCGATCAGCGTCTCGGGAATGGCCGCACAATTAATGGGGACGAAGGGTTTATTGCGCCGCGGGCTCAGATCGTGGATGGTGCGCGCCACCAATTCCTTGCCGGTGCCGCTCGCACCGGTGATCAACACCGAGGCCGTGCTCGGAGCCACCTGCTCGATCAGCCGGAATATGGCCTGCATTTCAGGGGATGCCCCGACCAGCAGGCCGAGCGCTCCCTTATCGCGCAAGCGGCGGCGCAAAGATTCGTTCTCGGTGCGGGTGTTCAGGATCTCGCCGATATTGGTGAGGATGGAGCGCAGCCGCCGGAAGTCGATAGGCTTCTCGATGTAGTCCTGCACCCCCAGCCGGCCCGCGTGAAATGCGGTATCGGTCGCCTTCTGGGCGGTTACCATCACCACCGCGACCGACTGCGAAAGGTCCGCCAGCTTCTCCACCAGTTCCATGCCGCCCATGCGGGGCATCTTGACATCTGTGATCACGATGGAAGGAGCAAAGATGGGAATCTTTTCAAGAGCTTCCACGCCGTCAACCGCGGTGTCCGTGCGATAGCCCCATCCCGAGACCAGTTCGGCCAGCCCGGTTCGTTCGTTCTCTTCGTCTTCGACAATCAGTACGCGTTCCTGTGTCATATTTCCTTGGCCCCAGGCCCAACCAGCATTATTCAGGGAAGCGCGCCGCCCCGCAACCCGCCCGGAATGGGGAATATCAATTTGAGATTGGATCTTGAGCAGCCTCAAGCACAGAAAGAAAAAATGGCGATGCGGGCTGCGATGGCGATAAAATCCCCTGTCAATTCTTACACTGTTGCAAAAATGCCCGCTTGCTGTAGAATTCTCTGTTTCCCAGGTGCAGCCTATCCGTGCGTGCCGTAAGGGTTTGTTGATTCCAGTTCTATTAAATGGATTGCAGTGGATTTGATTCGGAGGAACTCAATGTCACTTTGTCACGAAAGTTACCGGAGATGCGCGAGTGTCGCGCTCGTCCTGGCCCTTGTTCTGATTGCGTCGCCAGCTTTGCTGAACGCACAAACTGCTCCCGCACCCAAGGCATCAAGTTCGATGGGGGATGACACGCCTAAGGCGGAGTTCTTCATTGGCTATCAGTGGTGGAACCCGGGCGGCAATATCCCCACCACCGGGACCAGCATGCCCACCGCTTTCAAGCTGCCCTCAGTTGCGCAGGGCTTCGGCACCAACCTCGCTTACAACTTCACCAAGAACCTGGCTCTCGAAGGCAATTACGGCGGGGACTGGAACCGCAACGTCTCTAACAGCGCTGTGGCCGTTGGACCGAAATTGACCTGGCGCGGCGATGGCGTGAACTTCTTCGTGCACACCCTGCTCGGATTCGACCGCCTCTCGTCGAGAGGTATCGATTCCACCAACGGCATCGCTGCGATTCTTGGCGGCGGTATGGATCTCAAAATCTGGAAGTCGCTCTCGCTTCGGCTATTTGAGGCCGACTACCAGCTCGAGCGCGTGAACTTCTCCAACAATGTACCGCCCAGCGACAGCGACTTGCGGCGGCAGACTTTCAACGGTGTTCGCCTGACCTCCGGTCTGGTGTTCAACTTTGGCGGTGCTCCCGCAGCATTGGTGGCGGCCGCCTGCTCCATCGACCACAACGAAGTCATGGTCGGTGAACCTCTGCACGCAACCGTCGCGCCCAGTAACTTCAACCCCAAGCACACACTGAAATACGACTGGTCGAGCACCGGCGGCAAGATCGAAGGCAAGGATACCGGCGCTTCCATCGATACCACCGGCGCGGCCCCCGGCAGTTACACCGTCACCGCCACCGTCACCGATCCCAAAGTCACGAAGAACGGCATGGCCAGTTGTACCTCGAACTTCACGGTGAAGCCGCTGAATCCGCCGCAGATTTCCTGCTCGGCGAGCCCGTCGTCGGTCCAGGCCGGCACTTCGGCAACCATCACTTGCAGCTGCACCAGTCCGGATAACGTCCCAGTAACGGTGGGTGGATGGACCGCGAGCGGCGGCAGCATTTCGGGCAGCGGAAACTCCGCCACCCTGAACACGACCGGCGCCTCGTCTGGCCCCATTACGATCGGCGCTACTTGTACCGACTCGCGCGGCTTAACCGCTTCGACTTCGAGCTCGGTGACGGTTGAAAATCCGCCACCGCCGCCACCACCGCCACCGCAAGCCACCAAGGTGAACGAGTGCCAGTACCCCAACGTCAAGAAGCCGTGGCGCGTCGATAACACCTGCAAGGCCGAACTGGACGATGTTGCACTCAAGTTGCAGCAGGATCCAGACGCCAAGCTGGTGGTCGTCGGGAACGCCGAACCGAAGGAAAAGCGTAAGAATCTGGCAGCCGAGCGCGCGCTTAACGTGAAGGCCTACATCTCGGGAGGCGAAGCGAAACAGAACATCGACGCCAGCCGCATCGAGGCCCGCACCGGAAATGCCGGCACCGCGACTTCGGAACAGTGGATCGTTCCGGCGGGCGCGACCTTCCCCGAGGCCAGCACCACGACCCCGGTCGATGAGATGAAGGTCAAGGCGGTTCCGGATCATCCGAAGCCGGTGGCCAGCAAGAAAGCGGCGAAAAAGGCCGAATAACCTGAGGTGAGAAGCACACGAAAGGCCGGTGGGGTTGTCCCCTACCGGCCTTTCTATTTTTCTGCCCTTAGGTAACCTTGTCCCCGGCGTGCTAGCCTTGTCTAATTTGGAATGCAGGCGAATATCTTTCGCAGGGGTCAATCTACGCGTATGGATTGCAGAGTGAAACGGAACGTTCTCCGCACAAGTTTGTTGCTTCTTGCTGTCAGCTTTTTGAGCACCGCGCTGCTGGCCTCCGGGCCCTGGCTGGTGTTAGGTCCGGATGGCGGCGATGCGCGCAGCCTGGCTTACGACGCGCACAATCCCGATCACATCCTGCTCGGCACCAGCACCGGTCAGATGTTCACTTCGAACGATGCCGGACGCACCTGGTCACGCCTGGCGCGCCTGGGTGGCGATGAGTACGTGCTGGACCACATCTCCATCGATCCGCAGGATTCCAACCGGATTTATGTTTCGGCCTGGAGCTCATCGGGCCAGCAAATCGGCGAAATCTTCCGCACCCGCGATGGCGGTGCCACCTGGACAACGCTGCCCGCGATGCACGCCAAATCCATCCGCGCCATGGCCATGTACAAGGGTGATTCCAAAGTCTTGGTCGCCGGCGCGCTCGATGGCGTCTTCCGCAGCAAAGATGGCGGCGATACCTGGGAGCGTCTGTCGCCCGCGAACTCCGCCGAGATCAAGAATATCGAATCCATCGCCGTCGATCCCAAAGATCCCAACACCGTGTATGCCGGAACCTGGCACCTGGCCTGGAAAACTTCCGACGGCGGCGCCAACTGGCAGCATATTAATAAAGGCATGATCGACGACTCCGACGTGTTCTCGGTCATCGTCGATCATGACAATCCCGCGGTCGTTTTCGCCAGCGCCTGCTCGGGAATTTACAAGAGCGAGACCGGGGGAAACCTGTTTGACAAGATTAAGGGCATCCCGTTTTCGGCGCGCCGTACCCGCGTGCTCAAGCAGGATCCGACAAACGAGAATATCGTTTACGCCGGCACTACTGAAGGCCTATGGAAGACCGTCGATCTGGGCAAGGTGTGGAAGCGTGTGAGCAATCCCGAGGTCGTCGTCAATGACGTGCTCATCGATCCACGGGATTCCAATCGCGTGCTGCTCGCTACCGACCGCAGCGGCGTCATGGCTTCGACGGACGGTGCCTCCCACTGGACCACTTCCAACAAGGGCTATGCGCACCGCTATGTTTCCGCGATCCTGGCCGATAACAGAGATGCCAGCACCCTCTACGTTGGCGTCGTTAACGACCGCGAATACGGCGGCGTGTTCTATTCCCACGACGCTGGACAGCACTGGTTGCAGAAAGCGGCCGGCCTCGGCGGCAAAGATGTGTTTGCGCTCAAACAGGCTCCCACAGGTGTGCTGGTGGCCGGCACCAACCACGGCATGTATTCGCTGGAGCGCAATGCCAGCGAATGGCATCCGATGAACGTGGTGGTCATCGAGACGACCGTGAAAACGCCGCGCAATGGCGCGCGCAAGGCTGTCACCACCACCACCTTACAGAAGTCGCAACTTGAATCGCGGGTCAACGACCTGGAACTGGGCGCCCGCCGTTGGCTGGCGGCAACCACTACCGGCATCTACGAGAGCGCCGATCAGGGCAGGACCTGGAAGGGCGGACAGGTTCTCGGACAGACGGATTTCGTTTCCGTGCGAGAGGAAGGTTCCACGGTGGTCGCGGCGACGCGTTCCAGCGTGCTGGTCTCGAATAACAGCGGCTCTACCTGGAAGCTGGCTGGTCTGCCCACGTATGTGGTCAGCATTCGCAGTGCGGCCATTGCTTCCGATAGCGAGATCATGATCGCCTCCCGCGAAGGCGCGTACCGCAGTGGCGACGGGGGCGCGACCTGGGAGCATGTCGTCAACGGCCTCCCCGGCAAGGACATCACTTCCGTGAGCTTCGATCCCACCCGCAAGCGCCTGCTGGCCACCAGCGATGCAACCGGCGTGATCTTCGAAAGCCGGGACGGCGGACGTTCCTGGCAGCGCGGTCCCGACAGCGGATTCCCACTGCGCCGGGTCAGCGTAATTGGCGGACGCTTCGTAGGCGCGACTCCCTTTGATGGCGTCATCCTGCAACCGGAAAACGATTCCATCAGCGCAGTCGCCGCCGCCGGCAGCACCGAGTAAAACTGAATTCAACCCGAAACCCAACCGGGGAAGCGGAAACGCTTTCCCGGTTTTTTCTGGCAGGCGGTCGAGCTTATCTGAATTCTCTAAGGCGTCCCCGAGAGTAATGCTGGGCCTGAGGTTACGGGGCTACCTTTATAGGCGCAGCAACCGATCCCGTGCGATTGCCTATCGAGTCCCGGACCACAAAACGGACAGTGTACTCTCCCGCTGGAAGCTGAAGCCCATTGCGGTAGGTCATGCCGTTGTGTTGGATCTGTTCCAAACCGTCGGCTTTTAGGTGGCTGTCGATACGCTGAGAGAGCTCTGCGACCACATCTCCATTCGGATTTCTCGCCACTGCGGCGATATCGACCACCATGTGATTCTGATCGGATTCATCCACCGAGGCAAAGTTGGCTGGCATCACCAGGTCGAATCGCACTTTGGTCTTGCCAGCAGACTTGCCAGCATCTCTGCCGGACCAAGTGACCGAGATCGGCACACCCACGAAATCAAGCGGAGAAGTTAGAGCCAGGTGCACGTCTTGCCGAGCGGAAGTTGTGGACGTGTCCCGGGAAAGAAAGAAACCATTTCGATAGCGTGCGTGTGCGCCTTTTTTGCTGATCGCCACCGAGACCTGATGCCATCCTGGCTTGGTGCTGCTTTGACTCACGTAATAGCCGAGCATGTAGTAACTGCTGTCGTCCTGAGTGGCCTGACGAAAGGACTGGACCAGATTGTTGCCTCCCAGGAAAGCCTTACCCCCGGTGTTCTCCGCAAATAGCTGGAGCGTGCTGCTCGTGTCCTGCCTTTCCCATTGCGCTTGAGCGTCGGTATCGAACTGCGGATCTCCAATATCCGAGGGACGAACCCCTCCGGTGTTTGGCGCGCTGCCGGAAGTAGCCAATCGCAGATCGACAGAGTAGATAGCAATCTGAGCATCGTTCATCATTCGCCAGAGATTGTCGTACGCAGATTGCATTTCATCCCGCTTGTGAACGGGACAAGCCGGTTCGCACATGAGCGCGGAGGGCGGACTCAGCGAGAACGGGAAACCAGAACTCGCCCAGATCAGCGATTTCCGTCCGGGCAAACCGCGAAAGGCCTTTGCGATTTGCTGCAACGCTTGGACGGTCACGGAAGCTGTGTCTTTGCGCTCCATCGAGGCTAGCTGGGCTTCGGCTTCCAATTGTCCCCTGATCAGCATCGTAAGGAGTGCGGCAAGCCCACCGCCCGTCGGATGCATGGAGTCTACTGTCGATTCATGGATTAGTGGTGCGGTATTGGACCCCACCTGGCGCAAGGCTTTGGCGAGAAGCGCCGGATCGTCAGTGAAATCGTGAACCAGAGTCAGCCCGCCGCGGGTGAGCGCCAGCAGACACGTAGGCTCGCCGGATTCCGCGACCTCTGAAAGAAATTTGAGCAGCGCATTTCTGGCGTTTGCCTGGTCGGGGAACGGAGTATTAACGAAGTCGAAAACGATAATGTTGAGACGGTGATAGTCGCTGCTCCCCGTCTCGAAGTTGCTGAAGGTTCCACGTTCCCCTTGGGAACGCCGCACCCGAACCGAATCGGTCTTTACTTCTTCAAAAACCGCGATCGGGTGGGACTTCCCGTCTTGCTTCAGCGCGAACTCTGCCTTCGTGAGACCTGAAATGTGGGCGCCGGACTTATCGTTGACGACAGTGGGAATTAGGACCAATTCGGTGGAGGCCTTGAATGTGGTCGCATTGCTTTGCACAGTCTGCGTCTGGAGAGGTGACGCGAGGAGAAGACTAATACCCGCAATCGCGAAACCGGCCTGTAAGCGACACATGTACCACCTCGTCTGTCGACCTTCGCACAGTATAGCCTGATGGATTGGTGCAGATGGAATCCGATCACTTGGAGCACGCGCGCTGTCTCCTTGCGTTCCTGGCAACGGTGGGAAACAATCCTGTTGGACCGTTATGCGACTTGCCTGTGGACTCGCGATTACGCTTTGGCTGAGTTTCCCGGCTGCTGGAATGGCTCGGCAGCAAGAGGCGGCGGGCGGCGCCGCGAATTCCGCTGGACAAGCTCCGGCTGCGCCCGCTCCCAGGGAGAACGTTCCTGCAGAGGCCCCGCCGGCGGCGGGTAAAAAAGCGTCGGCGAGCGCGGCGACAAAAAAGGCCGATGCTGGTTCGGCGGGCCCTGGTTCGGCAAACACTGGTTCGGCAAACATTGGTTCGGCGAACACTCGTGCGGCGAGCACCCGTTCGGCGAGCACTCGGAAACGCCGCAAGCGTACGTCGCCAGCACCGGATAGTGGTCCGCGGAAGATTGTCGTTCGCGAGGGCGGAGCGAGCGAGCCCGCCGCACAGATCGTGCCCGGCATGACTCCCGCGGAAGCTACCCGCCAGCGCCAGAACGCGGAAAGGTTGCTGGGCTCTGCCGGCGGCCAACTGAAACAACTGGCAGATCGCACGCTGGACGCGCAACAGCAGGAGACGGTGGGACAGATCCGCAACTATATGGAGGGTGCGCGCTCGGCGTTGAAGGAAGGCGATGTGCAGAGGGCGAGCACGCTGGCGGAGAAGGCGCATTTGCTGGCGGAAGATTTGGTGAAGCGCTAGAGCTGGCGGAAAACGCACTGATTGCCGTTTCTACAGCTTCGACCAACAGCAGAGAAAGCTCCCAAAGCGTACGCCTCAAGCTGAACTAATACGCGACCGTCTGACTACTTTCGTCCTTCCCGCCTCTGCGCCACGACCAACCCGCGCGGGGTGGGCATGAGCACGGCCGAGATCAGGCCATCCTGCTCGAGTTGCAGCGCGGCCTGGCGCACGATCTTCAAATGCGAACTGGCGTCGTGCATCAGGATCAGGCCATAGGGACTGATCTGCGGCAGAAAGCGGCGAATTTCCTGCTCGCGGATAGGCATATCGCTGTCGCTGAACAAGAGATCGATGGTGCCCTCGACTTTCATGTCGAGGCTTGATTCATTGCGCAGTTCGATCCATTCGGCAAGTCCGGAAGCCTGGATTCGCGCCTTCGCGTTCTCGTAAATCTCGTAGTCGAACTCGCAGCTGATGACGCGGCCGCGTCCGTTGGCTTTCAGTCCTTCGGCAATCCAGAGGGTGCTGATGCCGCTGAAGGTTCCGGTTTCCACCACCAGTTCAGGTTTGATGGTGGTGACGACGGTGCGCAGGAATTCGAGCACCTCGGCCTCGGCAGTCATGGAATCGAACATGCGCCAGCGCTCCGGGTTTGGACACTCGGGCGTGGGGCGATGATATTCCGGCTGCAGTTGGTCGCCGGTGCGCTCGATCTGGCGCAGGATGCGGCGCTCCTGCTTTTCTTTCTTGAAAAGACGGCGAAGGCTCAAAGACATAGAGTAAAGAAGTTTACCGCAGGAAAAGAGCTAGCAGGCCCCATATGAACTCCAATTCGCATCCTCTTTCAGAAGCGTGGGCCCTCGTTGCTCCAGCGGTAGAAGCGAATCGGATGTTTCGGAAACTCGTCCTCCTGTGCGGCATCGAAATGCGCCGTGACGCCTGGCCAACTCTGGGCGAGCGCCGCTGCCGTAGTGCCATCCACCCAGACCTCGTGCCCAGCGGCGAGATCGCGTTCCGCGTCCTGGGCGAAGTTCGCGACGCCGTTCACCGGATCGATCTGTTTCCAGGTTGTCCGCGGGTTGAAATAGCGGATGAACCAGTCGTCCACAATGAAGTCGCTATAGTAGACCACGGTACGATCCGACCACACGTGACCCATCCGGTGGGCAAATCTCAGCGCTTGGTTATAGTCCGGACGTGAGTAGGGGAAGATGTAGAACGCGAGATTCGCCAGCGCCATGGTCGCCACCAATAGCGCCACCCGGTAACGGCGCGGGCGCTGGTGCGAGACCTGATATCCCATCAAGACGTGAGCAATGATGACGATGATGGCGGGCAAACAAAACAACTTGTAGAAAGTATTCGAGGGCAGCCAAAAGAAGAGAAAGATAACGTACGGGACCAACCAGACGACAACAACGAGCAGTGGCAAGGTTGGCTCAAGCCGGACGCGCAGCAACCGCAGTTCGTCCCGGTGGCGTAGCGTGCGAGTTAGCAGCGCGGCCAGCACCACCGCAAGGAGGAGGAGCGTAACCAACATGAACGGTCCGAAGAACTGAAGCACGTGCGCCGTGCCTCCGAAAAACAACCGCGGATAATTCATCAGCGTGATTGCCAGATCCCTGGACACAGTGAAGGTGAAGGTCACATCTGGAGAATGAAAGGTTAGCCAGTGCACGAATGCGCCCAGGCGGGTCGAACGTTGCTGCAGCCAAAAGCCGGCGTAATACGCGGGCAGCGTGACTCCTGCTGTAACCGCACAATACTGCAACAGGCTTCGGCGCCCGCCCTTTAAATAGACGCCCAACGCAGCCGCGGGAAAAAAGAAGATCGCCAGCTGATGAATGAGCATTGCGCCGGCGTGCAGTATTCCGACCACTAGAGGCCGAGGCTTCGAACTTGTACACAGGACGTGGAAGGAAGCCACGAGAAAGAGAACGCTCGCAATATAGGCGTCGGCGTCGGTGGCGAACCTCCAAAAAACTGCCGAGAAAGCAAATAGCAAGGTCAACGTCGTGCTCAGGTAGACCGACTGCGTGAGCCGGAGAAGCGTGCGTTGCAGTATGTACACGCATACTGCAGCCAGAGCCATGTTGATTACCTGAAGTACTGTAATCGCCCGGAGCTGCAATCCCAGGCTGCGCAGCGCGATCCACACAACATATCCAACGCTGTCGTAGAGAAGGTGATTCGGGCGGATAAGACTATGCCAAAAGGACGGCGATCCAAATCCACCAGCCTGTTCGATATCCTGAGCGAAGGAAACGCCATCCCAGTAGTAATTCTGGGTGGGCAAAACCGCATAAGCTGCAAATACAGCTACGGCTAGCCACCGGGAGATCATTTCCGACTTCAGAGGGCGAAGGGACATAGAGAAAGGTCTCAGGTCTGAGGTGTCAGGTGCCAGGAAAATCTCAAGGGCATCGGGCTCCCATGTTTTTCCTGAGACCTAACGCCGAAGACCCAAGACCTGCTTTTCTACTCACTCGTGAAGTAGTCCACGGTCACGGGGTTCTCAAACAGGGAGTAATCGCGCGTTACGATCGTGATGCCGCTGTCGGTCACGAAGTAGCGTTCGCGGTCGGCTTCGGCATCGTAACCGATGGTGGTGCCTTCTGGAATGTGCACGTCGCGGTCGATGATAGCTTTGCGGATGCGGCAACTGCGTCCCACATTCACGTGCGAAAACAGAATGCTGTTCTCGATCTCGGAGTAGGAGTTGACGCGCACGTCCGGAGACAGCACGCAATTCTGGACGGAACCGCCGGAAATAATGCAGCCGGAAGAAACCAGCGAATCGAGAGCGTGGCCAGTACGTCCGCTTTCGGCAAACACGAACTTCGCCGGCGGATACTGGCGCTGATGAGTGCGGATGGGCCAGGCCTCATCGTAAAGATTGAAGACCGGAGATACCGAAACCAGGTCCATGTTGGCTTCGTAGTAGGCTTCGAGCGTGCCCACGTCGCGCCAGTAAAGAGCTTCTTTTTTGTTTTCGTCGACAAAATTGAACGCGTAGACGCGGTAGTCGCCCAGCATCCTGGGGAGGACATTCTTGCCGAAATCGTGACTGGAATCTGGATCCTCAGCGTCTTTAAGCAGCACGGGAATGAGCACGTCGGTGTTGAAAATATAGATGCCCATCGATGCTGAAATTTTTGTCGGATCGTAGGGCGATCGCAGCTCGGTGTGCTTTGGTTTTTCCAGGAAGTTGGTGATGCGATGTTCGTGGTCGATGTCGACGACGCCGAAATGGCGGCATTCGGCCGGGGCGGTCGTCAATGTAGCGACGGTGACGTCGGCGGCAGCATCCTGGTGCTGCTTGAGCATGCGCCCGTAATTCATTTTGTAAATGTGGTCGCCGGAGAGGATGATCACGTACTTGGGCTGCTCGGAGCCGATGGAATAGATGTTCTGATAGACCGCGTCGGCCGTCCCCATGTACCAGTTCTCGCTGACTCGCTTCATAGGGGGCAGGATTTCGATGAACTCGCCGATTTCACGGCCGAAAATATTCCAGCCTTCGCGAATCTGACGATTCAGCGAGAGCGCCTTGTATTGCGTGAGGATAAAAACGCGGCGCAGTCCGGAGTTGACGCAGTTGGAAAGTGTGATGTCGATGATGCGGTAGATGCCGCCGAAGGTTACGGCCGGCTTGGCGCGATCGCGGGTGAGCGGATAAAGGCGCTCGCCCGCGCCTCCAGCGAGCAAGATTCCGAGCGTATCTTTCATGGGCACACCGTCATCGGCACACCGTAAGGGATGCAGCGTGCAACGCGAACGCTGCCCCCGGTCAACGCGACATACTAGCATAAGGCTGCAGGTTCTGGCCGTCTGCAGCGCGACGCAAAATGCAACGGAAAAAATGGCGGCGTGACTGGCCTGTGTCCTGGGAAGGGCTCCAGAGCTCCTGTGGACAGGCAGACTGCCGAGCCGCGCTCGGCTTGGACGGGCGAGGCGCCCGTCCCCACACGGGCCCTAGCAGTGCACGATCTTGTCGCTCTTGATGCCGCGAGTGGCGTTACGGGAATCCACCACCAGCTTGGCCTCGTTGACGATCTTCTTGTAGTCGTAGTCGGAGTGGTCGGTGACGATGAGCACGCAGTCGAACTGTCCGAGATTGTCAAGCGAGGAGCACTTCATCTGCAGGTCGTACTTGCGGCCGCGACCGACGAAAGGGAAGTAGGGATCGTTATAGCTGACCACGGCGCCCTGTTTTTGCAGCAGTTCGATGATGGTGAGAGCGGGCGACTCGCGCAGGTCGTCAATATCTTTCTTGTAGGCAACCCCCAGAACCAGGACTTTGGATCCGTTGATGGCCTTCTTCTGCTGGTTGAGCGCGGAGATGGTGGAGGCGATCACGTTGTAGGGCATGTTCACGTTGATTTCGCCGGCCAGTTCGATGAAGCGGGTGCGGAAGTCGAACTCCTTTGCCTTCCAGGAGAGATAGAACGGGTCGACCGGAATGCAGTGTCCGCCCAGACCCGGCCCGGGATAAAACGGGTGGAAGCCGAAAGGCTTGGTGGCGGCGGCGTCGATGATCTCCCAGATGTTGAGGTCCATGCGCAGGCAGAGCATCTTGAGTTCGTTGACCAGCGCAATGTTGACGCAGCGGTAGATGTTCTCCAGCAACTTGGTCATCTCCGCGGCCGCGGGCGAGGAGACGGGAACGGTGCGCCGGAAGATGGAGCCATAGAGTACGGCGGCGATTTCGCTGGCCTGAGGATCCAGTCCGCCAATCACTTTCGGAATATCGTGACGAGCCACCGTGGTGTTGCCGGGGTCCTCGCGCTCGGGCGAGAACGCGACCCAGAAATCGTTGTCGCCGGCTGTGCCCTTGCGGGAAGCTTTCAGGCCGGCCCTGTTCTCCTGTTCGAGAATCGGAACCAGGACTTCTTCAGTCGTGCCGGGGTAGGTGGTGCTTTCGAGGATGACGATCTGACCGGCGCGCAGATAGGGGGCTACGGCATGAGCGGTGTTGGTGATGTAGCTGAGATCGGGCTCGTGATATTCGTCGAGCGGTGTGGGGACGCAGATGATGATCGCATCCATGGCGGTGATCTGCGAATAGTCGGCCGTGGCTTTGAAGCCGTTCGATTTGGCCGCCCCGATTTCCTCGGGAGTGATGCGGAAAATGTAGGTGCCGCCGTTAGCAAGGGTATCAATTTTTCGTTGATCGATATCAAAACCGGTGACGGGAAACTTCTGCTCGCTGTAGAGCAGTGCCAGCGGCAATCCGACATAACCGAGGCCGATGATTCCGACCCGAGCCTGGCGCGCGTCGATCCGGCCTTTCAAGTCGGTAAGAAGCGAAGAAGCGGTGAGCTGAGTATTCATAAGGGCAGCCATAATTCTAGCATCGCACTTCTCGCGGAAGGTGCGTCGCCATGATGATTCTCTCGCGATTTTGCTGCGATTATTACTGGGCGAATTGCGATCCTGATTACTGTCGTAATCGAAACCGCCGCGCGGCCACGGTTTTCTTAGTAACATTTAAGTGAAATGAGATTCCGACGACTGCTCATTGTGCTGTTCTTTGTCGCTATCCTGGCTGCGCTGGCGAGTCAGGCGGCGCGCTTTCTGGTAGCGGACGAACCTCAGCGGTCCGACGCCATCGTGGTGCTGGCCGGGGAAACCAGCTTCCGTCCGGCCCGCGCGCTCGAACTGCTGCGCCAGGGAGTGGCGTCACGCATGTTTCTGGACGTTGAGACGCGAGAGCCGCTCTACGATCAGCGCCTGACCGACATTGCCCAGAGATACATCAATGATCTAGGGGAAGCCAAGCGCGTCTCGGTGTGCCCGATCGTTAGCTTGTCTACTTTCGCCGAGGTCGACGACGTAAATCGATGCCTGCAGTCGGTGGGCGCCCATCGGGTTCTGATCGTAACCTCCGACTATCACACCCGTCGCGCCTTGATGATCTTTCGCCATCGCCTGCCGCAATATCAGATCAGCGTGGCTGCGGCCCACAATCCGGCCGAATTCGGCGCCGCCTGGTGGACGACCCGCGAATGGGCGAAAACCACTTTCGATGAGTGGACAAAGATGCTGTGGTTTGAAGCCGTAGACAGGTGGCGCTCGTCAGATCTCCGTTCTCCGTTAAAGTCGTTGGCGCGAAGATGACGCTCCCAATTTTGGGTTTTGGTACTGAAAACTGAAAACTGAAAACTGAGAACCGACGATTGGCGACTGGCAACTTTTTCTCTTGTGCGATAGTTTGAAAGCTGCTCGTTTCCACCGGAGGTTGCATGGCGCAAGTCACGATTACGGTGCGCAAGGACGGTCCCTTGCGCATAGACGATCCCAACGGCGTTGTTGAGATGGTGGACGCCGACGGCAACAAGTACGACCTGACGGGCAAGACGGCGTTTTCCCTTTGCCGCTGCGGTGCGTCCGCCAACCGGCCTTTCTGCGATGGCACTCACAAGGTCGCCTTCCAGGCGCCCGACACGGCGATCAAGATCGGGTAGTTCGCGGCCGACACGTTTCAACGATTGTGTCCCTGAGCAAAGCGAGGAGGCTGCATTTTGCGGCGAACGGCAGTTCCCCCGCTTCGCCGGGGATGACAATTCCTGAGGTTTTTCAAACAAGCACAAGGAGCAGCAGTGGATCTGTCTCTAGTGTCTAACTGGAAACCGGGGGCGGCGAAATTCCGTGCCCGGAGCTTCCCCGTGATCTAGCATGGTGCGTGGAGAAGCGTTGTCGAAGCCGCCGGCACTGCTTTTCAAATCGAGGTTTTCGGGCCGAAGAACGCTTTGCCTGCTAACTTTATGAGCCCTTCGGAAAAGACACAGCATGCGATTCGGCGCAGCACCCGGCTGCCGCTGGAAGTTCCGGTGCTGGTGACCAGCCTCAACCCCGACCTGCCATTTTCCGCGCTGGGCAATACCACCCTGGTTAACGCCCACGGATGTGGGCTGATCGTTCCACTCGCGCTGGCGCAGGGCATTCAGGTCCGGCTGGAAATTGTTTCGGCAAAACGTCACACCACGGCTCAGGTGGCAGAAGTGGTGCCGCTGGGCGGCGATCCCGAGACCTGGCTGGTCGGCCTCGAACTGGGCGTTCCGGGCAACTTCTGGGGAATCGAGTATGCGCCTTCCGATTGGAAGATCGAGGAGAACCGTTTGCCCGGCGCAGCGCAGCCGCAGGCGGATTGTGAGTCGAGCGCGGCGGCGAAGCCGGCGCGTTCGCGACGCTGGCGCCTGATCGACATCAGCGCGGGCGCCTGCTTCCTGGAGACGGCGGTGCCATTTCCCGTCGATACTGCGGTGCTGCTGAGCATTCGGGCGTCGAACACGGAGTATCTGCTGGACGGAGTGGTGCGCGTATCGCATGCGCAAACGGGGATGGGAGTTGAGTTTACGGGAGCGCCGGCGCATGATCGGCGGAAGCAAGTGGAGGAACTGATCGGCCGGTTGATGAGCAATCGCGAAGTGCCAAAAATCTTTGTAGGTCGAAAGGAAGGACAGCACCCAGCGTCGAAACCTGCGTCCGAAGCGGCAAGGGATGAAGTGGCAAGGGATGACGAGTCGCCCGACCCGCTCCTGGAACTGGTTCGCGAGGGGGCGTTGTTGACCGTGGAGCAGTTTCTGAGCGACTTACGAGCGCAGCGGCTAGGCAATCGCCGCGATCCGCGGATTGATCTAGCGGTGCCGGTGCTGCTGACCGCGACCGACGTCAACCGCCGTCCACTGGATCAGCGAGTGATGACGGTTAATGTAAGCCGGCGCGGAGCGCTGTTGGATGGTATCCACGGAGTGCTGGGGCCGGGCGACATAATTTCTCTTGCCCGCTCGCACAAGAAGGAACAGTTTCGAGTCGCGTGGGTAGGAGGAGAGGACACTCCGGCGGCACGACAGATCGGGGTGGCCGCGGTCGATCCGAATACTTCTTTTTGGGATGACGTCCTCAAAGCGACGGCGCAGTCAGGGCTGGAGACGGCCAGCCCTCGCGCGAACGACCGTGCGAACGACCGCGGGAACGGTGGCGGGACAGGGCGCTAGCGGCGGAGTGGTAAGTAAGAGTGATACACTGCCTCGCCGGAGGGCCTTGTGTCGGACGACTCTGAGTCATCTCAATTGAATAGGGAACGTGACCGGGCGCTGGGGATGGGCGCGAAGATCACGCGCCGCGATTTCTTGAATGGCGTTGCACTCGCAGCGGGAACGGCCATCCTTCCGGGCGTCTTTTCTAGCCTTGTTCCGCCTGAAATGTGGTCTGCGGCAGCCGCCGATCTGCAACCAGAAGACCAGGACATCCCAGGTTACTATCCTCCTGCCAAGACCGGCCTGCGCGGAAGTCATCCCGGGTCGTTCGAAACCATGCACAAAATCCGCGACGGTGCTTTCTGGGACGACGCTCCCAAGGCCGTGGACACAGGCGAATCTTACGATCTGGCGATCGTGGGCGGAGGCATCAGCGGACTCGCGGCGGCGCACTATTTCCGCAAGGCCGCGGGCGACAAGGCGCGCGTCCTGATTATCGAGAACCACGACGACTTCGGCGGACACGCCAAGCGCAATGAATTCGGAGCAGGCAGCCGCACGATTTTGGGCTTCGGGGGCACGTACTCCATCGAAAGCCCGGCACCCTATAGCGCGGTGGCGAAGGCTCTCATCGAGGAGCTCGGGATTGATGTGCCTTCCTATCCCAAGTACGTCAGCAAAGATCTTTACCGTTCGCTCGGTCTGAGGCCACGCATCTTCTTTGATAGGGAAACGTTTGGGACCGATAAGCTGGTCCTGAACGCGGTGCATACCGGAGGAGATGAGAGCGGCATCAACGACGGGGCGGGCGAAGCCGGCTTGCAGGAATTTCTGAAAGAAGCTCCGCTTTCGGCGAAAGCGAAGGAAGATTTTCAGCGTCTGCTGGCGGAGAAGAGAGATTATTTCCCCGGTCTCAGCTCCGACGAAAAGAAGGCGCGCCTGGCTCGCATGAGCTATGCGAAGTACCTGACTGAAACGGTCGGCGTGAGCGACGAGCTAGTGAAGTTGTTCCAGGCCTTTCCGCACCCGCTGTTCGGTGTTGGCTTTGATGCAGTCGCTGCGCAAGACGCCTGGGGCCTGGAAATGCCGGGATTCAACGGCCTCAAACTCGATCCCACAGCGGGCAAAGGGATGAACCGCGATTGCATTCGCAACGACGAAGCGGACAAGTACTTTTTCCACTTTCCCGACGGCAATGCTTCGATTGCCCGGCTGCTGGTGCGCAAGCTGATTCCGGCGGCGATTCCGGGAAGCTCGGCTACCGACGTGGTGTTGGCCAAGGCCGATTATTCGAAGCTCGACGAACCGTCTTCCACGACGCGCATCCGTCTGAACAGCACGGTGGTTAAGGTGAACCATCACGGCGATCCGGCTTCGGCGAAAGAAGTTGACGTCAGCTACTTTACCGGGAACAAACTCAAGACGGTGCGCGCCGCGAACTGCATTCTGGCCTGCTGGCATGTGGTGATTCCGTACATCGCGCAGGAATTGCCGGACGCCCAGAAACAAGCGCTGGCTTCGGCGCAGAAAGTTCCGCTGCTCTACAGCAACGTGCTGGTGCGCAACTGGAGCGCTTTCCAGAAGCTGGGTGCGAGCGTGATTTACGCGCCCGGCATGTACCACACCAGCGTGAGCCTGGATGTTCCGGTCAGCATCGGCGGCTATGAATGCACGAAAAAGCCGGACGAGCCGATCATGGTGCACATGATGAAGGCGGTCTGCAAGCCGGGGCGCCCGGCGCGCGAGCAGCATAAGCTGGGACGCATCCAGCTCTACGCCACGACCTTCGAAACTTACGAGCGCAACATTCGCGAGCAACTGCTGCGGATGCTGGGTCCGGGCGGATTCGATCCGGCGCGCGACATCCTGGAAATTACGGTCAACCGCTGGCCCCACGGCTACGCCTATGAATACAATTCGCTGTTTGACGAGTTCTGGCTGGAAGGTGGCGAGACGCCGTGCCAGGTGGCGCGCAAACCGTTTGGGCGGCTGGCGATCGCGAACTCAGACGCGGACGCGTACGCGTACACCGACTGCGCCATCGATCAGGCCTACCGGGCAGTGCAGGAGTTGAAGATAAATTAGGGTGGCGCGGGCGACCCGCCCGCTTTCGGGCGCGAATTGGTCAGGGCTAGGTAGTAGGTTTTCAATCTTTTTAATCAAGAAAGAACTGTTATTCGCGGTGCGTGAGTTTCGCGTCCGCCGCCGCCCGCGCCACATGAGATCAGGAGGTGCTTGTATGCCTGCGCGTTCTGCGAAACGCCCTGCAAAATCGCAACCGAAGTCGGGTCGTCCGTTTGCGCCCGGCTATGGCATTGTCGGCGCCAAAGATGGCAAGGGGTTGCTGCCGTGGTCCTGGGTTGCGCGAAAGATGAATCGCTGCCGGACGTTCTGGCTGGCCACGATCCACACTGGTTTTCACGCGAGTGGGCGACGTCCACATGTGATGCCGGTGTGGGGAGTGTGGCTCGACGACGCTTTCTTCTTCTCCACCGGACGCAAATCCCGCAAAGGTCAAAACCTCGCCGCCAATCCCGCGTGCTCGATTGCAAACGACGATGGCGCGGAAGCGGTGATCGTCGAGGGCCTGGCAACTCAAGTCGAGGATGCAGCGGCGCTGCAGCGGATCGCAATCGCCTACAGGAAGAAATATAAGATGGACCCTCGGAGCATGGGAGAACCGATCTTCCGTGTCCAGCCCAGCCTGGTCTTCGGCTTTGTGGAGAAAAGTTTTGCACAGTCGGCAACTCGATGGAAAATATGACCGGTAGCCTCCAAACCCCCCGTTGGTAACGGGTTTTGCGGTTACTACCGATACCGAAAAAAAGCACAATTAGGTGGTTGCTGTTCGGCTGTCGATATGGAAAAATGAGTTGGTAGTTCAAAAGTACCTCCTTCCCCCTTGAATCTGCTGCGTGACCAGATGTGCGTGACCAGGTGCGCTGGTTGCTGTTAAGACTGGCGCTTGTACCTCGAGGAATCTTGCTCGTCGAGGGCGATTTCCACAACCACGATGTGCGTGTGAGCAGGAGTATAATGCCACTCCAAGTTGTATCCGCAATCTTTCAAAGCCAGCCAACTGAGAGTCTGAGCCGTCGAGCAGGAAGCCCAATGCCGTGCCCAAAGCGGATTAGAACGGTGGCCGTTATTTATTTCGTCCTCAGCCTGGGATGTTTTCTGGCTTGGGGTCAGAACAACAATGTTCTGACTCAGCACAACGACAATACGCGTTCGGGCTTGAATGCGAATGAGACGCTGCTCACGCCTGCGAACGTCAACGTGAATAGCTTCGGACAGCTCTTCGCGCATAATGTCGACGGCGCCATCGCCGGGCAACCGCTTTATGCCAGTCAGGTTTTGATGAACGATGGCCTCGTCCACAACGTCGTATACGTAGCCACGCAGAACAACACCGTGTATGCCTTTGATGCCGACAGCGTGCAAGGCAATAACGCTTCTCCAATATGGTCGGTGAGCCTGAACGATGGCGGAACCCCCGATCCCATTTCCGACTATGGCTGTACCGGAACCCACTACACCGAGATTGGAATCATGGGCACGCCGGTGATCGATCCCGGCAAGACCACGCTTTACGTCGTGGCCAAGACGGTAACCGGACCCAACCAGGTGCGCAACTTTAGTCTGCATGCCCTGGACATCACCTCGGGCAACGAACTGTTGGGCGGGCCGGTGATCATTACCGGCAACGCGCCGTCCCAGAATGGCTCGGGATCGTTTAATCCGCTCCTTCAAATGCAGCGTCCCGCGCTGTTGCTGGACAACAACGGTGTGGTCTACATTGCATTTGGAGGAAACGGCTGCGACGAATACGCCTACAACGGCTGGCTCTTTGCCTACAACTCGCAAACGCTGCAACAGGAGGCCGCTTTCCTGGTTACCCCCGATGGGACGCGCGGTTCGATCTGGCAAGGCGGAAGCGGTCCGGCGATGGATGAGAACGGCTACATTTATGTGGCCACCGCGAACGGGACCTATGACGGGCCTTCGGGAGCCAGCGACTACGGCGACACTGTGCTGAAGATGGGATGGAACGGCAACGCTTTTGGCATGGAGGACTACTTCACGCCTTACAACCAAAGCCAACTCGCGAGCCAGGATCTGGATCTGGGATCGTCCGGACCCCTGGTTCTGCCTGACCAAACCAGCGGCCTCTACACGCATGAACTGGTTGCCGGAGGGAAACAGGGAACTCTCTACCTGGTTGATCGGGATAATTTGGGGCAGTTCAACGCAAAAACTGACAATGTCATCCAGGAAATTCCCAAAGCAGTAGTAGGTGAACTCACCGGTGTGCCCACATACTGGAACGGCAGCGTGTATGTGGCCGGAGAAGGCGACCACATCAAGCAGTTCGCTCTAGTCAATGGTCTGCTCACCCAGCAGCCGGTTTCAGAAACCACGCTCACTTTTACAGGCTTCGGTCCGGCCTCCACTTCGATTACGGCGAATGGGAACACAAGCGGAATCCTTTGGGTGATCCGGCACACCAGCCCGGCCCTGTTCGCCTTCGATCCCACCAACCTCGCGAACGAGTTCTGGGACAGCACGAAAGCGCTGCAACAACGGGACAAGTTGGTTCCCGTCATGCGCTTCGTAACTCCAACCATTTCCAACGGCAAGGTGTATGTCGGCGGGTCGTCCGCCCTGGAGGTGTATGGGCTCCTGCCGACGCTATCGGTGGGGACGGGGAACAATCAGACAGGTGCGGAGAAATCGGTTTTGCCCGTTCCGTTGACCGTCGCGGCCACCGATGCCTACTTTTCGGAACCGTTGGCCGGCGTGACTATTACCTGCAAGGACGGAGGAGCGGGAGGGACGTTCTCTCCAAGTGCAACGCAAACGACGAATTCGTCCGGAACGGTAAGCTACAGTTACCAGCTTCCCCTTAGACCGCAAGCCATCACCATCACTTGTACCAGTAAGGGTTATGGCAGCGCTGTGTTCAGCGAAACGTGTGCAGTGGGCCCTCCGGTGACTATGACCGTTAGCTCCGGGAACAACCAAACGGCGCCGCCGAATGCGCCGCTGCCAGCGCCTATGGTGGTGAAGGTGGCTGACGCTAAGGCTTATGGCGTGCCGGGCGTGACCGTGAACTTCACCGATAACGGCGCGGGCGGGACTTTCGTTGCCACATCAATCGTCACCGGTTCGAATGGAACCGCCGCGGCCCAGTACACGATGGGTCCGAAGGCGGGAAAGGTCAAAATTACTGTTTCGTCGTCGGGACTCAAGACCGTGGGCTTCACCGAAACCGCCGTGGTCGGGCCCGCCGCCAACATCGCCGTCACCAGCGGCAATAATCAGACCGCTCCCAACGGAACCCAATTGCCCCAGGCGCTCACCGTGCTCGTGACCGATCAGTACAACAATCCCGTTTCTGGCGTCAGCGTCACTTTTAGCGACGCCGGTGCCGGAGGCACTTTCTCCAACCCCAATCCCGGCGTGACCAGCGCCTCCGGAACCGTGAGCCAGTTCTACACGCTCCCGCCGTTCGCCGGCGAAACTGTCACCATCACCGCCACGGCCGCCGGAGTAGCCAACCCCGCCGTCTTCACCGAACACGGGCAATAGCCAGGTCAGTGTGGGGAAGCACCGCACGCTCCGATGACAATTCATGAAAGTTCAGTGGCGCAATATTTGTCGCGCCGACAGATGGGCTCCCGTCAGCAGCAGCATCCCCGAGAGGAACGCCCAGAACATCAAACTCACGGAGATGGCGAACGGCCCATACACTTCCGCAAAATTCAGCCGCGGCAGCGCGAAGATATAAGCGTACTTCAGCGCCTCGGAGAGCAATCCCATGATCACCGCTGCCGGCAGCACTCCCTTGGCCGGCACCTTGCCGTTCGGCAACAGCCAGTAGACGAGAAAGAAAATCGCGATGCTGGCCAGGATCGAGAAGATTTTCATCGTTAAAAAGTCTGCCAGGGTCACATACCAGGCTCCGTAGCCGTGCAGCGCCCTCTTCACGAGGGGCACGTTTTCCGCTGTCAGTCCGACCGAGAGCAGGGCGAGCGATCCGCAGGCAAACACCAGCCCGAGCGAGATCAATTGATTTCCCAGGTAAGAGCGATTGTTGCGAAATCCCCAGACGCGGTTCAGCGCAACTTCGAGCGGCATAAAAATTCCCGTGGAAGTAATCAGGAGCATAACCAGCGAAAACACTTGTGCCCGGTGGTGCGCACCGACCAGCGCATTCAGGTTTCGGATCACGAACTCCTGACCGGTCGGAAGATAGTCGCGCAACAAACTCTCGACTACGTCGTACATCACTCGCGACCGAAACACGTACCGGATCAGCGTCATCAGCAACAGCAGGAACGGGAAGAGGGACAAAATTGAGTTGGCGGCAACCGAAAAGGCAAAGGTGTGCACCTCCGTCCGGAGCAAATAACGCGCCGTGGAGCGAACGATGCCTTCCGCCGGAGCGGCGCGAAATTCGGATGCGCCTTTCTTGTCGGAGAGCTGGATGGGAGTGAGAGAAGACACTGGTTTCTCAAATATTATCAAATACTTACGGCTTTCCGTCGAGACTCGTTGGTGAGGGTCTGCGGGGCGCGGCCCTGATTGATCCCGAAGTCATGTTCGTTTCCAGTTTGTTCTCAGCAACTTCCCTCTTGCCAACCGCAATCTTCCTGCTATTATCTGGTGCTTCGTCAGCCGGACCCGGTTGGCGATGCAGCAGGATTGACGTTTCTGTGCAGCAGTGCGATATCGCGCCTTCGTCTTCGTTTTTGCGGCTCCACAGCAGTTCGTCGCGGGCTACCCTCGACGGAATGCCGGGGAGCCGTTTCGGTTGGTGCGGTATCGTCCGCGCGCGGCGACGCCAGCAAAAAAGTTCTTGCGTCCGTTCGAGGGGGTGCTCCGCAGTGTTCGTCTTATTTCCCGAGACGAACAGAGCAGGGCAAACAGACAAGCGGCGGAAGAATAATTCTTAGCTAAGAGGCGAAAGGAGTTTCTTTGTGAGAGAGAAGGGTACTGTGAAGTGGTTCAACGGGGCGAAGGGATACGGATTCATCCAGCGCTCCACCGGCGAGGATGTCTTCGTGCATTTCTCGGCCATCCAGGAGAACGGCTACCGCTCGCTGAACGAAGGCGAGACCGTCGAGTTCGACTTGCTCAAAGGCCCGAAAGGCTTCCAGGCAGGCAACGTCGTGCGTGCCGCGGCATAAATTTCTCCAAACCAGTTCGCAAACCCTCTCGGAGTGTCGGGAGGGTTTTTTATTGCGCCGGGAATCCAGCCCCGGAGGGGCGTCCGAGATTAGCCCAGCGCTTAAGCGCTGGGAAAAGTAGAGGAAATGATTTAACGAGTTAGAATCTTCACCCAGATATGGCCCACCCGCCGTTATTTCCACTTCAGCTTGATCCTCTGGCGGTATAAGACGCGCACGTAGCAGCAGTTGTTGGCGTCGGAGCGCACATAGTAGAGGTATGGAGTGTCGGTGATTGTGGAGAAGTTGGGGTCGGTGGAATCGGGATCGAGCAGCGAAAAATAACCATAGGTCCAATTTCCCGGCGGCTCCTTGGCTAGGAGCTGTGCGATCGTGACGACCAAAGTGGGCTGGCTCCAATTGATCAGGTCCGGTGAGGTCGAGAGATAGAACCCCGGAGGCCCATAGTAGTTGTTGAAGGGATCGATTAACGTCGCAACAAATAGATTCGATGCCGGGTGGAAATTGATAGCGTTCACGTAGGCGATGGTCGGAACGGGAAAGAAGATGTGGTCAAACGGGTCGGCAATTGGGCCCAGGTAAGGATCGTCGAAGCTAACGCTGAAGTCTTGGCCATTCCAGCCGCGCCAGGAAGTGGGATCGGTGATATCCGACGTGCGAATGGGCGCAGCGCCTCCAAACACGAGGCAATCGCTATACTCAAAAAAACAGTTCGCTGGCCAACCCCAGCCTGTAACCACCGCGTAGTACCAATCTCCAGACTTCACGATGTTGGTATCGATGCTGTAACCCTCTGGGCCGGAGTTAACGAGATAGCGATAAGGAACGCTGAGGATATAGTTTGCGGGCGGCTTGAATGAGCCGAAGTGGTAGCCTCCATCGTTGGACAAATGCAAGGTATCGCCGTTATACCAGCAGGCGGCCGAGTAGTTGCCCTGTTCATAGCACTCACCCGGATGCTCCCAGCCGTGATATTCCATGTGCCCGAGAGCTACGATGTTTGTGCCGTCAATGCTGTAGAACGAATCGAGCCAGGTGTTGTCGTCAAAGTCGGCGGGGTTGGGATCGTGATGGGAACGATAGGCCACCTCGCAGTTGTGCTTGACGGTTTCGAGCGTGGGCCCGATACTGGCGCGCATGACGTAATGCGAGCTCACCAGGTGGACCGCGCCCTGGGAGTCCACGAAAGCGCGTGCCGGCGCGTCCGGAATGTCGATGAGCTCACATTGATTCTTGGTATCGAAGACCGTAACCCGCGGGCCAACGAGCGCGCCCTGAACCTGGGGTATGCCGGAAGGTTCCTGCGCGGCTGCCGGCGCATCCGAAGCTGCAATCGGCGCGAATGCGAGGAGCCAGTAAGCGAAGGCGAGAATTCCGTAGGCGAAGCGGAAAGAGTGCTTCATGGTACCCCCAACGTTCCTCGCCGTATTGAAACCCCACACCGAGTCAAACGACGCGCAGAATCATAGATATTTTAGCAAGGGGCGGGTAGCCCGGGCCATCGCAATCATTTGAACTCACGAGGGTGCCCCGCCCCCACGCGCCATGGATCTTGATAATGTGTACACACCTGTGTATCATAGGTCCCAGGCGTCATGGCTGAACTGAGCTTTGAATGGGACGAAGGAAAGAACGCGGCCAACATCAAAAACCACGGCATTGATTTTTTGGATGCCGCTTTGATCTTTGAAAACCCAACGCTAGAGGCCATCGACGATCGAGCGGACTACGGCGAGGTGAGATACATCGCATTTGGGTTATCGGGTGAGACGGTGCTGCAAGTCGTCTACACCTGGCGTGGCGAAAACATTATCCGCATCATCAGCGCGAGGAAAGCAAACCGTTATGACGCAGAAAAATACTACCGTGAGATATTCGCTTAGCGCGATCAAAAGAAAAGCCGCCCGCGGCGCAAGTAAGACACGCGTCAACGCGCCGGAAGCCCCGGCCGTCGGCGAAGATTTCTGGAAGCACGCCCGGGTCGTTATGCCGAGCGGCAAGACTTCGGTGCATCTGCGCGTTGACAGCGACGTATTCGAGTGGTTCAAGAGACAAGGCGAAGGCCATCTCACGCGCATGAACGCGGTTTTGCGCTCCTATGTCGACGCGCAAAAACGCTGATATCGCTGGCCGCGCGAAAGTCAGAATCCCCACCCTGTCGCAAAGAACGCGACAAGGATGGGGCACCCTCCAACGTCTGGACCGAACACAAACGCATCGAGAAACTCCGCTACATGCACCGGAATCCGGTAACGCGCGGTCTGGTGGCGTCTCCGGAACTCTGGCGCTGGAGCAGTTTTCGCTGCTACTTCCTGAACGAAGCCGGGCCGGTGAGAATCAACGAGTGGGAAGTTCTCAAGATGAAAATCCGATCTCCCTCCACGTAAACGCAACCCGCTCGGTGTCGGCACTGCGGGAGGCCACTTCTCAAAAAGCGCGACGGCTTCGCTTTCCAGCGCGTCAGTAATCCCGCTTGTTTCAGCACACGCCATACGCTCGCCGGGCTCACTGCCACCACATCCTGATCCAACATCATGAACGTAAGTCGCCGATAGCCTTCCAACGGATTGTTCACGTGGAAGCCGATGATGGCTTCTTTCTCCCACGTCTCCAACCAGAAATCGCGGGGTACCCAACCGTTGTGCTCATTCACTCGCCCATAGCGCTGCCCCCAGTTGTAAAACTTGCTCACGGTCACCCCCAGCCAATGAATAAATCGGCCGACGCTGATCTCGGTCTTCTCCGACCAGCGCCGAACGAAATCCACCACCTGATCCCGCACATCGTGTGGTACCCAGGTCTCGGTCAGAGTTCCCCAACGCTTTTTTTTAACGCGATGTGCTCCGCCATCAGCTCGGCCAGGACCTCGTCCTTGGTCTGCACCTTCTTCTCCAAGAACTCAATCCGTTTCTGCTTCTCCTCCGCCTGGCGGCGAGGACGTTCCGTCGCTTGGAAGGCGGCCGCTCCGTTCTCGAAGAACTCCTTTTGCCAGCGGTAGAACACCGTCGGCTGCAGGCCCAGTTCTTCACACAGATCGGAAACCGGGACCTTGTCTAAAAGATGGCGCCGCAGAATGGCCACCTTCTCCTCAGCTGTGTAATGCTTGCGCTCTTTTCTCATACGTTCGCTCCGCTATCTTAACGGACGAACGCTTTCTCCATTTCCAGCTGAGGCGGGACACCTGCGAAAAAGAAGCTGATCGAGATCAACCTCGGCAAAGCGACCGCTTCGATACGAGACGCCGTACTTGATTTGCTAGCCAAGTATTTTGCCGAAATGTCGAAGCCCTAAACGTCAATTTCGCTCTGCGCCAATCATGCGTAAAGTTCGCAGGATCTCGTCAGGCGCAGTGAGGCGATCCGGGAAGTTGTCCGCAACTAAGGCGATGGAGAAGCGCATTTATAGCCGGGAGCGTGCTTATTGCCGGGTGCGCCACTTCTCACGCTTTTTGAGAAGTGGCCCGCCACTGCGATGGCAGGATAGACTTTTTGTCACAACAGCATGATGCGCTCCGTCACTACGCCAGCCTTTTTTCCTGATGTGGCCCATCCACCCGCACTATTTCCCTTGACATCAAAGACTATAATAAGACTTAGTAAGCAGCCCAGTGTGGCCGCAGCCGCGTTCAAGTTCTTTGAAATCCAGAGTTAGCGTGACTTAGTAAGTCGAGTTCATCGGGCGGGCGGGTGGCCCGTCCTATCGCGAAGCGAAGGGCGGGACCTTTGACGGACGGACTCTTGCCCTCGTTACCAGCCCCTCATAACCACTAAGGTATTTATTTATCAAAGACCTAGCGTGTAGCTGACCCAAAAACAGACCCGAAATGCGCTCTAACCTATTGATTTATAAATACGTTACATCCAAGTCCTTATTTCTCAAAGACCTGGCGTATCTTACGCGCTAAGTCTTTCATTCTAAAAGACCCCTACCAGAGGGGTCCAGGCGAAAAGCCGCCTGAAGTCATTTTTCGACCGTCTTAATATCCAGACTCTTCCACAGATACCAGCAAGCAATCGAGCGATAAGGAGCCCAAGGCTTAGCAATCTTCAGCATCACAGCAGGCTTAGGCCACTTACGCTTCTTGTAATGCTTCTTGATGGCCGCCTGCACGCCGTAATCGCCAACCGGCATAATATCTGGGCGGCGCAAAGTGAACATCAGAAACATGTGCGCCGTCCAGACGCCAACGCCCTTGACCTGAGTTAGATGCGCGATGACTTCATCTTCCGGCATTTCCGCCATGCGCTCAAACTCCAGCAGTCCAGCCTTGGTTTTCTCGGAGAGATCACGCAAATAAGCAGTCTTCTGCCGGGAAAGTCCAACGCCGCGCATTTCGGCATCGGTAAGTTTGAGAATGCCCTCAGGAGTCAGCGGATCGCCGGCCAGAGCAGTGAATCGATCAAAGATCGTAGCCGCCGCCTTCCCGTTCAACTGCTGATAGAGGATGGATTCAGCGAGGGAGTGAAACGTAGGCTCGCCAAACTGCATGCGGCAAGGCCCAATGCGCTCGATAAGAGCGGCCAGCACGGGGTCGGATTTCTTAAGGTGATTGGTGGCCTTTTTCATCGCGGCTCACTCCTCAAATAACGGGGAAGATGGACGGAAAAGAAGTCTAGCACACAGGCGAACGAATGGCGAATTAAAGTCGGATCGTCACGAAGGAAAATGGAAATGTACATCGTGCCTGGAGGCTACCGGTGTGCCGTCGAGCGTGGCTGGCTGGTAGTGCCATCGGCGAAGCGTGGCCTCGATCTTCTCGTCGATTCCGTGGCCGATCGCCTGCACAATCTTAGTTTCGACAACGTTGCCCTGGGAGTCGATCGTCACCTCGATGACCACATCGCCAACCAGGTCCCGGGGAAGCGCGGCGCGGTCGACGGGAGGGTTGGGAAACACGGTTGGATACGCGACGTGAACTTCATGCCCGGTAATCGGTCCGTCAATCATGGTGCCCAGCGGAGATCCAGCGTGGGCATTGTGGTCGCCGGCTTCCGCATCGGCGATCACCTGCTGAGGCTCTGGCGCAGGCCTCGGCTGGGACTTCGGAATTGTGTGGGGTCGCGACTTGCTCGCCGAGGGCGGGAAAAGCAGCTTAGCTGCGTCTGGGGGCGTTGCATCGTTCGCGTCCGGTGGCAAGTAAATCAGTTGGTAGGTGCGAGCGCCATCTCCATAGGCGAGCCATGTGGGCCGCAGGTCGATCACCCTGGGATTATGGAACACGATCGCGGCCAAGAGGGCCAAGTGCGCGGTTACTGACACCTCCACGGCACGATGGCGTCGGAACCCCGAACCCGTGGGCTGAAGACCAGTGAACATGCACTCCCTAGCTTACTGGATTGACGGGCAAAGAGAGAAAAGGTTTCGTAGGCGGGCGTTTGCCGCCCGTCCGTCCCGCAGAGGGTCATCTGTATTCAGCCTATATTCAGCCTACGCGCCAGCCTGTTGCTCAGCCATATCGCCGATCACGGGCAACTTGAACATCTGGCCCTGGTAGGCTTTTAAAACCAAAATCAACCAGATCACAAACCCAGCCAGACTGACCAGTGGCCACACCAGGACTGTGGCCCACCCCAGGAATGGAATGTGGGCAAGGAATGACAGGCCGATCCAGAGCACGGTCCAGGCGACCGCAAAGAAGAGGCATTGAAAGGCATGGAAGCGGACGAAGCGCCTCTTGTTAAACGGCTCCAGCACCAGAAACACAATCGCCGGAATAATGGTCACGTAGGCCAGCGCGCCGGCCACATTGTCGGTAAGTCCGCCGGCGGGGGGTGACACCGGGCTCACGCTTTGGCCGCCAGCGCACTTCGGACAGGTCGTTCCATCCGCGATCTGCGTTCCACAGGTTGGACAGAAAGCCACGAGATCCTCCTTGGAGAGATGACAGGCACCTTATCAGAACCATCGGTGGGGCGCAATACAGCGGGCTGGCACGCTGGAGGTCCACCGGTTTGTTGGTCGTTGATGCCGCCGTATTCCTTTGTCCGCTGGCCACGTTTCCCACTATCATTTCAAGCACGGGACTTTAATTGCCGCGGAGCAAGGCTTCTCCTCCGCTGTTTTCGTCTTTTGAAAGGCACTGATGATTACTATTGTTTCGGGACTGCCGCGGTCGGGCACATCGCTGATGATGCAGATGCTGGATGCGGGCGGGCTGCCGGTGCTCTCCGATGGCGAGCGCCAAGCCGACACTGACAATCCCAAGGGTTACCTCGAGTGGGAGCGCATCAAGCAGCTTCCGAAAGATCCCAGCCTGATTGCCGAGGCGGAAGGCAAGGTGGTGAAGGTCATCTCCCAGCTGATTCTGTCGCTGCCCTCGGACCACGAGTACCGAATCGTCTTCATGCAGCGTCCGCTACCCGAAGTGCTGAAGTCGCAGGACGAAATGCTGCGGCGCCGCGGCAGCGTGGACTCGAACCCGGATACATCCGCGATCGAAGAAGCCTTTCAGCGCCATCTGATCGAAGTCAATAAGTGGCTCTCTGGCAAGGCGAACATGCAAGTAGCGCGCGTGCATTATCATCGCGTGCTGCGCGAGCCTAAGGCAGTCGCCGAGGAAGTAGCAGCCTTCTTACAGGTGCCGCTCGACATCGAGGCCATGGTTCGGCAAGTGGATGGAAGCCTGTATCGCAATCGCATGAAGTAGCAGGCGAGTAATTGGTTGCCGCTAACAAGGCTCCCAGTGTTCTACCAGAATGTCGTTTCCTGGTGTTTGAGTAGCAACCGGACCGACGCGAAACAGCCCAGTGGTCGGCATGTCACCAAGCCCATCCGTGAACATACTTTCGCCAAACGGGAGAGCCCACGGCCTGACTTTGTGGCCATGGAACCTGGCTTGAACAAGCTCGGCGATGCGTGCCGCCGAGGTGATGCACGCCTGAACCCGCGACGGATTATCGACCGGAACGGCAAGCAAAATTACGTCTCTGAACGTCAGACTGTCGTTCGCAAAAAATCCTTCATTGAATACTGCGAAAAACAAATCAGGTGGCTGTTCGTCTTTGGCGCAAAGCCCTCGCGACGGCGCCCAAACCTCAGTTCGCAAGAATCGATGCTTTGTCTCCTCGGAATGAGTCCATTTGCCATGGCCCGCTTTGCTCCAAGCGATTCGTCCGAATCCTATCGGCTTGTTCACGGAGGCCTCGAACTGGTCGCTGCGGGTGACCGGCGTTCCGCGTGCCATTTTGGCCAAAGAACATAAGAGCGGGAAGACCTCCGCCCATCGATCGGATCTCCAAATCGGAGGAGCAGCGGGATGGCCCAGGATAACGTGGATCTCGTATTCGCGTTGGAAGTGGAATCGCAAAACCTTAACTACGTGACGCTCACTTCAGTGTAAATTCCGTAGACCTGCTTTAGAGCTTCGCAGATTTCGCCTACGGTGGCGTAGGCGCGGACGGCGTCGACGATGTAGGGCATGGTGTTGACGTCGGAAATGTTGCCGTTGCTGCCTGCGGTGGGAGTCTTGGCTGCGGCGCGTTTCAGCGCATCGAGGCGGCGCTCAACGTCTTCGCTCGAGCGGCGGGCGCGCAGGGCTTTGAGTTTCTTCTCTTGTGCGCGGGCTACGGATTCGCCGATGTAGAGAATGTTCGGCGACCCTTCCTCGATGACGAAATCATTCGCGCCGACCGTGATCTTCTCGCTGGCTTCCACGGCGCGCTGGTACTGGTAACTGGCCTCGGCGATTTCTTTCTGCGGATATCCACGCTCGATGGCTTTGACCATGCCGCCCATCTGATCGAGTTTCTGGAAGTAATCGAAAGCGCCGTTTTCCATGTCGAGCGTCTGCTTCTCGACAAAATAGCTTCCGCCAAGCGGATCGACCGTTTGGGCTACGCCCGACTCGAAGGCGATGATCTGCTGAGTGCGCAATGCGATGCGAGCGGCTTCCTCGGTGGGCAAGGCGAGGGCTTCGTCGTAGGCGTCGGTGTGCAACGACTGCGTGCCGCCGAGCACAGCCGCCAGCGCCTGCAGGGCGACGCGCGCGATGTTGTTCATCGGTTGCTGCGCGGGCAGCGAGACGCCGGCGGTTTGGGTGTGGAAGCGCATCAGTCGAGTGCGGTTGTTCTTGGCGCCGAAGCGGTCCTTCATCAAGCGATACCAGATCTTGCGGGCGGCACGGTATTTGGCGATCTCTTCAAAGAAGTCGTTGTGCGCGTTGAAGAAGAAGCTGAGGCGCGGTCCGAAGTCGTCGACGTCGAGTCCTCGGCGTCGCGCCCACTCGACGTATTCGACGCCGTCGTAGATGGTGAAGGCCAGTTCCTGCAGCGCGGTCGACCCGGCTTCGCGAATGTGGTAGCCGCTGATGGAGATGGTGTTGAAGCGCGGCGTGAACTTCGATCCGAATTCGAACGTATCAATCACCAGCCGCATCGAGGGCGCGGGCGGATAGATGTATTCCTTCTGTGCGATGTATTCCTTGAGGATGTCGTTCTGGATGGTGCCGGAGATTTTCTTCCAGTCGGCGCCTTGCTTTTCCGCCACCACCAGGTACATGGCCCAGAGCACGCTGGCCGGTGAATTGATGGTCATCGATGTGGTGACGTTTTCGAGGCTAATGCCGTCGAACAGGATCTCCATATCTTCAAGCGAATCGATGGCCACGCCGCACTTGCCGACTTCGCCTTCGCTCGCCGGGTGATCGGAGTCGTAGCCCATGAGCGTGGGCAGATCGAAGGCAACAGAGAGCCCGCCGCCGCCATGTTCGAGCAGATATTTGTAGCGCTGGTTGGTTTCTTCGGGCGAGGCGAAGCCGGAGAACATGCGCATCGTCCACAGCTTGCCGCGGTAACCGGTCGCGTGAATGCCGCGTGTGTAGGGCGGTTGGCCAGGGTAGCCTACGTATTGGTCGTAGTTCCAGTCGATGGGGAGATCGGCCTGCGTGTAGAGGCGGCGGATCGGGGCGTTCGAGATCGTGCTGAAACGCGCGTGGCCGCGTTCGTCGATGTTGGTGCCGGTCGGGGCGCCAATCGGTTTCTCGGGGGCTTTGTCGAGTGTGGGCGCCAAAGTCTTCTCGGCCCAATCCTTTTCCGACGCAGCGGGATGACGGCCGTCAAAGACGTCGGAAATCGGGCTTTCAACCACGGGCTTGCGCGGGTTGGCGTTCAGCTTGTTCTGTGGCATTCGGTTCCCCACGTTGCCTCTGATGATAGAGGAGCGACCGCCCTGCTGCAAAACGGCGCAACCGACCGAGCGGTTGGTGGATGTCAAAATCAAATTCTTAACCACAGGGGAGCACAGAGGACACAGGGGAAATCGAAGGGCGCTTGACGCTTGTTTTCTTCGGCACCTATGCTGGTCTTCTTTCGGCGGAGGAGAATCTGAAAGCTTTTCGGCGGTTGTTGCAGCGCACTCCGGTGTACGGCGCTTACAAGGCGCTTGGCCACTATCCCGACTACTGGTATTGGATACTCCGCGGGCGGCCGGCTCGATCTCCGCACCTGTTGAAACAGAAGGTTGTGCGTGAATTCGGAGAGAGATTTGGGCTGGAGACGCTGGTCGAGACCGGAACCTATTACGGCGAGATGGTCGCTGCGATGAAGAACCATTTCAACCGTGTCTATTCTATCGAATACGTCCCGGAGCTTGCGGATCGGGCCGCTCGCAAGTTTGCGAACGACGAACATGTTCGAATTTTCCGCGGAGACAGCCGCGTGGTCATGCCCGAGGTACTCGCCCTGCTGACAGGCCCGGCACTGTTCTGGCTGGACGCCGGTTACTACGGCTGGTTTGGCAAGCAGGGCGATCAGCAGCGGTTATCGGCGGAACTAGAGATGATTCTGAGCCATCCGTATCCGCACATGATTCTGCTCGATGACGCGCGCGGACTGACGGGCCGGGACGGGATTCCTTCGGTCGGCGATGTAAAGGCTTATGTGGAATCGAAGTTCCCGCAGCGATCGGTGGAAGTGGAGTATGACATCATGCGCATTACGCTGCGGTGATTGCGGATGCCGCCGGAGACGCGGCGAGCCGCGTCTCTACCTTGATTCTTTCTTGTGGGCGATCTCCCAGGCCTTCGCATATTTCCAGGAGACGTAGACGGCGTGGTAGAGGTGCAGAAGCAGACCTTCGCGGCCGTCGAGAAATCCGAGGCGAAAGAAATAGTTGTAGATGAACGTTGCGAGCGGGCGCAGGACGATGTTGAACACGCTGAAGCCGCCGTGGCCTTTGGCGATCACCATCTCAGCGCCGAGGGACGAGTAGCGATTCATGTGATCAATGTAGTCGGCGAGCGTGGGGTAGGAGTGGTGAAGGAGGGCGTGTTGAAGTTGCCCTGAAACTCCCTCACTCAGCATGGCGTCCTCGTGAACCAGACGCTTTTCGAAGCGCGCGGCGCCCTTGCGAAACAGACGCAGCTTGGGATCAGGCCAGAAGCCGCCATGTTTGATCCAGCGGCCGAGGAAGAAATTCTTGCGGGGAATCCGAAAACCCGAAATCGCTACAAAGTAGGAACTGTCGGACATGCCTTTTTGTTTTGCGACTTGGCGCGACTCCCGCCAGGTTTGCCGCGTAAATACGTAGCGGATGCGCTCGAGGTGGTCGAGGCGAGACGCTTGGTCGAGTCCGGCAGATTGCCAGAGCACAGCAAACTCGTTTGAAAGGCCTTGCTCAACTTCCTCATCGGCATCCAAGCTCAGAATCCAGTCGCCCGATGCCTTATCGATGGCCGAATTCTTCTGCGCGGCGTAGCCCTTCCATTTTTCAATGAAGACTTTCGCACCGTAGGATTTCGCGATCTCGACGGTGCGGTCGGTTGAGCCGGAGTCGACGACGATGATCTCGCCCTTACCGTCGGCAACCAGCGACTGCACGCTGGCGAGGGTGCGTCCGATGTTGGCCTCTTCGTTGTGAGTGATGATGACGATGGAAAGGATCACGCGGTGCTCCTGCCGCTGCCAGCCAAGAGTCCGCCGAGTTGCGCTCGGCTTGGACGGGCGAGAGCGCCCGTCCCTACACGAGCCTTGCCGATGACATAGAGCGTCACGGAGAGAGGATACGCGACCAGGGGCGCGTCGCAAAAGGGAAATGCCGGGCGGGAACGCCCGGTGCTCCACCGTTGGTTAAATGTAGCTCGCTACTGTTGTGGCTGCGCCGACGGGTTCGCGGGCGTTGGCTGCTCCATTGGCCGCGCCGCCACGTGCGGAATATTCGGCGTGTGCGTGACCTGGCCGCGCTCGGCGTCGGCGATCAGGATTCCGGCGTGATCGAGCAGGAGACCGATGGCCCGGTCCAGTTCGACTTCCGATTTTTCGTACGCAGCCTTGGCGGAGACGAGTGTGACCTCAGCCTGGGTCATGGCCGCCTGGTTCTGCAGCACCAGAGTCGAGGTGGACGCGCCGAGTGCGTACTTCTTTTGTTCGGCGTCGAGAGACTGGCGCGCCAAGTCGACGGCGGCCTGGGCGGAATCGACGCTGGCGCGATTCTGCTGCACGCCAAACTGCGCGTTGCGCACTTCGATGCGCACCTGATTCTCAATCTGCTGCAAGCGCAGCTGGGCTTGCCGGTATTCGAATTCCGAGCGCACCTGCGTGGCCTGAGCGGCACGGTTGCGGAGCGGGATGGTGAGGCTTACGCCCACGCCTTTATCGGGCGCGGTGGAATTCACCAACTGATTCAACGTTCCACTGTAACTGATGGAGGGAGGTGTCGGCGGAATAGGAGTACCGGGGGGGTAGCAGAATGACGGATCAGTAACGCAAATGTAATTGGAATTCGAATTGCCACCCAGACCTGTGCCGCTATAGTAGGCAAACAGATCCACAGAAGGCAGAAGAGCGCTGCGGACAGCTTTGTTGCTGATGTCAGTGTTAGTCAGGTTGATCCGCTGTTCCGCGAGTTCTGGGCGATGACTGAGCGCATCGTTTACTAGGTCCTGAGTAGGGACAACCGGTTCCTGCGCCGGCAATTCCATGGTTGAGGTAGGAATCACTTCGGCGTCGGCCAATACGGGGTCAACGAGCGTGCGGCTGAGGGCATTCTTCATGAGGAGTTGCTCCAACTGAAGATTGGTCAGCGCCAGAGTGAGCGTTTGCTGATTGCTCGCTACTGTGCTCTGGGCTCGCACCACTTCGATCGGCGCCAAGGTGCCGATTTCCACCTGCTTCTTGTTGTCAGAGAGGGTCTTCTGAGCGAAGGCCAACTGCTCCCTCTGAACCCGGACATTCTCGTAGGCGTATACCAGGTCCCAGTACATGTTTTCGATCTGGTCGACGGTGGTAGTGATTTGCAGGCGAAAGGCCACATCTGAGATTTCCCGATTGTTCTTGGCAATCTGAATGAAGCGGGTGTTCGGGGCGAATCCAAAGCCCTGCAAGAGGTGCTGCGTCAACTTAAACTGAAAACTGGAAGTGAGGGCTGGAGTCACCGAGTTGAAAGCGTTATCGGAGGTGACACGGCTGTTGTTAAAGCCGATCGACATATTCGTGCCCCACTGGAATCCTTGAGTGTAGGCGAAATTGCCGGTTGTCGTGTTCTGGAACTCGCCGCAGAATGGAGTGTTGCAATCGTTCTTCAGGTGGTCGATTTGCAACGTGCCTGTGAGAATGGGATCGAAGCTGGTGATGACCGGGCCACTGCCGAAGGTTGATTGGACCAAGCCGCTTGCTCCGGTGCCGGCGCCACCGGATGCGACCGAGGTTCCGCCCTGGCCTGAGCCAACTTGTGCGCCGAGTCCGCCTACGCCGCCACCGGGAGTATTCTGCACGACACCGCTGTTTACGCCTAGAATGCTGGAGCCCGCTTTAGCGCGCCAGACGTCGGTGTCGGCAATGTTCAGGTTGTACCGGGCGATCGCGATATCGAGGTTATTTTCGAGCGCCAGGGCGACCGCGTCGTTCATCGAGATGTAAAGTTTGCCATCGTGCATGAGTTGGTCGATGCGCGACGTGTTGGCCAGGTTCGGCGGCGCAACATGGCGCGCCGTGTAAGGACCAAGCGGGTTGGGGAAGTGCGACCGCGGTTTCGAGTATTCCTGCACATCAAAAGGCTGCGACGATGACGACACAGCCCTCTGCGCCGGAATCTGCGCCGAGGGAGCACCGGGCACAGGCGAGGCGTCCTGCGCCCACCCGGCAGGCGCCATGATTACAGCGAGGAAAATGGCAGCAAGGAAAAAAGCGGGCCGCTGAAACGAAGTAGACACTGTAAAACGTTGCATTCGCATCATCTCCATTGGTGACACTCAAGTGACCGCCCTCAAGCGATCAGGCTTAAGAGGAACGGACGTAGTGGTTCGCACGTTTGCTGACACTCTGCTAATACGTAGAACGACAGGCAAGAGTTCCTTGCAATCCTCTCCTTGCGGTCCTCTCCCGGCAATGCCGGGGAAAAGCAAGCTTTTCCATTTCTATTTCCATTTCCATTGATCGTGAATAAATTGATCGTAAGTGAAATAGTATAGCTGACGCGACGCCGCACCTTCGGTGAGGGCAGCGCCAAAGATTGCAGATACTAACGATGATGCTCCGGCAGCGTAGGACCCGAAACCAACGTGCGTAATCTCAGACTGATCCTTTCCTATGACGGCGCCGATTTTGCCGGCTGGCAGGTGCAGCCCGGCCGGACAACCGTGCAAGGCGCGCTGGCCTCAGCCATTGGACGGGTGAGCGGAGAAAATGTACTGCCTCAGGGTTCGGGTCGCACCGACGCGGGCGTGCACGCGCTGGCCCAGGTGGCGAGCTTTGCGACCGCGTCCGCGATTCCAGCTGAGAACTGGGTGCGGGCGCTGAACGACCTTCTGCCCGCCTCGATCCGGGTGCTGGAGGTGACGGAGGCTGCGCCCGCGTTCCACGCGCGCAAGTCGGCGCGCGCCAAAACTTATCGCTATCGCATGTACCGCGGAGCGATCTGTCCGCCGTTTCTGGCGCGCTACGTGTGGCATTATCCGTATCCGCTGGAGGAATCGGCGATGGTGGCGGCTGCCGGTGCAGTCGTAGGCGAGCACGACTTCACGTCGTTCGCGGCGGTCGACCCGGAGCGGGTGGAACGAATGGCAGTCGGCGAAAACGTTCAGACGAACAGTATTCAGACGACTAATATCCGGACGATCTTCTCGTCCCACTGGACGCGCGAGGGCGAAGAGCTGATCTACACTGTTCGCGGCAGCGGATTTCTTCATCACATGGTGCGGAACCTGGTCGGCACGTTCGTGCTAATGGGAAAGGGAACGGTGAGCCTGGACGACTTGCGTCGCATCCTTGAGGCGCGGGAGCGCACGGCGGCTGGGCCGACCGCGCCCGCCGGTGGGCTGTATCTGGTCGAGGTGGAATACTAGTGTAGCGCGGACACTCTTGTCCGCGACACGGCGGGATAGCTGCGAGCACGCGGACAGGAGTGTCCGCGCCACCCGAACAATTCGCATATCAGCCTCTGGCGCGTTGGTTCCGGCCCCGGTACACTTCTTCGCAGATGGCCACCGACGTCGAATTCGCTGTCTCCCGCATTGCGTCCGTGAACCCGGCGACGGGTGAAGTTCTGGGCGAACTCGACAGCGCCGGTCCGACCGAAGTGCGCGCTGCCGTGGCCCGCGCGCGCGCCGCACAGCCGGACTGGAACGCCTGGGGCATCCGCAATCGTGTGCGGGTGGTGCGCCGCTTCCAGCAGATTCTTCTCGCGCGTAAGACCGACATCGCGCGGCGCATCACGCAGGAAGCAGGGAAGCCCGCGGTCGAAGCGCTGCTTACCGAAGTCCTGGTTGTGCTCGACGCGGCCCGATTCCTGATCGACAACGCATTCGCGATTCTGCGCGAAGAAAAGCTGCCGCACGGAAATCCCGTGATGAAAACCAAGTCCGGGCGCATTCTGCACGAGCCCTATGGCGTCATCGGAATCATCTCGCCCTGGAATTATCCTTTCTCGATTCCGGCGACGGAGACCCTGGCGGCTCTGGTTGCGGGAAATGCCGTGGTGCTTAAGCCCTCCGAATTGACTCCGCTGATTGCGCTCGAACTGCTGAAGCTGCTGCGCGAGGCGGGCGTTCCCGACGACATTTTCCAGGTGCTCCCCGGCGAAGGCGCGACCGGGGCGGCGCTGGTCGGAAGCGAAATCGACAAACTGGTCTTCACTGGAAGCGTCGGCACCGGCCGGCGAATTGCGCAGATCGCCGCGGAACGCCTGCTCCCCGTGGTGCTGGAACTGGGCGGCAAGGATCCCATGCTGGTGCTCGAAGACGCCGACCTCGACGTCGTATCGAGCGGCGCTGTCTGGGGCGCATTCGTCAACGCGGGGCAGACCTGCCTGTCGGTCGAGCGTTGCTACGTGCATCAGAGTTTGTATCCAGCCTTCTTGGATGCCTGCAGCGAGAAGACGCGGAAGCTGCGCATAGGCAATGGCATGGATGAGGCAACCGAAGTCGGCCCCCTGATCCACGAGCGGCAAGTGCGTGTGGTGGAATCGCAGGTAGAAGACGCAAGGCAGCGCGGCGCTCGCGTGCTGGCCGGAGGCACGCGGTTGCGCGAGCTCGGCCCAACATTTTTTGCGCCTACGGTGCTGGCCGATGTCGATCACAGCATGCGCGTGATGCAAGAAGAGACCTTCGGTCCGGTCTTGCCGATTGCCCCTTTCCGCGACGATGCCGAGGCGGTGCGCCTGGCCAACGATTCCGAATACGGACTGGCCGCCAGCGTTTGGACCCGCGATCGTGCCCGGGGCGAGCGCCTGGCGCGCCAGATCGACACCGGCACGGTGATGGTGAACGACACCGTGTCGTGTTTCAGCATCAGTGAAGCTCCGCACGGCGGCGTGAAGGCGAGTGGCATTGGGCGCACGCATGGGCGCTGGGGCCTGGAAGAAATGGTGCGCGTGAAGTATCTCGACAACGACCGGGTTCCACGTATGAAAAAGATCTGGTGGTTCGGCTACGGTGGAGGATTCGCAGGAGAGATGGGAAGCTTCCTCGACCTGCTGTACGGGCGCTCGCTGCGAGAGAAACTGAAAGCCGGCGTCGGCGCGGTGGGGGCGCTGTGGCGGGGGAAATTGTAGCGTTTGAAGACACCCCAGGAAGTTTGTCGTCCTGAGCGAAGCGAAGGACCTGCTGTTTCGCGTACTGACAAGAAAGCGGATCCTTCGCTTTGCTCAGGATGACAAATCATCTAGAAAGTAGCGCACACATGACCGACTCCCGCACCTTCTTACGCCACACCCTCGCCACCCTCGCCTACCGCGGAGCGAAAGCCATTCGCAACGCTGGCCCGAACTTTTCCGGCTATGGCTCGGCCGAAACTTCGCGCACGCCGGCGAAAATTCTCGCGCACATCGGCGACCTCATGGACTGGGGTTTAGCCATGTCCGAAGGCCGCCGTGAGTGGAAGGATTCCTTGCCCTTGCCGTGGGAAAAGGAATGCGAGCGCTTCTTCACCGCCTTGAAGAAATTTGACGACTATCTGGCGTCGGAAAAGCCACTCCAAGTCTCCGCCGAAAAACTGTTTCAGGGCCCAATCGCCGATGCGCTCACCCACGTGGGCCAGATCGCCATGCTGCGGCGGATGGCGGGTGTTCCGATGAAAGGCGAAAATTACTTCGTGGCCGAAATCGCCGTCGGGAGGGTCGGCGCGGATCAAGCGTCCCCACGCCAGGAATTCTGACTAAGGGCTAGCTAGCCGTTCCTGTGATCTCTCGGACGGCGCGATAGCCTTGATCGATGGCGGTATTGGTGTAGGCATGACCGTCGGCGTCCGAGTTCGCGATCTTGATTCTCCCGAAGGGCTGCCGGCCGATCACGCATGGACGTTCAGACGCCGACTGGCCGATCAGGCTCGAACAATTCGTTGTATTCGTAGGTATATCCGTGAGGCCAGCGGTTGACCGTAATAGCCTCGTATGTCGCGAGCTGGGTCAAAGCCGCCGGCTGAGAGTATGCGGCCAAGTTGATCTCGCACATTCCGCTCGAAGGTTTCGAATTTCGTGCTGAGGAGTTCGAATCGTCCTGCGCGGTACTGGTCTTTGCAATCGAGGCCCGGCTCGCACGGAGTGCGCAGAAGGTGAAGCAGGCAGGATTCATCCGGCGAACTGGGAAAGTGGTAGTCGCCCATGGAGACCGGGAAATCCAGGGTAACGTGGCTGAAGTATGCTCCCGGAGCGTAGATCGCGCTGATGCCGAGTTTCTGAAACGCCTTCCAGTTGCTGATTTGCACGTTGGTGTAGACCAGAGGCATCTTCACACCGTACGCCAGCGCTTCTTTTTGTTTGGCTGACATCTCCGGACACAAATAGGGAATCACCATGTTGTAGCAGGCTAGTATGCAGTTGCGCGCCACGCACGCGGCGAGCCTGTCCACCGCGAACGTACGTGATTTCGACTTCTTTTGCCGTCTTCGGATCTGGATTGGGATCTCCGATGTGCTTGACCTTCACCGCAGTGCTGTTCAGGCGGATACGAATCGGGGACGATGCATCGTCCAGGCGAGCGTAATTCGCGCGGGCCGTGACGATGTCCTCCATGGTGTGACCGGGCAGAGCGCCGGGTACCAGGGATCGCACCAGCATTCTCGCGATGGAGGCATTGCCGTCCGGAAAATGAAAAATGTAGGGCTCGTCCAGTTCTGCGTTTTCTTCATGACTCTTAGGGAGACGCATTCCCTTGAAGCCAGGAAATCCCTCCCGGGCGCAATCACGCGCCGAAACCGCATCAATTCCGACACAATATATATCGTGGGTCGAGGTCTGAAACACTTTCACTACGTCGGGGTGAACCTTGACGTATTGCAGCAGGAAATCCTTGTAGCTGGTCTTGGTCAGCTGGAGCCTTCTTCTGCTCGGGAGTAAGGTCAGGCATGTAATCGACACTCGCGTGCTGCAGGCGGAAAAGATCTTTGCGGGCCGCTTCCGCGATGGGAATCTGCGAAACGTTATCCAATGTGAAGTCGAGGCCGAAATAGTGCAGGCCTTTCTGGGCCACCAGGCGGTCGGTACCAAATGTTTCCTTATCGAAGAAGACAGCTTCGGTCAGCTGCATTGAGCTGAACAATTTCTGGTCGTAGTACTTGTGGAACCGCCGCACGTCGATTCCCAGTTCCTTCAAAAGCCCAATCGACACCTTGCTGTAATTGCCGGGCGCTTCGATGGACTGGGTGCCACCGTATCCGAGCAGCAATCGCTTTCCCGCCTGAAATTCATTGCGCATGGCGTGTCCCCCGAAATCATCGTGGTTGTCGAGGATGAGAATCCTGGACTGCTGTCCAGCAAACTTGCGGTAGAAATAGGCCGCCGCTAGACCGCTTATACCTCCACCGACAACGACCAGATCATACGACTCTCCGTCGTCGACGGGTTCGGCCCAATTCTTGTCATTGCCGTCGCGCAGTTCGTGCGCAACTTCCCAGGAACCATCGTGACTGCCGCGATGACCGGTTTTAGCAGGCGGGTAATACCCAGGATCTTTCTCCGGAGCGAAAGGGGGAGCGAATAGGGATTGCGGCACTCCGAAGGCTTGCAGCCAGGTGGAATTTCCCGCCGCCAGGGATGTCCCGACGGCGATGCTGATTCCATTGAGAAAATCGCGACGGGTAATCTCGCGCCCCATACCCAATTCACAATCTTTGTCCCTGTCGCTCATTCGCTTTTCCTAAGTTCAGTTTATCGAGATTTGCAGCGCAAGTTGTCGCCAGCCATTGTGCACTCAACCGGTGATGAATGTCGATGCAAGGTGGCCCGCGATAGATCGCAAGTTGGTGCCCACAAAAAAAACCAGCCCCGGACAGCGACTCCGGGGCCGGCAGTTTGTGGTCTGTCTTGCCGCCGAGGTCAGGCGACGTCGAAGCGATCGTGGTCCATCACCTTGGTCCACGCCGCCACGAAATCTTTCACAAACTTCTCCTTGGAGTCCGTGCACGCATAGACTTCCGCGAGGGCACGCAGTTGCGAGTGCGAACCGAAGATCAGGTCGACACGGGTGCCGGTCCACTTGACCTCGTTGGTCTTCCGGTCGCGCCCCTCGTAGACGGTTCCAGAGCCATTGGACTTCGTAGACGGCTGCCATTGCGTGCTCATGTCGAGCAGGTTGACGAAGAAGTCGTTGGTTAGCGTCTCTGGCCGCTTGGTGAAGACCCCGTGAGAGGACTTCCCGGTATTTGCGCCCAGGACGCGCAGGCCACCGACGAGAACCGTCATCTCAGGCGCCGTCAGCCTCAGCAATTGCGCTTTGTCCACCAACATCTCCTCAGCCGACAGGCGCTGCTTGCCGCGGACATAGTTGCGGAACCCATCCGCTTTCGGTTCGAGCGGCTCGAAGGATTCGACGTCGGTTTGCTCTTGCGACGCGTCCATGCGGCCCGGTGTGAAGCGGACTTTCACCTTGTGGCCGGCTTTCTTCGCCGCTTCCTCGACGGCTGCGCAGCCGCCTAGAACGATCAGGTCGGCAAGCGAAACCTTCTTCTTGCTGGACTTCGAGCTGTTGAACTCCTTCTGGATCCCCTCCAGCTTGCGCAGGACCTTCGCCAGTTCGGCCGGCTGGTTCACTTCCCAGTCCTTTTGCGGCGCGAGACGAATGCGCGCGCCGTTCGCTCCACCGCGCTTATCTGAGCCGCGGAACGTTGACGCCGATGCCCAGGCCGTCGAGACCAACTGCGAAACGGACAACCCAGACGCGAGGATTTTCGCTTTCAGAGCAGCAATGTCCTGCTCCCCAATCAGCGGATGATTCACCGCGGGGATCGGGTCTTGCCAGGGCAGGTGCTCCTTCGGAACTAGCGGGCCGAGATAACGCACGATCGGGCCCATGTCGCGGTGTGTCAGCTTGAACCACGCCCGCGCAAACGCGTCTGCGAACTGGTCGGGATGCTCGTAGAAGCGGCGCGAAATCTTTTCGTACTCAGGGTCGATCCGCAACGAGAGGTCCGTCGTCAGCATCGATGGCGCGTGATGTTTGGACGGATCGTGTGCGTCCGGCACCGTACCGATTCCTGCGCCATTTTTCGGTGTCCACTGATGCGCGCCGGCCGGGCTCTTCGTCAGTTCCCAATCGTAGCTGAACAGGTTGGTGAAGAAGTTGTTGCTCCACTTCGTAGGCGTCTGGGTCCAAATAACTTCCAGACCGCTGCCGATCGCGTCATCCCCTTTGCCCGTGCCAAACTTGCTCTTCCAGCCGAGGCCCTGCTCCTCGATGGTGGCGGCTTCTGGCTCTGCGCCCACCAGTTTCGCATCGCCGGCGCCGTGGGTTTTGCCGAAGGTATGACCGCCGGCAATCAGCGCAACCGTTTCTTCATCGTTCATTGCCATGCGGCGGAACGTTTCGCGAATATCCTTGGCCGCCGCGAGCGGATCCGGGTTGCCGTTCGGCCCTTCCGGATTCACATAGATCAGACCCATTTGCACGGCCGCGAGCGGATTCTCAAGATCACGGTCGCCGCTGTAGCGCTCGTCCGCCAGCCATTTGCCTTCGGAGCCCCAGAAGATGTCCTCTTCGGCTTCCCAGACATCCTCGCGCCCGCCGCCGAAACCGAACGTCTTGAAGCCCATCGACTCGAGCGCGACGTTGCCCGCAAGAATCACAAGGTCGGCCCAGGAAATTTTCCGGCCGTATTTCTGCTTGACCGGCCACAGCAGCCGGCGCGCCTTGTCGAGGTTCACGTTGTCCGGCCAGCTATTCAGCGGTGCGAAGCGCTGTTGGCCGGCTCCGGCGCCGCCGCGGCCGTCGCCGATGCGGTACGTGCCTGCGCTGTGCCACGCCATCCGGATGAACAGCGGCCCGTAGTGGCCAAAGTCGGCCGGCCACCAATCCTGCGAGTCCGTCATCACGGCATGAAGATCCTTGATCACGGCATTCAGGTCGAGACTCTTGAATTCCTTGGCGTAGTCGAATTCCTCGCCCATCGGATTGGAAAGGTTGGAGTGCTGGTGCAGAACCTGCAGGTTCAGTTGGTTCGGCCACCAGTCACGGTTCGTGTGTGTGGGGGTTGCGCTAGTAAAAGGGCACTTGCTTTCGGTTGACACGTTGTGCTCCTGCTTGGCGAGTTCCGTTTCCATGAGTTCATTCTCCTTTATGTACTAACCCAAAAAGACTGTGACGAAATGTAAGACCACCCTGGCTTTCCACTTCGGACAAAATCACGGGCGCTGGCTGACGCGCGCCATTCATCCGGCATCCACGCGCCTGCGAGACTTAACGGGAAGCGCGCCGCGGAGCGCACTTCGTGCAGAGTCCCCGGAAAATAAGTTCGCATTCGCGAAGAATCCGCTTGCCGAGGGAGCCCGGGCCCGGCCTGGGCACGTCGTACCACTCCATGTCCTCCACCTTGCCGCAGCGGTCGCAGATGAAGTGGTGATGCAGCATGCCCTTCGCATCGAAGCGCGCGGAGCGGCCCTCGATGGCCACTTCACGCACCAAACCCGCCTTCACCAAGTCCCGCAGATTGTTATAAGTCGTGGCCCTTGAAGAGCGCGGATCGACGCGATTCACAGCTTCGAAGATTTCCGCAGCCGTGGGATGCCGGTTGTGTTCCACCAGGAATGCCATCACGGCGTAGCGCTGAGGAGTGCACCGCAATCCGCTGCCGTCGAAGGACCGTTTAATCGCCTCGGCGTCCATGAACAGATTAGACTATGTCTAATGTGAGATTTTGTCAAGACTATGGGCGGATCGGGTGGCCCATTCTAAATTTCGCGACGGGTGCCCCATTCTAAATTTCGCGTCCTTTGCGAAATTTAGGGTGGGGACGCTGGACGCTGATTCGGAAGTCGTTCTGAATGAGGAGGACAGTCATGAAGTCCCCGTGTGCGGTGAACCTGCACAATGCAGTGACGGTGTCGCAACAGCGCCTGGGGAAACGTGTGGCCCAGCTTAGTTCCGCACGAATGAATGAGGTGTGTGCTGCTCTGCGGTCCTCTTTGGGGTGCGATGCAAACTAATTACTGGGAGGGTTCCGTCTGTCCCCGGATTTCCTCAAAAACCGGGCTTGAGTGCCATCCGCCCAAATGTGAAATGAGCGGGGTCGGTGTATCCTGCGACCTTTTCTCAGGTTCTAGCATCGAATGTCTCAGGTTACGATCCGCGCGTGCCGGACGCCCGCAGATAGGAGGGAACGCCATGCAGAATGCTTCACCTTAAAGGAGAAAATCCAAATGTTCGACTCTTGCAAGAATGACTTGGCCGACGCTCGCCGAGAGCAAGCCACAACCACAACAAACGCCGCCGGAGCACTCTCAGATCGTGAACTTGTCCCGGAGATGCCGGCTGCGGCTGATGCCCCGACACTTCTGACCGCCCGATTATCGCTGCCCCTCAACGTCCCTGAAAAACTGCGGGCGTACTACGAAGACAGGGGAGAGCATGATCGTGATCGCTCGTGGGAATACTGCTACAAATATTTTCATTACGCCAACCCCGAAGCAATCAGGGCGGATCGAGATCACGCTGCGCTCCAATTGGGCTTCTACTTGGCAAGCTTTGGAATGTACCGAGGTTCGGCGTTCCTCCTCCAGTATCCGTACACCGTCCATTTGGGGGTGGTGGATTGTCTACTGGAGTCAAACTTTTCAAAGTTGTGGCCTGAAGAATTTGAATTTGGAGCGGGCGAGAAAGACGAGGACCTCGTGCCCCTGATTCTGAAGGCTTGCGGAGATGTGCGAACGGCGTACCGTCCATTTGCAGACGCAAAGCACAAGCGTGTGACCAACACGCTTGTGACAAAGGTCGTTCTTGGCACTATGGGCTGCTTCCGCGCCCTGGACGACTATTTCAAGGCCGGATACAAAAAGCACTTTGGCTTCAACGTGCCCGAAAAATTAGATGCTGCATTCATTGAGGGCATCCTTCGTTTCTGCCGAAACAATCTTCAAGACTTTCAAGCTGAGCAAGCAAGGATCGAAGAGATGTATCGGATGCGTTGTCCGCTCATGAAGCTCGTTGACGCCTACTTCGTTAAGATCGGGGAGGAGATTGAAGAGGCAAAACCGAAGAAACCGAAGAAGACGAAGAAGAAGCAGCAGTCAGAGTTGCTGGCAGGATGATCGCCCTCAGGGGGGAGATTGGGTCAGACCCGTTAGTGCTAACCAGCCGAGTAATCGCAAACGGGAATGAGCGAGCAACCACGGGGACAAAATGAAGGGGGCTGGCCCAGCCCTTCCTCATTTTAGTCCTCGAGGGTGCCCCGCTCTTGTCGCGTCTTTTGCGACAGGGCGGGGATTTTGATCTCCATGAGTTGAGGATGGCGGGTGACCCACCCTATCGCTGACACTACCACGACCGAGGGTGCCCCATCCTAACGTCGTGCTTTTCGACGTTAGAGCCTGCCCTGAGCGGAGTCGAAGGGGTGGGTTCCACGGACGCGTACAGCTTCATAAAAATGTACAATATTATATGTACAAGTGTATATCTACAAACTCGTCCAATCCTAACGTCGCAAGAAGCGCGGCGTTAGGGTCGGCCGTAGCCGCGAGCACCAGCAGCTATCTCACATTCTGATCCAAGTCCTTGACACCCCCTCTTATAATAAAAGTATCGCCGGAAGTTAATTTAGGAAGTTAATTTCGCACGCGCGGCCCTCCGGTCACTAATGAGTCCAGGTCCGCAGCCGGAGGACTCGGACGGAGCGACCGGACGAGCAGGAGCGCTCGTAAGTTATTAACGAATAAAGACTTTACCCCTAACCCATTTAAACTCAAAGACCTGGAGCGATTCACCTCTAAGTCTCTGATTCCAAAAGACCGGGGGAGAGGGGGAGGGTCACCCACTGTCCTTGGTCGAAAAGCTAAGGCCTGAGTAAAATAGCGGAAAGCGGCCTCTGAAGGCGCGCAGGAGACTCAATGGCATCCGGCGAAACGGCAACCGCGGTCACGAGCACAATTCCGCAGCTTCCTAATCACAAAGTCAAGATCAAGAAACCGGGCCAGCGTGCCTGCAACGAAAAAAACGAGAAGGGCAAGTTCTGCGGCGGACACCTGAAACGCTGGTTTTACGTCGCCGACGTGCTCGAACAGGAGTGCGGCTGCGTGCAGAAAGCCTGGGGAGCGGACGCCGAAGTGTATCGCTGCGAATTTTGCCAGACACTTTACCTGCCCAGTCCCGAAGATCCGCGTGGGATGAACGTCGCGGGGAAAGGCCAGCTCTCGGTGTTCGGGCTGACCGTTCCTCCGAAGGAAGAAAAGAAGGCGTAAAGACGCAGTCGCCTCAGGGGCGAAAGTGAAGCGGGGACCGGATGGGGTGCCGGTCGACGCACACGCGGGCAGGAGTGCCCGCGCTACACATGAATACTTCTGAACTGATCTACGACTGGAACCTTCTCTATCCGAAATCGCTGCATCCGCCGGGACCGGTGCGCCTGACCGATGAAACGCTGCGCGACGGCCTGCAGTCGCCTTCCGTTCGCGATCCTTCCATCGAGCAGAAGATCGAAATTCTCCACCTGATGGAGGGGCTCGGCATTAACACGCTCGATCTGGGGCTTCCCGGAGCGGGTCCGCGCGCGGTCGAACATGTAACGGCGCTGGCGCGCGAAATCGTCGCCCACAAAATGAAGATCACGGCCTATTGCGCCGCCCGTACCGTCGAGAACGACATTCGCCCCATCGCCGAGATTGTGCAGAAAACCGGCCTCCCCATCGAAGTTGCCGCGTTTCTGGGAGCGAGTCCAATTCGCCGTTACACCGAGGGCTGGAACGGCGACTTTCTTCTTCGAACCACCGAAAAGGCCGTCAAATACGCGATCTCGCTCGGCCTTGAAGTCATGTACGTCACCGAGGACACCACCCGCTGCGATCCGGCAACCGTCAAGCAGCTCAACTCGGTGGCCATCGACTGCGGCGCGCATGCTCTGGTGCTGTGCGATACCGCCGGACATGCTACGCCCATGGGTACGGTTGCGCTGGTCAAGTTTGTGCTCGATGAAGTGGTCAAGCCTTCCGGTAAAAAAATTCGTATTGACTGGCACGGACATTGCGACCGCGGATTGGCCATCGCGAACTCGATGGCTGCTTTAGTGGCCGGTGCGGATTGCATTCATGCCACAGCGCTCGGCATCGGAGAGCGCGTCGGCAACACTCAGATGGACCAGATGCTGGTCAACCTGAAACTCATGGGCATCGCGCCGTGGGATCGGCAGGATCTGACCAAACTCAAGCGCTACTGTGAGGCCGTCTCCGTCGCGACCGGCGTTCCGATTCCTGCGAACTATCCGGTGGTGGGTGAGGACGCGTTCCGCACCACCACCGGCGTCCACGCCGCGGCTGTCATCAAGGCTTACAAGAAGGAAGATATTGAACTCGCGAACACCGTGTATTCCGGAGTGCCCTCGCACTACTTCGGCTTGGACCAGATCATCGACATCGGCCCGATGAGCGGAAAATCAAATGTTCTCTTCTGGCTCGAGCACCGCGGCCTTCCGGTGAACGACGAGGTAGTCGAGCGCATCTACAAGTGCGCCAAAACGAGCGACCACACGCTGAGCGAAGCTGAAATCATGGAGTGCGTACAAGCAGCGCGTTGATCTGGGTTCTTCCGCCCAAATGCTTGACACTCGATTCGTCGTCCTGTAGTGTCCGCCCAGCAACAGGCTGACGTTCAAGGAGTCCATGGAATCTGCCGATTCGAAGCCTGCGCGAAATGCGACGCCGGCGAAATCCCGCCGCGCGTCGACCTCCGAGCTCTCCCGCAAACGCTCGCAGCCGGCAACAGTCACCATCCGCGACGTCGCCGAGCGCAGCGGATTCTCATCGGCCACCGTTTCTATCGTCCTGAACAACGCGCCGCTGGCCCGCTACATTCCCGACATCACGAAAGAGCGCATCCAGCGCGCCGCCTCGCATCTCGGCTACCGTCCCAACCTGTTTGCGCGCTCGCTGCGTGGCCGGCGCAGCCAAACCGTCGGCGTCATGGTTTTCGACATGACCGACCCTTACTGCACGCTCGTGCTCCGTGGCATCGAGAACACTCTTTACCAGTCGTCGTTCCTTCCCATTCTTACGGATGTGCACAACGAGCGCAGCCGTTTCGAACGCTATCTCGAAATGCTGCTGGACCGCCGCATCGAGGGGCTGGTCGTTCTGGCCAACTGGTTGTCCGTCGACATCAATGTGCTTGCCGACCTCGAGAAGAACAACATCCCCACCGCGATTGTGGGGCGCGAATTGAAAAATGACAGTATCAGCTCGGTGATCGTCGATAATAATCTGGGCGCGCGTGCCGCTCTCGAACACCTGTATTCGCTGGGCCATCGCAAGATCGCGTTTATCCGCGGACCCCGCCAACTGTCGGATACGGAACCCCGCTGGCGGGGAGTCCGCGCCCAGGCCCGCGAGCACGACCTTCCGCTCGATGCCCGCCTGATCGTCGATCTGCCCGAGTCGGGCGATCCCTTCTCCAGTTTCGAAGACGGCTACAAGCTGACCGAAGAACTGCTGCACCGTCGCCGCCCCTTTACCGCGCTGATGGCCTTTGACGACATGACCGCTTTCGGCGCTATCCGTGCGCTCGCCAAAGCGGGGATTCGCGTTCCCGAGCAATGCTCGGTGGTGGGCTTTGACGACGTCGCCCCGGCTGCCATCTATTCTCCCGCCCTGACCACCGTGCGCCAGCCTATGGAAGTTATGGGAACGCTCGCGGCGACGATCGTGCTCGAGGCCATCAACGCCACCCTCGAAAAGAAACCGACCCGCACTATTCACCGCAGAATCGTTCCCGAGTTGATCGTGCGCGACTCCACCCGCGGCGTGAACTAGCGGCTCTCGGCAAGATTTTATTTTTGAAACTCAACTAGGACGAACGCCTCGCGCTTCGCCGCCTCGAACGGCCGGCGCGGCCTTAATCCGCCACCAACGCCTGTTTCCGGGCGCGGCTCAGCGCGGCCAGGCCCTTCTCCAGATCGGCGATCAGGTCCTCGGCGTGCTCAACGCCCACGGACAGACGGATCATTTGCTCAGTCACACCCATCTTTTTCCGCAGCTCCGGAGCGATCATGGCGTGCGAGGTCAGCACCGGGATGGTCACCAGCGAATCCACCCCGCCGAGGCTTGGTGCCAGGGTAAACAGGTTTAGCGCCTCAGCCACGTGGCACGCGTCGACGCCACCGCCTTCCACTTCGAAGCTCACAACACAGCCCGCGCCCGCCATTTGCTTCTTCGCGATCGCGTGGTCTGGATGTTCCTTCAGCAGCGGATAGTGCACCCGCGTTACTTTGGGATGCCGGCTCAGGAATTCGGCAATGCGCAGCGCACTTTCGTTCTGGCGCTGCACTCGGACGGCTAGCGTCTTGATCCCGCGCAGCAGCAGGAAGGCCGCATGCGGATCCATGCAGCAGCCAAGCGTGGTGCGCGTGTGATGGATCTGCTCGATCAAATCGCGCCGCCCGGTTGCGACGCCACAAATGATGTCGGAGTGCCCGCCAAAATACTTTGTCCCCGAATGCAGCACCAGATCGATACCCCACTCCGCCGGACGGCAATTGATCGGCGTGGCGAAGGTGGAGTCAATGGTCGAGATCAGGCCTCGCCTGCGCGCCAGCGCCGCAATTTTCTCCAGATCAACCACTCGCACCGTCGGATTCGTCGGCGATTCAATGTGCAGGATCTTTGTGTTGGGCCGGATCGCGCTCTCGTGCTGCTCCATGTCGTTGGTGTCGACGAACGTCGTTTCAATCCCCAGCTTTGGCAGCCATTGCGAAAGGAACTTGATCACGCCGCCATAAACATCACGTTGCGCCACGATATGGTCGCCCGCTTTCACCAACGAAAGAATCGAAGTCGTAATCGCGGCCATGCCCGAAGAGAAAAGCAACGCCGCATCCGTGCCTTCCAGTTCAGCGATGGCATTCTCGGCGACCGTATGCGTAGGATTGCCGTAGCGCGTGTAGAAGCTGTCGGTAGGAGTAACGCGCACCTGCTCCTGCATATCGGTGACTTCGAAGGTCGAAGTCTGATAGATCGGCGTGGAAAGCGGGCCGTTTTTCTTGTCGAGGTTGGTGCCGCCGCGAACCGCCTCGGTTTCCTGACGGAATTGATGCTTCTTCATTTCGAATCTCCAGGTTCGTATCAGGGCATGCCTTCAGGCATGCCGAGATGCTTGCGTTAATGGGAGCGCCTTCAGGCGCTGAGGCCCGAGAGAAGTTTTCGCCATGGGCTCCAACCCCTGAAGGGGTGTTTCTTTCAAGGAATACGCGGCATCGCTAAAGCGGTGCCCTGATACGAAACGCTAGCTACGAACCACCTGCTAAATCGTCCTAGCTTCGCACCGCCGCCGCATCCAGCGCGGGCACCGGCGCCAGCCACTGCGCCGAGCGCACGTGGCGACCGTTCACCACTTTGTCGAACTCCTGTTGCAGGGCACGTGTTACGGGGCCCGTTTTGCCTTCGCCGATGACGCGGAAATCAATCTCCCGCAGCGCCACGACCTCCGCCGCCGTGCCGCACACAAACACTTCGTCGGCAATATAAAGCTGATCGCGCGAGATGGGCTCCTCGACCACGGAGTAGCCCAGATCCCGAGCCAGCGTGATCAGCGTGTCGCGAGTAATGCCTTCCAGAATGCCCGCCCGCGGCGTCGTACAGATGATTTTGTTGCGGACCGTAAAAAGATTTTCGCCTGTGCACTCCGCCACGTAGCCATCGGGGCCGAGCATGATCGCCTCATCGAATCCGGCCCGCTTCGACTCCGTCTTCGCCAGTATCGAGCTCACATAATTTCCCGAGACTTTGGCCTTGGTCATCATGATGTTCGGATGCAGCCGCGTGAACGACGCAATATTGGCGCGGATGCCGCGTTCCTTCGCCTCGGCTCCCAGAAAATTCTTCCACTCCCACACCGCGACCACGAAGCGCGGTTGTCCGGACTCGACGGTCATCATCATGGCGCCATCCAGATAAATCATCGGACGGATATAGCACGCCGAAAATTCGTTCGCCGCAATCGTCTGGTTGATGGCAGTCTTCACCTGCTCGGCCGTAACCGGCAGCTCGCGAAAGCCCACGATGTGGGCGGAATCGATCAAGCGTTCCACGTGTTCGTTCATCCGGAACACGGCGGGCCCCTTATCGGTCGAGTAGCAGCGAATCCCTTCAAACACGCTGAAGCCGAACTGCATTCCGGCACTCAGAAACGGGACCACGCCTTCGCTGGCGGGTCTCAAGGAATCATCGATCCATATGTAACGAGCGGCGGCCATGTTCTCCTCAACAAAGCTGGAATCTCATTAAGATTACCTGCGCCGCCCACCTGCGGCAAGCGAGACGCGGATTGTCGTTTGTAATATCCTTCATCAGGTCACTTTTATGAAAAAGAACAAGCGGAAAGCGATTGCCCAAACCAGACGCGCCCGAAAAACGTCCGCAGCCACCAAGCCAAGAGCCGCGAAGGCCGCGCGCCCAACGAGTCATGTCGCACTGAAAGCCACCGTCCTGACAGGCAAGCCACCGAAGGCCGAATTGCGCCACATCCCTTGGAGTTCGGTCGAGGTCGAAGCCTTGAACCCCTTGCTTGGCCGCCATTTCGTGGTCGGGCAGAACGTCATGCTGGCTCGCGTCCTGCTCAAGAAAGGATGCCTCGTTCCCGAACACAGCCACCACAACGAGCAGGTCACCTACGTCCTGGAGGGCGCGCTGAAGTTCGGGATCGATGGCAAAGAGATTGTGGTGAATGCAGGCGAGGTCCTGACCATTCCGCCCAACATGCCACACTGGGCCGAAGCGCTTGCGGATACCGTCGATCTCGACATCTTCCACCCGCCCCGCGCCGACTGGATCAATAAGACCGACGTCTACTTGCGTTAGAAGCTGTGAGGACGGAGCCCGTGTGGCGCGGATACTCTTGTCCGCGTGGGCAGCGCCCGAAAAGTCATGCGTGTATCGGGTCTCGCGAGTGCATGCGTGCCGTATCATGTCTATGCGAGCGCCTTAGCCGCCACTCGCCACGAGATCATAGCCCTTGTCGACCACTCAAACCGCCGAAACGGTTTCCCGCCTGCGCTGCATCGCGTGCGGCGCTACCCCCGACTCCGCCGGTAAGGATTTCCGTTGCACCGTCTGCGGCGACCTGCTGGAATTCTATTTTCCCGGATGGACTTCCGGCGCACCGGCCGAGCCGGCGGCGCTGAAGTTGCTATGGCTAAACCGCCGCACCTCCCGCGAAGCCCTTGACCAAAGCGGAGTTTGGCGCTTCCGCGAGCTCCTTCCGCACATTTCCGCAGAGCACGCCATCACGCTGCGCGAGGGAAACACCCCGCTGTATCACCTGCCACGGTGTGCGCGCGCGACCGGTGTCGAAAATCTTCACGCCAAGCACCAGGGCATGAATCCAACCGCGTCGTTCAAAGATACGGGCATGACGTTTGCCGCCTCGTCCGCACACCAGGGTAAGTTCGGCTGGGTTGCGTGCGCCTCCACAGGCAACACTTCAGCTTCCATGGCCGCCTACGCCGCGCGCGGCAACATGCACAGCCTGGTGCTGATCCCGGATGGCAAAATTTCCTGGGGCAAGCTCTCGCAATCCCTCGACTACGGAGCCCTTACCTGCCAGCTCCGCACCGATTTCGACGGATGCGTCCGCATCCTCAACGACCTCGTTCGGGAGAAGCCGGTCTACCTGTTGAATTCGGTGAATCCTTACCGCATCGAAGGCCAGAAAACTGCCGCCATCGAACTCATGGAGCAGCTAGCATGGGAGCCGCCGGATCACATCATCGTTCCCGGAGGCAATCTGGGAAACAGTTCCGCGATCGGCAAAGCGCTTCTCGAAATGCGTGAGCTCAAACTGATCTCGCGCCTGCCGAAGCTGTCCATCATTCAGGCGCAAGGCGCGAATCCGTTCTATCGCTGCGTGCGCGAGTTCGGCGGGAAAAAGCTCGAACCCATGACTGCCGACACGCTCGCGACCGCCATACGCATCGGCAATCCTGCATCGTGGAAGAAGGCGTTGCGAGTGCTTCATGCCACAGGCGGTGAGGTCGAACAGGTTACAGAAGTCGAAATCGCCGCCGCGAAAGCCGAGATCGGCGCCGATGGCATCGGTTGCGAACCTGCCTCCGCCGTCACGCTGGCTGGACTGAAAAAACTGCGCCGCAACGGATTCGTCAAACCGGATGAGGCTGTGGTCCTGATCCTGACAGGGCATAGCCTCAAAGATCCCGACTTCACCATCAAGTTCCATCGCGGCGATTTATTCGCCGGAACTCCTGGGGAGGCCGAGGCTGCCCAGGCAAAATCTCTGCAGCGCGCCCCGGTCGTGCTCGACGCCAATCTAGGGGCCGTCATTGCCGCCCTCGACTCGGCCGAGAGAAATTCGTAGCAGTTCGCCGCAAACTCGTGTATAAAACACAGTTCAATCGTCAGTGCCGATGGTTAGGCATTCTACGTAGGCCGGACTAGGCTAAAGCCTTCCATTTCTAATGTTTCAGGCCGGTTTTGCGCCGAGGAGCTTGCTCGTTAAACCATGCCTTCACGTCCTACATCGCAGGACCGCTCGCTGCGCCTGGCGCTCCCGGCGACCTCCGCCAATCTGGGCCCCGCCTTTGACGCCGCTGCCCTCGCCCTGGATTTCCACCTGCGCTTGCGTGCCGAGCGCGCTCCCGACTTCTTTGTCACCGCCGAAGGCCGCGACGCTCAGATCTGCGCCCGGATGGAGAACCACCTCATCGTCACCACTTACTGCGAGGTCCTCGAATCGGAAAACCGCAAGATCGCGCCCCTGCGTATCCACATCCAAAACGAGATTCCCATCGGCCGAGGTTGCGGATCGTCCGCGGCCGCCCGCCTGGCTGGGATCGCGCTAGCGGTGCACTTCGGACATCTGCGCTGGAAAAATGACCGCATCGTCGGCGAGGCTTCCATGCGTGAGCACCATCCCGACAACGCCTCCGCTTGCTGGATGGGCGCGCTCGCGGTGGCTCGCATGGCCAATCAGGTGCAGGCGCAGGTGGTCGAAGTGAAGCCGAAAGGCAAGTGGCCGCTATTGCTGGCTGTTCCCGATGCGCCGCTCTCGACCGAGCAAGCCCGCCGCGTGCTGCCGTTTCAGTACTCGCGCGCCGACGCCGTCACCAATATTCAGAACTCGATGCTCTTGTTCGCGGCGTTCACCCAAGACCGCCCCGACCTGCTCTCGTCGGCGCTCGAAGACCGCATCCACCAGCCGTATCGTGCGCCGCTCTGTCCGCTGCTGCCCGCGCTCAAGGAACTCACCGGAGAGTCCGGCATCCTCGGCGCCGCCCTCAGCGGGGCCGGCCCGTCGGTGCTGGTTTTTCTCGACCCGAAGGTCCCAGCGAAAAGGGCAAAGCAGAGAATCGCTGCCCACCTCACCAAGCGCCGGCTGACCGCCGAACTCCTCCTCACCCAGATCGCGCTCCATGGTGGACGCGACGGAGCCGACTGGCGCAAGCACCATCCTGGTGGAAGAAAATAGCCACGCCGGCCGGCCCGCACGATCACCATTTGGTGGTGGAATCGCTCCTGCCCGGGAAGGCTTCCGATTCGCCGAGAACGTGCTCGCCGTAATATTTAGCCGTTGTGCAAAATATCTATTGACAGAATATTTAGCCGCATGGCTTAATATCGCTGGATGGCGCACCAAGAGTCTGGGCCGAAAGTTGACGCGTATGAATCGGTGTTTGCCGCGTTAGCGCATCCTGCCAGGCGGCGCGTGCTGCTCACGATCTATTTCAATGGCGGCTCCATGACGGCCGGAGAGATCGCGGCAATTTTCGAGCGCGCCTGGCCAACGACTACGCGACACCTTCAGGTCCTCGAAGCGGCGGGCCTGCTCACTCACGAGAAGCAAGGCCGGATGCGTATTTACCGAATTCAGCGAAAACAGCTCGAACTGGTAAGGGACTGGCTTGCGCACTTTTCAAAAAACGGTAAGCACTAAGGGGAAACAACCATGTCAGCGAAACAACAAGATAGAGAGAATAAGCCGAAGGCGGCGAAGGCCACGGCGCCGAACGACGTTCCGCAATTCTTTAGGCTAAACATCGAAGTCGGTGATCTCAAATCGGCAATCTCGTTCTATACGAAGCTACTCGGCGTCGAAGGACGTAAACAGGCCGGTTCGCGATGTTACTTCAATTGTGGACCCGTGACCCTGCAAGTGCTTGACGTGTCGTCGTCGAGTCAGCCACACCCCGCCGCGAAAGCACTTTACTTCACGGTAAACGACCTGGAGACGGCATACGAGCGAGCCCGGGATCTGCGGTGTCTCTCGCGTGAGGATGTTCATGACGCGCCGGGCGGCGGCATCGTGGTTCGCCCCTGGGGCGAGCGGTCCTTCTACGCGGAGGACCCTTGGAAGAACCCACTGTGTTTTGTCGAACAGGGAACGGTTTATGCCGGTTAGTTTCGCGCACCGGTTTGTTATGCGTTTTGTGCGACGGAGTCGACTCTTTCTGCGGGAAGAAAATAGGTTCCCTACTTACGACTGGCCGGAGGCACGATACCGTTCATGCGCAGATATTCCACCATTTGTCCGTAGTGATCGTAACCATGCCACGCGAACAGCATTGCCAGGCTGAGTCGCGTGGTCGTTGACTTGCCGTCGAAACTGGGAATCGGTTCCACGACATTCGCCTCGGTAATGGTACCGACAGCCTTGTGGGCATAGGCGTAGGAATCTTTCAGGTACTTGAGGATGTCAGCCTTGGATTTCACGCTATCGGGGCCCTTTTCGTCATTAACATCGACGGGTGGCTTTTCGCCGAGAATCAAGGACGCCACCAGGTAGTTGGTGGCGGCGACGTGCTTGATTTGTTCGGCGAATGTGCGAACGCCTTTAAACTCGCCATTGGTTGGGGCAAAGCTGTATTTATCCTCGGGCATGGCTTCAGCGGCGGGAATAAAATCGCGTTCCACTCTTTTGGTCGCACTGTCGACGACTTCGCTGAGAGTTTTCTTTTCGTCTTTCGTTGGCGATTGCGCTTGCGCCAGTCCAAAACTGCATAGGGCCAAAGTTGCCAGCAGGATCGCAATGATCGTTTTCATGTTGCCTCCATGGAAAGTTAAGCGTTGCATCAATCTCTTACTACTGCGGGCGTCAAGTCGAGTTCACTTGCGGTGATGCGATGTCCGCGGAGCGCAAATACTCCGAGCGCCAGCACTGCTGCGGCGGCGCCGAGCGCATCCGGAACCCCGATCCTCTTCGCCAGCGCGCCCCACAGCGTGGCTCCCACCGCCATGCCTCCCTGCAACACCAGCAGGTAAAACGAAAGTGCCCGAGCGCGCACATATGCCGGACACATAGTCTGTGCCGCCACATTCAAACAAGCTAGGATTCCGATCCAAGCCGAGCCCGCCACCAGCATCACCGCGCACAAAAGGGGAAAAGTCTCGGCCCGTCCCGCGGCAAAAGTCATGCCCGCAAAGATCACGATGGCGGCGCCTACCACCCCATCCACCGACAACTTTTCCCGCAATCGAGGCAGCGCCAGCGCTCCCAGTAGCGCGCCCAGCCCAAAGCAGCCCAAGAGCACGCCATATCCCCGCGCCCCATACGGGCGCGCGATGAGCGGCAGCAGCGCCAGCATGGCAACCGCCGCCACGCTGAAGGTTCCCGTGCGCAGCAGCACCGACTTCGCCAGCCCGCTCTCGCGTACATAAGCGAAGCCGTCGCCGACTGCCGACCACACGCGCTGAGTCTTCGGTCGCGTCTCCATCGACCGCTTCCAGCGATAGAGAAACATGATCACACCCAGGAACGACAATGCGTTCAGCAAGAAGGTCGACCCGCATCCGACCGCCGCAACTATCACGCCGCCCAACGCCGGACCCACGGCGCGCGCCACATTAAACCCGGCTGAGTTCAAGGCCACCGCTGAAGCATGTTGTGCGGTCGGAACCAACTCGGGAGTAATCGCCTGCCACGCCGGATCATTCATCACTGCACCGAGACCGAGCAGGAACGTAAACAGCAGCAGCACCCACGGACCCACGCAACTGGTCAGCGTCATGATGCCGAGCGTGCCTGAAGCCAGCACCATCCAACCCTGTGTCAGCAGTAGAAACCGCCGCCGGTCCACCATGTCCGCCAGCGCGCCGGCCGGCAATATAACGAGAAACACCGGCAGCGCTCCTGCGGCCTGCACCAGTCCAACCATCAACGGATTCATGGTCATCTGCGTCATCAACCAGCCCGCGCCCACGTTCTGCATCCAGGTGCCGGTATAGGAAATGACCGAAGCGATCCAAAGCGACCGAAACAGCGGCTCGCCGAGCGGCGCCCAAGGCGAGGCGGAACGCTTCGCCGAGATCGGCCCAACCATCGGCATTTTGATCATTTCCGCCATGAGAGACTCTTATGATTTTCCGCGAACAGCGAACGACTAACGACTAACGACCGACGATGAATCCCCAAACGGCCACTCCCGCCGCCGCCACGACCGCACCATATAAATCACAATCCCCACGACCAGAATCACCGCAGCATAGCGAATCTCACGCAGTGCGTCTTTACGCGATACCAACATATAAACAAACCCGACTGCTGCCACCAGCGCGGGTAAAGGGTATAGCCACATCCGGAACGGCCGTGGCAGCTCCGGTTGTTTGATACGCAGCACGATCAGTCCCACAGCCTGCACTAGGTACTGCAGGACGATACGGATTACCACCAGGGAAGCAATCAAGTCGGCCAGCCGGAGGAAACAAAACAGCGCCGCAACACCGGTCAGAGCCAGCAGAGAAACATAGGGAAACTTGTGGACTGGGTGTATGCGCGCAAACGCGCGAAAATAGTTTCCATCGAGCGCCGCAGCATACGGCACGCGCGAATACCCCAAGGTCAGCGAAAATACCGAGGCGAATGCCGTCCACATCACCAGCACCGAAATAATCGAAGCCGCGCCCTGCCCATACACGCGCTGCATCAATGTTGCGACCACATACAGCTTACTGTTCGACGCCCCCGCCTGCGCCAGTTCCTGCCAGGGAATGATGCCTAAAATACTGACATTCATTACTACATATAGACACGCGACTGCAAGAATGGATAGCAACAGCGCGCGCGGAATATTTTTCTCCGGCTGTTTGACTTCGTCTCCGAGAAAACAGACGTTGTAGTATCCCCCAATGTCATAGGCGGCGATCAGCATGGCCGAACCTAGGCCGGCAAAGAAGTTCCACGAAAACGAAAACGCCCCCGGAGGTAAATCGAATGCCCGATGCGCGTTGAAGTGGGTCAGCCCGGCGAAGATGATCCAGCCGATCGTGCCCATCACCCCCGCCCACAGCACCTTGGTAAGCCGCGCGATCGCGGTGATGCGCCGATACAGGAGAAATGCCGTCAACGCGCAGACGCCAATCGCCAGAAACGTTGCTGGCATCGCGACCCAGGTCACTTGCAGAGTTCCAACGAGAGGAAGATGCAGCGCCAAGGTGCGGGTCGACCAGACCAGTTCCAGGCGCGGCCAAAAGAAAGCCGCATACTGCGAAAGCCCGATAGCGCCCGATGCAATCGAAAGCGGAGCACTGAAGGAGAGTTGCCAGATGAACAGAAATGAAACCAGGCGCCCGAGTTTCTGCGGACCGTAAATCTGCAGCAGGTAGCGATACGACCCGCCCGATCCCGGCATGGCCGCGCCCAATTCCGCCCAAACCAGCCCGTCACAGATCGCCAGCACCGCGCCCAGCACCCATCCCAGCATCGCCTGCGGCCCGCCCATCGCACTAATAATCAGCGGGATGGTAATAAACGGCCCCACGCCGATCATGTCAATCATGTTCAGCGCCGTAGCGGAACCGAGGCTGATGCCACGAATGAGTTGCGGTTTGGTGTCGGATTCGCCTTCGAGTGGAATTGTCATGAAATAAGTCGTTGGTCGATGGTCGTTAGTCCTTGGCGATCAAATCTTTCCGGGTGCCCGCAATTCCTCGCTCGCAACTACTCCACGAACGACTAACGACTAGCGACTAGCGACCAACGGCTTCCAGGCGAACGACTAACGACCGCTGACCAGATTCACAAACAACCGCACCGCCCCCGGCACGCCCGCCGGCAACTGCCGGAAGAACGCGTATCCCGTATAGATATACGTCCCCTTGCCGTAGTGCGCCACCAGAAGTCCGCCCTTCTGCTCACCTTCGCCCGGGTCATGCGATTCGAGCAGCGGTGTAAAGTTCGAGTCCCACTGCGACATGAAGTACAGCCCGCGCTCCTGTACCCAGCCCTCGAAATCTTTCTGGACAATCTCATTTGGAGAATGAAAGATGGGGTTCGCCGGATCGAGAATCTTCACCGGCGCCTCTTCGACCGAAACGCGGGCCCGGCTGAGCGTCGCGGGGTAGGGCGTGTATTTGCCTGAATTAAAGTCGATCGGCACCCCAAACGATCCCAGCGTGTTGTATTGCACGACCAAGCGCCCACCATTTTCGACGAAATCGAGCAGCCGCTTGTTGTTGTCAATCACGCCTTTCTGGGTATCGTAGGCGCGGATTCCCAGCACGATCGTCTGATACTTGCTCAGATCCTGGCTTGCCAACTTGTCAGCCGGAATCATCGTGACATTCATCCCGATCTGCTCGAGCACCGTCGGAATGTCATCGCCCGCGCCCATGATGTAGCCGACCTTCAGATCTTTCGGAACCTTTACGTCGACGACGCTGACGCGCTGCACCGCCGGCTGGTAGTAGTAGAAGGTGCCGAGGTCTTCGCGGGTGACCACTGAATAGCCCTCGCCGTAGCTTTTCTTGTCACTCGTGAGTTCTGCACGAATTTGGGTTTGGCCTTCCTTGAGTTCTGAGGGGAAGACTTGAAAGGAGGCATCCTTGGATTCGTCCTTCGGAATCTCGATCGATTCACGAACTGGGTCCGCGCGCCACCCCCCAGGAACTTTCAGTGCAATCTGCGCCTGGGAACCGCTGCTCTGATCGCGAGCCGTGCTCTTCACGCTTCTGCTGCCGCGCAACTTCATCGGGATCACGTCGCTCGATGGCGTCAATGCAACCGAATATGCCGGCCCGAGTGCCAGTGGATGCTCGCCTTCACTCCCATCGGGCCACTTGAACCGCACCATGACTGGAACGTCAATGGATCCGGGAAGTCCCTCATATTGATATTCCATGCGCACGTGAAACGGTGCCAGGGGGAAGGGGAGCGTCTGATATTGCGGTTCGTCAATCGTGTTCAGCGTATCGCGCTCCGGGTCGTGCCGATGCCAATAGGGGCGGGTGTAACCGGCCTTCTCGCAGGGCGTCATGCGGAAATCGAACTCGGCTACTGAAGGTTTGTCGGCCGACTTTGCTCCTTGCGCGTTCTGTTGGCAGCCCGGAGCGTCTAAGATCAACGTTGCGGAGACTGCGGTCCCGCTCCTGGCAAAGCTCAATGACTTCACGGCAGTACTTTCTCCCGGAACCGCCATCGCTGCCGATTCGGGAGAAGACGCGGGTGGGGCGTCGTGAGTTGCTGTCAACTTGACTCCCAGCGCGACGTTTGCCGCGTGCTGGAACTGGTCTCGCTTCGTTTCGAGTTCATCTGCTAGCCACTTCTTCGGGTCCTCTGATAGCGACGATTGCCGAACTTTCTGCAGCAGATCGGCAGCCGCTTTGCGGCCGCTCAGCAGCGCTGTGATACCCGCTGCGGAGCCGAGATCCGCATTTTTCCCGGCTTCGTCAACTCTTTGCTGAATCTGAGCGAGTTGGTCTCGCAGCCACGGAACCTTTGTCTCTTCGCCGCCGAGCCGCGAAGCCAGCCCGGACAGCGTCGTTTCGATTCCGTCAAAGAAATCTTGCTCATGACCGTCTTTATCTTTCGGCGACTCCACCACCGAGTCAACGAGCTTGTAGAACGCAAACCGGTCGCCCCTGGGAATCGAGATGCCCCCCAGCCCCTGTGATTCCTGATGGCGCAATCCCTCCAGGGCAAACTGAAAGTATGACATCCCCAGCAACGTGTCTTCTGTCCCGGTGTTCAGCTTGACGGTGTAATTGGCTGGGTCGCAGGTCGAAGGGCCGAAGCCGCATACGTTTCCGATGTACAGCTTCTTCGGCTGCCAGGGCTGCAGTCCTTCTCTGAGCTGCTCCGGAAAACGATTAGGGTCGGCGGCTGCGCGAAATGCTTCTTTGGTCAGGATCGCCGACGCCTGGTGGTGCCCATGCCCATCGCGCTCCGTTCCTGAGAAGCGCGCAATCAGCACATCCGGACGAAACGTGCGGACCACGCGCACGATGTCGGCGAGCGCGATGTCATGCCCTTGCCATTTCTGAAAAGTTTCTTCTGGAGTCTTCGAATATCCGAAATCCGCGACTCGCGAGAACCGTTGCTCCACGCCGTAGTAGCGGTCGGCTGCCAACACCTCCAGAGTCCGCACCACACCTAGCACATCGAATAGATTACTGCCGAGCTTGTTCTGTCCACCTTCGCCGCGCGTCAGCGTCATCAGCACCGTCGAGACGCCTTTGCCGCGCGCCTCCAAAGTCAACATGCCGCCGTCTTCGTCATCAGGATGCGCATCCACCTGCATCAGCCGCGCTGTTGTCTGCAAACGACGCAGCATCAGCTTCAGCCCCGCCGCTCCGGTTTCCTGCGGGAGAGGCTCATAGTAGCGATCGACGTTATGATTGTCCGCCGTCTTTTCCGTAGTCTGCGCGGCGGCGAGTATTGTGGCCGAGGTCGCGAGCACACCCAGCAGCATCGCCGCCCCAAGCCTGCCGCGCACCAATCCAAGCCCGAACTTCTTAAAGATCCCAAACATGCACATCTGATGGATTTTCCCCAAAGAAAGGAGCAGATATATTCCGTGTGGCGCGGGCGCCCCCGCCCGCGAACCTCTGCCCGCAATACTATAGCCGGAGAAGCAAAATCCCTTAGCGGACCATCCCCTGCGCAACCTCGAATTTCTGCTGGCATTCGCGCGCCGCTTGCGCAATCCGATGGAACTCCGCGTCCCCGCGCACCCCCGCCAGCAGCGGATCCGATTGCAGGGCCTGGTAGGCGCAATAATTCCCCGTCACCGCCTGACGCAGAAACACGAATGCAATCTCTTTTTCACCGCAAGCTGCCAGTATCGTACCCTGGTGATACTTCATTTCGGGATTCTGTTTGGCTAATAATTCGTTTTCTGCCTGCTCCGCCAACCGGTGGATATCCGTTGCTGGCGCCTTGTCCAGACATGCCTCTACCAGTCCCCGCATCCACATGGGATTTTCCGTCATCTGCGGCGCCGCTTGCCGCGCTTCCATCATCTTCCCCTGCCGTATCAGCACTGAAACGCGCACCGAATTTGACCATTCCGAGCCTGCATCCTGTTCAAGGTATTCCATTGCACGCTCCGTTTTCCCCGCCTCTGCAAAAGCCAGCGCGCACGTTCGCCAGTAGTAATTCGCGTTGATTGTCACCGTTTTGTCGCACTCGCTCTGCGCCTCATCCAGCCGCCCGGCATAGCGCAATACATACGCCAGCGAAAAATGCGCGAACGCGCTATCGGGACGCTTCTGCACCAATGCCCGTGCGTCGGTATAAGCCCGGTCGAGGTTTCCGCCCTCGGCTTCATTCGCCGCCAGTAAGCCCGCCGCGCTGACCCGTCCCGGTTCCAGCGCCAGCGCCCGCTTGTACGCCGCATTCGAGCGTTGATATGCCGCTTCTCCACCATCCGAATAAGCCGCATCGTAGTAATACCGCCGCCCCAGTACCTCCCACGCCGGCGCGTAATTGGGATCAAGGTTCACCACATGCTCCAGTATCGCGATCGCATCCTTATTGCTTTTGACCTCGTGCGAAATGGCCAGCGTTCGCAGATACGCGTCATACGCATCGCGATTCGCCGGAGCGCTGCTGGTTTCCTCCGCTCCTTTCGCGACTCCCAGCGCCAGCACCAGTCCCTGCCGGACTTCTTTAGCAAGTTCGCTCTGTAGAGCGATCAAGTTATCCGTCGGCGAGGTCAGCGTTCCGGTCCAGACCAGCCGGTTGTCTTTCACCTCCACTGCTTCCAGCGTTACCATCACCGTCTTGCCCTGACGCAGAAAGTGCCCTGTTACCACCGTGTCCACACCCAACTCACGCCCGGCTTTTGCCGCGTCCGCTTCTCCGTTGGAGTATTTTTCTGTCGAGGTCGAAGGCCGGACTTCCAGCGAATGCGAATACGTCAGCGCATTCGCAATCTCGTCCGCCAGCGCAACCCGCAAAAACTCGCTCTCCGCGTCACTATTGGTATTCTGCAGGGGCAGCACCGCGATCGTTCGGTGGCCCGTCTCCACCGTCGGCTCCCTATGCTTAACAAACCACGCTCCCACCGCCGTCACCACCATCAGCAGGACCGCCGCTAACCCGAAGACGATCCAGTTCAGCTTGGAACTCGACTTCTGGAACGTCTTCGTTGCCACGTGCAGCCCCGTCGCCTGGCGAAGCCCGCTCCGCAACGTCGGTTGAGTTCCTGTCTTGGTTCTTAGCCGCACTAGATCGGCCTTCATCTCGGTCGCGTTCTTGTAGCGCTGGTTGCGGTCCTTCTCCATCGCTTTTCCAATGATGGCCTCGAGTTCCGCCGGCACCGCGGGATTAATCGACCGCGGCGATGCCGGCTTCGAATTGATCACCGCATGCAGCGTCATCACCACGTTTGTTCCGGTGAACGGCTTCTTGCCAGTGGCCATCTCGAACAGCACCACGCCAAACGAAAATATGTCGCTGCGTACATCCAGGTCTTCCGATCGCGCCTGCTCCGGCGACATATAGACTGCCGTCCCCGGAATCACTCCCACCTGCGTCAATGATTCCTCAAGCGACGAGTCCGTAGTCGTGCCCACACTCCCGTCCTTGGCCAGCTTCGCCAAGCCAAAATCCAAAATCTTCACCTTCCCATTCGGAGTCAAAAAAATGTTTGCCGGCTTGATGTCGCGGTGCACAATCCCCTTGGCATGCGACACCGCCAGCGCGTCCGCTATCTGCACCGCAATATCCAGCAGGTCTTCAAGGTCCAGGGGCTCACCGTGGATGCGCTGCTTCAGGCTCTCGCCTTCCAGTTTCTCCATGACGATGAACGGGTGTCCGTCGTTGTCCTCAATGTCGTGGATGGTGCAGATGCCTGAATGGTTGAGTTGCGACGCGGCGCGCGCCTCCCGCGTAAACCGCTCCAGCGAGCGCGGATCCTTCGCCAGGTGCTCGGGGATGAATTTCAGAGCGACATGCCGCCCCAGGCGGAGATCCTCCGCCTCGTAAACAATTCCCATTCCCCCGCCGCCCAACTTCGACAAGATGCGGTAGTGGGAGACCGTTTGGCCAAGCATGTCCATAGTCGTGTAGGGCGGACACTCCTGTCCGCCGCCTTTGCTTTTGATTCTACGTGCAGGCTAAAAGGTACTTCTGTCCGTGAAGGCGTATGGTAGGCGGTCATCCCGGCCGGGTCAACCGAGTTTGGGGGATAGCTATACCGAGTTTTGCATGGATCTGGTCAATAGTGCGACCGGGAGGGGAAGCTAGCTCATCCAGAATCGATGACTATCCACTAATCAGCGCCGCCGACGATCCTACCCAAGCCATATTCTTGTTGTGATCCACGCCCATCATCAGCCCGCGCCCCATGCGCACGATCGTCAGCACCGGCATCAACTGATCGAGCCAGACATACATGATCCGCAGTTCAACTTTAGTGAGTCCGTAAGGCGTCTCCACCACCGGCGTGAAGTTCAACCGTTCCTGCAAAATATACTCGCCGCGCTTCGCCGCAGGAATCGCGTCAATGTCGGCACGCGACGGTGCAATCACCACGCCTAATCCAGCAAACGAATACAGCGGCTTGAGCACAAAATTCTCCAGATCCGCCGGCACTTCCGTCAATTGGTCCAGAAACCACGTCCGCGGCACTGACGGATGCTTCAAATAAGGAATGGAATACTTGCTCATCCGGAAATACCAGTTCGGATGCCCCGCCCACTCCACATCCAGCTCATCGCGAAAATCAAACGGCAGCTTGATGCCCTTGCGTTCCAGTTCATCCACAATGGTGCGGTTATAGATCCGCTCAATCGGGACCAGCTTGCCGCCTTCTTCATAAAACAGCCGGCGTCCCTGCTTACGAATCTTGGTGATGCACACCGTTCGAATCCCGAGCAGCTTCTCGGTGAGCAGAAAATCCGGACGCGTCTTCTGTTCCTCCGGATGCACCTCCATCAACACCACATTTGCCGGATCGTGCCCCGCCACAATCGCGTCCAGCAAAAGCCGCTGGTAAGCAGCCGAGTCCAGCCCGCTCAAAAAGTAGCGAAGTTTCGCCCCGAGCCCGAACAGATCGATGTAAGCCTGCGCCAAGACCGGCTGATAAGCGTAAAGGGAAGGGAAGGCCTGCAACTCAACCAGCTTTGCTTGTAACTCGCCCGCCGAATCCCGCACCAGCCCGAAGTCCACTTGAACAAACATCGGATGCGGCGATTCATTTCGCACGCGAAACTTCGCCGGAATCGAAGCCTCCGAACGCGCCCGATACTCCGGATTCTCCGCCAACTGCCGGATCAGCGCATTGCCATCCTCCCCCATGTGTTCAACGAGCGAGTGAGGAAAGAAGCAAGGCGTCTCGCAAAGTGCGAATGGAACGTCCATCCCGCACCGAGAGGTCATCTCGTGCCGCAGCTGCTCATATTTTTCGGGAGTGAATCGCGCGTTGAAGTCGTGCCGGTAGGAGGGAATCATAAGGTCGCAGCACCACGAAACACGTAGGCCCGGACGCATTCGTCCGGGCAGCCCGAGCACAGCTTTTTCTCGGCGCTCTCCGCGCGTCGGCGGTGAAAAGCCTTACGCCTCAATCAAGAACTGCCCGCCCCGCATAATCTGCTCGCCATCGACCCAGATGTCGAAATTCCGTCCCACCACATCAATGTGCGTCGACGAGTACCACTCCGCTCCGGTGTGCGCCCCATAGGGATTTCCAAAGGCAATATGTACGCCGGGGTATTTCTCGTCCTGCAGAATCTCTCCGATAACATCTTTCAGTTCGATATTCGTCCCGATCGCAAACTCGCCCACCCGGTTGCTGTTCTCATCGGTATGCGTGTACGCCCAGAAGTCGTCTTTCAATTCCTTATTTGCCGAGTGCGCCTCGATCACGCGATTCCCCTTCACGTTGATGGTCAGCGGATGCGCCTTCAGATCGCCAAACTTCGCGCATAAATAATCGCCCACCACGCCATCGATAACAAAGGTTCCGTTCACCTCACCCGGCGTCGTGAACACTTCACCGCCCGGCAGGTTTCCCCACTTTTCCGTACTGATAATTCCGCTCGTCTTCACCCAGCGGTAATTCGGATTCAAATCCGCCACCAGATCCGTCCCCGAAGGGGTCTTCGCCCGGATTTGCTTCGCCTGGCGCACCGTCTCCAGCACCTTCAGGCTCAGCCGATCCACCTTCAAAAAGTCCGCGCGCATGCCTTCCAGCATGATTTGCTTGTTGATGTTGACCATGTGGGCGTGCCGGATTTTTTGCCGGTTGACCACATCCGTCATCTGCATGCGCGACTTCAGTTCGTTGGTCTGCGCCTGCACCGCAAAAATGCTGACCTGGCTCGTCTCCAGATCCTCCGCGATTGCCAGCGGCAAATCCGTCAGCGGACGAATCGCCACGTCCTCCAGCACCCACGTCTGGTAACGGCTGCCTACCTCTTCCAGTTCGTGCACGATCGCCGCCGCGATCTCCAGACTCACTTCATCGGTGATGACGGTGACTTTTTCCGAAGGCTGCACGCGCAGGCACACGCGCACTGCATTCCGCGCCCCCGGCGTCAGTTGCGGATCGAAAGGAATACGATTCAGTTGTCGGTTGGATGGTTGTGCAGTCTTCATCAGGCTCATCAGACGGCCTTGGCGGTGGGTAAGCTATCCACGTCGTCCACGCCCACCTCAGTCTCCTCAATGATGTAGTCCATCACGGCTTTCATGTCGCCGGTCCTGCGATACACGTCCAACTGCCGGTCCGCGCCCGTCCCCATCTTCATAATCTCACGGATGTACTCCACTTCTTCCCGGCAATCCAGTTCGTCCAGCACGTCATCGACGAATGCGAGGTACTCGTCGATCAAATCGCGCTCCGGAACTTCCATCTGCTTGCCGAAGTCGATCAGTTTCCCGTTGATCCCATAGCGCGCCGCTCGCCACTTGTTTTCCATCAGCAGCGATTTCCGGTACAGCCGGAATCCCTGGTTCTGCGAGTACAGCTTGTACAGCTTGGCCACCGTCGCCTGGATTAGCGCCGCCAGCGCAATCGTCTCATCCAACCGCATTGGAAGATCGCACACCCGGAACTCCAGCGTGTTGAAGAACGGATGCGGCCGCATGTCCCACCAGATTTTCTTTGCGTTATCGATCGAGTTCGTCTTTACCAGCAGCTTGACGTAATTCTCGTACTCGCCCCAGCTCGGAAAATAATCCGGCAGGTTCGTCCGCGGAAACTTGTCGAAGACCTTGCAGCGGTACGATTTCAGCCCCGTATCCATCCCCAGCCAGAACGGCGAATTCGAAGACAGCGCCAGCAGGTGTGGAATAAAGTACCGCGCATGATTCATCATATGGATCAGCGTCTCGCGATCCTCGATGCCCACATGCACGTGCAGCCCGAAAATCAGGTTCGCCCGCGCCACCAGTTGCATGTCCTGCACAATATTCTTGTAGCGCTCGCCCGGCGTCAGTTCCTGCACCCGCCAATCCGCAAACGGATGCGTCGCCGCCGAAGCCAGCCGCAGCCCATTGTCCCGCGACAGCCGGATCATATGCCAGCGCAACTTCTTCAGTTCTTCCCGCGCTTCCTTAATATTGGCGCAAACCGAAGTCCCCACCTCCACCACCGATTGATGCATCTCCGTCTTGACCCGTTCCTGCAGGATCATTTTGCCCTTCTCGATGATCTCGGCGTGAATGTGCGATCGCAGATCCCGAGTCTCGGGATCGACAGTCTGATACTCCTCTTCGATTCCCAACGTGAATGTCGGCTTCATCCCGGTATCCGGAGCTGCCAGGCAGCGAGAAGCCAGGCAGTAAGTCCAACTAGTATACCAATGAGCACGTGTGGCGCGGACACTCTTGTCCGCGAACTGCCGATTCCGCCCCGAACCACGTGGGGATAGCCGCCTCGGCTGTCCGACGACAGGCCCTATTCCTTTTTCCTTTTACGTTTGCGAGGCCACCAATGGTGGGCATCAATCAGGAAAGGTGAGATCAGGCCGGCCGCGCACACCGCAAAAATCAAAATCCACATCAGACCACGCAGCATCTTATGCTTTCTTCCGCGCCTTCGGCGCCCCGCTCTCCACCAACTTCGGACCATTCAAAAATGCTGCCCAGCGCAATTCCTCCACCGGATTCTCTCCGCCGAGCGCTTTTTCCACCGCCATTCCCGCCACCGCGTCCACGATCCACTCAAAATTCTGCTGCCCCACCGACGTGACCTCCGCATCCGGCGCCGGATTCATGAAGTCAATCGCATACGGGATGCCACCCTCCACCGCAAACTCCACCGTGTTCAAGTCGTAGCCGAGCGCGCGGCACAACGCCAAGGCATCCTTCACGATCCGCTCCTTTAATGCCGGTCCCGGCTGGGGATTCCCCTTCACATAGCGCTCATGATGCAGAGCCTTGGGATCGTACTTCATGATGTGCACCTTCTCCTGCCCCACCACGTAGCAGCGGTAATAATCCTCAAACTCGACCCCATGCTGCAGCGTCATGCAAAGGTCGCCGGTCTGGTCGTAGTTATGAAAGAACTCCTCCGGAGAATGCACCTTGTACACGTGCTTCCATCCGCCGCCCGAGTAAGGCTTCAAGAACGCAGGGAACCCAACATAAGCAAACACCTCTTCCCAATTCAGCGGGTAGATCAAATTCCGCATCGACTTATCAGTCGTATCCGGCGGATGCGAATGATGCGGCAAAATCACCGTCGGCGGGATCGCCACGCCCATCTTGTGTGCCAGCGCATAATTAAAAAACTTGTCGTCCGCCGTCCACCAGAACGGATTGTTAATCACCATCGTCCCCTGCAGTATCGCGTTCTTTAAATAGGCCCGGTAAAAAGGGATGTCCTGCGAAATCCGGTCGATGATGACGTCGTACTTCTTCGGCTCGTCCATCCGGATCCCGCCAATCTTCACGAACTCGGCGGTAACGCCCTCGGCCTTCATGCCGTTGATCTTCTCGACCAGCGCAGGAGGGAACGTATTTTCCATCCCAAAAAGAATTCCAATTTTCTTATTTGCCATAATTCCAATCCTCTTCAGCCTGTGATTCTCATTTTTTCACGACTCATGTAGGGACGGACGCATTCGTCCGTCCCGCGGGCGACGCCCGGCCACGCGAACGACGAACGACTAACGACCGCCTAAAAATACTTCGCCGCCATCCGCTGCCACAGCGGCCAATCATGCTTGCTGTTATCCCCGTAGATATCCAGCCAATGCGGAATCCCCTTGCCATGCAGAATTCCCGCCATCTTTACGTTCGCGTCCAGGCACATGTCCCAATCCGACGATCCCAGCACGATCTTCATCTGCCGGTACCGGCTCAGAAACCACTCATCGCCCATGCGTGGCAGGTAGTCCGGCGGATTATTGAAGTAAACATTGTCATCGTAGTAGCCGTCGAGGAAGCTCTTGATGTCGAACGATCCGCTCATGGTCACGCAAGCCGAAACCACATCCGGATGCCGCATAGAAAAATTCAGCGCGTGGTAGCCGCCAAAACTGCAGCCCGTCACCGCGATTTGCGGAGCCCAGTTCCTCCACTTCAAATACCCCATAAACTCGTTGATTACGTAGCGCTCGTACTGCACATGCCGCCAGATCCGCGCTCCCGGATGCACGCTCTTGTTGTACCAACTCTCGCCATCGACGCCGTCCACGCAAAAGACCTGGATCGCGCCCGCCTCCAGTTTTCCGGCCAGCGCGTGAATCATCCCCGCATCTTCATATTCAAAAAAACGTCCCATGGAAGTCGGAAACACAAGGATCGGTTGCCCGGCGTGTCCATACACCAGCGACTCCATGTCGCGCCCCAGTTCGTGGCTATACTCCTTGCTATATTCGCGGTTCATGTGCGCGAGGATTGTAACCGATTGCCTGACCTTCGGCACCCCATCGTCACGAAGACGCCCGCGTCTTGGCAGAACGGCAAACCAGAGATTGAGGGAAGCTTCAACAGAGCCCGGCGCGCAAATTCCCACCCATCCGGTTCTTCTGCTATAGTCAGCCCGCGCTTTTTCAGTAGATGTTTTCGATCCCTGTTACCAAGGAGAGCAAAATGTCAATTCTGGCGTGGATCGTGCTGGGTCTGATTGCCGGTTTTATCGGAAGCAAAATTGTCAACAAGTCGGGAGAAGGCTTCATTCTCGACATCGTTCTCGGGGTCGTCGGTGCCGTTGTCGGAGGATGGCTCTTTAGTTTCTTCGGGGCAGGTGGCGTGACCGGCCTCAACCTCTATAGCCTCTGCGTGGCGGTCATCGGCGCGATCGTAGTTCTGGTCGCCTATCACGCCATTAAGAAAGCCGTCTGAAGCGGTGGAGAGCCGGGCGCGCCCGCCCGCGCATCCCTACAGTAAGCTGTGTGGCGGGGAAACCCTATACAGTTGTAGAGACGGGGCTTGCCCCCTCTCATTCTGCGGCAGGGGACGCGGCAAGCCGCGTCTCTACTTCGGTCCCGACCGCGGATCGATTCCCAGATGCTTCAATTTCGATTGCAGCGTTGTCCGCTTCAATCCCAACCGCATGGCTGCCCCTCGCAGCCCGCCAATCTGCCCGTGGCTCTCCCGCAATGCGCGCAAAATGTGTTCGCGCTCCGCCGCCACAAGAGTTTCATCCGCGCTTTTCTCCTCTGTGGTCATTGGCTTCAGTTCGCCCAACGGCGACACCAGCACCGAACCGTGCGTCAGAATCACCGACCGCTCGATAAAATGTTCCAACTCCCGAACATTCCCCGGCCAGTCCCACCCCATCAGTCCGTCCATGGTTTTCGTGGGTATGCGCTCAATCGACTTGTTCATCCGGCGGGCAAACTTCTGCACAAAATGTTCCACCAGCTGGCGAATGTCCTCCCGCCGTTCCCGCAAGGGTGGCACGCGGATCGGGAACACATTCAGCCGGTAGTACAAATCGCTGCGAAACTCGTTTTCCCGGACGCTATCCGCCAAATCGCGGTTGGTCGCCGCGATCAAACGAAAGTCCACCTTCAGCGTTTGCGTTCCACCCAGCCGCTCGAACTCCTGATCCTGCAAAACGCGCAGCAGCTTCGGTTGCAGGACAAGCGAAATTTCCCCAATCTCGTCGAGAAACAGCGTGCCCTTGTCCGCCAGTTCGAGCCGTCCAATCTTCTTGCTCACCGCTCCCGTGAACGCGCCCTTCTCATTGCCGAATAGCTCGCTCTCCAGCAGCCCCGACGGAATCGCTGCGCAATTCATTTTGATGAAACTGCTGCCGGCGCGCTGGCTCAACCGGTGGACTGCCCGCGCCACCAGTTCCTTACCCGTCCCCGTTTCGCCCAGCAGCAGCACTGTGGCATCGCTGGCCGCCACTTTCCCCACCTGCTCCATGACGCCTTGCAAAGCCTTGCTCTGTCCGATGATTTCCCCGAACCCCAGTTCGGTATCGATTTCCTGTTCGAGATAAAGTTTTTCTTCCGTCAATTTCTTCTTGGCTTCGCGTAAGGCTTCGGCCGTCTCCCGGAGTTCGGTGACGTCGGTGCTGGCGCCGGTGATTCCAATCACCGCGCCCGCCGCGTCAAAAACCGGTTCGATCGTCGTATCGAAATAGTGCCTTTTGCCGCCGTAAGTGAGCTGCATTTCGTCCCGTACTCCCGTTCCGGTCTCCAGCACTCGCCTCCGGACTTCCGTGGCGCGCGCGGCCTCCGCGGGGGCGAAAACGTCGCTCACGGTCTTTCCCAGTTTCTCGCTGTCCGACAACGGAGCCTGCGAATTGTACATCCAGGTGTAGCGCAAATCCCGGTCCTGGTTGAACACCGCAATCGGAGAGTTCTTCAGGGCCACACGGAACCGTTCTTCGCTTTGCCGCAAGGCCTCCTCGGCCTGCCTGCGTTCAGTCAAATCGATAAAGGTGACGAAGTTGCGATCGCCGATCACCCGGCCAAGAACCCGCACATATCTCTCGGTCCCATCGTGACATGTGATCGTAACCTCGTTGGGTTCAATCTCGCCCTTAGTCCTGGCCGCCTCCATGCGTCGTTGCCAGTTCCGGGAAAGCTGTTCCCGATAGACTGGGTCGGGATACGCCAAAGGCCACCACTCCGCAACTGTCGGGAACTGTTCGATCGAATATCCAAACAGTTCGAGGAACTTGGGATTCTGATAGATCGTCCGCTCTTCGTCCCCAGACGTCAGGACCACTCCAACCGGGAGGTGGTCAAGGACAAGTTTTTCAATCCGTTCACGCTCGCGTAAGGCCTCTTCCGCCAGCTTGCGTTCGGTGATGTCTTCTACCAGGCCCATGTGCCAACGGCGCGTCTCTCCTTTGCTCCACATCGGCACCACCAGAATCCTCACCCAGCGCACCGATCCATCCGGGCGTACATACCGTTTGTCGATGTCGTAATTTGCCAGTGCTCCCTCGGCGAGCTGGCGCAAGTATTCACCGGTGTTCCCAACATCATCGGGGTGGGTAATGCTCGCCACGTCGATCTGCAGCAGTTCTTCTTCGCTGCGCCCGGCGATTTCGCAGTACTTCGGATTGACCTGCTGGAACCGTCCGGTGCGCGAATCCACCAACGCAATGCCCACCGGCGATCGCTCGTACACTGCCCGGAATCGCAGTTCGCTTTCCCGCAGCATCGCCGCTGCCCGCTTGCGCTCGGTGACATCCTGTAGAACGCAGGCGACGCGATCGATCCCAGTTGGACCTTCTATCGGCAGGTAGGTGCAGGCGATGTCCCGGACACCCAGTCCGGGGTAGTGCTCAGACTGGCCCTCATAGCTGACGACGTGACCGGCAAAACTCTCATCCAGTTTGCCCTTGACGGTCATTTCATAGAGCTCGGGTTCGACCACCTCAGTCACATGACGCCCGATCAATTGCTCTTTGCTGATTCCTCGATAGCGCAGTGCTGCCCGGTTCGCGAGCAGGTAGCGGCGGTCGCGGTTGACCACGACGACCATCTCTTCCAGGCTCTCCACTACTCTTTCGAACTCGCGCAGCCGATCCTCCGCCCGCTTCCGCTCGGTGATGTCGCGCGATATGGACACGCAATATTCCCGGTCCAATCGCACCTGTCGCATGTTCACTTCCACCGGAAACGTGGTTCCATCTTTTCGCCGGTGCACTGTTTTCATGATGGCGAATCCCGACTCCCGCATCTGTTGCCGCCCGCGATCGAGCAAACTTTCGTCGGCGTTCGGGTCGATGTCAAGAACCGTCATCGTCAAAAGTTCTTCCCGGCTGTACCCCAGCTCTACGCACGCCCGCTCATTCACATCGAGGAAACGCAGGGTCTCGGGATCCACTACCTCTATGGCATCGTTCGATTGGTCCAGCAGCGTCCGGAACAGTTTCAGTTCGCGGATCGTCCGCTCCCGCTCCCCCGCCGTCTTCAGCAACTGTTCGTTGCTGACGCGCAGCGCCTTCTCTGCCTGCACCCGTTCCGTGACGTCGTGCGCGATCCCCCGCACAATCGGCCTCTCCACTCCTTCGGTACGCAGCGTGTTGTGATACTCCCAGATCCGCTGCTCTCCCGATCGCGTCACCACCGCCAACAGGCCGTGAGCCTCCCCCGTGCGCTCGATCTCGCGCAGATAAACATCGAACTGAGCGCGGAATTGCGGATCGACAAAATCGCGCATCGGCGTTTGCAGCATTTCTTCTACGCTGTAACCCAGCAGACGCGCGGGACCGGGATTGACCGACAGGAATCGGCCCTCAAGGTCGTGGACGCACAGCAGGTCTTGGCTGTGCTCAACTAAATCGCGATACCAGTCTGCGTCTTCTTCCAGGACCCGCCGGATCGGGTCCCACGCGACTGGCAATTCTTCCGGAACGTGGCGCTTCCGTTTCCCAGGGTGCAAAGCCATGGCTCACCCCTAAACGAGCCGCTTGGAATCGCGCAATTGCAGTTGGACAGATCAATCCCAAGCGGCCGCCCCTTCTTTATTCCCGGAGGTTCTTCGAGACGTGCCCCTCCAAGATTCTCCTAGTAAGACTCGCCTATTAGGACTCACTTATTAAGATCGCCTATCTAATCTTGTCCGGATCAACAACCGCTCTTGAATTTTGCCGGAAGCTTAGCAGAATGATGTTTCTCCTACACTGGCCTTTGAGTGCCACCTTATAGGACTATCGCGCTAGACTGGGGCCACGTTCCGGGAAGTGTCTGCTCGGTGAGAAAGAAATTGAAGTATGTCACTCAACTGCTGGACAGGTACAATGTTGTGATTACGGTAGCTCCCGAACAATACTTTTGCGCCCTCTAAAGCGTTGTCCCGGTCAGCCAGCCAGCAAATGGGGGACACATGTTCAGCACAACGATCAGCAAACCGATCGCCGCCGGACACGTGGTGTTAACTGTTCTTCTCGCCTCCGCCGCGCTGCTCAGTCAAACGTTGCTCGGTCAAACAACGCCCGCCGCGCCCAGTTCCTCCGCCGGACTCGAGTTTCCTGTGATCATGCGGCAAAACGTAGCTGCCGGCACTACCCCTGTCGGAACCAAGGTCGAGGCCAAACTTGCAGTCGCTACCCTGGTCAACGGCGTAGTAGTTCCGCAGGACGCCATCCTGTCCGGAGAAGTCACCGAGTCTATGGCGAAATCTGCAAGCGGCCCATCCCGCCTCGCCATCCGCATGGACTCCGCACAATGGAAAAATGGCGCAGCACCGAAAGTGCTTCAGCTCACCAAAAAAGTTTACCTGACCGCGTGGTATTACCCCACGGCGATGCCGTCGCCTCAAGAGCTCTCGTCTGGTCTGCCGGACGCCACCCACAACCCGAGGCTTGGGAGTGGGACTGCTGGCGTCTACTCCGGCCAGAGGAACCCGACTTCACCGCCATTCCCAGGCTCGGACACGGGCACGGACACGCTCCCCGCGCCGCCCGCTCCGGCGGCGAACATTTCAAAGCACCGCGTCCTGATGAAAAATGTAGAGTCCACGCGCAATGGTGACGGAGCCGTTACCCTCACTTCCAAACGTTCCAATATCAAGCTTGATAAGACGACCATCTATGTCCTCGCCGCGGGCGACCCCGCGAACGGCCCAGGTTAGTGCGCCCGTTATTGTCGATCTTTAATGTTGATCGTTGATCTGGCGCCATCATCTTTGCATCTGCCGCTCAAAGTAAAAAGCAATGCCCAACGCAAGAATCAGGGCCGCGATCCCGAACAGGGTTGAACTGGGCACGGCGTTGGGTTCCTCAATAATGACCTTCCGCGCCATGGCGATGAGCGCGACTTCCAGAACAACGCGGACATGAATGGCATCTTTCTTGAGGTGCGCTTTCACCGTCTCCAATAACTCCACTCCGATCAGCACCAGCAGGAAGTATCCAAAAATATCGAGCAGGCCCTGCACCGGAATGAGAAATCGGGGCGGCTTCCAGATTTCTTCGCCAATCAGCATGCCCAGGTGCACTGTGGAGAGCACCACGACCACGACGAGCATTCCAACGAGGGCCAAGACGGTGACCTTCTGGATTTTTGCGAGCACCGTTTCCAACAAGATTTCCTCCGCGACAGTCTAAACATCTTTGCAGAAACATCCAACTTCCGTTTCAAACCCGGCAGGTGAACAAGTGATCGAAGGCACTTGCCCCGGCGACATCACACAGACCTGTCACTCCGGTCACCGACCATGGCACTCGATCGGCATAGTGTATTGACGAGCCGCATTCTGCTCAAGCATTACTTCGCCGGAGGCCACCCGTGGAGCGACGAATGCCGATGCTCTTAGTAGTTTCACTGATTGCAGTGGTCGTCTCTGCAGCCGCACAAACTGGGAACCAACTCCAACCCGTCATCCGTCCGGTGGACGGAGCCAGCATCTTTCGAAATTACTGTGCTGCTTGCCACGGACTCGATGGGCGAGGCAATGGTCCGGTGTCCAAGGCGCTGAAACGGGAGGTTCCCGACCTGACGAGACTTTCGCAGCGGAATGACGGCGCATTTCCTGCCATTCACGTGCGCAACACCATCATGTTTGGCGCCGACGATCTCCTGCCCGCACACGGCTCGAAAGAGATGCCGATTTGGGGGCCGATTTTCCACGAGATCGAGTTTGATCGCGACTTAGGCCATGTGCGGCTGGAAAATATAACCAAATATTTGGAATCCATTCAGCGGAAGTAGCTTACTGCGGCGCATCATTTGCCGGAGATCACAAAGTTGACCACGCTCATGTTGTTCCCGGTGACCGTGACCGGCTTTTCCCAGGCCTTCGGTTCGGTGAAGAGAGGCCGGTCAACTCGGCGTTGCGTCAAAACATCGTAGACCTGCTCTTTTCCCTCACGGCCCCACCCCTCATGCCAGGCCACGATCTGATAGGTTCCCGGCGGCACATCGGTAAATTCAAATTTTCCGCTTTCGTCGGTGACCGCATAGTAGGGATGCGGAACTACCATCATTTCAGCGTTCATCCAGACATGGCCGCCGTTGCACCGGAGATGGACCAGCCCCGGCGTCGACATGGTGCGCGAAGTGATCTGGTTGGGGAATGGAAAGGGCAGGTTGAATGTAGCTGCTCCATCCATGTGAATGGTGTGCAGCGTGGCGTCAGAGCTCTGCATTTGCAGCGTGGCATTCTGCGGGACGAGAAGAATGTGCGGGACGTAACGGCAATGTTTCTGATCCAGATGACGTCTTTGCTCGGGCAGAGCCATCGCCTTCCCGCTATAAATGTCCTTGAGGTAGACGATGGTATTGGCCACGCCTTCTTGCGGTCCAACCACCAAGCGCTCCAGGTCGACCGTCTTTCTGGAATCGGGGTCGCAGATGGCGGGGTCCTTAGTGACCGGGAAATCCAGCGCGTGGGGCAACGGGCCTGACCACTTCACCGTGCCTGAGATGGTCCCGCCATTGGAGACGGTGACCACCTTGTAGGTGCTCTGCGCTGAAAGCACGGCCGCGGCAGCGAGGAATAGCGTCAGGAGCAAAGAACATTTACTAGCGTCGCTTCTTCGCATCTTGCTCATCGATGGTCCTTTGCAAGCCTCGCGTCAATTTCTACTGCTGTATCGGGGCGTGGGATTGCGCTGTCCGTCGGGGCGGCAGACAGCGATTCGATCTCAATGATCAGGGTAAGATAAGAGGCTTCTAATCAACTAGATTCCCGGAGGACATGAACCACCGGGTCGCAACGCCGGCGCCTAATCGGCGCTGGAGAAGCTCGCGGCGAGGCGGAGTTGGCGCAGCATTGAGCGCTTTTTTTCCTGATGGGCTTGCATGCGCTTGAGGATATCCGCGAGGACGCGGACGGTCGTGACCGCGTAGGGGCCTTTGTTGAGCATAACGCATTCGGCTCGCTCTCCCATGGCGGCATCGGTGATCTCCGAGCGGGATGGGATGCCCTTTTTGGCGAGGCTTTCGAGAACTTGCGTTGCCCAAATGACCGGAACGTGGGCGGCCTCGCACACCCACAACACTTCTTCCTGAACTTCGGCGAGGCGTTGATAGCCGCATTCGACGGCCAGATCGCCTCGCGCGATCATGATTCCGATCGAACGTGCGCGCATGGCCGCCAGGATCAGCTTGGGAAGATTATCGAAAGCTTTGCGCGTTTCAATCTTCAAGATCAGCCCAAGATGCCGGCCCTCCAGTCGTTCAAGATGATCGAGAAGCTGGCGAACGTCGGATTCGGTGCGCACGAAGGAATAGCCGACCAGGTCCGCGTGCTGGACAACGAATTTCAAGGCCTCCAGGTCGTCAGGAGTTATTGCCGGAATATCAATCTGCGTTTCCGGCAAATTGATGCCTTTTTCCGCGCCCAGCTTCTCGCCTTCAGGGCGGGCCTGCGTGATTTCCACGGACACGCTTTCCGCATTCACCGCACGAATCACGCCGCCAATCTTGCCGTCGTCGAACCAGACCGGCTCTCCCGGCTTGGCATGATCAAGAATCTGCGGCAACGTAACGCCAATCTGCGCCGGTGTGACCAGCTTCCCGGTCTTGTCATTTCCTGCCTTGCCATTTCCTGTCTTGCGAATCCCTGCCTTGCGATAGACGGCTGGTCTTCCGATCGAGGGCGCTCGAGTCAGCAGAAGCGTGTCACCCAGCTTGAGAAGCAGCGTCTGCGGCAGGTGAGGAAGTTCGCCGACGCAGGCCTTTCCAATGCTTTGCAGGACGTTCTTGCCCGACCTTTTACCGGCCAACGAACGACGGAACGCGCGCAGTTGCAGTCCCGGGACGAAGTAAGTTGTCCGCCTGCCTTCCGCCCAGCAACCCTGGAGTTCGACCCGGGTAACGCGCAGCGTACGCCGCCCCTCGCGCGCATCACGGAGCCGGATGATGTCACCCTGGCGCAACTTTTTTAGAAAACCCGCCGGTACCCGCAAGGAAGCGTCCGCCGGTGCGGGTGGTGCCCCGGGATTGTCGTCGGGAGTTAGCCAGATGCGAGCCGTCGTTACCACACGACCGTAGACGTCGCGCGCGGGCCGGCACCGGATCACCGACGGTCCCGGTTCGATCGGGCCGGTACGTAACTTGGGGCCGGCGAGATCCATCTCAATGCGGCAATTGCGCCCGGTTTCCTCACGAGCTCGTTGCAGGTTGCCAATCATGCCGAGCCACACTTCTGGACTGTCATGAGCGCAGTTGATGCGCATGCAGTCCATGCCGTTTTGCACCAGGTCGCGGACGAGTTCGTAATCGGTGGCGGCGTCGGTGGCCATGGTGACCATGATGCGGACTTTTCGCTTGGGCGGCGGAGGGCCAAGCAAAGCGTCGGTATTTCTTTCCAGAATCTCGTTGCCTTCGCCGATCCCGACCGACGGCTCGGCAGAACAGGGGAGCGAGGTGTCCTTGCCCAGCAGAACGTTTAACACGTGATGAACGGTCTGGACCGCAGTAAGGGCGTGGCTCTCCGTTCTCCCAAGAGAAGAAAGGCCAAGCAGGGCAAGTTGCGCTTGCAACCCGCGGACATCGTGGCGGCGGAGCGCGAGGTAGTGCGCCAGATTACGCGCGCTCCGGCGATGAGCTTCGTTAACTGCAAGCGGTCGCTTGAGGAGGGAAGCTTCCAGTCGAAGCATGTCGTCACAAATCGACTCAAGTTCGCCGGAAAGCCGCTGCAGTAAGGCCTGATCTAAGACGCGCATGATGAAGGGGCAAAGAACGGAGAGCCCCTGGGAAGCGAGCCTCCGAGTATACGCCACGAGTGTTGCGGGCAGATGAACGCGGAGGCGTGGGCAGTGTCCTAATTTCAATTAAGACACTACCGTCTTCTTAGTTTGAAAACATTGGAGTAGCTGGAATAATCACAGACCTTCCGCAGCTGTCACATGTGTAAACTATTTCGTCCAAAGGCGCTTTAAACACAAAGCTTTCCCTCTCTGAATGCGCCACCAGTCGCTCATTGCAGTCGTCGCAGAAGTATTCGCCATTGCGTATGCTGTACCAGGTTTTTGTCGTCGATTGCATAATAAGCCTCATCTGACCCCATTTTACTCCGCGTCAGCGTTCGTAGAATCAAGAGGCTAGTTGGCGAACGCGCTAGGCCGCTACCTGCAGTTGCGAGTGACTTCCATCACGGGCGTGCGTGAGCCAGGGCACTGCTTCACCCGGCCGGAAAACAGAAAATAGCATGGCGGGAAGCTCATCGTGTCTGCACTTCCCAGAGAGTCCCAAAGAGTTAGGAGGGCTTGAGTTTTGCCCCAACTCAGCTCTCCACGGTTGGCCCGAGGGCAGCGGTAAAAGGAGAATCCACCAATGGCATCAAACAGTCTCAGCATCACCGATAATCGCACCGCCACAAATTACAGCCTGCCGATTGAGAACGGCACAATCCGGGCCATGGACTTGCGGAAGATCAAAACCGGGCCTGAAGACTTTGGGCTCATGACCTACGATCCCGCATTCATGAATACTGCGTCCTGCCAGAGCAGCATCACCTTCATTGACGGCGACCGCGGCATCCTTCGCTACCGGGGCTACCCCATCGAGGTGCTCGCCGAACACTGCACCTTCCTTGAGGTCGCCTACCTGTTGTTGTTTGGCGACCTGCCCAGCTCCGCCGATCTCAAAACTTGGGTCAACCAGATCACCCATCACACCATGTTGCATGAAAACACGAAGAAGTTCATGGAGGGCTTCCGCTACAATGCCCACCCGATGTCCATGCTGATCAGTTCGGTGGCAGCTTTGTCCTCCGTCTACCCCGAGTCGAGAGACGTTTTCAATCCCGCCAACCGGTTGCACCAGATCCAACGGCTGATTGGCAAGATGCCGTCCATCGCCGCCCTGTCCTACCGGCACAGTCTCGGTTACCCGTATGTTTATCCGGACAACGATCTCACCTATCCGGAAAATTTCATGAACATGCTCTGGAAGATGGTGGAACCGAAGTATGTGGCGAACCCTGTGATCGCCCGCGCGTTGGACATTCTTTTCATTCTGCATGCCGACCACGAGCAGAACTGCAGCACCAACGCGATGCGCGCCGTGGGCAGTTCCCAGGCCGACCCCTACCTGTCAACCGCGGCTGCGGCTGCGGCCTTGGCCGGGCCTCTGCACGGCGGAGCCAATGAAGCCGTTCTCGTCATGCTCGACGAAATCGGTTCCAAGGCGAATGTCCCCGCCTACATTAAGAAGATTAAAGAAGGCAAGGGCAAGCTGATGGGTTTTGGCCACCGCGTCTATAAGAACTACGATCCGCGCGCCAAAATTATTAAGTGGACGGCCGAGAAAGTATTCGCCGTCACCGGCGGAAATCCGAAGCTGGACATCGCTCTCGAACTGGAGCGAATCGCCCTTGAGGATGAATACTTCGTCAGCCGCAAGCTCTATCCCAACGTAGACTTCTACTCGGGAATCATCTATCAGGCCATGGGCTTTAAGCCGGAAATGTTCACCGTGCTGTTTGCCATCCCGCGCACCGCGGGCTGGCTGGCCCAGTGGCAGGAGCTGATCACCGACCCCGAGCAGAAGATAGCGCGTCCGCGACAGATCTACACCGGACACGACGTACGGAAGTTTGTCCCGGCCGAAGAACGCGCGTCGGTCCTGGCCACAACGCGTTAGAGAGTATCGCGAGCCTCTAAACTCTCAAGCGTGCCCCACTTCTCGCGCTTTTCGAGAAGTGGGGCCTTTTTTGCAGCGAGCGCGTTCGCTTATCGTGACTTAAGTTTCCGCCACTCCGCCGCCCGATCACTTTCCACTTTGCAACCAGCCGGCCTCTCCCGCACACTGGGAATCAAAGCCATCCATGCCCGTTGCTGCTGCCAAGCCGGCGATCGCACTCCAGGAAGCGGGAGGAATATTCCGGTCCCCCGCTCAGCGCAAACTGGTATTGGGTCTTTTGCTGGTGGTAGTCACACTGGCCCTCTACAATCCCGTGTCGCGCAACGGTTTTGTGAACTTCGACGACGACCGCTATGTCACCGACAACTCGCAAGTGCGCGCCGGTCTTCGCTGGAGCACAGTTACATGGGCGTTCACGTCGCTCGATCAGGCGAACTGGCATCCCCTCACCTGGCTCTCCCACGCGCTCGATTGTCAACTCTTTCGGCTCAATCCCGTAGGCCATCACTACACCAGCCTGTTGCTGCACGCTATGAACGCGCTGCTGTTGTTCCTGATTCTGCAGTGGTTCACGGGATACACGGCGCGCAGCCTGATGGTGGCCGCACTGTTTGCCGTGCATCCTCTTAATGTGGAGTCGGTCGCGTGGGTGGCGGAGCGCAAGAACGTGCTCTGCATGTTTTTCTTTCTGCTGGCACTCGCGGCCTACGGATGGTACGTCCGCAGGCCGGGGATTTTGCGCTACATCGCGGTAATGCTGCTGTTCGCTTGCGGCTTGATGTCCAAGCCGATGGTGATCACGCTGCCTCTGGTACTTCTGCTGCTGGATTATTGGCCCCTAGGAAGGCTCGTGTGGGGACGGGCGCCCTCGCCTGTCCAAGCCGAGCGCAGCTCGGCAGCAGCCGGCGATCATAACAACTCTGGATTCGCTGAGGTCGCAAACGCTAACCCTGTGTCGAAGCTATGCCTGGAGAAAATCCCGCTTCTGGCGCTCTCGGCCGCCAGCGCGGTCATCACCATAATGGCGCAAAGAGCGGGCGGCGCCGTGCTCACCAGCGCCGCACGTGCTCCTCTGCTGCGGCTTGAAAACGTGATCGTTTGTTATGCGCTCTACATCAAGAAAGCGGTCTGGCCGTCCCATCTAGCGGCCCTCTATCCATATCCGCACGCGTTACCGGCATGGGAGGTGGCCACCGCAGCGCTCTTCCTGCTTGCCGTCACCTGCGCCGTCCTGATCTATCGCGAGCATCGCTACCTCGTGGTCGGCTGGTTCTGGTACTTGGGCACAATGGTCCCTATGATTGGCTTGGTCCAAGTTGGCAACCAGGCCATGGCTGATCGCTACGCCTATCTCCCCATGATCGGCCTTTTCGTAATGATCGTCTGGGCTGCCGCCGAGTTGGCCGGCGCCCGCCATGCTGCAACGAGATTGGCCGCTGCAGGACTCACCGTCCTGCTCGCCTTATCTGCCGTTACCCACATTCAACTGAGTTACTGGCACGACGATCTCACCCTCTGGGCCCACGCACTGGCTGTTAGCCAAAACAATTTCGTAGCGGAAAATAATTTTGGCAGTACCTTGATCAGGCAGGGCAGAAACGATGAAGCGATCGCCCACTTCCGCGCTGCCTCAGCCCTTGAGCCCCAGGATGCCACCAGCCAACTCAATCTCGGAATCTACGCCCAGGAGCACGGTGATTTGCAACAGGCTGCGGCGCGCTATGCCTATGTCCTGCAGTTGGCGACCGATACTCAACTTCGCGCCTCAGCTTACGCCAACCTCGGCACGGTCTACTTCGCCCGGCATGATTACGCCCCGGCGCAACAGAATTTCGATTCCGCCTTAAAACTAAAACGTGTGTTCCCCATCGCTCTCCTCGATATGGGCCTAATCGCGGAGAAGACCGCGGAGAAAAATAACGATTGGAACCGCGCCGCCGACTACTTCGCGCACTACGTGATCCTCGACCCCAACGACGTCGGATATCTTCTCCTCGCCCATGCTTTCCATCAAGCCGGGCGCGACGCGGATGCGAACCTGGCCTACCAGCAGGCCCAGCGATTGTCGAACGACATCGACCAGGCCCAGCAGAGAGCAGCCAGTTTGGAGTCTCAATAGTCGCCCATCCGTAGTCACCCCATCCGGTCCTGATCTTCCGTGACCTCGGAAGGATACCCGCCCATTGCTAAGCTCCGAGTGAGTTCCGAGTGAATTTTCAGGAGGCCCATTGTCCGCGACCGCTCACCAAGCCGCTCACCAAAGTTCGATCAAAAGTTCGATCAAAATTCTCTACGGCGAATCAGATGAACAGACTCTCTCCGCCCAAGCTACCGAGATGGAAAAGGCCGGGCATCATGTAACCACCGCCCAAACCCGCCAGGCCGTTCAGGAAGCTCTCCGCCGTGATGCCTTTGACCTCGTCATCCTCGGCGCTACCTTGTCCAAGGACGATCGCCATCACCTGCCTTACATGGTCAAGAAAGCCCACGAAGGAACGAAGGTTCTGGTCATGCACGCCGGCACTCACCATCACGAAGTCGATGCCGCCATAGATCCCAGCATGAGCATGCACCGGATCCTCGAGAAGATTGCAGCCCTGCTCCAGCCCGCTGCCGTCCGCTAAAGCGGCTGGAGAGATTTCTGCCCGATTTCGGCTACCCGTAGAGACGCGGCTTGCGGCGTCTGATCCGCTGTGCACCCCGCGTGTTGGCTACAAAAAAGCTGGCGGGTGGAGAGAGTCACCCGCCAGATCCACCAGACCACTTCCAGGCGATCTAGAGTTGCTATCTGGGTTGTGCTCCGTTGAGAGGCATCCCCGGAGCAGGCATCATTCTCACCGCCCTCAGCCCCGGCAGTTGTCACATGCATGTCAACTTATCGTCATGTTTTTGCGCGGCGCTACTCTGATGGACGTGAAGCAGCTCCCAAAACTTAAAATGGGCCGCCAGCCAAGAAGCGGTGACTCTTCCTTGGCTATCGGCCCATTCGATCCGGACTGGGATCGGAGGTGATACTTATATCCTAGACCCTCCGCCTCGATTGTCAAGGATCAACTTCCGGCCCGAGAATTATTCCAATTTGGTAAATTTTCCCGCCCAAACGCACTACAATCATTGACACCTTCCTCGCCATAGTGTTAGTTTTATTGGTTTTAGAAGCGGCTCTTCTTCTAGCAGAAACAGTCAGCACGATCAGCAATCATTTGATCGTCAGTTCGATCATCACAAAATGGACCAGACACTCCGACAACTAGGCGAATTACTGCTCGGAGCCGTGCCCACCGTCATCCTCCTCGCGACGCTTTCCATTCTCTATAATTTCCTGGTTCATCGGCCGCTTACCGCCGTGCTCGCCGAGCGCCGCAACCGTACCCAGGGGGCGATGGAAAAAGCACGCGCCGATATCGCCGCCGCCGAGGGCCGCACCGCCGACTACGAGCAGCGTCTCCGTGAAGCGCGCCAGAAAATCTTCAAGAACCAGGAAAGCCGCCGCCAGCAGGCCAACCAGTCCCGCAGCCAAGCCGTGAATCAGGCCCGCGCCCGTGCCCAGGAGCAGGTCAAGCAGGCCCGTGAAGGCATAGAAGAGGATAAGCAGCAGGCTATGTCTAAGCTGCAATCAGACGCGGCTAGACTCGCCAGCGATATCGTGCGCACCGTGTTGCGCCCCATGGCATCGCCCACTCAGGTCGGTGGCCAATGAATCCGCGGTCAGCGAAAATGAATCCGCGGTCAGCGAATCGGCAGACAACGAATCGGCAGACGATGAATCAGCAAACAATGAATCCGAACCGGATCCCCATAAACTCAGGCTTCGTATCAGGTCAGCGCTTTAACATAAACCTCCCGCGATCGGCCGCCCCTTTAGGGGCTGGGCTGCTCGCCCTCGTGCTCTTCGCATTCATTTCTGCGCTTCCCGTACCAGCTGGCGCGCAGGAACAACCGGCGCCACCGCCTTCCCAACAAGCTACCGGATCCACAAAAGAAGATAAGCAAGCCGCACCCGACCAAAAGAGCATCGGCGGCGACCTCGCCCAGGAGACCCGCGAGGCCGCCGGAGAAGACCAGGAAGAAAACGCAAAGCTAAAGCACGCAAAGCCGGTTCAATGGCTCGCCCGTAAGATCGGTTGGAGCGTGCATGGTACCCACCTCCTCCTGTCCGGTCTCAACTTCGCCATCATAGCGATCCTCGCGGTCTGGGCCGCACGCAAGTTCCTGCCCGCTATGTTCCGCAACCGCAGCCAATCCATTCAGCAGGCTTTGCAAGAAGCGCGCGCTGCCAGTCAGGATGCGAATCGCCGGTTGGCGGACATCGAGACTCGTCTCCGCCAGTTGGATGTAGAAATCGGACGTATGCAGGCCAGCGCCGAAAACGAAGCGGCGGCCGAAGAAGTCCGCATCCAGAAGGCCGCCGAAGAAGATATGCGCAAAGTGGTCCTCACCGCCGAGCAGGAAATCGCCGCCGCTGCCAAGCAAGCCCGTCGCGAATTGGCCACCCACACCGCTACCCTCGCCATCGCCTTGGCCCGCCAGCAGATTAACGTCGATTCCAATACCGACCAGGTTCTGGTCCATAGCTTTGCCTCGAAGCTGGCTTCGGGCAGCGACGGCGGAAAGGACGGCCGCTAACCATGGCTTCCGTCGTCGGCACCTATGCTCGCGCCTTCGCCGATGTGGTCTTGGCCGATGTAGTAAAGACCGGCAGCGGCCATCTCGATCCCGGCCGCGCGCTGCAGGAATTGCACGGCATCGAGGCCCTGCTCAAGGAAAGCGATCAGTTGCGCCGCGTCCTCGAAAACCCATCCATTCCCGGAGACCGCAAACGCGCCGTGCTCGATGCCATCACCGCGCGCCTGGGTACGACCAGACAAGTTCGGAATTTCGTTGCCGTAATCACCGACCACCGAAGGCTGCCGCTGTTCAGCGAAATCCTTAAACAATTGGAGCAGGAATTGGACGACCGCCAGGGCTTCGCGGAAGCGCAAATAAGCAGCGCGCGCCAATTGAGCGACCCTGAGAAACAAATGCTGGAGGCCGAGATCACGAAAATGACCGGCAAAAAAGTTCGCGCGCGCTACGAACAGGATGCGTCGCTATTGGGCGGAGCAGTTGTGCAGGTAGGCAGCACCATCTACGACGGCTCAGTAAAAGGCCAGTTAGACCGGATAAGAGAGCAGTTAGTGGAAGGATAACAGCTGCGAGCTACGAGCTACAAGCTTCGAGCAAGTGGTTCGCTCGCAGCTCAAGGCCGTCAAGGCGGGGCTGGTACTGACAGCGAACGACCAACGACAGACGACCAACGACTTAAGACTTTTATGGCACAAATCAAAGCAGACGAAATCACCCAATTAATCCGCGAGCAAATCGAGAACTACGAATCGAAGATCGCGGTCGACGAAGTGGGCACCGTCATTACCCTCGGTGACGGCATCGCCCGTGTCTACGGCCTCGACAAGGTCATGGCTGGAGAGTTACTCAGCTTCCCGCATGGCGTCTCCGGCATCGCCATGAATCTAGAAGAGGACCAGGTCGGCGTGGTCATCCTCGGCGAGTACACCGAGATCGAAGAAGGCGACGAAGTCAAGCGCACCGGCCGCATCATGAGTGTGCCCGTGGGCGACGCCTTGATTGGCCGCGTCGTCAACTCGCTCGGTCAGCCGATTGACGACAAGGGACCAGTCGCCACCGATAAGTTCATTCCCATCGAGCGCATCGCTCCTGGCGTAATTGCCCGTCAGCCCGTGCGCGAGCCCATGGCCACCGGATTAAAAGCCATAGACTCCATGATCCCCATCGGCCGCGGACAGCGCGAGCTGATCATCGGCGATCGCCAAACTGGCAAGACCGCCGTTGTCCTCGATACCATCATCGACAACAAGGGCAACGATCTGGTCTGCATCTATAACGCCATCGGGCAGAAGCGATCGTCGATTGCTCAGGTGGTCAAGATTCTCGAAGATGCCGGCGCCATGGAATACACCATAGTCGTCGCGGCTTCGGCTTCCGAACCCGCTCCCATGCAGTACATCTCTCCCTACGCAGCCTGCGCCATGGGCGAGTTTTTTCGCGACAACGGACGCCACGCCCTCTGCATTTACGACGATCTTTCCAAACACGCCGCCTCCTATCGCGAGATTTCGCTTCTGCTCCGCCGTCCTCCCGGCCGCGAAGCCTATCCCGGTGACGTCTTCTATCTCCACTCGCGTCTGTTAGAGCGCGCCGCCAAGCTAAGCAAGGAGAATGGTGGAGGATCGCTAACCGCACTCCCCGTCATCGAAACCCAGGCCGGCGACGTTTCGGCCTACATTCCGACCAACGTGATTTCGATTACCGATGGCCAGATTTATCTGGAAACCGACCTCTTCAACCAGGGCGTCCGTCCCGCCGTGAACGTAGGACTATCCGTAAGCCGCGTCGGCGGCAGCGCCCAGATCAAGGCCATGCGCCAGGTAGCCGGAACCCTGAAGCTCGAGCTAGCTCAGTACCGTGAATTGGCCGCTTTTGCCCAGTTCGGCAGCGATCTCGACAAAGCCACGCAACAGCAACTCAATCGCGGTCAGCGCCTGGTCGAACTCCTGAAGCAGGCGCAGTTCTCTCCGCTCCCCTTCTCGAAACAGATTCTGATCATCTTCGCCGGCACCAGCGGAGTGCTCGACGACATGCCGGTCACCCAGGTGCGCGACTTCGAGAAAGATCTCTACAAGTACGTGGAAACCACGAATCCAGGCTTGCTCAACACGATCATGGAAAAGAAAATTCTGGACGACAACCTAAAAGCCGAGATGTCCAGAGTAATCAAAGAGGCAAAACAGCAGTTCGTAGATTCAAGACAAGCAGCAGCGAAATAAGAGTTCTCAGTTCTCCGTTGATCCTGAATTTCAGGAGAATTTGACTGAGAACTGAGAACTGAGAGCTTTTTCGATGGCCAACGTTCTCGACATCCGGCGCCGCATCCGCAGCGTGGTCAACACGCGGCAGATCACCAAGGCCATGAAGACCGTCTCCGCGGCCAAATTGCGTCGCGCGCAAGAGGCCGCTCTCGCCGCGCGTCCCTATTCGCAGATGCTCACCAACGTGCTCAAATCGCTCATCTCGCGAGCCGATATCTACGATCCGGTCACCGGACTACCGCTTCATCCCCTGCTCGTCGAGCGCCCTGAAAAAAACATCCTCCTGATCGTAGTCACCGGAGATAAGGGCCTCGCCGGCGCATTCAACACCAATATTCTGAAGATGGCTTCCAGGTTCATATCCACGACCATCCAGTCGAAGCCAGATGCGAATATCGATATCGAATGCATCGGACGCAAAGGCCGCGACTTCATGCGCCGCCGCTACCCGATGGCGCCAGAAAGGCCCGCCGGTGGAGAAACGGGCGCATCGCCCGTCCAGCGCGATACAGAAACCGCCCCACCGCGCGCCGGTCGCGTGCAGATCGTGGGCGAATATGTCGGAGTTCTGGGCAAGGTTGACCATAATTTCGCAAATACTCTTAGCGAGAGCGTGATCGCCCGCTATACCCGCCACGAGATTGACGGCGTCTACATTCTCTTCAACGAATTCAAGTCCGTCATCGCGCAACGCCTCGTAGCCGATCGCCTGCTGCCCATCAAGGAGATCGGTGAAGTCGATATCCAAATGGCGGAAGAGGCGTCGGAAGAAGAACGCAAGAAGCGCATCGAAGCGGCCAAGTCGGCGGGCGTAGGTCTGCGTCCAACCGACACCCGCGCCGTAGATGAGGCCGCCGCCAAGTTCGGGACGTGGCCGGTGGATTACATCTACGAGCAGCCGCCCCACCAGCTTTTCGAGGGAATTTTACCCAAGTACCTCGGCATCCAGATTTTTCATGCGCTGCTAGAGTCAGTAGCCGCGGAGCACGCCGCCCGTATGACCGCAATGGACGCGGCAACTAACAACGCCAGCGATATGATCGATTCGCTGACGCTGATAATGAATCGAGCGCGCCAGGCCAAGATTACAAAAGAAATTATAGAAATAGTAAGTGGAGCAGCAGCGCAGTAGAGTTCGAGTATCCAGCCCCGATAGGGGCGACCTAGCTTAGCCCAGCGCTTCAGCGCTGGGAAAAGCGGAAACAGTCAGTCAGTCCCGGAGGGACGGCCCAGTCTACGTAGCAAACTTGAGACCTCAATTTATGGCAGAGAATATCGGAAGCGTAATCCAAATCGCCGGCCCCGCCGTCGACGTGCAGTTCACCGAAGCGGCGATGCCTCACATCTATCAGGCGCTTCGCGTCGTCAGCGATGGCTTCACCGTGCCTTCGCCTGTCAACGTCATTCTGGAAGTGCAGCAGCATCTCGGGGAAGGCCGCGTGCGCTGCGTCGCCATGGAAGCGACCGAGGGCATGGTGCGCGGCATGAAGGCCATCGATCAGGGTGGACCTATTTCCGTCCCCGTCGGACGAGGCACGCTCGGCCGCGTGATGAATGTCATCGGCGAACCTGTCGATAATCTCGGCCCGATTGCGTCTGACAAGAGAATGCCCATTCACCGTCTCGCGCCCGCGTTCGATGAACAGGCGACCACCGCCGAAATGTTCGAAACTGGCGTGAAAGTAATTGATCTCATCCAGCCTTTCCTGAAAGGTGGAAAGATCGGCCTCTTCGGCGGAGCCGGCGTCGGCAAGACCGTAGTCATCATGGAGTTGATCAACAACGTAGCCAAGCAGCACGGCGGATTCTCCGTGTTCGCCGGAGTGGGCGAGCGCACCAGAGAAGGCAACGATCTCTGGCTGGAGATGACCGAGTCGGGCGTAATCAAGCCCGGCAAACCCGACGAGTCGAAGGCAGCGTTGATCTACGGCCAGATGACCGAACCCCCCGGAGCGCGTCTAAGAGTGGCGCTGAGCGCGCTGACGGTGGCCGAATTCTTCCGCGACGAAGAAGGCTCCGACACGCTCCTCTTCATCGACAACATCTTCCGCTTCACCCAGGCCGGCTCCGAAGTATCCGCCCTGTTAGGCCGCATGCCCAGTGCCGTTGGATATCAGCCCAACTTAGCTACGGAGATGGGGGAGTTACAGGAGCGGATTACTTCCACTAAGAAGGGGTCGGTAACTTCGGTGCAGGCAATTTATGTGCCGGCCGACGATTTAACGGATCCAGCGCCAGCGACAACGTTTGCTCACCTGGATGCTACGACTGTGCTTTCGCGTGCGCTGACGGAGATTGGCATCTACCCGGCGGTCGATCCGCTGGCCTCCACTTCACGCATCCTCGATGCTCGCATTGTTGGGCAGGATCATTACGATGTGGCGCAGATGGTTAAGAAGACTTTGCAGACTTACAAAGACCTGCAGGATATCATCGCCATTCTCGGCATCGACGAATTAAGCGAAGACCAGAAGGTGACGGTCGCCCGGGCGCGGAAAATCCAAAAATTTCTCTCGCAGCCGTTCTTTGTGGCCGAGCAGTTCACCGGCACTCCGGGACGCTATGTGAAGATCGCCGACACGGTGAAAGGTTTCCGCGGAATCGTCGAAGGGAAGTATGACGACATCCCCGAGCAGGCTTTCTACATGAAGGGAACGATCGAAGAAGTGCAGGAGACGGCGGAGAAAATGAAGAGTACGGCAGCGTAAGATCGACCAGCGACCAACGACCGCAAGCAATGTCTGACACTTTCCAACTCGAAATCGTTACTCCCTCCAGGCTCCTGGTGAAGGATGCGGCGGCGGAAGCGCAGATCCCGGGATTGAGCGGATATCTCGGAATCCTTCCCGGGCACGCTCCGCTGCTGACCGAGCTTGCCGTTGGTGTGATTACTTACAAGGCGAGTGGCGCGACCCACACCTTGTCGTTGTGTTGGGGTTTTGCGGAAGTGCTGCCGGACAAAGTGACCATCCTGGCGGAGGCGGCGGAGCGTCCGCAGGAAATTGACGTCGGGCGCGCGCAAAAAGCCAAAGACCGGGCCGAACAGCGCCTCAAGAGCAACGATCCTAAGGTTGATTACACGCGCGCGGAAGACGCTTTGCAACGCGCGGAAACGCGTCTGAACGTTGCAAAAGAAAAGTAGCCTTCCCTCACCCCAGGTCGCCCGTTCCGGTTCAATGGCACGCAACCCTGGAGCCCGATTCTACTCGATCTCGCGTTTGTTTCTGTGTGACGCAGCGGTTTACCGCGGCGATAACTGCCTTGTTTTCATCGACAGCTTTAGCCGCTGAGGGCGGCGGCGGAAAGTCTTGGCAACCTTTGGAGAGGTACCCATGGCAATTCAGATGGTGGGAGTGATTGGGGCAGGCACGATGGGCAACGGGATTGCCCACGTGTTTGCGCGCTGCGGGTTCAACGTCGTGCTCTGCGATGTGGAGCAGCGCTTTCTGGATCGGGGCCTCGACACAATTGCCAAGAACCTGGATCGCGAAGTTGCCAAGAACAAGATTACGGCGGGCGACAAACTCTGCACCCTGGGGCGGATTACGCCAGTGGTGGAGCGGGCGAAGCTCGCGGATTGCGATCTGGTGATCGAGGCGGCGACGGAAAAGTTTGAGATCAAGGCGGAAATCTTCCGCGAACTGGATGGCATGATGAAACCGAAGCCGGACGTAATTCTGGCTACGAATACGTCTTCGATTTCGATCACGAAGATTGGAGCCCTGACCGGGCGCGCCGACAAGGTGATCGGGATGCACTTTTTTAATCCGGTGCCGGTGATGAAACTGGTCGAAGTGATTCGCGGCCTCGCGACTTCGCAGGCTACGTTTGAGACAGTGCGCGAACTGGCGGTGAAGCTGGAGAAGACGCCGGTGGAGGTGAATGACGCTCCGGGATTTGTGTCGAACCGGGTGCTGATGCCGCTGCTGAACGAGGCGATGTACACGGTGATGGAGGGCGTGGCAACGGCGTCTGCGGTGGATGAAGTGTTCAAGCTGGGGATGGCGCATCCCATGGGGCCGCTCACGCTCGCGGACTTTATCGGGCTCGACGTGTGTCTGGACATCATGCGCGTGCTGCAGGATGGGCTTGGAGATCCAAAGTACCGGCCTTGTCCGCTGCTGATCAAGATGGTGGATGCAGGCTGGCTCGGACGCAAGAGCGGACGCGGCTTTTACACTTACTCGTAAGACAGGAAACTCATGATTGAGATCCCGCTATTCAATTTGCAATTCACTAGATTTTGTCATCCTGAGCGAAGCGAAGGATCGGCTGTTCGCCGCCAGGAGCAGGTCCTTCGGCTTCGCTCAGGACGGCAATTCATGAACGGTTTAGTTCGTGCACTGCTGCCCGGCTTTCACCACCTACTCGTAGGATAGAAATATGACGACAAGCTGGGGCGGAGTTCTTCCCGAGCGAAAACCGGGTGGCGACGCTTTCTATTATTTGCTGGCGGCGTTGTCGGGAGCGCTGGCGGGGTGGTTGGACATCAAAGTTGGGGATTTGCTGCTGACGGCGATGGTGGTGCTGGCGGCGAACATGCTGCTGGGATTTCTGAGCCCGCGAAAGCCGTGGCGCTGGGTTGTCCTAATCGGAGTGTTTGTGCCGGTGGTGGAGTGGCTGGCCTATTACTTTCTTTCGGAGAAGCCAGAGCGGGCCCAGATCTACGAATCGTTTCTGGCGTTCGTGCCCGGAATTGCGGGCGCTTACGGCGCAGCGGTTGGGCGCGGAGTGGTTGATAATTTGTTCGCGAAAAAGTGAGTTGGCGATAGGAATGGCGACGCGCGGCAGGGGACTGACCGGTGTAACTAGGATGCGGCCACGCGGCGCGGTTGGGGTGGCTTGGATGTGCCGTTTTTCGGTTTGGTGCCTTTATCCCAGCCGCCAAGATTGAGCGCAACTGCCATGCAGGCGGCACGCAATTCGTCCGCCAGAGCGCGGTCGACCATGGTACGAGCCACGATCATGCCTCCGATGGACAGGGCAGCTATGCCCTGCGCGGTGCAGCGACGACGCCGGCCATTCTCGGTCAAGCTCCGCTCCAGGACGCTGACCATTGCTCTGAACACGGTCTCGAAGGCGCGCCTCGCACTTACACCGCTACGGGCAACGTCGGTCGGCAATGCGACCATGGGGCAGGAGTTCTCGACGTCCTCGAAATGCTGGCGAGACAGATAGGCGCGCACGACTTGCGACCCTACGTCGGTCGATGACAGATCCACATGCACACCTTCCCAGCAGCTTTTCCAATGTGGGTCGGTGAAGAAGCACCCTAATACCTCGGCATACAGATCGCTCTTGCTTTTGAAATAGCTATAAAATCCACCGTGCGTCAGGCCCACACCAGCCATGATCTGGTGGAGAGAGACACTCTCAAAACCATAACGATTGAACAGCTTGCGTGCGCTGTCGATGATATTTTTCTTGACGGCCGCGCGATGACCAGCCGGATAAGGCATGAGGCCCTCCTTAATCTTCAGGCACTAATCTTTAGGTACTGAAGTATGCCTCGAAAGGGGGTTCAGCGGCCAGGAAAATATTATGTTGAACATATTTTCCCGGAGTGTTGTTATTCGGTGACGGTGGAAGGCAAAAATTCGGGAGGACGATGACAATGACAATGACAATGATGAGCGATAGAAATAATCTGGCAGCGTTGGCCAATGGGTCCACGCGGCGGCAAGCGGTCATCGGAGCTGCGATCGCGTTCAGTGGCCTGGCGCTGGGCTCAACTGCGGCTTGGGCGGAAGCCGAGGACGGGATTTCTCATACGGCGGAAGCCATTCACCAAGAACCTGTTTTCAAAGCGAGCCGGAAGCGCGTTTACGAAGCGCTCACCGACGCCAAACAGTTCGACAAGGTGATACAGCTCAGTGGAGTCATGCAGTCCATGCACCTCGGAGACAAGCCCGCGGAGATCAGTCGTGAAGTAGGAGGCGCGTTCACGCTCTTCGGCGGGTACATCACGGGACGACACATCGAGCTCGTGCCCAACGAGCGAATCGTGCAGGCCTGGCGAACGGGCGGCTGGGCTCCGGGCGTCTATTCCATTGCGAAGTTCGAACTCGTGGAGCAAGGCTCCGGGACAGAGTCAGGTACAAAGATCGTATTTGACCATACTGGCTTTCCCAAGGGCGAAGCGGAACACCTGGCTTCGGGATGGAAAGCCCACTATTGGGAGCCGCTCGAGAGACTTCTGGCTTAGGTTCTGCGCATAGCGCCGCAGTGCCCACACAGCCCGTCCCACCAAAGGTACCGGCCCTGAAAAAACTGTTCTCGTTTCCACAGCCACTGGGGGTAAGCTACGGGCTATGGGAGTGTCGGTCTCGGTGCTCGCTAGCGGCAGTCGTGGGAACTGCGCGCTGGTGGCGACCAGTTCAACGCGCATTCTGGTGGATGCCGGTCTTTCGGGCCGCGAAACCTTCAAGCGGCTGCGGGCGGTGGGCGAGCGTGCCGAAGAAATCTCCGCGATCCTGATTACACACGAGCACTCCGACCACGTTGCCGGTTTGCAGCGCCTTGCGACAAAGCTGAATGTGCCGGTCTTCCTGACCGCGCCGACGCATCATGCCTGGAACCGGACGGTGCGTGACGCCGAGGGTGCGATTCCGGAACTGCCGAAGCCGGAACACTTCTCGGCCGGCCGGGGCTTTCGCGTAGGCGATATCGAAGTCATGCCTTTCACGATTCCCCACGACGCGGCCGATCCAGTGGGCTTCACATTTCGCGCGGAGGGTGTGAAGATCGGCTTCGCCACCGACCTCGGCTACATGCCGGCAAGCGTGCGCGACCATTTGCGGGGCTGCAGCGTGCTGGTCATGGAATCGAATCACGATGTGGAGATGCTGCGGTCGGGGCCTTATCCGTGGTCGGTGAAGCAGCGGGTGATGAGCCGGGTGGGGCATCTGTCGAATGACGCGCTCGCGGAATTCTTCTCCAGCGACTATGATGGAGGAGCCGAGTACGTAGTTTTGGCCCATCTATCTGAACAGAATAACCATCCCGAAGTCGCGCGCGCCGCGGCCGAACAGGCCCTCGGCGGCCGTCCGGGGCTGTGGCACAACCGTGTGCTGCTGGCAACCCAGACGGAGGTTCTCGAATCCATCCGGTTGTAGCCGCTTGGTTTTAGCCGCTTATGAGTGAGTGCGTTGAACCGATGGTGGGGAAAATTCTTGCCGGGTGGCGCTACGATATTTCGGGCCTCGCCCCGGAAATGCGCGGAGATTACGAGCTGCATTTCGCCACCTGCGAGCGCTGCCGCAGCCGCCAGAAACTGCACCGCATCATCGATATTTCGCTGATTGTGCTGGCGTCGGCTTCGGCGGCGGTATTTCTGCTGGCGTTTGCCGTGATCCGGCATTTTGGACTGCGTCATGCTTTCTGGCTCGAGGTTGGCGCTCTCGCCGGCTTCGCGCTGTCGGCACTGATCTGGCTGATTGTCGCCGTGGCCACACCGGCGCCCACCGCGGTCGTGGATGTCGCCAAGTTGGGCGCGCGCCACGTGCATGACCGGCTGCCGGCGGAGATCCGTGAGCGGCTGCCGGAAGAAATTCGGGTGAAGCTTACGGGGTCGTGAGGACTTCGCGTTGAAGCCCGGGTTCAAAGCAATCGGGGTTAAAGCAATCGCGTTTAGAGTAATGACTTTCGCTCGCGAAATTCTGGGGCTTCTGCTAATCGCGGCACTCGCGATGGCGACGTTGGCTACGAGTGCTTTGACAACGGCAGAGCACGCGTCCGGGTCAGATACAGGACTCTTGGCAGGGTCCAGTGAGCGCCCAGAGGGTTGCCACGGGCACAGCGGCAAGAGTCTTTCCGATTCACAGCTCCCCTATTCCGTTCCCCATTCTTCGCCATCAGCGCCTGCGAGCTACCAGTGTTGCCTGACTGGTCACAACGTGGCTGCGGTACAGGCTTCCCATTACACACCGCCTTCCAATCAATGGACACGAGTTACTCTGCAAATCGCGCCGCCGCTGACCGAATACGTTGTCAACGAGTCGGAAGCTTCGATGGTCGTCTTCGCGGACCCGCCCGGTATGACTACGCTGCGGATCTAATCTCCCTCCTCGACTAATGCGATCAAGCATTTGATTTCTCAAGCATTAATTCTGCGCATGAGGGGCACGACGTGCGGGCATTGGTTTCTGGTTTCTTCGTAATCAATTTGTGGGTATCTTCCGCTGGAGCGCAGGGCGCTGCCCCGGACTTTGACGGGCTCATTTCGCAAGATCAGGTTTCGCAAGATCAGGCGCAGCCAATACAAACGCAAGCCGAGCAAAAGCTGGAGATGCCGGACACCGATAAGCAAGACCGTGATATGCAGGACAATGACAAGCAAGACGGTGGCAAGCAAGACATCGACATGGCCGGCATGGATATGTCGGAGCCCGCGCCCGACTGGATGCCCTCCCCACACAACAGTTCGGGCACGGGGTGGCAGCCCGCGGCGACGCCCGGGCATATGTGGATGAAGTCGGTAGACGCCTGGGACCTGATGGCCCATGGCATCGTGTTTGTGGATCACAACCAGCAGGGCGGTCCGCGCGGCGAAGGCAAGGCGGAGTCGGTAAACTGGCTGATGCTGATGGAGCAGCACAAGCTGGGGCGCGGCAGCATCCTGTTTCGCGAGATGTTTTCTGCCGAGTCGCTGACCTCGCCGCATCCGGGATTTCCCGAGCTGTTCCAGACCGGCGAAACCTATCACGGTCAACCGCTGGTCGATCATCAGCATCCGCATAACGTATTCTCCGAACTCGCGTTGTATTACACGCGCCCAATCAAAGTTCCGGACAAAGTTCCGGGCAAGGTTCCAATCAAGGAAAAAGTTTCGTGGCTGTTTTACGGCGCGGCCGCGGGCGAACCAGCGCTTGGTCCAGTGGCTTATATGCACCGCGCATCCGCATCGGAGTTGCCAACGGCGCCCTTGTCGCACCATCTGCAGGATTCCACTCATATCAGCTTCGGAGTGATTACCACTGGGCTGACTGTCGACCGCTTCAAGCTTGAAGGCTCCGTCTTCAACGGCCGGGAACCGGACGAGAAGCGTTACAGCATCCAGTTCGCGCCGCTCGATTCCTGGTCCTCCCGCCTGAGCGTAGCGCCGTCGCGAAACTGGACGGCGCAATACAGCTACGGTCGCCTGGAACATCCCGAAGCGGCGGAGCCTGGCAGCCAGCGCCGGCAGACCGCCTCGGTCGAATATGTGCGGCCGTTCACGAAAGGCTCGTGGGCAACGTCGGCGGTTTGGGGACGAGTGCACAAGGAAGTTAACAACCGCCATCTGAACGGTTACTTGCTGGAGACGACGGCTAACTTTAAGTTGCGCAATTATGCGTTCTCGCGCATGGAACTGGTCGATAAAGACGAATTATTTCCCAACAATCCTTTGCTTCCGAGCTTCCGCATTGGAGCCTACACATTCGGAGGCGCTCGCGACCTCGTTCAGAAGGGGCTCTGGCACCTGGCCTTGGGTGCGGACCTGACGTTGTACTCGAAGGCGTCCGCACTGGACTCCGCCTACGGGAACAGTCCAATCTCGTTTCAGGTTTTTCTTAGGGTTCGTCCGGCATCGAGCCATCACGCGCATTAGCCCTATTTTACCGCCAAGGCGCCCCGGAGCCTGTTGCCCGATTGGCAAGTTCCGGCCAGTTGTTGCAAACAAGGCGCTCGCGCTCAGAACCGGGTTGTGAGTGCAATGGTTCCATAACGATGTCGGCTCCCCGGCCCGAGTAGACTTTGGTGGCGCAAACCAACCAAAAGGCTCGGGAGAAAGGAGCCGAACATGCTGATTATAGGACGTGACTATCACCCGGGCTTCCAACAAATTGCATTGGTTGACAGCGAAACTGGCGAGGTCAACGAACGACGACTGGAACACCGTGAGGAAGCGGAGAAGTTCTACCGCGATCTCTGAGCGCAGGGGATGAGCGTGCGTGTGGGGATGGAAGCCAGTGGGCACGCCCGCTGGTTTGAACGGCTGCTCGGGGAGTTGCAGTTTGGGTTGTGGTGATTGACAACGCCGACATTGTCAGAGAGAGGATATTACGCCAACCACGATCAGTTCCTCACCTTCTGGCTAGAACTAATGACCGAGCGATCAGTACGGAGACCTCCTCAGGGATCAAGAATCATGGTATTCTCGCCCTGCTCCCGCCCGGCCCTCTGTTTTGTCTAGAGTGCTGTCGTTCCTGGCGTAGTGGGTGCTCCTGAAGCATTTTCGTGAGGTGCTGCCATGGGGAGACATAGTGCGGTCTATGTTTCTCGTCAGTTCGAGGCTCTGAGCCGAGATTTCTGGGTCCTAATGGCGTTGGCCGCCGTTTCCTTCGTGACCTTCACCAGGGCCTACGCACAAGGCTGTAGGGAATGTGGGTTGCCGGAAAATTCCGAAATGGCGTCCCAGTGGTCAATCAAGAAGCAGGTTAACGAAGTGAACGTGTTCTTTGTGGCTGCTCAAGGGAGCCAGTTCATCAGAGATCTATCGGCGAACGAAGTTGCGGTCCGGGATGACAACAAGCCACCTGCGGCCATGCTCGGATTTCGCACGGAGAAAGAGTTGCCGCTGCGCATAGCTCTGTTGGTTGATACCAGCGATTCTCTGCACTCCCGTTTTCGCTTCGAGCAGGCCGCAGCGAGCGCATTTCTTCGCCAGGCATTGAGCCCGACGGGCGATCAAGCCTTCGTCATGGGATTCAGTGATGATCAGAAATTGGTGCAGGACTTTACTCATGACCCAGATCTACTCGCTCACGGGGTGGAGCAATTGAAAATTGGAGGCGGGACTGCACTATACGATGCGGTCAGCAGCAGTTGTCAGAAACTGCTGCGGCACCCGGAGCAAGACGTAGTGGCGCGCGTGTTGGTCATCCTGTCCGATGGTCAAAGCAACACAGGAACGCTGCACTTGGAAGATGCAATCGACATCGCCCAAAGAACCGAAGTCACGGTATATACCATCAGCACTCATCCCCCTGTGATACTGGGAGACGAGAACGAACCGGTCAGTGTGGAGGGCAACAAGAATCTTCGCAGGTTGGCAGAGCAGACGGGGGGACGCACACTCTTCCCCAGAACGCCGACGGAGATTACGAAGGCTTTCGAAAAGATCGCCGAGGAGTTGCGCAGTAGGTACGCAGTTTCTTACCGGCCCGCAGATTTCAGCGATAACGGCCGCTATCGCAAGATCACCATCGAGGCACGCAAGGCCGGCAGGAAGCTGCAGGTTCGTGCGCGAAAAGGCTACTACGCGCGGTCATCGCCCTGGCGTGACGATTCTGCGGGTACTGTTCCAAATGTGCCTTCGACCCTTGCACCAAAAAATCAGGCCGCCAATTGACGTTAGCAGGTGTGGCTGTTGAAAAAGGAACCAAAGCAGTAATTTCTATCAATTCCAGCGTCTACGGAGAACGAACATTCAATAACTTGCGAGCGAATTTTGCTCGTGAGATTCGCTTAAGAGAGTTTTTCAACAGCCACAGGTGATTTCACTTATTTGGCCGACCCCAGGGTCAATGAGTGCAATGGCGATATTAGAACAACTGACCCGTTCAAGATGAGTTCAGCGACGGCTCCGAATGCTTCAGTTCAAGCACGTTCAGTCGCACGTCTCAATGTGTCGCTACGCTCGCTTGGCCAAGCGCTTTTTCTCTTCCCACTTCGGAGCGTTCACGCCCATCACGAGGAGCCACAGTGTCAGCGCTCCTTCCCCGACGAGGCCAGGGGCCAGATTGTAGGGGGACAGATAGTCTGCGAGCGGCGGCGACAGAAAGGTCAGCCAACCCAAACCGGCAAACGCCATCAGCACACCCAGAATTCGAGGCAGGAAGGTCGAGCTGAAAATGAGGTAGCCGATCAGGAGGCAATAGAATCCGAAAAACACAAGGGGACTGATGTGGGAGGCGGCGTGAACAAAGAGGCTAAGAGGCCCAATGGTGCATCCCACGAGGCTGAAGAGTGCCGCAAGCAAAGAGAGGCTCCCGTTCACCGGCTTAAACATGTAATAAAGGAGCACAGTCACCGCGATATAGCACGCACCCGCAATGAGGCCGGCTGCGAATCCCAACCTGCCGTGAACGATGAGGGCGACTCCTCCCGTCAGGAAGGTGAGCAAATAGAACACACTTGCAATCCTGGCTTTGAAATGCGGCGACTCTCCTGCAATTCGTTCCATATTTCATAGTCTCCTGAGCGACGGCAGAACAAACCATGAGGAGGTTGTTCCACCCGAGAATACGAGCGCCTCGTCATGGAGACACATACGAGAGCCGGACCCTGAGAGTTCCGCGTTGTTTGTACGCGACAATTTGGACAAAGGCTCTCCCGTGGTCAATTGGCGAAATCAGCGTTTACACCAACTATCCCAAATGCCTACTCATGCGGTAGCCTCTACCTCATGATCCCGACATGAAGGGAGTCATCAGTTGAGCATTCAGGATGAGCAGGAATTAGTTTCCTTGAAAGCAGCCGGCCGCGTCGTTCGCATGGTGCTGGATGCGATGAAGGCTGAAGTGCGCCCCGGCGTCACCACCCGCCATTTGGATGAAGTCGGTGCGCGCGTTATGCAGCAGAACGGAGCGCGCTCAGCTCCGTCGATGGTCTACCAGTTTCCGGGTGCTAGCTGCATCAGCTTGAACGATGAGGCGGTCCACGGAATTCCCGGAGCGCGCAAGCTTAAAGAAGGCGACCTGGTGAAGCTTGACGTGACGGTGGAGAAGGACGGCTACATGGCCGACGCCGCCATCACCATGCCGGTGGGTCGCGTGAGTTCTCAGGCTGAAGAACTCATGGCCTGCGCGGAGCGCGCCTTTCATAAAGCCATGCTGGTGGCCCGCGCCGGATTCCGCGTGTTTGAAATCGGAAAGGTGGTGGAGCGTGAGGTACGCAAATCGGGGTTCTCCGTCATCCGCGAGTTGGGGGGACACGGCATCGGGCGCACCATCCACGAGTTGCCGCATGTGCCCAACTATCCTGACCCGCACGCCCGCCAGATCATGAACGAGGGCCTCGTCATCACCGTGGAACCGATCATCTCCAGCGGCTCGGGGCGGATCTTCACCGGCAAAGATGGCTGGACGGTGCGCACGGGCGATCGCGCACTTTCAGCCCATTTTGAGCATACTTTGGTGATTACATCCGGGGCGCCCATTTTGCTGACCGCTGGGTAGGTTTCTCCCAGGGTGGTAATTCATCCACATCTTCGTGCCGAGTGGTCGAGCGCGTTCATTGCTCTGGGAATGTGCGGCGGATCGTGGATTTCGGCCTGGTATTCGCTGCAGAGCCGTCATCAAAATACCCAATGGGCGTAAGGGTTGCCTGCATGGTTGACCGGCGACTGGCTTCAGGATAAAGTTCCATATCAAGGGTACAGTTCCTTCCCTCCCCGCCCTGATTTACATGCGTGCCGCTTGTCCCAAACTCGTGATCTTGTGGTTTGTGCTAGCCAGCCTGGCTTGGGCGGCGCCGCCGCAATTTTCGGGGCAGAAGCGGGTCGGCCTGACCAGCGGGGACCAGTGGGAGCCAGCCGTGGCCGCCGATGGTTCGGGACGGATCTACGTGCTTTATCCGCACTACGGCCCAGTGCCCGATTGCAAGCGGTGCCGTGTGCCCACCATGTTATTGGTGGCGAGCAATGACAACGGCAAGACCTGGCAGCCTCCGCAGGTGATGCTGGAAACGGCTTCGGGCCAGTTTGACGCGCAGATTGCCGTCGATCCTGCGGACCGGCACACCGTGTATGCGGCGTGGCTGCAGAACGGGAAACGTGCGGTGATCCTCGCCAAGTCGACGGACTCCGGCGTGACCTGGAATTTTGCGATTCCGGTGCGCGGCGACGTGGAACTGGATAAACCCGCGCTGGCCGTGCGTGGCCAAAGCGTCTATGTGGCTTTCAATCATGAAGAGGAAGTGTGGGTGTCGGCCTCGCAGGATGGCGGGCGCAGCTTTACACCAACGCGCGTCAATACCGAAAGCCGCCCGGGATGGTCGCTGCTGGGCGCGGCCACAATCGATCCCGCAGGCAACGCGTATCTGGCTTGGGCTTCCTACTCGAAAGCGGGAGGCGCGCGCGGCGCGGTGAACCTGTATGTGGCGAAGTCGGCGGATGCAGGCAAAACCTGGAGCCCGACTCTGCTCGACGTTTCAACGGCCGCGCCAGACTGCAAAGACGAGGACTGCGGCGAGGCGTTTCTGGGCGCGCAGGTCGCCCTCACTTCTGACGCCGCCGGAACTCTGTACGCGCTCTGGAGCGCGGGCAGCGCACCCCTGGGGCCGCAGCGCATTTACTTCTCGTCGTCGACCAACGCCGGTGAAAGCTGGTTGCCGGGCGTCGGCGTTTCCTCCGCCGATCCGGCAGTGGAACATGCTTTCCCGGCGATCGTGGCCGGAAACAGCGGCGACGTCCGCATCGCGTGGATGGACAAGCGTAACTCGCCGTATTGGAACACTTACTATCGGAGTTCAAGCAACGGCGGCGCGACCTGGGGAGAAGAGATTCGCATCTCCGGCTACGTGCCCGGCTACCGTTACATAGGTAAGCAAGGTTTCCGCTTTCCTTTCGGCGACTATTTCGGACTCGCCATAGACAACCACGGAGATACGCACGTGGTGTGGGGCGAAGGCCTGAACTATCAGTCCCCGGGATCGATCTGGCACGCCAGCGGGCGCTAGCACGATTTTCCTGTAGAGACGCGGTTAGCCGCGTCTCGTACCGCGCAAACGGACGGGAACTCCATAAACGCTGCTGGCTGAGTTTTCCCCCTTTCGTCTGTGGATTGACCAGAATCGTCGGCCAGCCAGTCCCTATTGTGAGCGCTATCGCCCTGTTCACATCCGCTAAGATGGCCGGGTACCAGTTCGGCCTCGGAGGAGTAGAGATGAGCGTTCAAGCAGATATTTACGTTTCACGCAACGACGAGGAAGCAATCCGGTACAACAGCGAGCCAGCTACGTTCAAAGACCGCGAGCAATACACGAGCTTTACGGAGCTGGAGCTCTCCACGTTATGGGCAAAGATTCGAGGCATCGAGTGGGACGTGAATTCGTTAGATGAGTTTCACACTGTTCTTGTCCAAGATGGTAGCGAACGCATCATCAAACGTTTGCCCAAGTCTATGACTGTTGAACTGGCGCGGTTGACACTGGAGCAGATTTCGGTTGCTGCCACCAAGTGGGCAGCCACGGACGAGCTGGCTTGTGAAGCGGATGATGTGCAGCCAATTATTGAAGGACTCGTGCGTTTGGCCAAGGCGGCTTGTGAGACTGGTCGGAACGTCTATTTCTGGAATTGCGTTTGACGGCACGGTTGGCGAAACATCCCCATTACATTCGCAACCTCAGAATCGACCGGCCTGTACACGGGACGATCCTCAATCGGTCAGTAACCCTCCCACAAGTTCGCTAAGACGCTCGATGCGATGTTCGCGGCAATACTCGGTCAGTTCCTCCACTAGCGTCTCTGTCGCCACCGGATCAAAGTAACTAGCAGTTCCCACCTGCACCGCGCTAGCTCCTGCCAGCATGAATTCCACCACATCCGCTGGAGTGCTGATTCCGCCCATGCCAATCACCGGAATCTTCACAGCGTGCGCCGCGTCATACACCATGCGCAGCGCGATCGGCTTGATGGCCGGGCCGGAGAGCCCGGCGGTGACATTGGCAATTCTCGGCCGCCGCGTTTCCGCGTCAATCGCCATGGCTAAAAACGTATTCACCAGGGAGATGGCATCGGCGCCCGCTTCCTGCGCGACATACGCCATCTGCGCGATCGAGGTGACGTTGGGCGAGAGTTTGACGATGATGGGCCGCGACGCCACCCGCTTCGCCGTACGCACCACCTCGTCAAGCAAGTGTGGATCGCTGCCAAACTGAATGCCGCCTTGCGCCGTGTTGGGACAGGACACGTTGATTTCATACGCTGCAATTCCCTCGCCCTGATTGAGAATCTCAATCGTCTGCTCGTAATCGGCGCGGGTGTAGCCGAAGACGTTGGCGAACACGACCACGTTCTTCTTCGCACGCAACGCGGGAAGTTTTTCCGCGAGGAAGGCTGGCGCTCCGATGTTCTGCAGCCCGATGGCATTCAGCATTCCCGCAGCGGTCTCAAACAACCGTGGCGGCGGGTTTCCCGTCATCGGCTCTTTGGATAGACCTTTGACCACCAATCCGCCAAGCCGGTCGAGATGCACGACATCTTCGAATTCGACGCCATAGCCAAATGTGCCGGAAGCGGCAATGATCGGATTCTTCAACTCGATACCGACGAAGCTGACCCTCAGATCCGGATTGCCGGTGGGCGTCATTGCGTCCCTCCGGCGGGCGGTGCAGCGGCTGGGGGCGCGGAGAATGGTGTCGCGGAATGACGCGGCGGCTGCAGCGCCTCGATCAGCACTCTTCCCGTGGCTCGCGCGGGCGCGTTGATTCCGAGCAACGAGGCCAGCGTGACCGCCAGATCGACCGGCTCGGCATGCGTCCGGTAGAGCCCAGGCTGAAAGGCTAGGCCATAGAAAGCGAGCGGCACGTGGGTATCGTACGAGAAAGGCGTCGCGTGATCGGTACCCTTCGTGATTCCAACCGAAAATGGAGCGGGGATGCCGATCACATAGTATCCGCCTTCGGGAGAGTAGCTGTGGGCATAACGGCGGCCGATTTCCGTGGCTGGAATATCTCCACGAGCGAGTTGCGACTTGGTGAAGTATCCTGTGAATCCCGCCTGCTTCATGGCTTCGCCTACTTCGCCTTCGGCGACGGATTCGTCTTTCGCACCGACAGTTCCGACGAACGCATCTTTGTCCAGCCACGCCAGCGGGTAATCGAGATCGAGCACGTAGTCGGCTTTCTTCGCGTATTTTTTCGCGAGCAGGGAATTGATCTGTTCGCGCAACGCTTTCGCGTCGAGGTTGGCGGCGGGCAGACGAAGAGTTTTCGCGAATTCCGGCAGAGGCGCAATTCCGTGGTCGGCCGAAAGCGCCATCCACACGTTGGCCATCCCCACCTGATGACCGAGGAACGTGAAGAACTCCGCCAAACTCCGGTCGAGTTCAAGCGCCATGCTGCGCATTTGCCGAGAGTCGGGGCCAACCTGGTGGCCGAGAATATCGTTGGCCGAGAGGCTGATCACCAGCAGGTCGGTCGCCGAGCCTGCGCCCAACTTCTCATACAAAACCAGTTCCTTCGCGAATTCCAGCTGGTAATCGTTGGCGAAGGGAGTGGAGCCGACAACCTCGTAGAAGCCGGCGGGCGTACCGTCCTTGGCGTTTCGCGGCGCGGTCGAGCCTAGGGTGCTTCCGTCGCTATCCTTCCACTCACGATTCCAGAATTTTTCCGCGCGATGCCCGCCGTTGAAATTGCGCACCCACTCGGGGAGATCGGGACGGTAGTAAGTGGAGCTGATCCAGTCGCCGCTTTTAGGATCGATCCAGTAGGCGGCGTCTCCGGAAAATCCAGCGGGCAACACAGCCGCGCGATCCTTCAACGAGATGGCGAATACGCGGGCTTTGCCGGCCGTAGCCAGTTTTAATTCGTCCCCGAGCGTATCGCTCATCAGGTTGTGTGGCGACACCCCCGGGGTGCCCCGTCCAAGCTCGGTTTGGGCGGGTTCTGAGTGCTCGACGCCGACCAGTTTTGTCGTGTCGTCTTCGACCGACGTTACTCGCTTCTTTTTCTGCGGGTCCCACCATTCGTTCGCGACGATGCCGTGTTCGCTGGTGTAGCTTCCGGTGAAGAGGGTGGCGTGTCCAGGGGCAGTGCGGGTGTTGGCGTAGTCGTAGTTGCAGTCTGTGAAATATGCGCCGCGATCGAGAAACACGCGGAAACCTCCCTCGCCAAACTGGTCGCGATAGCGTTCCAGGTAATCGCCGCGGAACTGGTCGATCACGATGACGACAACCAGCTTGGGGTGCGCGTTGTAAGCGGACGCGGATGCGTCCGGGATAAAGCCAGGCAAAACCAATGTCGTGCCAAGCAACAGCAGCGCCAGGCGCAGGGAACCGGGGAGTCTCATTGCGAGCTAGTTTACAGGAGAATCCAGCTCCGGTAGAGGCGACCTATCTTAGCCCAGCGCTTCAAGCGCGGGGGAAGGTATCTAAGCAGCAGCCGTGGCGCAGTGTTGCACCGGGTTGGTTATTGATTCCTGAACGCCTGCTAACGCAGGACCCGTATTCCAGCTTCGTCCCAACCTGCAAACTGAGACACTTGTATCACTCTGAGACGTACTTTCCCCAAGCCCAACGATTCACCCCGCTCCGGCTCCTGCAACACCCCGTTAACTGCTTGTCTTTACTCCACTTACTCGTAAGTGCATGACCTTCACGCTTTTGGTGGGACTCGTGCACCAGCCATTGCTGATAAGGCAGCACTAATCTCCTCGCAGGTCTTCCAAACCGGGAAGAGGGGAGATTGGTCTGCTCCATCTTCCGGGGTCGAGGTCTCACCGTGCCCAACCAGGCAACTGCTCACGCTCTCGAACAAGACATCGTAGGCCGCCTGGCCAAGTTCTTTCCCGAGGCCACTCCGGTGCGGATTCCCATCAAGCTCAGCCGCACCAGGAACAACGTTAATAACAACACCAATAACAATGCCACCGGAAGTGGCGATGCAAGCGCCCGCGAAAACGATAGCGCATTTATTCAAGACACCGTCATCGAATTCGGCACGCCGCGCGAAGTCCTGTTTGCGGTCAACCGTCGTCTGGAATTTGCCGATTGCGTTCTGCTCGAAAGCAAAGACGGCGCGCTGCGCGCCGAAGCCTCCGTAGTCGCGGTTCAATATCACCCGGAAACGACAGTTGTAGCCGTCCGCTTCCTCAAACAAGTTCCCAACTGGATTGTGAAATCATGACTGAATCCACTCAACCTTCCATCCCGCCTTCATTTGAAGAGCAGGGAATCACCCTTACTGCCCTGCAGCCCATCTACGCTGCCTTGGTGCGCGAATTTGTGATTGAGATTCCCGACTGCCCCGTCGAGCCGGGATTCCTGCCCTCGGCCGAGTCCGTCGACCACGCCGCCGCCTGGTTCCAGCAGGTCGACTCGCAAATCCAGGTGCACCAGTTGCGCCAGTTTCTGCAGACCACGCCCTTGGCCAGCGAAATCGTGCTGCGCGAGCTTCTCCTGTATCACATGCAGAAGGCCGCGAAGTCCGCCAGTGACCGCGACAAGACCGATTTCCTGCTCGTCCAGTATTTTTCCTTGTGCGCGCCCTCGGGTCTGGAAGACGCCGACGTCGACCTCGATTACGTTGCCCAGGTGCTCGAACCGGTCCTCGGCCCGCAACAGCCCGAGCTTCCCGAGTGGTTGAGTTCTCTTGACACCATCATGCAGTCGGCGGCGGGTTGCCAGCGCCTCAGCGAACTGCTCCACGGCGGCATCCTCGAACATGGCCGCAAGCTCAAGACGCAGAACGCGAGTCGCTACTTCGAGCCCGCGGCCATGGTGGCCTTTGCCCGCTTCAGCTTCATGATCCGGCGGATATTTTTCCGCCTCATGCACGACGATCTCAACGCCATCCAGGACGGGTTGCGCGAACTCGAGCGGCGCGGCGTTTCCACCGTCGATTGCCGGCGCGCGCAATTCTCCGCCGAGGAGCCGGTCGCGCGTCTGCGCATGATCTGCCAGTCCTGGAAAGTCATGTTCCACGCCGAATACTCCTCTGGCCAGCCTTTGCGCATGCTGGTCGACCTCAGAGCCGCAATCGACGACGCCCTCCAGCACGAGGCGCACCAGGCTCCGCTCGCCGCCAATGCCGCCGCCGCTTCCGCCAGCTCGGGCGGCGGAATAGATGAGTGATGAGTAATGTCCCGATAGCGACCGGGTTTGCCCCGTCTCCGCGAGCCACATCGACCTCGGCAGCCTGCGAGAAACTCGGGATGTGACCTTGGTTTGAAGCAGCGCGGCTTCACCGCGTGCTGAGCCGCCGAGGTGCCAGAGAGTTAGGCACCAATCGATCGAGCCAGGAAGTGACGATGAGCGCAAATCGCCCGATTGTCCTGATCCTTACCAGCGACCCCGCCTTCTCGCGCGAGATTACCGCGAACTGGCCCCGGGATCCCGCTCCCCATTCCAATGCTCCGGAATTCATTGTCCTCGACGGAGGTTTCTCACGCGACCTCGAGGGCAGCAACTACGACCTCGCCATCGCCGACGCTTTTTACTATGAAAAGCGAAAGCATGGAAACGAGAACGACCAGAGCATGAACATAGATATAGATATAGACAAAAATAAAGATAAGAACGACCAGCGCCAGCGCAACAGCGCACAGATTAAGGCCCTGAAGCAGTCGCTCGCCGCCGCCAGCAAGCCTGCCATCATGATTCATTCCAATCCCGCGCCCGATTTCGATAGCTTCTATAAGCTCGACGGCGCCGTTCTCGAGCTGCGTTACGAGCCCCGACTCTGGCCGGCGATGGCCGGTCTTCTCGGACGCGAAATTCTGCTCCGTCGCCACGCCGAGTCTCGCGCCTGCGAAGCCGAACAAACCTGCGCCGCCGCCCAAGCCGAGGCCACTCTCGGACGCTATATGCTCGAGATGCGCACCAACATCAACAACGCTCTTACCACCCTGCTCGGCAACGCCGAACTTCTGGCGCTCGAGCCCGGATTGCCCGCCGCCGTGCAGGCGCAAGCCGATACCATCCGCAATATGGCGCTGCGGCTCCATGAAGTCTTTCGGCGCTTTTCTTCGATCGAAAAAGAACTCACGGTCGTCGCCCGCGAGTCGGGGAAAAAGGCCGCCCACGCCACCGCCGGCCGGAGCTAAACAGAACGTTTACCCGTTGGGAAAGCGGCCCGGCGCAAGCGCGATTCGTATCAGGACACGCATTCAGACGTGCCAAGAGCTGTCCGCTCACGCAAACAGAAATTCCTTAGTCCGCAGTTCCCTGATCGTGTCCCGCAGCTTGGCCGCCTTCTCAAATTCAAACCGCTTGGCCGCCTCCCGCATATCGCTCTCTAACTTCGCGATGTAGGCGTCCAACTCTTCTTGCGATTTCAGATCCGGAATACCATCGACCTCGGAAGAGGTCAAATCGGTGTAGTCGGCGCCGACGATCGCGACCAGCGTCATGTCGAGCGGGCGAATGATGGATTCAGGCGTAATCCCGTTCTCTTCGTTATAAGCCTGCTGGATAGCGCGCCGCCGATTGGTTTCGTCGAGCGCCTTTTTCATCGAGTCGGTCATGCGATCCGCATAGAGAATCGCCCGCCCATTCAGATTGCGAGCGCAGCGTCCAATCGTCTGGATCAGCGAACCGGCAGAGCGCAGGAAACCTTCCTTATCAGCGTCGAGGATCGCCACCAGCGATACTTCCGGCAAGTCAAGCCCTTCGCGCAGAAGATTGATGCCGATCAATACATCGAACTCGCCTTTGCGCAAATCGCGCAAAATCTTCACCCGCTCCAGCGTTTCGATTTCGGAGTGCATATAACGGCACTTCACCCCGACTTCGCTGTAATACTCGGCGAGATCCTCGGACATGCGTTTGGTAAGCGTGGTTACCAGCACCCGCTCATTGCGCGCAACGCGGTCGCGAATCATGTGCAGTAAATCGTCAATCTGCCCTTTGACCGGACGGATCTCGACCGGCGGATCAATCAAGCCCGTGGGGCGGATGATCTGTTCCACCACCACGCCAGCCGACTTAGTAAGTTCGTAAGGACCGGGCGTAGCGGAGACATATACGATCTGGTTGGTGCGATGCTCGAACTCCTCAAAGGTAAGCGGACGATTGTCAAGCGCCGAAGGCATGCGGAATCCATACTCAACCAGCGTCTGCTTGCGCGAGCGGTCGCCGTGATACATGCCGTGGAGTTGCGGCACCGTCTGGTGCGACTCGTCGATGAACATCAGAAAGTCGCGCGGAAAGTAGTCCAGCAAAGTTGGTGGAGGCTCGCCCGGAAGCCGTCCCGTGAAATGCCGCGAGTAATTCTCGATGCCATGGCAGTACCCCATGGCCTTGATCATTTCCAGGTCATACATCACCCGCTGATGGATACGCTGCGACTCCACCACCCGTCCTTGCTTCTCCAGTTCCGCTTCCCACCAGGCCAGTTCGGTCTTTATCGAAGCAACCGCCGAAGCCCGCGTCTCCTCTTTCATCACATAGTGCGTCTTAGGATAAATCGGCAGCCGCATGTAACGTTGCTTAACCGTCCCAAACAAAGGATCGATCTGCGAAAGCGATTCAATCTCATCCCCAAACATCTCGACGCGATAAGCATTGTCATCGTAAGTAGGATAAATCTCGATAACATCGCCGCGCACGCGAAAAGTGCCGCGCCGAAAATCCCCCTCCGTCCGCTCATAGAGAATTTCAACCAGCTTGCGAGTAATATCCGCGCGCTTGATCTTCTGTCCCTTTTCCAGGAACAGCAGCATCCCGTAATAAGCCTCCGGCGACCCCAAACCATAAATGCAACTAACCGAAGCCACAATCAAGCAGTCGCGCCGCTCAAATAGCGATCGGGTAGCCGACAGCCGCAGCTTGTCTAACTCGTCATTGATAGTAGATTCCTTCTCAATATAAAGGTCAGCCGCCGGCACATAAGCTTCCGGCTGATAGTAGTCATAGTAGGAGACGAAGTACTCCACAGCGTTATGCGGAAAGAAGCTTTTGAATTCATGGTAGAGCTGGGCGGCCAGCGTCTTGTTGTGGGCCATGACCAGCGTGGGACGGTTGCCGGCCTCGATCACTTTGGCGGCGGTATAGGTCTTGCCCGATCCGGTGACGCCCAGCAGCACCTGATGCTGCTCGCGATCGAACACGCCGCGCGTGAGCGCGTCGATGGCTCGTCCCTGATCGCCTTGAGGTTTGTAGGTGCTGACCAGCTTGAAGTCCACAGCTCATTATATGGGAGCCGCGGCACCGCGCCGCCGCTGCACTTCCGTGTAAATCATGCTCGTCCGCAGGCGGCCATATCGGAAGTTCGTTCTAAGCGATTCACCCTAGAGGGAAGACTGTACGGCGGTGCGTCTGAGCCCGCAAACTGCCTGCAAACACTGCGCGAACCGCGATTTTCCCAGCAAAAACGCGCAATCGAAGTTTTTACATTGGATTAACGCCGCACACCCCGGTTTGGCCAAGTGTTTGCAAAATGAGACGCAACGACCCGAATCCAGAGGTGCCGCCGGGCTGGGTTTCAGCGCCACTAGCCGCAGCCGGAGCGCCTCGGAAATGGTGCAAGTGTCTATGGAAGAGAAGATCCAGCTAGTAGGGCCCCGGGAACGGCAGATTATTGAGCTGCTGCTCCAGGGATGTGACAACTCGGAAATCGCTCGCGATCTGCACATTGCCGAGCGCACGGTGAAAGCGCATTTCAACCGCCTGTTTCTGCGTTTTGGAATCAAGGGCGGCATCAAGCGGGTTAAGCTAGCAACTTTACTTTATAGGAGGCAATTATGGTTGGAGAGACAGCAGACTGCCGCAGGCCCAGCGAACGCGAACAACTCATCATTCAGCGCGTAGCCGAGGGCTGCAAGAACCGGGAGATCGCCGATTCCCTCGGAACCACCGAGCATGTGGTAAAAAATTATCTGCGCCTGATCTACGACAAACTGGGATTGTGGAACCGAGTCGAGCTCGCCCTCTGGTACGAAGCCCGGCAGCACGAGCAGGTCTATCACGCCTGAGTATTACTGGCCTGAGTATTACTGACTACAGGATTCCTGAAATCGGGTGCCCCATCCTTGCGCGGCCTTTTGCGCAAGGGTGGGATTCCACAGTCGCCGCCCTCTTGGGATTTTCTCGATAAGCTGGGCCACCAGCCGCAAAACAGATTTTCTCTAACACCTTTCGTGTAAGATGTTCTCCGTCTCCCCTCTTACTTTCAAGCATGGCTGAACTCATCTGGGACGGCAAGTACGACGAGCATGGCAACAAGCGTGCGCCGGTTCGCATCGAGCTGCCTTTTCAAACCGTCGAGACCGTCAACGAGAGCGTGCAGGAGCGGCAGCGCACGCTGGAGCTGTCCTCTTCCGGCCACGATCCGGTGTGGCGAAACCGCCTTATCTGGGGCGACAAGAAGTACGTCCTGCCCTCGCTTCTGCCCGAATTCGCCGGCAAGGTGGATCTGATTTATATTGATCCCCCGTTTAATACGGGACAAGATTTCTCACGATTATTCCCTTGACGTAACGATATAGTTTTGCTATTCTACTCTTGCAATGCAGACAAGCGCTACTTCTTCTTTGGTTTACGGACTCCAGAGACCGCCTGAGCAGAACCTATCTCTTCCAGTTTGCCTTCAATATCATGCCGGATGCTTTTTACCAGTTTACGGAGCGGCACATCTTCAAAGGGTCGCCCCATTTTCTTCTTGCGAGGTTTCGGCATGACGCTCCTAGACATTCAAGAACTCTTCGACACCGACGATAAATGCCGGGAAGTTTTGGTTAAACTCCGCTGGCCGAACGGCGTCGAGTGCCCGCGCTGCTACAGTAAACGTATTTCCTGGATTAAAGCCAACCGGCAATTCGATTGTGCCGAGTGCGAATACCACTTCTCTGTCACCGCTGGTACGGTGTTCAACGATTCCCACTTGCCCCTGACCACATGGTTCATAGCAGTGCTGTTGCTGGTCGAAGCAAGAAAAGGAATGAGTGCTAGTCAACTCAAGCGCACCCTCTGGGGCCAGCATAAAGGTTCCTACAAAACCGCGTGGTATCTCTGCCATCGCATCCGTGCGGCCATGAAAGAAGTAGACCAGCCCATGCTTGACGGTACCGTCGAAATGGACGAAACCTACATCGGCGGGAAGCAACACACCTACAGCAAGGCTGGGTACGGTGACTCCAATAAGCAGATCGTGATCGGCATTCGGCAACGCGGCGGCGATCTCCGTTTTTTCCACTCCCAAGACGTGAAGAGCGGCACGCTGGCAAACTACATCCGCGCAAATGTCAGCGAGGATGTTGACGTGATCGTTACTGACGAATTGAACGCCTACCCTACCGCCATGAAACACGTTGCTTTGACCGACCGCCACAAGACGATCAAGCATAAGGCCAAGGTCTATGTTGACGGCGAGATTCACACGAACACCGTGGAATCCGCATTCTCGCTCCTTAAACGCGGAATCATAGGGACATGGCACAAGATCAGCGCCAAGCACCTCGCCGCCTACTTGGACGAGATGACATTCCGGTTCAATCGTCGCAAGAGCCGCGATTTGTTTCTCGACACTCTGCGTCATATGATTACCGCGCCAGTGCTGACTTTCGATAAGCTGACCGCCGATCCTTCGATTCAACCGAAGGAGACCGCTGTACCATTCTAGAAGTGCAATCGGAGAGCTTTCACATGAACCAAAAAGACCTTCGACAAATCCTGGCCGAAACGCTCGACATGCTCGGTAATCTTCTTCCGGTTGCAAACGAGTCCTTCGTAAAGGCTACCGCGATCTACTTGGCAACCGCTTCCCAAGACCCGAAGCGAGCAATCTTGATTGATTCACACTTTCAGCGCTTATTAGGGCCCAGCAAGAAGCCAATCGAGCAATCGCTGCTTGCAATCGAGTCCTATAAGGCGAAACTGAACGATGATTCGCTTTGGAGCGCTGAATAACTTTCCCCATGGTTATTTCCTTTGTCCGGCGTTACATCTACCTCGTCTTGCTGATTGTCGTCATTGTCGTATTATGGCGATCATACGGTCCGGTTGGAACTGTCATTTACCTCGTCATTTTTTGGGCGCTCGGACACGTTATCCTTTTCGTGATTCGCCGCTTCTGGCGACACCGCTAGGAACTCTTGACGTTTGCTGAGACGTGCTCGTACATCTGAGACTCGAATTGCTGGCGAAGCTCCCGCGTGTCGCGCATAGACTTTGTACCCTGCTTTAGCCATGCAGCAAGTACGGGAGAATCATGGTGGAAACGCATGATCGGTTTGTTTCGGCGAAACACGTTGTAGTCTCCCGGCTTGCCGATATATCGCGGTGCGGCTTTTCTCGCCGCTTCCATTGCCTCCGCAACGTGAACCAAGGCCATCGGCGCGGGGCTGTAGATGTCGTGCCTTCGCTTATGGAGACACTTGAGGGCTGCGGCGTTGCCGATTCCCACGGCGTAATGGCTATCGCCTCCCTCAATGGTCCCTGCTCCGGCTGACCGCATCAACACCCACCTGTCACCGAGGAAGCCGCCGACGATCAGCCAAACTGGAAAATATTGCTGCGCGTACCTCATTACAGCCGCTCCCTTCCTTCGTTTCTCAGGATCGGTTTCAGCCTGCCATTGTTGGAGGGTCATGCCGAGAAAGCCCTGCATCTGTTCTCGCGTGTAGTATTCGTATTCGTGGGCGCGCGCCTCCCGGATTGCGATTCTCACATTGTCGATCTGCAATCCGCGATGGTTCTCGACTTCCTCCCGCAGCTTTGCCTCTTTGATCCGGTCATACAGTTCAGCAACTACCACATGACACACACTGACGGCCCCGGAAAATGCTACCGCGAGATCGCAAGCGGGTTGGAGATCGTGAATCTTCCCACACACCTGATTAGTGGTAACCGGAGGATCGCCATAAGTGCTCTTATTGTCTGCCGCGAGAATGACACACGGGCCATCTGAGTTTTCGGCATCGCAGACGACCCCAATGCACACGGTCACCGGAGCCGACCTCCGCATGGTACTCGCCACGTAACCCCGCCAAGCGTTATCCACATCGGCATCCCCCACATCAGCGGCATCGTAGGGCGCAGGATGGGTGCAATGACGAAAGATTGAGGCACCGTCTCCGCATATTGATGGTATACTCGCTGGCATGAGTTACGTCAAGTGAATAATCGTGAGATTTCTCGTTTACCGCCTCTATTTCCGACGAATCGGATAGCCCCACCGACGTGACATTTCTCAAAGAGCCCTCTGTGCTTGAGCAGAAAGCCTACCGTGACACTTGGGGGGGCGGACTAGACTCGTATTTGCGTTGGTTCTATGAAACAGCGGCATTGCTTCGCGAATTACTCGCGGAGGACGGTAGCCTTTATGTGCATCTGGACGAAAATGTCCTTCATTATGCCAAGGCAGTGCTGGACGAATTGTTTCCTTCGACGTTCCACAATGACATCATCGTCAGAAGCACTTTTTCACACGCTGATGCGAATCAATTTGGTTCTGTGCATCAGAGTTTGCTTTTCTACACCAAAGGGGAAACTTACAAGTATGAATCAGTATTCGTCCCCTACGAGGACGACTACATCGAAAAGTACTACCGCTACCGGGATGAAGACGGGCGGCGGTGGCTGTCGTGTAGTTTGACAGGTGCAGGAGCCTCTGGCGGGCAGTTCAAATGGAAAGGTGTCTCGCCGCCTCCTGGACGTCACTGGGCATTTACGGCCGACAAACTTGATGATTTTGAAAAACGCAACAGGATCTACTGGACTAAGAACGGAATACCGCGGCTGAAGCAGTACATGGATGAAATGCAGGGCATGCCAGCGTCTGATGTTTGGTGGGATAAGGGTTGTCAACCGCTACTAACTTGGACGGATGAATCGGTTGGTTACGCGACGCAAAAGCCCGAATCCTTATTGGAAAGGGTGATGAGGGCTTCTTCCGTTGAAAGCGACCTTGTTCTCGACTGTTTCTGTGGCTCCGGCACCACTGCCTCCGTCGCTGAGAAGTTGAAACGCCGCTGGATTACTTGTGATTTGGGGCGCTTCGCCATCCACACCACCCGCAAGCGCCTCCTCGGCATCCCCGACGTAAAGCCCTTCATCGTCCAAAATCTCGGCAAGTACGAGCGCCAGCAATGGCAAGTCGCCGAGTTTCCCTCAAACGGCAAGAACAGGCTCGAAGAACAGAAAGAACGCGAGACCGCCTACCGCAAGTTCATCCTTGAGCTTTACCATGCCACCCCGGTCAGCGGCCATGTCTGGCTGCACGGCGTAAAGGGCGGGCGCATGGTGCACGTGGCTGCGGTGGATGCGCCGGTGACTCGGGCAGACGTGAACGCTATTGCCGCTGAGGTGTGGAAAGCAAGCGGCAAAGGCCCAAATTCCCCTCAGAAGCCGGCTGTGGATGTGCTTGGGTGGGAGTTCGCGCTCGACATGAACGAAACAGCCAAGCAAGTTGCCGCCGAAGCCCGCGTGGATGCCGCCTTCAAAAAAATCCCCCGCGAGGTGCTGGAGAAAAAAGCGGTCGAGCAGGGCGATGTCTATTTCTTCGAACTGGGCGCGCTCTCGGTGGAAACCAAGATCAAGAAGCGCGAACTCACTCTCACGCTCTCCGATTTTGTGATTCCCTCGGACGACGTGCCCGCCGAAGTCCGCAGCGCCATCAAGCATTGGAGCCAGATGGTGGACTACTGGGCCGTGGACTGGGACTTCAAAGACGATACCTTCCACAACCAGTGGCAGTCTTACCGCACGCGCAAGAATCCGAAGTTGGAACTCTCCGTAAAGCATGAATACGAACAGGCGGGGAAATATACAGTAGTGGTGAAAGCGATCGATATCCTTGGGAATGACACGACCAAGATGCTGAATGTCGAACTGAAGTGACGGCCGTGCTGTAGAGATTTTGGGTGGCGCAGCGGTTTACCGCTGCGATAAGGACTGGAAAAGGATGAGGGCTTCAACCCCTGAGGTGCCTCAGCGGCTAAAGCCGTCGGGTTAGTTGGCTTCTTAAACGCAGCGGTAAACCGCTGCGGCACCCAAAAGCGTTGGTAGACCCATGCCGCGACGCAAGAAATCCGCGAATGACGATCAGCCCAGTCTCCTGGACATCACCGCTAAGTTGCGCTCAGGGGCTTGCGTTCCTGCTCTCCGAGAGGCAGTCAAATCGTGGAAGGCTGGCGGGCTCAAGGGCGTCACCGACACCACACGCACTTTGCTGAATTACTGGTTCGAAGCCAGCCACAAGACCCGGACCGGCACTCTTTTCAAGTATTACGATTTTCAACGAGAAGCGATTGAGACCCTTATCTATGTATGGGAAGTAGAAAAAGTCCGCACTCGCAAAGATCTGTTGGAACGCTACGCCCAGAATGTAACTGACCTTCATCTTCCTCCCGATGACGGTTTCGCCCGATACTGCACCAAAATGGCCACCGGCAGCGGCAAGACGAAAGTGATGGCCCTAGCCGTCGCGTGGCAATACTTCAACGCGGTCCGGGAGCAGGACGAAATCGCCAAAGACTATGCCAAGACTTTCTTGCTGATCGCGCCGAATGTAATCGTCCTGGAACGTCTGAAAGCCGACTTCGCTTCCGGAAAAGTCTTCCGTGAAGACCCCATTCGGCCAAAGGAATTCGATATCTTCTGGGACTTCGATTGCGTTATGCGCGGCGATGGTGAGCGGGCGCACTCCGAAGGCGTCCTTTTCCTGACCAATATCCAGCAGTTCTATGAAAGGCCGGACCGCACGCAGGATGAAGAGCCGGATGTGATGACGGCGATTCTCGGGCCGAAGCCTCCCGCTCAGAAGATCGAGCAAGTTGATTTCGCCGAACGCATCGCTCGCCGCGCTGGTCGCTTGCTCATCATCAACGATGAAGCCCACCACACCCACGATGAAGGCAGCGAATGGAACGCCGTCATCGGCAAGTTGCACGAAAAGACACCGATGGTTGCGCAGCTCGATTTCTCCGCCACGCCACGCTTCACGAAGACGGGCATCATCTTTCCCTGGACCGTCTCCGACTATCCGCTGAAGCAAGCCATAGTGGAAGGCGTCGTTAAGCGTCCCGTAAAAGGAGTTGCCAAAATTCCAGAGCCCAAGTCCGATTGGGCCAGCGTGCGTTACCGCGGCTATCTCACAGCCGCAGTCGAGCGATGGAAAGAGTATCGCGACCAGCTCAAGCCGTTGCGCCGCAAACCTGTCCTCTTCGTCATGATGAATAGCACCGAAGAGGCCGATGACGTGGCCGAGTGGCTGGCTAAGGCCTATCCCGCCGAATTCGGCGATGGAAGAACCCAGACTATCCACACCAAGAAGTCTGGCGAGATCAGCGACAAAGAGCTCGACAAGGCGCGAGAAACCGTTAAGAACGTGGATCGCGCCGAGAGCCCGATTAACGCGATTGTCAGCGTGCTGATGCTGCGGGAAGGCTGGGATGTGCAAAATGTGACGGTCGTCGTCGGGCTAAGGCCATACACGGTGAAAGCCAACATCCTTCCCGAGCAAGCCATCGGGCGCGGACTGCGCCTCATGTTTCGCGACCTGACCCCGGACTATACCGAGCACGTGGACATCATCGGCAATCAGAAGTTCCTCGACTTTGTCGACGATCTGGAAAAGCTGGAGGAACTGCAACTGGAAACGTTCGAGGTCGGCAAAGACAAGCTACGAATCCTGACCATTATGCCGCTCGAAGAGCGCAGGGCATTCGATATCGGAATGCCGGTAATGACGCCCACCCTGGTTCGAAAAAAGAGCCTGGCCGAGGAAATCGCATCACTCGACGTAATGAAATTCCAGACGATGCTCTTGCCGCTGACCCCGGACGACCCCAACAACAAGACTTTCCGGTACGAAGGCCACGACATCATCACGCTGCAAAAAATTGTTGAGCGCGATTACAAGGTGCCTGAACCGCAGACGGCGCAGGAATTGATCGGGTACTACGCTAGGCGAATCGCCGAGGCCGTAAAATTGCCATCACAATTCGCGGCGCTTGCTCCCAAGATTCGTGAGTTCTTCGAAAATAAGGCCTTCGGTCGATGGGTGGACCTGAGCGACATGGTTACGGTAAGGGCTATGAGCACACAGGTGGCCTCGTACGTGTGCATTCAAGAATTCAGCCGAGTGTTGAAACAGTTGAGCATCGCCGATCAGGTGCCCGAACTTATCGTGCCTGCTCGCTTGCTCTCGACGTGTCCGCCGTTCCCATGGTCGCGAAAGGTGTACGAGGCGAATCATTGCGTCTTCAATATGGTGCCTTGCGATAACGATTTCGAAAAGAGTTTTGCGCGCTTTCTGGACAATGCCGACGACATCAGCGCGTTTGCCAAGCTCCCGCAACCCTTCGGCTTCTCGATTGACTATGTCGACCTTGGGATGAACCTTCGTTCCTACTATCCCGATTTCGTCGCGCTGGATTCGTCAGGGCAACATTGGGTGATTGAGACGAAGGGAATGGAATCGTCGGAAGTCTCGCAGAAAGACGCGGCGGCGGAGAATTGGTGTGAGAACGCGTCCGCTCTCACGGGAAATCCTTGGCGCTATCTGAAGGTTCCGCAAAAGGGATTTGAGGTCTTGCAACCGCGACACTTCGCAGACCTAGCGGCATTGGCCCCGAACCCCCTTCTACGATCTGACTTCTGACCTTTTTCATCACATCCAACCGGTGAGCGCCATCACAGACCTCCAACCCGCCGTGCGCAAGAATAGAAATTAATTGGGGCAGTCGAGAGATGAGCCGGTCTCCCAGACGGCGCCTCGAAGCTGTCCCAAACCTATTTTCAGCGCTCTTTGACAAGCTAAGTTGAGGCGTTGAGCGGGCGTCAACCCGCTGCCGAAATCCTGGGCGGAGCGAAGGATCTCGTAAGTCGTTGATTCCGGAATACTTTACAAGCAAGTCCTTTAAACTCAAAGACCTGGCGGGATTTCAGCCTAACTCCATGATTCTAAAAGACCGAGTCGAGAGGGGTCCCAAGCCAGTTAGTCAGTACCCAAGAGTAAAGAGTAAATAGACTCGGAAGACCCCAAAAATCTCGAAACGCGCCAAACCGAGCAGCACCCTCTCTTCCAGCACCGCACCGCGTGATCAGAGATCACAGACATGTGATCAGAGATCACAGACATGTGATCAGAGATCACAGACAGAAGACCTCCTCCAGTCAGAAAATAGAGATGGGCTTGAAGAGCCTTTGCATCGTTGGAGGCACTTATGAAAAAGACCATTTCTCTGTTTGCCGTATTGACTGTGGCTTTCGTCCTCCTCGCGACCGCACCCGCATTCGCGCAGGAGAAAACCTCGGTCAAGGTGAAAGGCTCGGAGGTTGTTACCGGAGTTGTGATTGTGCACGTCCAGAAGGGGGAGAAGTCTCTCGATCTGCAGTGCAACGAAGGCGCGGGTAGCTGCAAAGCTCTGTCGAGCGGTAACTACCTCATGGTCCAACTTCCGGCAAACTACGGAATGTACGATTGCAAGAATGTCGAGATCTATCGCGGTGATCCAGACAAACCAGACGCCGCCGAGAAGGTTGGCTCGTACTGCCTGATGCAGTAGTGAGAATGCAGAACTGAGAGCGGAGCGTCGGAAGCGCACTGCCCAGTCCTGTCCCCAAGTGAGTTATTGGGCTGGCTACTGTTGCGGAGTCAGCGACTTCAGATAAGCAACCACCGCTTCGGCATCGCTGCGGTCCATGCGGAACTGCGGCATCGGAAAGCGCAGATGATCGCCGGTAGTCCAGATGCCCGTGGTCAGCAGTTTGACCATGTCAGCGTCGTCAGCGGGCGGAGTTCCGCCAATGCGCGGCGCGCTGATCGGCCAGTTCGAGTCAGGTTGCGCCGGCATCCACGGGACGGACGCGCCCTGCAGCCATCGCGTGCGGTCGGGATTTCCATTGCTGTCGCGCGGAGTGTGGCACTGTCCGCACATGGCCACGCTTTCGACAAGATACTTTCCCCGAGCTACGTCACCGGCGGCGCCGGCTTTTTCGCTTTGATGCTGCGGAGCATTCTTCTTCGCGTTGCTGTCCTGGGCAAAAGCCAGCAGGACGCCATTCGAGATCAGGGCTAGAGCGAAGGCGACGGCAATTGAAACAAGAGCAAGTCGTGGGCGCATGATGGTCACCGGGTCCATGATTGTAACCAAATCAATGCTACCGGATCAATGTACACGTCGCCACCCCGCTGTGGAATCGGGTGGCGGTCGCAAGGCTGTGAGCGGCGAGCAAGCCGACCACTTCGGCTCGTGAGCGTTTGCGCGAAGCTCGCAGCTGCTCTCGTTCGCCCTACACGAGTTAGTCGCAGGCGAGGTGACCGGCAGGTTCGAAGCGATCCATCTGCGCCTCATGCTGGCTGCTGAGGCGGCCGTCGGCGGTCTTTCCGTACTGCTCTTCGCCAGGACAATAGTAGAGAGCGGTGTGCGGATCGACCCACACCTCGATGGCGGGGTCTCCCTGAACATGGGCGGCGGGCTCGGGAGCCTCGGCCAGTCCCAGCGTCACCAGCGCCCTTTCCCAGGGGCTGAGGGCCGGCCGCCGCGGCGAGCCTGCTGCCGGCCATAACAGCGCCAGCGCGGCTACTAAGACGGCCCCTCCCAGATACAGGTCGGAGCGATGAAAACGCAGAGTCACGCGCAGGTCCGCCAAGTGCTGAAGCAAGGAACGGTTGCCGGGGTCGATGGCGTCGGCGTCAGTAAATGGTTCGGCCGATTCATCCGCGCTTGCTTCGATCGGCAAAGTATCGTCACTCGCCGATAACTGGAATGTGTGGACTGCCAGATCCGAGTCTTCGGACGTGGAGCCTGCTTGTGTCCAGTGTCCGGTCGCTTCATCCGTCGTTTCATCGATGGCTGCAGTTGTCGATTTGCTTTCCGCTTCGGCTTGGTTGAGTGCTTGCTCTTCGGACGCCGGGTCGACCAGGGCTTGATCGTCGAGCAAGGGCTCGTGGAATGTTGGCTTGTCGAATGCTGATTTGTCGCGTGCCAATCTGGCGGCTGCTGGACCGCTAATAGTGTCGCTTCTCCCCTGACCGTGTATTTCGCTGGCAACCGGCCGAGCGACTAAGCCGGAACTGGCCGAATCGCGCCCCGAGTAAGGGAGCGGCCGACGCTCGACCGCGGGCGGCGGGACATCCTTCCGCGCACCTTCGCCCGTCTCGGGAGAACGCCCGGGCCACAAATCCTGCTCCTGGCTCATCAGCCACATCGAGGCCCAATTGCGCTGCAGGCGTTCTCCGGGACGAAATTCCTCCCAGCCGCAGCTCTCGCACCGCGATTCTTCGGCGGGCTTCGGAGCGCCGCAATGTCGGCAGACGATAGGAGATTCCGGTGCGGGGTGAGCTTCGGGCTCCGCCTGTTGCTCTCGCGCCTGTTTTATCCGGGCGCCATTCAGTCGATCGCCATTCAGCCGATCGTTACTCAGTCGATCGTTATATTCCTGAACGACGAAGGCGGCGGACAGTAAGCCTTGAAAGGCTTGTTCGTCCAGGATCAGATTGTGCCGATTCGAAGGCATGGTATCGGGGGGAGAGAACTAGTCCAGGCTACTACTATTGTAGTGCAAATCTGGGCAGTCTGAAACTAGGAAAAACGGGGGGTGGGGAGAGATTCCCGTTTGGGGATGCCAATGTGGAAGCGCTTCATGAAAACGGTCTAAGAAAAGGCGAAGGGAAGTAGAAGCTTGCAGGCTAACTGTATGATTCTTAATGGCGTTTCGTAAAGGCGAATATTTGGCGAACTGGTTGCTTCTGAATAGGGCGGGTCGCGACCCTAAGACTGAACTGAAGGAGCAGACGAAAAGCCCATGATTAACCTCAATGAAATCAAGATAACTCCCCGAGACCAGCAGGTGCTGCGTCTGCTGGTGCAGGGATGCAGTAACAAGGAAATCGCGAGCCACTTGAACATCAGCCCGCGGACCGTGAAACAGCACCTGCGCACACTGTTTCTGCGCGCAGGTATCAAGGAAGGCCGGAAGCGAGTGAAACTCGCGACCGCGATGTTCATCAAGGAGCAGGTGCAACCATGCAACCCCGTGATCGGCTAACCGCCAAGGAGATTCAGGTCGCGACCCTGGTCTGGCAAGGTCTTACTAATAAGGACATTGCCGGCGTGCTCATAACCAGCGAGCAGGTCGTGAAGAACTACCTGCGTACCGCCTTCGACAAGCTGGGAGTCTGGACCCGGCTAGAACTCGCGCTTTACGTGGCTGGCCACGGTGGAGTGAACTGGCATGCGCAGCTGGGAAATGGCTTGTTGCCAACGGCGGCAGGGTGGAGCGTAGCCGCAGGCGAGGAAGGCGCGGCCCATGCCGATGGGGAAAGGAAGGCGGCGGCCTCGGGGACTCGCTAGGGATTACACCGCCAGGGATTACACATACGGCAATGCGCCCGCGTCGGCTAACTATGCGAACTGACCGACCAGAAACCGGGCCTGTGGGAACGCCGTCTGTCGGCACTTCAAATCGCGGAACGAGATAACTCAAATGAAAATGAATAGGACAAATCAGTAATGGAATTTCAATCAAACAAAGGAATGAGGCTGCTAGGTATGCGCAAAGAATTCATCGCTTTCCTTCTTCTGCTGGGAACTGCTTTTGGGCAGTCGCTTAGCGAAGGCAGTGTGGTCGGGCTGCAAATCTTGCCCAACCCCGTGAACAATATCATCACTTACGATTTCGAGCTGTGTTGCGGCTATCCGGCCGGCCCTGGCGGATATCTCGGCAACGGGTTCGACTATGGCAATGCCGAGTTCACCGCCTACTGGAAGGGACCGCTGCAAAAAATCGGCTATCTCTTCACCGGCAACATCGCTGCTTGGAAGGCGCCCGAAGTTATTGACCCCTTCTGCATCGTCCAAAGCGCGACTCTGCGCGATGGGACGATTTCTTACGGCAGCAAACAACTAGGAACTGGACTGTTAGCGGAATATTCCCAACTGTTCTGCGAGCAAGACGGGGTTTACTGGTTGGGACCGGGCGGTCTGGCAGTTCACTGATGGTGAACGAAAATCACTTCTCGGGACCATCGCCTAACCAGCGACAGATTCCGCCCATAGAGAAACCCGTGCGGGGCTTCGGTAAGCCCGCACGGATAGTTTTCGTAGGACTCAAGCCAGAATGACTGTGAGATTCCCGGACCAACTGGCAGTGCAGCGCGACGAACTCATCACCGTAGCCGGACTGGAGTCGTCTCGTTCCCAACGATTCACTTGCTCCAACGATTCAAGGGACGGAAACAGATTTCACACCAGGTGCTGTACCTCGGCAGCCCGCACAAGCCATTGCCTGGGCGCGAGTTCCGTCTTAAGTAACGTATTTTCATAAGAATAGCCCAAGCGCTTCTCCCCGAAGCGGCACCCTGAAAAGGGCCGTTCAGGCGCGCAATCCCGGTCATCAAATTGCTGGATTACCTGTGGATTCGTTCGACCCGCTTCATCAGAATACTGCTTCATTTGTTCGAGACTTCATCAGTTCAGCGCTTTATCGATCGAGATCTAGACTGAGGTAGGGATGGCGTACAAGGACATTTTTTGGATGGCCTGCGACTCGACTGAGCAACTGCGGGCGGAATATGGTCCGTTCCACACTCGCGAAGAAGCCGAGGTCGAAGCCCGCAAACTCGGCTTTCGATACCTGCTGCGCTACGAGCACATTCTGGGCCCCAACGAAGAGATCGAGGAAGTGCGCTGTGTCTTCATCGAACTGCCGGAGGTGCACACTCCCGCGAGGCCGGGCGTCACTTTCCACACCCGCTGTGCCAGTTGCGGCGAGACCGAGACTCACGAAAGACCGTGGCAGGCGGAAGTCTGGGCTGACATCCACGAGTTCGAACATACCCGCCACAAAGTCAGACTTTTCGAGCATGCCCGCGGAGAAGGTCTGAAAGAGATCGCCGATTGGCGCGGCCACGCGGCCTGAGCGATCGCGACCGCCAATTGAAGCGTCCGATCCGCGTAGCTTGTTTACTGCCAGGTTGCTCACCAAGCAATGCATTGACTCCCCCACAGTTTGGCACCTACTATTTGCACAAAGGAGGCGAGCCTCTTTTGATCGGCCAAACCATGATCGGCCAAACCATCTCGCACTACCGCATCGTCGATAAGCTCGGCGGGGGTGGGATGGGTGTTGTCTACAAGGCCGAGGACACCTCGCTCGGCCGATTTGTCGCGCTCAAGTTCCTTCCCGAAGATGTGGCGCAAGACCCGCAAGCGCTTGAACGATTCCGCCGCGAGGCTCGAGCGGCTTCCGCCCTGAATCATCCCAATATCTGCACCATCTACGAAATCGGCGAACACGAGGGCAAACGTTTCATCGCCATGGAGTTTCTGGACGGGCTGACGCTGAAGCACCGCATTAGTGGTCGGCCACTGGACGCTGAACTGATCCTGTCTTTCGCCATCGAGATTGCGGACGCCCTCGACGCAGCCCACGCAGAAGGCATAGTCCACCGCGACATCAAGCCCGCCAACATCTTTATCACCAAGCGGGGCCACGTCAAGATTCTGGACTTTGGGCTGGCGAAGGTCGCGCCGACCACCAGTTCTTCCAGTCAAAGTGCATCCGCCAACACCGTAACCGGCATGATTGACGAACAACACCTCACCAGCCCTGGCTCTACGCTGGGCACCGTCGCTTATATGTCGCCGGAGCAGGCGCGGGCGAAGGAAGTCGATGCGCGGAGCGACCTATTTTCATTTGGAGCCGTCCTCTATGAGATGGCCACCGGGCAGTTGCCCTTCCGTGGGGAAAGTACAGCAACGATTTTCGAGTCGATCCTGAACCGCGCGCCGGTTCCTCCCGTCCGGCTGAATCCTGACCTGCCGCCCGATCTGGAACGGATCATCAACAAAGCTCTCGAGAAAGACCGCAATCTGCGCTACCAGCACGCCTTGGAAATGCGAGCCGACCTGCAACGGCTGAAGCGGGATACCGAATCCGGCCTCCTCGCGGCCCCGGCGGCTGAATCACCCGCCACAAGGGATACCAGCAGTTCGATCCCCGTAACGTCCGTGTCTAAGCCCCCATCTGATTGCAGTTCCAGCCGCATTCTGGAGATGGCGCACGTCCTGTTCACCGACATCGTGGCTTATTCCCGCCTGCCTATGGATCAGCAACAGGACGCGCTGCATCATTTGCAGGAGGCGGTTCGCTCCACCCAAGAATTCGCGCGGGCTCAGGCCAGCGATCAACTCATTCGACTGCCCACCGGCGATGGCATGGCGCTGGTCTTTCTGGGCGACGTGGAAGCTCCAGTGCGTTGCGCCTTGGAACTGCACCGCATCCTGCGGCGTTGGCCAGAGATAAAGTTGCGCATGGGAATTCATACCGGGCCGGTGTATCGAGTCGAGGACATCAACGCCGCGCGCAACGTGGCCGGCGGTGGCATCAACATCGCGCAGCGGGTGATGGACTGCGGCGACGCCGGCCACATTCTGATTTCTAAAACCGTAGCCGATGTGCTCGAGCAAGTGAGCACGTGGAACACCGCGTTGCACGATCTGGGAGAAGCCGAGGTCAAGCATGGAGTCCGCGTGCATCTGTATAACCTGTACACGGACGAAGCCGGGAATCGGGAGCTGCCACAGAAGCTCCGCGCCACCCGAACGACGGCAGCGCCCACCAGTCTTCGCGGACCGGAGTCGACGAGTTTACTTGCCGGACCCAGGAAGTACATCGCACTCGCCACTGCGGTAATTGTTCTAGCCGTGGCGGGCTACTTGATCGCTAGCGGACGCAAAAGGGCCGTCTCTGTAGGGATTACAACCATCCCGCCCGACGCCAATGTCACAGTCGGCGCGCAGAAGTGTCACGCGCCGTGCGATCTGTCGTTGCCGCCGGGAACGTATGAATTGCGAGTCGAACGGGACGGCTACCAGCCTTTCACACAGCAGGTGTCCATCGCCGCAGACACTAAGTCATTGCCGACGGTGAAGCTGGATATGCAAGCGCCAGCGCAAACGGCTACTCCAAATCCACCTCCCACTCCTATCGACCAAGGTACTTTGATCGTTCACGCCAACGTGGGTGGGGCAGAAGTGTACGTCGATGGCAACCTGAAGGGACTTACGGATGTCAACAAGAACTATGAAGGTAAGTTCGACGTAGGGAACCACGCGATCATTCTGCGCAAACAAGGCTATGAGGACTCGTCGGAACAAATCGAGATCGCAAAGGGAGGGATATCCGCAACACTTAAGCTGAAGGAACAAGTCCAAAAACTGGCACCGGCGCCGGCGCCCGCGTACTTCACCGTGCAAGCCCCGCCCGGAGCAAGCGTTCTTATCGACCAACAACCTCGCGGAACCGTTCCCCCGGAAGGCCGCCTGGTACAAAAAGTGGATCCTGGACGCCACAGTATCGAAGCAAAGCTGGACGGCTATGAGCCGTGGTCCGGGAGCGCTACTGCGGAATCAGGCAAACAGGTCTCGGTCTCCGCAGAACTCAAGGGAATTCCGAAGCCGAAGCCAGTGATTTCATTTACTCCCAGCGCATCCTCGATCCAGCCAGGCCAGTCGGCGCAATTGAGCTGGCAGACCGAGCACGCGGACGAGGTCTCGATCGACGGTGGCCGCGTCGAGAAGAGCGGCTCCAGGCAAGTCGAGCCGAACAGTCGAACCACGTACACTTTGATGGCCAAGGGTCCGGGCGGCACCGATTCAAAGCAGGTGACAATCGACGTTGCTGCCCCAGCCGCGTCAGCGGCGGCTCCGGCAACGACGGCCGCGGCAACGACGGCTCCGCCTTCCGATGCAATGCAGTGTATCGACAGTTTTAAGGCTGCCTACGAACTCAGGAGCACCGACGAATTGACCAAGGTCTGGCCTTCGTTAGCTGCCAACACGAAACAAAAGAACGCGCTCGATACCATCTTCAAGTTAACCCAGAAGGTAGTGCTTCAGGATCGGTGTGCTGAACCTCCTTCTATCTCAGGAGATACAGCCCACTATCAGTGCAGTGAGACCGTGACCTACATGAGTAGCGGAAGGATGAACAAGTTCCCAACGCAGACCGTTGAATTTGTTTGTAAGAAAACCTCGACCGGCTGGGTCGTCGCCAATCGCGCCGTAAGTAAGTAGAACCTGGCAGGCCAGAATCGGCTCGGTGTCGCCGCCGCATCCCTGGAAGAGGGGCACATTGCCGGCAAATTGCGAGGATACTCAGCCAGCAATTGCGTTGACTCGCCGTAGCTTGACCCCTACTATGATCTGCGCACTACAAGGGACCTCTTCTTTTTCGGCCAGACATGATCGGCGAAACCATCTCTCACTACCGCATTGTCGAGAAGCTTGGCGGCGGCGGTATGGGCGTCGTCTATAAGGCTGAGGACACGTCACTCGGCCGCTTTGTCGCGCTTAAGTTTCTTCCCGAGGATGTGGCGCAAGACCCGCAGTCGTTGGAACGTTTCCGCCGCGAAGCCCGCGCTGCTTCCGCCCTCAACCATCCCAATATCTGCACCATCCACGAAATCGGCGAGCAGCACGGGAAGGCGTTCATCGTTATGGAGTTTCTGGACGGCATGACGCTCAAGCATCGTATCGCCGGGCGTCCGCTCGAAACCGAACTGATTCTATCGCTGGCCATCGAGATTGCGGACGCGCTGGATGCTGCTCATTCAGAAGGCATAGTCCACCGCGACATCAAACCGGCGAACTTGTTTGTGACCAAACGCGGACACGCCAAGATTCTAGACTTCGGGCTGGCGAAGGTCAGCCTGGCAGGCAGTTCTCCCACCAAAATTGCCTCTCTCACCACCCAAACGGGTTTGGCGGACGCGGAGCCTCTGACCAGTCCGGGCACAATGCTGGGAACCGTGGCTTATATGTCGCCGGAGCAGGTGCGGGCGAAAGAGTTGGATGCGCGTACCGACCTGTTCTCGTTTGGAGCCGTGCTGTACGAGATGGCGACGGGGGATCTGCCGTTTCATGGAGAAAGCTCAGCCGTCATTTGCGAAGCCATCATGAACCGTGCCCCGGTGGCAATGGTGCGGCTGAATCACGACGTGCCGCCCAAGTTGGAAGACATCATCAACAAGGCACTGGAGAAAGACCGCAACCTGCGCTATCAGCACGCCACGGAGATGCGATCCGATTTGCAACGGCTGAAGCGGGACACGGAATCCGGGCGGCTGGCGATTCCGCCGGATGCATCACCCGCCGGAGAAGGCTCCAGCGTTGCGGTCCCGGCCTCCGTAGCGATGCCGCCCTGCGACTCCGGTTCAAGCCGCACCCCCGAGGACGCATGTAACCCTGAGTTGCCGCAGAAACTGCAACTGGCGCAGAAGACCGCAGTCACGGCGCACCGCCAGGCGAAGCGAAAGAAGCTGTCGCTGGGAGTTATGGTGACGGGAGTGATTGCCGCGCTGGTGGTGGGCGGGGTGCTTTACTACCAACACTCCCGCCAGACGTCCAGACTCACGAATAAAGACAGCATCGTTCTCGCCGATTTTGCCAACACCACGGGCGATGCAATCTTCGACGACACGCTGAAGACGGCGCTGGCCGTGGAACTAGGGCAGTCTCCGTTCTTGAATGTGCTCTCCGACCGAAAGGTGAGCGAGACCTTGCGGATGATGGGCCGCCCTTCAAATGACAGCATCACGGTGGATGTGGGCCGAGAGCTTTGCCTGCGCACAGGAAGCAAGGCCCTGCTGGGCGGGAAGATATCGAGCTTGGGCACTCATTACTCGATCGCCGTGAACGCGGTGGCGTGCAACAGCGGTGACACTTTGGCCAAAGAACAGGTTGAGGCCGCCAGCAAGGAAGATGTCCTGAAGGCCTTAAGTCGAGCTGCCTCTAGTCTTCGGGCCAAGCTGGGAGAATCGCTGCCCTCGGTGCAGAAATTTGACGTTCCCATTGAGGCCACGACATCCTCTCTCGAAGCCCTGAAAAACTACAGCATGGGTGTCAAAGTAGGGCGTGAGAAAGGAGACGCGCCCAGCATTCCGTTCCTGAAGCGGGCCATTGAACTCGACCCTAATTTCCCCATGGCGTATTCCGGATTGTCCACTCGTTACGGCAATCTCGGCCAGCCCTCGCTTGCCCTTGACTATGCAACCAAGGCGTACGGGCTGCGCGAGCGGGTCACGGAACGGGAGAAGCTGCGTATCACTGCGAATTATTTTCATTCCACGGGAGAACTAGAGAAGGCGTCGCAAACCTACGAACTGTGGATTGCAAACTATCCTCGGGATGAGGTTCCGCATGGCAACTTAGGTGTGAATTACGAGTTCATTGGGCAGTATGAAAAGTCTCTCGCGGAATATCAGGAGTCATTGCGGCTTGCGCCTGACAACGTGCTCGCGTATGAAAATCTGGAATCGACTTACCTCGAGTTGAACCGGCTCGATGAAGTCAAGGCTACGTTCGATCAAGGATTGGCACGTAATTTGGACAGCGGAGACATGCGATTGGGCATCTACCATCTTGCGTTTCTCCGCGGAGATTCGGCGCAGATGGAGCAGCAGTTGGCTTGGGGTGCGAGCAACCCCGAAGATCAAGATCAACTGCTCTCGGCCCAATCCGATACCGAGGCCTTCTACGGACGACGGAGCAAGGCACGGGACTTTTCGCGCCGGGCAGTGGACTCGGCCGTTCGCGCAGACTCAAAAGAAACGGCGGCTTTGTGGCAGGCCAATGCCGCCCTGCGCGAGGCAGAGTGGGGCGACACTGCCTCTGCCAAACAAGGTGTCACGGCGGCTTTGGCGTTGTATCCCGGACGGGATGTAAAGGTGGGAGCAGCCCTTGCACTTGCTCGAATTGGCGATGCTCCCCGAGCCACGGCACTGGTCGGAGAATTGGAGAAAAGCTACCCAACGAATACCCTGCTGAAGCTCTACTGGCTGCCGACGATCAACGCCGCCATCGAACTCAACAAACGCAATTCAGCGCAAGCTCTCGTGTTTCTGGAAGCAGCTGCGCCCTATGAATTAGGCAGCCTGCCCCCATTTCAGCTGGGGACTCTGTATCCCGCGTATGTGCGTGGCCAAGCCTACCTCCTGGCCCATAATGGAACCGCCGCAGTCGCCGAGTTCCAGAAGTTGCTGGATCACCGAGGGATCGTCGGCAACTTCCTGACGGGAGCATTGGCCCATCTCCAACTCGGTCGCGCCTACGCCATGGCAGGCGACACCGGCAAGGCGAAGAGCGCATATCAAGATTTCTTCACGCTCTCGAAAGACGCCGACCCCGACATCCCCATCCTGAAGGAAGCCAAGGCGGAGTACGCGAAGCTGCAGTAGCAAGCGTAGCGGGGACTCCTGTCCGCGAAAAGCCGAAGCAAAAAACGAAGATGGGGCCAAGGCAAAAGCGGGCTTGGACTTCAGCGAGCAAGCTTAGCCGCGGCGGGTTCGTCGATCATCCACAACAATTTTCCATCAGAGGGCTGCACTCTTTGCGAGGGGAATGGGGGCGTGTTCTTACCCTCGAGAACCTGGTGCAGCATGTCGGCTTTGTCCGCGCCACTGGTCATGAACATCGCTTCATGAGCATGATTGAGCACGGGAAAGGTAAAGGTGATGCGGTCAGTCTTGAACTTCTCGACCCAGTTAGAGACCACCAGGCGCGATTGTTCGTCGAGTGCCGGGGAATCGGGGAAGAGCGATGCGGTGTGGCCATCGGGACCCATGCCAAGAAGTATCAGATCAAAGCGCGGGAATTCGCCGGGCCGAAGCTCAAAGAAGCGGCGGAGTTGAGCCTCATATTCCAAGGCAGCGGCAGCGGTATCGGGATTCTCGGCGGTCACGCGGAAAACGTTCTCGGCAGGAATCGTGATTTTGGTCAGCAACGATTCATTCACCATCCGATAATTGCTTTGGGGATCGGTGGGTGGGACGTGCCGTTCGTCGCCGAAGAATAAGAAGACGCGGTTCCAGGCGAAGCTGGCGTAATTGGCGGCGAGCAGGGAATAGAGAGCTTTGGGAGTGGAGCCGCCAGCGAGCGCCACCGTGAACCTTCCTTGGGCGCCGATGGCGGTCCGGCCCACGCGGACGAATTCTTCCGCAGCGGCGTGAAAAAGATCGCCAGCGTTGGCCAGCACTTCAATGGATCGAGTCGACGGCATTTATGTTTACGCCACGCCGTGCGCGCTGACGTTCTTGGCGGCGCGGGCGCGACGAGCGCCGTAGCAGGCGGCTCCGAGCAGGCCGGTTTTTCCGTTGGTAATCACGCGCACCGGAATGGTTTCGAGCAGCGGCTGCAGGCGTCCTTTATTGAAGAACGCCTCCATGAACAGCGGACCGGTGAGCTTCGCCCGAATCTTCGGTGCGATTCCTCCCGCCAGGAAAACGCCGCCGGTTGCCAGGACCTTCAGCGCCATGTTGCCCGCCTCGGCGCCGTAGATCGAAATCCACAAGTCGAGCGCCTGCTCGGCCAGAGGCGCCTTCGCGGAAACGGCCGCTCGGGAGATGGCCGCTGCAGCATCGCCGGCTGCGATTTCATCGCGCAGCCATTGCGGCTCTTCGCCGCGACGCGTGTCCTTGAGAAACAGATACACGTTGACCAGGCCGGGGCCGGAAACGATGCGTTCGTAGCTGACATGTCCGAAGCGAGTGAGCAGGTAACGGAGGAGTTCGATTTCCAGTTCGTTACGTGGAGCGAAGTCGCAATGCCCGCCTTCGCAGGCGAAAATGTGCCGGTGCTCTCCGTCCCAGATGAGGCCAGCTTCGCCCAAACCCGTTCCTGCCGCAACTACGGCCTGATTGCCGGTGGGATTTTGATTGCAGAGATGGTTGAGAGCGACGGTGTCGGACGGCCCCAGGCACTGGATTCCCCAAGCCTGCGCCTCGAGATCGTTGATCAGCTCGACCGAATCGAGTTGCAGTTCCCGCGCCAGGCGCGACGACTCGATAACCCATGGCAGATTGGGAGTTTCGACCCGTCCGTTGCGCACCGGACCGGCAATACCGAAGCTGGCGATGGTTGGACGCTCGCCGGTTTCGGAGACGAACTTGAGCACGACCTCATCCAACCCGCGAAATTCCCGGCTGTCAAAGACGTGTTCGTGGACGGCGGCAAACTTGTCGTTATCCTGCCTGTAAAAGCTGAGGCGCGCGTGTGTTCCGCCGATGTCTCCGGCGAGAATCATTTGTCGAAATTTCTCCAGTGCCGGCCGTCGCGCTCCAACATTTCATCGGATTCCCTGGGACCCCAGGTTCCAGCGGCATAGTTGGGAAAATTGCGCGGAGGCAGCGCCTTCCAGACATCGAGCGCTGGATTGACGACGGCCCAACCGGCCTCAACCATGTCGGCGCGCTGGAACAGCGTAGCGTCGCCGATCATGCAGTCATGCATCAGCCGTTCGTAGCCGGTCGCGGAACTGGTCCCGAAATAGTCCTCGTAGTTGAAGTCCATATTTACTTCGCCCAGTTGCATGGTGGTCCCGGGAGTTTTGGCGGCGAAGCGCAGCGAGATGCCCTCTTCCGGCTGGATATGCAGCACCATTTGGTTGGGCATCAAGTGTTGAACCTGGGTTTCGCGGAAGAGCATGAAGGGCGCTTGCCGGAACTGAATTACGACGTGCGTGCTGCGGCCGGGCATGCGCTTGGCGGTACGCAGATAGAAGGGAACTCCCGCCCAACGCCAGTTGTCGATCATCAGGCGCATGGCAACATAGGTGTCCGTGCGCGAGTCCGGCGGCACGTCTTGTTCAGAGCGGTAAGCGGGCACTCGCTCGCCATTCATGATGCCTTCTCCGTATTGCCCGCGGACTGTCTTGGTGAGCACGTCCTCGTCGGTGAAGGGCTGGATGGCATGCAGGATTTTGGCTTGCTCGTCGCGCACCGCGTTCGCCTCGAACGAAATCGGCGGTTCCATCGCCGTCAGAGTGATGAGCTGCATGATGTGATTGGGCACCATATCGCGCGTGGCACCCGCCGTATCGTAGTAGCCGCCGCGCTTTTCGACGCCGACGGTTTCGGCGACCGAAATCTGAACGTGGTCAATGTAGCGGCGATTCCAGATGGGCTCGAAAATACCGTTCGCGAAACGGAGCGCCAAAATGTTCTGCACCGTCTCTTTTCCCAGGTAGTGATCGATGCGGTAGATCTGGCTTTCCGAGGCAACTTTTAACAGTTGAGCGTTCAACGCCTTGGCGGATTGCAGATCGCGACCAAAGGGTTTTTCGATAATCACCCGCCGCCAATGGCCATCGCCTTCGGTCATGAGGCCAACTTTCGCCAACCGCTCGACGATGCTGCCGAAGAAGCTGGGCGAGGTGGCCAGGTAAAAGAAGCAGTTGCCGTGGCAGTTGTGTTCCTGGTCAACCTTGGCAACCAGTGCTTTCAGATTGTCGTAGGTAGCGGGATCGTCGAACTCTCCAGTCGTATAATTTACGCGTCGGGAAAACCACTCCCACAAATCGGGATCAACGGGGTTGGTGGCGAACTTTTTGATATCTTCGGTGAGCGCCTTCCGGGCGTCTTCATTGCTCATAGGACTGCGGCCCATGCCGATCACAGCGAACTCGCGCGACAACAATTGCTGGCTGGCTAGGTTGTAGAGAGAGGGAATCAGCTTGCGGCGGGTAAGGTCGCCGGCATATCCGAAAATCACCATGACGCACGGATCAGCTACGCGTCCGACTGGCGGTTTCATTACTGGGGGCACAACTTCTATCTGAGCCATGGTTTCCTCTTGAAAGTGAGCTACGGGCTACGGGCTGCGAGCTTCTAGAAAAGCAGATATTGCTGTAGCTCGAAGCCCGTAGCCGCCCAGTTTGTTACGCTATCTTCGCCTTCGGTTCTTCTTCCTTCTCTAGGTGTCCTCCAAACTGGAATCGCATGGCGGACAGCAGCTTGTTGGCAAAGGTCCCGTTCCCGCGCGAGCTGAACCGTTCGTACAACGAGGTGGTGAGCACGGGACATGGAGTGCCCTCGTCGATCGCCGCCAGGATCGTCCAGCGGCCCTCGCCGGAATCGGAGACCCTCCCGGAGAACTTGCCCAGTTCGGGCTCGTCGATCAGTGCGGCCGCAGTCAGGTCGAGCAACCACGACGCGACCACACTGCCGCGACGCCATACCTCGGCTATATCGGGAAGGTTGAAATCGTACTGGTAGTGCTCGGGAGTGCGCAATGGCGTCGTTTCGGCATCCACCGTCTGCGTCTGCTTGCCGGCGTTGGCGTGCTTCAGGATGTCGAGCCCTTCGGCATACGCCGCCATCAGGCCGTATTCGATCCCGTTGTGCACCATTTTGACGAAGTGGCCGCCGCCGACCGGCCCGGTGTGCAGGTAGCCATCTTCGGAGGTGCCCGTCGCCTTTTCGCGACCGGCGGTTCGGGGCACGTCGCCGCGCCCAGGGGCAAGAGTCTTGAAAATCGGGTCCAGCCGCTGCACGGCAGCCTTTGGACCGCCGATCATCATGCAATAGCCGCGTTCCAGCCCCCACACGCCGCCGCTGGTGCCGACGTCCACGTAGTGAATGCCGGCAGGCTCGAGCTCCTTGGCGCGGCGGATGTCGTCAATGTAGTAGGAGTTTCCACCGTCAATGACGATGTCATCCTTCTGCAGCTTGGCCGCCAGCCCTTTGAGCGTGCCGTCCACGACCGCGGCGGGCAGCATCAGCCACACAGCGCGGGGCGCTTTCAGCTTGCTAATGAAGTCATCCAGCGAACTGGCGCCGACGGCACCCTCGCCGGCCAGTTGTTTGACGCTTGCTGCATTGTGGTCAAAGACAACGCACTCATGTCCATTCCGCACCAGGCGGCGAACCATGTTGGCGCCCATGCGCCCCAGCCCGATCATTCCTAGTTGCATTTGAGCTCCTTTTAATTGGCCGCGCTACGCGCCGGCTCTGTTCTTTATTTGAAACGCCCGCCAGTAAAACGTCTGCACAGCTTACATCGCTACAGCGTTCACACGCAGCACGCAACGCTGACCGTCGGTAAGAACCTGGAAGTCGCCGCGAGCCGGCGTTGCTTTGTGATCTGCAGGGACACGCAGCTATTGGGACCACTTTCATACGCTCGTCCAGCGGAGTGTATGAAGGGTGGTCCCAAGCCGAGTACAGTCGCTACGCCTTGCGCTTTGTATTCTTCTCAACCGCAGCCAGCAGGGTACCGAAGGCGTCGGCGAACAATTTCACGCCGTCTGCCGTCAACTTGTCGGTGACTTCTTTCATAGAGATGCCAACGCCGGCCAGATCAGCCATCGTTCTCCGCGCGCCCTCCACGTTCTCAGTCAAACTCTGGCGCGGCCTGCCATGAACGCGGAAGGCCTCTATGGTCGCCGGAGGAGCGGTGTTGACAGTGTCGGCTCCGATCAATTCCTCGATGTAAACCACATCGCGATAATGCGGGTTCTTGGTGCTCGTGCTTGCCCAAAGCACGCGCTGCGTCTGTGCGCCCTTGGCGGCCAGCGCCTTCCAGCGCGGAGCAGAAAAGATGCGCTGGTAGGCTTCATAAGTCAGTTTGCCGTTGGCAATTGCGACCTTCCCCAGGATGCTCTGCAACATCACAACGCGGGCTGGGTCCGTTTCTTTCTTTATTTTTTCGTCCAGCATGGAGTCGATCAGCGAATCGATGCGGCTGATGAAGAAGCTGGCCACGCTGGCAATCTTGCTTACATCGCCGCCGGTCGCGGCAAACTTCTCAACCCCGTCAATGTAGGCCGCGGCGACTTCTTCATAAACTGACTGGGCGAACAGCAGCGTCACATTGACGTTGATACCCTCGCTGATGAGCTGGCGAAAAACGGGAATCCCCTCCGCTGTGCCCGGGACCTTGATCATCACGTTTTCGCGGGCCACAGACTTCCACAGACGCCGCGCCTCGTCGAGTGTGCCGCTCCCGTCATGAGCGAGATACGGGGAGACTTCTAGGCTGACGTAGCCGTCGCGTTTCTTCGAACTCAGGTACAGGGGGCGGAGCACGTCGGCTGCGTCCTGAATGTCGCGAATGGCCAGCAGTTCATAGCGGCCCTTCGCGTCGAGGTCGGTTCGGGTGGCGAGCTTGTCCAGAAAATCCTGGTACAGGGTCGAGCCGTCAATGGCTTTCTCGAAAATCGAGGGATTCGAAGTCACGCCGCGCACGCCGTCTTGGGTGATTAGGCGCTGTAGTTCGCCGCCCGTCAGCAGATCGCGGCGGATGTAGTCGAGCCAGATGGACTGGCCGAAAGAAATAAGCTGGGTGAGAGGATTGGCGGCCTTTGCGGTTTCAAGCGTGCCCACTGGATTCATAACCATCTCCTAAACTGAGTTACGCAACAGAATAACTGCCTGACGCTAATAGACGTTAGCCCACGGAAAAACTAGAGCGCCGATGCCTCGCCCCTGAAGGGGCCCCCATTTTTCGAGCAGCGTGCGGAATCGCTAAAACGACGCCCTATACTAAACCTAAGTTCTGCCGCAGTCCAATCAAACCTTTAGTTCTTAACGGCTAGTTCTTAACGATCATTTCCCGAGTAGTTCGCGCGCCGCCTGAACCACGGCGTCGGAGGTGAATCCGAACTTCTTCTGCAAATCCTTGAGTGGCGCCGACGCTCCAAAGGTACGCATGCCGAGGATCCGTCCTTTCGGTCCCGCGTATTGCGCCCACCCAAGGGTCGAAGCCATCTCGACCGCAACCCGCGCGGTGACATCGGGCGGGAGGACCTGGTCGCGGTAACTCCGGTCCTGACGCTCGAACCAATCCCACGACGGCATGCTCACGACGCGGGCGCGGATACCTTCAGCGTTTAGTTTCTCGTAGGCGTCGATGCACAGGTAGACTTCGCTGCCCGTAGCCATAAGAATGACCTGCGGCTTGCCGCCTTCGGCGTCGGCCAGAATGTAAGCGCCGCGAGCCACGCCCGCTGCCGGCGCGTATTTCGCGCGATCGAAGGTCGGCAGAACTTGCCGCGTGAGGATCAGAGCCACCGGTTCCTTGTGCAGCTTCATGATGATTTTCCACGCTTCGACGACCTCGTTGGCATCGGCAGGACGCATCGTCGTAAGCCCGGGAACCGCTCGCAGCGTTATTAATTGCTCGATCGGTTGGTGGGTTGGTCCGTCCTCGCCCACGCCGATGGAATCGTGGGTGAAGATCCAGATTGACGGGATCTCCATGACGGCCGAGAGGCGGATCGGCATCTTCATGTAGTCGCTGAAGATGAGGAAAGTCGAGCCGTAAGCGCGAATTTTCGACAACGCCATGCCATTTACGATCGCGCCCATCGAGTGCTCGCGAATGCCGAAGTGGAAATTGCGGGCGTTGTAGTGGCCGGCTTCGAAATCGCCTGCACCATCGAAAGTGAGCCGCGTCTTCGTCGATGGATACAAGTCGGCTGAGCCACCCATGAGCCAGGGATCGTTCTTGGCGATTGCGTTCAGCACTTTGGCGGACGAATCGCGGGTTGCGATTCCCTTGGCATCGGGCGCAAATGTGGGCAGTTCCTTGTCCCATCCGTCGGGAGGTTGTTGACGCTGCATGCGCTCAAATTGAGCCGCTAAATCGGGATGCTGATTGCTGTACTCGCTGAAAAGCGAGTTCCACCGGCCGCTCAGTTGCCGTCCCCGCTTACCCATGACATCACGGAAGTTTTCGCAGACTCCGTCGGGCACCAGGAACTTGGCGTCCTCCGGCCAGCCGTAGACGCGCTTCGTCAACTTGACTTCTTCTTCGCCGAGCGCTTCGCCGTGCGCTTCCTTTGTATCCTGCCGGTGCGGCGAGCCGAAGCCTATGTGGCTGTCAATAATGATCAGCTTAGGACGATCCTTCACGTTGAGCGCGTGGGCGTAGGCATCGGCCAGCGCAACCAGATCGTTGGCATCATGGACGTGCTGAACATCCCAGCCATAGGCGGCGAATCTGGCGGCCACATTTTCATCGTAGGCGAGATCGGTATTGCCCTCGATGGTGATGTGGTTGTTGTCGTAAATCCAGCACACGTTCGAAAGTTTCAGATGGCCGGCGACCGACGCGGCTTCCGAGGAAATTCCTTCCATCATGTCGCCGTCGCCGCAAATCGCCCAGATGTTGTAGTTGAACAGTTCGAATCCCGGACGATTGAAGTACTCCGCCAGCCAACGCCCGGCGATGGCCATGCCCACGCTGTTGGCGACACCCTGACCGAGCGGGCCCGTGGTGGTCTCGACACCTGTGGTCAAACCGTATTCTGGATGCCCGGGCGTCTTGCTGCCCAGTTGCCGGAAATTCTTGATCTCATCGAGCGAGAGCGCCGGCATCGAAAGGACTTTGCCTTCGGGACTAACTTCCCTCACGCCTGCCAGATGAATCAGGGAGTAAAGCAGCATGGAGGCGTGTCCGTTGGAGAGGACGAAGCGGTCGCGGTTCGGCCAGATCGGATCTTCAGGATCATAGCGCAGACACTGCTGCCACAGACAGTAGGCTACGGGAGCCAATGCCATCGGCGTCCCCGGATGCCCCGAGTTCGCCTTCTGCACCGCGTCCATCGACAGAGTGCGAATCGTGTTGATACACAACTGATCTAGCTGTGTACCGGTAGTGGCTACAGACTGGTCACTGACGGCCATCAATTCGGGATTTCCTCTTTGACCCCAAGAAGCGGCTGTCATTATAGCCCAATCCACGTTCGCGTCAATGCGAAACAATTCTCGGTAGCGGCGACTTTCAGATGGATCACTTTCGAATGGATCAATGGGGATCACACGCTCATCCCGCATCGTGCTTCCGAGAGGAGAGCTTCGGCTCGTACCCCCGACTCTTGGTGAGATCAACGGATCTGGACCTGTGATCTCGTGATCCAGCACGACGCTCATGCTCTACTTCCTGCCCAATTGGTTCTTTGCCGCCGAAATCACTTCTTCGGGATGGAATCCGAACTTCTTCTGGAGTTCTTTCAGGGGCGCGGACGCTCCGAATGTATTCATGCCGATGGTGCGTCCCGAAGTGCCGACGTAGCGCTCCCATCCAAAAGTCGAACCCTGCTCGATCGAAACACGAGCCGTTACACCGGGTGGCAGCACGCTGTCCCGATACTCTTTTGTCTGATGATCGAAAATGTCCCAGGACGGCATGGAGACAACCCGCGAGCGGATGCCCTCAGCCAGCAATTTCTCGTGGGCCTCGACCGCAAGAGCGACCTCGCTGCCGGAGGCGATGAGGATTACTTCCGGCTTGCCGCCAGGAGCGTCAGCCAGCACATAGGCGCCTTTGGCGACTCCGGATGCGGACGCATACTTGCTGCGATCGAGGGTCGGAAGCGGCTGGCGCGAAAGCGCCAGCACCGCCGGCTCGTGGCGCAGTTGCATAATGTAGCGGTAAGCCTCAACTACTTCGTTGGCGTCACAAGGCCGCAACAGCACCAGCCCCGGCATGGCGCGCAACGACGCGAGATGCTCCACCGGCTGGTGGGTTGGGCCATCTTCTCCGTCGCTCATGGCCTCGTGCGTAAAGACCATGATGGTTGGCAACTCCATCAGGGCCGACAACCGGATGGCCGGTCGTAAGTAGTCGCTAAAGATAAAGAAGGTTGCGCCGTATGCCCGGAGCTTGGATAGCGACAGCCCGTTCACAACGGCTCCCATCGCGTGCTCCCGGATGCCGTAGTGCAGGTTCTTTCCGCCCGGATTGTCGGCTTGGAGGTTTCCCGCGCCGGGGAAAGTCAACACCGTTTTGTTTGAGGGTCCAAGATCTGCCGAGCCCCCGAGGAACCAGGGAATATTTTGGGCAAGCACGTTCAGCACTTTGCCGGAGGCTTCCCGCCCGGCGAGGCCCTTCGGATCCGCGGGAAAAACGGGGAGATTGCGGTCCCAGCCCGTCGGGAGGTCGCGTCGTTGCATCAACTCGATCTCGGCCGCCAGGTCGGGATATTTCGCTCGGTATCCGTCAAAGAGTTTGATCCAATCCTTGTGAGCCGATGCGCCGTGTGCCCCTATGCCAGCCTGGAAGTGTTCGTAGACGCCGTCAGGAACGTAGAACTTCGCGTCTTCCGGCCATCCGTAGGAGCGCTTGGTCAAGCGGCACTCCTCGTCCCCAAGCGGCTCGCCGTGAGCTTCAGGCGTGTCCTGCTTGTGGGGAGAGCCGTAACCAATGTGGCTGTCGAGGACGATGAAGGTCGGACGACCCTTCGTCTTCCGGAAAACTTCGAGAGCGTTTTCGATGCGGTCAATGTCGTTGGCGTCGCCGACCCGCAGGACGTTCCATCCATACGCTAGAAACCTGGCCGCGACGTCCTCGGTAAACGCGATGTTGGTGTTCCCCTCGATGGTGATGTGATTGTTATCCCAGATCCAGCACAGGTTATCGAGGCCGAGGTGGCCGGCGAGGGAAGCCGCTTCCGATGCAATGCCTTCCATCATGCAGCCATCGCCGCACACGGAATAAATGTTGTAGTCGAAAATCTCGAAGCCCGGCCGGTTGTAGTGGCTGGCGAGCCACTTCTGGGCAATAGCCATGCCGACGCTGGTAGCGACGCCTGCCCCGAGGGGGCCGGTCGTAGTTTCGACGCCCGAGACCCAGTGGTACTCGGGGTGGCCGGGGGCCCGGCTGTCGAGTTGGCGGAAGTTGCGGATATCGTCGAGCGAAACCGAGGGCTTCCCCAGCGACTCATACTCGGCATTGACCGCCTGCGTCTTGGTGAGATGCAGCACCGACCAGAGCAGCATTGAGGCGTGGCCGTTCGAGAGCACGAAGCGATCCCGGTTGGGCCAGATCGGATCCTGGGGATCGAAGTGCATGACCCGGTTCCAAAGCGTGTAGACCACCGGCGCAAGCGCCATCGGCGTGCCCGGGTGCCCGGACTTGGCCTGCTGGACTGCGTCAATCGAAAGCGTGCGGATGGTGTTGATACAGAGCTGATCGAGCTGTGTACCGGTGGTGGCGATAGACTGCTCACTGACGGCCATCAATTCTCCCCTCGCCAGACGGCTGGCATTGGCCCGACGCTGAATTTAGATGAAATCAGCGCTAGCTATGTGGATTACGGCTGTGTTGACTGCCCCAAAATTCACAACGTGATCGGAAACAAAAAAGAGGCCTGAAAAGACTAGCGAGAGATTGTACACCCAAAACTTGGATAGTCAACTTTAGTTTTTCTGTTGAAAACGGGGCTCACCCCGTCTTTACGGAGACGGGGTAAGCCAAGTCTCTACCGTCGGAAGAATGGGGAGTTTCAGGTGAGAAGAATCTTATCCTGGCTGATCCTGTGTTGCAGGGTGGAGGCCAGTTGGTCCACGTCCGTGGCTGAAAGGTGCATCACGTCAGGGTCAAGGATAGGGATGCGGTTGGTCCCGACCGCGTCCCGCCGCACCTGGATCAGTAAAGCCTGCAGTACGTGGGGATCGTATTTTTGCGGGCTCATGCGGATCAATTCCTGAAGCGCGGCTCCGACCGGCATCCGTTGGCGGTACGGACGTTCGCTGGTCATGGCATCGAAGGTATCGGCCAAGGCTACGATGCGGACCGCTTGCGGCATTTCGTCCCCATGCAAGCCGTCCGGGTATCCCGACCCGTCTCCGCGTTCATGATGCCAGCGCACGATTTCCGGAATCTGCGGCCAGGGAAACTGTACGTGGCTGACGATCTGATGGCCAACCACGGTGTGGTCCCGCATCTCGCGGGACTCCGCCGCGTCGAGCGTGGAAGGCTTTTCGAACAGCCGCTTATCGACGGCAACTTTTCCGATGTCGTGCAGATAGCCCGCCGACCGCAACAACGCCACATCGCCCGGGTCCATGCCGAGGGCCTCGCCGATCGCCTGTGAGTAGCGGCCCACCCGCAGCGAGTGTCCATGGATGTTGACGTGTTTGACGTCGATGGCGGTGGCGAAGGCCTCGAGCGCGTTGTCGTAGAAACCGTGCAGTGAGGCCAGCAGCCGCAGGTTCTCCGAAACCCGTTGTGCGAGCGTCTGGCCGAGAGTGTGATTCTGAATGGCCAGCGCCACGTAGTGACTGAGCATCTCAAAAGCGTCGAGCGCGTCTTCTTCGTACAGCGCGTCGCCTTCCCGGCGTCCCAGGGCGATAACACCGGCGAGCTTTCCCCGGACTTTGAGCGGGCAAATGCATTTGAATAGTTCGGGCGCGACATTGCCGTTCGAACTCAGAAAAACGTCGTATGTGGAACTATTGAGCAACACCGGGCCGGCGGCCGCGGCCAGAGTGTGCACGTGGCGGGGGAGCAGGGGAATCACGGACGGTTCCGGCAGCAGCGCGAATCCTTGGGCATCGACCGAGGTCAGCAAGGAAGGCCGTTCGCCGAATGAGAACAAGACGGCCTCGCGTGCCCCCGCCGCTTCCATTACGGCGGTCAGCATGGTGCGAGCGGTTTGACGGAAGTCGCGGTCCGCCGTAAGTTCGGGGCCCAAATCCGCCAGCGCTTCGACTGTCTTTAACAGCTTCTTGAGATTGGCTCCCTGCAATGCCTCGTGCGGAGGTGCATGCGAGAAACCAGAGCCCCATCAGCGTAGCATCGCGCCCACGACTCGATTATTGGTTAGTTTGGTGCCAGCGAAAGTCATCGGTCTCATTGGGTGATCGGGCCATCGGCCATCTAAAGTTCAAAAACGAACGCCTTTGACTCCCGATGATTTTTCGATGAACCGATGACCCGATGGTGACATCACCCGATGCTCGCGGCTTGTCTTGACAGGCGAACGAGGTTGGCTCATACTTCGGCGCAATCACTCCAGCCGCTGGCGTTTTGGTCCGGCAATTTGCCGGCCGAGAGAGACCGTGGCTGTGCCTCCATCCAAGCCGTTTCGTTCCAGCAAAATACCTGGCGCACTTGATCGCAATTCTTTGCCCGAAACTTCCCCCAGCCCTTCTCGCAACATCTCTGAGAATCTTGACGAGAGGGCAGTCCTAGCTTCCCTGAAGGAGCTGATCGCAGCCGGGGACCACAGCCTAGACCCGATGCTCGGGACTATCACCGATGTCGCTCGACAACTGACGGGGGCTTCCGGAGCCGCACTGGCGATGTGGAAAGAAGGGGCAATGGTGTGCCGCGCGCGCACTGGCGACCTTGCCCCCATTCTGGGTGCGCAGTTGAGTGCGAAGACTGGAATTTCGGGCGAGTGTTTGCGCACCGGTAAGATCCAGCATTGCGCCGATACCGAGAATGATCCGCTGGTCGATCTGGAAGTCTGCCGCAGCCTCGGTTTGCGCTCGATTGCCGTCTTGCCGATTCGCGGCTGGCGCGGGATCAACGGAATCCTCGAAGTTTTTTCCACCAGGCCCGCAGCCTTTACCGAGCAGCACATTGCGCTTCTGCAGCAACTTGCGGTACTTGCGGAGCGGGCACGCACATCGCAACCGGCGAGCGCATTGTCCGCCACGCCGAAGCTTCCGTCGGAGATGGAGAAGCCACCGTCCGGTGTGCCACTAGCGTCTGATCGTGTCGGGGACGTGGCGCAGGCTTCCCGAGGCACTCGATCTCGGCCATTCGTTTTGGGCGTCATGGGCCTCGTGGTGATCGCGCTGCTTGCCCTGGCGATTTGGCTGGGGTGGCGCGGTCCGGAACGCGCAGATGGCAAAGCGAATGCGGCGCCATCTTCTGCCAGCCCTGCAACTGACAGTACTGCAAGCGCCGGCACGGCTACTTCCGGCGCTGCAATTGGGCATGCTCCCGACAGTGACACGGTGTGGAAAGCGAATCCTGGTGGCGAATCGGTGTATCTATCTTTGTTGTCTCCATCCGACGAAAAGCCCTCAGCCGGATCTCCGGTAAAGCTCGCTTCGAAAGTGGACGCGGTCGCGGGAAAGAAAACTCAGGCAGATCGAGCTCAGGTGGATCGCTCGCTATCGTCCGGCGGCGTTGCTGCCGATGTTGTCGTCAAGTATGGGCTTCCCGACTCGCAGACTGGATCGAAAACTGGATCGGATTCCGACTCGCGCTCGAATTTAGACTCGGATGCGACCACCTCGGTCGAGCCGCTGTCGATCCCTGAAAGCGTGGAGCGTCAGTCACCTCTCAGCGGAGTTCTCACCGCGAAAGTTTCGTTGCCCGGGCTCGGTGTGCCGGTGTCGCGCGGGATTTCGGGCGGCCAGCTCGTGCATCGCGTTCCGCCAGTCTATCCTGCCCAGGCCCGTCTGCTGCGCCTGGAGGGCAAGGTCGTTCTGGCCGCAGTGATCATGGAGGATGGAACGTTGCGCGATGTCAGAGTTATCGAGGGCGAGCCTTTGCTTGCCCAGTCCGCCGTGGACGCAGTGCAGCACTGGCGGTACAAGCCCTACGAACTGGATGGAAAACCGGTGAAGAACCTAATCCGGATCAACGTTGACTTTAAGTTTCCTGAATCGAGTCATTGAATCATTGGAAAGTGGCTCAATGATTCAATGCCTACACACCGACCGGGAATGGCTTGCTGTGGGTTTCCGAGCCCACCGAGAGCCCCGCGAATCGCCCCTGCAGCAGTGACATCAGCCCGGTGACCCAGTATCCGATCACGAACAACAGCAGGAAGGGAACGGTGAAGTAGTTTTCGTTGTCGATGGCGTAATAAACCGCCAACGCGAAATAGGTTCCGATCAGGAGCTCAATCCACGGAATCCATCCCAAACGCTTGCGGTATTTGTTCGCGCCGACTTTATCCTTCTTCGATTCGACGCGGTACTTGGGAGTGCGCACGAAGGAGGTCTGCTTGCCGACCAGCGCTTCCAGTACGGCGCGCGTATTGGTGACGGTCAGTCCGATTCCGAGGGACATTAAAAGCGGCAGGTAGAGCAGCGATCGCAGCCAGCTTTTCGGAAACAGTTCCTTCTGCGAAACCAGATAGAAGCTGGAGATGGAGAACGTCGAAGCCATAAACAAGGGTAGGTCAATGTAGAGCATCTGGAACCATCCCTGGTAGAAGCGAATGATCATGGCGGGCAACAGCAAAACCGAAAGCACGATCATCAGCGGATAGCTGAGGTTGGCCGTCAGGTGATATACGGCTTCGATTTTTACGTGCCGCGATGCGTTGCTCGCAAACACCTTGGGAAGTATTTTCTTGGAGACTTGGATCAAGCCCTTGGCCCATCGTGCCTGCTGCGTCTTGAATGCGGTCATCTCCACCGGCAACTCGGCCGGGCATTCCACGTCCTGCAGATAAACAAACTTCCATCCTTTGAGCTGGGCGCGATAGGAGAGATCGGTGTCTTCGGTGAGCGTGTCATGCTCCCAGCCGCCAGCTTCGTCAATGGCGCAGCGCCGCCACATGCCGGCTGTGCCGTTGAAGTTGAAGAAAACGCCGCTGCGCGCGCGTCCTGAGTGTTCCAATACGAAATGACCGTCGAGCAGAATGGCCTCGACCTGGGTCAGCAACGAGTAATTGCGGTTGATGTGTGTCCAGCGTGTCTGCACCATGCCGACCTTGGGGTCGGTGAAGTGATGGATGCACTTCATCAGAAAGTCGGGTGGCGGAACAAAATCAGCGTCAAAGATGGCGATGAATTCGCCTTTCGCCGTTTTCAATCCGGCTTCCAAAGCGCCCGCCTTGAAGCCTTCACGATTGTCACGGTGCAGGTGCGCAACCGGATGTCCCAAAGCGGCGTAGCGCTCCACCAGAATGCGGGCGACCTCCACGGTTTCGTCGGTCGAATCGTCCAGCAGTTGGATATCGAGCTTTTCTTTCGGATATTCGAGCCGGCAGACGGCGTCGAGCAGCCGGTCCACTACGTATTGTTCGTTAAAGATCGGCAACTGCACGGTGACGCGCGGCAGTTCATCGAAATCAAAATGCGCCGCGGGTTCCGTGGTCTTGTTCTCTTTGTGCTTGTAATAAAGATACACCAGCCAGTAACGGTGCGCTCCATACGCCGCCAGAATGATCAGTACGATGAAATAGGGAATCAGCAGCGCCAGATCAAACGCATTGACCTGATAAAGCCCCTGGAACGTCTTGTCCAGAAAATGCTGGCGAAGGTAGGCGCCCAAGCCCTTGGAGGCAAGGATCACACCGAGAGCCAGCGGGGAAGGAATGAGCGTCAAATCCATGCAAGTGACAGGACCATGAATCAAAAGGAAAGACAGCAGACCAAGCATTGTACCTGATCGGTCCCGTCGTCCGAAGCCGTGTGCGGACGGGGCTTTGCCCCGTTCCGGCGAGCGGGAGCCCCGCCGGAACGAATGCCTACCGCCACTCCTCACCCGTTGAACTGAGCTTCAACTCGACCTGCTGATCGGAACCTTCCTCCACCTTCATCGTCTTGCCATTAGCTTCCTGGGATTTCAGGAAGTCGGGGTCGCGCCAGACGCCTTCTTCTAAATCCTGCCAGGCATAGAGCGCATAGCTGCCCGGAGCCAGGCCGCGAATGGCAAAGCGTCCATGCTGATCGCTCGATCCCATCACGAAGCGCTCGGGAACCTTGCGGTATTTGGCTTCAGGCACGGCCACCACGGTGGCGTTCGCCACCGGATGATCGTTATCTACATCGTTTTCTTTTTCGACGACTGTTCCCTCGATCGAGCCGCCCTTCGTGCTTACCAGCAGGTCAATCTTCGCGGGTCCGCTTAGGGTGAATCCGGTTTCCGCATCTCGTCCATCAAGGGTTACGGATTTCAAATAGAAGTTGCTCTGGGCGTCGGCGCCGAATAGCTGCACGATGTAGTTGCCAGGGTTCACCTTCTTCCATTCAAAGTTACCGAACCGGTCGACCGGCGCGTTGGTGCCAAAAAATTCCTGGAACATGAAGTCCGGATCATCCGGCAACTGGGCCTGGCCGAGGTTGACCGAGTATTGCGGGAGTTCGCTGGTAGCAGCGCCTTCGATCCGAAGATGACCGGAGAGCGTGAAGGACGGCAGGGGGGCCAGTCTTATGCCATCCACGTCAGCGGCGACGACGTTGATATCGCGATGAGCGGTGAGGGGCTGCAAATCGGTGCCGGCCGAGGCCATCAACACATAAGATCCCGGACCGACTCCGGTCATCCCGAACTGGCCATCCGCCCCGACCTCAGTCGACCGGACGATGTCGCCGGTCTTGGAGAGCACCTCCACAACAGGCTTTTGGCCGGCGGGGACGCCCGTAACGATTCCTCGGATGCGATAAGTACGCGCTGGCGACAGCGTGAGATTGACGGGCATTTCGTCCCCCGCCTTGAGCGTCACGGGCGAAGCCTGCATTGCATCGAAGGTGCCCGGATAATACGTGGTGAGGTAACGAGCATCGGTTTGGCCCTCGTTCTTGTCATCGCCCGCCGGCAATTTCTCCCGCTGCCGGCCGTAGTCGCGGAAGTCCGGAGGCGGTATCGCCACAATCCAGTACTGACCAGGAAACAAACCTGAGAGCCGGTATTCGCCCAGATCGTTCGTCGTCCCGGACAAAGCGCTTTCCCGTGTCGCCTTCCCTGGCTTTCTCTTTTGCGCAATCACGCTCACGCCGGACATCGGGTCGCCATCTTCGTCCGTGATCCGGCCGTTGATGACCGCCGTGGGCAACATTCGGAAGAGCAGGTCTTCCACCGACTGCCCCGCCTGAACCGTGACCACGTTGACGTCAGACTTGAGCCCGCGCCCATTCACTCCGACAAACCCGGTTCTCTCTGTGAAGATCCGGTAACGCCCCGGCGTGACGTTCTCGATGCGGAAATGGCCTTCGGCATCGGTCGAGGCAGTATAGTTTCCACCCTCTTTCTGGTTTTCCGCGACGACTTGCACCAGAACTTTCTTGAGCGGCTCGCTGCCCGGTTCCTTCACCACCGTACCGGCAATGGAGGACGGCTTCGTGGCGGGGCTGGAGTCCTGCGCGCTCGCCAGCAACAAGGCGCTAAGGAGGAAGGAGGCGAGGGCGAGTGAGCGCGTCATCTGGGGATTGAATCATTGCGTCATTGAATCAATGCCTCAATGATTCAATGTCACGTCAGTTCAGAAAATATTGCCGATACAACGTATCGCGCTGCGCCGGACGGAAGCCCGCATCGCGTATGATGCGCCGCAACTCCTCTTCGGTTGTGCAGTTGGTCACGCCCGCGGCGCGAACAACGTTCTCCTCCAACATTACCGAGCCGACGTCGTTGCCGCCAAAGCGCAAGCCCATCTGGCAGACCTTCAATCCTTGCGTCACCCAACTGGACTGCACGTTCAGAAAATTCGAAAGATAGAGCCGCGAAATCGCGAGCACCTTCAGGTACTCAACCGCCGTAGCTTCATCCCAGCGGCGTCCGCCGAGCGCCGTATTGGCGGGCTGAAAACTCCACGGGATGAACGCGGTGAACCCGCCCGTCTCCTCCTGCAAATCGTACAGACACTGAAAGTGATTGATGCGGTGCTCGATGGATTCGCCGACGCCAAACATCATGGTCGCGGTGGTGCGCATGCCGAGTTGGTGCGCCGTGCGATGCACCAGCAGCCAATCCGCAGTCAGACACTTCAAGCGCGCGATTTTGTAGCGGACTTCGTCGTCAAGAATCTCAGCGCCGCCGCCCGGAATCGAATCGAGACCCGAGTCGCGTAGCCGCGCAATCGTATCGCGCACGCTGAGATTGCTGTACTCCGCAATCGCCAGAATTTCCGAAGCGGAGTAGCAGTGCAGGTGAATTTTCGGGAAGCGTTGCTTGATGCCGCTCAGCATGCGCTCATGCCAGTCAATCTTCAGATCGGGATGCAGGCCTCCCTGCATCAGCACACCGGTGCCTCCCAGTTCCACGGTCTCGCGGATCTTCTCGTAGATGGTGTCGAAATCGAGGATGTATCCTTCCTTCGCCGCTGGCCCCTTCAGCGGACGATAGAACGCGCAGAAGGTGCAATATTCCGTGCAAAAGTTGGTGTAATTAATGTTGCGGTCGATGATGTAAGTCACGGTGCCTTCCGGATGCAACTGGCGACGGACCGCGTCCGCCTCCATGCCAATCCCGATCAGATCGTCGGACCGAAACATCTCCAAAGCTTGCTGTTTAGTCAGGGACATCCCTCTTCACCCCACGGCAATGGTTATTTTAGCTGGTTAGAGAGGGCGGAGGCGAATCTGATGGGGGAGCGCCGGGCGTCCCCGCCCGACTGGGTGCCGAGACAGCCGTTTCTCCACCGAATTCATCACGCGGCTACCGACTACGCCGTCCGCTGACGAGGCTGCACCTTAGGTCGAGCAGGCTTGGGCGTGCTGTTTTTCTGTCTCCGCTTGTACTCGAACAAGCCGTACAACCCGCCCACGACTGAGAAAGCGATCAGAGCGATAAGTACAGGCCAGTAGTAGCGCGCGAAAAAATTTACGATGTGCCGGCCGTAATGGAACCCGAGATAAGCCAGGATGGTAAACCGAATGCCGCGCCCCACGGCCAGAGCGGTCAGAAACTTCCTGGTCGGATACTGCATCGCGCCCGCGGCCAGAAGCATGGGCACGATGGGAAACGGTGGCGGAAGCAGCGCGGGGATCGCGACCGCCGCGAATCCCCAGCGCGAAAAAATTGCGTAAACCTTGTCGGTCTTCTTCTTCGAGAACCTTTTTTCCAGAGTTTCCTTGCCACCTTTGCGAGCCATGCGGTAGGTAAGATACCCGCCAATGATGGCTCCCGCCGTCGCCATGATTGCGTAGTAGACCCACGGTTCACGGTGGTGCGCGGCGAGCAGAATGGTGACGATGTCCGTGCTGCCCGGCAGAGGGATGACCGAATTATCGACAAGGCCCAGCAAAATCAGGCTGGGGCCGCCAAGATGGATGAGCCATCGCAGGGCGCTCTTTTTCGAGGCGAGCAGGATGATCGCAAGCGAGTGCATCGTCCCTATTAGAGCAGGTTTGCGGCTGGCAAGTTGCAATACTAAAAAGCAGTTCATGTGTTCCGGCTACAGGAGGCTCGGCAGTTCTTCTCGAAGCTGGCAGCCGCTCGCTTGAGCTTTCATCATCGAAGCCGCCAGATTTAGAATTCGCTGCGCGGCCCGCTCGGTGCTCACGCCACGGGCGTGAATGTTCGAAATGAGGTTCCGGTTGGCGTCAGTGTCCGCTGCTTTCGGCCGGTAGGCCATGTAAGCGGACAGGCTTTCGGCCGTTGGCAACCCGGGCCGCTCGCCGATCAGAAGGACGACAACTTTGGGAGCGAGCAATTCGCCAATCTCGTTGAGAATGCCTACCCGGCAGTAACGAATCACAAATATCTGACCGACACTCCACTCGCGAGCCTTAGCTTCTTCACAAAGAAGCGGCAACAGTTGAGGAAGCTGCATGGCAACGGCTGTCACCGAGAGCCCGTCGCCGACCACGATTTGCAAATCGTGTCCCGTGGTGCAGCGCCGGTTCACCTCCGCGCGGGACGCATCATTCAGGTGACGGCCCAAGTCAGGGCGCAGAAGATATTCATCTTTGCTCGTCGCCCGGGAGCAGACTTCAAACAGACCCCATTCCCTTGCGAAGTCGTCGCCGGGATCGGTGACGAGATTCAACTCCGTGCGCACGGCATCGCGAGCGGCGGCGTGCGCCTCGCGCAACTCCAGTTGAGTATTGGTTCGATACGCTGCCCCACTCCGACCAGCCAGCAGGCGCGCCGGAGTCTGTGCGCGTACCTTCTTCACGATCTCGGACAGGTCGTACTCGCGCAAGTCGTGCGGCGCGGCGAGCTTGTCTTCGAGGTTGTCTTCCCGTTTTTCTTCTCCGGGAGCCATTCAGACTGCCTTCTCCAGCGACGATTCCAACCCCTGCATAAGTTGCCGCCGCGCAGACGAGTCGAGGGGAGCCGGTTCGGTGTCCCGATAGATCCCCATACTCTGCAGCCACGCAAGGAACTCCGGCGCCGGACGCAACTGGAAGAGGCGTCGCGCGGCCAACGCGTCGTGATAACTGGTGGACTGGTAATTCAGCATCACATCGTCGGAACACGGAACGCCCATGAAGTAGTTGCAGCCAGCAGCCGACAAAAGCAGCAGCAGGTTGTCGGCTGAGTTTTGGTCGGCGGCAGCGTGATTGGTGTAGCAGACATCGCAACCCATCGGCAGGCCCAGCAACTTACCCATGAAATGGTCTTCAAGTCCAGCGCGGATGATCTGCCGCTCGTCGTACAAATACTCCGGCCCGATGAAGCCGACGACACTGTTGACGAGAAAGGGCTCGAAGGCACGTGCGACTCCGTAAGCTCGTGCCTCGAGGGTCAGTTGATCGACTCCGTGATGCGCCTCGGCGGAGAGTGCGCTGCCCTGGCCAGTTTCGAAGTACATCGCGTGATCCCCCGCCCAGCGGACATCCCGTTGGCGATGATGCTCGAGAACCTGTTCGCGCCCCTCGCGCAGCATGTTTAGATTGATTCCGAAGCTGCGGTTGGCCGCTTCCGTGCCCGCGACGGACTGGAAAAGAAGATCTACCGGCGCTCCGCGCTTCAACGCGGCCAGTTGCGTAGTGATATGCGCCAGGCAACAGATCTGCGTGGGGATTTCATACGCGTCCACCAGGCGATTCAAAGCCCGAAGAATCGAACTGACTGTCTCCACCGAATCCGTGGCCGGATTCACGCCGATGACAGCGTCCCCACAACCGTAAAGCAGTCCTTCGAATGCAGCCAACAGAATTCCGCCGATGTCGTCAGCCGGGTGATTGGGTTGCACGCGAATGCCGAGCACCCCACGCTCTCCCATCGTATTGCGGCACCGTGTGACGTTGCGGATCTTGGCGGCCGCGAGCACCAGATCCTTGTTGCTCATCAACTTGGCGACCGCAGCGGCGATTTCAGGGATGATGGCCTGCTGCAGCGGCTGCAGTTGAGTGTCTGCGGTTCCGTCGTCGAGGAGGAACTCACGAAATTCTCCGACGGTCATACTTGAGATGGCGCGGAAAGCCTCCTCGTCGCATGTCTCAAGAATGAGGCGGGTGACATCGTCATGAGAAGGATCGATCAGCGGCTGCCGGACAATTTCCCCGAGCGTCAAGTCCGCAAGTTTGCGTTTAGCCGCGACTCGTTCGCGTTCCGATCGCGCGGCGATGCCCGCCAATTGGTCGCCGGACTTTTCCTCATTAGCCTTGGCAAACAGTTCGCGAAGATCGGAGAAGTCGAAGCGTTCGATCATGACATGGTGCCCGCTGGAAGACACCATGTTACCGAAAAAGGCTGCGAGCGACGCGCCACAGTTTGTCCACGCTCGCTCGGCTACTGGGTGGTTCCGGTAATCGCCACCGATACCGGATCGCTGCCTGTTGTTGCCGTTCCGGCGGCAGTCAAAGTGCCATCTTTGTTGATGGTGTATATCGAAACCGAGGCGCCATTCTGATTCCCGACATAGGCGAACTTGCCCGAGGGATCGATGGCTATGCGCCACGGTTGCGCTCCGGTCGCGATGGTAGCCGGCGTATTCGGCGTCAAGTTCCAGTGCTGGAGTCGATGGTGAACATCGAAACCGTGTTGTCCATTCGATTCACCACGTAGGCGTATTTGCTGGAGGAATCGACAGCCACCGATGTCGGGCCATTTCCTGCCGCAACGGCGGGTGGCGAATTCTGAGTCAAGACTCCTATGACGGAATCGATGGTGTATTGCGAAACACCATAGGTCATCTCACCCCCGGAGTCATTATTGGGCACGTAAGCGAACTTGCCGGAGGGATCCACCGTGATATCAAAAGGATCCGGCCCTGTAAACACCGTCGAGGGTGTCATCGGCGTGAGGATTCCAGTGGCGGAGTTGACGGTAAACATCGAAACCGTGGCGTCATCCTGGTTTACCGCGTAGGCAAACCTGCCTGAAGGGTCTACAGTCACGGCATCCGGGCTCGATTCAGTCCCGGTCGAGACGTCAGCCAAAGTCGAGACAGCTGGCGGTGTTGTTGGGGTCAGGACGCCTGTGGTCTGGTTGATGGTGAACATTGAAACCGTATTGTCGTCGCTGTTCGCCGTGTACACGAATCTACCTAAAGGGTCGATGCCGATTCCTTGAGGAAGAAATCCAGTTGGGACTGTGGCTGGCGTTGTCGGGGTCAAGACACCCGTGCTGGAATTGATGGTGAACATCGAGATCGTGCCGGCGTCAACTGCATTCGACCCAAGATTCGCCACATAAGCAAACCTGCCAGCAGGATCGACGACCATCGTTTCAGACCCGAAGGTATTGGCTCCGGTTGCGACGGTGGCCGGCGTTGTTGGCGTGAGATTCCCAGTACAGGAGTCTACGGTTTACATCGAGATCGTACTTCCGCCAGAATCATTCAACACGTAGGCAAACGCCGGCGCGGATGCAGGTGTGCACGCAGGCGTAGGAGTAGGCGTAGGAGCGGAGCTTCCTCCGCCACAACCGAAACTCAGCACGGCCAGTAAACCCACAACCGCGGTTCGCAGCCAGATTACTCGCGTACGCTCCTCCACTTACTTTGTTGGACTACATACAGTAGCCCTCGGACCGGCCGGTCGTCTGAGCAAGCGCTTATTTGCAAAGGAGCAGACAACCCCAAGTTGAAGGGTATCTCCTAACACCTTAATTACACCAGCTCAAGAGTAGTTTGTCTGGTGAAACCCCTAACCGTTCTCAACAAACTCAAGCGCCGCTGCCAGCGGCAGTGCCCCAATCTCCGCCCCCAGGCGGTAGTAAAGCTCAAGCCCCTCCAAGCACGGAGGGTCGAGATAATAATGGATATTACGTGTCAGGTAGACGCGAACGGATTCGACGGTCAGGCCGAGGCGCGGCCCCCACTCCTGCGCGATGGTTTCTAGATTTTTCGGTGACAGGCCGTGATCGCGCGATTTCTTGAAGATTTGCGCGATCGCTGCTCCATCTCGTCCGGCTAGTGCCGGCTTGCGAATCGCCCAGAAAGCGAAGACGAATGATTTTCCCGTGCGCGCCTGCCACTCCTCGGCCAAATCGAGCGTGAAATAGCGTGTGCGGTCAACCTGCAGTGCGGGGTCTCCGATGAGCAAAGCTGCATCGCATGCGTCGAGCATCGCATCCAGATCCGGAGCCATCGGCTTATAATCGCGCGCTCCGCCCAGCCATTTGGCAAACAGAATCTTGGCGAGTGCCACCGAGGTCATCGAAGAAGTATCGAGCGCAACCGTGCGCACCTGGGTTGACCAATTATCGACGGGCACTTTGCTCACAAAGAGGATCGACCGCACCGCGCGCCGTGCCGCAATCGCCACGTCGGGAATGATGACAAGATCGGGAACCGTTGCATAAGCCGCCGCTGGAATGATGCCAATATCGGCCGTTCCCGCGCGCAAAGCCCCGGCGCAGGCCGAGGGGATGGTGTAGGAAATGTCGAAGTCGGCACCTGCCTGGCCGTGCTCAAAATCCCACATGAGCGGCGCCGTGTTCAGATAGGAAATGGCCGAGATCTTTAGCCGGCTCATCAGTTTACGAATTCTACCAAAAGTGATGTGCGCGCCATCCTTGACAGCGTTTTCCGTGGCGGTCTAGCGTCACGCAATATGTCAAGCGACATTTCTAATGCGGCCGTTGCGGTCACTGATCCGGCTTCTCAGCAGGGCACCTATTGGCTCGCGCTGGCCCTGACCCCGGGATTGGGGCCCACGCGCATCAGGAAACTAGTCGAACACTTTGGCACTGCTGAGCGCGTCTTCAATGCCAGCCTGACCGAGCTCGAAGCCACCGGGATGCGCGCCGTTTCCGCGCAATCGATCGCGACCGGAAAGTCGCTCGAACTCGCGCAGCTGGAATGCGGGAAGACGGCCGAAGCGGGCGCCAGAATTACTTCACTCAGCGATCCCGAATACCCCTTGCGGCTGAAGGAGATTTACGATCCGCCGGTAATCTTATTCGTAAAGGGGAGCGTCGAGGTGCTGGCCCAGCCCGGCATTGCGATGGTGGGAACGCGTCACCCCACGCCCTACGGCAGCGGCATGGCCGAACGCCTCTCCACCGACCTCGCCGCTCGCGGCTTGGTGATCATCAGTGGATTGGCGCGAGGCATCGATACCGCGTCGCATCGCGGCGCGGTCGCTGCCAAGGGAAAAACCGTTGCCGTGCTCGGTACCGGCATTGACGTCATGTACCCGAAGGAAAACACGCGGCTCACGGAACAGATCGTGGCCCTTGGGGGCGCGCTGGTCTCCGAGTTTCCAGCCGGAACCTTCCCCGCCCCGCAAAATTTTCCGATCCGTAACCGGATCATCAGCGGCATGTCTGCCGGGGTGCTGGTTGTCGAAGCGGCTGAATACAGCGGCACGCGCATTACTTCGCGCCTTGCGCTTGAACAAAACCGCGACGTTTACGCCGTCCCGGGCAACGTGACCAACAAGAATTCCTGGGGTCCGAACACGCTGATAAAGCAAGGCGCGAAGCTCGTCGCCACCTGGGAAGACGTGTGGGAAGAGCTTCCGGCGGACGTGCAGGCTACGCTTGGTTCCATGCAGAATGAATCCCCCGAGCCGGCAACCGCATCTCTATTTCCGGACGAAGTGAGGTCGCCCCACGAAAAAAAGATCCTCAAGTTGCTGAAAGCCGATGAATCCACGCACATTGATCAATTAGTCGAATTACTGGAAGCCGAAATGTCGCCCTCGGAAATCTTCGCCGCGCTGTTCGAGTTGGAGCTGAATGGCAAGATACGGCAGTTGCCGGGGAAGAATTTTGTGAAAAGCTTCTAACAACAGCTGTCAGCTCTCCGCTGTCAGCCTTCAATAAACGCGGAGGGGCGCAATGCAGAGTTTTCGAAATCTAAGAGTGTGGGAAAAGTCCCATCGGTTGACTCTGGATGTTTACGCAGCGAGCAAGGCTTTTCCGCGGGATGAAATCTTCGGTCTTACAAGCCAGATGCGGCGAGCCTCCGCATCCATCGGGATGAACATCGCAGAGGGTTGCTGCCGAAAAGGTGACGTCGAAATGGCGCGCTTTCTGCAAATTGCGATGGGGTCGGCAAGTGAACTCGAGTACCAATTTTTACTCGCTCACGATCTGGAATATTTGCACAATCCAGCGTACGAGCGGCTTGCAGTTCAGGTAGTCGAGGTGAAGAAGATGTTGTCGTCCCTGATGCAAAAAGTGAAGGTGTTTAACTGATAGCTGATAGCTGAGAGCTGACAGCTGGCTGCGATTCGTGCTAGCTTCAAATTCAATATCATGAAACTGAGGAACCATTGTCCAAAGGTCTAGTCATTGTCGAATCGCCGGCTAAGGCGAAAACTATTCAGAAGTATCTGGGCAAGGGATTTACGGTCGATGCTTCTTTCGGCCACGTGAAAGACCTGCCCAAGAGCAGCCTGGGCGTCGACCTCGAAAACAATTTCGAAACCGAATACGTCGTCATCCCCGGAAAAGAAAAGGTCCTGGCCAAGCTGAAGAAGTTGGCGCTGTCGGCCGACCACATCTACCTTGCGCCTGATCCGGATCGCGAAGGCGAAGCTATCGCCGCCCATCTCGCCGACGAACTGGGCGAAGACCCGAGCAAGAAAAAGAAGGGAAAGAAGGCCGCTAAGAAGAAGACCGACGACATCGGCGACGGTGCGCGCATCCGCCGCGTGACCTTCAACGAAATCACGCAGCGCGCCGTCAAAGCCGCTTTCGAGCATCCTCGTGACATTGATCGCAATCTGGTGGACGCGCAGCAAACTAGACGCGTGCTGGATCGCCTCGTGGGCTATCAGGTCTCACCTCTTTTATGGGATAAAGTGCGTCGCGGTCTCTCCGCCGGACGTGTGCAGACCGTCGCGCTTCGCTTGATTGTCGATCGCGAACGCGAAATCAAAGCCTTCGAGAAAAAAGAGTACTGGACGATCGACGCCAATCTCGCCGCCGCTAAACCTCCGGCGTTCGACGCACGCTTCCTGGGAAAGGGCGAAGAGAAAATCGAGATCCCGAATGGCGAGGAAGCGGAAAAAATCCGCCTGGCGCTCGAAAAGGCCGATTGGGTCGTCCGCTCAGCCGAAAAGAAAGAGCGGCGGCGCAACGCCACGCCGCCCTTCACTACCAGCAAGCTGCAACAGGATTCCTCGCGCAAGCTGCGCTTCAGCGTGAAGCGCACCATGATGATCGCGCAGCGCCTCTATGAAGGTGTCGAACTCGGCGATGAAGGACTGGTCGGCCTGATCACCTATATGCGAACCGATTCGACCCGCGTTTCGGCTGAGGCCATCGCCGAGGTCCGCGAGTACATCGGCAGCGAGTACGGCGCCAACTATTTGCCCGAGTCTCCCAACACGTATAAGGAGAAGAAAGAAGCGCAGGCGGCACACGAAGCGATTCGTCCGACTTCGGCGATGCGCCATCCCGACCAGGTCAAACAATATCTGCAGGAAGATGAATTCAAGGTTTACAAACTGATCTGGCAGCGTTTCGTCGCCTCGCAGATGAACCCCGCCGTATTCGACCAGACCTCGGTCGACATCGACGCCAAGTCAGGCAGCGACGTGTTCTGGTTCCGCGTCACCGGATCGGTCAAGAAGTTCGACGGTTTCCTCAAGGTCTATGAAGAATCCAAGGACAGCAAGGACGACGAAGACGAGGAACGCAGGCTCCCGCCGCTCGAAGCCGGCCAGAAGCTGACGCTGAAGTCTCTGCTTCCCGAGCAGCATTTCACCGAACCGCCTCCACGCTTCAACGAGGCTTCTCTGGTGAAGGAACTCGAGGAGCGCGGCATCGGCCGGCCCTCCACCTACGCCACCATTCTCAGCACGATCCAGGAGCGCATGTACGCGCAGAAAATCGGCGGCAAGTTCGTGCCCACCGAAATTGGCCTGGTCGTTACCGATCTGCTGGTCGAAAATTTCAAGGATATTTTCGACTTCCAATACACCGCGCGCCTGGAAGAAGAGCTCGATGAGATTGAAGAAGGCAAGCAGACGGGCCACGACGCGCTGACCGAGTTTTATCAGAAGTTTTCCAAGGATCTCCGATACGCCGAGAAGCACATGGAAAACATCAAGCGTATGGAGAAACCGACCGGCGAAAAGTGTGAGCTCTGCGGTGCGCCGCTGGTTATCAAGTGGGGCAAGCACGGTTCGTTCTATGCCTGCAGCACCTACGACAAGGAAAATCCCGACACCTGCAAGTTCACCAAAGAAAATCCCATCAACCTGCCCGACCTCGACTCAGCCGATCTGCAGGAGACGGCGCAGGAGGAATATTGCGAAAACTGTGGCCGCGTCATGGTCCTCAAGCGCGGACGCTTCGGCCAGTTCATGGCCTGCACCGGCTATCCCGATTGCAAGACGACGCGCCGTCTCGATCAGGGCAAGAAAGTCCCCGACATCCCGCTCGATGAAACCTGCCCGTTGTGCAAGCGCAACTTGATCCTGCGGCACGGCCGCTACGGCGAGTTCACTTCCTGCAGCGGATATCCCGAGTGCAAATATGTGAAGCAGAACTTCATCGGCGTGAAGTGCCCCGAATGCAAGGAAGGCGAACTCGTCGAAAAACGCGCGCGCAAAGGCAACACTTTTTACGGCTGCGGAAACTATCCGAAGTGCAAGTTCACCTCAGCGGCGAGGCCCGTCCCGGAGAAGTGTCCGGATTGCGGACATGAATACCTGGTCGAACGAATTCGCAAAGACGGAACGGTAATTGCGTGCCCGAATAAGGAATGCGATTACGAGCGCGCCCTCGAAGGCGCAACCGCGGGCGTTTCGAAGGTTTGAGCAAGGCACGGTTTGTTAGAGCGAAATTTCGGAAATTAACTAACGAGGCGAAAAATATGGCAAAGAAAGCGACGGCGCACGATGCAGGGCTGATTCTGAAACTCTACGATCTCCGCCGCGAAGCGGAGATGCGTAAAGCAAGACACTGGCTTACGGCGGAATTCTGGCCGCAGAACGCCGATGAGTTCTTGAAGGTTGCGAATTCGTTCCCAAGTCAGGAGAACGCCTGGCTTCGTCAGGTCGGCGGCTATTGGGATATGGCTGCGTCATTTGTGCTCCACGGTGCGCTCAATGAGGAACTCTTTCTGCAGCCCGGTTGCAGCGGCGAAATGTTCTTTATTTTCGCCAAGGTCCATCCGTTCCTTAAAGAATTTCGCGACAAGACAAACAATCCGGATGCCTTCGGCAACATCGAGAAAGTGGTCACTGGATCGAAGCTCGCCCGCAAGCGGTTGGAGCGCGTCTCGAAGAATGTTGAGAATCGCCGCAAAGCGCTGGCTAAGCCGGCGAAGAAAGGCTGAACGCTTCCCAGCGCTCTTCTTTTATTGTGTGATCCTTGATTGTGTGATGCCGGGTACATTCTTGTCGCCGCGCATCTGCTATCCTTAAAAGCGTTGTGCGGATGCTCTGGTGGTTTCTCATCCTGGGAGTCAGTACTGTGGTGGTCGTGTCGGTTGCACTTTCGCTCTACATGCGGGTCCGGCGGCAAATGAAGCGCTCGGCGGCCCAGCGAGCGGAACGCGACGGCCTCGACCACTCGCCGCCTGAGCCATGATCTCCTATGTCGTCCGCCACAAGAAAAGGAACACCATGTCTAGAGTAGATACCCAAGTTCTTGGCCAGCAGACACGGTCCATAGATCAGGGAAGGGAAATTGCGAAACAGGCCGTCATCGTGGTCGCCGCCAGCCTCTTCGTCGCATTGTGCGCGCGTGTGACGGTGCCCCTGCCGTTCACGCCAGTTCCGCTGACGTTGCAGAACTTCGGAGTTCTTGCCGTTGGGTTGCTACTCGGGTCGCGTCGCGGGTTCGCAGCGCTCGCGCTCTACCTTGTCGAAGGTGCGTTCGGATTGCCCGTATTCAGCCCTTCCGCAATTCTCGGCGGCGGAATTGCCCATATCCTCGGCCCGACCGGTGGATTCCTCATGGCCTATCCGCTTGTGGCATTCGTCGCGGGCTGGATGTTCGAGCACAGTTCGAAGCCAAGTTCGAAGCAAAGTTCGAAACAAAGCTCACGCCGCTTCGGTTGGGCGGTGCTGTCAGCCGTGGCTGCGGAACTGCTGCTCTTCGCCGGCGGGCTCAGTTGGCTTGCCGTGCTCACTCATTCCGTTTCTCTGGCGATCAGGTTTGGTCTCTACTGGTTCGTGTTTGCGGAAGTCATCAAGGTGCTGATGGCCGCGGGCGTCGCAGTTCGCTGGCACCAGCGTTCTTCCTCGTAAGGATGAGCTGAAGAACTTTGGATTCGTATTAGGGCATCGCTTCAGTAGCGATGCCGAAACTGCTCCGAAAGCGGCCGCCCTTTTAGGGCACCGGAAGTCCGATTTCTCCTAACACCGAAGTTTATAGAACGGGATTACGGAATCTTATGAGTCCAGTATCTTCTCCAGTTCGCGAGATCACCGTGGCGCACAGCCCGGACTCCGACGATGCATTCATGTTTTACGGCTTGGCCACGAACAAAGTTCGCGTGCCCGGACTGAAGTTCAACCATACCCTTTGCGACATCGAAACGCTGAACCGCCAGGCGCAGGACGGCGTCTACGACGTAACCGCGATTTCATTCCACGCCTTTCCCTATATTCAGGAAAAGTACACGCTGATGTCGTGCGGTGGCAGTGTGGGCGACGGTTACGGCCCCATGCTCGTTTCCGCCCGGCCTTTTACACAGGACGAAATCAAGCAGAAGAAAATCGCTGTACCCGGCAAACTCACCACCGCCTACCTGGCCCTCGAACTGTTCGCACCCGGCATTGAGGTGGAAGTCGTTCCCTTCGATCAAATCATCCCGCAAATTCTCGAAGGGAAACACGAAGCCGGCCTCATCATCCACGAAGGCCAGCTAACCTACGACAAGTCCGGATTGCACCGCGTCGTCGATCTCGGCAAGTGGTGGCAGAGAGTCACCGGACTGCCGCTGCCGCTCGGCGGAAACGCCATCCGGCGCTCGCTCGGCCCAGAAACAATGTCGAGCGTCACTCAGGCGCTGCGCGAGAGCATCCAGTACGCCATCGATCATCGCGAAGAGGCGCTCGCCTACGCCATGCAGTTTGCCCGCGACCTCGACACCCAGCTCGCCGATAAATTTGTCGGCATGTACGTCAACGAACGCACCCTCGATTACGGCGAAGACGGCCGCGAAGCTGTGCGTCGACTGCTCGACATGGGACACAAGGCCGGGATTATTCCGCAGACGCCGCGCGTGGAGTGGGTGTGAGAAGGCTGCGAGCTATGAGCCGCGAGCTTCGGGTGACTACTCGTTGTGTGGGATTCCACGATAAATCTCAAGGGTTGTCGTCCCGAGCGAGGGATCTCCAGTTGCGCGCTAGTAGTCCGAAGCTCGTAGTTCCTTACCTCACTCGCTCCGCAAACGAAAACACGGGATCAATATCCACCGGGACATCCGACGCCACCTGCAACGAGGTTTTCAATTCCTCCGTCATCGTGTCGTACTTTGCGAACCAGTTCTCTGCACGAGAGCGGTCTCCCGTGGCCTCTATTTCCAGCAGTTCCTTGGCTAGATCGGCCATTGCGCCTGGCATCTTTTCGTAGTCAATGGCATATCTCCCGTTGGCATTCCGCCGAATTGCTCCGCGCTCCGAGAGATAGTTGAATTCCATCATCTCCGCCTGCCCGTGCGCCTCCGCCGTCCCGAATCGCACCGTGCGAAAGATTTCACCCACATAAGACGCGTAATACTCTTCCAGTTTTTCTTTGGGGAGCGCGCCGTGATCCACCAGCCATTTCAGAGCGAACATCCCGGTCACATCGGCCTTCGCTTCTTCCAGGCCGCTAAACTGGTGGCCGATCGCTTCCCGGATATCGACTTTGGCCGCCAGCTTATCCGATGACGTTCGCGCGAACGCCGGGCCCAGCCCGTGACAGATCTCATGCATGATGGTGCTCTGCAGATAACCCTCGCCCGACACTTTCGCCGCTTGCTCCGGCTCCATCAGCTTGCGCGCGACCGGCAAAACCACATAGTTCACCCGCGCGTCCATGAAATTCTTGAAGAAAAGTTTCTTGCTGCCTTTTTGTTCATGCACTCGCGGATCATTCGGTAAATTGTCGGCTACCGCCTGGTACCCGTGGGTCAGGTCGCCCGCTCGAAACGGAGTATCCATCACTTCCATCGGCGTCTCCAAGCCATGTTTCGACGGCCGATCTTCCGCCGCGAGCGGCAGCGCGTCCTGAATTTGCGGCACGTATTTTTGGAACAGCTCCAGCTTTTTGCTCTCGCGCTCTTTGCGCACCATCACCGCCGCGCCATATGAGCCTTTTACGCCCAGCAGTCCGTCCAGATAAGTTTCATAAGGAGCAAAAATGATGTCGAATTTCGGATTCTTCAACTCCAGCCAGGCCAGATCGCTTGCAAGTAATCATCGCTGAGCAGCGCGTCGGCCCGCAGCCGCAGAAACTTCGCGAAAGCCGCGTCGCCACTAAGCGTGGCCGCTGCCCGCAGAGCTTTCGCCGCCGGCTCCAGAAAAGCGCGAAACGCAATGTGGAAGGGAACGGCCTCGAGTTTTTGCTGATGCCAGCGCACAATCGTGAACTGATCGTAGATCGCCGCCTTCTGATCCGGATGATCCTTGACGTATTGCTCCACCTGCTCGCGGGTTAGGCTCCCAGGATAGAAGCCTCGCCCCGGCGGTGGCGGTTCTGTCCCGACAAACGGCTTATTCTGGTCAATCAAAATCGAAGCGCGAAGCGTTAATCCATAGGTAACGGCGCAGTTGCACATCGCGCCAGTTCCGGCTCGAGGTCAGCGACTGGTAGAGCGTCAGGCCCTCGGGATCGCTCTGCCGCCAATAGATACTCTCCAGGTAGCCGCAGGCCTCCACTAGTTTGTTAACAAGTTGCTGCTCGCGAGCGCTCAGACCGGTCGTCCGGAATGGCATTGGAACGCGCCGGAATTTTGCCAGGCGTTGTGCCAGATCCGGCGCGACTTTCAAATCCGCCGGAGCGCCGCTCTTCGCCGCCGAGCCCGTCATTGCTTTTTTCTTCGACTGCGCCGCGCTGAGAGTTGCCATCATCAGAAGGAAAAATAAAGCCGGCCCATAGTGCATGAAAGAGTGCGTCAAAATCCTTTTAATACGCCAATTTGTCATAGGAATACAAGTCTATCAAAGCCGCGAATCCGGTACGGAGCCGTTATCATGGATACATGCGGGGAGAGAACGGCGCCCAGACGCTGCTCATCGATGCCGATGACACGCTTTGGGAAAACAACATCTATTTCGAGCGGGCGATTGCAAAATTCATTTCGTTCCTCGACCATCGCGAGCACACGCCTGAGATGGTTCGGTTGGTGCTGAACGACGTTGAGCGAGAATCCATCGTCAAGCATGGCTACGGCCTGCACAGCTTCGCTCATTCGCTGGTTGAAACCTTTGAGAAGCTTTCCGTCGACCCCGTCACTGCCGAATTGCACGAACGCATTCGCAGCTTTGCCCACCAGATCGCCGATCATCCGATAGAAATAATCGCGGGCGTCCCCGAAACCCTCGAATATCTCGGCGAGCGCCACCACCTCATCATGATGACCAAAGGCAACCCGGCCGAACAGAGCGGCAAAGTCGAGCGCTCAGGGTTGAAAGAGTATTTTTCCGCTGTCGAGATCGTAGCCGAGAAGGACGAAACGACCTACCGCTCCGCCCTCGCCAAGTACGCCCTTCCGGCGGACACGACCTGGATGGTCGGCAACAGTCCCAAGTCTGATATCAATCCCGCCCTCGCCGCCGGCCTGCACGCCGTCTTCGTCCCGCATGGCAACACGTGGATTCTGGAGCACGAAGACTTGGCTTCCGCTCCGCCAAACCAACGATTGCTGGCGCTGGAGCGCTTCGCCGATCTGAAGTCTCATTTCTAGTTCTGGCCCGCAGCCGCCGCCCGTTACTGAATGGTGAAAGACATGGCGTTTGAGTTCGCGCCCCCCGTGTGCACATAAACCTGCACCGTGCCTGCGTTCATGATATCGTCCGCCACAATAGCCGCTGTCACCTGCGTGGTGTTGACATAGGTAGTGGTGCGTGTTGTCGTGCCCCAATACACTAATGAATCCGTGCCAAAGCCTGTGCCCTCAATCGTCAGGGTAAAGGCCGGCCCGTCGGCCGCGGTGATGCTCGGCGAGAGTTGTGTGATTGTCGGCATTCCTGTCCCGGTCATGTAGTTGTGCGATCCATAGCCGCATCCGACACCCATCAATGTGATTGCCAACAAAGCGCCTAGAATGATCCGTGACATCGACCACCTCCGAAGCTCTTATATTTTGGGTGTAGCGTAGCAAAGGGCCGGGAACACGGTTGTCACAGGTTCGTCAATTTTGTGTATAAGAATCAAAACACCGTAAGTGGCTATATCTCAGGTCGTTACTATTTCCGGTGCTGCTGTTACCCCCAAGATAGACACGGGCCGGGAGCCCGGAATTTCTTCCGGTCCCGGCCCTGTGCTTCTTTCAACCTGGTAGCCGACTCAGTTGGTCGGAGCGGGGCTGGCGTCGGCGGTGGTCGACGCCTTCGTTGGAGCTGCCGCGGTAGTGGCCGCAGCGGCGTTCGCCGTGCCGTAACGCGAAAGCCGCGGGTAGAAAGGCGTCACCTCGAACGGCATCTTGTCGCGCGCCGAAGTGATCGCGACCGGCTGCGCCTTCACGATCTCCACCTTGTCATCCCACGGGTTGAGCTTGACGCGCCCGCCCAGGGGCAACGCGGCGATTTGGTCGAGCTTATTCCAATCGAGCGCCGGTGCCGAAGTGGCAAGCGCTGCCATGCGCGTCACCGTCCCGTTCTCGGTGATGTTGTTGCCGAGATGTGCCTGCAGCAGCGCGCTCAATTGTGGGGCGCGCGATTGCAGAGCCTTGATGAAAAGTCCGGCCGAGTCCAGTTTCTGTGCATACGGCGAGGCCTTCAGCATCTCGAGGGCCTTCTTGTCGGCGGCTGCTTCCTCTTCCGGAATGTGTTTGAATCCGAGGTTCTGGTAAGTCCCCTCGTCAGAGAACAGCATGCGGTCGTTGAATGCGTACTGGCTGCCCAGGTTATGTCCCAGAACAATGTGCGCCAGTTCATGGGCAAGCACCATGGCGAGGCTGCCCTCATCGGGAAGCACGTCGATCAGCCCGCGGCTCACCACAATCGTGTTACCGACGCTAAAGGTCTCCAGTGGAGAAGTCATCAGAACCCGCGTCCGGACGGGCCGCGGCAGCTCGATATTGTTGGTGATTTCCAGGTTGTTCACCACGGTCTGCAGAACCTTGTCCACGTCGCCCGCCGGAGCTACCAGTCCGGCGCGTTCCAGCCGTTCGATCACGTTGTCTTCCGCCTGCTGCTGCCATTCGCGCTCGGCGGCCAGCGGAGTCGCATCCTGCGCGGTCGGCGTATCGTCTTTGACGCTGTCTACTCGGATGTTAGTAAGTTCATCGTTCGCTGTGCTAGTCTTCAGGTTATATCCCCACATACGAGTCTGCGCCTTGAAAGCGATCTTGTTCTTGGCTCCGGCTGTGAAGTCGCCTTCCTCGCTGTAGATATAGGCTGGCACCCAATAACCCGGGATTAAATTCAACCTCCAGCTGTCCATGTGAAAGTAATAACTATTGCGCGCAGGGCGTGCATAAGTGCCGTTCAGACGCACAATGTTGAAGTCCTGATCCTCAACCCAGATACGGCCGAGAAAACGGCCGCGGCCGGCGTCTTTTTTCGGCGTCACATCAAACACCAGGCAGCGCACGTCGCCCAGGAACTCGCGGCGCGCATAGCGGAAATCGTAGTGCTGCCGGTCAAAATCGTTGCGGTCGGCAAAGATCATCCACGAAAAGCCCAGGGGCTGGTACTGGAACTTGAACTTCTTGGTGAACTCACCGAGAAGATGCTTCTCCATGCCTTCGTCTTTGCCTTTATCCTGAAGGTAGTCGCTCCGGTCGATCGAGTCACTCAAGTCCATGCGTCCGAGGAAATAGTGATCGTTCGCGGGAATCGGCCCTAGCTGCGGATCCTGCGTCAGGTTCTGCAGATAGGTTTCCACGATAGGAGTGCGCGGCGATAGAAACTTGATCAGGCCCTGCTCGCGCACGATCACCCGGTCGACAACCTGGTCCATAGTGGTCGGCGGCGCCAGGTTGGACTGAGCCTCCCCTGACTGAGCCCGGCTCGGCTGAGCCGCCGTTTGTGCCGGCTGCGTCGCCGCAACCGGCTGCTGGGCCGCTGCCGTCATCGTTACCGCTAGCAGTGCCATAACCATCCAGTTCATTGTGTTCATAGCTTTCCGCATAACCCTCATCTCCAAAGTTTTTCAATACGCCAGTTGAAATACCACGTGCACGATTGCTGTCGAATCCATGGGCTGCCCGTTGCGCAAGGCCGGCTTGAAACGCATCTTGTTGGCGGCGGCCACGGCGGCTTCATCAAGTCCATGGCCCAAACCCCGGACCACGCGATTCACGTGTAACTGCCCGTTTGCCGCGAATTCCACTTCGAGCAGGACTTCGCCTTGCAGTTGCAGACGTCTTGCTTCGTCCGTATAAACCGGATTCGGCTTGTAAGTGATCTCGACTAGCGTGGTCGGTGGGCCGCTATCCACGCGCTGAATGTGGGGCGTGTTCTGCGCGATCTCCTGCGATCCAAAACCCGAGCTCTGTACTCCCGCGCTGCCGCGACCACTCCTGCGCCCGTCTCCTTGTCCCGCAGTTGCCACGCCGCTGCCAAAATCGGCGCTCGCCACCGTTCCTTTAATCCCTTTCGCGCCGCCCGACCCGTTGCCTTGTCCCGGCCCCACCGGCATGTCGAACGAACCTGCGGCGGCTGCCATCAGCTTGCCGTTCGGCTTGCTGTTTTCACTCGGCTTCAGTCCATTCGGATCGCCGAAGCCGCCCGTCTGCACCTTCGCAATTGGAGCATTCACCGTCGGCGCCACCGAACTTCCCTGGAACTCCCCTGTATGAATCAGCACCGGACGCGCTCCGCTAGTTGCCTTCAAGATCGCCGGCGCGAAGGTATTCATCGCCACTTTGGGCGGCTCAATCTCCTGGGGCTGCGGCTTGGGTGCGCGGACTTCCTTTGGCACGATCAGTTTCGGCGTCTGGAACACTGGCGCCGCCGGCAGCAACTTTGCATGCTGCGGTCTCGGCTTGGGCAGCCGCTGCGGCCTCAATGACGGCCGCGGTATCAGTTCAATGACGCGATAACTCGCAGTGATGAGCGTGTCGGACGTCATGATGCTGACCACTATCATCAGCACAATCAGGCCCGTGACAATCCCGTAGCTCGCTGCGAAAGTCCGCCAGTTCCACTTCTTTTCAGGCAGCAGGCCGAGTTGAAAACCGCCATCGCGCGTAGGCATCCATGACTCCAAAAGGGGGCCCGAAGCTGGGGAGAGCGCTCGGGGTTGGAGTCTTCACCTTATGGGAGATTAGGCGGGGGGTAAACGTGTCCCTTGCGCGTGTCCTTTGGTAACCACTCTTAGTATGCGGCCGATTACTTCGGTGTCGCCGCCCGGCGCCGCGCAAAAAAGTAGAACACCGGAACGCCCGCCAGAATCGCCAGGCATCCGAGCGCCGAACTCTTCAGATTGTCGGTGAACGTGTAATAGAGAAGTGCCGCGGAAGCCAGCACAAACAGTGCCGGAACCACCGGATATCCCCACACGCGATAGGGCCGCCCGGCGCCCGGCTCGCGGAGGCGGAAAACGAAAACCGTGCTGCCTGCGATCATGTAGAACATCCACTCCGCGAAAATCGCCAGCGAAAAAAATTGTCGGAAACTCCCTCCCAGCAGCAGCAGGATGATCGCCAGCCCGCATTGCACCACAATCGCCACCGACGGCGTGCGGAAGCGCGGATGAACCTCGGCCATCGCCTTGAAGAAATATCCATCGCGCGCCATCGCGAAGGGCACGCGCGCTCCGCTCATGATGGTGCCATTCAAAGTCACCAGCATCGAAACCGCCATGCCCGCCGACACCAGGCTGGCGCCCAACTGCCCCAGCACCAGCGCTACTGCGTCCGAAGCAGGGCGCTCCGAAGCCGCCACTGCCGCCGCTGGCAGCACATACTGCACCGCCGCGTTCACGACGATGTAGAGCGCGCCGACCGTCGCTACGCCCCAAATCAGTGAGAGCGGAATGTTGCGTTGCGGGTTTCGTATCTCGCCCGCGACCATGTTCAGATCGTTCCAACCGTCGTAAGCCCACAGCGCAGCCACCAGCGCCGCGAAGAATCCAGCCACGCCGCCTTTCGCCCCAGTGAACTCGGTCGCGAAATTCGCCCACGTTCCTCCGCTGTAGGAAAAGCCCACCGCCACAATTCCGAGGATGATCGCTACCTTCAGCAGCGTGAACAAAAACTGAAATTCACCGGCCCGGCGCACCCCTATGTAGTTCAGCCACGAAATCAGCAGTGTGGCTCCAATCGCGACCAGTTGCCCATAGTTGACAGTGAATGGATGCGAAATGCAGGCATGAGGGAAAAAAAAGAAGACCGGAAAGGTTTCCAGGATCCGCACTAGGCCAGTAGTTACGGTCGCAATCGAAGCCGGCTTGGCGATCAAAAACCAGGTCCATGAATACAGGAATCCCGCCAGCGGTCCATAGGCATCACGAATGTACACGTACTCGCCGCCGGCCTGCGGCTTCATTGCCCCCAGTTCGGCATAAGTAAGTGCGCCGAAAAAAGAGAGCAGCCCCCCGACCATCCAGGCGAGATACACAAGTCGAGCCGTTCCGACCGCCTGCATCATCTCGGATGGAACCAGAAAAATCCCGCTCCCGATGATTGTTCCCACCACTACCGCGCCGGCATGCGACAAGCCCAGATCGCGCGCCAGTTCCGGGCGGAGATCAATTTTCTTTGCTGGTATGGCCATTTGTTAACCGGTTGTCGAAAGAAAGATTCTGTCCGCAGTCTTTCTGCGTCCTCCGCGATCCCTGCGGTTCAAACCTTCGATGAAACCCTCCACAAACCGCTAGCCGCGTATCCCACCGCAAACGTAACGCAGGTCCCGATCGCGACCCACCAGGTGAAAGCCACCTGCGACCATCCCCACAAATACAGTTCCATCGCCAATCCGCAAGTCATGCCAACGATTGCCCCACGCTGATTCGTGCGCTTCGTCAGCACGCCCAGCAGAAATACGCCGAGCAGCGCCCCATAAGCAACCGACGCAATCTGCAACCCGACTTCCACGACACGCCCCACCCGATGGAGCGCCAGTACCGCCAGCCCGAACAGCACCAGCGCCCACCCGACGGTCGCCAGCCGCGCCAGCCGCAGCCGTGCGGCTTCGCTCCCGGTCGCACGAAAACGGAGATAGAAATCCATAATCGAGCTCGATGACAGCGAGTTCAGCGCCGCGCTCAGATTCGACATCGCCGCTGCCAGAATAGCCGCGATCAACAGCCCCGCAATCCCATGCGGCATCCGGCTCACGATAAACGTCGGATAGATCCTGTCCGCCCGTCCAAACGCAGACGACGGAACCCGGTAGTAGGCAAACAACATCACGCCCACAAAAAGAAATAGCGCAAACTGAAAGAAGACCGCCACTCCACTCGACAACAATGCCAGCGCCGACTGCCGTTGATTCCGAGCTGCCAGCAATCTCTGCACAATGAGTTGGTCGGTACCATGGCTGGCCGTCGTCAAGAATGCGCCGCCGATGATCCCCGCCCACAGCGTATAAGGTTTGGCCAAATTCAGAAAAGGCCAGTGCGCCCAAACCGCTGCATCGAACATGTGAAGATCGAACACCTGGAACTTGTGCAGGCTCCCTGCAATCGCCTGCACCGCCCCCCATCCTCCCGGCACAAGATGCAGAATCGTGACCAGCCCCACCAGCGTCCCACCCACATAAATAAAGGTCTGCACCACATCGGTCCAAATCACCGCCGCCAGCCCGCCCTCAAACGTATAGATCAAAGTCAGCAGGGTGATGATCGCAATCGAAGTGACCTCGCCGGTGCCCAGCGCAATCGATACCACAATCGACACGGCATATACCCGCACGCCCTCCGCCGCCGCGCGCGTCAACAGAAACAGGCCCGCCGTCACTGTGCGCAGTTCCGGACCAAACCGCCGCTCAATCAACTGATAAGCCGTGTAGAGCTCGCCGCGGAAATACTGCGGCAGCAGTACAAAACTAATGATGACGCGCCCGACCACATATCCCATCACCACTTGCAGAAAGGTAAGATTCGAATCGTAGGCGAGGCCGGGAATACTGATGATGGTCAGCGTGCTCGTCTCCGCCGCCACAATCGACAGCGCAATCGCCCACCACGGAATGTCACAGTCGGCGAGAAAGTAGTCGCGCATCGTCCGCTGCCGCTTGCGAAACCGCAGCCCGAACAGCGTGATCCCTGCCAGGTACACCGCGATAATCAGCAGGTCGATCCGATTCAATCCCAAGCAATTCCTTTAGGCGTTAGCACGGCGCTGAAAACTACGGGTTCGTATCAGGGTATCGCTTTAGCGATACCATAAGTACCCGACATCAGACGCCCCCTTAGCGGCTGGGCTCGCCGTGTCTCCGTTGTGAACAACTGGTCTCACAAACGGTTCCGGGAAGGGCACGGCTTCAGCCGTGCCGCCCAGAGCCAAGAAGAGCGGGCTAGCCCCTGAGGGCCGGTTCGCTGCATTGTACAAGCATGTTCTGGACCCGAACGTTATCTCGAACCTGTGTTAGAACTAGCGCGATGGCCTTCTATCTCGGAATCGACGGCGGCGGCACTAAAACCCGCTGCGTTCTAGCCGACGAAACGACTGTGCTTGCGAAGTCAATGTCCGGCGGCAGCAACATCGTTCGCCTCGGCGAGACGCAGGCAAGGGAAGCCCTCTCCACCGCCCTCCGCCAGGTTTGCGCTGCCGCCAAAATTTCTCCCGATCAAATCCGCGCCATTTGTGTCGGTGCCGCCGGTGCCGCCCGGCCCGAGATCGCCGAGAAGATTCGCAACATCCTCGCCGAGCTAGTTTCCGGAACAACTCCCGCAAACATCGAAGTTGTCGGCGACACCGTAATCGCCCTCGAAGCCGCTTTCGGCGCGGGCCCCGGAGTGATCGCGATCGCCGGCACCGGCTCCATCGTCTACGGCCGCCACGCCGCCGGTCGCACCGCGCGCGCCGGAGGCTGGGGGTTCGCCGTCTCCGACGAAGGCTCAGGCTACTGGATCGGCCGCCGCGCCATCTCCGCTATCCTGAACGCCCGCGATCAAGGCCTCGAAACCAGGCTCACGGCCATGGTCCTCCAATCGTGGAAACTCACCACCATCGACGAACTTGTGCAGCAAGCCAACTCGACACCGCCGCCCGATTTCCCGCGCCTGTTTCCGATCGTCCTTCGTGCCGCCGACCAGGCCGACTCCATCGCCAGCGATCTTCTGGCCGATGCCGGAGCCAAGTTGGCTGCGCTCGCGGCCATCGTCGTCCGCAGTCTTGCGCCGTTTGCTCCGGAGGCCACGAGCGCAACTGAAACGACTCCGGTAACCATGCTTCCCGTGGCCATGACGGGCAGTGTCTTTCGTCAGTCTCCTTATGTACGCCAGGTTTTCTGCCATGCTCTGCAGGCAAGCTTTCCCGGCATCGATGTGCGTCAGGATCTAGCCGACCCCGTAGAAGGCGCGCTAGCCAGAGCACGTGCGATGCGTATGTAGGGAACGGGGTATGCGCGTCTGGAGCAGGCTGAATGCCGTGATGTCCGAGAACAAAATGTCCGAAGAAGAAATGTCTGAAGACGAAGCCGCGATGCCCTCGACAGCATTGGCGAGCCCTTCCGCGCCCACGCCTGTCGATCTGTTTCGCACCGCCGCCGACCCCACCCTGACCGAAGACTTGGCCCTGGCGCTTCTCAAGCACGCCGACTTACCTCCTGAAGTCTTGGAGCAACTCGCCAAGAATGCGAACGCACTCAAGACCCGCAAGGTAAGAATCGCGCTGGTCAGCCATCCACACGCTCCACGCCATGTGTCTGTGCCGCTGGCGCGCCAGTTCTACACATTCGATCTTATGAAAGTCGCGCTTTCGCCCGGCGTCCCCGCCGACGTGAAAGTTGCCGTCGACGATGTCCTCATCTCGCGCCTCAAAACGGTTACCGTCGGCGAGCGTCTAACGTTGGCCCGCCGTGCCTCGGGCAGAGTAGCGGCTGCGCTCTTGCTGGAGGTGGAAAATGTTAATCGCAAAACAGATCGCAAAATCGACGGCAAAGTAAAGGCCGCCGAAACCGTAGCTCGAGCGACACGAGTCATGCAGACCGCGCTCGAAAACCCGCGCCTCACCGAAGCCCTCGTCATCAATTCCGTGCTTCATTCCGCCGCCAGCGCAGCCTTGGTGCAGGCGGTCGCGCGACACGAGAAATGGTCCAGTCGCAGAGAAATCCGTGCCGCCCTTCTGCGAACCGAGCATCTCTCGCTGGCCCGCGCCCTCGAATTCAGCCGCGAAATCCCTTCCCCGCAGCTGCAAGAACTACTCGCTAGTTCGCGCCTGCCCGCCAAAACCAAACACCAACTCCTACGCGAGAATCTTGCGTAGGGACAGCCGCCTTCGCCTGGGGTGGTCTGCTGTCCAGCCGAGCGAAGCTCTGCAGCACCCTCATCCCGCACCCAAATCACGGAACCCAATCCGCGATAAACACGTTGGTCTCCCGCTGTGCCTTCCCGTTGCGATGCGAGATCCAAACCAACTGCTTTCCATCCGGACTAAACATTGGGAAGCCATCAAAGCCGTCGGAATACGTGATCCGCTCCAGTCCCGTGCCATCAACGTTGATCGCGTACAGCTCGAAGTTCCCCATTCCGCCGGTGGAGCCGACGTTGGTGGCGAAAATTATCCGCTTTCCGTCCGGAAAAAACGACGGCGCAAAACTCGCCGCGTTCAAATTTGTGAGCTGCCGCTTCCCGCTTCCGTCAGCCTTCATGATCCAGATCTCAAGCGTGGTGGGGCGGATCAGATTCTGCTTCAGCAACTCCTTATATTCCGCAATCTCCTGCTCCGTCTTCGGATGGTAAGCGCGATAAACAATCCACTTCCGATCCTTCGAAAAAAACGGACCGCCGTCATATCCCAGCTCATGGGTGAGCTGCTTCACATGCTTGCCATTCGCGTCCATCGAGTAGATATCGAGATCGCCATTGCGCAGGGAAGTGAAAACAATCTTCTTCCCATCTTCCGAAATCGTCGCCTCCGCATCGTAGCCGGGAGTCGTAGTAAGCTGCTTCAAGTCCGATCCATCCAGTTTCGCCGTGAAGATATCAAACCCCGGATACACTGCCCACACATAGCCCTTCGAATAGTCGGGACGCGGCGGGCAAGCCGCATCCGCCAGATGCGTGGAGGAATACAGAATCTTGTCATTATGCGGAAAAATGTAGCTGCAAGTCGTGCGTCCCTTGCCAGTCGAAACCATCTTTTGATCCGACCCGTCCAGATTCATGGTGAAGATCTGATCGCACTGTAAGTTGTCGCGCGTCGATTGAAAAATCAGCCGCGTGCCGTCAGCCGAAAAATAAGCCTCCGCGTTCGACCCGCCAAAAGTAAGCTGCCGCACATTTCGCAGATGTTTTTCTTCGGGAGTAGCCAACTCGGACGCAACCGGACTAGCCGCCACCTGCGCCCAAGTCATCCGAGCCGCCAGCAGCCCGGCAAGCAACGCCACATTCAAGAGTAGTCGTAGAGATCTCATGGGAGAAAAAGTGTAGCAGGCCAACCGCTCGTGTGGCGCGGGCGCCCCGCCCGCGTGTCAGCAGAACCGCAAGCGGACGGTTAAGCACGAATGCCAGCGGCAGGTAGTCGTCGACATGTGCAATTCGAGTCAAGCCCCAAAATCGGGGAAGTGAGCCTGGTAGCGGTACAATCATGTAAGTGGGGCCGAGGGTATTTCAAGTTTCCCTTGGCGTTGTCCGTGGGCTCAGACTTCTCATTTTCGGCTGGAAACTCGCGTGATTTCCTCTCTTCTTGAACGCAAGATCGAAAAGCGTCCTGACAAGGTGCGGCTGCAGGGCCGCATTCTGTTCCTCACCGAAGACCCAGAGTTGATCAAGAAGCAGTTGGCGGGTTGGGATCTGCCTTGGGATACGAGAACCTCCGCCAACAATCCCAAACTGCGCGACGACATTTCAACGGACGAGATCACTCCCGCGCACTGCTGCTTCTACTTTGATCGGACGCTCGGCGAAATTCCCTACGTAGGCCTGCGGTGCGGCGACGCTCTGCCGATTGGGCGCGGCGATGTCAAGAAAGGCGGCTTCGTGTGCTCGGTGAGCGGCAAGCGGCGCGGCAAAGGCTCGAGTCGCGAGCAGTCACCTTACGCCGAGATGTGCGCCGGGATTCAAGTCGCGATCGGCGAGAATATTGAGCGCATCTATAAGCAAAACTGCCAGAATCTCGGGTTGCTGACTTCAACCAATTTCTCCTTGATCGACCGGCTTCGTGCCGGGGAAGAAATCGCGCTACAGGAATTCACCGCCGGCGAAGACGAGATCACGAAACAGGTCATCGAGTATGGCGGATTGTTTCCCTTCAATGTGGCGCGCATGCAGGGGAACGTTTTTCTCCCGCCGATCAAGACCGCGAAACGTCCGATGACGCTGGCGGAGAAAATCTTTGCAGCGCACATGGTTTCAACAGGCGAAGGGACAGACGGTGGAGCGACGGGCGTCCCCGCCCGTCCTGAGCGCAGATCGGTTGTCTCGGATGCTTATGTTCAGCCAGGCGACACCGGCTTTACTCGCGTTGACCTGCGTTTCAGCCACGAGTACGTCACGCCGATGGCGTCCATTTTCTACGAGCAATACGTGGGCAAGGATGTCCCGGTGAACGATGCCTCGAGCATCCGCTTCTTCCGCGACCATCTCACCTTTCTCGACGAAGTGATTTCCGAAGAGAAAAAAAAGATGGGGCTGCTCGATTTAGCGACGCAACTCAAGCTGAAGCAAGAGGACTTCGCCAAACAGCAGGGAATCAAGCTGCATGGCGAACTTACCGACCGAAAAGGTTCGGAGGGCATCTGTCACTCGGTGATGCTGGAGACTTATGCGTTGCCGGGGCAGGTGAACGTCGGCTCCGATTCGCACACGCCGCACGTCGGCGCCATCGGATGCATCGCCTTCGGCATCGGCACAACGGATGTATTCAACTCCTGGATTACGAAAGATGTTCGCGTCAAAGTGCCGGAGTCGGTCAAGATCGTTATTCGCGGCAAGCGGCATCCGAATGTCACGGCGAAAGACTTTATCCTGAAGATTCTTTCCCTCGATTACGTGCGTAGCGGCCAGGCGCTGGCAAAAGTGATGGAGTATGCCGGGGAAGCGGTGGAAGCGCTCTCGGTGGACGAGCGCGCCACCATGACCAATATGGCAGCGGAAATCGGAGGCTTTACGGGCATCGTGGCTCCGGATGAAAAAGTGATCGAGTTTCTGATGGAGCGCCGGGGTATGAAGCGTGCCGAAATCGAGAAGATGATAATGATCGCCGGCCTCCACAGCGATCCCGGCGCCGAATACGCCCAGGTGATCGAACTCGACGCGAATGAAATCACGCCCATGGTCGCGACTCCTGGCGATCCCGGGAACGGCAAGTACATCCGCGAACTCAGCGTGCCCGTGCCGATCGAAATCGCCTATGGCGGAACCTGTACCGCAGGGAAGAATGAAGACATGGATATGTACGCGTCCGTTCTTGCCGATGCGCTGAAACAAGGCAGGCGAGTTTCAAAAAATGTCGAGTTCTGGATCCAATTCGGTTCCCAGGAAACGCGCGAGTACTCGAAGCGCCGAGGCTATCTTGAAATCTTCGAGCAAGCAGGGGCGCGCGTGATCGAGCCCAGTTGCGGCGCTTGCATCAACGCCGGGCCAGGAGTATCAACGCGGCCCGATCAGGTGGTAATCAGCGCGCAGAACCGGAACTTTCCCGGACGCAGCGGGCCGGGCCAGATGTACCTGGCATCACCGCTGACCGTCGCAGCCAGCGCGGTAGCGGGTCACATTGTCGAATACGAGCCGAGCCAACAACGGGAACTCACGACCGCCTGAGCAATGAGCAGCGGCTATGGGTGGTCGCCCTGCTCCGGGACAAGCCCCGGCGGCGGTGGCGGAATCGCAATGTCCAGCTGGTTCACCGTCCCGAGCGATGACAATGGCTTGTCGAATTCGCCCACGTTGCCCACCACCAGCACTGCCATCTGCTCGCGGTGGACGTACTTTGCCGCGACCCGCGCTACGTCATCTTTCGTAACTCCTTCGATCCCTTTCTGAAAGTTCTCCAGAAAATCTAGTGGATAACCGTAAAATTCATACGCCATCTTTTCCTGCAAAACCTTCTCCGGCGAATCGAAACGGAAGACGAAAGAATTCAGAATCGCGTCCTTGGCACGCTTGATTTCGTCATCGGTGATTGGGCGCTTCGGGAGGTCCGCGATCTCCTCATCGAGCGCCTGAATGGATTCGATCGTGGTCTTGCTCTTGGTGCTCACCATCATGCGCACCATCCCGGGATGATCCCAGCCCGCACCCACGCCGCCGCCTACCGCGTAGGCGAGTCCTTTGGTGGTTCGAATGTCGCCAAACAGGCGCGACGAAAAGCCCCCGCCGAAGGCCTCGTTGAACACCGAAGCCGCGAAATAATCCGGATTCTTGCGCGTAATGCCCAGCGCAACCATTTGAATGTTGCTTTGATTCACGTCGGTTTTGTCGACCTGGTAATATCCGGGTTTCGCAGGATCCGGCTTGATCTCTGGGTCGTTCGCCGCCGGACCCTTAGGCCACGCCGCGAACGCCTCGCGCAGACGAGCTTCCATTTTCGCCGAGTCGAAGTCGCCGACCACGCCGAGGATGATGTTGTTCGGATGAACGTACTTGCCGTGCCACTCGATCAGATCCTGACGCGTGATCGCCGCAACCGTCACATACTCAGGGACCCGCGCATACGGACTGTTAGCGCCGTACACGAGCTTCGCCGCCTCTCGTCCCGCAATCTGCGAAGGCTCGTCATTGCGCCGCGAGATGCCGTCGTACATTCCCTTCTGCGCAATCTCAATCTTGTCGGCGCGGAACTCCGGATTCTTTAGCACGTCCTCGAACACCCGAAACACGTCGTCGAAATCCTCTTTCAGACACGACCAGGTCACGGTTGTCGAGTCAACGCCTCCGCCGGTCTCGACCTTGGCGGCGCGCTGCTCCAGGAAGTCGTCGAGTTGATCTCCGGTCTGGGACTTGGTGCCGCCGGTGCGCCACACTTCGCCGTAAATATCGGTCAGCCCTGTCTTGTTCGCAGGAACCGAGCGCTCGCCGCCGCGAATGCGAGCCGTGCCGTCGATGATCGGCAATTCGTGGTCTTCCTGAAGAAAAACCACCATGCCATTCGGCAACTCGATTCGTTTCGGCTGCACCGGATGAAACGCCGGCAACTTCGGAATCGGTATCCGCTGCCAGGTCTGCTGAGAAGGTTGCTGAGCCTGTGCCCACATTTGCCCACTGCCGCCGATCAAGGCGACGAGGGCAAAGACTAGCGCACCAGAGAACACAGCCCCGGAGGGGCGAACCAGCTTAGCCCAGCGCTTCAGCGCTGTGAAAGCGAGAAGAAACGAACCAAGTCCCGTAGGGACGATCCAGTTCTGAGGATTCACTGCCCACCTCCTTGCGGCCCTGCGCCCGTTCCCGGTGGCCCGCCGGCAAACTCGATAATCCCTACCGTCCGGTTATCAGGTGTAAACGTCTTATTCGCGACCCGCCGAATGTCCGCTTTCGTAACTTTTTCGATGCGGTCGACCGAGCGGAACAGCTCCCGCCAGTCGTCATAGCGGGCCTGATTCAGGCCGAGTGCGAATGCCAGACCCTCATTCGATCCAAGTGAGCGGATCAGGTTTGCCTTGGCGCGCGTCTTGATCATTTTCAGTTCATCATCCGAAATGTCTTCTTTCTTCAGCCGTTCAATCTCCGCATGAATCGCATCGGCCATCTCCTGCGGCTTGTGCCCCGGAATCGGGAACGCATAAAATGCGAACAGGTGCGGATACTTATTTCCCGGCAGCCCCGTAAATCCCGCCGAGTCCGAAGCAATCTGTTTATCGCGGACCAGCGCCCGATAAAGGCGCGAGGTGCGTCCATTCGACATCAGGTCGGCGATCGCGTCGTATACCTGGTCATCCGCACTGCGGTAATCGGGGCGGTGATAGCCTTCGAGATAGACCGGCTGCGACTGCTCATGCAGCACGACTGTCCGCTCGGAATTCTGCGGAGGCTCAGTGGTCGTAGCGGTGTCGGGTTTGGGACGCGCCGGAATGCGCGAAAAATATTTCTCCACAATCGGCATCGCTTCCGAGGCTTTCAAGTCTCCAACCACGGTGACCACCATATTGGAAGGCACGTAATACTTATCGAAGAAACTCTGCGCGTCGGTCGCTGAAAAGGAATTCAAGTCCGAGATCCATCCAATCGTTGGCCGGTGATAAGGATGGGCCGCAAACGCCTCCTCCGTGAATTGCTCAAGCAACCGCCCAATCGGATTGCTGTCGGTCCGCAAGCGGCGCTCTTCGATCACCACGTTGCGCTCTTTATAAAATTGCCGCATCACCGGATGCAGAAAGCGCTCCGACTCCAGATAGGCCCACAATTCCAGCCGGTTGATGGGAAACGAGTAGTGATAGCCGGTCTCATCGAGATCGGTGAAGGCGTTCATGCCCTCGCCGCCTTCGCTTTCGACGATCTTGCCGAACTCGTTGTTGTAAGACGCGGAGAACTTGTCGGCGGCCGCAATCGCGTCTTTCCAGCTTTGCTCGAGCTGCTTCAGCTTCTGCTCGTTGCGGTCCACCGGCTTGTCGCGCTCGGCAATGTAGGCGGCATAAGCCTCCTCAACTTTCGCGAGCGCAGCTTTCTCACCGGCATAGTCGCGCGTTCCAATCGTGTCCGTTCCCTTGAAGGCCATGTGCTCGAACATGTGCGCCAGGCCCGTTTTGCCCATGGGATCCTGCACCGAACCCGCGTCCACGTGCGTGAAGAAAGAAAAGACCGGAGCCTCAGGACGCTCGCAGATGACGATGGTGAGGTTGTTGGCGAGCTTCTTAACGGTCGTCCGCTTCTCAAAAGAAGCCAGATCCTGGCCGAGAGCGAGCGAGCACAGCACGAAACAGACAACAACTGTTTGTATAGAAGTTAAGCGGGATTTCATCCTGCCTCCAAAATCGAACCACGACGGACACTAAAAATCGAAGTTACGTGCAGGCAGGGAAGATTGTCAAACGAGCGGCCCGGCAAAATAGCGGCGCTGGAAATAAAGCGCTACGTTAACCAGCATAATCATCACCGGCACTTCGACCAGGGGGCCGATGACAGCGGCGAATGCAGCCCCGGAGTTAATGCCGAAAACGGAAACGGCGACGGCAATCGCGAGTTCAAAGTTGTTTGAGGCTGCGGTGAACGACAGCGTGGCCGTCTTCGAGTAGTCGGCGCCGAGTTTCTTGCCCATGTAAAACGACACTAGAAACATCACGACGAAGTAGATCAGCAGCGGCACCGCGATCCGCAGGACATCAAGCGGAAGCCGAACGATGTAGCCGCCCTTGAGCGAGAACATCACCACGATCGTGAACAGTAAAGCGATCAACGTGAGCGGGCTTACCCGGGGAACGAAATTACGCTCATACCACTCGCGCCCACGAATCCGAAGCAGCAGCGTGCGAGTTACGAACCCGGCAAGAAAAGGAATGCCCAGATAAATAAAAACACTCCTTGCGATTTCCGCGATGGAGACATGGACGATCGAACTCTGGAGACCGAGTCTTGCGGGAAGAACCGTAATGAAGAGCCAGGCGTACGGCGAGTAGAAGAACACCTGAAACAGGGAATTGAAGGCAACCAGCCCGGCGGCATACTGGGTATCGCCGCTGGCCAGTTCGTTCCAAACAATGACCATCGCAATACAGCGGGCCAGTCCGATCATGATCAGTCCAGCCATATATTCCGGGTAGCCGCGCAAAAACACGACGGCCAGGACAAACATCAGAGTCGGGCCGACCACCCAGTTCTGAATGAGGGACAGACCAAGCACACGTGTGTTCCGGAAAACCTCGTGCAGTTCCTCGTACCGCACCTTGGTAAAGGGCGGATACATCATGACGATGAGTCCCACCGCAATCGGAATCGAAGTTGTGCCGATGCTGAAGCGATTCAGGAACGGCACGATTCCCGGCAGTCGCCATCCCAACGCAACCCCGATGACCATGGCAGCAAAGATCCACGCGGTGAGATAACGGTCGAGAAAGCTGAGGCGACACGATGGCTTCATCGTTATGGTCGCTGTCATTGCCGCGTCACTGCTTTCCAATCCGATCCACTTCTTTTTTCAGTGCGAGGCGATCCAGGGCGGCCAGAGGAAGCGCGAGAAAAAGGCTGATGCGCCGGTCGAGAATAAGAAAAGCGTCACGGAAGGCGCGTTCGATTTCGGCGGAGTCTCCTTGAACGGCGGCAGGGTCGGGAACTCCCCAGTGCGCGGTCATGGGTTGTCCCGGCCACAGCGGGCAGGTTTCCTTGGCGGCGTTGTCGCAAACCGTGAAGACAAAGTGCAGTTCGGGAGCGCCGCGCCGCCCGAATTCGTCCCAATTCTTGCTGCGCAGGCCGGTTGTGGGTATGCGAGCCATCTCAATCTGCTTCAGCGCTTCGGGGCGAACCGTCCCGGAAGGATGACTTCCGGCGCTGTAGGCCGTGAACGTAGGCTTTCCTTTGTGGTTGAGGATGGCTTCGGCCATGATAGAACGCGCCGAGTTTCCCGTGCACAGGAACAGAACGTTATAATGAGGTTCCATATTCAATCTCCGATTCGTCCCTCCCCTGCATCACTTGCAGCACGTCGGACCACAGCACGGCTCCTGCGCCCGTTTCGGTTTCACCGCGCGCACAAAGGCGCTCATGAACTTCTCATCCACCTGCGCCGCGATGGCGTCGACATCAATACCTGATGTAGCAAGAAACTCACGCGCGTCCTCAACGCGATAGACGCGCGTGGGTTCAATCTCGATCTGCTCAAATCCGGCGGCCGCGAGCTTGCCGCGATATTCGTTTTCTTCTAAAGCGCCGGCAATGCAGCCCACCCACGCCAGTACGCTCTGGCGGACCTCGGGCGCGATTTCACCACGCGTGACCACGTCGGAGACAGCAAATCGTCCGCCCGGTTTGAGCACGCGGAACGCCTCGCGCAGCACTCGGTCCTTGTCGGCCGAAAGATTGATCACGCAGTTGGAAATGATGACATCGACCGTGTTGTCGGGCAGGGGAATCCTTTCGATCTCGCCCTTCAGAAACTCGACGTTCTCCGCGCCGGCCTTGCGCTTGTTTTCGTTCGCGAGTGCCAGCATTTCGTCCGTCATATCGAGGCCGTAAGCTTTGCCGGTCGGCCCCACGCGCCGCGCCGAGAGCAACACGTCGATGCCGCCGCCCGAGCCCAGATCCAGCACCGTTTCGCCGGAGTTCAGCTTTGCCAGCGCGGTTGGATTGCCGCATCCAAGGGAAGCCAGCATTGCCTCTTCCGGAACCTGCTCGGCCTGCGACTCGTCGTAGAGGTTCGAGGTGATCGGATCGCAGGAGAGCCCATCGCTCGGTACCGCCCCGCAGCAACTGCTGCCGCCGGTATTATTTGTAACTCGCAAGGCCGCTTGTCCGTATTTCTCTCTTACGATTTCTCTGATATCGATATTGGTATGGGGCATGATGGTTTCTCCTATTTGCACAACTGGATGAGGTCTCGCGGCTTCAGCGCCTTGTTGCGGGTGCAGCACTCCGCGTAGAGAAATTGCAGAATTTCCCGCAGGGCTTCCGTGTTCGCCCTATAACGCAGAAACGTGCCCTTGCGCTCGATGTGCACCAGGTCCTCATTCTTGAGCTTGTCGAGATGGTGAGAAAGCGTCGAGCCCGGGATCTCGAGATCGTCCTGAATCTCGCTGACCACCAACCCCTCGGGATGCGCGGAGAGCAGCAATTGCATAATGCGGAGGCGGGGCTCGGTGCCCATGGCGGAAAACATGTCGGCATAACGCGCGACGCGCTCAGTGTTCGTGCGGAGCTTGCTGCCGGTGGCGACCATGATTCGATAATACCAGAAATATGGATAATCGGCAAGAGACAGCCAGACTGCACCCGCTGCGTGCCGGACTTTCTCGCGTGCCGCTATACTGGAATGCGTTTTTGAATTCGCGGCTCGTAGCCCGTAGCTCGCAGCACTCCATGTCCGCGCCCACCATCGTCGAAGTGCAGGGCCGCAAGCTCAAGCTTTCGAATCTTGAGAAGGTCCTCTATCCCGCCGCTGGGTTCGCCAAGGGACAGGTGGTGGATTTCTACGTTCGCATCGCGCCCGTGCTGGTGCCGCATCTGGCCGGACGGCCGCTCACCATGAAGCGCTATCCCGAGGGAGTTGACCAGGAATATTTCTTTGAAAAGAACGCGCCCATGCATCGGCCCGACTGGGTAAAAACCGCGCCCGTGTGGAGCGAGAGCAACCACCGCACCATCAATTTCATACTCGCCAACGATCTGCCCACCCTGGTGTGGATCGCGAACCTGGCGTCGATTGAACTGCATCCGTCACTCTCGCTGGCCGCGGATATCGCCACTCCAACCATGATCGTTTTTGATCTCGACCCCGGACCTCCGGCGAACATCGTGCAGTGCGCGCAGGTTGGCCTCTGGGTGCGACAGATTTTCGATCACTTCGGGCTGCAGAGTTTTCCGAAAACCTCCGGCTCGAAGGGGATGCAGATCTATGTTCCCTTGAACACCAAAACTTCCTACGAGCAAACGAAATCATTCGCCCACGCGGTGGCACGTCTGCTGGAGCAAGAGCATCCCGACCTGGTAGTTTCCGACATGAAAAAGGCGGTGCGCACCAATAAGGTATTCGTCGACTGGAGCCAGAACGACCAGCACAAGACGACCATCTCGGTTTACTCCCTGCGCGCGCGTGAGCATCCAACGGTGTCGACGCCGGTCGCCTGGGAAGAAGTCGAGCAAGCGCTGAAGAAAAAAGATGCGGGGAGTCTGGTGTTCGAAGCGAAAGACGTGCTCGCGCGCGTGGAGAAGATGGGCGACCTGTTCGACCCAGTGCAGAAACTGAAGCAGAAGCTGCCGCAGTTGGCGGGACTGACTGCCGAATCGGAAAAAGAAGACGACGAAGCAATCAGCATTGCCGCCCCGGCCGAAGTGCAGCCGCGCCCAAGGAAGACGACGAAGACAAAGGCGAAGTCAGCCGCGGGCAAGCGTCGCAAGTTATAATCGCGCCTTATATGGCGCATCTCTATGTTGGCACTTCCGGATGGGCGTATTCCACGTGGAAGCCCGCTTTCTATCCGGAGAAGCTTGCACAGAAGAAATTTCTGAATTTCTACGCCTCGAAGTTGAATGCTGTCGAAGTCAACTACACCTTCCGTCAACTGGTAAAAGAGACGACCGTCCAGAACTGGATCGCCGAAACGCCCGAGCATTTTCGCTTCACCATCAAGGCGCACCAGGTGCTCACACACATCAAGCGCTTGAAGAGCGCGGAGGAATTCCTGCAGCGATTTCTCGGCACGCTCGAAGCTCTAGAGCGCGTCGGACGCCTCGGCCCGCTGCTCTTCCAACTCCCACCAAACTTCAAAGCGGATCAGGCAGTGCTCTCCGAGTTTCTGAAAAGCCTGCCGCGAACAGTGCGCGCGGCCTTTGAGTTCCGCCACGAATCCTGGTTGACCGACGCCACTTGGGACACGCTGCGTGAGCGCAACATCGCTCTCTGTGTTGCCGAAACAGAAGACCGCAACACTCCCGACGTAGTCACCGCCGACTACGCCTACTATCGCTATCGCAAACCCTCCTACACCGCCGAAGAGCGCAAAGCGATGGTCGCCCGCATTCGAGAGCATCTCGCCGCCGGCCGCGATGTCTTCGCCTACTTCAAGCACGAAGAGACGCCCGAGGGCGCGCTCTACGCGGTGGACCTGCTGCAAGCAGCCGACAACAAGGTTAAAGGTTAGAGGTCAGATTGCAGAATTAGAGACGAAGGGCCCAGCACCAACGACCGCGGGTTTTTACCTCTGCAATCTGACCTTTTACCTCTGACCTATCTTTCCCCGCATCCTGCTCGTTACTGTTCGGGTTCTACCTCGCGTCCCATACTTATCTCATGGCCTCAGGCGCCAACGCCCGCACGCTCTCCGCCTTTCTCGACTATCTGCGAGTGGAGCGTGGCTCCGCGAAGTTAACGATTGCCGCTTACACCAGCGATCTGGCGCAGTTCGCCGACTTTCTGGAGAAACGCCACCAGATCCTGCGTGGAGCGCGGCGCGAAGACGTCCGCGAATACATCCAGGAACTATTTTCCAACCATCTCGACGGCCGCTCCGTCGGAAGGAAGCTTTCCGCCATCCGCCATCTCTATCGCCACTTGCTGGTTGACGGAAAGATCGATAAGGATCCCACGCTGAACATCGACTTGCCGAAACAGTGGAAGGTGCTGCCCAAGGCGCTAAGCCGCGACGAAGTCGGAGCCATGCTGGCCGAAACAAAGCTGGCCGGAACGAAGCTGGCGGAGCCTCCGCCGCGAAAAGAAACGGCGCGCGGCCATGCGCTAGCGCTCCGCGACCGCGCCATGCTCGAACTTCTCTATGCCGGAGGCGTGCGCGTTTCCGAAGTGGCCGACGCGCGTCTCGAAGACCTGAAACTCGATATGGGATACATCCTGGTGCGCGGCAAGGGCGACAAAGAGCGCATGGTTCCCCTCGGAGTGCCTGCCCAGCAAGCGTTACAGCAATACCTGAAAAGCGGCAGGGAAGTAATCGCAAAAACAACGACAAAAAGCTCGCCGCTGCTTTTCCTCGGCGCCGCCGGCCGGCGCCTGACCCGTCAACGCCTCTGGCAGTTGGTCGGCAAAGCGAGCCTGTCATCAGGACGTCACGCCAGTCCGCACATGCTGCGTCACTCCTGCGCCACGCATATGGTGGAGAACGGCGCCGACCTCCGGACAGTGCAGACCATCCTCGGCCACTCCGACATATCGACCACGCAGATTTATACGCACGTCGCACTCGACCGCCTGAAGAGCGTCTACGCGAAGCATCATCCACGGGCGAAAGCTAAAGCATGAATCCACCACGGAGACGCGGAGGCACGGAGAAATGCGAATTCATGACTTTCTTTCCGTGCCCGAGATTACTTCACCGGTCAATTGAAAGACAAGAAAAGGTCTTCTCCGTGCCTCCGTGTCTCCGTGGTGGATTGTTCCCGATGCGCGAGGCCGCACTGTGAAAGAGCATCAGCGCACCACCGTCGAGCGCGCCACCGACGACTTCCTCCGCCATCTGCGCGAGCGCAACGCCTCGCCGCACACCATCAAGGCCTACACCGGAGACCTCGACACCTTCGCCGCCTATATCGGCTCGCGCACCTGGAAGACGATCGACCACATCGCGATCCGCGGTTTCCTCTCGCATCTCTACGACAAAGGATTGAGCAAGACTTCCGTAGCCCGCGCCCTCGCCGCCGTGCGCTCGCTCTACCGCTGGCTGGCACAGGAAGGCGTAGTCGAGCAGAATCCCGCGAAGCTGGTTTCGACTCCGCGCCTGCCCAAAAAACTGCCGCGCGTTCCGACCATTGAAGAAATGAACGCCGTCCTCGACGCCAAAATGCCCGAGGTGGCATCGTTTCCCGAGCGCGATCGTCTGCTGTTCGAACTGCTCTACGGCTGCGGCATCCGCAACTCGGAGCTGGTCGGCATCAATCTCGACGACATCAGCCTAAGCAACGAAGCCATCCTGATTCGCGGCAAAGGCAAGAAAGAACGCTACGTCCCCTTCGGAGGCTCGGCGCTGGCGGCGCTATCCGTCTACCTGCCCTGGCGCCAACAACTGCTACTCACGCTGAGAAATGCCTCAAGAAATACGACTGCCGTGAAAACAACCTCCGCGCTCCTCGTAAACCAGCGCGGCGGACGCCTCACCACCCGCAGCGTAGGCCGCATCGTCAAGCGCATCGCCGTCGCCAAGGGATTATCGCCCGACGTTCATCCCCACACCCTGCGTCACGCCTTCGGCACCCACATGCTCGAAGAAGGAGCGGACCTGCGCGCCATCCAGGAACTGCTAGGCCACGAGCGCCTCGCCACCACGCAACGCTATACGCAGCTTTCGGTCAAACACGTGATGAACGTCTACGATCAGACGCATCCGCGGGCGAAGTGACATCAAAGTAGATTGAACGCGTTCAATCTATTGCTTGACTTCCGGACCCTTGCGTGGCAACGTATTGAACATGTTCAATGCGGCTTCTCGAAGCACAACCATAGCCGTCCCGGACCCGCGTCTCTCCAATTCCGAACCGGGCGAAAAGATCAGCCGACGCGACGCGACGCGGGAACAAATCCTCGAAACCGCCATTGCACTATTCCGCAAGGACGGCTTCGACGAAACAACCATGCGCGGGGTGGCGAGCGAGGCCGGGGTGGCGCTCGGTCTGGCCTATCACTACTTTCCCAGCAAAGAGGCGCTCGTGATGGCCTATTACGAGCGTGTGCAGCGGGAACATCGAATCGTAGCGCGCGAGAAACTCACGCACACCCGTGCCCTGCGGGATCGTCTTGCCATGCTGTTGCAGACTAAGCTCGACATCCTCAAGGACGACCGAAAACTCCTGGGAGCATTATTCCGCTATACGGGAAATCCCGAACATCCGTTGTCGTTCTTGGGAAAGGCGACCGCCCCACTTCGTGCCGATTGCATGAGCTTGTTCGCCGAAGCGTTCGAGGGGGAGCGATTGCCCGAGGACTTGCGCGAACTCCTCCCGCTCGCCATGTGGGCTTTGCACATGGGGGCACTGCTTTATTTTTTGTATGACTCCTCGCCGAACCTGAAGCGAACCCGCAAACTCGTCGACGGCGCGGTGGGGCTGACGGTGGGTTTTCTGAAGTTGGCGAAGTTCCCTTTGCTGCGGCCTGCCCGGCGCGGCGTGATGTCCTTGCTGCGCGATGCAGAGTTGCTCCAAAGAACATAGAACGAGGTGACCAAGATGAAGCCAGAATCGTGGAAGTGGCTGTTCACGTGGGAGGGCCGCGTTCAACGCCTGCCCTACCTTTTCGCGGGAACGATACTAACCGGCGTCAAGTATGCGATCGACTCTTCGGTCGCCTCTCATTTTGGAGAAACCTGGCGAATCTGGAACTATTTCCTCCCCGCGGGAAACGTTTCGGTCTTCGAGTTGGGACGCCGCCAGCCCGAGATGTACGCGATCTTGTGGGCGATCGCGATTCCTTTCTTTTGGGTTGGGATTGCGCTCAGTTTACGACGATTACGCGATGCGGGGCTGCGCGCGGGATGGATATTCCTGTTCTTTGTCCCAGTAGCCAACCTGCTGCTGTTTCTTTTGCTGAGCTTCGTGCCGAGTAACCCGAAGCCGCTCCCGGAACATATGGTTGCGGATCAATTTCGGAGGACGGGAAAGGTGCGGAGAGAAGTCATTGGTGTCGCCATCGCCGTGGCACTTGGCATCGCGCTGGCTGTATGGGGCACTCAGGTGCTCGTCGTGTATAGCTGGGGATTGTTCCTGGGGGTGCCATTCCTGACCGGATTTGTGGCCTCCTGGTTTCTGAACGCGAAGGCAACTCAGTCAGCCTTGAAGACAATTGCCGTGAGCGCACTTACGCCGTTTCTCATCGGGCTCGCCCTGTTGAGTTTGGGGCGCGAAGGGTTGATTTGCTTGCTGATGGCGGTTCCGCTCGCGCTCCCGTTCTCGATAGCGGGCGGGCTGGTGGCCCGGTGCATTTTGCAAAGCCGCCACCTCGTCGTTGCGCCGCCGACCTTCGCAGCCTGTGTTGCCATACTGCCGCTGATGATGTTCGTGGAGCACGCCGCCAAACTCGATCCGCCCGTTAACGCTGTGACCACGAGCATTACCATTGACGCCCCAGTGTCGGTCGTGTGGAGGAACGTCGTTTCCTTTCCGCCGCTGGCGCCGCCCGACGAGTGGCTGTTCCGGGCTGGCATTGCGTATCCGACTTCGGGGCAGATCGTGGGTTCGGGGCCGGGAGCGGTACGTTACTGCCATTTCTCGACCGGAGATTTCGTGGAGCCGATCACCGTGTGGGATGAAAATCGGCTGTTGGCCTTCGATGTCTCGGCCCAGCCGCAGGCCATGCAGGAATTGAGCCCCTGGAAGATCACACCACCACATCTGGAGCACAACTCCATGCGATCGCTGCACGGGCAGTTTCGGCTGGTGGCACTGAGTGACCGCAGCACGCTCTTGGAAGGGACAACGTGGTATCAAAACTACTTCTGGCCTCAGGCCTATTGGCGTGGGTGGTCTGACGAGATCTTGCATCAAATTCACATGCGCGTGCTGAAGCACGTTAAGCGACAAGCGGAGGCGCGCTAGCGGGGCCGCCCTGCACGCCTGACTTTTTCATCACAAACCATCTGTGTGCCGCATCACAGACTTCCAACCCGTCCTGCGCGACAATGAAATCCGATTAGGACAGCGAAGAGGTGCGCCCGTCCCCCAAGACGGCCATCGAAGCCGCCCCAATCCCATTTTGGGCGCTCTTTGAGAGCGAAGTAAGCAAAATCGCCGCTAAGTCATTGGTTCTGGAAGACTTTACCCGCAACCTCTTTAAACTCAAAGAACTAGCGGGAATTTCTCCCTAACCCCAAGATTCCAATAGCGAGGGGGGGGTGCCCATACTAGCTGGTTTGTAACATCGGAGTAAATAGACGACGGACAACGGCAGAGTCAAATGCGGCGGACAGGAGTGTCCGCCCTACACAATAGGGACTATTGCAGGCTTAGATTGATCTCGCCGTGTTTATTGAAGGTGATCGACAGCACGTTTTCCTGCCCGCTGGTAAACTCGCCGTCCACGAAGGCGGACTGGTCGTATTTGAGGACTCCGGCGGGCGCATCAGCGTCTGAACCGGAGGTCACCTGCACCCGGAGACGATGTTTCCCAGGTGACACCTGCATGGCATGGAGTGCATGGCCCTGGACATGGTGGAACACGACCAGATGTTTCTTGTCTGTTCCTTCCAGCACGCGCGTATAAGTCAGGGTATCATCCACCCAGATCGAAAGATGAGCCTCGGCGAATTTGTGGTCCACCTCGATTTCCAACGTTGCTGGAGAAGCCGCTGGAGTAACTACTGGACTAACCGCCGGAGCAGCCGCCAGGGAAACTGGAGGTAAGGTCGCGCGGGCCACTTTCACAGGAGGCGAATCAGTTCGCTGCGGTGGAAGCGGCTTGGGCAGTTTTTTTGCGACTGGTGCGTGCGCCGGAGCGGCCACATTCGCAGTCGGCGCCGTCAGCGGTGCAGCGGCCGTTTTTGCCGGCGCAACCGCCTCGGCAGTTTTCGGCCGCACTCCTTGAGGGCCAAGCGAAATGACCCAGAGCGCCAAGATGAAAAGTCCCGTCAAAACTAGGACACCGGCAAATGACGCCTTCCGGAGCTTCTCCAGTGTGCTCTCCGTTTCGCCGACTCCGGGACGCAGAGTGCGCGCAATTGACAGCAGTTCAGCGGCAATCCATGGTCGTCCGAGACTTGGTCGTCCGAGACCTGGTTGACCGAGAGCTGGCGACCGGCCTTCCTTCGCCGTTTGCGCCCTTTGGCTTGCGCTGCCGTCCGCAGACGAACTCGCGTACTTTGCCTTATTCGCCGGCTTTCGCCTTTCTTGGAGGTTCCGAATGTCCAGCGCCATCTCCGCGCCGCGCTGATAGCGCTCGGCGGGATCTTTCGCCATAGCTCGCTCAATGATGTGATCGAGGCCCTGCGGTAACTCAGTATCGAGAAGGGTCGCCGGTATCGGGTCGTGGTTGACCACTTTGAACGAGACGGTGGTAGCGCTGTTGCCTTGAAACGGCCTGTGACCGGTCAGAACCGTGTATAGGATTACACCCAGGGAAAACAAGTCCGAGCGGCCGTCTACGGCTTCGCCATTCAATTGCTCAGGCGACATGTAAGCGGGTGTGCCTAACGTGCGTCCCGCCAGAGTTTGGTTGGAGAGATTCAGTTTCGCGACTCCGAAGTCGGCAATCTTGGCGTGGCCGTCTTCGGTCATCAGGATGTTCGCAGGCTTCAGGTCGCGGTGCACCACGCCTTGACGGTGGGCGCAATCGAGCGCTTCGGCGAGTTCGAGCGCCAACTGTAACGCGGTCTCCACCGGCAGCTTACGTTCGTCCTTTGACAGCAGCTTGTCGAGGGGCTCGCCACTAACAAGTTCCATTACGATGTAAGGAGCGCGGGTCTCTGGTTCCTCGCCCACATCGAAGATGGTTACGATTCCAGGATGCGACACGCGGCCCGCCGCTTCGGCTTCGCGGAGGAAACGCTCACGATACTCGCGTTCCTCTTCCGGCGGTTGGCCGGCCAGCGAAATAGTCTTTACCGCGACGATGCGGTTGATCTTGGGATCGCGCGCTTTGTAGACAACACCCATTGCTCCCCGTCCCAGCTCGGAGAGTATTTCGTATCGGCCGAAACGTTGGGTGGTGCGATCATCCATAAGTTTCCACGGTGCCCCTGGTTGGCCGCGAGAGAGAAAGGGGTTCGGCGTCTGGAAAATGTCCTTATTGTGTGGCCGTAGGCCGGAGCGTTCCAAGTTACTGAGGTGTTGCCGTCGGAGCCTGTGGAATCGTGTGGTGCTAGGAATCATCGAAGCACCAAGAGTGACCCTGGTAACTTTCCTCGGGCGCGACCTTGCTTCAACATGGCAAGAAGGCGTCCTTTGGTCACACGAGCGCAGCGGGACAGGGACGATGAAGGCGGGGAAATGACGATGAGTAAAATCGCCAGGGAAACTATCCTGCTGTTATCGCTGTTCCTGATCGCCGCGATGGTGCAGTTCTACGCTCAGTCGCTGCCCATGGCGCTCTGCTTCTACTTTCTGCCGACTTTATATTCGGCATACTTCTTCGGCCGCCGTCATGCGACCCTCACCGCCTTCGCCAGCGTATTTCTGGTCGTTCTGCTGGACTTTCTGAACAACCTGATGCCCGCACACACAGTGCTGACGTTGCCTGGGGAGCGGCTGTTCAACTTTGCCATCTGGGCGGGGGTTTTGGTGGTGGTCGGCTACGTGATGGGCACACTTTACGAGCGCAAGGAAGCGATGACCACCGACATCCGGGACAGCTTCAGCGGGCTGCTACTGGTGCTGCAACACTTCACGGCCAACGAGAAGCTGGGTACAGGCGAGAGCCAGCGGGTGGTGGAAGCGTCGACCAGGATGGCGGAAGCAATGGGCCTGGGTTCGGAGCGGATCGAGTTGCTGCGGTCGGCGGTGTTGCTGCGGGATCTGAGCAAACTCGGAATCAGCAACAACATTCTCTATAAGGCCGCCGACATGAGCCGTGACGAAGTGGTAGCGAGTTTCCGCAAACCGCGCAAGGCAGACGCGCGCACCCAGGCGGCAGGAAATTCGCTGCGGCGGGTGATTCCGATCATCGTGGCGCAGCAGATTGTGCAGGATCAGGGAGCGCGTTCGGTCAACGTTCCCGTCGAGGCTCACATTCTGAACGTAGCGGATGCCTACCAAAAGCTGATCAGCGGGGCTGCCGGCAGGTCTCTATCGCCTGCGCAAGCCGAGCAGGAAATTGTGGCGGGAGCAGGCCAGAAGTTCGACCAAGGCGTAGTGGACGCCTTCACGAAAGCCCTGGGCGGGCAGGCCAAAGGTGCGGGGGCATAGGATCACGAGCCGGTGAGATCAGAGGGTGCCAGCCAGAGCCGAAGGTTTTGAATCGGATTGCGGCTCGCGCAAGTCTTTTCCGTGCAGTTCTTTTTCTCGCAATTCTTGCCACATCGCCACCACTCTTGATTTCAACTCGGACGTCAGCCGATCATACGCGGCTTCGCTCGCCTCTTTGAGCGGCGGGGGTTGAATCGGCTTGCCGAATACCAGTTGCAGATCGCCGAACTTGGGAAATTTCTTGTGCCGTGGCCAGACTTCATAGAAGCCCTCGATCGCGATTGGGACAATCGGAGCTTGCGTATGAATCGAGAGAATCGCGGCCCCTTTGCGGAATACTCTCGGGTTGCCGTCATTGGTGCGTTCGCCCTCGGGATAGAGAACCAGAATGTGTCCCTGGCTGAGGCCAAAAGCTCCGGCGCGCATGGCGGGCACCAGGTTGGCGTCGGGATCGAGGACCACGACGCGCAGCCAGCGCGCCAGTCGTCGCATAAATCCCTCGCCGAAAATGTCGCTCGTGCCGAGCGCAAAAGTATCGCGAAACAAGCGATACGGCAACGCCCCGCCCATGACCAGCGGATCGACGTAGCTCTGGTGATTCGAACAGAGCAGGTAGGGGCCTTTTTCGGGGAGATTCTCCAGTCCGCGCATCTTTAGGTGAAAACGGTCGAGAGCGAAAAGATAGATCAGCCTCCCGAGGAGAAAGAAAAAGACTTCGGCGAAAACGTTGTGGCGCACCAGTGCGAGCACCTCAGGATCCGTCACCGGCTCACTCAAGATGGTCGACCAAGCTGGTTCAGCGGCTCTGGCTTGGCCCTCGCCGCGGCCGGCGCTCGCAAAAACGGCGTCGACCAGGTCGCGCACGGAATAGATTTCCGCTAGCTGTGCCTCGGGCACTTCGCCGCCGAGCTGCTGCTCGAGTGCGGTCAGCAACTCAACGCGCTGCATGGAGTCGAGTCCTAAATCGAGCTCCAGGTTGTGGGTAGGACGAATGGCGTCGAGCTGGTTACGCGCAGACTCGCGCGAGGATTCCTGCACAATGGCAAGGGCGCGCTTCACATCGTCCCGCTCCAGCCATTGTTGCTCGTCGTCGGTTAGCGGCTTCTCTGCGGCAACGTCCAAATCGCCGCCGCTGTTGTTTTGTTTGATGTCCCTGACTTTCTTTTCAATCTGAAAGCGTTTTAACTTGCGTGTCGTCGTCCGCGGCAGGTCTTCCTGCCAGATGTCATAACTTCCCAGACGTTTGGTGGAAGCGATCTTGTGAGAGAGGGCTTCAATGTCGATGCGGATTACTTCTTTGGAGTTGACGATCTTGCGTTGGCGCAGTAGTTCAAAGTTAGGCACGACCACGGCGTGCAACCGCTCTGACGTTGGATCTCCGGGGCGCGCCTCCAGCGCCATCACACAAATCTCTTTCACGTACGGAGCCTGGAGGTAGTGCGCCTCGACTTCCTCGGGATACACATTTTTCCCATTGGCGAGCACGATGATTTCCTTGCGCCGTCCGGTGATGAATAAATTGCCGCCGGAATCGAAGTAGCCCAGATCGCCGGTGTAGAACCAGCCGTCGCGAAGGACTTCGGCGGTGGTTTCGGGGCGATTCCAGTATCCCTTCATCACGATCGCGCCGCGAATCGCAATCTCACCCACAGGCGGCGCGCCCTCTTCAATGGGTTTCGGGTCAACAATCTTTGCTTCGACTCCAGGGAAAGGTTTTCCGACCGAGCCAAATACAATGTGGCCCGGAGGATTGAGGAAGGCGCCGCCGGTGGTTTCGGTCAGGCCGTACGCGTTTAGAACGTCGATGCCGAAGGAGTAGAAATCGCGGGCAATGGCCGGATCGAATCGCGAACCGCCCGTCACCAGATAGCGCATGCGGGCGCCGAAGGTCGCGTGGATCTTTCCAAAGAAAAGTTTACCGGCGTTGATTCCGATTCGCCGCAGCGTGCGGTTGAGCGCCATCAGCGCGCTCACCAGCCGCAGCGTGAACTTGCCGCGCCTGTTCAGCTCTTTGAATATGCGCTCGTGAATCAGGTAGAAAAACTGGGGCACGACGCAAAACGCGGTGATGTTGCGTTCCTGCAGAGCGCGCAGCAATTCAGTGGTGTTCAGCGTTTCCAGGTAGACGACGCGCGCGCCATTGAATAGAGGCAGGAAGAGATTTGCCATCTGCGCGAGGACATGAAACATGGGAAGAATTCCGAGCAGCGCATCCTCGGGGCCGATCTTGACTACGCCGAACACCGAATTCGCTTCGCCGACAAGGTTGGCGTGGGTGAGCATGACGCCTTTCGGATCGGCGGTGGTGCCCGAGGTGTAGAGCAGCGCCGCCAGATCGCTCTCGGCGGGGACGACGGGCTGAAAGCCAGCGGGGCCGGCGGCGAAGATGGAATCGAGATCGGCGGCGAAGATGGGGGCGAGATGGGGCTTCGTTGGAGTGGAATCTCGTTCGGCGGCCGCCGACGTCATCACCAGACCTACTTTGATTTCATCGACTGCTTCCACCGCCACCTGAAGATGCTTCACATCGCAGAACAACAGGGAAGCGGCGCTGTCGATCAACAGCTTCTTCACCTGGTCAGCGTGGAAAGCCGTGTCGAGCGGAACGGCCGTTCTGCCGGCGGCGATGATCCCTAAATACGCAGCGACCCAACGCGGATGGTTCGCTGCCAGAATCGCCACGCGCGCGTCCCGTGGAACCCGCGTCGAGAGCCAGTTCGCAACGCTCTCCGACATGCGGGTCAGTTCCGCGAAGGTGACACGTTCCACCGTCTGCTGCCGCTGGATCTCAAGTGCAATGTTCTCGGGGAACTTCCGGGCTGCTTCCTGGATTCGCTGGTAGAAGGTGGGCATGGGTTGCAAGCGCGATAATACAAGCGGAACACGCTTTAGCCAATCGTGGGGTGGCTGACCCGCCAAAAGGCTTTGGAATTGTATTTCACACGACATTCGTGTACACTATATCAGTGCGAAACGTAACTCTGAGTGCCGACGCTACTGCCATCGAACGTGGCCGGGAAGTTGCCCGCGACGAGAATCGGACGCTTAACGACGCTTTTCGCGAGTGGCTGGACTGGTACGGATCGAGGCGGATCACCCGTGAGCAAATAGAGGCGCTCTACGAGAAGCTGAAGTATGTCAACGCGGGACGCAAGTTCACGCGCGAAGAGATGAATGAGCGATAAATATTTTCTGGATACGAACGTCGTTGTTTATTCGGTTGATCTGACTTCTCCGCTCAAGAGAAGACGTGCTCGCGAACTGGTTACAAATGGAACCACCAACAAGCTTGGGGTCATCAGTTACCAAGTTGTTCAGGAGTTCGTGAACGTTGCTATCCGCAAATTCCAATCTGCCGTTGCTCCGACTGATCTTGAGGAATTCTTGCGTGGCGTGCTGTTCCCGATGATGGCGGTCCCGTCGTCGCCGTGGCTGTTCCTCGACGCCCTGCGACTGCATCATGCAAATCAGCTTTCCTGGTATGACGCGCTGATTGTGGCGGCCGCTCTTCAAGGCCGGTGCAAGATTCTCTACAGTGAAGACTTACAGGATGGTCGTCGGTTTGGCGATCTGGTGGTTGAGAATCCTTTTCGATGAAACGCCGGTGGACCGTTGATAGCTTCACAGCGCACAAAAAAGATTGCATTCGGCGCCCTCTTACTCTTGAGTTTTATAGGAATCTTTCCTTTGTCCATACGAATTGCGGACCCCCCGGCCACTCGCAAGTTCGATCCATCAATTGATACTCGTGTCCTTCTGCTGTGGCCAGATCACATCGAGCTAAGGCCAATCAGCGATCTTAATGATGTTTCGCCTCGCCCTCGGAACGCTGCATACACGTTCCTTATTCCGAAAGACCGCGAAGCTTGGGTGAGAGACCGCCTTCGCATCTATCCGGACCATGCTCGCGATGCTAGTTGGATCATCTCTATCAAGGAACTTGGCCCGAGGCGACAAAAAATCCAGTTGGAAATCCTAGGGGATGGATTCTGGGGCATGGTTTATGAGGCCAATGCTGAGCGCGTCGTTCCTCTCGGAACGCGCCTCGCCGGTCCCGGATTTGCGTTCATCATTTTTGTAATTCACATAACCTGCTGGGGTGGATTTTGGTTGGTCGTATTCGCGTTCAGACGTTTCTTGCCGGCGAGTAGGCGCTGGGTCATCACACCAGCCCCCGTGTAAGAAACGTGCTAGTGCCAGTAGACCCCCCGCCGCATCTAATGTGCTAGGCTTTTACTCATAGCTGAGGACGCGTGTCCGCTGAAGGATTTCCTTTTTGATCAACACTTTGTTAGGCAAGATTTTCGGGACGAAGAATGAGCGCGAAGTCAAGCGCCTGCAGCCTCGTGTGGAGGCTATCAACGCGCTTGAACCGGAAACACAGAAGCTCTCCGACGACCAACTCCGTGGCAAGACGGAGGAGTTTCGCGCCCGTGTTCAGGAGCGTCTCAGCTCGATCGTCGACGAGCCGGACGCGGATCCCGACCGCCAAAAGGAAATCGAAGCGGAGCGCAGCGAGGCGCTCAAGGCCGTTCTCGACGAACTCCTGGATGAGGCGTTTGCGGTTGTCCGCGAAGCTGGACGGCGGGTGCTTAACATGCGGCACTTCGACGTGCAGTTGATCGGCGGCATGGTTCTGCACGAAGGTAAGATCGCCGAAATGAAGACCGGCGAGGGCAAAACGCTGGTCGCGACGCTTCCGGTGTATCTGAACGCGCTGAGTGGACGCGGCGTGCACGTGGTCACTGTCAACGATTATCTCGCCAAGCGTGACTCGGAATGGATGGGCAAGCTCTACAGCTTTCTTGGCCTGACGGTGGGAGTGATCGTCCACGACCTTGATGACGAGCAGCGCCGGGCCGCTTACGCCGCGGACGTGACCTACGGCACCAACAACGAATTCGGTTTTGACTATCTGCGCGACAACATGAAGTTTGACTTGCGCGATTGCGTGCAGCGCATCCATAACTTCGCCATCGTCGACGAAGTGGATTCCATCCTGATCGACGAAGCCCGAACGCCGCTCATCATTTCGGGCGCCAGTGAAGAATCCACCGACAAGTATTACAAGGTGAATCGCATCATCCCCAAGCTCGAGAAGGGCGAAGAAATCGATACCCAGCCGGGCGAGCCCAAGATCATGACCGGGGACTATGTGGTCGATGAAAAGCACCGCAACGTCACGGTCAGCGACGACGGTTGGGTAAAAGTTGAAAAGCTGCTGGGCATCGGCAACATCGCCGACCCGGAAAACTGGGCGCTGAAGCATCACGTGGAGACCGCCGTCAAAGCGCACGCGCTTTACAAGAAAGACGTCGAATACGTGGTCAAAGACGGCGAAGTGCTGATCGTGGACGAATTCACCGGGCGGCTGATGCCGGGGCGGCGCTGGTCCGACGGGCTGCACCAGGCGATTGAAGCCAAGGAGAATGTGAAGATCGAGCGCGAGAATCAGACGCTCGCCACCATCACGTTCCAGAATTATTTCCGCATGTATAAAAAGCTGGCGGGCATGACGGGTACGGCGGAAACCGAAGCGCCAGAATTCGACAAGATTTACCGGCTTGAAGTGATCGTCATTCCGACCAATCGCGAACTGCTGCGCAAAGAGAATCCGGACATCGTCTATCGCACGGAGAAAGAAAAATATTTCGCGGCGGCCGACGAAATCCAAAGGCTGCACGACAGCGGCCAGCCGGTGCTGGTGGGCACGACCTCGATTGAAAAATCCGAGCGCCTCTCTGACCTGCTGAATAAGAAGGGATTGAAGCAGCACGTCGTTCTGAACGCGAAGTTTCACGAGCGCGAAGCGGAAATTGTGGCGCAAGCCGGACGCAAAGGCGCGGTCACCATCGCCACCAACATGGCGGGCCGCGGCACCGACATTCTGCTTGGCGGCAACCCCGAATTCATGGCCAAGCAGGAATGCGTGAAGAAGGGAATCGCGCAGCCGATCCGCGCGGCGCAAGGCAAGATCGAAGCCGAGGCCGACGATCCCAACCGCACGGTTTGGTACTACGCCGGCAATGAGTTCGCGGTTCCGACCGATCAGTGGAACGAGATTTTTACGCGCTACAAGGCGGACACGGACCAGGAACACAAGGAAGTGATCGAGGCCGGCGGGTTGCACATCTTCGGCACCGAGCGCCACGAAGCGCGCCGCATCGACAATCAGCTCCGCGGACGCGCCGGCCGCCAGGGCGATCCGGGTTCGTCGCGCTTCTACCTTTCGCTCGAAGACGATCTGATGCGGATCTTCGCCAAGGAGTGGGTTTCCAAGCTGCTGCAGCGCCTCGGCATGGAAGAAGGTGTTCCGATCGAATCGGGCATGATCACGCGCCGAATCGAAGCGGCGCAGAAGGCCGTTGAAGGCCAGAACTTCGAAGCCCGCAAACATCTGCTGGAGTATGACGACGTCATGAACAAGCAGCGCGAAGCGGTCTACGGACTGCGCCGCCGTTTGCTCGAAGGCCTCGACCAGAAGGATCTCATCATTGAGGACTACGTCTCCGGGATTCTCGGCGACATCCTCGAACGGCACTGTCCGCCCAAAGAGCACGTCGACAACTGGGACCTCAAAGCTCTGAAAGATGCGATCTTTACGCGCTTCGGCGTCGACATCTACGCCGAGGGCCTCAAACCTGAGGAGATGAATCGCCAGGAGCTGGGCGACGCGATCTTCGACAAACTCAAAGAGCGCTACGACGCGAAAGAGGCACTAATCGGCGCCGACGCCATGCGCTATCACGAGCGGATGATCATGTTGAGCGTGATCGACGCGCAGTGGAAGGACCACCTGCTCTCGATGGACCACCTGAAAGAGGGCATCGGCCTACGCGGCTATGGCCAGCACGATCCGCTGGTCGAATACAAGCGCGAGTCCTTCGACATGTTCGAAGAGATGATGCAGCGCTTTCAGGAGGAAACGGTTCGCTACCTGTACCTGATGCAGATCATGGAGCGTCCCCCGGATTCGGGGGCGAGGCCGGGTGGCGGCGGTCCAAGTTCGAGCGATTTGTCCGGCCAGGGGCCTGATACTGGCGTACCCTCAGTCATTACCGGCGGTCGGGGTGGCAACGGACGCCCGCCCCGCCAGGTTGCTACTTCCGTCGACGAAATCGAAGAAGCCTTCCAGCGCAAGAAGAAGCGGGAACTGGAACAAGCGCGCATGGCCGGGGCGGGCGACATGCAAGTCCAGCAGGTGGTGCGCTCGGGGGCGAAAGTTGGGCGCAACGATCCTTGTCCTTGCGGAAGCGGCAAGAAGTATAAGAAGTGCTGCGGGGCAAATGCCTAGCTCGTGTGGGGACGGGCGCCTCGCCCGTCCAAGCCGAGCGAAGCTCGGCAGCCGCCTGTGGCCACAGCTCCTTTCGATTTCTTGCGGAGCGCATTGAATGTCATCTCGGTCGCTGGGCTTTTCGTGCGCCGTTTCCATTCGAAAAACATCGGGGCGTAAGTCTGTGTGATGTAATCCTCGCGGCCAATCCCGAGCGCGCGAGCCGTGCGTTCGATCCAGCGCGGTGCCCCTTCGATCTCGCCGAAATTCCCGATCGGAGTCTCATCGAGCACCACGTGGCCCTTGCCGTCGCTCCACTCCGCGCGATATTTCTCATAGCGAAACGTGGGCGTAAACCCGAGCGCGCGCAGAATCGCGTCCGTTTGTTGGCCTTTCTCGACACGCGTTTCCAACTCTACCCGCGTTTTGTGGAGGCCGGCCTTGCTCTTCGCCTTGTGCGTCAGCGTCCAGATCTCTCCGTACTTGCGCAGGCGCAGCATTTCGTCCCGCTTGCGGAGCTTCTGGCCGGGGAGGTCGTAGAGTGAATTCATTTCGTGGGTGGAGCGGGTGATCTGTTTGAATCCCGCTTGCTTCAGCACCCGGGTCAGCGCGGACAGGTTCTCAATTCGAAATTTGATTTCGATTTCGTTCGGCATGCTGAAATCTTAACCGCCGAGACGCCGAGGACGGCGGAAAAAGCGAATCCAGAGCTTTGCCGCAGCACCGGCAGATGCCGAGTTTGCGCTCGGCTTGGACGAGCGAGGCGCGCCCGTCCCCACACGAACTAAGACTTCGGCTCGACCTCGGACTCCCGCCCTCTCCGATGGAACCAGCTCATGTGGGGCAGATCGCGCTCCACCTTTCGGCGTTTCGCGATCAATTCCGCGGTGATCGATACGGCAATCTCTTCCGGCGTAATTGCACCAATATCCAGCCCGACTGGGGCGTGGACCCGGTCGAATAGGTGCGCGGGCAGGCCTTCCTGCTGCAGCTCTTTGAAGATGGTTATCGTCTTCCGCTTCGACCCAATCATGCCGACATAGCGCGCCGGAGTCTGCACGGCCCAGCGCAACATGCGCATGTCGTCGCGGTGCCCGCGCGTGACGATCACGATGTACGAAGACTCGCTGGGCGTGAGTTGCGCCGCGGCCTTGTCGAAATCTTCGGCGATCACCTGCTGCGCCTCGGGGAAGCGTTCGCGGTTTGCGTAGGCTTCGCGATCATCCACCACCGTGATGTCGAATCCGGCAATTCGCGCAACTTTGTAAAGGCTGGCTGCCACATGACCTGCGCCGAAAATATACAGATCTGCCGGAGGCAAGACCGGCTCCACGAAAATCTCCAGCGTCCCTCCGCAGACCAGACCAGTGTCGTACTTCGGATCCTGATTCAGATCGAACGTCAGGGTCCGCGGCCTCTCCGATTCCATCACTTCGCGCGCCGCCTGCCAGACCTCCGCCTCAACGCAGCCGCCGCCGATGGTGCCGACGATCGAGCCATCGTCCCGCACCAGCATCTTGGCGGTCTTGAACGAAGGAATCGAGCCGCGCACGTTGACGATGGTGGCTACGGCTCCTCGGCGTCCGTCTTTGCGCAGGCGGACGATCTCCTCGTACAGGTCCATGTGCTGATTATGGGTGGCGGAGCGGGGAAGGTCAATTGGTGCAGTCAGCAAAGGTCAAGCTGCGCCCCTGGACAGCCGGGGGCTGTCCCCACGCGAGCATAAAGGATCCGTCGCAGCTCCACGGCCGTTTGTGCTAGCTTGTAGGGTTCAAATTTCCTTCGTCCAATGCTCCAGGAGCCCCATGAAAGCCGTCCGCATTCATCAGTTCGGTGGACCCGAAGTTCTGGCCTACGAAGATGTCCCTGATCCCAAGCCTCGCAGAGATCAAGTCCTCATCCGCGTGCGCGCGTGCGCTTTGAACCATCTGGACCTATTCGTACGTAAAGGACTGCCCGGCGTTAATTTGCCGCATATCCTCGGCAGCGATATCGCCGGCGAAATCGTCGAAGTTGGCGAGTACATCACCGACCTCAAAGTGGGCCAGCGGGTGCTTCTTGCGCCCATGCTTTTCTGCAATCACTGCGCGAAGTGTGTGGCTGGCCTGCAGAACCAGTGCCGCCAGTACGCCGTGCTCGGCAACGCCGTGGACGGCGGCAACTGCGAACTGATTGCGGTGCCCGCAGTGAACGTCATCCCGATTCCCGACTGGCTCGATTTCAACGAGGCCGCCAGCGTTCCGCTGGTCTTTGTTACTGCCTGGCACATGCTCACCGGACGCGCCGCGATCCGCCCCGGCCAAACCGTGCTGGTGCTGGGCGCGAATTCTGGCGTGGGTATTGCTGCCATCCAGATCGCGAAATTGTTCCATGCGCGCGTGATCACAACAGCGGGCGACGAGCGCAAAATGGAGCGCGCCCGCGAACTCGGCGCCGATTTCGTCATCAACCATTACCAGCAGAAGATTTCACAGGAAGTGCGCAAGATCACCAACTTCGAGGGAGTAGACATCGTCATCGAACACGTCGGGCCAGCTACCTGGCAGGAGAGTGTCAAATCGCTCAAGGCCGGAGGCACACTCGTGACCTGTGGTGCGACCACTGGTCCTAAAGTGGAACTCGATCTGCGGTTTCTGTTCTCGCGCCAGCTGGCCTTTCTGGGATCGTACATGGGCACGATGAGCGAACTGCACGAAGTACTAGGCCACGTGTTTGCCGGACGGCTTAAGCCCGTGATCGACCACACTTTCCTTTTGAAAGATATTCGCACTGCTCACGAGTACATGGAGCAGAGCCAGATGTTCGGCAAGATCGTGCTGAACCCGTAGATACTCGCGGCGAGACGCGGAGGACGCCGAGACTGGCGTGGAGTTTAAGATCAGCGCACTGTGGAAGTCCAGTGAAGCGAACTGTCCAATGAAGCGAACTGAGCCGCGATACGTCGTCTGTGTGAAGAACACGGGCTACGCTGCTTCGCTCGATTTGCGGAAACTCTACCAGGTGGTCTACGATGTGGCGGCGGCAAAGCTCCACCGGATTCGTGTAATCGATGAATCCGGCGAGGACTATCTATCCTAGAAACTACTTCGCCGCCGTGCAACTTCCCCAGTCGGGGGTCTCTGCGGTTAAAATGTAGCCATGGCGCAAGAACTCAGTTTCGGCCCCTACGTTGATATCGAGAACGGCAAGAAGGTGGTTAGGGAACTTGTCTACGGAGAGGGCGTGCCCGAAGGCATCGTCATGACCACCCTCGACTCCACCGTCAACTGGATGCGCAAGAATTCGATCTGGCCAATGACGTTTGGCCTCGCTTGCTGCGCGATTGAAATGATGTCGATGGGCGCGTCGCGCTTCGATATCGCGCGCTTCGGCGCCGAAGTGTTCCGGCCGTCCCCACGGCAGTCGGACCTGATGATCATCGCTGGCCGCGTCTCGAACAAAATGGCTCCCATCATCCGCCAGCTCTGGGAGCAGATGCCGGAACCGAAGTGGGTCATCTCCATGGGGGCGTGCGCGACTTCCGGTGGCGTTTTCAATAATTACGCGATCGTGCAGAGCGTGAATCAGGTTATTCCTGTGGATGTCTATGTGCCGGGCTGTCCGCCGCGTCCCGAGCAGCTGATTTATGCGATCACGCTGCTGCAGGAAAAAATAATGATCGAACGCGGCACGGTGAGGAAGGCGTTGAATCTCGTCCCGAGCGGCGAGTAGCGGTCGCTGGACCGGCGCAGAAAGGGTGACCTCAGCGGCTCGCCTCTTCCATTCCGTTGCATTCGTTGCATTCGCGCCCCTTGCGCTGGCCGCAAATTTGTCAGCGACTGCCGCTTACCCTGCTCTCAGCAAATGGACCGTTGTCAACCGGCCCGTTCGCCTGGTCAACGGAACCCCGGTGCTCTTTCGCGTCACCACACCGAAGCCGGTGCGTTCGCTTTCGGGCAACTGGCTGGGTCACGAGATCGTGTTCAGCTTCGGCGCGAGCCACAAAACCTGGTTCGCGCTGGCCGGGGTCAGTCTGGAAACCAAGCCGGGAACTTATCCGCTCGCACTTCATGGCGAGACTTTTCCTGGGCAACCCGCGGAAGAAATGATCTCATTCGAAAAGAAAATTCGAGTGGAACGCCAACGCTATCCGCGTGTGCTGCTGAAGGTTCCCGCGCGCTACACCGCGCCCAGTCCCGAAGACCAGAGCCAGATCGAACAGGACAAGGAAACAAAAGCCGAGGCCTTTAAGACTCTCAGTGCCGATCGCGAATGGAAAGGTTCGTTCTCGGCTCCGGTTGATGCTGAGATCTCGGATGTGTTCGGGGTCGAGCGCGTCTTTAATGGTTCCGTCCAGAGCACGCATCAGGGACTCGATTTCCGCGTGCCCGGTGGAACCTCGGTCGCAGCCGTGAATCGCGGGCGCGTCATTCTGGCGAGGGCCCTGTTCTTTGAAGGGAATTGTGTGGTGATCGACCATGGGCAGGGACTGCTGACGCTCTATCTGCATTTGTCGAAATTCTTGGTCAAAGAAGGCGACGATGTGAGTAAAGGGCAGGCGATTGGACTGAGCGGAGGCACGGGCCGCGCGACGGGTCCGCATCTGCATCTGGCGGTGCGCTGGCAAGGTGTGTATCTGGACCCGCAGGTACTGCTCAAATTGCGTTTGCCGTGAGGAAGATCAATTCGGAGGCGCGTACTTTGCCGGCGGACTGCGAACCATTGGCCGGAGGCGTACCGCATGAGCGGCAACCCCTACGCTCCGGCGGTTAATCCGGAACTGGCAAGAGGCTGCCCACGCTGCTCAGGAGTCTCTCCGCCGCCTCTCCGGGATCCTGGGTGTGAAAGTTCTCGTCCAAAATGAGGAGAGAGACGGCCGGATCGATTTCCTCCAGCGCCTTGCGTGTAGGTTTACCATGAACCGATTGCATACGCGCGGAAACCACCACCAGTTTTGCCTTGGTTGCCTTGAGCAGGATTCGGGCGTCATCGATGGCCGTAGTGGTCAAGGCGTTGTATCCGGCGCTGCACAGCACCTCGCGCAGGAACGTGCACACATCCGTCGACTCGTAAACGCAAAGCATGCGCGGCCTGGCGTCCCCGGTTTTTCCTCGCGAATAACGCGAGCCTAAATAGGCGGCCGTGATCGCTTCTTCGACCGAATCGTAGAGTTCAAATTGGGAGAGCAGGTTGGTCATTTGAAGCGTTTTTCGGATCCTGGCTGGAACTCCGCTGAGTTTGAGGTCTCCTCCCTTCGCTCGGGCGGCCTGCGTCAGGCGCACCAGCGCTCCCAAGCCACTGCTGTCGATAAACTCGACCTGGTCGAGTTGCAGCACGACGTCGCCGTACTTGACGAAGGAGTCTCCAACAAAAGCGTGCAAAGTAAAGACTTCATTCCCGGCCACGATCCGTCCGTGACACTGAATGACCAGGACATCGCCGACCGGGCGGCTCTCCAGGCGCAGCTGCATCACACCTCCTCATACTTGAAATTGAGACTTAATCACGGCTTCGTTCCGGGTCGCTGGTGCTGCCCGGACTTTTCTTCTTGATCTTGAAAACCGCACCATAGTATCCCATCTCGCCGGTTCGCGACATCGCGAAACGATTTCTCATCGCGGTGGATAGATCACGCGCAGGGTGCCCGCGGCAACGGAAATGTCGGCGGGCGTCTGGCACACAAACTCTCCGTCAGCGTAGATGTCGAGCGGAGTCTCGGTCTGGACGTGGACTCGCTCGGCGCGCGAGTACTCCACTTCGGGCAGCAGGAGATGGTGCCCGAAGTACACCGTCGGAAACATGCTGAGCAGTTTAAGCGGGTTCAACTTGTGGATGCGGCAGATGTCGAGCTTGCCATCGGCGAAATCCGCTTGCGGCGCAATGCGCATGCCGTCGCCATAGAACTGCGTATTGGCGAAGGCGGCGAGCAGCGTAAGTTTTTCGGCTTCGACAGCATCATTCTCATTGACCTGCTTATCACTGACGCGCGTCAGGCGCATGCGAAAAGCTGGCAGTTTGAGTAGGAAGGGCAACATTGCCAGTGCATAGCCGCCGTGTCCGCGCAGCCAGCGCGGCATTTGATTGGCACGGCGAGCGGAGGCTGCGTCCAGACCGCAACCAGCAACGCAACAGAAATAGTGGGGGCGCTCCGGCGAAGCGGAGGGGACGATGACCCCGAGGTCAACGGCCTGCGCTTGAACTTTCCCCGCTTCAAAATCACGCCAGACGCGCACGGAGTCTCGCGTCGAGCGCAGGTCTAGCGCGCGCGCAAAATCATTTCCACTGCCTGCAGGAACGATCAGGACCGGGAGATGAAGCCGCACCAGCGCTGGCAGATGACGGTGAATGGTGCCGTCCCCGCCGAAAATCAGGATAGCGTCGGCGTCGCCGGAAGAAGCGGGCAGTCCTTGCAGCCACTTTGTCGGAGATCCGGATTGGAACGGCTTCAGGTCTGCCTGTGAAGTTCCTAGTCCGAAGATGACGGCGGCGCGCATGGGGCTCAGTGTTCAGTGTCCAGCATGTGGCGAATACAGAGTTATTCTTAGCGCAGCTGCCGAGCTGCGCTCGGCTTGGACAGCCGAGGGCGGCTGTCCCTGCGTGAGCTTCTCCCCTATTTCGGCAGACACTTTTCCATGAACTCGACCAGATCTTTTTTCATCTTGTCGTGTTCGGAGCGATCGATGTACACCATGTGTCCCGAGTTGTAGGTGGCGTAGGAAATATTCTGGCGGAACTGCGGGCCGAGGTCGAGGTGATCCATGGTCCAGTTGGCGGCGGTGAAGGGAGTGGCCAGGTCGTAGTAACCCTCCATCACCAGGATCTTCATATACGGGTTCTTGATCATGGCCGAGCGCAACCCGCCCGCCGTGCTGGGAAAGCCTTCCACGGCGCTGCCCCACTCCCAGTTCTGGAAGCCGGGCTGATCATAGGCGAAAACCCGGTAGGGCATGTCGGACTTGTAGTTCAGTTCGGTGCGCAGGTAATTGTTGAAGGCCGAGGTGTAGGGCGGCAGAATGGCGGCGCTAGTCGGATCATAGAAACGCTCATCGCCGGGATTGGGGCTGGTGAAACGGCCATCGAGGCGGCCGGTAACTAGTTTCTGATCGAGCAGCAACTCTTTGGTGAAGGTGGGAACGTCGATGCGCAGGTTGTGCGCTTCGATCACCTCCGGGCGCAGTCCGATGTAGCGTGACAGTTGCTCGACAATCTCGTGGTGCTCGTCCGGCGTCATGGTGTCGCCTTTGCCGAGTGCAAGCGCGTAGTCATTGGTCGACCAGCGTACGACTTCTTCGCGCGTTTTCGCCATGTCCTGGGTGAAATCGGCAGAGAGCTTGTGATGGTAGCCGGCGATCATGTTGAAAGTTGGCACCAGCAGCAGATAGGGCAGGTCGTTCGACTTGTTCCATTCGAGCGTTTGGAAGTCGACCGCCATCGAGAGCAAGGTCACGCCGTTGAAAGCGATGCCATGATCGGCTAAATATCCGGCGATGCCGGCGGCGCGGGTGGTGCCATAGCTTTCTCCGAGCAGGAAGAGCGGAGAACTCCAACGATCATAGCGGGAGATGTAGAGGCGGATGAATTCTCCGAAGGCTTGTACATCGCCTTTTACCCCCAGAAACTTCTTGGTAAGTTCGGCAGTTGCGGCACGCGAGTAACCGGTGGCCATGGCATCCACCATGACGATGTCAGTGCGATCGAGCAGCGTGTCGGGATTGTCCTCCAGGCGATAGGGAGCGGCCGGCATGAAGCCATTCGGCTGCATCACCACGCGCTTGGGACCGAGCGCGCCCATGTGCAGCCACACCGAAGCGGAGCCGGGACCGCCGTTGAACGAGAAGGTCAGGGGACGCTTTGCGGCTACCTGTCCGTCGAGGGTGTAGGCGACGAAAAACATCTCGGCTTCCGTCTTGCCGTCGCCACGCTTGATGGGAAGCCTGCCAGCCGTTGCTGTGTAACTGAGAGTCTTGCCGTTCAGCGTGGTCTGGTGATGAGTGATTACGGGCGGGACTTCCGTTACATCGTAATGCTCTTCCTTGTCGGTAGCTTCGTTTGCGTCGGTTTTGGGCGGCTCCGCGGGCTTGGCGCTTTCCTCGGATTTATCCGGAGTTGTAACGCTCGCCGGCATTGATTGCTTCTTATCCTTCTTGGATGCGGTCTGCTTCGCGCTCTCGGGCGTCGTGTCCTGAGATTGGCTTTGCTGCGCTACTACAAACGGAATTGTCAACACGGCGAAAAATAGAACTGCCAGAATTCTCATCCTTGTCTCCGGAGAAAAAGAAATTGGTTCAGCATTATAGCCGCTTCGCGGATCATACCTCGAAAGAGCCGACGGCAACTCCAGACGTGCTAGAATTTGTTGCGCCTGAAATGCTTCCGCCGGCTCGGTGGCGCACCAGATTTCTCCCCTGGCAATGACGGACTGAAAAGTGGCCCAGAACACCAACACCCAAAGCGACTCCATCACCTACGCCGACGCCGGTGTCAGCATTGATCGCGGCAACAAAACCAAGCAGCGCATCAAATATCTAGCCCATAAAACCTTCACCAAGGGAGTGCTGAGCGAAATTGGCGGGTTCGGCGGGCTGTTCTCCGTCGATAAGAAGTACTTAGATCCGGTGCTGGTTTCGAGCGTGGATGGCGTGGGTACCAAATTAAAAGTGGCCTTTGAAATGAAAGTGCATCACACCGTTGGCGCCGACCTGGTGAATCACTGCGTGAACGATATCGCGGTGCAGGGCGCGGCGCCCCTGTTTTTTATGGACTACCTGGCCACGGGCAAACTGGATCCCGAAATCGCGGAGAAAGTCGTTGGCGGGCTCGCCGAAGCCTGCAAGCATAACGGCTGCGCTTTGATTGGCGGCGAAACCGCCGAAATGCCGGGATTTTATCCCGAAGGCGAGTACGATCTTGCCGGCTTCATTGTCGGAGTAGTGGAACGCGAGCGCATCATCAGCGGCAAAGACGTGCAGGTGGGAGATTGCGTGCTTGGCCTGCCCTCGAATGGCTTGCACACCAATGGATATTCGCTGGCTCGCAAACTGCTTTTTGAAATCGCGGGCTATTCCCCGGAGACTTTTGTCAGCGAGATCAAGAACAAAGTTGGCAACGAACTCATGCGGACCCATCGCAGCTATTGGTCGATCATCCGGAAGATGATCGCGGGCGAGTGCGTCGCGGCCCTGGCGCATATCACTGGCGGCGGGATAACCGAGAACCTGCCCCGTGTGCTGCCCAAAGGCACGTCGGCCGTGATCGAACTCGGTACCTGGCCGGTGCTGCCCATCTTTGAACATCTACAGAAACTCGGCAACGTCGCTGAGGAAGAGATGCTCCGCACCTTCAATATGGGCCTCGGTATGCTGATCGTGGTCCCCGCCAAGAAATTCAAGAAAGCGCAGACGCTGCTGGAGCGTGCCGGCGAAAAATTTTACAGCGTCGGCCGCATCGTCAAGGGCGAGCGCAAGGTGATGTTCAGCTGAGTCCGGCTTCGTAAATTGGTTTTGGGTTGGGCACGGCTTCAGAGCTTGCCCTGAGCGACGCCGAAGGGTGCCGTTCAGGGCTTAAAAGAATTCGGGCTTTAGCCCCTGAGGGCTCTCCACTAGTAGCCGGAAACCATCAGCGCATCGTCCGCATCCCACACGCCGTCGCGAAACGTTACGCTTCTCCCCGAGATGGCGGGAATGCGCTCGCCGGGAACAATGATTCCGACCAGGTTCAACGGATCGGCGGCGGCGATGGTGACACGCTCGCCCTGCGTATTCGGCGGCTGCTTGCGGTGGGCGCGCAACGATTCGACGGCCACTGGAAGCGCGAACTGCTCTCCCAGAAATCCATCGACGAATCGGCCGCCGCGGACCTCGCCGCGATCCTCGAGCCGGCGGTAGCCGATCTGTAATTCGCGCCAGCGGGGCAGATTGGTTTCGCGCACCAGCAGGTCGCGGAATACCACGCCGTAGCGGCGTAGCAACATCCAACAGCAGGACTCGACGCTGCGGTCGCGATCGGCGCCTTCGGTGTACAACAGCGACCAGCGTCCGGGGGCATGGCGCGGGCGGCGGACTTTGCCCATGGCTCTGCCGAGGCCGGCGCCAGACGAGCTTTTCGGCGTCACCAGGGCACGCAAGTTTTCGAATCCGTCGGCAGTCACGAGGCCGGCTGCGACCAGTTCCCACAGTCCGGTTTCGATTTCTGCTTTGAGGCGGCCGGTCGCTCGCACCATGTCGGGAAAAAACAGCGCGCCCCGCTGTTTCAAGAGTTCGAGCACCGCCTGCGCCACCGGGCTTAAGAACGAAGTAGAAGAATCTTCCGCCCCGGGATGGTGTGGCCGCAACCAGTCGGCATCTTCGCGGACGAAGAAGGCGATGGGCGCGACGCGCGTCGGGATTACACGGCGGCGATTCTCGCGGCCGTTCTCGCCGGTTCCCGTGGCTTCGAGAGTTGCCGGATGCGGTGACAGGCGGCCCCATCCGACGGCGCCTGCGAGGCACAACTGATCGAGGTTTGCGGGATCGTAGTCGGAGATCCTGCGGGCGAGCACAAAACGCTCCCACGCGCTGGCTGGGATTTCAAATCCCTGCAATTGGCGGATCACTTCAAGCGTGCCGTGTTCGCCACGCACCTGCGTACCCGGAGCGACATGCTGCCATCGCAACAGCCAACTCATGAACTGCGAGGCGGTGACGGGGGCGATCTGCTTGCGCAAGGTGGCAACGGTCAAGCGATGAATGCGAGCCAGCAGGCGGCGCTCGCACCATTCGGTTACGGGTTCGTTTGCTACCGAGGCTGCGGGACGCGAATCGGCGGGACGGAAGTTGCCGCGCAGAATTGCTCCGCTGGCTTCAATGCGGAGCAGGGCTTTTTCGATCTCCGAAGCCGGCAGCCTTAGCAGTTCGCCAATTTCCAATGCGGTGGTTGGGCCGAGGTGAGCCATCCATCCCTGAACTGCGATCAGCAAGGCATCATCAAACGTCGCCGTAGAGACGCGGCTTGCCGATTCCACGGCTCGTGTGGCGGCGGGGCTCGGCCCCGCCGGGACGGGGCAGAGCCCCGTCTCCACATGATGTATTGCGCGGAACCATTCGGCGCGCTCGGTTGCAATCCAATAGCGCTGACCCTCAACTTCCGCTACAAAGGCGCGATTCTCGTATTGCAGGCGGTCAAAGAATCCAGTCCAGCCGGTAGTGAGCTGCGAGCGCGTTTGGTGAGAGCTGAGAGCTGAAAGCTGAGAACTCACCTCCTCCGGCGCCGGCATCATCACTAGCGTATGCAGCACATCATGCAGTTCGTCGGCATCGCGCACATCCGGCCATGCCTCTTGCTGCACTTGCACGATGGCTGCGGGGTCGAGCGCGCCGACTTCCTCGAGCACGGAGGCTGGCAATACACGCCGCATCTCGACGGCCCGCGCGCGGCGCTCTTCCAGCGGCGCATCATCGAGGTAGGCGTACGGATTCGCATTGAGAATTTCATGCGAGAATTGCGACGGCACCGGCGTGTCGACTGCGAGGCAACGAATCCGTCCCTGCTCGATTCCTCGCAACACCTCAGCTAAACCATCGATATCGAGCGCCTCGGTGAGCACGTCTTTCATTACCTCGCGTACCAGCGGATGGTCGGGAATCTTGATGTCGCCTTCGATGTTTTCCTGGCAAGCGGCTACCTCGGGAAAAACCGAGGCCAGCAAATCGTCGGATCGCATGCGCTGAATCTGCGGGGGCACTTTCTTGCCGCCTTGAAAGCGCAGCAGAGCCAGGGCGCGCGTCGCATCCCACCGCCAACGCGTTTGAAAGATCGGAGACGCCAGCGCGGCTTGTTCCAGGATCGGCGGCATGGTTTCCGAATGCAGAAAGTGGAAAACATCCGCCAGTGGAAAGCTATGCTGCTCGGCGAGGGCGATATTCAATCCGTTGTCGGTGGCCGCCGCCTGCAGTTCGAAATTGAAGCCACGGCAGAAACGCTTGCGCAAGGCCAATCCCCAGGCTTTGTTGATGCGGCCGCCGAAGGGCGCGTGAATGATTAACTGCATCCCGCCGCCCTCGTCAAAGAATCTCTCGGCGATGATTGTCGTTTGCGTCGGCACATCGCCCAACACCGCGCGGCCTTCGAGCGTGTACTGAATCAGTTGCTCGGCGCCCGAGAGATCGAGCCCACATTCTTCTCGCAGCCAATTCACGGCGTCGGTTACTGCAGCAAGATTGCGCCATCCTTCGATCGGAAGCACACCGGGGAGACGGTCGCTAATCTCTTTGCGCAATTCGCCTAGCTGCTGCGAAAGTTCGGCGGTGCGTGCTGGAGCTTCGCCTCGCCAGAAGGGAACGCTGGGCGGGATGCCGTGCGCATCCTCGACCAACATGCGCGACGTTTTCGCTTCCACGCGGCGTATGCGCCACGAAGTGTTGCCGAGCAGCATGACGTCTCCTGCCATGCTTTCTACGGCGAAATCTTCATCGACGGTTCCGACGACGCCTCCATCCGGCTCGGCGACTACGGTAAACAGAGCGTTGTCGGGAATCGCGCCGCCGCTGGTGATGGCTGCCAAACGCGCACCGCGCCGCGCTCGCAGCTTGCGGTTGATACGGTCGTGATGCAGGTACGCGCCGTAGCGGCCGCGTTGCGAGGCGATTCCTTCGGAGAGCATCGCTAGCACGGCATCGAATGTTTCACGCGCGAGATTGCGATAGGGATAGGCGCGCTTTACGAGCGCGAATAATTTGTCTTCATCCCATCCGTCGTTTGACTGATCGCCCGATTTGTTGGCCGTGGCGGCGCTGCCAGACGCGGCGCAGCAGGCTACGATCTGTTGCGCGAGCACATCGAGCGAACCCTCCGGAAAAATCAGGCGATCGAGTTCGCCCTGGCGAATCGCGCGCACGAGCACGGCGCATTCGGCAAGATCGTCGCGCGTGGTGACAAAGAATCGTCCTTTTGGGACTGCGCCTCGCCAGTGGCTCGACCGTCCCACCCGCTGCAACGCAACCGCAATCGAACGTGGCGAACTGATGTGGCACACCAGGTCCACCGTCCCTACGTCAATGCCAAGTTCGAGCGATGCGGTCGCCACCAGCACCTTTACCTGGCCTTCTTTCAATTTTCGTTCGGCTTCGAGGCGCAGCTTGCGCGACAAGCTTCCGTGATGTGCGGCCACGTTTTCCTCGCCCATGCGCTCACCGAGTTGATGGGCAATGCGCTCGGCCAGGCGGCGCGTGTTCACGAAGACCAGCGTCGAGCGGTGCGCGTTCACCAGTTGCACGATGCGCTCGTAAATCTCGTCCCACATTTCGTTGGACGCGACCGGGCCCAGCTCCGACGATGGAACCTCAACTCCAAGGTCGAGCGTGCGCTTGTGTCCTACGTTGACGATGACGGGATCGGGACGCGGATTTTGAGGATCAGAGTTGCCGACAATGCTTCCGGCGAGGAAATGCGCGACTTCTTCGATCGGCTTCTGCGTCGCGGAAAGGCCGATGCGCACGGGTGGGCGCTCGGTCAGCGCTTCCAGGCGCTCCAGCGAAAGCGCCAGATGCACGCCGCGCTTGTCGTCGGCCACGGCGTGAATTTCATCGACAATCACGGTCTCCACATCGCGCAGGATAGCGCGGCTCTTTTCCGCCGTCAGCAGAATGTAGAGTGACTCGGGCGTGGTAACCAGAATATGCGGAGGACGCTTCAGCATGAGGCGCCGGTCTTTCATCAAAGTATCGCCCGTGCGCACGGCGGTGCGGATTTCGGGCATCAGCAGGCCGCGCTCGCCCGCCATCTGCAGAATTTCTCCTAGCGGAATTTCGAGATTTTTCTGGATGTCGTTGCCCAGGGCTTTGAGCGGGGAGACGTAGAGAACTTCGGTGCGGTCGCGCAGTTCGCCGGCGAGGGCCTTGCAGACGAGCCGGTCAATGCAGGCGAGGAAAGCGGCCAGCGTCTTGCCCGATCCAGTCGGAGCCGAGATCAGCGTGGTGTGTCCGGCGAGGATGTGGGGCCAGCCCTGCTCCTGCGGTTCGGTCGGCGTCGAGAAGCGCGCCGTGAACCACTCCTGAACCAGCGGATGAGCCCAGGCGAGCGATGGGGAAACTGCGGACGGCATGGGAAGGATTGTAGCGGGAATTTAGAGTTTCGTAAAATGTTCGCCTAATCGGCGAGCAACATGTGCCTCATGTGAGCGGCCATTCGTGGCAGTAGATCGTTTGGATATCTGGAAAGCGCAAACAAATACAACGATTGCCGCCCAGGCCATCGCACGGTATCTTGATTTTCATGCCGACGGCAATGAGTCGCCGATCTTCGCTTTCGCGGTGCCGGCGAATCGTCGTAACCCGGACACCGTTACGGTCGTTATTGGCGAAACGCCGCCACTACGCCGATAGCACGCGGCAACCTGCTTATGAGATGAGTTGGTGAGTTCCGACGGCCTATTCCTTTCGCAAAGCCGGGTGCAAACGCACTGGCAGTACCGAAACGTAGTTCTGGAAATCCCGATCCGTGGTGAAAATCGCCCAGCCGCGGCGGTGGGCGGCGGAGCAGATCAGGAAATCGGGCGCCGATCCGGCGATTCCCCGGGCGCGGCAGCGGCTGTTCATGTGGGCGGCTTCTTCGTAGTTCGCCGCTTCGAGCGGGTGCTCCTGGAAAGCCCGCAGGTAATCGCGCAGCTTCCGAAACTGAGTTTCCTCGCGAATGCCGGAAAGCAGCTCCTGACGGATCGGCCCCAGCAATTGCACGCGTCCTTCACGAATCAGCTCGGCCAACACTTCGCATAGCTGTTGCTCCTGAACGCTGAGATGCTCCGGCCTGCGACGCGCACCGTGGGACGACATTGGAAGCTACATGTTGTTGCTCTGGGGAAGGGCCTATGTCTTTCGCGCCGAGAGGTACCGATGACTGCGCAGCCGTTCAATGCCAAGAACCAGCGATGCGAGGTGGCCTAAGAGCCATGCAGAACCGCCTCCGAGTTCTTCGCGCAGAGCGTGACTGGTCGCAGGCCGAACTGGCGGCGCGCCTCCACGTGTCACGCCAGACTGTGAATGCAATCGAAACGGGGAAATACGACCCCAGCCTGCCGCTCGCCTTTAGTATCGCGCGGCTCTTCCAGCAGCCGATTGAGGCGATTTTTGAATCTGGTTCGGACGAACGCAACGGATGACCGCACCGGCCCCCGCCGCTCGAATGCTAGAATTTCGGCGATGCCCAAATCATCAGCCACTGCTCGCGCGCGCAAAATCAAGCTCATTCTTTTCGACGTTGACGGCGTCCTTACGGACGGCAAAATCTGGATTTTCCCCGCGCCTGGCGGAAGCCTGCAGTCGGGCGTTCAGCCGAGCGCGAGCTTGATCGAGGCCAAGGGCTTTCACGCGCACGACGGCACCGCGATTATGTTGGCCCGCCTCGCGGGCATCAAGACGGGAATCATCACCAAGCGCATCTCTGAAACGGTTGCTCTCCGCGCGCGTGATTTGAAGATTGACCACGTGTACCAGGGGATCCAGGACAAGGCGTCCGTGTTGGTGCAGATTCTGGAAAAGGATGGACTCACCGCCGCCGAGGCTGCTTTCGTCGGGGATGACGTGATCGATCTGCCCGCGATGCGCAAGTGCGGGCTGGCGATTGCCGTGAAGAATGCGCGGCCCGAGGTCAAAGCTGAAGCGCACTGGGCTACGGCGCACGCCGGGGGAGATGGCGCCGCGCGTGATGCGGTTGAGTACATCCTGAAAGCGCAGGGAAAATGGAAGCGGGCGGTCGAGGAATATATTTCTGGGATAAGCTGACGGCTTTCAGCTATCGGTTCTCAGTTGAAATTCGCCCACCGGTTGCTTGCTTGGGGCGTGCTCGGGTTAGCAACCGGTGGGTTTTTTGTTCTCCTTACTCACCCTGTCGTTTTCAGGAGGAATGACTCTGAGAACCCAAGTTCGCAGGGAAAGTTTCGCGGTGCGCCCCGATTTTCCCGGTCTTTTCCCTAACTCATTTCCTGCCAGACAGTTAGCGGCACTTAATCGGGGATGGCCGTCGTCTTCGCCGCCATTAGTTCGGCGAAGCGGGGATCTTTGCGCAGCGTGCTGAACTCGTCGTCTTTGTATACGTTCTTGATGTCCTTGTAGCCCTCTTCCATTGCCTTCTTCAGATAGTGCAGCGATCGGTCGGGCACGCCAGTCCGGGCGTACAGCTTGGCGAGAACGTAATCGTAATGGGCTCGGTCTTCGGGAGAAGGAAGCTTGGCTTGAACTCCGGCGTGCGAGCTGCGATCGAAGATGTCGGGATCAAGCTGCACCGCCTTGGCATAACACTCTATGGCTTTTTCGAACTGTTTCTTGCCGAAATATGCCGTCCCCAGGTTGCTGTAGTAGGAGGCGGCATCATTGTTCAAAGAGATTGCCTTCTCATAGTGCTTGATCGCTGTGTTGTAGTTACGCGTCGCGTAATAAGTGACGCCGAGATTGTTGTAGGCATCGGAATGGTCACGATCAGCCTTGATGGAGCGTTCGAAACTCTTCTTGGCGTCTTTGTAGCGCTGCATCATGAGCTGGCAAATCCCGATTTTGTTGAACAGGGAGGCATTGCCTGGCGCGCCTTTCAGGGCGGCCCGGTAGTAGTCGATTGCGTCCAGAAAGTTCTTTTCCGTGCGCAGATGGTCACCACGCTGTTCGAGTTCCTCAGGTGTTGCCCCGGGAGCGGGAGGCTCGGCGCGGTGCAGCGGCGGCGGGCCGACTTGCAGCTGTTCGGTGTTCTGGGCTTGCGAGGGGAGAACTAGAAGCGCGGAGAAGAGAAGTGCTGCCGAACTGATGCGGATCCAGGAAAGCATATCCACCCCCGGCCGAACCTACAGAATTTCAGAGTTTCATGGCATTTCAGCGTACGGTGCTGCGTTCGTTGCAAGTTTGAGGCCGCGCACCCCGCGCGGTCCTTGTGTTCCCAACTATCTGCACCCCACTATTGCGGTGGCGTCTCACTGCCCTTAGACGGCGCAGCCGAGTTTTTGTCATTTTTCGGGGAGCTACTGTCTTTGAAGACCCCAACAATCTTGCCGAAGAAGCTTTTCTTTTTCTTGGCCTCTTCCTCTGATTGGACACCACTGGCCGGCTGCGGGTTCCCGTTCGCGGGGGGCGGAGGCAGCGCTTTCTCGGAATTTCCGCCGAATATGCGGGAGAAGAACCCGTGCACGCCGCCCGTCTGGTCGCAGGTATCGTGAGGCTCGGTGCCGGCGATGAAGGCAATCGTATAGTCGTCGGGGCACGATGGCGTCGCCAGGCGGTTGGTGATTTTGTCGAGTTGCACATCGACCACGCCTTCCGGCTGGGTGAAGGGCTTCACGTCCGAATACTGGGGCAGCGTAACCGCCTTGTTCATGAACTCGGCCCAAATGGGGGCTGCGGTCTGCGCGCCGCTCAGGCGAATGTCGCTGTAATCGTCGTATCCGACCCAGACGATGCAGAGCAGATTGCTGGTGTAGCCGGCAAACCATCCGTCGTGAGAACTGCCAGTCTTACCGGCGGCCGGGGCGGTGAATCCGCGGGAGCGCACCCCGGCGGCGGTGCCGAAGTTCATCACCCCTTCCAGCAGGTTGGTCATGACGAAGGCGATGCGCGGATCGAGAACCTGCGTCTTCTCGGTCCCAAAGTTGACGACGACGTCACCCTTGGAATTGCGCACCGAATTTACGAAAACGGGGGAAAGCCGCAGACCGCCGTTGGCAAAACTGGTGTAGGCGGCCGTCATGTCGACGGGGGTGGCGTCGTAGGCGCCCAGTGCCATTGCCGGCGTGGCTTTCACCGAAGCGATTCCGGCGGACCTGGCCAGATCGGCCACTTTGTCGTAACCCACTTCTTCCGCCAGTTTGACGGTTGCGTTGTTGAGCGACAGCGCCAGCGCGTAGCGCAGCGTGACGTCGCCGTGGTACTCCTCTTTGTAGTTGCGAGGCTCGTAGATCTGGTCGCCGTAAGAGAAGGTCGAAGGCTGGTCGGCGACCGTGGACGCCGGGGTGATCACGGTGGTCGAGCCATCAAGCGCCGTATTCATGGCGGCCGCGTACACAAACGGCTTGAAGATGGAGCCGGTGGGACGCTTGGCGAGCGCGTGATTGAGTTGGCTCGCTCCGTAGTTTCGTCCCCCGACCAGTGCCTTGATTTCACCGGTGTGAGGGTCCATGGCGACCAGCGCCACCTGCGCCTGCGGGCCGGGCGTGACAGTGGTTTCAAACTTGTTTTTTCCGACCTTAGTCCTTTTGGTACGCATTTTCGTGACCTGGTCGTCCACCAGCTTAATTCCGGTTTCGACCGCTTGCGCGGCCGCCCGCTGCAGCGCAGGATCAAGCGTGGTGTAGATGCGGTACTCCTGCTCGTTGACCTCATGCTCGTTCAGCTTGTTGACGATGGTGTCGCGCACCATATCCACGAAGTACGGAGCATCGCTGGCCTCCACATTCGGCGGGGCAAGTTTCAGCGGCGTTGCCTTGGCTTTATCGGCTTGCTCGCGCGTGATGGCGCGAGTCTCGACCATGGATTCGATCACGGTGTTACGGCGTTCCAGAGCGCGCTCGGGATGGCGATAGGGCGAGAGATAGCTGGGCGCCTGGATCAATCCAGCCAGGAGCGCGGCTTCGGGCAGCGTGATGTCTTTCAGATCCTTGTTGAAATAGGAGCGGGAGCCCTCAGCCAACCCGGAAATAGTGAACGATCCGCGCTGTCCCAGATCGACGCGGTTAGCGTAGAACTCGAAGATTTGCTGCTTGGAAAACTTCTGTTCCAACTCTACCGCGATCAGCATTTCGATCATCTTGCGCTTGAAAGTTTTTTCCGGGCTCAGAAAAAATGCCCGCGATAGCTGCATGGTGATCGTCGAACCGCCTTGCTGATGGCGCTGATGGGTGAAGTCGATCCAGGCGGCTTCCACCAGCCGCATGAAATTGACACCGCTGTGCTGGAAGAAGCGGCGGTCTTCGATCGACGTAACCGCTTCCACCATGACCTTGGGAATGTCATCGTACTTCACCAGTTGCCGCTTGGAGCGTTGTTCGGCATCAAAGAGCGAGGTCAGCATCTGGGGCTCGAGCTCGTAGGCCTCCAGTTCTCCGGCAGAGCGGCTGTTGATGCCGGAAACCGCACCGTCGGCGACGGTGATGGTGGCCGCCTCCGGACTGTGATAAGACTCAGGTCCGGGCACTACTTCAATCGAGCCGCCGTGCAGACGATAACTGCCCAGCCGGGATTCGCCCTCTTTTTCCGTATAGCCGGCATGACGAAGTTCGTCCGCAATTTCAGAGACGGTCGACTTCGATCCGACCCTGACCACCTTCGGGGCAGCGAAAATCTTGGCCGAAGTGGCGAACGCCGGACCGCGGAAGCGCTGCTCGATGATCCAGTCGTACTTCACATACCAGTAGGCAAAGATGCCAACCACCACGAGCGATGCCGAGAGAAAACCAAGCAGGGCAATCCGCACGATAGGGTCGTGGGAAAGCAGGCGGTTCTTGCCGCGGCCTTTTCCGCTTTGGCCGCCACGTCGATCCGTCGGGATTTTCAGCTTAATGCCCATTGTGACGGCTGTGCCTCAATCCACAAAAGCAATTCTCAGTCCGAAACTGGTTTTGGCGCTAAGGTGCTTTTGTGACTGATTCTAAATCACAAGGCGACCCCTACAACATTTGGATGCGTGTCAACGGATGGACGGGTGTGTGGGTAGCGGGATCTGGAGAGCTCAAGCTGCGCTAAAACACGCCCTTGTTCTTCGTCGAAGGATGGAACTCGAGGGTAGTCGAATAGCCGGGCAGTTCGACGGGAACGCTGTAGTCGGCCTCGATCGTGAGACTGCCGGATCCGAAGCCGCCGAGCCGGGAAATATGCACCTGCTGGGGCGTCAGCGCAATGTCGTAATTGCGGGCCTGCTTGATGACGGCGGCGCGAATGTCGTCTTCCGAACGCGTGCTATAGGTTGATTGCAGCGCTTCGGTCTTGATCGAGTCCTCAAGCTCGTAGTTCGAGAAAAACGGCGGAATGATCTTGATGCCCACCAGGATCAAGGCCCCGAAGACGGCCACGACGAGGGCTAATTTCACAGTTGCCATAAGAAACAATCGCTCAATCGCTGGTTGCGAAGGTCCGAGTTGCGAAGTTCCAAGTTGCGAGCTTTCCGCAGTGCGCTAAAGGTTCGCTAAGTCGTAAGTTCTTCCGGCTGGCGAGCGGCCGGGACCTGTCATTTTCACAGGCCTTGGCGCAGGTCTTAACGCAGTCCTTGGAAATACTCGCTTATGGCAGAAATCTTAACGTCCTCCTTGTGCAGAGTCGAGCGCCGAACGACTTCGACAGTATCTTCGGTAACCTTCTTCCCCACGTTGATACGAAAGGGGATACCCACCAGGTCGGCGTCCTTGAACTTCACCCCGGGCCGTTCGTCACGGTCATCGAGCAAAACATCGAATCCGGAGGCTTCCAACTGGCGGGCCACGTCCTCGGAGGCGACGCGGATCGCCTCGTCTTTGGAGTTAGTCGACACCACCACCACCTCAAAGGGCGCGATGGAAGGTGGCAGCCAAAATCCATTCTCGTCGTTACTTTGTTCGACGGCAGCGGTCAGAATGCGCTCAATGCCAATCCCATAGCTGCCCATGATCGGCGCGACTTCCTTGCCATTGCGGTCGAGCACGCGCGCGTCCATGGATTCCGAATACTTGTAGCCCAGCTTAAAGATGTGTCCGACTTCGACCGCGGTATCGATGCGCAGTGGAGAGCCGCAATTCGGACAGTCTTCGCCAGCAGTTACGCTGCGCAGGTCGGCGTAGGCTGTCGGATGAAAATTTCTCCCTGGCGTCAGGTGTTTGACGTGATAGTTCTCGTTGTTCGCGCCGCCGATCAGGTTGGTGCGGCCCTTGAGCGCCTCGTCGACGAGCAGGACGGGCTTGGCGGCATCTCCAATGTCCTTTGCCCAGACTCCTTTCGCCCAATCGGTGCCTAACGGGCCGAGGTATCCGGCAGGAGCGTGGAACAGTTCGCGGATTTCCTGTTCCTGCATCGGACGCGTCGGTTTACCCGCAACCGCCGTCGAAAGCTTGGCTTCGTTCATCTGGTGATCGCCGCGCATGAGCAGCACGACGGCCCGCGCCCGAGCCTTGCCCGTTTTCGGGTCGTCCTCGGTGATCATCATCGCCAAAGTCTTAATCATGTGCTTCGGCGACACGCCGAGAAAGCGCGCTACGTCTTCAATCGTTTTCTGTCCTGGAGTGTGCACTTCGAGCGGCTGGCCATCGCCTTCGGGCTTCAGGTCCTCAACCGGAGCAAGCTTCGACGTCGCCTTCTCCATATTCGCCGCGTAGTTGCATTTTTCGCAGCTCACGATCTGATCCTCGCCCGCTGGAGTGCGCACCATGAATTCCTGCGACTGCGATCCGCCCATGGCGCCCGAGTGCGCATCGATGACCATGTACTTCAGCCCGCAACGGTCGAAGATGCGGCAATAGGTGTCGTGATGCTTCTGATACGAGACATCGAGTCCGGCCGCATCGATGTCGAACGAGTATGCGTCCTTCATGATGAACTGACGCACGCGCAGCAGTCCCGACTTGGGCCGCAGTTCGTCGCGGAACTTGGTCTGAATCTGATACCAGATCTGCGGCAGTTGTTTGTAGCTGCGCAGTTCCTTGCGCGCGATGTCGGTCATGACTTCTTCGTGGGTCATGCCGAGACAAAGGTCGGCGCCCTTGCGATCCTTGAGGCGAAACATGTTCTCGCCCATCGCCGTCCAGCGCCCGCTAGCTTCCCAAACTTCGCGCGGATTCAGTGCCGGCAGATAAAACTCCTGCCCGATCTTGTCCATCTCCTCGCGGACGATACCCATGATCTTCTGTGTAGCGCGATTGCCAAGGAACAGAAACGAATAGATCCCGGCGCCCAGTTGACGAATGTATCCAGCGCGGACCAGCAGCTTGTGGCTAGCGACCTCGGCATCAGCCGGAGCCTCGCGAAGCGTAGGAATAAACAGTTGCGACCAGCGATGCATGGTTATTGTTTCCAATCGGTGGAGAATCTTCGATTGTAAACGATGGCCCCAAACGTGTGGTGCGGGCACCCTCGCCCGCGAGAGCCGAGCGCAATCTCGGCAGGAGTGGAAGAGCGGCCCTTCAGGGCCGCGTCCGGAGCCCTTGGACGAGGCCTTTAGGCTCGGTGGTCGCTCTCCACCGGGGCTAAAGCCCTCCTGACCTCTCGTCTTAACGCCGGCCTGAAGGCCGGCTCTTCCACGAAAACCGACACCTCGGAAAATCGAACATTTTAGGCGTGACCCGTCTCACATCCTTTCCGTCGCGGCCTGACTACGCTCTGTGGATGGACCGCACATTTTTCATCACCTCGGTTACCGCGCAACGCCGAGCCCTATTTCAGCCTGCTGCCACCGCTGATCTGCTCGTTGACGTCCTCCTCCACTATCGCGAACAGGGCAAGTATCTCCTGCATGAATTCGTGGTCATGCCCGACCACTTCCATGCGCTGATAACGCCTGCGGATGAGATATCGCTGGAGCGGGCTGTTCAATTCATCAAGGGAGGGTTTTCGTTTCGGTTGAAGTCGAGTCTGCCGGTTTGGCAAGCTAGCTTTACGAATCATCGGATCCGCGACGCCCGGGATTTTGAGCAGCATCGCGAGTACATTCGGATGAATTCGGTGCGTGCCGGATTGGCGGCCAGAGGCGAGGACTATCCCTATTCGTCTGCGACCGGGAGATTCGCGCGCGATGGGATGTCACTGGGCACACCTTTCCGACTTGAGAAGGACGGCGGGAGCCCCAGGCTTTTGGTCTAGCTGGCACTACCAACACAGCCGGTGCTGGCCGTTCTATCCAGTTTGGCATCCTCAGCGCAGCAGGGACTTCACGAAGTGAAGCCCCCGCGGAGTCGAAGGACCCCTGCACCAGCAAGCCTCACGTAGGGGCGGACGCATTCGTCCGCCCCAGCCAAGCGCAAGCGAGGCGGAACACGCGGACGGGTGATAGACAGCGGGTGCCCTACTCATCGCGTCCTTTGCAATGAGTGGGTGACGTGCGGCACGGTGCGGTGTGGCGTTCCTCGTCTGGGCATCGCTCAGCATGATAGACCGAGTTCACGTTTCGCTTTGCCCACTCCGCTCCAACTGGTTGATTTCACGCAGGATGGCTGAAATCAGCCACTTGTCTCCCCGCAACTTTTCTCCCCGATCCGAGTTCAAATGTGTAGGCGCTTCAGAGGAAACAGAAAAGCTGAAGGACCTCAAGCTCCGGCGAATCAAAGCAGCGAATCGCTGAGGAGAAGAAAGGGAGGTTCACCATGAAATACCTGAGATATGTTGTACTGCTGGCTTTACTAGTCGTGCCACTTGCGTACTCGCAGGCTGAGGTCAGGGTCGGAGTAGGTATCGGCGTCGGCGGCTATGTGGCTGGTCCGCCGGTCTGCGCTTATGGATATTACCCGGACTATCCGTATGCTTGCGCGCCCTACGGCTACTATGGTCCGAGCTTTTTCGTGAACGGGGTGTTTATCGGCGCAGGGCCCTGGGGCCACGGCTGGGGACATCCGTATTACGGACGCTCCTACGGTCGCGGTTATGTCGGACGCGGCTATGTGGGACATGGCTATGTTGGACATGGTCCGGTAGTTGGACGCGGCTTTGAAGGACGCGGCTCGGTTGCCCGCTCCCGCGGAGGGTTCCACGGTGGGGGATCCCGCGGCGGCCGCTAACAAACTGCACCGGAAATTCACGAACGGCTGGCACTGCCAGCCGTTTTTCTTTGTTTCTCTAGCCCAGTTTCCCAGCGCACCGAGAACAGGGATGGCACCGGATGCAAACCCCCGCGGCTAAAGCCGTCGGAATAGATCGCCCTTGGTCGCAGCGGCAAACCGCTGCGCCACCCAAAGGCTCTAAGGCAGTTCTTAGGACCGGGGGTGATATCATCCTCCACGTGCTGGGCGGACGCACCAACGAGCAGTGGATTGCGCAATATGGCTCCAGTCATCGGCATCCGGTGAACCGGGTGTGTCATACGCTGGGCATTCCCACCATCCTGCTTTCGGCCCCACTTTTTGTTGCCAGCATCTTCTTGCACCGCCTGTGGATGTATGCATTTGCGCTGTTCCTCATCGGGTGGATTTTCCAATTCATCGGCCACGCCTTCGAGGGCAAGCCGCCGGAATTCTTCCACGACTGGCGTTTCCTGTTCGTCGGCGTGCGCTGGTGGTGGGCTAAGATCCACGGCAAAGCTTGATCTGTCAAGACGGTAGTGACATCGGGCTCTGGCGGCTTTGCCCGCCTGGACAGCTGAACCACCTCAGCCTGCGAAAAGCGCGCGGTCTGGGGACCCCGGCCGAGGGCGGCTGTCCCTACGTGAGGCGTGGAGAACTACGGGGCTACGCTGCCAGGCGCTTCAAGATTTCCTTGCCCAGCTTTTGCGCTTCGCCGAAAAATTTCTGATATTCGAGGAAGATGCGGTTCAGCTCCAGCGACTGGTCGGCAGTGAGCTTGCGGCGCAGCATCATGTCGCGCACGTGGACGGGGTTGGGCAGGGTCGCGTCTTCAGTCAGTTCTTCTAGGGCGGTCGCGGGATTGTAGTGGTACATGCATCTTATTCTAGCGCCGCGCGGGAAATTCTCTCAGCCGTTGCCGGGCGTTCGTTTGTCGGTGGTCAGCTGCGCGTCATTGACCGCTGGCCTTCCCGGAGGCTAATTTCTGCAGCCGAAGGTCCAGGCATTTTTGGTGATTGACCCGGACCAGCACCGTCTCCACCGTGGCGGCCAGGCGATCGGGACTCTTGTCGAGTTGCAGAGTGGATTTCTCGAAGTAGGCGGCCGCGCCTTCGCTAAGAAGTTTTTCTTCGTTCCTCTGCGACAGGCTGGTGAGCACGATGACCGGAATGTGCATGGTGGCGGGATTTGCTTTCAGAGCTTTTAGGACTTCCGTGCCGCTGAGCTTGGGAAGCATAATGTCGAGCAGGATGACGTCGGGAAGTTGGGCATTGGCGACCTGCAAGGCTTCCTCGCCGTCGGCGGCGGTGCTGACCTGGTAACCGGCTTTGGACAAAGCGCGCTCGTTGGCCACCCGTAGAAACTTGCTGTCCTCGACCAAGAGCACTTTGGAGTTCAAGACAGACACAGGTGAACCTCGTGTGGGTTCATCGGCAGGGTCGTGGGAAAGCTTGAGGGGCGAGGGTGTTCGATGCCGAGCCCCTAAAGGGGCGTCGGATTTGAGGAATCTACGGTATCGCTAAAGAGCGATATCCTGATACGAAACCTGAGGGCGGCTTGCGCCGCCCTGCGCATCGAATTCTGAGGCGGACGGGCGAGGACGCCCGTCGCTCCACCGACTAACGACTAACGGCGGTCCTACGTGCCTTCCGACCAACTGGCCAGGTATTCTTCCTGCTCCGAGGTTAGGCGGTCGATCTTGATGCCGAGCGATTCGAGCTTTAGCTTGGCCACGCGTTTGTCGAGGTCCACGGGAACTGTGTACACCTTCTTTTCCAGCGACGCATGGTTTTTTACCATGTACTCGCAGGAAAGCGCTTGGTCGGCAAAACTCATATCCATCACCGACGCGGGATGGCCTTCGGCGGCGGCCAGATTGATGAGGCGGCCCTCTCCGAGAAGGTTAATGCGGCGGCCGTCTTTCATGGTGTACTCGTCGACGAAGGTGCGCGTAGTGCGCTTGGAGGACGATAACTTCTCGAGCGACGGGATGTCGATCTCGACGTTGAAGTGGCCCGAGTTCGAGATGATGGCTCCGTCTTTCATGAGTTCGAAGTGCTGCTTGGCTAGTACGTTCTTGTTGCCGGTGACGGTGCAGAAAACGTCACCGATTTTGGCGGCTTCTTCCATGCTCATCACGCGGAATCCGTCCATCACCGCTTCGAGCGCCTTGGTCGGATCCACTTCCGTAATGATGACTTCCGCTCCGGCGCCGCGGGCGCGCGAAGCGAGGCCGCGTCCGCACCAGCCGTAGCCGGCGACCACGAACTTCGATCCTGCGAGCAGGAAATTCGTCGCGCGGATAATGCCGTCCACCGTCGATTGCCCGGTGCCGTAGCGATTGTCGAACAGATGCTTGGTGTCGGCGTCGTTGACGGCGACGATCGGATAGCGCAGCACGCCTTCCTTGGCCATCGCGCGCAGGCGAATCACGCCGGTGGTTGTCTCCTCGGTGCCGCCGATCACATTCGCCAGTTCCGCCGTGCGCTTGGTGTGGAGCACGGAGACCAGGTCGGCGCCATCGTCCATAGTGAACTGCGGTTTGTGGTCGACCGCTGCCATGATGTGCGAATAGTAGGAGTCGTTGTCCTCGCCCTTGATGGCAAAAACGGGAATGTTGTAGTCGCGGACCAGGCTGGCGGCGACATCATCCTGCGTGGAAAGCGGGTTCGAGGCGCACAGAGCCACGTCGGCGCCGCCGTCGCGCAGCGCGATCATTAAATTTGCGGTCTCGGCCGTCACGTGCAGGCAAGCCGAAACGCGGATGCCCTTGAGCGGCTGGTTCTTGATGAATTCCTTGCGGATGATCTGCAGCACCTTCATCGACTGGTTCGCCCACTCGATGCGTTTCCTGCCCAGATCGGCCAGTTCAAATCCTTTAACGTCGCTGGTAATTGATGTCGTTGCCATTTTTCTCCCCGGATGAAAGGTCAGAGGTGAGAGGTCAGATTGCAGAGGTGAAATCTGACCTTCTCACTCATTCCTAGCTTGCTCTCAGTTTGCCGTGGTTCGTTGCTGCTTGATGCAGTTCGGGTTTTTCACCTCTGACCTCTGACCGCGAACCTCTGACCTGATTCCCTTATTTCCTTGCTCCGGCCGGCTCCAGCTTCAAGCCGGCGTCTGTCGCCAGCTTGGCGGCTTTGTCGGTTGCTTCCCAGGTGAAATCGGCGTCGCTGCGGCCGAAGTGTCCGTAGGATGCGGTCTTACGGTAAATCGGACGGCGCAAGTTGAGCGTCTCGATGATCTCGCGCGGCTTGAGCTTGAAGTTCGCCCGCACCAGATCCGGAATCATCTTGGCATCAACCTTCTCGGTTCCGAAAGTATCCACCAGGACGCTGACGGGATCGGCAACCCCGATCGCATAGGCGAGTTGCACTTCGCAGCGGTCGGCGAGGCCGGCGGCCACAATGTTCTTCGCGATGTAGCGCGCCATGTAGGCGGCGGAACGGTCCACCTTGGTCGGATCCTTGCCGCTGAACGCGCCCCCACCGTGACGTCCCATGCCACCGTACGTGTCCACGATGATCTTGCGTCCGGTCAGACCGGAATCGCCCATGGGGCCGCCGATGACGAAGCGTCCGGTGGGATTGATGTGATACTTGGTGTCCTCATCGAGCAGGTTTGCTGGAATGACGGCCTGGATGACGTGCTTCAAAATGTCGGCGCGCAGTTCGTCGTTGCCGACCGTTTCGGAATGCTGGGTGGAGACGACGACCGCGTCCACGCGTTTTACTTTGTGCTGCGCGTCGTATTCAACCGTGACTTGGGATTTTCCATCGGGCCGAAGGTAGGGGCAGGTGCCATTCTTGCGGACTTCGGCGAGCTTCATGGTGAGTTTGTGGGCGAGTGAAATCGGAAGAGGCATCAGTTCGGGGGTCTCGTTGCAGGCGAACCCGAACATCATTCCCTGGTCGCCGGCGCCGCCGGTATCCACGCCCATGGCGATATCGCCGGACTGCTTGTTGATGCTCGAAATTACGGCACAGGTGTTCGAGTCGAAGCCGTAGACGGCGTTGTCGTATCCGATCGACTGCACTACGCCCCGCACCAGGTTCTGGAAGTCGACGTAGGCTTTGGTCGTGATCTCGCCGGCGATCACGACCAGGCCGGTGCAAGTCAGGGTTTCACAGGCGACACGGCTATTCGGATCTTCACGAAGGCAGGCGTCGAGAATGGCATCGGAAATCTGGTCGGCGATCTTGTCCGGATGTCCCTCGGTTACAGATTCCGAGGTAAACAGAAAACGATTGGTTCGTGGCAAGCTGGTATTCTCCTCAAGGTGGCTTTGAGCCTTTAATTGCGAGCCTTTACGTCCGATAAGGGAGGCCTGGAGCCCAAGGGCTCTTGACCAAGTTTGGCTAAATCTTGGTTTGGCTAAATGTCCTTCAAAACGGTATCAGAGATGACCTGTGAAGCGCAACGGAATTGGCTGGTGACGAAGGGAGTTGACATTGAGTGAGAGGGAGTTAGCAGCGAACGGCGGAAGGCGGGTGGCAAACGGAAGAAAAGAAAGACAGAAACTTAAGGCGTCGAAGGTGGTGGCGGGGCATTCTGTACCATTCCGCCAGGGCCAAAGGTAACGGTTTTGACCTCCCCGAGTTGGCCCCCGGTGTCGAGTTTCTTTCCATTGAAGCGAAAGTCGACGCCGCCGGCATTGCCGACCTTAATGATAACTTCTTTTCGGCCGCGGATGACGCGCTCGCTGCCCGCCGCCAAGAGTTCGGACGGGGCAGTTTTGCCGTCGGCGGTGATCGAGATCCAGGATTCTTCGCGGGTTTGGATGACGACGGTAAACTCGTCCGGAGCCGCCGTGGGAACAGCAGCGCCGATGTTCTGAGGTGCTTTGGGGGAGACGGCCGATCCTCCATTCGACGAACTGGAGCCACCTTCGGTTGATGTTTTGCCGGACGCTTCGCCCGATGACTGCGCGGTTGGTGACGGCATCGCGGCCGTGGTTGGAGTCGGGTGAAGGGATTGTCTCTCACGCTCCCGTTGGCGATGACTCCAGAGGGAGAGTGCGAGCGCGACCACGAGTAGAACCGCGGCGAACAGGCCCCACGGCAGGTGGCGAGCGGGAGCGTCGGAGATGGCTTCCAGGCGGCTGATATTTTCTTCATTTTCGCGCGCTAGGTCTTCCCGCGCCGCGATTTCTGTCGAAGCAGGAGGGGCGTCGCCGGAAGCTTGCAGGTACTCAGCAACGGTTTGGTCTTCATCGAGGCCAACGAAGCGGGAATAAGCGCGGACGAAGCCCTTGTTGAAGATGCCTCCGGGCAACTGATTGAACTTATCCTCTTCCAGCGCCTGCAGCAGGCGGGTGCCGATCTTGGTGGAGGTGGAAATCTGCTCCAGGGTGATTTTGCGCTTCTCGCGTTCCTGTTTCAGCTTTTCGCCAAAGGAAGGCAAACCAGTCTCCCGCATTTGTTGGATGGCGAACGAAATTTTACTCTGTCGAGAAGCAAGATCATAGAAAATTGGTAATTATGCAATTTTTGATTGGGTAATTTGAGACCGACCCACGCCCCGATCCGGGCTTCAATTGGCAAAGTACCCGGTTCAAGCTCTTCCCTCCGCGCCCTCGGCGTTCCGGCGGTGCTGGGCGGCGGAAGCGGGTGGGTTGGCGTGACTGGTACTGGTTACCGACGTTCGTTGCCCGGGCGGCGCGACGAAACCTATAATTTCCTATAATTTCCTGATTCAACCACTCGTTCGAGGAGTCCATGGCAGAGGCCGCGGGCACATCCCCAATTCGCCTGTCGCAAGAGCTGACCATCTTTCACGATGTCGCCAAGGCGCTGACATCCTCGCTCAACCTTGATTCGATTCTGCAGACCATCATGGAAAAAATGGCGGAATATTTCCGCCCGGATACCTGGTCTCTGCTCATGGTGGATGAGGAAAAAGATGAGCTCTACTTCGCCATTGCGGTGGGGGCGGCGGCAGAGGTTCTGGCGAAGGCGCGTTTGAAGGTGGGGGAGGGGATTGCGGGTTGGGTGGCCAAGCACGGACAGGCATTGATCGTGCCCGATGTGCAGAGCGATCCGCGCTTTTCATCGCGGTTGGACGAGATGACACGCCTGCGGACCAGGTCCGTGATCTGCGTGCCGTTGCGTTCGAAACACCGCGTGCTGGGCGTGATCCAACTGATCAATGCCAACGTGGAAATGAGTGAACAGGAGATGTTCTTCCTGCAGGCCTTGTGCGATTACGCCGCGATTTCGATCGAGAATGCGAGGTCGGTCGAGAAGATTCAGGAACTGACCATCACCGACGATTGCACCGGCCTGTTCAATGCGCGCCATCTGCACAAGACGCTCGAAACCGAGGTTTACCGGTCGGCGCGCTTCGGCTACCAATTCAGCGTGATTTTCATCGACCTCGACCACTTCAAGCAGGTCAACGACACCCATGGACATCTGGTGGGAAGCCGGCTGCTGGCCGAAGTCGGGTACTTGATCAAAGCGCAGTTGCGGCTGATTGACTTTGCTTTTCGCTACGGTGGAGACGAGTTCGTGATTGTGCTGCCGCAAACCAGCAAAGATCAGGCGGTAGTGGTCGCCAAACGTTTGCAGGATTCCTTGCGCTCGGGAACCTTCTGCGTCGAGCAGGGCTTGAACCTGAACGTGCGTGCCAGTATGGGGCTGGCGACGTTTCCGCACGATGCGCAGACCCCGCACGACATCATCCGCCAGGCGGACGAGATGATGTATGTGGTGAAGAATACGACCCGCGACAATATTGGGATTGCGTCGCGCGGGCTGATGGAGACGTAGCGCGAACACAGGTCTCAGCTGCTAGGTGTCAGGTCTCAGGGAGGTACAGCACTGCTAGGCACGGTCGGCCCTACGTTTGAACCTCCTACTGCTTGTCTCGCTTCTGTAGTTCCGCGGGCTGGTCGGTTTTCGGCTGCGCTTCTGTGGGTTCCGGTTTCCACGTAAATCCGTTGGCGGGCGCGGCGGGGTTCACACCGAAGTCCCACACATAAAGGTTGATTCCATCTTTTCCAAGCGCCTCGGCGACGGCGTATTCGCCCGCCGCGAGAGGGTCGGTGGGCGTGAGCTTGACCCAGCCTCCGGTCATGGTGGTTACGGTGGCCGCGACAAAACGTTCGTCGGTTTTCATTTTTCCGGTGACCGCGATCTTGACCGCGCCGGCCACGCGCTTGCTGCCCTTGACGTCAATGCGAATGATCTTGAAGCGCTCGGTGGGGGACAGCGGCGACGGCTCTCCGGTAGCGGCCTGCACGGTTGCGGGCGCGCCCTCATTCGCGTCGATGTTGATGTAGAGCGAAGGCACGGCGGTGTGCGACTGAATCTTGGCGTGCGCTCCGGGGAGTTCAATGGTCTGCTTCGCGCCGGCCAGCGGATTGATCGCCGCCCGAAGAATATTCGACTTGGTGTTCTTATCCACATCGCCGCCCGATTGCTGCAGTTCGGCTAACTGCGGCTGATTCTGATAGGTATCGAGGAGAAAGATGCCACCTTCGTCGGGCAGGCGCAAACCGGGCGCGACCTGCGGGGAACGGGCTTGTTCGGCTTTCCGTTCGGCCTCGAGTTCCTTGTCGAGTTCAGCCGCCTCCGGATCGAGCTTGCCATCCTTACGGCCTTGCTCAAATTTATCGGTGGCGTCCCAGTCGATCAGCGCTTTCGGGACTTCCTCCCATTCGCCGCGCTCGGCGCTGAAATAGCGGACGCGGTCGCCGTGAATCTCATACTTGGTGACGGACTGGTAAGATCCGTCTTTCAGGATGAGGCGGCGGGCCTGGGTCTGGGCGAGGGTCGCAACCGGCAGAACAAGACAGAGCGCGGCCAAACTGACGGCGACGATAGTTCCCGCCTTGTGGATTCGGGACTTCATACCGGGGAACATTATCTCCCTTGTCGGTGTCACTTCAAAATTAGATGCGGGGAACCAGCCGGGGCAGTGCCTATGTGATGGCCGGAGGGGGCGCCGTGAACATCGTCGTGAACATCGAACAGAGCTTTGGAACTCGCAACTTGTCGGCCATTCTGCGGATCGCGGCGTGTGTGGTCGCGGCCTCTGCTCTATCGAGTTGTCAACCAACGGCAAGCCCTGACGCAAGCAAAGAACTCCCGCGTCAACTGCTCTACATCGTGGATTCTGACCGCAGCAGTTTCGATTCCCACGAGCGGTTGTTTGCTGTGGATCCCGAGCGCAAGGAGATCGTCAAGACCTATCCCACCGGCGAGCATCCGGACATCGCTCTCTCCCACGACGGGACGCGCCTTTACGTGGCCAGTGAATCGCGAGTGCCAGAGGGTCCAGAAGGAGCCGGGGCCGGAAGGCTGGACGTTATCGACACCGCGACGGGGGCGACGGTGGCCTCTGTTGCCGACCCTCACCGCTGGGTCACGATGGGGCCTCTGTATGGTTCGGAAATGGCGCTTTCCGGCGATGGCCGTTGGCTGTACGTGTACAAGTTGATGCCCGGTCGAGAGCATGAAGCCGAGCACACCGTGTCCGAGTCGGTCGCGATCTTCCATACTGCCGCTAATAAGTTCCTGCCGGATACGATCCCACTCTCGAAGTGTGGCGGGTCGCTCCTAGTGCCTTGGCCGAACGGGCGGGCGCTGTCAGTGGTGTGCTTCGTTACCGGGGACTTGCGGACCATGCAGTTCAGCGATCAAGGCGTCCCCACAACGCAATTGCCGGCGGTTATCGCCATTCCTCACGATTGGGGGCGCACACGGTTGGCAACCGCATTTGTGTCCGGCGAAAATGAATTGACCGTCTTGATGACGGACGGAAAGTACAGGAGGGTCAACGTCCAATCCGGTGCCACCGTGCAGGAAGGCGAGATTGCCTTTTCTCCGCCGCTCACGCCCCCTGGCTGGCACCCGCAAACTCCCGGAGCCGAGCACGTACCTTCCCTGGGGCGCAGGGTTATCGGCTCGCGGATACTGGAATCCCAAGGGCGGCTCTACGTTCCGCTTTCAAGATCCGATCTTTATATGCATGCGGCCGACGCCATCGCAGTTCTCGATGCCAGGACGCTTCAGCAAGAGGCCATCTTTGAACTCAAGAGTCCTTTGTGGCATTCTTCGTGGAATCTTTTTTGGGACGGAGCAATTGGAGATGGCGGTCGGCGGCTCTATCTTCTGGGAGTGGAGTCCAAAGGCGGAACGGTACGGGTGCTGAGTTTGCCTGATGGGAAAGAAATCGACACCATTAAAGGACTTGGAACCACACTGTCGATCATAGTTCCATCGCCGTAGCGCCTGTATCGGCGCGAAAATCCCAAGCGGGCGACTCTTGTAGAATCCCACCCTTCAAAATCGAAGGGTGGGGCACCCTCGTCTCGTCCGCTTCCGACAAAGGTTCGAACTGACAGCTGATAACTGAAAGCTGAGAGCTGTTTTTCCACATTCCCTTCCAGAAAGACTTCTGCCATAATTGATCGTGCACCCCAACCCGCACAATTTTCCCAACAAAATTAAAGCGAGGAAGCGATGTCGGCCAAGTACATCTTTGTAACCGGCGGTGTGGTCTCATCACTAGGCAAAGGTCTGGCGGCGGCCTCCATTGGATGTCTGCTCGAAAGCCGCGGCCTCAAGGTCAACCTGATGAAGTTCGATCCGTACCTGAACGTGGATCCGGGGACGATGTCGCCGTTTCAGCACGGTGAAGTGTTCGTTACTGACGACGGCGCCGAAACCGATCTGGATCTTGGCCACTACGAACGCTTCACGCACGCCAAGCTTTCTCGCGATAACAACTGGACCACCGGGCGTCTCTACGAACAGATTATCGCCAAAGAGCGGCGGGGCGATTATTTGGGCAAGACGGTGCAAGTGATTCCGCACGTCACGAACGAAATCAAAGCGGCGGCTAAGAAAGTCGCGCAGGATGTAGACGTGGCGCTGATCGAAATCGGCGGCACGGTGGGCGATATTGAATCGCTGCCGTTCATCGAGGCGATCCGGCAGATGCGGCAGGAACTGGGCCGCGATAACACTTTGTTCGTGCACGTGACGCTGGTGCCGTTTATCGCCGCGGCTCAGGAATTGAAGACCAAGCCTACGCAGCACTCCGTCAAGGAATTGCTTAGCGTCGGAATTCAGCCGGATATTCTGCTGTGCCGCACCGACCGCTTTCTTTCGAAAGAAATCAAGTCGAAGATTGCTTTGTTCTGCAACGTCGAAGAAGAGGCGGTGATCACGGCTAAGGACGTCGCGTCTATTTACGAGGTGCCGGTGGTTTTCGCGCATGAAGAAGTGGATACCCTTATCTTGCGCCGTTTGAAGCTGGAGGCGAAAGATCGCGATCTTTCGAAATGGAACGATCTGGTGCACCGCGTCTACAACCCGAAAGACGTGGTCAGGATCGGCATTGTCGGGAAGTATGTGGAGTATGAGGATTCCTACAAGTCGCTAAAAGAGGCGCTGGTGCATGGGGCTCTGGCCCACAACCTGAAACTGGAACTGAATTGGATCGAGGCCGAGGGCTTGGAGTCCGCCGACAAGAGCTATGAAGCGCAGTTAGAAGAATACGACGGTTTGCTGGTGCCCGGCGGATTTGGCAAGCGCGGCATCGAAGGCATGTTGCGGGCGATCCAGTACGCGCGCGAAAAACATGTTCCTTTCTTCGGAATTTGCCTGGGGATGCAGACGGCTTGCATTGAATTTGCGCGCAACGTTTGCGGACTGGCGGATGCCAATTCGAGTGAGTTCGATCCGGCTACTCCGCATCGCGTGATCTACAAACTGCGCGAGCTGCGCGGCGTGGAAGAACTGGGTGGCACGATGCGGCTGGGGGCATGGCCGTGCAAGATTGAGTTAGGAACGCTGGCCTACAAAGTGTACGGCCAGACCGAGATCAGCGAACGGCACCGGCATCGTTACGAATTTAACCGCGAGTACGAAGAGCCGATGGTCGCGGCCGGGCTGCGCATTTCCGGTTCAACACCGGATGGCACTTACGTGGAGATGATCGAGATTCCCGGTCATCCGTTCTTCATCGGGTGCCAGTTTCATCCGGAATTCAAGTCGAAGCCGCTGGAGCCGCATCCGCTATTCAAGGCGTTTACAGGCGCGGCGTACGAACATGGACAGAAAAAGAAAGAGCAAAAAGATGCGGCCGAGGTGGAGATGTTCCTGCGGCCGGAAAAAATGGGAAGAAGATAGTTGAATCATTAAAACATTGAAACATTGAGTCACTAAATGCCTCAATATCTCAATGATTCAATGACTCAATCAGCCCTTGACCTTGTCTTTCCAAATCGACAATATCCGCGTCGGCTCTGGCGACCTGTTTCTGATTGCCGGGCCGTGTGTGATCGAGAGTGAAGAGCACGCGCTGCGCATGGCGGAGATCATCAAGGGTGTGGTGCGTTCGCTGAATTTCCCGTTTATTTTCAAGGCGTCATACGACAAGGCGAACCGCACGTCGATCCGCAGCTATCGCGGGCCGGGGATGAAGGAAGGCCTGCGCATTCTGAAGAAGGTCAAAGACGAAGTTCACATTCCGGTGTTGACCGATGTGCATCAGGCTGGCGATGTTGCTGCCGTCGCCGAAGTCGTGGACGTGCTGCAGATTCCCGCGTTTCTCTGCCGGCAGACTGATCTGGTGGTGGCCGCGGCGCTCAGCGGACGTCCGGTGAATATCAAGAAAGGGCAGTTTGTTTCGCCCTGGGACATGAAGCACGCCATCGAAAAGTGCCGCGAGGCGGGCAACAGCCAGGTGTTTGTAACCGAGCGTGGCTCGAGTTTCGGCTATAACAATCTGGTTGTGGACATGCGGTCGCTGGCCATCATGCGCAAATTTGCGCCGGTGGTGTTTGACGCGACGCACTCCGTGCAGCTGCCGTCGGCTTCGCACGGCGATGAAGATCAGCCCGCGGTGAGCGGAGGCCAGCCGGAATTTATCCCGGTGCTGTCACGGGCGGCGGTGGCGGCGGGCGTGGACGGGGTGTTCATGGAAGTCCACGACAACCCGAAAGAAGCGAAAAGCGACGGCGCGAACGCGCTGGATACGCGCAACCTGCGCGGCTTGCTGAAAGAATTGCAAGCGGTGAAGAAGGCGCTGGATGCGGCGCACGCGACGCCGTAGAGATGCGGTGCCACCCCCTTGGCACTCATGCGCTCAGCAAGGAGCGTGGCGGGGTTCGCCCTGCTGGACAGCCGAGGGCGGCTGTCCCTACGTTTTTCTTGCTCGGATGGCCTCGCGGGATTCTTTGTCGGCGGTACGGCGGCGCTCGGTCTCGCGCTTATCCCATAACTGTTTTCCCTTGGCCAAGGCTAGTTCGACTTTGATTTTGCCGTTCTTGAAATACATGCGTGTCGGGATCAGGGTTAGTCCCTTTTGCTGGGTCTTGCCGATGAGCTTGCGAATTTCTTCTTTGTGAATCAGAAGTTTGCGGGTGCGGAGGGCGGCATGATTGGCGTAGTTGCCGTGGTCGTAAGGGCTGATGTGGCAGTTGAGGAGCCAGAGTTCGCCGTCCTTGATTAGTCCGTAGGCGTCCTTGAGGTTGGTCTTGCCGGTGCGAACGGACTTTACCTCAGTTCCGGTGAGAACGACACCGGCCTCGAATTTTTCAAGCAAGAAGTAGTTATGGCTCGCGTTCCTGTTAACAGCAGCATCCTTCTCCCCCGAAGCGGTGGGCTGGCGTCGAGGATTTTTCTCCCGATTAGGCTGGGTCTGGTGAGTCGTCTGCTTGGCCATTGCTGAAAAGGAGCTGAAAAGAAAGTACCACAGGGCACGAGGAAGGTCTCATGGGTTAGGTGTCAGGTTTCGGGAAAGACAAGGCGGATTCTTTCCTGAGACCTAGCACCTAAGACCTGACACCTTTCGTACAGGTACCAATGAGTGTAACCACCGAACTACCAATCACTTCGGGGGCCAGTTGACGCGATGCTATAATCAAAATCCCCGATACTTTTTGCGCGCGACGACCCCGCGATGTCCGGCCGGTTGGTTTTTTCGCGTATTTTGAATGGGTCTGGGCCGTATAAAACCCGGTCTAGATGATGGTTCATACGGGAATGGCCCGCTGCTGCTGCGGCAAGATAGATTTTCATGAGGATTGCTTGATGAGACGCCTGATCTTTCCGGCTCTGTTTGTTTTGCTGCTGCTCTGTCTGAGGCTTCCTGTTATTGCGAAAGGCGATTCTGCCAAGGCGCTCTACGAAAAGGGCGCCGATGCGGAAGCGCGGCAGAACTACGAGCAGGCCTTCGACTATTTCAAGCAGGCCTACAATCTGAAACCGAGAGATCTGAGATATCGAACGGCTTTCGAGCGGACGCGCTTCTATGCGGCTTCGTCGCACGTGCATCGCGGGCAAATTATGCGCGATGCCGGCAAGCTGGACGAGGCGCTGGTGGAATTCCAGAAGGGACTGGAGATCGACCCCTCGTCGTTCATCGCGCAGCAGGAACTGAGGCGGACGGAGCAGATGATTAAGGAGGCGCAGAATCCGCAACCGCAGGCTTCGGCGCCGCCGAGCGCCTTGCGTAGGCGGTTGGAAGCGGCCCAGGGCCCGGTGGAACTGACTCCGATCTCGAACGTGCCCATCACCCTCAAGGTCACGGAGAAATCCAATGTGATCTACGAGACGGTGGGCAAGTTGGCGGGCATCAATGTGCTTTTCGACCCCGATTACACGCCGCGCCAGGTGCGCATCGAACTGAACGGCGTGACCCTCGAAGACGCGCTGGAGATCATTTCATTTGAGACCAAGACCTTTTGGCGTCCGGTGACGCCGAACACAATTTTTGTCGCGCAAGACAGTCCTGCGAAGCGGAAAGAACTGGAACAAAACGTCATCAAGACTTTTTATCTTTCCAACCTTTCCCAGCCTACCGAATTGCAGGATGTAGTGAACGCGATGCGCACCATCCTCGAAGTGAGCCGGATCCAGCAGTTGCCTTCACAGGGAGCGATTGTGGTGCGCGGCACGCCAGATCAAATGGCCCTCGCGCAGAAACTGGTGGACGACCTGGACAAGGCGAGACCTGAGGTGTTGATCGATGTAGCGGTCATGCAAGTGAGCCGCGACAAGGCGCACACTCTTGGGATCAACCCTCCGACCAGCCTCTCGGTGACGCTGCAGAATAATATCACCACCACTCCGACGAGTACTTCAACCACGACCACGACTTCTACGCCTTCGACCGGGAGCGGCATCAGCCTGAATCAGATCGCTAACCTGAATGCCACCGATTTCCAGGTGACGATTCCGCAGGCTACGGCGACTGCGTTATTGAGCGCCACGGACACAAAGATCATCCAGAATCCGCAGATCCGGGCCTTGGACGGGCAGAAAGCTTCGCTAAAGATCGGCGATCGCGTACCCGTAGCGACCGGATCCTTCCAGCCGGGTATTGGCGGAGTGGGTATCAATCCACTGGTGAACACTCAATTTCAATACCTCGACGTGGGCGTGAACATCGAAATCACGCCGCGAGTGCATGCCGGACGGGAAATTTCGCTGAAGATGACGCTGGACGTCTCGGATGTGGACTCGTACGTAAGCATTGGCGGCATCAGCCAACCGGTGATCGGCCAGCGCAAGATTGAACACGATATCCGCCTGAAAGATGGTGAAGTCAGCCTGCTGGGCGGCATGATGGAGGATTCGAGGACGAAGTCTTTGACCGGAATTCCGGGTCTGGCCCAGATTCCGATCCTGAAATATCTTTTTGGGCAGACCAACACCGACCACTCTACGAACGAAATTGTGTTCGTCCTGGTTCCACACATTATCCGTGGGCCTGACACTTCGCATAGCGGTGCGGACATGCTCGATGTGGGTACGGCCAACGGCATCTCGCTGAGATTAGTCAACAGCAAGCCGGCAGGGCCGGCGCCGGCTTCCCAGGGCACCCCGGCAGCCGCTCCGCAGCCGCAGGCGGGCCAGGCCGCTCAGAGCTTGAGTCCGCAAGCCCAGCCTGCGCAAAATCAGGCGGGAGCGGGGACTTTCATGTTTGATCCACCCACTGTGAGCCAGGCTAAGGGCACGACCTTTACGGTGAATGTGATGCTTTCGGGCGGGCAGAACGTGTACTCCGTGCCCGTGCAACTCAACTACGATCCGAATCAGGTGCAAGTGGTCAACGTTTCGAACGGCGGCTTCCTGTCGCAGGATGGGCAGGCGGTAGCGTTAGTGCATCGCGACGATCCTACGACCGGGACGCTGCAGATCACGGCCACGCGGCCTCCGGGCTCGGGGGGCGTTTCGGGACAGGGCGCGGTGGTGACGCTCACATTCATGGCGAAGGGCACGGGCCAGTCTGCTCTGACCATCACTCGGGGCGGAGCACGGGACCCGGCGATGCAGCCGATTGCGATGAGCGGAGCGCAAGCGGCCATTACCATTCAATAGGAGCTGACTTCGTGTAGTGACGGGGCTTTGCCCCGTTCGGGGGCGGGTCGGAGACCCGCCACCACACAAGTGTCGAATTCAATGAGCCAGTTGATGCCTAAACGGATTGCGGATCGCGGCCTGCGGGGGCGGCAACCCGGCTTTACGCTGATCGAATTGATCGTTGCCACCATGATCCTGTGCATCCTGGTGGGAATGGCGGTTCCTGTTGCCAAGAACGCCGTCAACCGGGAACGCGAGCATGAATTGCGCTACGACCTCTGGATGGTCCGCGACGCGATTGACCGTTACAAAGACGCGGCCGATCGGGGCGCGTTCCAAACCAAGGTGGGGAGCGAAAACTATCCTCCGGATCTCGATACCCTGGTCACGGGCGTCGATGTTGCTGGTAAGAAACTGAAGTTTCTCCGCAAGATTCCGGTCGATCCCATGACCAAGGGGGAATGGGGAATGCGCTCCATGCAGGACGACAAGGATTCGGATTCCTGGGGTGGCCAAAACGTTTTCGATGTTTACAGCAAGTCGGACCAAACTGCTTTGGATGGCACGAAATATAAGGACTGGTAGATGAGATTCAGGTCCAAAGCGCGTAGACCCAAGGTCAGCAATCCCACGGTCCCCAATCTTACGGCACGCGATCGGGGTTTCACTCTCATCGAAATGGTCGTGGTGATGTTCGTAATCATGATCATACTGGCGATCGCGGTGCCGAATTACACCCATAGCGTGTTGCTTGCCAAGGAAGCCAAACTCCACCAGAATCTGTCGACGCTCAATCATGTCATCCAGGAATATGGGCTCGACAAGAAGCAAGCGCCGCAGTCGCTCGAGGATCTGGTTCCCGGATACATTAAGTTCATCCCAGAAGACATCACTGGCAAAACCGACACCTGGAAGTTGGATCCAGAAGACCCCGACGATGCGTGGGATCCGAACCAGATCGGCATCAAGAGCGTGCACAGCGGTTCCGATGAGATCTCGACCAGTGGCGAACCTTATTCGAGCTGGACGCATTGAGGTTAGGAACCGGGGTCAGCAAATGAGTAGAACGGCGACAGGACGCAACCGCGGATTCACGTTGATCGAGATCATGGTGGTGATCAGCGTCATACTGATCCTGTTGGGAGTGGCCATACCCATCTACAGCCACGCCCTTACGCGGAAGCGGGAGGAAAATTTACGCCGGAACCTGGAGACCCTGAATCAGATGATCTTCCAGTACGCGCTTGATAAACAAAAAGCACCGCAATCGCTGGACGATCTGAAGCAAGCGAAATACCTGGACAGAATTCCGGAGGACATCACTGGACGCGACGATACCTGGGTGACGGAGCCGGCCGACGGTTCGATCATGTCGCTCGAGCAAAAGGATGCCGATGGCATCATCGGCGTGCACAGTGGTTCCGACCATATTGGCAGCGACGGCAAGGCGTACTCAACCTGGTAGGACAGGCGTCAGGTCCTAGGTGTCAGTTCTCAGTTCTCAGAAAAGGCTGGAATCACCCGAATCAACCAGTCAATAGCCTGCCAGGTGCTACGATCCAAGACCAAGAGATTTTCCTGAAACCTAGTACCTGAGACCTGGTACCCGCTCTGGAGGTTCGTTTGGATTTTCTCAACCGGCTGCAGCCCCTGGCGCTGCTTGTGATGCGGCTCGTTCTGGGAGCCATCATGATCGCGCATGGCTATCACAAGGTATGGGGCGGCTTTCATCATCACATGGAGTTCGTGGGCTCGCTCGGTCTCCCGGCCTGGCTGGCATACCTTTCCGCGGGGACGGAATTCTTTGGCGGAATTGCGCTCGTGCTGGGATTGTTTACCCGCTTCTTTTCGCTGGCGATTGTGATCGAAATGGCGGTGGCCATCTGGAAGGTGCATTTTAAGAACGGGCTGACGGGCAATGGCGGATACGAATTTCCGTTGGCGGTGGCGACAATCGCGTTTGCCTTGCTTTGTTTTGGCGGCGGGCCGTGGGGACTGACGTTTGGTGGGAGGGCAGGCAGTGCGCGGAAAACGAAAAATGCATGAGAATGCTGGAGAGGAAAGATCGCGAAGGGCGAGCGGCAAAAAACGTGCAGCCGCCGAAATCGAGTGTCGATCGAGTCGGCGCCGACGCGTGTCGCTGGCAAGAACCGAGGGCGAAAGTCGAGAGCGAAAAGCCAGAAGCGAAAAGCCGGAATTTCAGAATTCTGCCAGCTCCTTCATTGCCCGGAACAAGTCGCTGGCTTGCGGCAGGATGGCATTCTCAAGAATCGGCTGATAGGCGACGAACGTATCTGTCGCCGCCACTCGCTTTACCGGGGCATCGAGGTGGTGGAATAGCTGATCGGCGATGCGGGCGGCGATTTCGGCGCCGTATCCCCAGCTTAGTGAATCTTCGTAGGCAATGAGCGCGCGGTTGGTTTTCTTCACCGACGCGGCGATCGCATCCCAGTCAAACGGATTTAAACAGCGCAGGTCGATCAGTTCCACACTGACGTGATGCTCGCGCTCCAGTTTTTGCGCGGCTTGCAGCGCGCGCGGCACCACGGCGCCGTAGGTAATGACGGTGAGGCCGGTTCCGGGCTGCACGATCTTCGCCTTGCCGAACGGGACCATGTAGTCGGGGCCAGGATAGGGCGCGCGTCCGTAGGTTTCGCGGTAGAGGCGCTTGTGTTCGAGGAATAATACGGGGTCGTCGCAGCGAATCGCGGTGCGCAGCAGGCCCGCGGCATCGAGTGCGTTCGAAGGGAACACGACACGCAATCCGGGAGTGTGCGTGAAGATGCTCTCGCCGCACTGCGAGTGGTAAATCGCGCCGCCCGTGAGATAGCCTCCAATCGCGACCCGGACCACCACCGGGGCCGAGAAGGCGTTGTTCGAGCGCCAGCGGATGAGGGGGAGTTCGTCGCGCAGCTGCATCATCGCCGGCCAGATGTAGTCGAAGAACTGGATTTCCACTACCGGCTTCAACCCGCGCGTGGCCATGCCGGTGGCGCGGCCGACGATGTTGGCCTCGGCTAGCGGAGAATTGAAGACGCGATCGGAGCCGAATTCCATCTGCAATCCGGAGGTTAGTTTGAAGACTCCGCCCTTACCTTTTACCAGCTTCCGCCTTACGTATTCTTCGCGGCTGGCATCGGCTACGTCTTCGCCGAAGATGAGGATGCGTTCGTCGCGGCGCATTTCATCGCGCAGGGTGGTGTTGATGAGGTCCGCCATGGTTTTATTCTGAGCGGCGGAGCGTTTGCCATCGGCTGCGGTCTCGAGGACGGCAGGTGCGGGATGAGTTTGGAACGCCGCAGAAGTGGGGTCCAGATCGGGCGAGTACACGTAGTTGTAAATCGTTTCCGGTTGTGGCAGCGCGGCTTCGAGCGCGCGGTCGGCATCGGCCTGAATCTGCTCTTCGATTTCCTTCTCGATTTTGTTGATCCCCTTTTCGTCGAGAATTCCCTCGCGCAGCAGAAACATCTGCAGCCGGTGGACCGGGTCGCGCGCGGCATCGGCCTGGCGTTCAGAGTCGGGGCGGTAAAGGCGTTCGTCGTCGGAGAGCGAGTGGGAATAGGGACGGATGACATGGGCATGGACAAATGCGGGGCCATGGCCGCCCCGGCAATAGTCGGCCACTCGCTTGAAGGCCGCATAGGCGATGACGGGGTCGGTGCCGTCAATCTCTTCGAAATGGAAGTTGGGGAAGCCGGAGACGAGGCGCGAAATGTTGCCGCCGGAGGTCTGCACCTCCACGGGCACGGAGATCGCGTATTCGTTGTCTTCGACGCAAAAAATGACGGGCAGGCGTCGGTTGGAGGCGGTATTCAGCGCCTCCCAGAATTCGCCTTCGCTGGTAGTGCCGTCGCCGAGCGAGACGTAGGTGATTTCATCGCCCTGGAATTGGACATCCTTGAATTGGCGGTAATCGCCGTCGGCTTTTTGCGAAGCCTTGGGATGCCGCACGAAATAGCGGCCGGCTTCGGCGCATCCGACAGCCTGCAGAATCTGCGTGCCCGTGGCGGAGGATTGGGTCACGACGTTGAGCCGCTTGTAAGCCCAGTGCGAGGGCATCTGGCGGCCGCCGGAACTGGGATCGTCGGCTGCGCCTACGGCGCCGAGCAGCATTTCGTACGGAGTTGCGCCCAGGGCGAGACACAGCGCGCGGTCGCGGTAATAGGGGTAGAACCAGTCGTACCCGGGCTTCAACGCGAAAGCCGCAGCGACGCCCATGGCTTCGTGGCCAGCGCCCGAGATCTGGAAGAAGACCTTCTGCTGACGCTTGAGGAGGATCTCACGGTCGTCGATACGCCGCGAGGCGAACATGATGCGATAGGCATCAACGAGTTGCTGACTCGTCAGGCCCTGGTAGACTTTGGCTTTTTTCGCAACGTTGTTTTCGTTCAGCTTGGGATCGACTTTGGTCGTGGCCATGCTGCGTTCTTCACCCCACGGATTTTCAGCCCGGGAACATTGTAAATCAGGTCCCCGGTGTCAGGTCTCTGGAAAATCTCCCTAATTTTGCAGCCTTTCCTAAGACCTGAGACCTGCGACCTGATTTATCCTGATTTCTCCATGATTGGCTTCCTGCGCACTTTTGATCCGCGTCGAATCCGCTTGCTGGTGTTTGATCTCGACGGCACCCTGATCGACTCGCGCCTGGATTTGGTTCACTCGGTGAATGCAATGTTGCTTCATATCGGCCGTCCCGAACTGGACGGCGACCTCATTGCGAGCTATGTGGGAGATGGCGCTCCGGCGCTGGTGCGCCGCGCGCTTGGGGACACGGACGACGAAGCGTTGCTCCGCGGGGCGCTGGAGTATTTTCTAGGGTACTACCGCCTGCACAAGCTCGACCACACCACGGTCTATGAGGGGATTCCGGAGACGCTGTCGCGACTGGCTGAGCCGGCGAACGGGGCGCAGGCCAATGGAGTGCAACGGCAAATGGCGGTGCTCACGAACAAACCAGTCCATGCTTCGCGCGACATTGTGCGGGCGCTGGGGCTGGGGGACTTTTTTGTGTGTGTATACGGCGGCAACAGCTTTACGACGAAGAAGCCCGATCCGCTGGGGGTGCGGACCATTCTGCAGGAAACGGGCGTGGCCGCGGAGGAGGCGCTGATGATTGGCGACTCGTCGGTTGACGTGTTGACCGGGCGCAATGCCGGTTTGTGGACTTGCGGCGTAACTTACGGGTTCGCTCCGCAAACGCTCGACGAGGTGCCTCCGGACGTGCTGATCGAGAGTCCGCGGGAACTTGGGGAGTTATTGCGGTAGGCGCGACGACGATTTGGGAGGGGTCTCAGCTCGCGGCCGCAGCGGCCGGTTTCTCCGCGAACTGTTCCGCGCCAACCCGTTCGACCTGACTGAACTTGCAGTGTCATGCCGCCGAGCTGGCGCGGAATTGCTTGCTATTCATGGCTAACGAGGAACGTCTTCATCTACCTCTGCCTCGACCAGATGAGGCGCCGCGACCACCACCGCCGCCGCCATCGGAGTGACCGGCGGATGGGGTTCCGCGACTAGCCATTGCACCTCCATGGGTAGCGGAAGCTCCACCGCGACTGGCCATCGTACTTCCATGGTTAGCGGAAGCTCCACCGCGACTGGCCATCGTACTTCCATGGTTAGCGGAAGCTCCACCGTGACTGGCCATAGCACCTCCATGGTTGGCGGACGCTCCACCATGACTAGCCATCGCACCTCCATGGTTGGCGGGTGCCCCACCGCGACTCGCCATTGCATTGCCGCGGTTGGCGGATGCCCCACCGCGACCAGCGGCTGCTCCGCCACGGTGGCCGGCTGATCCTCCGCGACTCGCAATTCCTCCGCGGCTGCCGGATGCCCCTCGACTTCCGAAAGCCGAATGGCCACCGCCCATCCCTCCACGACCAGCGATCGGCCGACCAGCGCTCGGCTTACCAGCGTACGCCCGACCAGCGGCTGCCCGAGCGGCCCCCGCATGAGCGGCGGCATGAAAGCCTCCTGGGACGCCGCGGCCACCATGTTCGAACGCGCCCCGGTCGTGACCGCCAAAATAACCATGATTGACGACCGTCATGCTGTTCGAAATGTAAGTGCTGTTGTTAAAAAGCACGGTCCCGCCATCCCAGGCCGGCGCCCACGCGCCGAAACCCCAGCCGAAGCCAGCGTAGACCCCAACCGCGATTCCAGGATCGAAGGCAAGTCCGGCTCCCCACACGATGCCGGGCGGAGGAGGCGGCACAACAAAGCCAGGGTAGGCGACAAACAGCGTTCCCCAAACGCGCCAAGGATTGTAGTAGGGAACGTAAATTACAGCCGGATTAACCGGCACAATCTCGATCAAGCCGGCTTCTACAACCACACGCTGTTGCGTGGTTGTCACTAACACATTCGATTGCTGCGCCTGCAACCGCATGGCCTGGACGGCGTTCATGACGTCTCCGGGCTGGTTGTAATAGGCGTTACCGAGCTGCGACGCCCAAGCGCTGTTTTTCGCCAGATTGTCGAGGACGGCAGGAAACTCGATGAGACCTTTGACGGCCGGGTCCCACGTCATGTTGTTGGCCCCGGCCGCGCGCTGATCCGGGGGCAGATTCATGTTCTGGTTCAGCCAGGTATCCGCCGCGGCAACCTGATCCGGATACGTGGAAGCAGTCAATATTTGAGCGACCAGCGAGTCCGGATCGAGAGCAATCGGGGCCACCAGCTGATCCAGTTGCGCCGCGTCCAGGTCGACGTACGCTGGCGCGGGCGCTTGCGCGTACAAATCCAATTGTGCTACTGGAACCAGCAGAAATGAAAGCATGAGCGTTATCATTTTCGCACTCTTCATATAATCTTCCTTAGAAAGCTTATTAAGCTCGGTGAAGAACATCTCCTTCGTTCTTCACAAAGTGATGGGATGTTGATCCGGATCGTTAAGAATGTCCATGGAGCCAGTCTGAATCGGTATGAATTGATCTGAAGAATTCGACAGTGGCTACTTTGGAGGGGGCGAGGGTCCGTTTCATTGTTAGCAGTACGCAACGCCTTTGCTGAAAGGCGGCATCGGATGAGGTCCGTTGATGCCGAGTAGCTGGTGGAACATCAGGCCGTGAATCTGTGAGGGTGTAAGTCTCAGTCACTAATCTTTCCGCTCACGCGACCGTTCGCAAACTGCTTCGTAAGCGGAGCAGAACCGATCCCAGTGCTGCGATCCCGGCAAGCCAGATGGCGAGCGCCGAATTCACTACCCAGCCCGGCGTTGCCCCGACGCGGCGCAGCAGGAACGGTAGAAAATTCCAGGTCGTGATGTGAACATAATCCCACGGGTCCTGGGTCATGGCCTGGTTGTTCAAGCCCCAGGCGTCCATCTTGCCCAACGCGAAGGCGGCGATGTTCTTGAAACGCAGGATGACAACAAACGTCGGATGTCCGAGCGTCTCCTCTTGGTAAATTTCCAGCGGCAACCAGAAAGCCAATGAGGCTAGCTGGATCATCAGGCTGACCGCGATCAGCACACATCCTGCGCGCCAGATCGTGCTTCCTAAAGTCTCTCGATAGCGCATGAGCAGTGGCACAGCGGCGAGTGTCGCCAGTTCGGCGGTCGTCGAAACATAGCGGTCGCCCCAGGCGAAGTCGCCGGCCCAGTAGGTGTATCTCGCGTACAGGCCGATATAGGCCAGCAGCAGGAGAAGAGAGGTTACCCCATACGCGCGCACCTCTGGAGTCAGGCGCTTCCATAGCCATGTAAGGAGGAAAATTGCCAGCACGAGAAGAGGATCGAAGAGAAAAATAGATTTCTCAGGCTGGAATAGCGGGCCGAGAAAGCCGGTGTGAAAGGGTGTGCTCCACGGAAAGTTCGCTGGCAGGGTAGGATCCAGCCGGCGATATTCCCGAGCGAATACCGCCAGGTATGTATTGGTAAAGTATCCGAAGCGGTAAAACTGGTAGGCGCGATCCAGCAGGAGAAAGAATGCGTAAACAGGGGCGGCGACTTTGCTGTAGACGACGAGACGTTGCCACGCTCCTTTGAAACCTGCTCTCTCGAACCAAAGCACGAGTAAGACAAAGACTCCTGCCGCAATGAGATCCAAGCCGGTGGTGAGGCGGGTCAGCAGGTTCAGCCCCAGCGCGCAGGAGCCGATAAAAAGCGCGCGCCGGCTGTCCGTGCGCAGCCACTCGTATTGAAACGAAAATCCAGTAAGCGTCAGCAACTTGATGTAATTGTTCTCCATCATGTTCTGCGTGTAATGAAGATGGGTGGTCGCGAACAGCAACGCCAGCACGCCCGCCACCGACTCTTTCACGCCAAAGCGCAACTGCCGCAGGAAGCGGAATGCAATCAGTGCGGTGAGAATGTTCACCAAAATACTGGTGGTGTAGCTGACCACGATGCTGCGCACGGCAGGGTCGTCGCCGTAGTCCGAGAAGATAGACCAGTTGGCAATCCACGTCCCCAGGAGATCGGCGGGCAGCATGAGTAGCGACTGGCCGATGCCATACCAGCTATAGAGACGCCCTCCACGGCCGTGCAGGCCGAATTCGGGATACTCGTTGCGAAAAACCTGCGGCTCCGAGGTCCAGAGCCAATGCGTGGTTTGCAGGCGGTGGGTAGTGTCGGAGGTCCCCAACTCGCCCGATTGCACCACGAAAGCGAGCAGCCCCGCAGTCATACACAAAAGAAAAAGGGGATCGCGCAGCCATCGGCCGAGGGGAGAAGTCATCGCCTGGATGGTAATTGGAAAGCGATGATTTTCTCAGTGAAATTTCCGGAGTTAAGCCTTTGACAACCTGCGCTTGCAGGGCTAGCGTTGACGGGAATATATGAATCCATTGGCGATACTTCGTACCGCACTTTTCGTTCTGCTAATAGCCGCGATTGCGACCGGCAAGGACAAGACACCGCCCACTTACCAGCAGGGGACAATCACGGGTTGGAGCAACCAGGTCTACCAAAAGTCTTATGCGAGGGATAGCGCTTCTTTAATGGGACATAAGAAGTTCTATGACCTCAAGGGGGCCGCGCTGGTTTATCAGATCGCGGGAATTGACCATCCATGGAGGGGCGCGGTGAGCGCTTGCGGCCCATTCGAAACAGGACAAGCCGTGGATTACCGGATTGAAGACAACAAGATCTACATACGCCGGGAGAATGGCAAAGAGCAAAAGTGCGACATAGCCAGTGAAAAAGCCATAGAGGGAGCTAAACCCGATGCTCCTTCCACCGCTGCCCCGCCGACTGCGAACAAGCCAGCCGATAAGCCGCCTGATAATCGCTAAGATTTGAGCGTGGAAAACACTGCCCTTCGGCTACCCCAGGCGTGCTTCTCTTGAGGAGACCCGCGACCGGGCCGTTCGCTCACGCACGGACCCGCTCTTCTATTCCCAATCTTTCCGTTATCCTGCTACCTTCAAGTAACTTTGCAATCTGCGGGAGACGCGGCTAGCCGCGTGTCTACGGGGAAGTTGGATGACGAACAACAACAACTCCTGGGGGCTGACCCCTGCCGAACTTCGCAAACTGCGTGGCTTTAAGACTCCGCATGGGATTCAGCGGGCGCTTGACGCCATGCCCTATCACCTGGCGGACAGCGCCTGGTCTCCGCGGCGGGTGCTGCGGGAGAATACTTCGCATTGTTACGAGGGGGCGCTGTTTGCAGCGGCGGCGCTACGAGTCATCGGATATCCTCCGCTGATTGTCGATCTGGAAGCCGAGCACGATACCGACCACGTGATTGCCGTGTACCGTGTCGACGGGCACTGGGGTGCTTTGGCCAAGTCGAATTACACCGGATGCCGCTATCGCGAGCCGGTGTATCGGTCGCTGCGCGAACTGGCGCTTAGTTATTTCGACACGTACTTCAATCTGCGCGGGGAGCGGACGCTGCGGACTTTTTCCCGGCCTGTCCAGATGCGGCGGTTCGATCCGTTGCACTGGATGACCACGGACCAGCCGGTGTGGTTTGTGGCGGAGTACCTGCTGACTATTTCTCATTATCCGCTCATTACTCGTGCCCAGGCTATGCGATTGCATCGCCTGGATGGGCGGTCGTTCCGGGCGGGATGCTTGGAGCGGGCCGAGAAAAAGCTTTAACCGCAAGGGGGCAGGGGTTCACTTTAGGAACTGCTTTGGGGTTGCTTCGTATGGCTGTCATGCGTTATTGCTTCGGAGTCATCCTCACGATTGTTCTGCTGGCGGGTTGCGCTTTCGGTCAGGATTCGACTTCAGCTCCAGCATCACCTCATACTTCAAGGCCAGCAACGCCTGTTTCGGCTCCAATCGATCTGCAGCCCGATGCCAGTGGCGTTGTGCCCGCGGAGCAGGTTCGCGAGTTGCTGCGCCGTGCCGAAGAGAAAGACATTGAGAACGACAAACAGCAGCGCGATTACACCTATATTGAGCGCGTGGAGCGGCACGAGCTCGATGGGAAAGGCAACTTAAGAAAGACAGAAACCTTCACTTCCGAGGTGCTGGAGATTTATGGGGAGCCCGTCGTGCGGCGGACTTCGAAGGATGACAAACCGCTGTCGTCTGACGAGCTGAAAAAAGAAGACGAGAAGATTCAGAAGATCATCGACAAACGCAAGAACGAGTCGGAGGAGGATCGCCGCAAGCGCCTCGCGAAGGAAGAAAAGGACCGGGAAGAGGACCGCAAGTTTGTGCTGGAGATTGCCGACGCGTTCAACTTCCGGCTGGTGGGCTCTGAGGCGATCGACGGGCGCGATACCTGGGTATTTGAGGGCGAACCACGTCCGGGCTACGAGCCTAAGGAGCGCAACGCAAAGATACTCAGCAAATTCAAGGGCCGCGTGTGGATCGACAGAACCGAAGCCCAGTGGGTAAAGCTCGACATCACGGCCATCGACACGATATCGGTTGGCTTCGTGCTGGCCAGGATCCACAAAGGCACGCATCTCATCATCGAGCTGACCAGAGTGAACGACGAGGTCTGGCTGCCCGCGCGCGTGCAACTGCACTTCGACGCGCGGGTTGCGCTGTTCAAGAGCTACGACGACGATGTCGAGCAGACCTACCGCGATTACAAGAAATTCCGGACAGATACGAAGATTACGGTGGTGGGGGAGGAGAGTCGCCGGGAGTGACGGGCGGGTCGTTTCGTTGTATGCGGTTCCCCAGTGACTTGGTGTAGAGGCGACTTTTCGCCAGTCGTCTATTGAAGGTAAAGGATCAAGGCTCGCCCAACTCCTGTACTCTCATTGACTTGCCCGTTCTAACCGGGTAAGATTCGCCCACTGATTTGCCCACTATGATCGGCCAAACTGTCTCGCACTACCGCATTCTCGAAAAACTCGGCGGCGGCGGTATGGGTGTTGTCTATAAAGCGGAAGACGTAAAGCTGCACCGCTTCGTCGCGCTCAAGTTCCTGCCCGTTGAGGTCGCCCGCGACCCGCAGGCGCTGAGCCGCTTTCAGCGGGAGGCGCAGGCAGCGTCGGCGCTCAACCATCCCAACATCTGTACGATCTACGAAATCGATGAGCAGAATGGCGAAGCTTTCATCGCCATGGAGTTCCTGGACGGCGTGACCTTGAAGCACTCGATCATGGGCCGTCCGCACGAGTTGGAGACGCTGCTATCACTGGCCATCGAAGTGGCCGACGGGCTGGATGCGGCGCACGCCCAAGGCATTCTCCACCGCGACATCAAGCCCGCCAACATTTTCATCACCAAGCGTGGACACGCCAAGATTCTCGACTTCGGTCTGGCGAAGATGACCGGACCGGGCGCTACGCCCAGTGACGCGACCAGGACCGGCGTGGCCGATCCTAACCTTACCAGTCCGGGCTCGGCGCTGGGGACGGTAGCCTACATGTCGCCCGAGCAGGCGCGAGCCAAGGAATTGGATGCGCGTAGCGATCTGTTCTCCTTTGGCTGTGTTCTTTATGAAATGGCGACGGGCGCTATCCCCTTTCGCGGGGAAAGTACGGCCGACACGTTCGATTCCATCCTCAACCGGCCGCCGGCGGCGCCCGCGCGTTTGAATCCAGACTTGCCTGTCGATCTGGAGCGGATCATCAGCAAGGCGCTCGAAAAAGATCGCAACCTGCGCTACCAGCACGCGGCTGACATGCGCGCCGACCTGCAGCGCCTCAAGCGGGACACGGATACGGGACGGGCGGCAGCGGCCAACTCGGGGACCGTACCGGTTGCTTACGATTCGGCGTCCCAGTTGGCGGCCGCGCCACAGCCCGCATCGTCCTCTTCTGTTTCTGGCGCGACCCCTGCCGCTTCTTCCGGCGCGGCCACGCGCGCTTCCTCCGGAATAGTCGCACCGGCTCAAGATGCCACCGCGGTGGGCACGAAGAAACCGTGGGGAAAGATCGCGGCAGTCGCGGCCGTTCTGCTTGCCGTGGCGGGCGGCGGCGGGCTTTATCTGCGATCGCGTCAAGCCGGGGCGTTGACTACCAAAGACACGATCCTGATTGCCGACTTCGTCAATACGACTGGCGACAACGTATTCGACGGCACATTGAAGAAAGCCCTGGCGGTAGATCTCGAGCAGTCGCCGTACCTGAATGTCTTGTCCGAAGGCAAGGTTCAGCAAACACTGGGGCTCATGGGCAAGCCGTCCGACACCCGCCTGACGCCGGAAATCGCCCGCGAGATCTGCCAGCGGAGCGGCGTCAAAGCGCTGCTCACCGGTTCGATTGCCAGCGTGGGCAACCAGTACATGGTGACGCTGGCCGCTATTAATGCCGCTAACAACGACACTCTAGCCGAGGTGCAGGACCGCGCCGAGAGCAAAGAGCTTGTACTGAAGGCGATCGATTCGACCGCCAGTCAAATGCGGCAGAAGTTGGGCGAATCGCTGGCCTCGGTCCAGAAGTTCGCGACCCCTCTTCAGGAGGCGACCACTTCATCGCTTGAGGCTTTGAAGAGCTACACCCTTGGCGACCAGAAGCACGCCCTGGGAGATGACCTGAATGCCGCTCCCTTCTACAAGCACGCCATCGAACTGGACCCGAACTTTGCCATGGCCTATGCACGCCTCGCCGTGGTCTACAGCAACTTCGGCCAGATGAACGTCTCGAAGCCATACCTCGATAAGGCGTTCGAGTTGAAGGACCGCACCAGCGAGCCGGAACGGCTCTACATCACCGCCCACTATTACTCCGATAACGGACAACTGGAAAAAGGCATCGCCGCCTACGAACTTTACAAACAAACGTACCCGCGAGAAGTCACAGCCTATGTAAACCTGGGCGTAACTTATTACGGTCTTGGGGAGTTTGAGAAAGCGCTGGCGAACTCGCAGGACGCGATTCGTGTCGAACCGGACGAGTCCCGCGGGTACGGCAATGCGGCGCTTGCGTATCAGGGTCTGAATCGTCCCGAGGAGGCCAAGGTTGTACTCCGTGCGGGATTGCAACGGAATCCGCGCTTTGCCTTCTTGCATGACAGTCTGGCTAATATTGCTTACGCCCAGGGTGACCTTGCAGAGATGGAAAAACAGGAGACGTTTCTCCATGATCAGCCCGACCTGGAAATGAACCTCGATAGCCGCCACGGGGACATTGCCGCCTCCCACGGCCAGGTCCAGAAGGCGCGGGAATTCTATGAGAAGGGACGGCAGGTCGCGCGGCGGCTGCAACTTAAGGACTCGGAAGCCTTTTACCTCGGTGCCCAAGCATACGCGCTCGCCCTATTCGGAGATTCAAAACAGGCAATCGAAACTTGCAATGCGGCGCTCGCGCTCGCTCCGAGTTTCGGCTCGAGGGGTTATATCACCCAGGTGCTCGCGTTTGCGGGGGAAAACAAAAAAGTGCTCGAACTCGCCGCGCTGGAGGCACACGAGCGCCCGGACGACACCGTGATCCAGGCAGTCTACGTGCCGGTGAAGCAAGCCATGGTTGCGCTCAACAGCGGCGATGCCAAGAAAGCTCTCGATCTGATGAGGCCCGCGTTGTCCTATGACAAAGCCACGACGATTTCGCTCTATATTCGTGGCATGGCCTATCTGAAGGCAGGGGATGGAGCGGGCGCCGCCGCGGAATTCCAGAAGATTCTGGCGCTCTTCAATTATGCCCCCACGGACCCACTCGTGACCTTCGCACGACTCGGTCTGGCCCGTGCGTATGCCTTGCAGGGCGATGTCGCAAAAGCCAAATCGGCGTATCAGGATGTTCTCGGCTTCTGGAAAGACGCTGATCCCGACCTTCCCACCGTGAAACAAGTCAAGGCTGAATACGCCAAGCTGCAGTAGCAATGCGAACCCATCTGCTGCCAACGACTGCTCTTGACTGTCGAAATCGGCGATTACTAACCATTTTTGCACCAAACGCCAGGGAATAGTTGCTGGCTACTCCATCCGATACTCGATCTTGATCCCTCGCCGCTCGATTTCTTCGAGGAAGGTTTCGGCGGGCACGTCTCGCTCCTGCAAGACTGCGCCATGCTTGCTCACCGCGCCCGAGCACATCATCTGCAGGACGATAGACGCGGGGAAGGCGGTGGTGCGCATCATGGCGCTCATGTCGCTTTTGGGATCGTAATGGTCGACCATGGTGAAAGTGGCGACCCGGCCTTTGAGTTTTCCGCCGAGCAGGCCGCGGACTCCGGGAGCTTTGATGGATTCGTGGGCCTCCAGGCGCATGATGCAGACATCGGGACCTTTGCCGGCGAATTTCCCCTCGAACACTTTTGACAGGAGCGCGCGTGGCGCCACTTCCACGTTGCCGACTCGCATTTTGTCGTTTGAGAACAGGCCCAGCTCCTTCAACTCGCAGAGCAGATCATAATGGCCGGGATAGCGCAGGGTTTTCTCAAAGCACTCGCCGACTTTGCCTTCGAACGTCTCGGGCAAGGTGGAAGTTCCGCCGGAGGTTTGAAAAGCCACGAGCGGGGCGAAGCCGTCCAGGTGGAATGGTTCAGGTTCGGTGAGCGGCTCGATGGTGACCAGTTTGCCTTTGCGCAGGATGCGGGCTGGTTCTACGTATTCGTTGATGAGTCCTTCGACGGAAAACACGAGCTGATAGTTAAACGGAGGCATGGGTCGCTCGGGCAGGCCTCCGACGTAGAGTTTCAGTGCGTCGGCGCGTCCGTCGAGGCGACGAACCAGCTCTCCGCCGAGAATCGAGGCCATGCCCGGAGAGAGCCCGCAATCGGGAGCGATGCCAATGCCGCGTTTCACGGCGTGCCGGGCGAGCGCCAGTTCCTGGCGGACAACTGTGTTGTTGCCGCCGAGGTCGGCGAAATGGCATCCAGCGCTGATGGCGGCTTTAGCCAGTCCGAGATTCAGGCGGTAGGGAACCGCGGAGAGCGTGCCATCGTGACCTTTCATCAGGCGAGCGGCTTCTTTTTCTTTAGAGGCGTCGAGAGCGACGGCACGGACTTTCTTGCCGTCGGTGATGCGGTTGACGCGGGCAGCGACGTCTTTGGCGCGCTTGAGGTCGTTGTCGGCGAGAGTAACGGAGTCGACGTGGTCCTGGCGGGCCATATCGTAGGCCGCCGCTGAACCCATCATGCCGGAACCAATTACGAGCAATTTCATGAGTGCTCCTTAAACTTGCGAATCGGAAGACAGATCAGGCTACAAGAATTTGTCCGAACGAAAAGTGACGGGGCTCACGTCGTGCGGTGTGATCCGGAGCACGGCGAGAGGCTCGACAGACGGCACATTATGGTTCAAGGAGATTCGAGATGGCTACGGATAAAGCAAGAATGCTTGTGATAGGGGCCGGCGTGAACGGCTCGATTTGTGCCGTAGGCCTCTATACCGCGGGGTTCGATGTGACCATCCTCGCCCGCGGCAAGCGTTATGAAGAGATACGAGATGGCGGCGTCGTCATCGAGGATCCTTTCAAAAATACACGCAGCCATACGGAGGTTCCGGTCAGCAAGCGCCTCGATCCGGAAGATTCTTACGACTACATCCTCGTGGTCATCCGAAAAAATCAGGTACCAGACCTCTTACCAGTCTTGGCCCTCAACCGGTCTCCCAATGTCGTCTTTATGGTCAACAATCCATCCGGCCCCGATGAATTTACCGCTGCACTGGGTAAGGAGCGGGTCATGCTGGGCTTTGTGTTCGGCGCGGGAAAACGGGATGGAAGCGTCATCCGCGCGATCAGCGGCGTTGCCGGGATTGCCACGCCCTTTGGGGAGATCGACGGCAGGATAACGCCGCGGTTGACGCGACTGGTGGGCATTTTATGCCAGGCAGGTTTGAAGTCTAAGACATCAACTGATATTTCAGACCACCTTGCAACCCATGCAGCGCTCGTCGCTCCCGTTGCGCATCTTCTAATTAAACACGGCTGCGATAACTATGCCCTGGCCCGATCGACAGACGATCTCAGACTGCTTGTCGATGCCCTGCGCGAGACACTCGATGTACTTCGCGCAACTGGGTTCAAAATAATCCCGTCGAGCGCAAACCTGGTTAGGATCATCCCGCGCTTTGTTTTGGTCGCCGCTCTGCGGCGCTTGCTTTCCACTAAATTCGCAGCAGTCGGCGCTGGCTGGCACTGTTCCCAGGCGCCTGATGAAATGCGCCAGCTTGGCATTGAACTGATGGCCCTGGTTAAAAAATCCAGTCTTCCCGTCCCCGCAATCAGGAAGCTCTTTGTGTCAGACTGATAACCCGTCTATCGAATCCTGGTCACAGAACACGGGAGTGCATGAAAGATGCTTGTTGGCTGTTAAACGCCCAATTCTGCAATCGAGCGGGGTCGAAGGCAAACCGATTTTCGCGTTGGAACGGAGCGGGGAGTCGCCGCATTTTCAGCGGTTTGCGCACCCGTGCCGGTACTTCCGTACCGTCTCTAGTACCTTGGTTACTCCAACTCGGGTGACCGGTGCTTTAGTTGTGTGGACGCTACTACCTGTAGTGGTATACAAACCTATGTACTCAATGGGTAGACAAGAACTGTAAGTCCGCTTTTCCTGAATTCCAGAAAAACCCTATAAAACCCAACAAAACTGGGAGATTCACGTGAAGAGGCCATCGCTTCCGGTTGAGATATGCTCGGGACACCAAAATACACTCGAACGCGTTTGGATCGAGGATTTGGTTCTCCCAATTTACCTCAGCGTTGCCGGGACGAAGAGGCGGGGCTGAGAGCGGGATTATGCGGGAGAGGGGAAAGGCAATGGCCGACTCGCGAGAAGTGATGAACATTCGCCAAGCTTCGCAGTATCTGGGAGTGAGTCCGGACACGCTTTACAAGTACGTGAACGAGCAGAAAATTCCGGCGTTCAAGTTGGGCAATCGCTGGCGCTTCAAGAAATCGAAGCTCGATGAGTGGATGGACGAGAAGTCGATGGAGACGGAACCGCGGGGCAAAAGGAAAATCAAGGCAGCGGTAAAAGCTGCCGGAACTCCGTAAGCGAAATCGGTACACGAACTTAGTAAAAGAGGGCGGGCACATGTTTGGAATGGGATCGAAAACGATAGTGGGTCTGGATGTGGGCTCTTCGAGCATCAAGGCCGTCGAGCTCAGGAAGACACGCACTGGAATCGAAGTGGCGCACCTCGGCCTGGAGCCGATCGCCCCCGACATTGTGGTCGATTCGATGATCGTGGACTCGGGCACGGTTTCGAGCGCCATCGCCAAGCTGTTCACCGACACCCAGATCAAGTCGAAGGCGGTAGCCACGGCGGTGAGCGGACACTCGGTGATCGTGAAAAAGATTTCGCTGCCCTCGATGAGCGATCAGGAACTGGCCGACACCATCCAGAAGGAAGCGGCACAGCACATCCCGTTCGACCTGGCGGATGTGAACCTCGACTACCAGATTCTTTCCGAAGACGCGGGCAGCCCGCAGATGGACGTGCTGCTGGTGGCGGTGAAGAAAGACAAGATTCTGAACTACACCAACGTACTCTCGATGGCGGGCAAGACTCCGGCTATTGTGGACATCGATGCCCTGGCCCTGCAGAACTGCTACGAGTTCAATTACGAGCCTCCGCCCACGCAGGTGGTTGCGCTGCTCAACCTGGGTGCGAGCGTGATGAACATCAACATCGTCAAGGGCACGACGCCGCTGTTCCCGCGCGACGTTTCGGTGGGCGGCCATCAGTACACCGATTCGCTGCAGAAGGAACTGGATCTCAGCTTCGATGACGCGGAATCGCTCAAGCTGGGGCGCAAGGTGGGCACGGTGCACGATGACGCGAAGACGCCGATCCTGCAGCAGGTTACGGAAATTATCGTGCTGGAAATTCAGAAGACCTTCGACTTCTTCCGCGCCAGCGCCGCGGGCGAGCACATCGAGAAGATTTACTTGGCCGGCGGTTCGGCCAAGGTTTTGGGCCTGGTGGAAGCGCTGCGCCAGGAGTTCTCGATGCCGGTCGAGTTGTTCAACCCGTTTCAGAAAGTGTTGGCTCCGGTGGAAGGCGCCGGGGCGGAACTGGTCGAACAGAACGCCGGCCAGTTGGCAGTGGCCGTGGGTTTGGCCCTGAGGAGCTTTGAAAAGCTATGATCCGAATCAACCTGCTGGGTTCTCCGAAACCGAAAGGCAAGAAAAACGTTGCCGTCAGCATGCCGAGCTTCGAGCTGGGCAATTTGGGCGGGCCACTGGTCCAGGTGGCTGCCGTGCTGCTGATTGCTGGCGCCCTCAATTTCGGGTACTGGTACCAGCTCGACCGGGAAAAGAAATCGATCGATGTGCAAACCCGGGTGGCGGAGCAGAAGAACCGCGAACTGGCCGACATCAAGGTGCGGTACATGGAGCGGCAGAAGCAAGCCGAGGCTTATAAGCGGCGGGTGGATGTAATCGACCAGCTGCGCGACAACCAAACCGGGCCGGTCAGCCTGCTGTCCATGATCGGCGATACGGTCAATAACACCGAAGCGGTGTGGTTGAACAGCATGCAGGACCAGGGCGCGAGCGTGGCCATCGACGGCACGGCGCTGAGCAGCGATGCCGTGGCTAACCTGATTTCGAACTTGCAGAAGACGGGTTTCTTCAAAAACATCGAGATCAAGGAAAGCTATCAGGACGATGGAGTCAAGGACATGCAGGCGTTCCAGTTCACGCTGACCTGCGAAAAGGCGAAGTCGTAAAGGCGGAACCGACTATGAATCTTGGCGAATTAACAGGTGTGAAATTGCTGGGAGTGCTGATCCTGGTGGCAGTGGTCGCCACGGGCGGCCTTTACTACACGGTCTATAAGACGCAGCGCGATCAGAATGCGGCGGCGCAGATCAAGCTGCAGGCCAAACTGCGAGAGAACGCGGAACTCGAAGCCTACCGGCCGAAACTGGCCGACATCGAGCGCCAGCTGGCCAGCTTGAAGCAGCAGCTCGAAATCGAGCGGCGCATCGTGCCCGATGAAAAAGAAGTGGACAATTTCATGCGCATGGTGAGCGGAGAAGCGCGCAAAGCGGGAGTGGAAATCCGCCGCTACACTGCCCGTCCGTACGTCACCAAAGACTTCTACACGGAAGTGCCGTTCGAAGTGGAGTTTGACGGTCCGTACTACTCGATGCTGGGGTTCTTCGACCGGCTGGGAAAAGTGGAGCGCATCGTAAACGTATCGAGCCTGATGGTGGCTTCGACGCGCGCTCCAGGCGCCGCGAAGGTGAAGCATAGCTATCAGTATGCGCCCAGCGAGAGTGTGGTGGCGACCTGCCTGACCACCACGTATTTCAGTCATGACCTGGATCCGGCGTCGCCGGCCAGCAAGCCGGGACCACCGGTGAAGAAATAGGAGGGACGCGATGAAGCCAGCATTAACAGCAACGGCGACAATTCTCGGTTGCGCACTGGCCGGGGGCTTGGCCTTGGCCCAGAGTCCCAGCGTTATCCAGAACACGCGCAACACGATGAACGCGGTGAGTAACAACGCCACAGCCGCCTCGAACCAGGCTCTGGGGATTAAACAACCAGCTGTTCACCAGGGAACTCCAGCCGGGGTGGGCGCCTCGCACGCTGCGGCCAAATCAAGCGGAGTCGCAGTTGCGCCGGTGAAGTCGTCCCCATCTGCATCCCAGGCGGGTGCGAGCTCGGCGAGAGCGAAGACCACGGGTGGGGAGAAACGGGTTCCGGCAGTCGCAGCCCGGCGCCACGCGCAACCGAAGCCAGCCGTCGTGGTCCCCCAAAGCAATCTGGCAGGGGCCGCTACCTTAGCCGGCAACAGTCCGGCGGGAAGCGGAGAAGGCGAGAACGGGAGTGAGCAGCAGGTGTCGCCGGAAGCCAAGTACAACGCGAATGGCCGGCGGGATCCTTTCATCAGTCCGGTGGTGAGCCACGCGGGCGGTCCGGGCTGCAGCACCGGCAAGAAGTGCCTGGAAATCGGAACCATCAGCCTGCGTGGTGTGGTGCATGGCGAAAGTGGGTTCATCGCCGTGGTTAGTAACAGTTTGAACAAAGCTTACTTTCTACGGGAAAACGACCCGGTGTTTAACGGTTACGTGGTGAGAATTACGGGCGACTCCATCGTTTTCCAGGAAACATTGCAGGACCGTTTGGGCAAGACCTTTACGCGGGAAGTGGTGAAGAAGATTACGGCTCCGGCAGTGTAGGCCTGGAGACAATAGATTTCGAGGAAGCACATGGAGGCGAAAGCGCCTCGTATGGGGAGATAGGGAAATGCGAAAGCAACTGCTGGGTCTCTTGGTTCCGCTGCTGGCGATGGTTGTGGTCGCAGGCGCGGCTGACATGACGGGCAAGGAGGTGGCCGCGAGCGCTCGATTGCAGAGGCTTGAGGTCACGCACAGCCATGACGGATTGCGGGTCGAGTTTCGGGCGAAGGGCACACTGACGCCCAAAGTGTCGACGCTTGATTCTCCGGCACGCATCGTCGTCGACTTTCCCAACACCGTGATGGCCACGGCGCAGAACCTCATCAGCGTTGGCCAAGACGGCGTGAAAGGGGTCCGCGTGGGGACGGACAGGCAAACTCCGCCCAGCACGCGCGTCGTGGTCGATCTTGCCGCCAGTTGCCCGCATGAAATGGTGACGGGCCCGGACGGCACCTTCATTCTCGAGATCCACGACGCGGTACTGGCTCATCGCGCGCTCGCGCCGGCCGCGAAATCGTTGGCCGCGAAATCAGTAGCCGCGAGCTTTGCGCCGAAACTGGTGCCGGCTTCGGCTCCGGACGCTTCGGTTCCGATAACTTCGGCGGCGACGACCATGGTTGCGACAACCACGGTCACGCCGGCCCCGGCTTCGGCAGAAAACCCCGGGAAACCGCAGGACTTTGCCTTCGTCGAACCGAAGTATTCGGTCAAGAAGGACGACCAGACCGCTGAGCCGGCCGCGAAGGCCCAGGAGGCAGCCAGTCGCTTTGCCGACAAGACGTCTTCGGAACTGGTCGCCACTAGTGCCAACGCCGCCCTCGGGCAAGCTTCCGGCAACCCGGCCATCCAGCCCGCTGTGAATCTGGCCGCCGAACAGAAGGTGCAGTTGGAACAGAAGCCAGCGGCGAGCGGATCGAAGTACACCGGCGAGCCGATCTCGGTCAATCTTAAGGATGTGGATCTGAAGGATTTCTTCCGCCTGATCCACGAGATCAGCGGTCTGAACGTCGTGCTCGATCCCCAAGTCCACGGCAACCTGACGATTGTGCTCGATGATGTGCCGTGGGACCAGGCGCTGGACATCGTGCTCAAGAACAACAACCTGTCGCGCCAACTGGACGGCAACGTGCTGCGCATCGCTACCATTGATACGTTGAGGAAGGAAGCTGAGAATCGGCGCGCCCAAATCGATGCCGAGGCGCTTGCAGTCGATAAAGTCAGCATCACCCGCTTCCTCAGCTACGCCCATGCCAAGGACGTATTACTGCCGATCAAGAAATTCCTGAGTCAGCGTGGCGATGTGGTGGCCGACGAACGCACCAATTCGCTGATCGTTTCCGACATTCCGGCGGTCATACCGCATATTGACCGCATCATCCAGCAGATGGACCGCAAGACGCAGGAAGTCGAAATTGAAGCCCGCGTGGTGGCTGCCACCCGCAGCTTCGCTCGCGACATCGGCGTGCAACTGGGATTTGCCTGGGGCAACGGCACAACCTCCGCGGGCGGCGCGCCAGCCGTTGGAACCACTTCGCCCATTTCAAACATAACCAATCCGCTGTACTACAGTGCCGGCGGTGCGATTCCGTTATTTTCGAACCTGGGCGCAGCCGGGCCAACCAGCGGCCTGCAACTTATCAACGCGACCAACAACATGCGGCTCGACGCTATCCTCACGGCAGCCGAGTCGCGCGGGTTGCTGAAAATTCTTTCCCGTCCGCGCGTGGTCACGCAGAACAACATTCAGGCGGTGGTGAAACAGGGCACGCAAATACCGATCGTGACCCAGTCCCAGTTGAATGGTCCGCCGACCACTACCTACGTGAGTGCTTTCCTGCGGCTGACGGTAACTCCGCAGATCACATCGGAAGGAACCATTTTCCTGAATGTGGATGTGGAGAACACGATACCCGACTATAGCCGCGCAAGCTCAAGCAATGGCGACAACCCAGCCCTGATCACGCAGCAGGCGACCACGCAAGTCCTGGTGACCGACGGCGGCACGGTCGTGATTGGAGGCGTGATCCAGACCAATAACTCGCTCAGCATCTCGCAAGTGCCTTTGCTTGGAGACATCCCGTACCTGGGCAACCTCTTCAAGCACCGCACGGTGCAGACTTCAAGCCAGGAGCTGATTTTCTTCATCACTCCGCGCATTGTTCAAACATAAAGTTCAGACATAAGCGCGAAGTTAGGACAGCCCACGCCGCCGGCCTTCTCGGAAAACCTGCCGAGAGTCCGGCGGCTTCGCTTTTGCGCCGAGCTACGGGCTGCGAACTGAAGCCATGAACTCGTCGCTCGTCGCTCGCAGCGCCGTCTTGCTACACTCCCCCTATGGATCACGCTGGCCGCCTGAGTCGCCTTCAAGTCTCGCTCTCGGGTCACCAGCTTGACTCCCTGCTGATTACGCACCTTCCCAACGTTCGCTATCTCTGCGGCTTTACCGGTAGTGCAGCGGCTTTGATAGTCGCGGAGCGTGGTTGCATCCTCTTCACTGACGGTCGCTACAGTACACAGGCGAAGGAGGAGGTGAAGGGCGCGAACGTCAATAATTTGAACATTGCGATCGCCCGCAAGTCTCCGGTGGTTGCGGCTGCGGAGTGGCTGGCCGCGCGGCCAAGAAGTTCGAGGCGGGCATCGTTGACGCCAGAATCAGTGGGCATCGAAGCGGAGTCGATCACCGCCGGGATGCGCGACCGGGTAGCGGCTGTGCTGAAAGGGCGGGTGAAAGTACGCCTGCGTTCCGCGCCACCGCTGGTCGAGCGTGCCCGCATGGTGAAGGACGCTGCCGAGATCCTGCGCATCCGGCGGGCGGTTGAACTCGGCGCCGGTCTTTTCCGGATCGCACGCGAGAAAATTCGACCGGGCGTGAGTGAGGTCGAAGTCGCCGCCGCTATGGAATATGAAGCGCGTTGCGCCGGAGCCGAAGGCATGTCCTTTCCGACGATCCTTGCATCCGGAACTCGCTCGGCAATTGTGCATGGCCGGGCGTCTAGCGCACGCATTCCCCGGCGCGGGTTCGTGGTCTGTGATTTTGGTGTTATACTCGCCGGTTATTGTTCGGATCGCACGCGAACTGTCCATGTCGGACGGCCTTCGGCTGAGGGTCGACGGCTGTATGAGGCTGTGCTGGAAGCGCAGCAGGCCGCCATCGCGGCGGTTCGTCCGGGCGTACTTGCCGTCGAAGTGGATGGCGCCGCGCGTCGTGTGCTGTGCAAGGGGAAACTGGCCCGGTACTTCACTCATTCGACCGGGCATGGTTTAGGATTGGAGATACACGAGGCACCCAGGCTGGCAGCTGGGCAAACCCAGAAGCTGGAACCGGGAATGGTCATTACGATCGAGCCTGGCGTGTACGTTCCCGGCAAGTGGGGTGTGCGGATCGAAGACGTGGCGGTGGTGACATCTTCGGGCTGCGAAGTGCTGACTCCAACGGATAAAGAACTGGTTATCATTTAGCAACTGCTTGCGTGGGGACGGGGCTTTGCCCCGTCCTGGCGGGGCAAAGCCCCGCCGCCACACGTGATACGAGACCAAAGCGGAACCCGTCCTTATTCATGAATCAAAAAGAGCTGAAAGAACTCATCGAGTTCTTAATCGAAAAGGATATTGCCGAGTTTGAATTGGAGCGCGGCGATGTCAAGGTGAAGATCAAGCGCGTCGCCGAACCGTTGCCTACGGCGTTGCCAGACACGCGTTATATCGCGGTTCATCCCACAACTCCGCCGATCCCGGCTTCGGTTTCGGCTCCCGTGCCCGGCCGGGTTGATCTGGCAGCGAATACCGGTGCGCCTGAACCGGAAGAGATCTTGCACATTGTGAAGTCGCCGATCGTGGGTACGTTCTACGAATCGCCTTCGCCCGGGTCCCCGCCTTTTGTTAAGGTTGGCGATGCCTTGGAGGTGGGTCAGGTATTGTGCATTGTTGAAGCGATGAAGCTGTTGAACGAAATCGAATGCGACGTGGCGGGAGAATTGGTCAAGAAGCTCGTCGCCAACGGCCAGCCCATCGAGTACGGCCAGGAACTGTTCGCCGTCCGGCCGGCAAAATGATGGATGTTAACTCGACTAGCGCCCGCACCCGCAGGCAGATCATCCCACGCAGGACCATTCTAAGTAGGATCGTCCTAGGCAGAGCATGTTCAAGAAAATTCTGGTAGCGAATCGCGGCGAGATTGCGCTGCGCGTCATTTGCGCATGCAAGGAACTGGGCATCCGCTCGGTCGCGATCTACAGCGAGGCGGACCGGAATTCGCTTCATGTGCGCTTTGCCGACGAAGCGATTTGCATTGGGCCGCCGCAGCTGGCGCAGAGTTATCTCAACGTGCCCGCGGTGATCAGCGCGGCTGAAATCGCGAACGTGGATGCGATCCATCCCGGGTATGGCCTGCTTTCGGAAAACGCCAACTTTGCGGAAGTCTGCGAGGCCTGTCATATCAAGTTCATCGGGCCCACTCCCGATGTCATCCGGCTCATGGGCGAAAAAGAAAAAGCTCGCGCCGCCATGAAACAGCACGGCGTGCCGATCGTTCCCGGCTCGGACGGCGTGGTCGCTTCTGCTGAAGAAGCGAACGAATGGGCGCGGCAAATCGGTTTCCCGGTCATCGTCAAGGCGACGGCTGGTGGCGGCGGGCGCGGCATGCGCATTGTGCGTAATGCAGATGAATTGCCGGGGCTGTACCTGCAGGCGCAGTCGGAGGCCTCGGCTGCCTTCGGCAACGGCGACCTTTATCTGGAACGCTATGTCGAGCACCCGCGGCACATCGAATTCCAGGTGCTGGGCGACGAGCACGGCAGCGTCGTCAGTCTGGGGGAACGCGAGTGCTCGATTCAGCGGCGCCATCAGAAGCTGATCGAAGAGTCGCCGTCCGTAAAGATGACGCCCGAGCTGCGGAAGGAAATCGGGGACATCATCGGCAAAACGCTCAGCCAGATTGGCTACCACAATGCCGGCACCATCGAATTTCTCATGGACCAGGAGCGGCGGCTTTACTTCATCGAGATGAACACGCGCATCCAAGTGGAGCATCCGGTCACAGAAATGGTTACAGACGTGGACCTGGTGAAGAGTCAGATTATGATCGCTGCGGGCGGGAAGCTGGCCGATGTGTTGCAGGGCCCTATCGTGCACCGCGGACACGCGATCGAATGCCGCATCAATGCTGAGCATCCGGAGAAGTTCACGCCGTCGGCGGGTAAGATCACGACGTTTAATCCTCCAGGAGGGACGGGCGTGCGCATCGATACTGCCGCTTACGCCGAAGGCACGATTCCTCCATACTATGATTCGCTGATTGCGAAGCTCGTGGTGCGAGGTAAAGACCGCGGCGAAGCCCTCTCGCGCATGAGCCGCGCCCTGGGAATGTTTATCGTCGAAGGTATCTACACGACGATTCCGCTGCACCGGCGCATTCTGGCTGACCCGGACTTCCGCGCGGGCGATTTCGATACGGGGTTTATCGAGAGATTCCTGGCTAAGAAAGAAGGCTGACCACCGCTGGTTTTGGGTGGCGCAGTGCTTCAGCACTGCGATCACCGGCTTTTTGGGGAACGGCTTTAGCCGCTGAGGGTCGCTGCGCACGCGAGTTTGTAGCCGGGCTGAGACGCGGCAAGCCGCGTCTCTACAGTCGAAACCATGTTGCAACTACCGCGACTTTACCCGATTCTCGACGCTGCGTGTTTTGCCGACGCGGCCGCAATGTTTGCGGCTGCCGAGGAACTCGCGGCTGCCGGCTGTACGCTCCTGCAGTATCGCAACAAAAGCGGCAACGCCCGGCGCATGCTCGACGAAGCTCGTGAGCTCAGGGCGCGGCTGGGAGCGACGGTCAAACTCATCATGAACGACCGCGGCGACCTCTGCCTGGCGGCGCAGTATGACGGCCTGCATGTTGGGCAGGATGACCTGTTGGCGGAGTCCGCCCGGCGCATTATTGGGCCTGCTCGCTGGCTGGGAGTATCAACGCACAGTCCGGAGCAGCTTGCAGACGCGGATAAAACATCAGCCGACTACCTGGCCATCGGTCCCGTCTTTGCGACCGGCAGTAAGGTCAATCCCGATCCCCTCGTTGGACTCCCAGGGGTTCGTCGGGCAAGGGAACTGACGGGGAAGCCCTTGGTAGCGATTGGTGGCATAACCCGCGCCAACGCCCGTTCCGTCATCGAAGCCGGCGCCGATGCCGTCGCCGTGATCTCCGGCTTACTGCGCGATCCCCGCAAATCGGCAGAAGAATATTTGCGGGTTCTGGGGTAAAGTGTAATTCGTTAAATTTTGTCATCCCGAGCGAAGCGAGGGATCTGCATCTTGCAGCGAACCGCAGGTCCTTCGCTGCGCACGGGATGACAATTCATGACAGATAACTTATTCCAGATCGTTCGCGGCCGGAATTCCTCGTACGTCCGCTCGAAGCAGAAGACATGCACAGTGCGAGCGAGGTGGGGAGGAAAGATTTAACACTATGGCACTTGGAAGGTTTCGATGAACCGCCGCAACAAAGCTGCACGCGTTTTCGTGATCTTAGGAGGTGTGGTGCTCTTCGCAAGCGCTGCGCTTCATTGCTTCGCTGGTTACAGCAACGTTTTCCCCGCGTTGACCATATCGAATTTGAATCGTGGCCTTCAAGCAGCCTTCCGAGTCGTTTTTCTGTCGCTCGGGTGGCACTGGCTCGTAACTGCGATTGTCGCGCTACTGGCTGGCGTCACAGAAACGAGATTGCGCAAGACGCTCGTTCTGCTCTGCGGCCTGGCCGTGCTGCTTGAGGCGGGAGTTGGCGCTAGCATGATGGGATTCTTTATAGGCAACGAAATGATCGGCGCAGCTGCGTTGTTGCTTGTTTGCGGCGGTCTGCTATTTGACCGGTCGGGAACCCAAACGTGAAGGTCGCGCAGCCTAAATTGGTGCGCAGCGGCCGGACGTGCCCTCAATCTTGGTCGAATTCGTAGATTGTTCGATCCGATACTGTATCTTTGAACCTATGCATCACGATCAGTCAGGAGGTTCGTGAGCACGAACATTCAAACCCCGGCTCCGATTTCGCCCGTCAGCGATTGGGAGCGGCACACCCATCAGGATAAAGATCTAGTCAAAGCCCTCGGCCTGACCAGCGCGACCATGCTGGTAATGGGCTCGATGATCGGCTCGGGCATCTTCATAGTGTCCGCAGAAATTTCTCGCGAGGTCACCTCTCCGGCGCTGCTCATTGGCGCCTGGCTCATCACCGGCTTTCTGACTATTGTCGGCGCACTCACTTACGGCGAACTGGCGGCGATGATGCCGCGGGCCGGCGGGCAATACGTTTATCTGCGCGAATCGCTCGGACCGCTTTGGGGTTTTCTCTACGGCTGGACGCTGTTTCTCGTGATTCAGACAGGCACGATCGCCGCTGTGGGCGTAGCCTTCGGCAAATTTCTAGGGATCTTCTGGCCGGCGGTCTCCTCCAGTCATTGGATCGTCCACCTGTGGAAGGTTCCGAAGTTTGCCGTCGGCCCCATGATGCTCGGCGGCATGGATGTTGGACTGAACACGCAGAACCTCACCGCCATCCTGGTAGTGATTGCGCTCTCGATCATCAATATTTTCGGCGTGAAGACGGGCGCTTTTATCCAGAACATCTTCACCACCGCGAAGGTTTCGGCGCTGCTCGGCCTGGTCCTCTTCGGAATCTTTCTTGGCCGGAACGCGCAGGCGGTGGCCGCCAATTTCGGCGCGAACTTCTGGAATAATTCTGGCCTGGGCACTTTGCACGACGTTGGTGGCGGTGTGCTGGTCTCGACGCTCACCGTGCTGGCGATTGCGCAGGTCGGGTCGCTGTTCTCCGCCGATGCCTGGAACAACGTTACGTTTACCGCCGGGGAAGTGAAAAATCCCAGCCGGAATCTTCCGTTATCGCTGGCGCTGGGCACCGGCGTAGTGATCGCGCTCTACATCGCGTGCAACTTTATTTATCTGAGCGCGCTGCCGCTGGTGGGCAGCCCGACCGGAACGACGTTGCTGGAGCGCGGCATCCAGTATGCTCGCGAGGATCGTGTTGCGACAGCGGTCATGAGCCAGATGTTTGGTTCGGCTGGCGGAGCGCTGATGGCCGTCGCTATCATGATTTCCGCCTTCGGCTGCTGCAATGGCTTGATTCTCTCCGGAGCCCGCGTCTACTACGCCATGGCCAAGGACGGTCTGTTTTTTCGCAGCGTTGCCCGGCTGCATCCCGGCTACAAGACACCCGCGATTTCGCTGATGGTGCAGATGGTGTGGACGTGCGTCCTCTGCATCTCCGGTAGTTACGGCCAGCTTTTGGACTACATTATTTTTGCGGTGCTGGTGTTCTACGTGCTCACCATCTTTGGACTTTTCGTTCTGCGCCGCACTCATCCCGAAGCTGAGCGTCCGTACAAAGCCATCGGATACCCGATTTTGCCCGCGATCTATATCGTGATGGCTTTGTTTATTGACATTGTGCTGTTACGCTACAAACCGCAATACACTTGGCCGGGACTTTTCATTGTGCTGCTCGGCATCCCGGTGTACTACATCTGGCGGCCGCGAGCCCAGACGACTTCAGTTTAAACTCACAGGAGATACGCTACTACAGGAGATGCGCTACTGATGACTGACTTCTTTGCGAAAAAGCCGCTTGAGTTGCTGATGGAGGAGGCGCGAGAGACTGGCACGCATAGTTTGAAGCGCACGCTGGGCGTTTTCCAGTTGACGGCGCTGGGCGTTGGTGCGGTGATCGGAGCCGGAATCTTCGTGCTTTCGGGATTGGGCGCGCACTATGCCGGGCCGGGGCTGATGCTTTCCTTTGTGCTCTCCGGTTTGGGTTGCACTTTCGCGGCGCTGTGCTACGCGGAGTTTGCAGCGATGATCCCATTGGCGGGCAGCGCTTATACCTATGCCTACGCTACGCTGGGCGAAATCATTGCCTGGATCATCGGCTGGGACCTCACGCTCGAATATGCCATGGGCGCGAGTACGGTATCGTCCGGCTGGTCCAATCACTTCATCGAACTGCTCAATATCTTCCACATCAAGATGCCGTTGTGGCTGGCGTACGACCACTGGACTGGGCTCAGCCAAGCGCAGAAGATTGTCGCTCGCCAGATGGCGCTGGCCTCCGATTCCACGCTGGTGCCTGGCACGCAGGCTTTCCTTAATAAAGTGACGGAGGTCATGGGAGCGCAATCGCCAGAGTTGTTGCAGAAAGGTCACGATCTGCTGAATGCGCCCCATCTGTTCGGATATGAAATCGGAGTCAACGTACCGGCCTTCGTAATCGCTCTGGTGATTACGGCGATCCTGGTGATTGGCATCAAGGAGAGCGCCCGCTTCAACGCGACTATCGTTACCATCAAGGTTGGAGTTGTCCTTTTTGTGATCGGGCTGGGAATTCGCTATATCAGCGCCGTCAACTGGGGATCGGATTGGGCGACTTTCGCGCCCTATGGGTTCTCTGGAATCGGGGCCGGAGCAGCCTACATCTTCTTCGCCTATATCGGGTTCGATGCCGTTTCTACGACCGCTCAAGAAGCGAAGAATCCGCAGCGCGATCTTCCCATCGGCATCATTGCTTCGCTGCTGGTCTGCACCGTGCTGTATATCGCGGTGGCGGCGGTTCTGACCGGCATGGTGCCATGGAGAGAAGTCAACATCGAAGCGCCCATCGCCCGCGCTTTTTTGGACAGAGGGCTTAGCGGTGCATCCAACATCATTACGCTCGGAGCGCTCGCCGGTCTCACCAGCGTGATGCTCGTCATGCTGTTGGGACAGACCCGCGTGTTGTATTCAATGGCCAATGACGGGCTTTTACCCAAGAAATTCTTTGCTGACATTCACCCGCGCTTCCGGACGCCCTGGAAGAACACCATGCTCGTGGGACTGCTGGCGGCAATCGTGGGCAGTTTGACGCCGATCGACGACATCGGAAAAATGGTGAACATCGGGACGCTGCTGGCGTTTGTCATTGTTTGCATCGCCATCATGGCCTTGCGCTACACGAACCCTGGTCAACCTCGACCCTTCCGGACGCCCTGGGTGCCGTTTGTGCCAGTTATGGGCATTCTTTTCAACGGCTACATGATGTACAAACTCGGCTGGATCAACTGGGCACGACTGATTATCTGGCTGGTTATCGGGATGGTGGTGTATTTCACGTATAGCCGGAAACATAGCCGAGTGCAGGCCGCGTTGGAAGGCCGCAAGACATCTCAGCAGCCCGTGGGAAAAATCTGATCCGTATCAGGGCACGCCTTCAGGCGTGCCGTAAGCGCCGTGTTCGTGAAACGCCTTTAGGCGCTGGTTTTTGGTGCTGGAGTTTCGCTACAGTCTGTCAGGGAACTCCCGTAGAGACGCGGCACCTCGGCCGACTGCGGACACGCCCGTTTCGCCGATTATTCTTCCTGCGTCTTCCTGGCGATCGCCGTGACCAGGCTTCGTGGAGAGAACCTTACCGATTGCACCAGCAGCCAATTCTTGAATCCTGAAATCGCCACGGGTTTTCCAGCCATTAGCGCGCGATAGCCATCTTCAGCAACAGTATGCGCATCCATCGAACCAAACTTCAGGAAACGCATGCCGGTTGCATTCGCCCGCTTGTGGAATTCCGTGGTCGTGGCGCCTGGGCATAGGCAGGTTACGGTGACTCCGGATCCGTCGAGTTCGTTGGCCAGCGCTTCTGAAAAATGCAGGACGTAAGCTTTGGTCGCGAAATATACGGCCATCAGCGGCCCAGGCTGAAACGCTGCGGCGGACGCCACGTTCAGGATGCCCCCGCTCTTATGCGAAATCATCGCCGGAAGATAGAGGCGCGTCAGGTGGGTGAGGGTCGTTACGTTGAGTTGGATCTGGCGCAGACATTCTTCGAGATCATTTTCGGCGAACATACCATACTGTCCGAATCCCGCGTTGTTGACCAGCACATCCACTTTAATGTCCGCGCGCGTGGTTTGATCGAGTACATACGCGGGAGCTCCCGGTTCCGTCAGGTCGGTCGCCAAAATCAGCGAACGGGTGCCATGCGCCTTCTCGAGTTCGGATGCGAGTTGCCGGAGTTTGTCCGCGCTGCGGGCGACAAGAGCCAGGTTGTAGCCTTCGCGCGCGAAGATGCGGGCAAATTCCAATCCGATGCCGAACGAGGCGCCGGTAATGAGAGCGGTTTTGCGGTCAGGCATTGGTCGCAACGAGTCAGCATTTAAGTTTAACAATTGGGCAACAAGAAAGGCGGATCCGAAGACCCGCCTCTGCGCTTGGGCATCGTTGCATCTAGACGTGGGCCATCGCAGGTTCCACTTCGTAGATCGAGTGCCACGAGGTGGCGGCCTTCAGTTTGGCATTGACGTTACTGATATTTTTCACGCCCTCGGTTTCAAGCCACTTACGGAACGCATCGGCGCCCTGCTTTGCGTAGATGGGGACGCCATCTGCCCAGGTCGCGCGCCCACAAAGGACACCGTTGAACTTCACGCCGGATTCCCCGGCGAGCTCGAGCGTCTCGCTGAATTCTGCGTTGCTGACCCCAGCCGACAGATAAATGAATGGCTTGGTCACGACACTGGCAGCCTTGTGGAATAGATCGATCGCTTCCTTCTTCGTATACGCCTTTTGGCCAGTGAACGATTTCGTGCCCTCAACGAACTTCATGTTCACGGGCACCTCGACTTTGAGCACGTCTACCCCGTAGCGCGGTTTGGTGAATTCGCGCATGGCCTCGGTGACGAAATGCGGTTTCTTTTTGGCGTAATCGAGTCCTTTCTCGTCAGCGCCTTCTTCGTAGGTTACAAACTCGAGGAAGAAAGGGATGTCGTTGGCGCGGCACTCGTCGCCGATGCGCTCGACCCAGGCGTGCTTTTTGTCGTTCACATCCTTGGGATCGGACGAAGAGTAGTACAGCAGAATTTTCAGACAATCGGCGCCCGCTTCCTTCAGGCGGCGCACCGACCAGTGATCGAGCAGATCGCCGAGGCGTCCCGCGCCGGTCTTGTCGTATCCGGTCTTTTCATATGCCAGCAGCAGCCCGGCGTTTTTCGCACGCCGTTTTGAGGCGGGTAGTCCCCACTCGGGATCGAGCAGGATGGCGCTGGCATGGGGCGTCAGGACTTCGCTCACCAGTATTTTGAATTCTTCCATCATGGCGTCAGAAACCGCCGAACCTTTTTCCTTGGCAAGAGACTTCTGCAGTGAGCCGCGCTGGTCTATGGCGGCAGCGGCGATTACGCCATGCTCATTCGAGACAGCCTTCATTCCTGCGAGTTTTCCGGGGGTGAGCTTCATGAATCCTCCTATGGATGCAAGCGACAGGACATTCTAAACCAACGCCCCGGCTATGAACACCACCAGTTTCTTGCAAAGGGGCGTGTTCTGGCGGGAGGATGGCGCGGGCATTACCCGGCCATCGATCCCGAAGCTAACGCCTCGGGAACTGATAGTGCAGGCCAATGCGGGCGAGAATGGGCGGGCCAAGGGATGGTACGGGGTTTAGATTCGTGTAGTAGCGCTGATTGAATAGGTTCTCGGCGGCGGCAAAGATTTCCAGACCGCGACCGAGTGAGCGGCCGAGGTACAGGTCGACGGCAAAGAATTTCTTCAGCAGTAAAGTATTGAGGTTGTTGTCGAATTGCTGGCCGACAAAGGTTCCTTGTACGGTGGCGGTCATGATCCTGGGATTAAGGTAGCGGGCCTGCAGCGTGAACTGCTGGTGCGGGACTTCGGGTATCCAATTGCCCGCGAGCGATGGGTTGAGGCTGATGACAGCAGGATTAGGCGTGTAACTCGATACCACCGCGTGTGCGAATTGGTAGCCTCCCGCGAACTGAAGGGTACTGCTGAGGCGGAATTCGCCGTCGAGATTGACACCGGTCGAGAGCGTGCGGTCGACGTTCTCTTTTTCGGCCGTGATCAGCGCAGGCGTTTGGCTGAGGGTGACGTTCACGACGGCATGGGTGATGTCGTTCCAGAAGAATGTTGTCCGCAAGCTCAGCCGGTCGGAAAGCAAGCTTTGTCGGACTCCCGCTTCCACCCCAGTCAGTCGTTCGGCAACCAGGGCGGGGTTGCCGTAGGTGAGGGTATTGCCTTGGCGAAAATTTCTATAGAGTTCGTTCAATGTTGGCGCGCGGAAGGCACGATAACCGGAAGCCGTCAGCGAAGTGCCATGCCCGATGCGGTAGAGGAGGGATGCACGTGGGTTAAGGGCGTCGGAGGTGCGGTCAGGATACGCGGTTAAGGTCGGGACGTTCGAGCGGATCTGAATGAGCCGGGCATTGAAATCACTCCAGTGATCGTAACCGAGCGATAAATTTGCGATCAGGCGGGGAGTTAGCTGAAGAAGATCCTCCCCGAAAAGTCGCGTTGTACGCTCTCTGCCGCCGCTCGAGTTTTCGCCGACGCTGACGATGTCATTGCTGAGTCCATGCACTTCCCGCATTTCGAAGCCCGCGACGATCGTCTGGATGCGACCGACAGCGCGTGACCATTGAACGCTACCGCCGAGCGCCTGCGACGGAACATACTGCTGGTCGGTCAGCGTTTCGGAATCGCGGTTCGATGCAACCGCCGAAAAGGTCTGATAGTAGGATTCGAAGAGGCCGAAGAGGCGCGCTGAAACCGCTCCTACGCTCTTCGTCTCGTAGTTCACGCCGGTTACGAAGTCACCCAAATGCGTGTTGTTCAACTGGATCACGGTGCCGTTGTGACGGTCTTCACTAAAGTAGGAGCTGCGAGCGAAAACGCGGCTGAAGTCGCCAAAATGCCGGCCGAGTTCGAGTGTGGTCAATTCGTGGCTGGAATTGGCGGGCGAATCGACTGTGCCTCTCAGCGAGTCGGGCACCGGGATGTAGCCATTGGTGCGGAATAGATCGGTAGCGGCGGAGCCTTGCCACGGCCCCAAGCGAGTTGCGGCGAAGAGCGATAACTCAGGCGTGTTTTCACTTCCCCAGGAACTTTCCGCGGAGACCGCCGTCTCCTCGGGCTCGCGCGTGCGGAACTGAATCACGCCACCCATGGCGGTCGAACCGTAGAGGCTGGCATCGGCGCCGCCGCGAACCACTTCGACGTCGCTGATCGATTCACGGACGACGCGGTCCCAATAAACCCATCCGCCAAAGGGGTCGTTGAGCGGGATGTCATCGACGAGGACGAGGGCGCGGCTGGCGCCACTGGCGCCGACCCCGCGCATGGAGACTCCCTGCGTGCCGGGGTTCGCGGTGCGGCTGCTGGAACGGCGAAACAGTGTGAAGCCCGGAACGTCGCGCAGCACATCATCGAGCGCGAGCGGAGCCGTCGAGGCCAGATCGTCGTTCGAGATGGTCACGCTGTCGGCGGGAGAATCCTCCAGCGCGGTGTTAATCCGGGTGGCCGTGACCAGAACGTGCTGGCTGGCGTAGTCCGATTCAAATTGCGGATGCAGGACGAGTTTGAGCTGTAGCCCATGATTCCAGGGAAGCTGGATGGGAAGAAATCCCGCAGCTCTGGTGGAAAACTTGCCGGAAGTAACGGGAATGCTGAGTTGGAATTGTCCAGATGAATTCGTCTGCGCCGCAATGTGGTAATTGCCGCTGCTGAATTCCACGCGCGCGCCGGCAATGACCGCCCCAGAAGGATCTTCAACCACGCCCCTCACCAACGAAGCTGCAGCCTGCCCATGGGCGGACAGCGCGGCGAGCACAAGCCAAGCTCCGGCCAAGAATGTCCGCCTCACATTTTGAGGGTACCAAGCAAAGTGCCGCCGTTGTTGTGACCGAAGTCACTGCCGCAGAGCGAGGGTTCCCAATAGCGCCTGCTGCTTGGCGATCAGCGACTGGATGCCCTGCCGGGCGAGCGACATCATCTTTGCGAGTTGATCGTCGTCGAACACCTGGTGTTCCGCGGTGGCCTGCAGTTCGACAATTTTGTTGCCCGCGGTCATGACGAAGTTCATGTCCACGTCGGCGCGCGAGTCTTCTTCGTAGTTAAGATCCAGAAGAATTTCGCCGTCCACGATGCCGACACTGATCGCCGCCACAAAATCCTTGATCGGTGCGGCGGTCAACGTTCCCGCATCGACCAGGCGCTGCAGAGCCAATCCCAGCGCGACGAATGCCCCTGTAATCGAAGCCGTTCGTGTGCCTCCGTCAGCCTGGATTACGTCGCAATCAATCCAGATGGTCCGCTCGCCCAGTCGCTTCAAGTCGGCAACCGCGCGCAGCGAGCGTCCGATGAGGCGCTGAATCTCTTGCGTGCGCCCGCTTTGCTTTCCCTTGGAAGATTCCCGCGCCGTGCGGGTCAGCGTCGCGCGCGGCAGCATCCCGTACTCGCCGGATATCCATCCCTTGCCCGAATTGCGCAAGAACACGGGCACGGCCTCCTCGACCGATGCGGTGCAGATGACGCGAGTGTTCCCCATCTCAATCAGCGCCGACCCCTCCGCGGTCGAGATGAAGTCGGGAACGATGTTGACCGGACGAATCTGCTCAGCAGTGCGATTATCGCTGCGAAAGATCATTGGACGGGATTCTAACAGTCTTAGGAGTTTAGGTTTCGCGAACGCGGAAATTACTTCAAGAAAGAGCAGAAAACGTAGACGCCGCCGCCGAGAACGGAGAGCACCACAAAAAGTGCAAACACGACAGATGCAGGTGGACGCAGTGATCCAGGAGGGTTTGACCGCACTGTCTCTTCCATATGGACTCCTCGCTTGAGCAAAAAGTTTGCCGCCCACCTTGGGCGGAACACCAGGACTCTGGAGGCTTCTTAGTTGCCGAGATTCTAGCCGGGGGTTGTTACAGTGCCGTGAAGCCGAGGTAAATAAATCTCCGAGGTGGAAAAGTGTTGCAGAAACAGTGCCAACAAATGCGCAAGTATCGGCCGTCATGTCGCTAACTGGCGGCCCTATGGAGCCGAGCGAAGTCAGAGAGACTCAAGCCACGTTGCGACGGGAAGAGGAAGCGCGACCTGCCGGCTTCCTCAACGGGATTCGATTATACATCTGCGGAGTCGAGGCAAGCTCAGGAAGGTTCTTAGTCACGCTGGGCCTTACTGACCGCCCGCCTGCTCAATCGTGATCACATCAAACGACTCGGTAAGGTCTGCGTGTCCCGCGAGAGTGTCACGCGTTTTGCCCTCTACCAGGATGTTGACCCGCTGGATCCCGGGAACGTTGACGGCCAGCGTCTCCACCAGCGAATTCACGGTGAGCTGCTCGCTGAGAATGCCGGAGCGGTGCTGGTCGGCGAAGGCGGCATTCAGATCGATGACGGCTGCTCCCGGATCGACCAGGAAGATGCTGCGGATATCCGACGCTGGGGCTAGAGGATGGGCCGCGCCCGGTTGCTGGTAGATGCGCAGCAGCGTGCGCAACAACTCCTCCGCCCGCTGCTGGCGTCCTCCGGGAAGAGGAATCTGCGCCGAGCGCGCGCGGAGCGTGCCGGCCTCGTCATCCGCCACATACAGAGTAACCGTCTCGGTCGGACCGGAGGCTGGGGGAGCGACGGGCAACGCGTTGGCCGCGGAAGACTCCAATTCTCCTGCCTGTCGCCGCATGTGGCGAAGGTAGATTCCCATCGCCACCACCAGCACGAGCAGCGCCGCCACTCCTATAAGAAGATGACGTGGGATCATGGTTGTACCTTCGTGGTTGCACTCGTCGTGGTTGCACTCGTCATGGTTGAACTCGTCATGGTTGAACCCCAAGGCGGTCGCGGACAGAAACCACAGCATCGGCAATCGCCGACGCGGCCCGTTGCTGATAGTTGGCCGAGGTCAAGTCGGCGACACCGTTCGCTCCGGGCGCCAGTTCCACCGCGACGGCAGGCATGAACACGTTGTTCAACGGCCGCAGCGACGCGGATGATGCTCGACCCGGGAATTCTTTTTTCTGCATCTCCGTAACGATCGCCGCCGAAACAACCCGGCTGACGGGCAAAGCCGGAGCTTGGGCTGCATTCCACGGATGAAATATTCCGTTGCTCGTTCCTTCCACCGGAAGCAGCGCGGTATACACTCGGGCGCCGCTGCCTTGTGAAACCGCGTGTAGGCTGATGTAGATTCCGGCGCGGGCGACGTTGGCCGCCGCGGCGCGCTGATCCAGGGTCGAACTGGTATCGGCGTCGCGCAGCAAGGTGACTGCGAATCCGCGAATCTCCAGTTCGTGCCGCAGCAGCCGCGCAAATCCCAGTGTGACGTCTTTCTCGGCGAGCGTATCGGTCAAGGCCGCACCCCGTTCCTCGCCACCGTGCGCGGGATCGACCACGGCCAGAACGCGATGAGCGGCTGCGGCGATGTTTCCCGCCGATGCCGCCGGCGCGGGATTCTGTCGTCCAGGTCCAATACCACTGGGCGTCGCTGGTGGTTGTTGGACAGCCGAAACGATGATCGGCGAAATCACGATTGTCTTTCTGTCGTTGCTGAAGCTTGCCATCAGCGGCTGCTTTGCAGCCACGTCCAGTTCTGCCTCGCCGTCGTTCTCGGAGTAGTTGGCGTGCGTGATGATCTGGTTATCAAAAGAAATAGACTGGCTGCCCGGGGAGACGACCGGGTCCCGTTTGAAAACCATGCGCAGCTTGCCCGCTTCGGTGGAGATAGTCGGGTTTACGGGAGCGCTGAAATTCAGCAACAGTCGCGGCGGGTTGCTTGCGTCCAGCCGGAAATTGGTTTGTATGCCAACATCGCCGATGAATAAGCGGCGCGCACTTTCGCGAAAATTAACTGGCGTTCCCAGAAAGCGCGGCAGCAACGCGCTCAGGGAATTTAGCGGAACCAATCCGCGCGAGTTTTCAATAAGGAAGGGGGCGGTGAAATCGAAATCGTGCTTATGAATTTTGGCGCGCGTCTTTCCCGCAGCAAACTCGGCATCCACCGCGTTATAGCGCAGCCTCCAATGTCGCCCGTCCGTCAGGCTGCTAACCCGGCCGAGCGGTTCGAGGAGTTCGAGCAGGCCGACGTATTCACTCCCTCCCCGCTCCAGAACCGGAAGCGTGTAGACCGCGACCGCGGAGAACACGGAGATGTGCTTTTCGTCCGCCGAGGGCGCCGCGGACAGAAGCGTCACGGTGGCCAACAGGATGGCCGAGATGTGGTTAGTCAAAGTCCGGTAAAGGGCCGGGCGTCCGCGCCCGGCTGGACGGGCGAGACGCCCGTCCCTCCACCACCCTTTGCTACTCCAGCGCATAAATCGTGAGCCCGCTCAGCAACTTGGGGTAGAAATCGGTGGACTTCTGGGGCAGAACTTCTCCGGCAAAAGCGATATCGCGAACCTGCTCGATGCGCACCGGATTCATCAGGAACCCCACTTGCGCCTTTCCACTTTGCACCTGCGACAGCGCGTCCGCCGCCGCGCGACAATAGGAAACGTTCTGCTGATCGCGAATGGCTTCCTCCGAGATCTTCAGCACACCTTCCAGCAGGCACTTGTGCAATTGCACGACGTCCAGCGATTGCTGACGCAGAGAAAGCCTTCCGAACACGCGGCTGCCGATGGCTTTCGGTGAGTGCAGCAGAAATGCGCGCTCGGCGGTGACCGCGAGCAGGGCGGTTCCCGCGTGCCCGGCCTGTTGCAGGATGGCGGTGGCGCGCGCCGCGTCGATTCCGGCATCGACATCTTCCACATTGAAGAATTTCCCGGCATCCCCTCGAAATTGCGTTGCTGAAAACGACGGCAGACGGGAAACGAGCCGGTGCGTCGGCAGAATCACCAGACCCGGCCGATCCATGTCGACGAAGGTCATCATTACCGAGTCGTAAGGAGCGGGGAGACCCGACCCCGTTTCGGCCGCGGCTTGCCGCTCGTTGCGATAAGTCAAGGCAGTCTCGTAGCGGTGATGGCCGTCGGCGATGATCAACTTCTTGTCCCGCATTTGCTCGTGCACGGAGGCGATGACCAAGGGGTCAGAGATCTTCCAGACGCGGTGCACGACGTCGTACTCGTCGGTGACTTCGATGTCAGGAACGGTGTCCCTAGAGATGTCTGGGGCTCCCGCCGAATCGAGCAGTGCATCCACCTTGCCCGCTCCGCCGTACAGCATGAAGATCTGACCGAAGTGGGCGCGAGTTGCGCGCAGCAGGTCGAGGCGGTCGGCCTTGGGTTTGGCTAGCGTTTGCTCGTGCCGGAACACGACGCCCGCGTGATACGGCTCGATCCGGCCGAGCCCGATGAAGCCCCGCCGCTCGGCCCGTGCCGGGCTTCCCTTAGCGCCTCCAGGAACACTTCCCGGAACCATGAACGTCTGGGAATAGCGGTAGAGCGAGGGTGCGGGATCTCGCTGCAAAATGCCTGTTTGGCGCCAGTTCTGAAAGGACCCCGCCGCCCTGGTATAGACGTTTTCGGCATCCCCGTCGCCGGGCAGGCGTTGCCCGAGAATGATCCGCACCAGGTTATAAGGACTCGCCTGGTAGTAGCTTTCCTGCATGGCGGGGGTGATTTTGTCGTAGGGCTGGGTCACAACCTGCTGGGCTGGTACGCGCTCGGGGTTATAGCGCCAAGCTCGAAATGGGGAAATGACCGCCATAAAGGGAACGCAGAATTGTAGCAGGGACGGTCCAGCCCCGGCCCAAAGAGGGAAAGGAGAAGAAATATGCACAGAAATCTGGGGATGATTTACGAAAAGGTGACAACCCCTTTTCGAGATTGTGCTACTATCCGGGTCAGTAGAGCTTTTGGGCCCGCCTTTTGGGATGCGGGCTGCCTCCCTCCAAGGCGCGGATTTAGTGGGGCCTATGCTGTACGGCAAACAGTTCTCGGCTCGCTTGCCCTTCGCTGTAATTCTGGTGGTTGCTGTGTGCAGCGCCCTCCCGCTGCTCGCCCAGAATTTGGGTGATGACGTCCATATCCAGCCTCGCGTTCAGCCTCCAGCTCCAAAAGAACCCGACATTGATCCGGCGTTCAAAACCCATACCAAGCCCATGAAGGTACAGGTCGACATGGTCCTGGTGCCGGTCACCATCACCGATCCCTTAAACCGGCTGGTCACCGGCCTCGACCGCGCGAACTTCAACCTTTTCGAAGGCAAAGATCAACAGGAGATCAAGACTTTCTCCAGCGAAGACGCACCGGTTTCGATCGGCGTGATCTTCGACATGAGCGGCAGCATGAGCAGCAAGATCGAGCGCGCCCGCGAGGCGGTCATCGAGTTTTTTAAGACCGCCAACCCGCAGGACGAGTTCTTCATGATCGCCTTCTCCGATAAGCCGGAGGAAATTGCTGATTTCACCAGTTCGGTGGATGACATTCAGGGGCGGCTGCTGTACACCGTTCCGAGGGGCCGCACGGCGCTGCTGGACGCCATTTACCTCGGCGTCACCAAAATGCGCCAGGCCAAGTATCCGAAAAAGGCATTGCTGATCATTTCCGACGGCGGTGACAATCACAGCCGCTATACGGAAGGCGAGATCCGGTCCATGGTCAAAGAGGCCGACATTCTCATCTACGCCATCGGCATCTACGATCATTACTTCCCGACCGAAGAAGAGCGGCTCGGCCCAGCCCTGCTCAGCGATGTCACCGAACTGACCGGTGGCCGGGCTTTTACCATAGATAACCCGAACGATCTGGCGGACGTTTCCACCAAAATTGGCATCGAGCTGCGCAACCAATATGTCATCGGATACCGTCCTAAGAATCCAGTGCACGATGGCAAATGGCGTAAAATAAGAGTCAAGCTCTTACCGCCAAAAGGATTGCCCCCGCTCAAGGTCTATGCCAAGACGGGCTACTATGCGCCGACGGAATAACGTTCCTCTGCCGATTTTCTTCCTTCTGACGGCGCTGTTCCTGGCTACCTCTTATGCACAAGGCGGAGCCCCGAGCCAGTCGCCTCCGGCCCCAGTTGCGGGTCCAAACACGGCTCCGAACGTTTCCCCGAACTCTGCTCAGAATCCGGATGCCTCCGACAGCGGCGTCTTTGTTTTCCGCAAGGAAGTTGAAGAAGTGGTGCTGCATGCCACGGTCATCGATGACAAGCAGCGCATTGTCACCACGCTCGATAAGGGCGACTTCAACGTTTACGAGAACGGGAGCCCGCAGACCATCACCTCGTTCCGCCACGAAGACATTCCCGTCGCCATGGGCATTGTGGTCGATAACTCCGGTTCTATGCGCGAGAAGCGGCAAAAGGTGAACGCCGCGGCCCTGAATCTGGTGCGCGCTTCGAATTCCAACGATGAGGTGTGTATCGTTAACTTCGACGACGAGTACTACCTTGACCAGGATTTCACGTCCAGCATCAACAAGCTGAAAGAGGGGCTGGAAAAAATCGAGGCTCGCGGCGGCACCGCGCTCTACGATGCGGTGGTAGCCACCGCTGATCACTTGAAAAGAGATGCGAAGCTCGAAAAGAAAGTCATTTTTGTGGTAACCGACGGAGACGACAACGAGAGCGCTGAAACGCTTGAGCAGGCGGTACGGCGTCTGCAGGGCGACGGCGGACCCACGGTTTACTCCATCGGCATCCTGGAGGGCGAAGAGCACCCGAAGCACGCCAAACGTGCCCTGCAAATCATGTCCGAGAGAACCGGTGGCTTGGCGTTCTTCCCGAAAACGCTGGACGAGGTTGACGCCATCAGCCGCACTGTGGCCCACGATATTCGCACCCAGTACACCATTGGATACAAACCGACCACGCCGAAAACCCAGGGCGGCTATCGGCAAGTGAAAGTGGGCGCCCGTTCCCACGACCACGGCAAACTGACCGTCCGCACAAAGAGTGGCTATTACGCGGGAACGGAGCCGGCTTCGGGGGCGCAGTAGAGCGGGAGTCACGTTGCATTTATGAACTATCCGTTTTCGGCGATTCGTGACGAGCAAATCCCCCGCTCCCGGGTTGCGCTCCTCCAGCACGTCCTCGATACCTACGCCAGTGAGACGAACAAAGTCATTTCCGTCTGGGCGACCTTTGTTGATTCAGATCTTGGCTACCGCCCACATCCGAGTTCCACCTCGGTCGCCGACATCATGAAGCACCAACTGCTCTCGGAACGGCGTTTTTTTGCCGAATTCCTTGGTGTGCCCGAAGTGCCAGCGGAACAAGTCTTGCCGCGTCGGCTTGCGGTGGACGACTTCAACGAGCGGATGGTGGAGCTTGCCCGGCCGCGACTTGGATTTATGGCCGACCGCGATGAGGAGTGGTGGCGAACGGTTGTCCCTTTCTTTGATACCCGCCGGGAACGGATCTGGATTTTCTGGCGGCGCGTCCTGCACACAGCTCACCACCGGACGCAGTTGACGGTCTACCTGCGTTTGCTGGGAAAGCCGGTGCCTGCGACCTACGGGCCGACGGCCGACGTGAGTTGGCAAGGCGCCGACCCGACCACGACAGTGGAGGCTGCGGGGCGCTCGGGCAAGACGAGCGGCGATTGACGCTGTGGCTCGGGGTTATTACGCCACCCGAGCCCGCTTCCGAGGAGCAGTGACCGTGGTAACCGCGGCGCATGTCAAATTACCAGATGTCATTACCATTACCAACAACCACATTTACAGAGTCCGCGAATTGACGCGCACGCTTTCCTTTCTTACTCTAAAGTGTGCCATTCACAACCTTGAACTCCCGCCTGCGCGTCAGCGACGAAATCTCCAAACTCGTCGGCGAAACTCCAATGCTGCAAATGAAGAAGCTGGCCCCTTCGGGATCGGCCGATATCTTTGCCAAGCTCGAATACCTGAATCCCGGCGGCAGCGTGAAAGACCGCGCCGCGATTGGTTTGATCGAGCGCGCCGAGAGCGAAGGCAAGCTCAAGCGGGGTGGGACGGTCATCGAAGCCACCGCCGGAAACACCGGCATCGGCCTCGCCCTGATCGGCGTCAGTCGTGGCTACAAAGTCCGGCTGTTTGTCCCTGAAAAATTTTCCGAGGAAAAAGTCATCATCATGCGGGCCCTCGGCGCCGAGGTGACTCGCACACCGGAGGCCGAGGGCATGCAAGGCGCCATCCAGCGCGCCAAAGACTTGCACGCTTCCGCCCCCGGGGCATTTCTGGCTGCGCAGTTCGACAATCCTGCCAACACCGACTACCACTACGAAACTACTGCCCGCGAGATCTTTGAACAGATGGATGGACGCATCGACGCCATCACCGTCGGCTGCGGCACGGCGGGAACTTTCACCGGAGTTGCGCGTTTTCTGAAGGAGCGGCTGGCAAACGTACACGCCGTGGCGGTGGAGACGCAAGGCTCAATCCTGGGTGGAGGAAAGCCCGGTCCACACAAGGTGGAAGGCATCGGCAACAACTTTATCCCTGGAAATTTTGACCGTTCGGTTTGCGATGAAGTGATGATGGTGACCGATGACCAAGCCTTCGGCATGGTTAAGGAGCTGGCCGCCAGCGAAGGCGTGCTCGGAGGCTCAAGCGCAGGAGCCAACGTCTATGCGGCGGTCGAAATTGCGAAACGCCTCGGGGCAGGGAAGCGGGTAGTTACGCTGATCCCCGACTCTGCCGAACGCTATCTGTCAAAGAAGATTTTCGAAGGCGGAATCTAGAGCAGTTTCATTGTTACGGTAAGCCGAGGTTGGGTTGTGGGAAGGGCACGGCTTCACAGGTTGCGGAAAAACTCGATCTTGCGCTGGATTTTGGGTGGCGCAGCGGTTTACCGCTGCGATAACGGGCGTATTTTCAGTGCCGGCTTTAGCCGCTGAGGTCCGGCTGCGACAACCGACGGCACTTTTTCCGCAAGCTCTTCAGCCGTGCCGCCAGAGACCACTAAAGATGTTGGTTTTACAGTTTGCTTGAAAAACTCAAACCTCTCTACGAACGGGAAGGGCACTCTCATACCACGAACGGGAAGGCACGAGTTCCACTCGTGCCGCTAAGTCGTTGAAAATGTGTCGGCGCTTTAGCGCCTGAGGCGAGCTTTGACGTTCTCGACGACTTTTGCAGCAAACTGTTTAGCCCCCTGCGGGACTGCTAGCGACGCGGCACTACACTGACTGTGAAAATGCTCTAGCTCATCCATGTCGGGAAGGGCGCTCTCGCCCATCCAACCGAGCAGACAACACTCAAAATCCCGACCTGATTTGCTGGGTCAATGAGTTCTATAAAAAGGGATGTCAAGAAAAAAATTCTCCCTCGACCGGAGGCCGAGAAGATTTTAGTCTCGAGATCCAGCCCACTGACTGTAAGTGCCCCTCGATTGCGCTCGAGAGGTTTTGCTCTGGCTTGTTTGCCCTTCCCGTGGGTTTCATCTTCCGGTGGTGACCACGCCAATCGAGTCTTGAAACTTGGCAAGCGGACCTGGTTGATTGGAGTGTCAACCATGGTTCTATCGGAGGCTCGTGGCCTATCGCTATTTCTGGTTATCCGAGGAGGCATAACGTGTAATGGGTGACTCGGTGCCGAAGCACACAGGGCCGATCTCATTGACTGATACTCACCTCGAACCGAGCGTCTCGAGAACCCGACCGACCACCACCCGAGAGAATCACCGGAGATGGAAAGGCCTCTTACCAGAGACGCTCAAGCGGCTTGCCGATGCAATTGTTTGGCGTCGAAACTTGCTCCTTTCTTCCAAATGGTTAAAGTGATCGCGGCAATCTTTCGTGCCAGGGTGAGACGGGCCATGGTTGGACGCATCCCCTTCTCCAGGAGGGCACCATAGAAATCGTACAGCGGTCCGGGGCGAGTACTCGCAGAGAGAGCAGCGCCTTTGAACAGGTTCTTCAGATCATGATTATGGTTGTCATTCAGTCCCCGCACGGTGATGCGCTCCCGGTTTCGTCGTAGCTTCCCTCTGACATAGCGGTACTCGCCGCTGTCGTGAGTCTCGATCGCGAAACCACTGTAAGCCCACAGCTGACGCTTGGTACGGAAACGGTGGGGTGTCTGCAGCAGCGCCACTAGCAAGGCGGCACGAATGGGACCGATCGAGGGAACCTGACGCAGCAATTTCACGACATGATGTTGGCGGCTCTCTCGCAGCAGGTCGCGTCGCGCTTCCTGGCGCACCGGTTGCAATAGATCCAGTTGCTGATACAACCGTTCGGCCCGCAGACGAACTCCGGGTTGCGGGATCTTAGCCAACCACTCGGCGCGATGTCGCGGGGCATAGACCGTGGCTCCGCTACAGGGAATCGCCCAGTTGCGGTACAGCGCTTTGATCCGACTCATGACTCGAGTGATATCTTTCGTGAGCGTTTGATAGCTGCGACCCAACTCCTTTAAGGTGCGCACCCCGTGCTCTCCGTGGTACACCGAATGGAGCTGGTTGCCGCGTAACAACTCGGCCAGCTTGCGCGCATCGATCCGGTCACTCTTGCTGCCGTCTTTCAGCAGGGCGTTCTTCCTTGGATCGCAGACCACAAGATGGGTGACATGAGGTTTCAGCAGATCATGCAACCAGGCGGCAGAAGTTCCCTCTTCAAAGGTCACCGATAGACTTCCGCGTAGCCCATCGATGAACTCCAGAATCGTGGCCGCCTTCGTCTCCAGGATGCATTCCATGATCAGCTTGCCATTGGAATCCATGACGGCAACCGAGATCGTTGCTTGGTGAACGTCCATGCCAATATACTTTTCTTGCTTCATAACGGCGCTCCTTTTGGTAAGTGGTGATCCCAACAATCACAACCTACCGCAAAGTGGGCGCCTTTTTATATTGCGTGTTATGGGGATGTTTCGCCAACCAGTCACCTGCGAGCCGAGGGTTGCGGAGTAAAGCTCTGCCACCAATACGCTGACTACCAGTCCATTCAGCAGAAGAACAATGCGGAACCGCAGGCTGGTGAAACGCCAGCGAATCACCGCGAGAATTGCGGCTGCGAGTATCCATGCGATTTTCAACCGCGCCGAAAGATTCGATACGTCTAAGGCGGCCTCGCGTCGCAGCGTGTGATAGCTGGAGTTTAGCAACACCAACCACGAACATACGAAGATGGCCAAAAGCGTGATTCCTGCAACCGTCAGACCTCTCTCGATGCGGATTTGTTGTGCGCTGTTCATCTCTTAGGTGAACGCCCAGCGACAGCCTTCTTGCAGCCCGAGAAGCTAAAGCTGGTTTCGCTCAATCCTTAACTGTTGCAACCAGGCGTTAGCACTCAAAACCTCGAAAAGAGGTGACACGAAGATCTTCTGACTGCAAGCACCGTCCGATGCTCCGAAAACCCGAACCGCTCTCTTGACATCACCTGCTAAAATAAAAGTTCGAGTTAATCAAGAATTGCTTTGTCGTACCTGTCCTCTACTGGCTGGACCGGAAGTACCAGATCGAGGGCGGTAGCACTCTAAGTCTTTGTTTCCAGAATACTTTACGTATAAGTCCTTATTCCTCAAAGACCCAGCGCCCGACGGCCTCTAAGTCTTTGAGTTCATTAGACCGGGGGAGGGGGGTAGGCTGACTAAGTAGTAGTATCTCTTCCCATTTTGGGAAAATTCTCTTCGCTAAACTCTCCAATTCCGAGGACTCATTTTCTTGATCGCCAAACAGCCAGACTCCAAAAAACAAGGTTTCGCCACTCGCGCCATTCACGCAGGCCAAGAACCCGACCCACTCACCGGCGCCGTCAGTGTCCCCATCTACCCGACTTCCACTTACGTTCAGGAAGAAATCGGCAAGAATAAAGGATACGAATACGCGCGCGTATCGAATCCAACGCGCAACCGGCTGGAGACCAATCTAGCGGCCCTCGAAGGCGGAACGTCATCGCGGGTGTTCGGCAGTGGCATGGCGGCGATCAACGCCATTGCTACGATGCTCAAAGCGGGCGATCACGTTGTCGCTGGCCATAACCTCTACGGCGGGACGCCTCGCCTGTTCAATCAGGTGCTGGCTAATTTTGGTCTGACATTCACGTACGTCGATACCTCCGACCTCGACAAAGTTGAGCGCGCATTCCAGAAGAACACCCGGCTGTTATTCCTGGAGACGCCGACCAACCCCCTGATGGAGCTTTGCGATCTCCGCGCCATTTGCGACCTCGGCCATCGGCGTGCTGTTGAGGTCGTCGTCGACAACACGTTCATGTCGCCGTATTTTCAGCGTCCGATCGAGCTTGGCGCCGACATGGTCGTCCACTCCACCACGAAATTTCTTAACGGACACAGCGACGGATTGGGAGGTGTCGTAGTCTGCACCAAACCCCAGCAGGCGGAGAAGCTTGCGTTTCTGCAGAAAGCCGCCGGAGCCATCCTGTCGCCGTTCGAGTGCTGGTTGATCCTGCGTGGGGTGAAGACGCTTGCGGTGCGCATGTTGCAGCACGACTGCAACGGTCGCAAGGTCGCCAGCTATCTTTCGAAACACAAGAAAGTGCAGAAGGTTTTCTACCCTGGACTGCCGGATCATCCGCAGTACGAACTGGCGAAGCGCCAGATGTCGGGCTTCGGATCGATGATCGCCTTCGAAACCGGATCGCTCTCGAACGCCAACAAGATGCTCCGCAAGGTGCGCGTCTGCTCGCTGGCCGAGTCTCTGGGCGGAGTCGAGACCCTGATTTCGCATCCCGCTACCATGACTCACGCTGGCGTCGGCGAAGAGGGCCGCCGCAAAATCGGCATCACCGACGGCATGGTCCGCATCTCCGTCGGTATCGAGGACGTGGACGATATCCTCGCCGATCTCGACCAGGCACTAGCGGCGATCTAGAGTTCGTGTGGGGACGGGGCTTTGCCTCGTCCAAGCGGGGCGCAGCCCCGCTTCCACCCAGTATCTTCAGCGCACTGACTCGCCAATCCACTCCAGGTACGCCGCGCTGCCGTCTTCAATACCAATCTCTATGCACTCCGGAAGCTCGTAGGAATGTAGCTCACGCAAAGCCTCACGTACGCGATCAAAAGCCTCTATGGTGGTCTTGATTACGAGCAGCCACTCCGTTGCCGTCTCGATCTCGCCTTGCCAGCGATACACCGACTCAATCTGGGGAGCGATGTTGACGCAGGCGGCCAGTTTGCGCTCCACCAGTGCATGGGCGATGCTCCGGGCTTCTTCGAGCGAAGCGCAAGTTGTAAGAACGAGCCTTTTGTCGGTCATATAGAATCGGTCGTACCAAAAGCGTACTAACTCAAATCGAACTAAGAGAAATCGACCTCAAATCGATGATTCGAATTTCACTGGAAGCATACGAGGCATCCGATGGCAACGCAAATCAAGTTTGGCACCTCTGGATGGCGAGCCGTGATGGCCGAAGAATTCACGTTTGCCAACGTTCACCGGGCGGTGCACGGCATCGCGCGCTACGTGTCGTCGCAGAAGTCGAACGGAGCAAAATTCAAAGTGATTGTTGGTCGTGATCCACGCTTTCTGGGCGAATCTTTCTGCACCACGGCCGCCGACATCCTGTCCACCCACGGCATCACGCCGCTGGTCATTGCGGAGCCTGCGCCCACACCCACCATTTCGTACGCCGTGATCCAGTCCAAAGCCGACGGCGCCATCAACTTCACCGCCTCGCACAATCCGCCCGAATTCAACGGCATCAAGTTCTCGACGCCCGATGGCGCGCCCGCGCTACCCGAAGTCACGAAGGCCATAGAGTCCGAGATTGCAGTCTTCGATGCGAATCCGCAAACGCCGCGCGCGACCAAAGCGGAGTCCCAGTCGATCGACCCTCGCCGCATGTATCTTTCTCGCCTGCGCGAAATCGTCGATCTCGACGTCATCAAGAAAGCCGGCGTCAAGATTGCCTTTGATCCCATGTGGGGCGCAGCCCGCGGCTATTCTGACGCGTTATTGCGCGAGGCGGGAGTAACCGTGGCTACCGTCCATGACACCCGCGACGTGCTCTTCGGAGGCCATGCCCCCGAACCTGACGATCACCTGCTCGAAGACCTGCGTGACAAGATGCGAGAAACTGGCGCGGCGATTGGCATCGCGACGGATGGCGATGCTGATCGTTTTGGCATTGTCGACGAGGATGGCACCTTCCTCCAGCCTAACTACATCATCGCTTTGCTCTTCGACTACTTGGTTGAAACCCGCGGCTGGAGAAACGGAGTCGGCAAGTCCGTCGCCACCACGAACCTCGTCAATGCGCTTGCCGAAAAACACAAAATCGAGCTCTACGAAACCCCAGTTGGCTTCAAGTACATTGGCGAACTCATCAAGCAGGACAAAATCCTCATTGGTGGGGAAGAGAGCGCCGGCCTGTCGATCCGCAAACACGTTCCGGAGAAAGACGGTGTGCTCGCCGGCCTGCTGTGCTGCGAGATGGTCGCTCGCCGCGAAGCCTCGCTCGGCAAACAACTGGGCGACCTATTTGCCGAAGTTGGTTCCTTTTACCCGCTGCGCGAGAACTTCCGCTTGACGCCGGAAGTAAAACAGAAGTTTACTGAAAAGCTACGACGCGATCCGAGCGAGTTCCATGGCATCAAAGTTGCCGAGGTGGTAAGGACCGACGGACTCAAACTGCTGCTCGCCGACGGATCATGGGTATGTTACCGGCTCTCGGGCACGGAACCAGTGGTGCGCGTGTACAGCGAAGCGCGCAGCAGGGAAGACCTTACAAAGTTGAGTGTGGCAGCGAAAGCATGGATCTTCGACTAGGACCACCGCCAAGAGTGCGCATCCTTCCAGGTTCGGAGGAACGCCTTCGCGCGGTCGTTGATCGGACAATCGGCCAGGCTATCGATCGGGCTGTGGTGCAGGCCATCCATCATGCCAGAGATCAGGCCAAGGATCAGGCTCCACGGGCGGAGGCGGTGGCCGCGCGCTGGATCGAACGCACGCGTCCGGTCTGGTCGTGGCTTGGTTTGGAGTGGCGTCGTTTGGGAACCGCGGCCGCCGTCCTTCTTATCGTTGGATTACTGCTGCACGCCATGTTCGGAGCCAACGGCATGGTGATTTATCGCCAGAAGCGCGCCGAGATGCAAGCCCTGCAGAGTGAGGTCGAGCGCTTGCGGAAGGAAAACGGTCATCACGTCGACCAGATCAAATCGCTCAAGTCCGATCCTGCGGCCATCGAGAAGGAAGCCCGCGAGCAGCTGCACTACACTCGACCTGGAGAAGTCGTGCTCGTCGCTCCCGATCCTCCCCGGACGCCACCCACAGGCCGCGCCCAGAACGACACGAGTAAGTAAGCTGTGGGGTGCAAGCTGTGGGGCAATCGGTTGGGTCGAGGCCTGCGGCTCAGCAACAAGGAATTAGCCACCTGCCGTCTTCTGGCAGCCCACCCTCCGCCCTTCCTGTGATAAAGTTCCGAGATCGCATCACGTGTGGGAACTAATCTAAGGAGGAATGACATGCGGAAATCTCTCTCGTTGTTACTTGCCGGTGCGCTGATTTTAGTGGTGGCCTCGGTGTCATTTGCCAGCGATGCCCAAACCGTGAACGGCTGGGTTAGCGACTCCAAGTGTGGGGTCAAGGGAGCCAACGCGGGCGCGGAGGCATGCACGAAAAAGTGCATCGCAGCCGGCGCCAGCCCGGTAGTCGTTACCGACAAGGACCAGAAGGTTCTGTCGGTGGACAATCCCGATGCCCTGAAAGACCACTATGGACATCACGTTGCGGTGACCGGACACGTCGATGGGGACAAGATCCACATTGACAGCGTGAAGATGCTGTAGGTCCGGGTCCAGTAAGTTCGCGACATAGATCGACAGAACCGTGGGGTGAGATTTGGAGGGTAGGGTCTCACCTCAGCTCCGGCCGCCGTTATCGCACTATGCCTTCCAGCGGCGAACTGGCAGTCGCATAAAGCTTTCGCGGCATGCGCCCCGCCATGTACGCCTGTCGTCCAGCCAGCACGCCGTGCTTCATTGCTTCCGCCATCAGCACGGGTTCCTGGGCGCCGGCGATGCCGGTATTCATCAGCACAGCGTCGTAGCCGAGTTCCATGGCGATGGCTGCGTCGGAAGCGGTGCCCACGCCCGCGTCCACAATCAATGGCACTCCCGTGATCATTTCGCGCAGGATTCGCAGGTTGGCGGTGTTCTGAATTCCAAGCCCGCTACCGATCGGCGCGCCCAAGGGCATCACCGCCGCCGCTCCCGCGTCCACGAGGCGCTTGGCAAACACGATGTCGTCCGAGGTATAGGCCAGCACCGTGAAACCCTCTTTCGCGAGTACGCGCGTGGCTTCGAGGGTCGCTTGCACATCCGGATACAACGTTGCCTGGTCGCCAATCACTTCCAGCTTGATCCAGTCCGAGAGTCCAACCTCGCGCGCCAGGCGGGCCGTGCGGATCGTGTCGTCGGCTGTATAGCAGCCAGCGGTATTCGGCAGAAGAAAATATTTATTCGGATCGATGTAATCGAGCAGCGACTCCTTGCTCCGGTCGAGATTCACCCGGCGTACGGCCACCGTCACCATGTCGGCGCCGCTGGCCTCGAGCGCGCGCGCGGTCTCCTGAAAAGATTTGTACTTCCCGGTCCCGACAATCAAGCGGGAACGGAATTGTCTGCCAGCGATAATCAATGAGTCCGTCATGTCCTTATTGTACGGCCCCAGGGAACTGTGAACCAGATAGTGGAGTGACGGGCGTCTCGCCCGTCCAGCAGTATGGTGGCCCGGGCGGGGATGCCCGGCTCTCCACCAGTTCACCCTCCAGCCGTCTCCGCCTTCCTGTACATCTCGTCAATCAATGCCCGGTACCGGTCCTCAATTCCCCGTCGCCGCACCTTAAGCGTATGCGTCAGGGTTCCATCCGCCGCCGAGAATTCTTCGGCTACTATCAACACACGCTTCAGTCTTTCGAAGCGCGCCAGGTTCTGGTTCAGTTCTTCGATGATGCCTTCATACAGTGCCTGCACCCTGACGTTGGCGACGAGTGTTTCTCGCGAAATGATCTCAACCTGGTTCGCCCGGGCCCAATCTTCCAGAACCGGGAAGTGTGGCGAGATTAGCACTGCGGGAAACTTCCGCCGGTCACCAATCACCACCGCCGTCCCAATGAGCGGGTTGAGTTTCAGCGAGTTCTCGATCGGTTGCGGCGCGATGAACTTCCCGCCCGAAGTCTTGATCAGGTCCTTCTTGCGATCCGTGATCGACAGGTAGCCCTCGCTGTCGAGTTGCCCGATGTCGCCGGTCTTGAACCAGCCATCCATAAACGCGTTGCGCGTTTCCTCCGGACGATTCCAATAGCCCTTGAATATCGAGGGCCCGCGTACCAGCACCTCGCCATCGTCGGCGAGCCGCACTTCGACGTTGGCCAGCGGTTTGCCGACCGTCCCCAGTTTGTGCTCTCCGGGCGTGTTCACCGCGATCACCGGCGAAGTCTCCGTAAGCCCATATCCCTCGTGGATGGAAATACCGATATCGGCATACCACTCGGCCAGTTCTCGGCCCAGCGGCGCGCCTCCGGAAATGAACTCCTCCGCCTTTCCGCCCATGCCCGCGCGCACTCGGGAAAAGACGAGCCGGTTCGCGATTTTCATTTTCCAAGAGAGCGCCGAAGGCTGGGTTCCTGCCAGAGTGTCGGCGCGGTGGGCGCGCCCCACTGAAAGCGCCCAGCGATAAATCGCGTTGCGCGGGAAGCCCGTTGCCTTCAGGATCACCTGTTGACGAATCTTCTCGTAGACGCGCGGCACCGCCACAAAAATGTTGGGTTGTACTTCGGTTAAAGCCTGCGCCAGTTGCGCAATGTCAGGACAATATGCCAGCACCACCCCGCGGTACAGCAGAGCGAAGTCCACGTGCCGTGCCGTCACATGGGAGAGCGGCAGAAACGATACGCTCACTTCCTCCTTCGTGCCGAAGCCGAATCCCTCCATCGAAGACGCGATATTCGAGGCCATGTTCCGGTGGGTCAGCATCGCTCCCTTCGCAGTTCCCGTCGTGCCGGAGGTGTAGATAATTGTCGCCAGGTCGTCGGGCCCAATCGACCGGGCGCGAACATCGAATTCCGGATCGAAGTCGGCCGGCCCGCGCAGCATCAGTCCCTGCATCTGGACCGCGTGCGCGGTTTCTACCGCGTCCATTACCATGATCCGCTCCACCGGTGTGTGCCGCTGGATGGTCAATATTTTTTCCAACTGGTGCTTGGTGGACACCGCGATGACGCGCGCCCCGCAATCGTTGAGGAGGAAAGCAGTCTGCTCCGCTGTCTGCGTGGAATAGACCGGGACCGTCACCGCGCCCAGGGAAAGCGCCGCGAAATCAGTGATCGTCCACTCCGGGCGATTTTCGCTGAGGATGGCGACGCGATCGCCTTTGCCAACGCCCCAGGATTCAAGCGCCCGAGCCACACCCACGACGCCGCGGTAAATCTCCGTGGAGGAGATCGGAACCCAGCCCAGGGCCCGTCTTTGGAGCATGACGCGATCGCGGCGGTTCTTGCAGACCGCCAACAAAATGTCGTTTAGAGTATGAAGGCTCATCCGATCCGATCAAGGCCGACAATCATTGTACGCAGTCATTGGCACAAAGTCTGTGAGGTCAGCCCAAGCCGTTTGCTGCTGTGGAACCATCCAAGTGTTTTTGACCGCGCTCCCGTAGTAGGTTACGTTTGAGGCAAGTCGTTCCGGAGGAATATCTATGAAACGCAGGGGTATTTCGACAATATTAGGAGTGGGGCTGCTGGCAGTCAGCATTCTTTGCCCGCAGACCCAAGCTCAAGGCAATAAGCCTGAGCCTGCGCCCATGAAGCTAAGAGTCGGCGACGTCGCTCCCGATTTCAAGCTGCAGTACTTCGATGGCAGCGACGAGAAAGAGGTTACGCTGAGCCAGTATCGCGGCAAAAGCAACGTCGTTCTGGCCTTCTATATCTTTGCCTTTACCGGGGGTTGAACCGCGCAAATGAAGGCCTTCCAGCAGAATCTCAAGAAGCTGGAAGCTGCCGACACCCAGGTTCTGGGTGTAAGCATGGATAGCCCATACGCTAACAAAGCCTTCGCCGACCAGATCGGCGTCACCTTCCCGCTGCTGAGTGATTGGGGTGGAGACGTTACGCGCCAATACGGCATCTACGTCGACAAATACAAGGCCGCACGCCGCGTCAACTTTTTGGTTGGCAAAGACGGCAAGATTCTGGAGGAGCAGATTGACCGGGAAGCCATCGATCCCAAAAAGATTGTAGATGCCTGCGAACGCAAGAAACTGAGCCGCTGAATCAAGCGCGCAAACCGACGGAGAAGCGCCGGGAGCGGGTCTGCGCGGAATTCAGGACGCCACGTCAAGAATTCAAGCGGACCCGCCAAGGCAGACCCGTCACCGGATGGAGTGGGAAGCCACCGTCTTGAATCGCTCACGGCTTGAATCGTAACGATTGGTCTCTAACGCGTGATTTGCTCACCACCAAAGCGTCAGCGAGTTTGACCCCGCTTCACCGCACTGTGTTATGCTTTTCTTGCGGGGTGGAGCAGTCTGGTAGCTCGTTGGGCTCATAACCCAAAGGTCGGTGGTTCAAATCCACCCCCCGCAACCATTTACGGATTTGAGGGACTACCGGCGTAGTCCCCGATTCCAAAATCACTGGATCGTGGCTGTTTCGGGCCTCAAATTCTTCAGGGAAACTTCCTTCGCCCTGTCCTTCAGTTGCTTTTTGATCGCAGGTGGCAAAACAAGATCTGCTACCCGGCTATTGGCTCGGCGCTTGGTCTTCTCAAATGCTGAGCCGTAGGTATTCATGGTCGTCTTGATGTCGGCGTGCCGCATGAGGCGCTGCTGCACCCCCAGCGGCGTGCCGATATCGTCAATCAGCGTTCGATAGGTGTGCCGAAAGCTGTGCCAGCCCACTCCTTGCAATCCGATCTTTTCGCCTGCTGGTCGCAAGTAGTCCTTCTGAATGGCATCGCCGTGGACCGGGCGTTTTGTATCCGCATTAGCGAATAGCCAAGCCTCCGGCGTTTCGACACATCGCTTCCGCCAATCCTCCAGAACCGATACTAGCTTGGAATCCAGAAACACTTCGTCCTCTGAAGCTCCGGTTTTTCCGCCGTTCCAGACGTAGCGGCCCACAATGGATCGGGTCAATGTCAGTATCCGCCCCTTCAAGTCAAAGTCCTGCCACTGCAATGCCCTGATCTCACTGATGCGCAAGCCCAGGCACATTGCAATCATGACCATCACTTGAATGTGGTACGGAAGCTCTGCGAGAAGAGCCTGATATTGCTCGACCGTAAGCACAACTTTCTTGCGAACCCGTTTCGTCACGCCCTTGATTTCGACTAACTGCATCGGGTTTCTCTGAGTCTCCAAAATTTCCCATTTCATCGCGTACTCAAAAATGCGATGCAGGAGACCCTTTATGTTGGACTTCGTTTTGGGCGAATGCTTCAGCTCCTTCAACCACTGTTCCACCTTGAGGGGCTTTTTCACTTCGGCCACGGGAGCCTCGCCCCATTGTGGCAAAATGTGCACTTTCAAAATGGATACGTAGGACTTCTTGGTTGAATACCGTTCTGGCATTGCTTCGTGCATGTATCGCCTTACCAATGCTCCGAACGATTGACTGGAAGACTGCTCCATCCGCTGGTATCGAAACTCTCTCGACCCCAGCCAGGCATGATCTTCCGTTGGCCATCCTTCCGCATCTCCCGCTAACATTACGCTGCGCTTTCGCGTAATGCCCATCTCGTCCGTCTCGTAAAAGCGCCAAACCCAGACATCCGGGCCTCGCGTTCTCTTCTTGCGGACAATCGTGCCCACGTCTTGCTGTGTGCGTTTCAAGAAGCTTTCCTCCTTAAAGCGCGCACGGATGACGCTTCCGACTGTACACGACAACGCATGTGCGAAACTAGCTCTGAAATTCGAAAACGCCAGCGCTTGCGGACTCCGTTGCCTATGGGATGTGCGGGAAGCCAGCCCTCCCGAGCCATCTTCTTCACGGTCACCGGGCTGATCTTCAAAAAGTTTGCTGCTTCTTCGGGCGTTACGAAGGGTTCGTTGTCTTCGGCTGGATTCATTTTCTACTCCATCCCGGAACTTCGGACGGGCCCATTTGGCTGAGCGTGCAGCGATCCTTGCGACGTAGGTCGTCCGACCGGGGAGCAAACGTTGCACTTGACACTAACGCAGGTGTACCAATACAGTCAATACGTAACGTTACCATTTTTTGGTGAGGCTGACCCCTTGGCCGACAAGACCCCAATCCTGCAGCAGCCGGTGATCTCCATCCGTGTTTCCGACGAGCTGCGTCAAAGGCTCGACACTTTGAAGGAAATCATGGCCGCCAAGAGTGGCGAACCCGTCTCAACATCGGAGGCGGCAAAGCAGCTCCTTGAGTCCTCCAAAGAGGAGCGATTGGAGTTCGTAAATCTACTCTCGGAGCCAACCGATTCCCTGGTTAAGATTCGCGGGAAGGTAGACGCAAAGCTGCCGCTTTCGCAAGCCGAATGGACCCTGGTTGCCTACTACTGTCAGCAGGGTGCAGAGCTGTTCGCGAATACCGGCCAGACGGACATCTCCTTTGAATCTCTCACCGCAATTCTTGAAGCTTTCCTTGCTGTTTATGGACTTGTATCCAAACAGAGAAAGAGGGGTCCGATGGCCCCTTATCTCCTCACCAATCTGCCCTCTGAAAGGCAAAATGCGGCGAAGCCTTCAGAAGAGATTGCAAACGACGATGTACAACGGGCCGTGAACCGAACCATTCACACGCTAAAGAACGCTACCAGCGAGACTCCGCGACCGATTCATACGGCTCGACTTCTCTACATGATTCTGGACAACGAAAGATTTCTAAACATCGAGAAGCTGAACGAAGCGCTGCGACCGTACTGGCCGATTCTCTGGCGCGTGTGCGCCCGTGGCCACTATCTCCGCCATGAAGAACCCCTACGGGATGGTGCATTTTGGGGTGCCGATTCTAGGTTGAGAAATCCTGGGCCATTGCCGTCGTTCCAGGAGGGAGAATACCGTCTCGAATTTCATCGGGGACCGGAGACGGAGTTTTCTGTCTGGCTGTATTTTCCCGGAAGATTTGCTCTGCAATATCCGCTCTTCGATTACCCGAGAATTGCGGAACTTCGGACGATCCTGGAAGGGCTTGATCTCCGCGACACACTGATCTTCTGGGAAGGCCGCTATTTCCTCGCGTCTACGTGGTTCGACGAAGAAGAAAAGGTCGGCGTCGATCTTCGCTCTCGGGACAATGGTATCCGCCTCTTGTTTCACCATGATGATTGGCAGGCGATTAAGAGTCTGTTTCGCCGCGGCTGGCAGGCGCCGGAAGTGGTCCGTCTGTGGAATGCGTTGGCGAGGGAGTATGGCGAGCTGTGAAAAGCGCGGTGCTTCGCACCGGAAGAATGGTGGACACGTCACCCCCAAGTTGGGAACTGCGGAGCGCCAGACAGCGCTTCGGTGTTTACGCAGGTTAACTTTCGCTGCGTCAACAAAATCGTCTCCGGTGGGTGACTGCCAATATCGAACCGATGATGTTTGTTTGCGACAAAGCGCTGCCCATCGTCGATCACGTAAACGCGTTGAAGCGCAAGAGCTTCCTTTGAACTAACAATTACGCAGTTTAATCGCAGCGGAATCAAGCGCAGAAGTGCAACAAGGCGGGTCGTCCAATGAATAGTTCTCGCGCTCAAGCCAATCCCCAGTCCAGTTTGCCGTTCGGCGACGAAGCGAAGCCCGGCTTCCGCACCAAGACCGCGGCCACGAGACTGACTCCCGAAGAACTAGGAGAGATAGAAGCTGCCGCCGAAAGCGCGGGACAGGCTCTCTCCGAGTGGCTGCGAGGGACTGCTCTGTGCGCTGCGCGACAGCGGCCAGCTGATCCTGCCGAACTGGTGTTGGCCGAAATCTGGGCTGTGCGTTACACGCTGCTTAATTTCTTCCACGCAGCTGCCGGGGCCGCAGCGGAAGGTAGACAACTGTCGCCTGATTCCGTCCTCAAAATTCGCGACCAGGCAGACGCACGAAAGCTCCATCAGGCTCGCAAACTTCTCGAAGAATTCTTTGCCCGCGAGGGCAAGGAAAGAGCTCGTATGCCATGAGAGTCATGCCTTGGCCCGGTAACTTTTCGCTCTCAACGGCTCTGCTATGGGTAGGAGCGATGTTCTTTTTACTACTGGCAGTGCGGAGCGGGTTGCAGAACCGGTCCTCACGTAAATGGCGGGATAGGGAGACGATCGAATGGGACCGACCTCGGCCAAGTTTGATCCAGAGATGGAGGACAAAGATGGGCAGAATCCGATTCAGACTGCCGAGATTTTCGCAGCGGCAGATGCCGCAGATCGCGCCGAAACCAACGCCATCAGTGCCCGCGAATGCTCCCGCCGATCCGCTGAAGAAGCCTACCCAGCCGATGCTCGCGCTCTTTGGTTCGACCGTCAATGGTTCGACCATCGGTGCGCCCAAGACCGAACCCAAAGAGGCGTTCGCCTGGGAGAAAACGAAGGGAATCGAATGAGAGACAAATTCCCAAGAACACCACTTCGGGCTTGAGGAACGCTCGCTATGCTCACGATCTCGAAACCGCTGTCAGCCAGCCAGGCGCAGACCTACCATGTGCGGGAGTTTGCTTCGCGGGAGCAGAACTACTGGAGCCGCGATCAGGAGCGTCACAGTGAGTGGCGGGGCAGACTAGCCGAGCAGTGGGGGTTGCAAGGTGGCGTTGGTTCCGAACACTTTGCGCGGCTGAGTGAAGGCCAACATCCGCACACCAAAGAGCAGCTCGTACGGCATCAAGTTTCGAGAACCTATGAAGGCAAATTTGGCAGAGAGGTAACCAGCGCCGAGCATCGCGCCGGGTGGGACGCCACCTTCTCTGCGCCGAAGTCGGTTTCGCTTACCGCTCTCGTGGGCGGCGATGATCGGGTGCGGGAAGCCCATCGGGAGAGTGTGCGCGCGGCACTTCAGGAGCTTGAGCGATACACGCAGGCCCGAATCGGCAATGTCCATGCCCCGGAGACGACCGGAAAATTTATTGCCGCCACTTTCGAGCACGACACCGCGCGGCCCGTAGATGGCTACGCGGCGCCCCAGCTTCATACTCATGCCGTGATCTTTAACATGACCGAGCGCGAGAACGGTCCCGAAAATGGGAAACAGATGCGAGCTTTGCAGCCCCACGAGATGTTCGTGTCACAGCGCTACGCCACGGCGGTCTACCGATCCGAGTTGGCTCTGCGTCTGGAAAAGCTGGGCTACGAACTGGAGCGCGGCAAGCATGGACAGCCGGAAATAAAAGGCTACACGAAGGAATATCTGGAGGCTTCCAGTCCGCGACGCGAACAGATCAAAGATCATCTCCGCGAAC
>CAVSWK010000013.1:0-14866 GCA_963731525.1 uncultured Acidobacteriaceae bacterium
CTGAAACCGCTGAAAACGACGGTGAAGGTGATCCCGAGCCTCGCAGCCGCGAGGAGCACCACGAACGCCTCTGGGACCATCGGGAGGTAGACCGCCATCCTGTCGCCCTTCTTCATGCCGAAGTTGTTCTTGAGAAGGAAGGCGAACCTGTTCACATCCCGCCAGAGTTCGTAGTAGGTGAGCGTCCTCACCTCGACAGGCGTCCCGTCCTTCCCCATCGCCTCGCCCTCCCAGATGAGCGCCACCTTGTTCCTCCTCGGCCCCTCCACATGCCGGTCGAGGGCCAGCTGCGAGAGGTTCAGCGCGCCTCCTGAGAACCATTTTGCGACGTGAGGGTGTCCTCCTGCGCTAAGCACCTTCTCCCATGGCCTCTGCCAGTGGAGCTCCCGCGCGACGCGCTCCCATTGGCCCAAAGAGTCCTTGACGGAGGACGCGTGGGCTTCGCGGTAGGCCTTGAGGTCGACCTTCACGTGAGACCAGTTCGGCAGCTCGATCCGCTCTTCGAACGGCAGGGACTCGCCGAGTATCTCGGCCTCGCCGGTCATTTGGGCCTATCTTTCAGCCCATGGTTGGCATATTAAGCGTTCGAACGATTCACAACCTATATCTCGCGGCTTCTTCTCGCCGGGGCAACCGTCATGCCGCTAAACCGCCTGTTGTCGAGGATTCGGTGCTAGAGATTGGACGTACAGCCCGACCAGTTCCCCGCCCTCCAGCTCGTTTCGCTCTACAAGTCGTACGGCGACGTGAAAGCCGTCCAGGGAATCAACCTCACGCTGAAGAAGGGCGAGATCCTCGGCCTCCTGGGCCGAACGGGAGCGGCAAGTCCACCACGATGAAGATGGTGCTTGGGATACTGAAACCAGACGCCGGGGACGTCTTCGTCTACGGGAGCGACGAGTCGGCAGCTCCGGTGGAGATGAAGAAGAAGCTCGGTTACGTCCCTGAGACGCCCCAGCTCTACGAGTTCCTGACGGGGATCGAGTACATCGACTTTGTCGCCGAGATGTACGGCGTCCCGCCGGCGGAGAGGAAGGCAAGGGTCTCCCAGTTCTTGGGAGGGTTGCAGCTAGCGGGGCACGAGAACGAGATGATCAGCGGGTACTCCCAGGGGATGAAGCAGAAGATAGCGATAATATCGGCGCTCGTACACAGGCCACAGATCCTCGTCCTGGATGAGGCGCTGAACGGGCTCGACCCGCGATCCGCGAGGCTCGTGAAGGACCTCCTGAAGGAGCTCGCCAGCGAGGGGGTCTCGATCCTCTTCAGCACGCACGTCCTCGAGATCGGCGCAGGCCCTATGCGACCGAGTGGCGATAATGTACCGAGGGACGATAATGGCCGAGGGCACCGTCGCGGAGCTGAGGCAGAAGGCCGGGCTCCCGGGCTCGACCCTCGAAGAGGTCTTCCTGAAGATGCACGGGACCGACGACCTCGGCGAGGTCGTGAAGGAACTCTCCCGTTAGGGACAGAGGAGTCGCCTTGACAAGGTTGGGCAGGGTCTACTCGATAGCGCTGATCCTTACCAAGTCCCAGCTCAGGATGGGGAGGAGCGGGAGGGGAGGAGAAGGGTTCTTCCGCAGGGCGTGGATCCTTGCCCTGATGCGATCTGCTTCGTCGTCTGCGCGGTCGTCGGGTTCCCCATCGCGGGGGCGATCCTTTCGCTCCCCGCATCGGAGGGCGCGCCCATCGTGACCGCCTTGGTGGAGATCCTCGTCTTCGTCCCTGCCCTGGTGCCGAGCGTGGTGCTTGTCGCCGGCGTCCTGTTCGAGCTCAACGTCTCCTCGAAGTTCGCGTCCAGCGACTCGATAAACTGGCTCCCGGTAACTCAGGCGGAGTACGTCGTCGCCTCCACCCTCTCCGTCGCCTACAACTACTCGGTAGTCCCTTCCGTGATAATGGGGCTAACGCTCGGGCCGGCGGTCAGGCTGGGGTACGGCGGCACGTGGGTGGAGATGCTGCTTCTAAGCTGCGTCTCCCTCTTCTATGGCGGGGCGATCGTCGAGATACTCAGGGCCGCGATGAACAGGGTGAGCGTGGCGGTCATGAGCCGCGCGCGCCGCGGCGCTCTCGTGCTTCGCCTCGCGGCGACCATCGGCGTGATACTCGTCGTCGAGTTGATCTTCAACTTCGCATTCCTCCTTGACATCGTGGGGAAGTTCCAGTCGGCCCTGAGCGCCGCCGCGTTCCTCCCCGTCCTCTGGGGCTCGGCCGCCGTCAGGGCGAGCGAGACGGGGACCTCGCCCTGAACGCGTTGTTCTCGAGCGCGACGGTCATCTTCGCTTTGGCGATGCTCCTTGTGGCCATCGAGGTTCGTTCAAGGTACTGGTCGCCCACCCCGTCGCAGATTGTCGTGACGAGCAAGGACTACACACCCGGGACAGGCGTCCCCTTCGGCCTCTCGATGTTCGGCCTCAGCCGCGCGGAGGCGACCCTCGTGAGGAAAGACCCACCAAACGGCCGCCGCGGCCCATCACCGGCACGAGGCACTCCGGATGAAGCGGCGCCAGCACGGATGTTTCGCCGGCGTCTTCGTCATCTGGCGGAAATTCCCACGGCTGGCCACGCCGGGCTAATTCGGCGAGGATGGGCAAGTTTGCGGGAATGGTTTTCAGTTCCTTCGGTACGATTTCAGTCGCGGCCACGAGGCTATCGTCGCTTCGCTGGAAATAAATGATCAGGGAACTGGGCTGCAGCGCCTCCTTGAGGTGGCGTTCCAGCAAGTGAGCGAGTTCGCCACGGTCCGTTGCCGTGGCGTGTTTTTTCCGCCAGATCCTCGAGAATCACGCGGGCGTCATACGCGCTGCGGAAGAAAGCGCGATCGATCTCGGCGCTCACGCGTTTGTGGAGCTGCGATCCGCCCCAAAGCAGCACCGTGCCGAAAAGTGCGCCAAGAGCAATTCCCGCCGGCAGCGCAACTTCAATCAGCGGACGAAGGTAGCGCGTGAAGGACGAGGCAAAAAGCAGCGTGACGGCAATGCTGAGAAGAGTGAGAAGAACGGTGAATCCGCGCTGCACGAGCAGGTAACGCGCACTTCGTTTCAGCAGGACGGGGATTTCCAGCACTCTGTGCTTGACGACGGCATAGGCGAACGACAAGGGAAAGAGAAACACCATGACGATCACCGCGGTGTCCAGCCAGTCAGGATCCTGATATTCCACGAAGAAATGGCTTGCTGCGACTGCCAGCAACGGTGCAAAGCCGGTTGCCGTACCCCAGAAAATCACGCGAATCTTTCGCAGCGCTTCCGGGTCGGTGGTGTGGAAATAGTTCGAGGCGAGGGACACCACGCCCAGTGCCACGAACGCTAGGATGCTAAACGCAAAGATCGCCTGCATCTGGGTCTGGTCCCCGAACAGGGCCGGCAAGGGAGCGGGCAATCGCAATCCGCCCGTGCGCAATTCCGGCAGTGCCAGGGAAAGTACTCCGATCGGCAATGTCACCAGCGATGCCCATTTCAGCCAGGGAAGACGCCGATCCAGCGGCGACCGCGTCGGAAAGACGGCAAAAAACCAGTAGAAGAGCGGAGCAAGCATGCCTTGAGCAATAAGTTGGTAAGTTATCGCAAATATCCGCACCTTCTGAGGCACGGCGGCGAATTCAACCCCGCCAGGCCCCGGCGTGAAGCTCGCGAACAGCAGAGCCAGGTGCCAAACCCCCCGGTCTTCGATCCGAAGAAACAAGATCACCAGGCTCATTACCACGAAGGGCACAGGATAGGAATTGCGAAGCGCTTCGGCCAAGGACCCTGTCCAGCCTCTCTCTTCGGGCTGAAACAGACGTCGTCGGAACACCGCTGTGAGGACGACAGGGGAGGTTTGAGCCGGACGGGCGATGGTCAGGTGAACTGTATCGCCTGGCTTATGCGGTTTGTACAATCCGTACAGGGAATTTGTGCTCCCCAAGGGGATTCCGTCTATCGCGAGGATTCGATCGCCAGGCAGCAGGCCCGCCTTCTCGGCCGGGCTGTCCTTGTAAACGCGTTGCACCACAAGAGACGGCAAATTGTCAAAGCCGAGCTCGACGCCGGGAGTCCAGCGTTTGGCGAACATCCAAAGTGCGGTGTATAGAATCGTAGCCGCGGCGAACACCACCGCCAGTGCGTACAGCACGGACCGCGACCATCGGCGCTTGGGGCTCTCTGGGGATTGTTTCGCCATGGATCTGCAGCTACTAATAGCACAGGTCAGGGGACATCTGGTTTCGCCGCCTGTGGGACGATTCCGCTACTTCAGTCCGGCCCGAGTACTTTCCTGATCGCGGGAACGGACAATCCGGATTTTTTGATTAGCGTGTTGAATTTCTTGGCTAATTGGAGCATTTCGTCGGGGGCATCGGAATAGTGCCAGAAGCCAACTGCGTCTGCGAGATTGGAAATCATGAACCTGCGGAACGCGGCGACTAAGATGAAACGCGGGATAATTTTAATGGCGCTAGCGTTCGTTGGTGTGATGCGGTAGCCGGCGGCGGGGAGGACTTCGAGCGCCTCGCGCAATGCATTGACGAGAGTCCCGAGGTCGGACTTGGATCGGACGAGGGCGCGCTTATCGGCGTCGTGCTTGATGAGAAAGCACACTACGATGGTGACGAGCGCTGCATGCGTCGCGAGGTAATCCGAAATCCTGGAGAAAGCTCTCGCGTTCAAACCAGCTTTTTTGAAAATATCCAAGAGACGTGTCAGCCTCGGAGTTGTTTTCCCGTCGATCTCTCCGAAGGGTGCGCTTCCAAAGATACGGCCCAGAACGCCACCGGCTCCGCTTAGCGCATAAACTACACCCTCTTCTTGCCAGCCACCGGCGAATACAAAACCCATCATGACCCGTTCTTTGCCGATCACTGAATATTCATCGGGCCCCGAGAGATTATTGCCCATGAAGACGACGTTCGGAGACCGGTTGCGGGCCAATACCGGTAAGAGATCGGGCACCTGGTTTCTACGAACGATGACGAGCACGTACTCGAAAACATCTTCCGGCTCGAGCGATGCGATCACCGGGACCTTGGTGATGCTGCGTTTGTGCTTTAGCGAGTTCTCGACAATGATTCCTGCGTCTCGCAACTCGTCGTAGCGCTTCCCGCGCGCGAGAAGTGTCACGTTTATTCCCGCGTTATAGAGTGCTGCGGCGCAGACCGAGCCATTCACGCCGGCTCCGATTACGAGCATCCTCACGTTTTCCATAATTTATCTCGACGGCCGCATGAAACGCGTCTCGGCTGGAACCGTAGTGCCCGTCAAACGATTCAGCTTTATGAGGTATTCAATCCTGGGCCGCTCGCGCACTTGTCGACTTGAGTCTTCTTCGCGCGAGGATGTAAATGATGATTCCTAGCGCGAGCCCTCCGAACTCACCGACGTAAACTCCGAACATAGTGCGATACATTCCGAGTCCGACCAGCGGCGATCCGTGAATCCACAACGGCAGTCCCTTATCCGGAGGATACACCGCGGTCATGGGATGCGTGATGAAGTCCACTGCCCAGTGACTGAACACGACGAGTCCAAAAATAACGCCAGTGCGAGTGCTGCGGCCGATGCGTGCGGCGATCAGAGCGGCGATTCCCGACCAGACCATCGCCATGAGCAGGCTATGCGACCACACCGGCGGGGCCACGCCGGTCGGCTTCGGGTACTGCTCGATTCCCACGAGAAAAAAAGCAAACCACAGAATGTCAAGCGCAGATGCGCCGAGGATCAGATAACCGACGGGTATTTCGGGAGCGATGCGCTTGGCCGCGAGACCTACGCCGATATGCGTTAGAGCCGCCATGGAAGTTTGCGATTAGAGTCGCCCCAACTGGAGAAGCTTTCGGCCAACCAGGATGTCCCAGGTGATGAGCGCAACTCCGCCAGCGCCGGCAATTACCAGCCCCGCGAGAGTCAATCCCCAAGCAGAGGCCAAGATGATTTCAAAGACGATTAGTAACAAATATCCAAAAATTCCTGCGTAGGCGGTCGCTTTGCTGAAGACCTTGCCTCTCAGCATGACTAAGGAAATAACTAGGCCCGCAAATTCGATGAGGGGAATACCTGCGCGCCCTTCCCCCTCGGCAAGCATCGTCTGGCCCGCCGCGAGCAGTAAAGATCTCTGCGCGTCTGTAGTGGCACGTGCGTATTCGCGGCTAAGCGAAAGCATAGGGAAGGCCCTACTGCTCGCGAGGTAGACCGCCATCCCCACGAAGAAAAGAATGGTGCCAAGCGCGGCGAAGGCTTGGTTTTCTCGCCTCAGCGCGCGATAGATGGCGAGAAACGCCGGAGCTAATAGGGCTGTTCCAATAATATTCAAGAGACCGAGGTCGCGGAGTCCGAGAAACCAATGGTTCTGAAAGAAAGTGAACCAGCCGATTACGGATTCGGGCGGGGGCATGTGTGACCGCGGGGAGAAAACTGATGCCGATTTCGGTCAGCGAAAGCACCGCGGCAAGCAGGACAGTGGTTCCACCGAGTTTGTAGAGACTTTTCCAGCCGGAGCCGGCCAGTTCGGCATCAAGAGCCTGATTTAATCCCGATTGCGACATCTGTTGCTCCAATATTTTTTGGGGTTTCCGATTTGCAAAAATGCGTCTGGCTCCTTGAGCAATTCGAAAAAAGGGCTAACCTAATTTAATCCGCTTTCGACTCCACTTTCGCTTCCCGCAAAGAGAGCGCTAGCAGGACGGCGCAGCCTGCCGCAATTCCCAGGGCGATCGCGAACAGGGCGAAGCCCGTCGGGAAACCGCGTCGGCCCAGCGCCATTCCCATCGAGGCAAGCCCGAGTCCGGAGAGGACGAGAAACGTCAGCAAGATCGGCCCGAGAACGAAGCCCAGGGGTTTGCGCCTCAGCAGCAGGATCGCGGCAATCGTGCACGCGGGCGTCAGGAAGGCCAGGTCGAGAACGGCAACCGGATCGGTGAATAGACCAGAATCGCGGACGGTTTGCGGCACCTGGCCTGCGAGTTGGGCGGAGATGATCTCACTCAGCCAATGGAAGGCGGTGCCGAGGGTCACCAACAGGAGAACGATTGCCGTGGTCCTTGCTGGAGCGCGCGGGCCGAAGCCGCGGGCAATCTCTGAAATCGGCAGCGCCGGGAAACTTCCCGCAAGCGCGTAGAAACTGAGTCCGAGAACGCCGGTGTACGCCAGAAACATGGAATTGAAATGAACCTCGAAAGCGAAGTCGAGGAAATTGTAAACGAGGTAGACGAGTGTTCCCATCCACACGATTCGCGCCGCAAGCGAGCCGCGAAGAGCCAGCATGGCGGCGATCACCAAGACGGGTAGGATCACCACGAAGTTCCCTGTGTCGATTCCGACGGCTTGGGCGGCATAGAGACGCGTTTCGGCCAAATACGTGGACGGAAGGAAGAGACCCGCGAGGCTGGCGATCGCGAGCAGGCCGGCCAGCGGGAAGCTAAGCCACAGGGCCCACCGGCCGGGTTCGCTGTTATTCATGGTCGCGCGGTCAAGTGTACGTCAACGAAGACCGCCCCGTTCGTTCAACAATGAGGCCGGGAAAAAATAGAGCGGGGCGAATCCTTCCGCCCCGCTCGGGATTGGCCTCGGCGTCTCGCCCCTGCGTCCTGCCCAGGCGATTCGCCGTGGCGACTCGGCTTAAACTTAGACGAGCCCCTGATCCAACATCGCATCCGCAACCTTGGTGAATCCGGCGATGTTCGCGCCGTAAACCAAGTTGCCCGGCTGTCCATATTCCGCCGCTGTATCAAACGCGTTCTTGTGGATGGCGATCATGATCTTATGCAGACGATCATCCACTTCTTCGCGCGTCCAATTCAGCCGCGTGCTGTTCTGCACCATCTCCAGGCCCGAGGTCGCAACTCCACCAGCATTCGCGGCCTTCGCCGGCCCGTAGAGGATCCCTGCCTGCAAGAACATCTTCGTCGCGTCCAGCGTGCTGGGCATATTCGCGCCCTCGGCAACGAGCTTGCAACCGTTCATCAACAGATTTGCTGCATCCTTCGGATTGATTTCATTCTGTGTCGCACTTGGGAACGCGCAGTCAGCCTTGATCTCCCAGATCGGGTTCACATCGGCCTTGGGATCGACGGGAATGTACTTCGCCGTCTTGAATTTATCTGCGTATTCCTTGATGCGCCCGCGCCGGACGTTCTTCAGTTCCATGATCCACGCCAGCTTCTCGCGGTTGATGCCTTCGGGATCGTAGATCACGCCATTCGAGTCCGACATGGCGATGACCTTCGCGCCGAAGTCCAGCAGCTTCTCAACGGTGTATTGCGAAACGTTGCCGCTTCCGGAAACCAGGCACAGCTTGCCTTCGAGCGTGTCCTTCCGGCTCTTCATCATTTCATGCGCGAAGTAGACGCAGCCGTAGCCTGTCGCTTCCGGCCGAATCAGCGAGCCGCCCCAGTTGATGCCCTTGCCGGTCAACACGCCCGTGAATGTGTTCGACAGGCGCTTGAACTGCCCAAAGAGATATCCGATCTCGCGGCCGCCCACGCCGATGTCGCCGGCCGGGACGTCCGTGTTGTGCCCGATGTGCCGCCAGAGTTCGCTCATGAAGCTCTGGCAGAAGCGCATCACTTCATTGTCGCTCTTGCCCTTCGGATCGAAATCCGATCCGCCCTTGCCGCCGCCCATGGGCAGCGTGGTCAAGGAATTCTTCAGCACTTGTTCGAACGCCAGGAACTTCAAAATTCCCAGGTTCACGGAGGGATGGAAACGCAACCCGCCCTTGTACGGGCCGATCGCGCTGTTCATTTCAATGCGGAAACCGCGATTCACCTGCATGTTGCCCGCATCGTCGAACCACGGCACGCGGAACATCAACACGCGCTCGGGCTCCACGAACCGCTCTAGTATTTTGGCCTTCTGGTATTCGGGGTGTTTCTCCAGCGCCGGGGTGAGGGAAACAAGAACTTCCTCAACGGCCTGGTGGAATTCGGTTTCCGCGGGGTTCTTTCGGCGTACTGTATGAAGAACTTCATTTACATACTCCTTTGCGGTCATGATCGCTGGAGATGTAAGAGTAGCTATGCCCATGTGAGTCTCCTCGTCGGACGAGCTGTAAGGTCGGATTTCGGTCCCTCGCTCATCGTTTTTCTTCGGTTCTAAGCCTTCAAGGCGTAGTGCCTGAACGCAATACGATTAGAGTCCTCTTCCACTCGGCGTTCCGTGACATCCGTCACAAGTGAGTGTGACGTGCGCACTGGCCTGACGTTGGTACTAAGCGGAGACTGGTCGCTATTGGAGGTGCTGTCATGGCAAGCAAGGCTGCGGACCTGGCGGGACCAGGCATTGGAAATTACGCCGAATTAGAAGGCATTCTGCCGAGCGATTACAGCAGTGTGCTCACCCGGCGCGAAACGCAAAAGGCCATCTTCGCCCTCAAGCGCTTCATTGAGGACAATCTGTGCAAAGAGCTGAATCTCATGATGGTCACCGTGCCGCTGATGGTCGATACCGAGACCGGCGTGAACGACATGCTGGACCGCGACGGTTCGCGCACGCCCATCCAATTCCACATCTCGAATGACCACAATGTCCATCCCGTGGACGCGCAGATCGTTCAGGCGGCCACGAAGTGGAAGAGAATGGCGCTGAAAGAATTCGGCATGCACGCAGGCCACGGCCTGTGCACCGATATGCGCGCCGTGCGCAAGGACTACTTCCTCGATCACGATCACAGCGCTTATGTCGATCAATGGGATTGGGAGCGCGTGATCATGCCCGCGGAGAGGAACCTCGAATTCCTCAAGGAAATCGTCAACAAAATCTGGAAAGTGATCGTGGATGCCGAGCTCTACGCCGAGGAACTCTTCCCCGAATTGAAAGCCAAGAAGTATCCGAATCTTCCTCAGAAGCTGGCGTTCCTGCACGCCGAAGAGCTGCTGCACATGTATCCCACGCTGCCGCGCAAGCAGCGCGAAACGGCCATCCTGCAGGAATGCCCCGCGCTATTCATCGTGGGCATCGGCTATCCGCTCGAGGACGGCTACCCGCACGAAATGCGCGCCGCCGATTACGACGATTGGGTCACCGAAACCAGGCCCATCCACGGAAAACCCATGCACGGCCTGAACGGCGACATCCTCGTCTGGAATCACGTCACGCGCCGCCGCCACGAACTAAGCTCGATGGGCATCCGCGTCAACGCCGAAAGCCTTCGCAAGCAACTGGAAATGTCCCATCAATTGGATTTCCTGAAGTTCCCATACCACCAGGCCATCCTGAACAACGAGATCCCGCTGAGTATCGGCGGCGGCATAGGCCAATCCAGAACGCTAATGCTTCTCCTGAGGAAGGCGCACCTAGGCGAAGTAACGGTAAGCGTCTGGCCGAAAATCCTGAAGGAAATGTGCGCCAAGAAAAATATCTTCGTCCTCGAATAAACGAGCGGCAGGGCGTCGTTTCTTAGGTAGCGCCGGCGTCCCTGCCGGCATCTTACGACCACAACCGTGCGCTACTACCGCAATCAACCGCGGACTCAGCCCGCCACGGAGGGCTAGTGGCTCGCGCCGTCCCGCAATCGCCGTTTCTTCCGTAGCGCCGGCTCGTCCTGAGCTTCGAAGGGCAGCCTGCCGGCTCTTTTTTGCTGCGATGCCACGATCGACGCTCGTAGCCGAGTGGCTCCGCCTAAGCGGACGCCGCACTAGCGCCTGGGGCCGCTCGGCTTCGCTTCGGTAATGCCTCAGCTGAACTTCCAGATACAATGCAAGGCAGAATCTTTGCCGTCGACACATCCCACTTCGCTTCAATGTCCCGGCGCAGGCAGGTGCGGGTCACCCGCCAGGGCAAATCCGCCGGAAAGGACGCGCCTTCCGCCATTGATCGGACTGCGATGCTTGCGCTCGGAGGATCTCCAGATACCCTGCTATAATTCGAGCGTCAACAAACACTTGGTGACCGGAGGAATGAAGTGACAGTTTGTGTAGCTGCAATATGTAATCACAATCAAGGCATAATTTTTGGCGCTTCGGATCGAATGTTAACTGCTGGCGATATCGAGTTCGAACCGGCTCAAACCAAACTATGGCATCTTACGGCGTCTATAGTCGCCATGTCAGCCGGAGAGGACATGTCGATGCAGATGGAGATCCTCTATGATGTTCAACAGGAGGTGTCAAAGAAAGTCGCGGCAGACCGGTCAAAATGGTTGAATGTTCGCGATGTCGCTAACATGTATAGAGCTTTTTACAACGAAGCTCGCTTAAAACGATCTGCTGCTGACATTTTGGCCCCGCTTGGGTTAGATCATCAAAGTTTTCTTTTGAGCCAGAAAGATATGAGCAAGGATTTAATAAGTCAATTGGCCACTGAGCTTATTAATTTTGAGACGCCCGATTTGGAGACTATTTTTGCGGGTGTGGATGAAACCGGCGCCCATCTTTACATCGCTCATAATGCGCATATTTCTTGTAGGGACGGGGTTGGCTTCGCAGCGATCGGCGCAGGCGCCGGACATGCTGACTCTCAATTCATGTTCGCCAAACACACAAGGAGCAAACCGATTCCAGAAACGATACTTTTGGTATATTCCGCCAAGAAAAGAGCAGAGATTGCCCCAGGTGTGGGGAAAGAAACGGATATGTTCACTGTAGGTCCTGAGCTAGGATTCTTTTTTGAGATTCCCCGATCTGATATAGATGATTTGGATGCGATATACGAAGGTACTATAAGACGAGAAGAGGACTCTAAACGGCTAGCCGAGAAAGAAGTTAATGCCTATGTTCAAAAGCTCGTTGAAGCCGGAACTTCTAAAGGGCAAACGAAGGCGATCGAAAACGAGTTGGGAGATACATCCCCTAACAAAAAAGAGGCTCCAAACAAGACTGATGACCCTTAAGAAGAAGATCTGAGCTAATTCGCACTTGTGCCCCTCGGCGGCTCCGCGTGAGTGGACCGAGTCTCGTACCCGCTTACGCTGCCCCTGTGCCCCGCATCACGCGCCGATATGCTTCGTAGGTCTCAGCCCTATCCGCGTTTTGGCTCACCCCCGGACTAGAACTGATTCCGTTGAATGTCCGCCTCAAAACGCTCAAAAGCTGCCAAGAGATCCGACCTCTTCCACTCCGACTCGCGTAGGATCGTGTTCGGATTGGCACGAATGTGATCCCAAGCGAAGAGCGGAATCGTGAAAGGCAGCGAGAGAATACTTCCACGGTCACCGGGAACGAGGAGCCCCTTGCTGCAAAGCGACTGTGCGGCTGAATCTATCAGCCTGAGATACATGGTCCTTTGACCTCGATGAATACAGTAAGCCAGTTGAAATCGTTCCTCGCCTGTGAGTCCAGCAAGATTCTTTAAGACAGCCGCGCGATATTTGCGCTCGGACCTTATTCGCGTAATTCCAGGAATGAGTTGCACGATCCAAAACGCGAATGCACTTAGCGTCCCTAATCCAATCCAAGGGCGATAATGGTCCCGAATTTCCACAATTCCTAGGGCCGTCGCAGCGTGCGCCGGAAGGAACAGTAACAACGCGCCGAGGACGCATAGACCAAAGAGGAACCGCGGCTGGAGTTGAATGACTTTGAGCCAGTCAGGCCACACGCTCATGCGTGCTCCATCGGCGGTGACATTGTCTTCCCGTCAAGATTTTTGAGTTGCCAGCTTCATCACCGCGCGTCAGCGCCGAAGTAGAATCTCACGGAAATGTCAGACCCGTGTACCTCGACATTGGAAAATCCGTTCCTGCCCAGCATCATCTTTATCGCCATCCCTGCCGTTGTCTTTTCCAGTGTTGGGCCAGACCGGACGCAAGCGATAGGTAGCCTCTTCGCGGGATCGGTCGGAATGAGCCTTACGTACGGGACCAGCATGCCTTTGGAGGAGCGGAAGCGAACGGGCGTGGGCGTCTTACCGCCATCATCTGTCCCCTGCTTGGTCAATTCTCGTTGGCGCACAACGACGCGCCACTCCTTTTCAGCCTCGAAGGCTTCATTCTTGAAACCTACAATTTCTTCCAGAAGTATGTCCGCTATGACTATCAGAGTTGTGGAGTATCCAAGCAGCGGATGGTCGCCGATCGCTGCTATTGCTTGGGCCGTGCCCGCGTCATCAAAGGTGGCTAGTACCGGGTCTAATATCGCTCTGCACTTCTTAATCTGCTCGTTTCTGTTGTAATCCACTTTTACCCATTTGGACGTATACGTGTTCGGCTCCGGTTTGAAACCTTGGCCTGTGGAAGGGTCAGTTGGAACTTTGAAGCCAAGGGAGTAGCCGGCCGATTGGCCGTAGGCCCGCCACTGGCTCAACAAATTATCGAGTTCGCAGAAACAGGCCAAGTAGATGGGCTTAATTACGCGCCTGTCCAGGAGGTCTCGTCCGAAAGAGTTCAGCAAGTCCCGCGCTAGGCGGCTAGATAGGGATTCTTTAGGACGCGGATTGTTAGTTATCCATTCCTCCAAAGCATCTTTCAGAATCCGATAGCCGTAGATTATCTCCGTTGAATCGTTAAGGAAGTATGCGGAAGTCGCCCACAGTTCATTTTGTTCGACGATCCCCTTAAGCCCATCCGCTGTCGTGTAGTGAAATAGAAGCCCCGCCGGTGGCACAGGTTTTGGCGCATTAAATTCTCGATCATAGTTAAATTTCAAAATCCAATTCGATGCCGTGTTTGCCAGCTTCACTGCGGACTGGTCGTATTCGCTGAGCAGCATGTTAGCTACATTTTAACGTAAACGCGGTCTCTGTGGTGGGTGGACCATTCAGCGGCTGGGCCACCTTCAGCCGTGGACTGCAGAACCGTCGGAGAAGGCGGGTGCCCCAGGCTTCCACTTTGACACGCACAACCGTCGGAGAAGCCTCGTGCACTTGCCAGCGTCGATTTACATGGGAGGTAGGTGAACCGGTTCGGCCCCCACGGAAGGCTCAACAGCCTCCGGCGAGGCACGATGTCCTGTGACTTCCTCGCTGTGGATGCAGAAAAAATCGGGGATCTCCGATTGGGTTGCCGGCGAGTCTGAGCTTTTGGCCACGCTTTTGACTTTTCCTCATCTTTATCCCCGCGACTTGAGAGGCTGGAAGCGATCGGGAGGCTGCACAATCGAGGCTTGAGCCTGGAAGCAATGCCCGCGAAACGTGTGGCGGGCCCAAACATCTTCGACCATCCTACTTCGAACCTCCAATCTCTAATTTACGGTACTTCTGTACCATTGACAATTGACAAATACCGTACGAACATATTTCTGCAGTCCGCAGTCCCTAAACGCGGGGCTGGCTCTTCTGAGCCGGCCGCGGCTTGCCCTGAGCTAGGCTGAATAGCCTGCGCCGAGCAAAGCCAAGAGGGTCCGCGCCGAAAATTTGAAAGATAAGGAGTAACACGCAATGCTTGGCCCCAACGCCAAGATCAATGGCGCTCGCGCCAAACGCCGCCCCGCCTTTTGTAGCGCTGGGCTTTCAGCCCAGCATCTTCGACTTGAGCGCCGGTGTAAATCCTTCACTCGAGCGCCAATCTCGCGTGCCCCTTGCCGCAAAAACCGGCCAACGAAGCGCAACGGGCGCTTCGCAAAATGCTTCGGTTAGAACTGATCTCGACCCTTTGTTTTGTGTGACTTACAGGTTTTTTAAATGAACCCTTGTTTCGGTTAGAAATCGCGTCGCCGTACCTCACCGCGACGGGCTGCCACCCGGCCAAGGGCGGGCTAATCGGCACAAAATGCACGTTTTTCAAGTCGCATTCCAGACGCAGGAAGCTGGAGACTGGAGGCTGAAAGAAAGAGACGGCAGCTCGCGTTGACTTGCCCTGACACGCGGCATAAGATTTGCGGCAATGCCTGATTCTTCCTCTTCGGGACGCATCATCTCGCACTACCGTGTGCTCGAAAAACTCGGTGGCGGCGGCATGGGCGTCGTGTTCAAAGCGCAGGACATTAAGCTCGATCGCTTCGTCGCGCTGAAGGGCGATCTGG
>CAVSWK010000014.1:0-8133 GCA_963731525.1 uncultured Acidobacteriaceae bacterium
TTAAGATTCACATGAATTCCGACGCTAGGTCTCTTTGTATTAACCGGCAATTCCCGAATGACCGCTAGCTTGGGACTTTGTCGACCGCCAGCAAGTATCGGGCAGCCGCGCCGAAGCGGCTCGACCTGCTTCTTATCGGGCATAGCAAGTCCAACGCCTTTGCGATTGGTGCGAGGCCTGTCGCCCCGGCTTTCCAGCATCGTCTTGGCCGCATTCGTCTCGCAAGACCATGACCTTGACACGGTGATACGGCCGAGTAAAATCGGTGGTATTACGTTTTCGGAGTTCGTAACACCATGGCCTTTCGAACGGATCTAACGACATATTTTGGCCGATCGAACGTGGTGCCCGCCGCGAATTCCGCCAATCAGAGCACTGGAGATGACTGCCATGAAAACCGCTTCTTTTTCTCTCTTGCCACGACTCCTACGCCTTGTGAGCGTGGCGATTGCTTTGCTAGCCGGCACGCTGCTGATCGCACCCTCCGCGGTCGCCCAATCCACCACTCCTCCCTATTATCCGCCGGGCTCTACGTGCCTTTTAACGTTTTTGAGGCCGTGAACCCGGACGGGTCTTCCTCGTTCTCGTTTCCGACGGATGGTTCGCTGATCACCGTGATGGGGATCGTCCTCAACAATCCTTCCAATATGCTGGACAGCACGCCCGACTACAACACGAGCATCGGGAACCTGGGCGGACAATGGCAAGTTTTCATCCAGGCCTATTCCGATCCCGTCGTCGGCGGGTCTCCCACCGATTTCGGCGGATCCGAAGTGTGGATGGGCCAGTGTTATGGAAATCTGCCCTTTATTAACGACCCAGGAGACATTTACACGAACAGTCAATGGACGGCCCAACTGGCGCGGCTGGACAGTCCGACGCTACTATCGACCGGCAATACCGTCTCTTTGCAAGCGGGCGACGTGGTCGCGATCACGGGCGTAGGCCTTGAATACGAGGGCATGATGAACATCAACGAAAAACATCAGGTCAATGTCACTCCTCCTGTGTTTCCGACGAGTACGAGTTTCACCATCACCGCCTTGGAGACCGGCATGCCACTGCCCGCGCCAACGGTGACGACCCTCAACCAGTTGATGAATTCCAGCGGCAAGTTCTATTTCGATCCGACGCGCCAGACCGGCGCCGAACACCTTCAGGGAACGCTTGTAGAGTTGGACGGCGTGCGGTTGCTTTCGGGAACGTGGGCCCCCAACAACCAGGTCGTCGTCACGGATGGTTCGTTGCGCCAGATGATCTTGAACCTCGGAAACAACCCGAATCTGACCACGGCGCCCACGGGGGCTTTCAACGTGACCGGAATTGAGGATCAAGAATCGACGCACGGAACGAACTCCTCCAGCTACGAGGGTGGCTATACGCTGTGGGTGACCGACTCGGGAAATGTCAGCGCCCAGGCAAATTCGGGCGGAACGTTCAACTGGTTGAGGCAGCAGCGGGAGTTGGAATGTTGGCGGCAATTGGAATCTGGGCAGCAAGCCGCAGAACGCGGGCGATGTGGCCATTCTAGGCGGATCGCTTGCTCTCGCCGCAACCGTCACCTTGGACGGGACACAAAAAGTCGGCGGCCTGATTTTCGCCATTCGAACACTCGAACTCTTCGACGACCGGCTATACGCTTTCACCCGGTACAGGCGGTACGCTCACCTTGGACAATTCCGGGGCCACGGCGCTTTGACGGTGATGAGCGGCAGCCACTCGATCACGGCTCCCTTGCCGCTTGCGGACAACTTGGATGCCAGCGTCGCCGCTGGCAGCAGCCTGATGCTTTCTGGCGGCATCCGCGAGAATAGCACCGGTATGTCGCTTACCGAAGACGGCGGCGGAATGTTGATCCTCAGCGGCACGAACACTTATAACGGTGGCACGACCGTGAATGCGGGTACGCTGATCTTGGCCTCCGGGAGTGCCTAGCCGATGGATCGAGCTTACCGTTGGGGCCGGGCGCATGATCTTCGACAGCGGTCGCCGTCTGATAGTCTTGTCAGCGGCTTTACAGATCAATCCCGTACCGGAACCCGGCAGCCTGACGCTTCTGGCCGTTGCGATTGTCGGCTTCCTGCTAAACTCTACCAGGGAGAAAGAACCATGAATACGGCTAGCCGATGCGCGATGCCGCCAAGGGTTCACGCTCGTGGAAGTCTTGGTGGTCATTTCGATCCTCGGAATACTGATTGGGGTTCTGTTGCCGGCCGTTCAGAGCTGCGTGAGGCCGCTCGCCGAATTCAATGCGCAAACAACTTGAAGCAGATCGGAATTGCGTTGCACTGCCACCACGACGCCTTGGAACATTGCCGGCGGGCGACTACGCCACGACGGCCGGCCAGTGTCCGGGCGGTGCCTGGGTCGTCAACCATATTTCGGAAGATCGGGCCAACTGGATGATCCTGATTCTTCCTTACCTGGAGCATGGCGGGCTCTATAAGTCGTACAATCTTATCAAGCCCAACGAGGACCCCGCGAATCGTCCGGTGGCAATGTCTCGCGTTGCCGAATATATCTGCCCTTCGGATGTCGCAACTGACCAATCAATCGTGCCGGCGATGGGGCCTGCGGCGTCCTGGGCGCTCAATTTGCCCTACATGCCCGGTTCCTATCGGGCGATGTCCTGCCGCAGCGACGGGCACCAACTTTCTCGACGGCGGGGAAATCACCAGCTATCCGTTGCAATGGCGGGGAGCGATGCACGTCGTGGGCATTCTCGGCTTTCGCCCTGAGCGGTTCACAGATATTACGGACGGCCTATCGCACACACTCATGGTTGGTGAGTCCACGACCCGAACCGATCCCTCCTTTAGAACCTTGTGGGCTTATTCCTTCGAGCATTATTCGCTCTCTGCGGCGACCCCACAATCTCGCATTCTCATGGGCGACTATGACGCATGCTGCGCCCAGGGTGGCAATGGGGCTCGACTTTCCTTGCCGCCGCGGTTGGGGAAGTCCGCACCCCGGCGGATTGAACTTCATCCTCTGCGATGGCTCCGCGACCTTTCTCAGTACGTCCATCGACATGAACCTTTTCGCCGATTTGGCGACCATTGCGGGCGGCGAGACGAGCAATTTGCCGTCGAGCCCCTGATTACGCATGATCCTTGATACCTGCTTGGAGATTATCTAAGATGCGGTTTCTGGCCTGTTGTCTCGTGTTGATATTGGCTGCTTGTTGCTGCGCCGAGGAACCTGCGGTCCAATTACCCAAAACCCAATTCAAACTCAATCCGTCCGATCCAGCTTGGCTCGGCGCGGCGGTCCAACTCCACGGACATCTAGGGCCGTGGCTCGTGGCGGGTGTGCGGATCGGCGCAGCGGGGCTTCGCACGGCCGGAGCCGATGGCTATTTCGATGTCGATGTCAATGTCGAAGGCCCTTTGGCCCTTCCACCACAGGCATGTTTCCTTGACGGTCTTCAGGTTGCGACCGGCGCAACTCTCGGCAAGCGCAATCTCAAGTGGGTCGAAGCCCCTCGGCTCGCCGTAAGAGTGAAGAATGTTCACACCGGAAAAACGGTCGTGGTCCGCCCGACCTCGGCGATGATGGAGTGGATCGCTTCGGCCAAGGGGAGCCCTTTAAGTCCGGCGAACCCGAATCATGCGGCAGCCGCCCCTAACAAGGAACATGAGACAAACGATTCGCACGCTTTGGATGCCATTGCGAGGCGAATCGCCAAGGCACCGGAGAGCCGAGATTCTGACCGTTTCCCGTGAATAGACGTGAGCCAGAGGACTGACTACTCAGGTGCCAGCGGTGCTTGAGCGCAGGTTTGGTCGAGCCCTGTTTGCGAATCGGGAGGCGATTAAAGCGACGACTTGGCCGATTTACGCTACGCATTTGGCCTGCACCAGTGAGCTTTCAGCACTGACCGACAACACGGATCGTGAACTTTCTCTCGGCTTGTCGTGCCACCGCTCGGCTGTTGACGATGCGGAGGGCTGGGCACTAGCCCATGTTTAACAAGTGTCGCCGTAAGTCCTTACGGCGCAAGGGCTGGATTTCTTGTTGGTCACTACATTGTCGTTTCCTCCCCTTTTGGCGGAGTGGGCGGGCGGGTGTCGGAGAGCTTGAGCGTCTTGAGCACCTGACGGGCACGGGACGACCCCGGAGTAACGCCGCGACGAAGTTGCCCCTGGACCCGGAAGCTTACGTGCCGCACCGTCTGCAATGCCGACCAGGCGGCTTCGGCCGATAAGCGCCACGCCACCGTCCTTCAACGCGCGTTCCAACATCCGGTCGATCAGGAACGCCAAGGCCGCCACAAAAATGTGGGCCCGCACCCGACGTTCCACGCGATGCCAGATGGGACGCATGCCGATCGGATCCTTCAACGCATGAAACCCCCGTTCGACCTCGTTGAGTTCCTTGTACTGCGCGACCGCTTCTTCCGGCGTCATGTCGGGCTGGTCGGTTTGGATCAGGTACTTGCCTTCGTACTTCTTTTCTCGCGGCAGGTTCACCGGGTGCTCAAAGTAGCGTAGCCGGCCGTCTTCCAACGCCCAGTCGTAATAGCGATGGCCGTGGTGACGTTGCATGACGCGCTCCACGGCGGCGCCGATCTTCTCCGCCTTCTTCAACTGCCCCTTCTCGACCCGCGCTTGCACTTTCTGCAAACCCTCCCGCGCCCGCTCCATCACCTTCTCGCGCATCCGTTGCTCGTAGGCCCGCCGCTCGTCGCTGTCGACCACGAACACCCGCACCCCCGCACGATCGCAAGAGACCTCTTGAACGCGGGTCCGCGGCGGTTCGCTTTTCTCCTGCCGCCGTGATGCCCGCCGTGCAGTCGATCCAACGGCTTTCGTCCACGCGATCGATGAGTGTCTCCGCCTCCGGATTCTGGCGACGCGTCATGCCCACGAGAAAGCCCCACTCGCCCTCGGCTTTCTCCAAGACCTGCGAGGTTCTTCTCGGTCACCATGCCGCGGTCGCCCACGAATACCACCTGCCGAAAGGCAAAACGCTTCGACAAGTCTGCGACCACCTCGGGCACCGTCTTGCTGTCGCGCGTGTTGCCGGCCCAGACGTGATGGGCGATCGGCCACCCCGCGACCATCACCACGCCCACCACGACTTGCACGTTGCGGGGCTTGCCGTCCCGGCTGTAACCGTGCTTGGCGAAGCCGGCCGGACCGTGACCCGCGAAGTAGGTGCTCGTCAGATCGTAGAACACCAGATCGGGCTGGAAGTCGAACAGGTCGCGCAGGCGTTGATAGAGCGCCACCTCGATCTGGTCCTTGTTCAACAGCAGATGATCCAAGGTTCGATACCAGCACTGCAATTGCGTCAGATCGATCTGCACGCGCCCTTGCCGCTTCCAGCAAGGCACATAGCGCGAGCCACGACGATCGCAAACGTAATCGCTCTCCAGCCAGGCCCCCAAGGCGTGCTCGCTGCCGGGCCGCGTGAGGCGATTGGCAATCAAGGCCAGCACGCGACTGGGCCAGTCGTCGTCGGGATTTTCGTCGGGCAACAACCGCGGCCAACGCCGGCCCGCATCCAAGCATCGGCCACAAGCCCAACTCCGCGAAGAAGTGCCGGACCACGAGCATCGGTCCCCACGTGCTGGCATCCAGGACTTCGATCGGTCCCTCTTGGGCCAGTTGCTTGGCGAGTTGTTCTTGTTGATCGTCGCCACGAAGAAAGCGTTCCAGCAGCGGCAAGATGGCCTCCAGGGTGTCGCGTCTTCCCAGGTTGGCGACGACCTTCTGTTTGACGCGTCCGTTCTCGCGTACCGAGGCGACGACGCGGACATATTCGTGAACGATCCCCGAAGAACTACGGACTTGGATGGAGCGGATGAACATGATGCTGTATTAGCATCACTATTTATCGCATCGCATGTCAAGCCGATCGATCGGAAAATATTGTATTAAGATGGGTAGCTCTGGGCTGTCGCCTGTTAAGATGTTGTCACTACGCTTTTCGGAAAACGAGCCCCCCAGACCCCGGAAAATCGTGGGCTCTTGCTCAAAATTCCGCCCGCAAGGTGTTAAACATGGGCTAGGCAGTCATGGTCGGCTCACGGACGCACGACTTCGATAGAGCGGCCGGTTGTGGGCTGGCGGCTGCGCCGACCATGCTGTGCATGGTGCCCGGCGAGCTTGACCCACCCTACACCGTTGCCACCACCGTCTCGATGGTCGCTGCTAGGACCGACTTTTTCCGCGCATAACCCTGACTTCCTGGGGGGCTTCGATACCCAGCCGGATCCGATGACCGCGAATTTCCAGGACGGTGATTTTGATCCGGCGGTCGATGACGATGGATTCGCTGGATTTCGAGAAAGCACGAGCATGATGGATCCTCCTTGATTCGTGTATACGTCCGTTCACAGCATGCCATATTCTACAAATAGTATACGGATGTCAAGAAACGATCGGTTCCATTTGGGGCGCAGGAAAGGGTTTGTAGTGGCGGCAGGGATAGTTTAAGCTACCGGCTTGGATTCTCACTGATTCGGTCGCCATAAGTTCAAGGAGGAACAAGACATGTCGAGCGGGAAGCTCTCGGATGGGAAATTGAAGGAAATCGAGGAGATTGCGGCAGGCTGGGGAAAATTGCTGGCAAAAGAGGCGTTTCCCACCGGCCCCGGGCTGGACGTGCCCCTGGTCGAGATGGAAGAGGTAGCTAACCGGGCTGCCAAGGCCATCGTTCGGGGGGCGGTGGAAACCATGACCTGCGAGCAGGCGAAGCAATTTGGCGAGGAGTTGCCCTGCCCGATCTGCGGGAAGACGTGCGCAGTGAAGAGGAAATCCAGGCCCATGACCGTACGGGGCGGCGAGGCCGCTCTGGAGGAACCGGTGGCCCACTGCTCGGCGTGTCGCCGGGATTTTTTTCCCTCAGCGTCCGGTGTTGAAACTTGACGGCCACGGGTACAGCCCCACGATCCTTCATCGCATCTTGCACATTGCCAGCGTCACGAGTGCCTTTGAAGTGGCGGAGACGGCGTTGAGAGTGGTGGGGGAGATTTCGATTTCCGCGCGGCAGATCAACAATCTGGCCAGCGAGATCGGCCAAGAGTTGGCTGCGGATCGCGACGAGAAGACAGAGCAGTATGTGAACCGGCCTTGGCCGCGACAGCCGAACTCGGTAGACGTGCCGCCCGACCTGGCGGTAATCTTCTTGGATGGCGGGCGGATGCGTACCCGCGAGCCGGAGAAAGGGCGAGGCGTTCACGAGGGCCACTGGCGCGAGACAAAAAATGCGGGTTTCCATCGGATGAAAAGTCGGTCCTTCTGCCGAGACCCGCAGCCCGAGTTGCCGGACTGTTTTCGCAATGAAGCCTATGTGGAGAAACTGGTCAAGGGGCTGAAAAGCCTGAAAAAAGAGGGCCGGGAAGCGGAAGTTGACCCGGAGCAGTCATCCTCGACCGTTACCACACCGGCGCAGACATCGCTGCCCGAACCGGTCTCGTGGCAGCCGGAGACCTTGTTCCGCACATGCCTCAGTTCGCTGGCCAAGAGCGAGGCGTTTGGGCCAATGATGGCCGCAGAGGCCGATGTCCGCGGCTTCTTTACGGCGAAGAAAAAGGCGTTTCTTGGAGACGGTCAGAGTTACAACTGGACGATCCAGAAGCGCTGGTTTCCCGAGTTTGTCGACATCGCAGACTACGTTCATGCGGTGGAATACATCTACACTGCCGCCGAGACGGTCCATACGGACGCCGCCTGCCGCTGGCAACAATACTTGGCGTGGTCCACAGCCTGTTGGCAAGGAGAGGCAGAGAAAGTCATCGCCGAGCTCGGTGACTGGCAATCGCGTTTGGGTCCGCTGCCCGAGGGTGAAAAGGTTCCCGACACTGATCCGCGCAAGATCATCCATGGCACTTTGACGTACTTCACCAACAGTTGTGGTCGGATGGACTACCCGCGCTATCGTCGCGAGGGACTGCCCGTCACGAGTTCGCTGGCAGAGTCCCTGGTCAAACAGGTCAGCAAGCGGGTCAAGGGGACGGAAAAGTTCTGGAACAACGGGCCCTCGGGCGAAGCCATTCTCCAATTGCGGGCCGCCGTAATCGCCGATGGCGAGCGCCTTCAGCACTGGATCTCGAATCGCCCAATCTCTCCCTTTTCGCCAAGATGTCGCCTGACGGGGCTCGCGAACAGCACCTAGAAATCAGCA
>CAVSWK010000015.1:0-23562 GCA_963731525.1 uncultured Acidobacteriaceae bacterium
CATTCAGCCTGAGAGCGAGAATCACAGTTTCTCTGGTCGCTCACGAGCTTGCAGCAGCAGCGGTGAAGACTGGCGGAGATAGCACCCTCGATAAACGCTATGTTTGGTTCGAAAGTTTCGCGCGATAGCTTCTGCCACACTTCCCTGGCGAGGCTTGGGTCATCGGCAATGCTCATTCCTACCAAGGCCGGTTGGCGTCAGGAGCGCGGCGCGCGTTCGGAATGTTCCAGCTTTCGCCTGAGCTCCAAGAATTTCGCTCTGGTCTGCCCATAATCCACAAGGTCTCCGATCACTGCCGAGAGTTCCGTGGCGAGCTCCGCGTTCGTATTCAGCAGATCCTTGTGCTCCGGGGTATTCAGAAGTCGGCCCTGATCCCTGTTCAAGTGATCGATGATCGCCGTGGTGTTGTCGGCCAGCTCCTTCAACAACGGATTGATGCGGTCGATCGCCGTTTTCTGCCAAGGCGACGCCTCGCTCTCTGCGGCGTTGAGTTTGGCTATCGTTTGCCCGACATTGTTCACATCCTGCTTAATCGCAGTGATTTTTTCGGCGTGGGTTTCCCAACTCACATTCGATTGCGGGAAACCCTGCATATCGGTGGCATCATTTTTGAGTTGGGCAGCCTGGGTCTTGGCCTGACCGAAGAGATCCGAGACTTCTTTGGAATCCGGTTGGAATCTCTGGGCATGCCTTGGCGTCTGGGCCGCACCAGCAGCCTGCAATACCGGGAACAGAAACATGACCGCGAGGAACAGCGATGGCAAAGACGAAAGATATATATTTCTCTCGGTGAACATTTGTCTAATCCTCCGCATTGTTGACATCAGCGCGACACTTCATGCAGAAGCGTTCCGCGCGAGATTATTTTCCCTGGCGACGGTTGCTTCTGTGACGCGCAACACCTAGCTGTCTGATTTCAGCTGGGATTTCCGTTTTGATCTCCCGGATGGGCACTCTTATACACCCAAGGCCCTTCCGATTGAAGCAAATCGATTTCGTCGCAGCGCTGGGAGACCATCAGCCCCGCGAAACGCACGCCGCGAATCACAGCGGTGTGTGTCCGGGCGCACAGACAGCGGATCGGGATAGCGTTATGTTCTTTTTGAGAACAGTGGAGCTAGATGGTATGGGTCGAGTCTTCGGTAGTCTAAGGCCTGGACAGGCTTGGAGCGAAATTCACTTGGCTCGGTCTCCGTTGTCTTTTCTACGGGCGCAATCCTGGCCGTCCGTGTTCCTCGAAACCCGACGCCGGTGGACCATCCTTCGAAAGGAGGTACGACGCATGCTCGGAATGAGTTTCGTGTCCTTTCTCACTCTCTTTGTCGTCGGGGCAGTCGTTGCTTTTGCTTACCATAGCGTTATTCGTTACAGGTTTCTTGAGGGCAACGATGCACTTGCCGGAAAGTTGATCGTTGGCTGGGTTGGCGCATGGTTAGGTTCAGCCGTGCTCGGACACTGGCTCTGGAAGATTGAGAACGTGTACTTAGTGCCCGCCATTTTGGGTGCGATCGCCGCCGTGCATTTGACTGTTTTAATGGCTAAACTGTTTGGCAAAATCGCAAGTATGCGTCTCGCTGTGACGGAGGAAAGGAAGGAAGAACCGCGTCCTGGCAGGCCAGCAGTGGCAGCCTGAAAGGCCGCCTGCGCCACGAATGGCACAAGAAGTAATGTAGTGGGCCAAAAAGCGCCGGCAGGGCCCCGAACGAGGTCTTAGAAACGGGAGTGCGAGTGTTTGTGTGCCGTTCGCCCGACAGGCTCTCGAGGGAGGTTCCGTGTGGAGTGTTCGTGTCGACCCCTCTCAATCGGCTCTGTGCCTTCACCAAACGCACTCAGAATTCCAACTGAGCCCTCCTTCGGTTCAACGGGAGCCGCCATCTACCAAGAAGGGCGCGAGGCGCAAAGTCGGATGGCCCGTACACCGGCTTGGTGGCTGGCGGCGCCCTCAAATTAGGGCGCTTGGCTCAGCGGAGGGGAGGATGTGGGTATCCGTTGCGATTGTCGGCGCTGAACCACAACATTGGGAGAAACTGAGCGGCATTATTTCGAGTTGCGGCCTGCGCCCGGTTCGCTGTGAGACACTCGCCGCTGCGACCAAACTCAGCGCGCAGCAGCATTTCGAGTTTGCCATTTGCGATGACGAACTTCCGGATGGCAATTTCCGCGAACTAATTGCAGAACTTAGACGCTCCAGACACTCGACGCCAGTCGTTGTGATCTCACGATTCGACGACTGGGCGTCTTACCTTGAGGCCATGATAGCCGGAGCATTTGAGTACGTTGCCTTCCCGCCCTACCCCCAGGAGCTTGAGCGTGCCGTTGCCGCCGCGCTCGCAGAAGCGCAGGCCAATCGAAACGCCGTACCGAAAGCAGCCTAACGGTGGGGGTCATGCATAGAAAAGGTCAGACTCACACAGAGGTTTAATTCCTATGAATGGCCGAAGCACCTCTGTCCAGGTCCTTCTGTGCAGCGATTGGATTCTTTGACCGAACGCTAGTTCCGGGCGGGAGTTCAAGCACGTTGTGATTGCAACGCGTCTAATAGCACCCCGTTCCGAACATGTCTCGGATCAATGACGGAATGGCTAGATCGTGCTACGGGAAGGGGTAGGCCGGGCGTTAGCCGAGAATTTACGCTCCACCTCAGTTTGGAACGGACGTAAGTGCGGCACCGCCCGGCACGGCTCTGGAGACACAGAGCCACGGAAACGTTAGCCGAAAAGGAGGCTACTATGCCGCTCACAAGCTTAACCGAGTATCTCGACAAACACAGCGTCAAATACATTGTCATCTCTCATTCGCCCGCCTATACGGCGCAGGGAATCGCGGCGCTATCACACATTCCAGGACAGGAACTGGCCAAGACGGTGGTTGTCAAGCTGGATGGTCAATTGACGATGGCGGTCCTGCCTGCCTCCTTCCGAGTGGACGTCGGGCTGCTGAAGAAGGCTACAAATGCAAAACGCGTGGAGCTCGCCTCAGAAACGGAGTTCAAGGGCCGGTTTCCCGAATGCGAAACGGGCGCCATGCCGCCATTTGGGAACCTCTACGGAATCGATGTCATCGCCGATGAAAGCTTGGCAAAGGACAAAGAAATTGCATTCAATGCCTGCTCCCACCGAGAGCTGATTCGACTGGCCTGGGAAGACTTCGAAAGGTTGGCCAAACCGAAAATCACCCGGATTGCCGCGATGAGAGCTGTTAAAGCCGCCTGACAAGAAATCGTGCACGATCGATAGAAAATGTGTGCGAACGTCACGGATGAGGAGCGCTCATGGGATTGCGAATTGCTATTACGGGCAGCAGCGGGTACCTGGCACAACAACTGATTACCCGTCTCGGATCTGACCCCGACGTCGAGTTCATCTTGGGACTCGATATCCGCCCACGGGCTGCGCAGGCAAAGTGTCCGGCCTTATTCCTTCGTTTTGATTTGACCGCACCCTGGGAAGATCTGAGGGATCACTTTTGTTCGCAGGAGATTAACACCGCTCTCCACCTCGCCTGGCAGTTTAATCCCATTCACGACGTCCGACGACACCGGCAGGTTGACGTTGGGGGATCGCAGAACTTCTTTCGAGCTGCTGAGGCCGCGGCCCTCAAACGCGTGATCTATACGAGCAGCACGACGGCCTACCTGGATCCCGCCAACCCCTCGGAACCTCCGTACCTCACGGAAGATTCTGCGGTCAGTGGAACGCCGCGCTACCTCTATTCCAAGCACAAGGCAGAAGTGGACCGCATGGCGCAGGACTTTCTGGCGCGACACTCCGAAATCCAGGTGATGATCTTGCGGCCGTCTATCGTTCTTGGACCACACACTCAAAACATCGTCTCCAAAATGACGGAATGGCCCTGGAGGTCGTTTCCCTGGTTCACGCAGGTTCGCGGCGCGGACCCACCTATGCAGTTTGTCTCCGAGGAAGATATGGCGGAGGTGCTTTACCGCGCCGTAAAGTGCGAAGCGCGCGGCGTCTACAACATTGCAGGGAGCGGCATTGTGCGGCTCAGCGAGTTGGTTCACGCCGTGGGGAAGAAGCCGCTGCCTATTCCTGCGGTGTTGCTTTATCCGGCGGCGGCGATTCTGTGGGCGCTACATCTCGTGCCTTTTCCGGCGGGCATGCTGGACATGATCCGTTACCCCTGGGTGGCCGACAATGCGCGATTGCGGGGAGTCTTGGGCTACACACCTCGCCTGGATTCAAGACAAGCCCTTGATTCCTTCATCGCCGCGCGGCCGCAGAGTTAGCTTCAAACCGTGAAAACTTACCTCAAGCCATCGCTCCACGCGGCTGCTCTGGATGTGGCAAGGTTCTGCCATTAACCACCCATTTGAAACTCTCTTTTGGGTTTGCAGTGACCGAAGTGCAGGGTCCCAAAGACGTCACTTGTGAGCGACCGTTGCTAGAGCGCGCGAACCGCTTCTTCCACCTGCTTCGCGACCGCGATGTAGTCCTGGTCTTTGAGGTGTAGTGGCGGCCCAAAGACTATCTCCACGCTACCGGGGCGCGGCCACCACGCATGCCGGTGCAGGATCTTTTCGACGCCCCGCAATCGAATCGGAACCACCGGCACACCCAACCGTCCCGCTATTAAGCCGATGCCTGGTTGGAAGGGCTTGATCTCTCCTGCCTCCGTTCGTTCGCCTTCCGCAAAGAACAATATGGACCAATCGTCGCCAATCAAGTCTCCAAGGTAGCGCAGCGACTGTCGCGCGCCAATTTCGGTTTGCGGAATGGGAAACGCATTGAAAAATAAGGCTACAAGCCAGTAGACGAAACTATCGCGGAATCGTTCGTAGCGTGTGTGCGGCTCCGGGGAAAAGTGAGCATCGAAATACCCTCTCCACATGGCCACGGCAAGACGGTAGCGGTATCTCGCGGGCAGAGCAGACATAATCAAAGGCGTATCCAGATGACTCTGATGGTTCGGCGCGAAGATGACCGGTCCGTGCAGTAAGGCCAAATGTTCGAGGCCCGAAATTCGGGCGTGCGCGAAGAGCCGATTGAGAGGGAGCCAGATCATAGCCAACGCAACGTTGCGAATCCCCCTCGCTAACCAGACTCGGTTCCACGCAGGAAATTCCGAGGCGCTGGGAGGCGCGCCGATCTCACCCAGCTCAGAAACCGTCCGCGCGCCAGTCAAAAGCGACTCGTCGATGCTGGTGTCGAGGTGCTGCTCCAAGTCAATCATAAGTTCGACACGATCGAGAGAGCTCAAACCGAGCTCGTCTAGAGTAGTGTCTGGAGTGATGGCGCGGCCCGGAGCATATTTCCTGAGAAGATCGATCGTCTCCTGTCCGCTGGATGCTTGTCGGCGCTGAGCTGCCACTCTCGACCCAATCCTGGATCTCGCCGCGCTTTAGCTTTTCGGGTGCCTTCCGTACGCGGCAGCCACTGACCGGGCCAGATCGAGACGTCTCGAATTTTCTGATGATCTTCGAGCTGCAAGTTGGCACGACGGACAACTTCATTCGGGTCAACGGAGTCCTCAAGCACCAGAACCGCGCGTACGTGATCTCTGCCCACTACTGCAGATTCCCGGACTCCGGAAATTTCATTCAACACGACCTCCACATCTTCCGGAAAGATTTTTAAGCCCTCCGGTGTCACGATCATTTCCTTTTTGCGTCCGCGAATAATCAGGTTGCCAGCGTCATCGAAAGATCCGAGATCGCCTGTGCGAAACCAGCCATTGGAGAACGCGGAGGCCGTCTCGGCGGCAGCCTGAAAGTAACCCGGCGTCACGCTTTCGCCATGCACTAGAATTTCACCATCTGGTGCAATCTTGACGTCTACGCCGGCGATGGGTTTGCCCACAGTTCCTCCCCTTATGGTGAAAGGATTGTTGAAGGCAACGACCGGTGCTGTCTCTGTCAGGCCGTAGCCCTGAACGACCGCAAATCCGAGCCCGGACCAGAACTCTTCAAGTTCCCCAGTTAGCGGCGCTCCTCCGACGATGATTGCCCAGAATTTCCATCCAAACGAAGAATGTATGGGGCGGTAACGGCACCAGCGAGACATCCAGTTCAATGGAACCGAAGGTAAGTGGGCGGCTTCGGGAAATTGGTGCAGAACGTGCTTCCTGAGGACCTGGAGGATCTTGGGCACCGCGACCACCACGGATATGCGCCGGGTACGGACTTGTCGCACAATTTCGTGCGGGCTGTATCCGCGCATGAAGACCGCTACTCCAGGGATGAGTGGCAGAATAAAGAGCGGGATCGCCTGTCCGAACATGTGGCTGAGCGGAATTAGGATCAGAAAACGCAGCGGAAACGCCGGTCGAAACCATTTCGCATATCGGGAAACAATCTGCTCCGGCGACACAATGTTGGCCAGAATATTTCCGTGCGTGATCAGGACGCCCTTCGGCTCTCCTGTTGCGCCTGAAGTGAACACGATCTCAGCGAGATCGTCCTTCTCGATGCGAACGGGCGGCGCTACGCAGCTCTCACCGACCCAATCCAGTTCGGAGAGTCGCCAAGCGGGCGGCTGACAGTCCCAGGCGGGCAGCCTCACTTCGTCTCCAACCAGGATGAGGCGGGCATCGACGATGCCTTGAACGTGCTGCAAGAATTGCGATGATGTACGGTAGTCGATGGGCACAACGACGACACCGGCGAGCACGCAGCCCCAGAACGCGGCAACCCACTCAGGACGGTTTTCAGACCAAAAAATGACCTTATCGCCCTTGCCGATGTTCTGTGCACTCAATCGCTTCGCAAAATGATGTGCTGCGAAACCGACTTGTCTGTACGTGTATTTCCAACTCCGGTATCCGTTGTCGTATTGGAGGTACTGGGCCGGGGATTGCGAGAACTCTTGAAATAAATCCACAAGACTCCGGCGCAGGTGCACACGGGTGAGCTTCGGTGGCTTTTCATGGCGGCGCTCCGCCCACAGACTTCCGCTCCGTTCTCCAAGTTGGCTTTTCTCAATGGGCACGAAAATAATTCCTCTTTTTGGGGTGCAGCAACGTCCGGCTCCCGAAAAACCCCAGGGCTTCCAGGTTCCCCCAAATTGACGAAATCAGTATGCGGCGATGATTCTCCACACGCTGTGCCCCGCATCACAAGCCTGGCGCCTTAGCGGCCAAGCATGGTAAATCCTGAAGTCTGGCTGCCGAGCAGAAGAATCGAGATTGCGAACCGCACAACGGCTGACCAACTTGATCGCGGTCTTTTGCATCCTGGGCTGGAAGGTTTTCTGACCGACGATGATGAACCGTTCCCGGCCGGCTGCAACTCCCACCTTGGCCTTCACGACTCTGGAAATCCATCTGCTCGACCAGTTGGTGAACGACAAGGGAATGCAGCATACGCAAAGAAGGTCGCTTGCAACCTACCTCACCAAACTCGCCAGACTGGGCGGCTATCTGGCCCGTGCCAGCGATGCTCCTCCTGGGAATCGCGTCGTCTGGAAAGGTTTGTCTCGGCTCACAGACATTGAATTGGGTTTCGTCATGGGAGCCGAACTTGTGGGTAATTGAAAGCCGCAGCAGACGCTTACGGATACGCCGGGACCGGAGCGGAAGAGGATTTCTTTCTGGACGGAGGACAAAATGTCCTGGCCGAAGACAAGGAATCGATTTTGCATCATCTCGGAAACATCACAGCCTTTTTACGGCAGAATTCTGTGGATGTCTATCTGGTGGAGGAAGTGGATTACATGGCGAGGCGAAGTTATAGCATTGACGAGCGGCAGGCGATCGCTGGCAGCGTGAATGCGTGCTCCTCTTACGCGTTGGATCACAACGTCTTTTTCATTCCGTATCCCAAGTGGGAGCCTTTAGCACGAGTGCGATCCGGGATGGTGGCGCTCGGGAAATTCCGGCCGGGAGAAGCCAAAAGGTATCAGCTGCACGGTTCATTCCTGTGGCCCGATCGCGCGTTCCAAATGGAGAGATGCCTGTTGGTGTGGGAGCTGCCACGCGAGGAGGGCAGGAACTGGACGATTATCCAATTGCACCTGGAAGCATGGGACGCCGGCAATATTCGCCGTGCAGAGTTGGCGTAGCTTCGGGACTTGGCGTTGAGGCAATACGACGAAGGCCACTATGTGGCGCTCGGAGGAGATTGGAACGCGGTGCTGCCGGGTGTGCACCTGGACGAGTATACGAAGCGGAAGCCAGGTCCGCACACCTTGCAATTGAGCGCGGATTTCTTGCCGCCGGGATGGACCTGGTGCGTGGATCGGTCCAGGCCGACAAACCAGAGTGCGGAAGGTCCTTACGATCCCCCAAAAAATTATCTGACAGTGATGGACGGATTTGTAGTGAGCCCGAACGTGCGAATTGATTCGGTGGAGACGGTTCCGCTGAATTTTCAGGATTCGGACCACGAGCCCGTGTCGATTGAAGTCACAGGCCGCTGAGCCCTTGGCTCAAGGGGCCGAGTTCTCCGGCGACCTCCTAGCCTACACGACAACTGAGACGACCGCTCCGGCCGTGGATGCTGATAGGCCCAGGAAGACGGGGCAGGTTATGGCTTGCTCCGCCGGTAGTTGCGCACGAGTTCGAGATAGATGCCGATGTCACGCTCGAGATCGGATTGCGTACCGTCAAAATAGAAATTGCGGATTGGGATTCCGCCGTTGTCGCGGCTGACGCGCGGGTAGATGGCTTCGCAGATGATGCCGTTCATGCACGTAAACGGACTGATGTCGACGACACCGTCGAGGCCTTTTCGCGCGAAGTAGATCGCCTTGCCGACGTTGACGACCATCTCGCCGGACGAGCCTTCGCGCGGTAGATACGGTTCGGCGAGATCGAGCAGTTCGCGCATGCTGTCGGGTTCTTCGCGACCGCAAAAATCCAGGTGGAAGAGCGAAACGAGAGCGTGCTCGTCTTTTTTCTGGAAGACATTCCGTATTCTTGCGGCGAATGCCTCGGGAGAGAACTTTTTGCCGCGGCGGGCATGGTCGCGCGCCATCTCGTCGTTCGAATACCAGACCCACTCCGAAACGTCGTTCATCCAGACTTCGGCGCCCGCGGCTTCCAAGCGACGGACGAGTTCGTCGTTGCTGAAGGTGTTCAGGCGGCAAAAGATTTCGCCGACGATGCCTAAGAGCAGGCGGCCTCGCTCAGCCCGAAGTGGCAAAGCCCGGTACCCGGCGCGCACGCGAAGCAGGCCTTCCTGCAGAGCCGTCATTTGCTGTGGGTAACTGCGATACCGGACTTCGAGGATCCGCCCGAGGTCCGTGAGCGATTCGTCGTAGAAATCATCGGCGCTGCCCGGAGTGAGTTCGTATGGACGGGCGCGCAGCAGGAGCTTCAGCAAGATGTCCGCGGACACGACAGCCCGCCACGCGCTGCGCACAAAAACAGACGAGGCCTCGCCGTAATCGGCGTAGCCATTTTCGAATGAAGGTGAAACGATCTTGACGTTTGGAAAACCGATTGAACGGAACACCGAACGGAAGTAAGGCGCGTACTGGCCGAAGCGGCAAGGACCTTGTACCGTGGCCATGAGAAACGCGATTTTGTTCTGGTCCGCGCCGGGCTGCTCGAGAACCTTCAGGCAGTCGCCCAACATTAGTTTGATTGGATAGCATTCGTCGCCGCAAGTGTGGCGCGCGCCGAGTTCCCGCGTGCGCTCGTCCGAAGGCGGCAGGATTTCCACGTCGGCGCCAATCGAGCGGAACACGGCGGCGAAGAGACGGCTGCTGCCGACCTGGAGGCGTGGCAACCAAAGTTTTCTTCCGGCGAGCGCTGGCGGCGGCTCTACGCGACTTGGACTTTGCTTTTGGAGGAGCATCGGATTATCCCCTTGCTGTCGAGATATGCTTCGCAACGGGTCAGATAGCCGGCGTCATTGCCGTGGCCATCGAATTGAAGAATGAGGAAGGGCGAAGGCGCGACTTCGCGCAAGAAGTGCTTGATAAAGGAATCGGGGCCGCACTTGAAGTTCGTAATGTAGATCATATGGATCTTGGGGTGAGTGCCGGCAAAGCGGCCGGCGGCGAGAATGCGGCGGCCGGAATTCCAGAACATGTTGGGGTGCAGATCGTCGATGCTCTCTTCGTCGAGCGGGAGAAAATCGAGCGGCAGGACGTTAACACCGTAGAGGTCGCGCAGCTTGCGCGGAATGTCGCAATTGCTGCTGCGGTCGTAGATATTGTAAGGACGGCCGACGAGTAGAATCGCCGGCTCGCCGGTTTCTTCAAGAGCGGCGCATGCTTTTCGACCGGCAGCCAGAAGTTTCTCTGAGAACGCCGCCTGCGCGGCGAAGGCCTCGTCCACAGCCGCTTCAGTCTCGTGGCGGCTGACGCCGAAACGCGAAAAATGAGCGTGAAGCTGGTGCTTGACGTGTTTGTGACCCAGGCCGAAGAAGACCGTCGGCGCGAGAAATTTTTCGACCTGCTCATCGAATTCGGGAGAGGAGCGAACGACGAAAGGCAATGTTTGATTCCACGGACAAAGCTGGGAGGCGTTGGGCGACGGCGGCGCTTCCATGTCCATCACATTGGGGAGCAGGACATAATCGACCGGCGGCCGCTCGGGCGTGCTGTCGAGCAAGGCTTGGACGTGGCCGTGGGCGATTTGCACGGGGAAGCAAGGCTCTGCGACGCTGATTTCCGCGCCGCGCGAGGCCATGTAGCGATCGGTCGGCGAGGAGACCACGATCTCGAAGCTGAGCTTCTGCAGAAAAGTGCGCCAGAAGGGAAAGCGATCGTAGAAAAACATCGCCTGCGGAATGCCGATGCGCGGAGTAACTGTCACGGCGGCGGATTCGGGAGTGACGACGGCGTTTTCGAAGCCATCAAAGAGCGCTCGGTCGCGGAAGGCCAGCAGATCCTCGATGACCGGCTTGCGGTCCGTGCGGACGCGCTTGCGGAATTTGTCGGAGCACTTATCGCCCCAATATGTCTTCTGACCCTCGATGGTGATTTCCTTCATGTCGCAATAGTTGGAGCAGGCCTTACAGACAAATTCGCGGCTTTCGAAGCGGGTGCGGCTCAGATCGAAGCCACGGAAAGTCGAAACAGGCACAGGGTCTAAGGGCGAATCGAGCGAATCATCGGCATTCTGTTCTGCACGAATGCGGGCGCGTGTCTGCGTAACTTCCTGCGCGATGAGCGCCATGCCGATGGCACCGATGATGCCGTTGTGCGGTGGTACGATGATTTGCTTGCCGAGGATTTTGGAGAAGGCAGCGGCAACGGCGTCGTTATAAGCCGTGCCTCCCTGGAAATAGACGACGTTGCCGATCTTGCGGCCGCGGACGACGCGATTCACATAGTTAAGCGCGACGGAATAGGCCAAGCCAGCAATGACATCGGGGACGCTGGCGCCGCGCTTCAAGGCTGCGTTGACATCGCGCTCCATGAAAACGGTGCACCGCTCGCCGAGACGGACGGGCGAGGGCGAGGAGAACGCGAGGCGCGCGAACTCGTCCTTGATTTGCACGCCGAGACGCTCGGCCTGCTCTTCCAGAAAAGAGCCGGTGCCGGCGGCACAAGCTTCGTTCATGGCAAAGTCGACGACGACGCCGCGGTCGATGGAGATGTACTTGGCGTCCTGGCCGCCAATTTCAAAGATCGTATCAACGCCGGGGATCTCGCCGGAGCCGTTTCCGTGTGCAATCTTCCGCACCAGCCGATCGTGGACGTACATGGCGCCCGTCTTGTGCGCGGTGATCTCGTCGTTGACGGTGTCCGCGCCGATGAGTTCGCCAATCAGCTCGCGGCCCGAGCCAGTGGTGCCGACACCGCAGATTCGAACGCGCGAACCGAAAAGCTGCTCGATTTCCCGGAGGCCTTGATGCACGACCTCGATCGGCCGGCCGACGGTGCGCAGGTAAATGCCGTGGAGGAGACGGCCGGATTCGTCGAGGAGAGCAAGATTGGTGCTAACGGACCCGATGTCGATCCCAAGATACGTTGGAGGTGCTTCTTCACTCATCAGAGGCAGATCCTCGATGCGCGAAGCCTCCGGGTGGTCGCGGAGCAGCAACACATTTTCGAGGGATAAAGGCTCGCACAAAGAGGCATCGCCATTTCTTGGACCGGCGATGCAGTGGGGGAGCGGAGCCGCGGAAGAGTCGCGGGTTTGATCCGGGCGCGCGCTCTCCGCGCAGAAGGCAGCGCCGATGGCACCGAGCCACGCATACAGCTCCGGCACGCGGATGTTGGCGGGGTTGAGATGAAATGCTTCGGCAAGCGCCTGGACCACGCCGGCGTTTTGCGAGACCCCGCCAATGAAGGCGACCGGCGGCACGACCTTGCGGCCCTTGACGATGTTGCTCTTGAAATTGCGCGCCAGGGCCTCGCAGAGGCCTTTTAGAATCTCGTCGGGGCCATAGCCCTTCTGCTGCGCGTGGATCATGTCGGACTTCGCGAACACCGAGCAGCGGCCGGCAATGCGCGCGGCAGACTTTGCTTTGGTCACCAGGGCGCCGATTTCTTCGACGCGGAATTGCAGGCGAGAGGCTTGTTGATCGATGAACGAGCCGGTGCCAGCGGCACATTCGCCGCTTGTGGAATAGTCCGAAATTCCCGCCGGAGAAACCTGTCCACCTGACGTGTTGCCGTCCGCAGACCGTTCGGAACGATCCAGGAGGATATATTTCGAGTTTTCCCCGCCCATCTCAAAGACCGTGCGAATCTCCGGGTAGATTTCTGACACGCCTCGCGCGATGGCTCGAAATTCGTTTTCAACCGGCGCGCCCAGAAAATCCGCAACACGGCGCCCGCCGGACCCAGTGACGCAGATCCTGATTTCGCAGGCTGGCGGTAAGAGAGCCTCAAATTCTCTCAGAAGATCCATCGCCGCCTGAAAGGGGTTCCCGTGTGCCCGCCGATAGTCAGAGAGGATGGCGGAGTTCCCGGCGACGCAGCCCGGCAAGGGGACCAAGCGAAATGGCGATCCTGGCGGCGGAGCGGCGTTAAGTTCCTTGGTTTGTTTTGGATCTGGAAGCGCCGCTAGCTTAACGCTGGCGCTGCCGACGTCCAGCCCGATTTGGGCGATCATTCAAAACTCCCATCGGCCAATTCCCTCGGATGATCTCAATGCTGTTGCGCGACGAACATGAAAGCTGTGATAGGAATCACCCAATGCGGTGAGACTGGTCACCCGGGGCCCGGCGTCTCGGACAGGCGAAAGTTATCGGACTGAGCGGGAAGATTCTCATCGATTGCTACTAAAGCTGCACGGAGTCCCGACCGTCAATGACGAGGCCAAGGCCACGCCGAATGCGGGTGCAGTCACTGTGTCTCGCCAAAAACTCATCCGCGTCGAAAATGGCGCGATGCCTTGTGCCTCGGATTGAGAAGAGAGTCTTGACTAGGTCAAGAGTTGCTTTGAGGAGCGCGAAGGTTCTCGTTAGGCAAGGATGTGGGCATATGCGGCGTACATATATTAGGGATAGGCGAAACGTTGGTACGGATTAGGCAGCCCGATCGTAGCGATGATGCAGCCCACCAAGGCGGTCACGAGAAATGATGTCACCAGTAGCCACGGAGCGAATTCTGCGCCCCCCGGTGTTTCCTTCCCGAGTCCAAGATGCGTACGGTCTTCGTGGTAGTAGCGAACGTATTCAGAGAGCAGACGCTTTAGATGGCGTTCGTCCACCGCGATGCTGTGATCCAGCAGATCACGCCTGCAGCTCTCGATCCATCGCTCCGCGATTCCGTTCTGCCAGGGACTCTGGAACGAAGTACGAACACACCCGATTCTCATCGACCGAACCGTGGCTGGAACTTCCCTCCCATACTTCGCATCGCGGTCGAAGATGAGAAACCTCGGAGCCGACTCGAACGGAAACGCCTCCCTTAACTGCGGGACGATCCACATAGCGGTGGGACTCTTTGTGACGTTGAAGTGTAAAATGCGTCGACGGTCAGGTGATGCCCTTTGTCCCCGATGGTGACCGCTCCGACGTGAAAAGCCTTAAGTCTGAGTATCCGAACTGCATCCCTAGTGGCGGCTTGGCTCGCGCGTCACGCGATTGCGTGACCTATGTCACACCGTGAGCAACCAGATTGGCGGAGACTGACTATCGGGAGGCAAGAGGCGAGAAAGGGGGACCACATGAGAGTCCTTCTTGCAATCGATGCTTCGGAAGCTTCGCAGAAAGTCGTCGATGAAGTACTGGCGCGACCTTGGCCCAAGGAGGCGCAGTTCTGCGTATTGCATGTCGTTGATATGAGAGGCATGTACCGTATGCCGGTGCTAATCGAAGAGGAGAAACGCGCGGCCTGGGCGATTGTCCGAAAAGCGGCGGAAAGAATTCAGCGCACGGGGCATGAGGCAAGTTCGGACGTGCTGCTGGGGCCGCCGCGGCGATCCATCGCGGAGTATGCCAAGGAATGGAAGGCGAACTTCATCCTGGTCGGCTCGCATGGGCAGGGAGCGCTCTCGCGGTTACTCCTCGGCAGCGTGGCGCAGGGCGTGGTGCGGGCAGCTCATTGCTCAGTGGAAATTGTGCGGCCTAGCCGTTACCACGGCGCGGAAGCCGCGCTGGCGATGAAGATTTTGCTGGCGACGGACGGATCGGCTTCGGCGTCGGTGGCCGCTGAATCCGTTGCGAAGCGCTCCTGGCCGGCGGGAACGGAAGTCAGAGTGATCAGCGTGGTCCAGCTTCTGACGCCTGAGAATCAGTTGACGATCGGTTCGCCTTCGGCGGTTTACCCCGCGAGTTTGCTGGAAGAGGTGCTGACGGAATCAAACGCCCAGTCGCAGGAAGCCGTGGCGAAAGCCCAACAGAGGATGATAGCTGCGGGACTGAAAGTAGCCGACGGAGAAACGACCCCGCTTGGCGATCCGCGCGTCGTGATCGTCGAGCAGGCGAAAAAATTGGGATCGGATCTGATCGTTCTCGGCTCTCACGGATGGCGGGGGGTCGATCGCGTGCTCATGGGCAGTGTATCCGAATACGTCGCGATTCATGCGCCGTGCTCCGTCGAAGTCATTCGCGCGTAGAGGAGTCGACCTCCTTGCGAATCAAACCGGGGCCACAAACGGGAGCCAATTGACGGGTGATGACAATGGCCGCAGCGAGACCTATCAGCGTGATGCCGGAGCCGCGGAAGAGTACGCGTCTCAAAGTCTTAATCATCATCATAGCGGCTGCGGTGTTGGCAGGGGTCGCGGCGGGCGTTTATTACTGGCGGGCGCAATCACGGGCACCGAAGTTTACGACCGTGACTGTCCGGCGCGGGACGATTGATTCTGCGGTGCAGGCCACTGGGACGATCAATTCCTTAACGACCGTCCCGGTCGGGTCGTTTGTATCGGGCACCGTCCAGTACATCTTCGCGGACTTCAATAGCCGAGTGCGTGAGGGGCAGGTGCTCATGCAGCTCGATCCCGCGATCTACGAGGCGCAGGTCGCGACGGCACAGGGAAATCTGGAGAATGCGCAGGCGAATGTCAAGACGCTAGAGGCGACGGTAAGCGTCGATCAGGCGCTGCTGGCCAAGGCACAGGCGAATCTCGAGTACGCGCAAGCGAATGCGCGGCGTACGGAAAGCCTGTTCCAAGAGGGCGTTGCTACTGCCGATCAGAAGGATTTGACACAATCTACACTGGGGCAGAGCGAAGCCGACGTGAAATCGGCTCAGGCCGTCATCGAGCAAGCGCGGGCGCAGTTGGTCCAATCGAAGGCGCAAGTCGAAGCCGCCGCGGGGACCCTCAAGCAGGCACAGACGAATCTGAACTACACGACGATTGTGTCACCGATCGACGGGACTGTCGTCGCACGCAACGTGACCGTGGGGCAGTCTGTGGCGGCGTCTCTGCAGGCGCCGAATGTATATACGATCGCGCAGGACCTGACGCGCATGCAGGTCTATGCGAAGACCGACGAATCGGACACCGGCAGCGTGCGCGTGGGAACGGACGCGACGTTTCAGGTGGATGCATTTCCTACCGAGCTATTCCATGGACGAGTGAGTGCGGTGCACCTGAATGCGTATACGGTGCAGAACGTGGTGACCTACGACACCGTAATCGACTTCGACAATCCGGAAGAAAAATTGCTCCCGGGCGAGACAGCCTACGTGACCATACCCACGGGCCACGCGGTGGACGTGATCCGCATTCCGAATCCCGCGCTGAGCTTTACGCCTGGCCTATCCAGGCAAGAGCTGCAAGCTGCGTACAAGCAATGCAACATCCCGCGGGAAGCGACGACCACACATCTTGGCGGCTGGCAGGTTGTATGGAAGTTGGATCCGAAGAATTCAGTCTTGCCGGTCGCGATCCGTGTGGGAATTACGGATTACAGCAACACGCAGCTCCTCGAGGGCGATGTGAAAGACGGCGATGAGCTGATTACCTCGGAGCAGACTGCCGGCACCACGCAGACGCTGAGCGCTCCAGGAATGGGCACGCAGCCGCAACAAACGCCGCGAGGAATTCGATGAACGTCGAGGAAACAATCGGCGTGGCGCTTGATGCGCTGATCCAAAACAAGATGCGCACGCTCTTGACGATGCTGGGGATCGTCATTGGCGTTGGCGCGGTCATTTGCACGATTGCGATCGGGCAGGGCGCAGGTGAGCAGGTGCAGGAGCAGATTCAGAATCTTGGCGACAACATGGTGTTCGTGGCCGCGGGAAGCGTGACTTCGAACGGCGTGCGCATGGGCAGCCAGGCGACTAAGACGCTCACCGTGCAGGATTCCGATGCGATCGGGCAACACATTCCCAGCGTCGCGCTGGTATCACCCGGGGTAAACTCTTCGGTTCAAGTGGTGAACGGGAATCAGAATTGGTACACGCGGGCAAGCGGCGTGGGTCCCGCGTACTTCCAGATTCGCCGCTGGCCTGTCGAGCACGGCAGCACGTTTTCTCAGCGGGATGTGGATGTGGCGGCGGACGTTTGCGAGATCGGCCATACCGTCGCAGTGAAAATTTTCGGCGATGACGACCCCGTGGGCCAAGTCGTCCGCATCCAAAACATTCCGTTCCGGATTCTGGGAGAAATGTCCATCAAGGGGCAGTCAACGTTTGGCACAGATCAGGACGACACTCTGATCATGCCCTACACAACGATGCAGAAGAAGATCGCGGGCATCGACTGGCTGCAGAACGTCATGGCGTCGGCGACGTCGGCGAACGACATCGACACCGCCGAAAAGCAAATCGCTGCTCTGCTTCGACAGCGGCATCACCTCCGGCCCGGAGAAGACGACGACTTTATCATCCGCAGCCCGAGCGAGCTGGCCGACACGCAGAAGCAGACAGCGCGCATCCTGACGCTCCTGCTGGCGAGCATCGCGTCGGTTTCGCTTCTCGTTGGAGGCATCGGAATTATGAACATTATGCTGGTATCCGTCACGGAACGGACGCGGGAAATCGGGCTGCGCATGGCCATCGGGGCATCGAAGCGGGCTGTCGAGTTGCAGTTTTTGTGTGAAGCGCTAGTGCTCAGCATGTTGGGCGGGATTGTGGGGATCGTCGTGGGAATCGGGGCGTCGATTGTAGTTTCGCGGGTGTTTCATTGGGCGACGCTGCTTTCGCCGATGTCGATCGGCGTTGCCGTCTGCTTTTCGGCGGGCATCGGCATTTTCTTCGGATTTTATCCAGCGCGCCGGGCTGCCAATCTTCATCCCGTGGAGGCACTCCGCTATGAATAGGATTCTTGGCGTTCTCGTGATCGCGGGCCTGACGATATCTGGCGCGCTCGGTTTCCCGCCGCAGGAGCGAAAGAACGACGCGGGAGAGGAATTTTTTATAATTTCGTCGGTGAACTCGAGCAGGTCGCAGCTTGTTCTCAAGCGCCCCACGGAAGTGACGCTGAGCATCAAAGTCGACGATCGGACGAAATACCTCGACGAAAAAGGGAAAGAGCTAAAACTCGCTGACCTCCGCACCGGTGACACCGTCTGGGTACTGTCGCCGGATTCGAAGGATTCGATGCGCGTCGCTGTGCGCATCCGGAAGGGAGCGATGACGGTCGCCGAGCTCCACAAGCTGTATCTCGATTTCCCTCCCCAGAAATAGAAGCTGTTTCGCTCTCTCAGGCGACATTTCTAAGTGGAAAAATGTGAATTGTCTGGCGACGCGCGGACGTGATCCGTTCGAGTTACGACGGGTCAACGCTCCGATGTGGGACTAGGCTGCTCAGGTGAGACTCGTGTGCAGCGGTCTTGACGGCTATGGCGGGGCAGAGGGAGACCGGGTAGATTCCTTTCTTGGTTGACCCTGCTTCCGGCGCGATACGAGTTCGTGGTAGGCATCGAGGATTGCCCTGCTAAGAACGTCCGTAAGCGACATTTGTAAGATCTGGGTTTGCGCGCCATGACTGGCCCTGGCAAGCTGCTCGGGACTTTCAGGATCGATATTCGAGAAAACGTCCTTGAGCCTCCCGCGCAGATTTTGCTCTTCGAGAAAGCGCAAGAAGGCGTCAGTGATGATGGCGAAACCATCGACGACGCCGACACCTTCGGGTATCAGCGCGACGAGTAGCCTCCGGTGACACGTCTTTTCCTGCCGACGCGCGCCACGTCCTTCATCCCAATTTCGGAGAAATACAGAATGTAGGCTGACTTCATCATCGTCCCTTGCGTTGCTGCGCTACTGTAAGGACGCGATCTCCCGAGCGCCAAGTGGCAGGCTAGACCGTTCCTGTGTCTGCGGAAGCAGCTTCGATCACCTCTGGCGGTGATGAAGATCACAGCACTACGCGCGGCTTCGGAGAGTTAATGGGGCAGTGAGAGGTGGATCATAAACGCGATGCGTGCTTTGACGCGAGTCGATCTGAGGAACATCCTGATTTGCACCGATTTTTCGCAGACAGCAGCAGACGCCTTTCCCTACGCTGCGGAACTGGCGCGGCATTTCGGCGCGAAACTCGAGGTATTGCACGTTAGGCCTCCCGATCTCTACTCGCTCGCACCTCCGCAGGAATGGAGTGCGGTTTCGGAGGCTGCCGACGAGACGGCCCGCGAGATAGCTGAAAAACTCCTGAAGCCATACCCGGGAATCGAACACCAGGTCGTTGTTGCAGAAGGCGAGATTTGGCCTGCGTTGCAATCGGAGCTTGAGAGGAACAAAATCGATCTCGTCGTCATCGGGACGCGCGGCCGGACTGGAATCGCGAAACTGGTGCTTGGCTCGACCGCCGAGGAGATTTTCCGGCAGGCGCCGTGCGCGGTCTTGACGGTTGGGCCGTTCACGCCGCGTGAGCCGCAGCGGGGAGGGCAGATTTCGGACATACTTTTCGCTACGGATTTCAGCCCGGAGTCCATGGCGGCGGCGCCATTCGCGATTTCGCTTGCGCAGGAATATCAGGCGCGGTTGACGCTTCTACATGTCATCGACGATCAAAAGGCCGATGAATTCGTCGCGCCGACGGATCTCGTGCCCGCTTCGGAGAGACTCCTGCGCAACCTGGTTCCTCCGGACGCACAACTCTGGTGCGAACCGAAGTGTGTTGTGGAACGAGGCGATTCCGCGGAGAAAATCCTCGACGTTGCAGGCCGAACGACAGCGGACCTGATCATCCTGGGTGTGCGGAAGCCGAGCGGCGTGGCTGGGGCGGCAACGCATCTTCCGATTGCCACGGCGCATAAGATTGTGTCGCATGCCCGGTGCCCCGTGCTGACAGTTCGAGGCTGAGCCTTCCAACCTCAGATTTCGAGACATCGCTGTTTGGGGGCTGTGGGTTGCGGCTCGTACCCGTTGACTGTCGTTCTTTTCTTCTGAGTAAAAAAGATGGACTGGGCCGGGCTCCGACCGATCGTCACCACAGAGGTCAACTAGGTGACGTTCGCTTCGAATCGGCCAACGTGCAGAAAGCTGAATTCGAGGCAGTCAGCGATGATGCCGCAGTAAAATGGATCGCCGCAGGAGCAATGGGAGGCTGGCGAGGCCCGCGCAGGCAGGCATGAGTATGATGAAATTCCGAGGCGGGACGCGGCTATTTTCCGTCGCGCTATTCATTGCGATTTTGACTGGCTGTGACACGCCAGGAACAGCATTTGTCGCGCTCACATTTGACGCTAGCTTCCGAGTCACAGCGCAGACTGGGCAGTCGCTCTCTGAAGATGGCGATCGCGAGCTACACAGCCTGATCGCGTCGCGCACACTTTCAGACCTTGAGGATCCGGATTTCGATTCATATCAATCCGAAGTTCGGGAGTTTTACGACGCTTTTCCCGATGGCTTGCCATGGATACAACATTCAAAACCAACGTCGCAGGCCCTGGCGCTCATCGAGCTGTTCCAAACAGCCGAGGCGAAAGGGCTGAATCCAGAAGACTACGACGGCTCGAAGTGGAAGCAGCGTATCGCATCGCTGCAGGGGGCTCGCCCGCCGAATGAACGTGCGTTCATTCGATTCGATCTTGCTCTGACGATTTCCGCTATGCGCTACACCTCGGATCTGCACATCGGGAGAGTCAATCCGCGGCAAGTTCACTTTGCTCTCGACGTTGATAACCGAGACTTTGATCTGTCCGAATTTCTGCGTCGCCAGTTGGTTGCTTCGAGTGACGTTCGAGAAGCGGTGGAGGCCGTCGAGCCGCCTTTTCCGACGTACCGGCGGACGCTCGAAGCGCTGAGTCGTTATCTCGAGCTTGCACGCCGAGGAGAGATCGCACCGCTGCCCGTTCCCCGGCATCTAGTGAAGCCGGGCGAATTTTATGCCGCCTTGCCGCGCCTGGCACGGCTCTTGAGGCGAGTGGGAGATCTTCCTGTCGAAGTGCATGAACTTGACGCGGGCCACATTTATAAAGGTGCGTCCGTGGACGCCATCAAACGATTTCAGGAGCGGCACGGGCTCGATCCGAGCGGCGACATCGATGCGCGAACTTTCGAAGAGCTCAACACGCCGTTGCACCGCCGTGTCACTCAGCTTCAACTCACGCTCGAGCGTTGGCGGTGGCTCCCGCGCGCACACGTGAAGGAATCCATCATCGTGAACATTCCGGAATTTCGACTCCGGGCTGTTGACGAGGACTATCGCTGGGTTCTCTCTATGAAAGTCGTAGTCGGCAGAGCCTATCGGGACCAGACACCCGTTTTTTCGAGCGACATGAAATCAGTAATATTTCGTCCCTATTGGAATGTGCCGCTGCCGATCCAGCGGGACGAGCTGCTCCCGGAGATTGAGAAAGATCCGGCTTATTTCGTAAAGAATTCGTATGAGATTGTTGACGCTCGCGGCGCCGTGATTGGCGACGGCATACCCAGCGACGAGATCCTCCAACAACTCCGCTCAGAGACTTTGACGATCCGGCAGAGGCCCGGTCCGGAGAATGCGCTCGGCCTGGTGAAATTCGATTTGCCGAATCCGTTCGATATCTACCTTCACAGCACGCCTGCGGCGGAGCTCTTCGCCCGATCGCGCCGCGATTTCAGCCACGGCTGCATTCGTGTCGAGGATGCCGTGGCGCTCGCGAAGTGGGTCTTGCGTGATCAGCCGGAGTGGACCGAAGCCGAGATTCGTGCCGCGATGAACGGAGACAAAACATTCGCAGTAAAGCTCATCAAGCCGATTCCGGTTTTGATTGTTTACGGTACCGCGGTCGTCATGGAGAATGGCGAAGTCCATTTCTTCGACGACATCTATGGCCATGACGCGGCTCTCGAACGGGTTCTCGCGAATCGATCCTTGAGTAGCGATTGACGGGACAGTGAAACCAAAGCGTGACGAGAACTCCGGTGAATGGTTGGCGGCGAGGAAACCTGTTTCGAATTGCAGATGGCCCACCCGCGTGAGTGCCGCGGGAGTGGACACAGTAGGGCGACCAGGATTAGCCTCCGGTTCGTCCAACGGCCCCCATTGTGCTGCACTCGAAGGAACGAAAACACCCAAGGTCAAAAGTAGACAGAGAATAAGCCTTAGCGGTCCTCCTCATTCGAAAAAGATAGCTCCCGACTCCATGAACGTCACGCAGAGAGGTTGCAGGGATAATTACAGTCGAAGGGTCAGCTTCGAGGAGGACGCTAGAGAACGAAGACCGCTCATGCCGCAGGCAGTACCGGAGAAAACTCCACAGCCGAAGTAGATTCTGTGAGTCCGAGGCTTGGTCCGAGAGCTGCGGCGGCAATTTGAAAATCGCAGCAAGAGCAGCCATCTTTGTCACAGTTCGGCGCACTATCGTGGTCTGTGCAGGCGAAAGCGACATGCTTCGAGGAACTCTACTTTTGAGCAAACTGGACATATCGGCGCGCCGGTGCTGGCGATCACCAGAACCCATAGCAACAGTGACGCCACAAACTTCTGCGGCCTAGATCGTAGTCTGCCAATGACCTCAGTATTGTACCTTGGCTCATGCCGCCCCCAAACCCCTGCTCACCTGGCAGGTGCTCTCACCCGGCCCCAGATGCTCGATAGTTCCTTCGTCTCCACAACTTCCATACAGTCCACGAACGCGAAAGGTAGTGAGTGCCTCTGCGCTCAATTTCCGGATAGGGGCCTAACGTATCCGCACGGGCAGCGTCCGGTCGCAGGCGAAAATCGGCCGTGGATTCAGAGCCGTCACGACCGTCTCGCCCCTGACGGTATCCGGGCAAATCCGCGGTTCAAAATAGGTACAAGTTCTGTCTGACCTCCAACGCACCCCTTTCTTATTGGCATTTTGTGGCGGAAGCGTGTGTGAGTCGAACCCAATACCCAGAAGACTTAATCTGAATCCGGCTTGTCACCTCCTCGTTTCCGTCTCTTTGTCCGCCTACATTGCGGGCAGCACTTGCTGCGGCCACTTTCCAGGTCGGCGATTCTGACCTTCTTCGCCTCGCCGCAAATGCACTCGCACCACACGCGGGTTTCGCCCTCGTTCTGCGGGGCGACAACTTCCCAGTCATCGAACAGTCAGCCGATACCGTGCGCCCGCTGCCACGCATTTCTCTTGAGCGGATTCGAGCGATTCAACAGCCGCATCCGTACAGCTGCCGCCGCGTTGCGGTCGTGGCCGCAGGACAGCGACCTTCCCGAGGCGATATGATGCTTCAGGACATCGCGTTCGACGCCGCAAGAGCGTCGAACATGCAGGCGAGGCAATCTTGCGACCGCTTGCCGCGATCAGAGACGTCAGCGTCACCTATGACCTTCCATTCCATGTCCATTCCCTCCCGTTGCACCACTGATGTGACCGACTCCACCGAATTTCGCGGGTGTATGGCGAAAGGGGCGTGCGGTTTTTGAGCCGTTGGCGATCTCCACTTCAATCTGCCGAAGCAAATTCACGATCTGCTCCGGCTTGTATCTCTTCATCGGCATGACCGGTCTTCCTCCAGGTGAATCTCTCTCATTTCACCTGGTACAAAAATCCCCGGTCAGGTCAGGTCAGGTATGGCCACAGGCTGAAGGAGTTATCTCCAATCGACACGCTAAACTAGACCTCACCGAGCACTGTGTAATCAGGATACTCACGCGCTACTGATTCCTTCCATGCGCTCGCACTCGGCCTTGCCGGTCTACGCGCCCCAGCTGTGGTCGAGTCTTAATAAGAAGCGACCGACGCATTACTTCCTGTGCTGCCCAAAAACACATGAGGCTGTTGAAAAAGTCCCCGAAATGCCTCAAATGGTCCAGAGCGCGGACCCTAAGTGACTGATTCTTTGTTTCCCGTCAGCGAGTCGGAGACCCCGGAAAATAGTTTTTCAACAGCCT
>CAVSWK010000016.1:0-6208 GCA_963731525.1 uncultured Acidobacteriaceae bacterium
ATGACCTACCCGAAGCTGCTTGCCGATCTTCCGGGCTATAGTGCCGCCGAATGTGGGGAGCTGCAACCCATCCAGTAATGCGTGAAGCCAGCAGTTCAAGCCCGAGCGGCAGCAAAGGGAAAGCCCATTACTCGCCGTGCCGGCACCAAGCGGTAGTGATCCTGCCCCTCGATGGGCACCAGCATCGGTCCCGAGTCTTGCGGGAGTGACTCGCGGTGGGGACGGAAGATTTCGCGCAGGTGGACCGATCGGGAGTTTCTCTTCCCATACGTATGGCGGCGGATTGCGCTTCCAATTCGCCAAGTATCAGGACGTGACCGGCTATTTTGCGTATCAAAAGCGCACACAAGACAGAACAGACGCGACATTCGGATTCAGCTATGGCATCCATTTTTGAAAAGCTCTGGAGGCTTGGCCCGGCGCCATTTCTGTTCAAGGCCATCGTCGCCGCCATCGCAGCCGACGGCTTTTTGCTTGCGTTCATCCTGATTCGCCGGACCTACCGCAAGCGGTACTTCGCGAAACGGGACGCCCGCGTGTTCGAATTGCGCCAAAAATGGGACGCGCTTATTTCCGGGGAGTTGCCCTTCGAAACCTGGCGCAATACACCTTTCGACCGGCGGATCGTTGAAACGATCGCATTGGACGCACTCGAAGCTGCCGGTCCGGAGGAGGCGGCCCGGCTGTTGAAGTTCTTGCGTGCGAGCGGCCTCATCGAGAAGAGAATCTTCGAGGCGCGCAACCATACCGGCTGGCGGCGCATGCGCGCGCTAGTCGCACTGGGCCGGACTCGCGCGCTCGAAGGCATTCCCGCACTAGCCGAAGGATTACGCGCGCGCGACGCGGAGACGCGCCTGGCCGCTTTACGTGGCCTTGGCCGCATCGCTGCTCCTCAAGCCGGAGAGGAGATACTCGGTTGGATTGCTGAGGACGGTTTATCTGTTCCCTCGCTTCCCCTGCAGAGCGCGCTCATCCAATGTTGCGCCGAGCGTCCGCAATTGTTGCTTCACTATCTTCAGCACGCTGAGGACCCCGTGCGTGAGGTACTTGGCCGCGTGCTTGGTGAAATCGCCACGCCCTCGCTGGGCCTGGATCTGCTGCAATTCGTGGACGATGACATCGACGAACTACGCGCGGCAGCCGCCCGCGCCATGACGCACGTGGAGGCCGGTCTCGCTTTGGATGTCCTCAAAGATCTGGCCCACGATTCCGTATGGTTTGTGAGGCTGCGGGCGATCGTGAGCCTGGGAAGGCTTTTCGACCGAAGGGCTATTCCGGTGCTGTTTGGCGGTCTGACGGATTCCAACCGGCTGGTCCGTCTGCGGGCCGCGGAAGCACTGATCGAATTCAAGGCGGAGATGGCCGGAATTTTCGAACAAGTTGTTGCGACTAGCGACCGGTACGGCATCCACGCCTACTTGACCGCTCTCGAGAACGCGAATCTCCGCATCAAGCTCGAACAGAATATTGTAGCCAGCACAGCCCTGGACAGCGAGCATCGGGCGCATCTTCTTGAAGTTCTTCAGGGCGGAGCATTCGCTCAGTCAAAATCCGGCGCACCTACCGCACACGCGAAGGCAGCGCTGCCACAGTGATCCAGCTTCTGAACATTTCCAATCACACGCTGTTTTGGTACTACCTGCTCGGCAATCTTGGCTATCTCACGATGCTGATCGTGGCGCTGAAGACCAGCGCCACACATCAGCGGCGCCTGATGAGCTACAACTTGTCCTGGATCAAGGAATCTCCCATGGTCCCGCCCATCACTATAATCGCCCCCGCGCACAATGAGGAGAGTTCCATCCGCGTGGCTGTTCGCAACCTTCTGGAACTGGACTATCCGGAACTCGAAGTCATTGTCGTCAATGACGGGTCGGAGGACCGCACTCTCGAGGAAATGCGCGAAGAGTTTCAGTTGCGCCCGGTCCACGCTGTGTACGTTCCACAGATGCCGAGCGCGACCGTCCGTGGATTGTACCGGAGCGGCGCGGATCCCAGGCTCTTGGTCGTTGATAAGGAAGCCGGAGGCAGTAAGGCGGATGCCGCAAACGCCGGCTTGAACGCCGCGACCTCTCCGTATGTTTGCATAGTGGACGCCGACTCCGTTCTGGAGCGCGATGCGTTATTGCGCATCATGGTGCCCATTCTGGCCGATCCGATGCTCGTCGTTGCCGTCGGCGGCATTGTTCGTGTACTGAATGGATCGGAGATTTCCGGCGGGCATCTACAACGCGTTCGCTTGCCCCATAAGAGCATCGAAGTGATTCAGGTAATCGAATACCTTCGCGCCTTTCTGATTGGACGCGAAGCCTGGGCGCAGGGTAACATGCTGACCATTATCTCCGGTGCTTTTGGACTGTTTCGCGCCGATCTGGTGCGCGCCGTGGGAGGCTACCGCTCGCGGGCGATTGGAGAGGATTTTGATCTGGTCGCTCGCTTGCACCGGCACCTAATTGAGCAAGGCGCCGATTACCAAATCCGGTTTGTTCCCGATCCAGTGTGTTGGACCGAAGTTCCATCCGACCTGACATCCCTGAGCCGCCAGCGCGCGCGCTGGCAAAAGGGTCTCCTAGACGTCCTGTGGTCCAACCGCGACATGCTCTTCCGCCCGCGTTATGGCAGAATCGGTTCCTTCGCGCTGCCGTACCTGTGGCTCTTCGAACTGTTCGCGCCGGTGATTGAAATCGTTGGTCTCGTCACCATCGTTTTGGCAGCCTCACTGGGCGTTTTGAGCCGCGAATTCTTCTTCCAATTTCTTCTGTTCGGCTATGCCTTCGCTACGGCAATTTCCATCGGATCCGTTCTACAGGAGGAATTGACCTACAAACGCTACAACGATTGGGAAGACGTTGCCCGCCTGATCAGCTACTGCTTTCTGGAGCATTTCCCTTATCGTCAAATGCACATGATCTGGCGCCTACAAGGGCTATGGCAGTACGTGCGCGGGGATCACGCGTGGAAGTCTCTGAAGCGTAAGGGATTGAAATCGGCCAGCGCTTCGTAAGTTCCGGGCAAGCTCCTCGAGGAAATTCCTATTGTTCATGGTCGTCACTCGCTGGTAAGAGTTTTGAATTGCGCCGCCATGAATGGCATCACGGACGGCCTCCTGCCGTACGGCAACATTAACTCCGATCTCATGAACAAGCTTCCGAGTCACTCAACTCCTTCTATGAGAAGGCTGCCGGCTCAACCTCTGCGTTTATCCGTTTTTTTCGGCTCAGGAGGTATCATCGGCTTGAAAGGCGGGTGGCATGAAAAGATCGGTCACCACACCATGCTCAACGGGCGTTTCGCTTTTCAGGGGACTCTATGCTCGCGTCGCACGCGGCGTCAGCTGCGATGTTTCATATATCAGTCGCGTAGCACGCAGGGAGCGAAAATCTAAAGTCGTTGAAGAGGCGCTGAATCGGGAATTTGACAGAGTCTTAGCGTTGATTAAAGACCGCTCAATCCCTTCTCACAAGAACCGAACAGAGAGCGAAATGGAAAGAACGTCGCCCAGATGCGATGTTGACTCCGTAATCGTGCTGCCCTTCAGCATGGCCTAAACTAAGCGCAAGGACCCAGATTCCGACTACTCAGTATTTCAAACTTAAGGGTGGGAAACATCTCGACTTTCAGCCCTCAACCTTGTTTCGTGCGGAAGGGGCGCGCGTCCCTTGTGATACAAGATTCAACACATCCCCCTCACAGTACCAGCCACAGTTGCAGCCTAAAGTGAAACACTGATATCAGGTTTACTACCCCCAGAAGACCAGAATTGGAACGCCGTGGAAGGATGGCAACGCTATGGACTCGCCGAAGCAAGCGCCCGAATCATGCCCCATTGAAAAGGCCGGGGCAGCATCTGGAGCTGCACGTTCCCTTACTGGAACGTGGAGGCTTCTCGCCTGGCCCACTTTACTTGCCGGCGCTGGACTCGCCGTGACTGTTTGGTTGGTTCACACGCTTTTCCCAATCGATCCGAATTGGTTAAGCGAAACGCTACCGGCAGCTGCGGCTATTGCCGTGTTAGCCGTTTGCGGTTACTTTGTGACGCGAAAACGAGAAGCGCTGCTGGCCTCGCACGCGGAAGCGGAACGCCGGGCGGCGTTCGAGATCAAACTACTGCATACAGTGGCGGATAATATACCGGACAGTATCTTCGCCAAGGATATCAACGGGCGCTACCTTTTTGCGAACCGGCAATTCCTGAATATCCATCATTTGCAGTCACGCGAAGAAGTGCTGGGAAAGACGCCCTTCGAATTATTCCCCAGTGAGCCCGCCGCTATGTGGCACGCCGATGACCTCGCCATACTGCAGGGACAGCCTCCCATGGAGCGCGTGCGATCGACGGTGGACGGCCAGGGTGATCTGAAGTGGATTCTCACAACGAAGGTGCCGCTCATTGCCAAGGACGGTGCCGTGATCGGGATCGTCGGTCTTCATCGCGATATCACCAAGCAGAAACAGACGGAAGAGAATCTGCACCTCGCCAAAGAAGCGGCGGAAGCGGCGAGCCGAGCGAAGAGCGAGTTTCTCGCGAACATGAGCCACGAAATTCGAACGCCGATGAACGGAATTATAGGCATGACAGAACTCGCCCTGCAGACCAACATTACCTCTGAGCAGCGTGAATTCCTGGCCATGGTCAAGACCTCCGCGGACTCATTACTTACGGTGATCAACGATATCCTGGACTTCTCCAAGATCGAGGCCGGAAAGTTGGAGATTGATCGAACCGCATTCGACTTGAGGGAAAATCTCGAGGAGACCATTCGAACATTCAGCGTCAGAGCCGGAGAGAAGGGACTGGAACTTGTTTGCGACATTCGCCCGGATGTTCCACAGATTGTCTCGGGCGATCCCATCCGGTTGCGTCAAGTGATCGTGAACTTGCTCGGCAATGCCATCAAGTTCACCGATCGGGGAGAAGTGGTCCTGCAGGTCGATGGCGTGCCGATGCCGGGGGACACATTCGAATTGCACTTCGTGATACGCGATACTGGCATCGGGGTTCCAAGGGAAAAGCAGGACTTGATCTTTGAATCCTTCGCTCAGGCTGATACTTCTTCAAAGCGACGGTACGGGGGCACGGGCCTCGGCCTGACGATCTCTTCTCGGTTGGTGACGATGATGGGAGGAAGAATCTGGTTGGAAAGCGAAGTTGGGCACGGAAGCACATTTCACTTTACAGTGAGGTGCGAGACTCTGCCGAAGATGCCCGAGAAGGTCGAGGGTTACGGAGGGAACAATCTCGTTGGCATTCCGGTATTGGTAGTGGATGACAACCCAACCAACCGGCGCATCCTGGAAAGAACACTTTACCAATGGGGCATGAAGCCTACCCCGGTCGCTAGCGGTTGGGCTGCTCTCGCGGAGTTAAGACGCACGAAAGAAGCGGGTCAAATGCCGCCGCTTGTGCTTCTCGATGCCCAAATGCCTCACCTGGATGGATTCTCGACGGCAGCAAAAATCAAGCAGGATAAAGACCTCGCTTCAGCGACGATCATGATGCTCACCTCGGGTGGGCAGAGAGGCGACGCGGAAAGGTCGTTCTGGCGTGCCTCCGCGATTGTTCTGTCGGACTTGGCCTCTTCCGCCTATTACGCTGGCGGCGACGCCGAAAAGGTCATCGGCAAAAGCGCACCTTGGTTCATTCTCGCGGTCATGCTGTTCAGCTATGCCGTGCGGGCGCTGTATATCGAATCCAGCAGCATGTTCGTCCGCGGCGGCGTCTACCGCGTCGTCAAAGAGGCCATGGGCGGAACTTTGGCCAAGTTCTCCGTCTCAGCTCTGCTGTTCGACTACGTCCTCACCGGTCCCATCAGCGCAGTTTCGGCTGGCCAATATCTGGCCGGTTTTATCAAGGACATTGGAATATACCTTCACCGTCCGTTGGAGTTCTCCGACGACCATTTCGCGGCTGGAGTGGCCATCATCATCGTCATCTATTTCTGGTGGAAGAACACACAGGGTATCCACGAATCCAGCCAGAAGGCGTTGCAGATTATGGCCATCACCACCGTGATGGTGGTGATCCTGATCATCTGGTGTACGCTCACGGTTTTGCGCGCGCCGATTCAGTTGCCCCCTAACCCACTGCACGCGGGCGTGATTCCACTGAACAAAGAGTCACTCGGCTGGCTCAACGGAACCTGGTTCAGCCACATCACGTGGATCATCCTGTTCGTCGGCTTCGGCCATTCGGTGCTGGCCATGAGCG
>CAVSWK010000017.1:0-9947 GCA_963731525.1 uncultured Acidobacteriaceae bacterium
AGGTGGGGGGCAGGTCATCCTTTGCACGGCTAAATAACAATTGGCTTTTGATGAAGGTTGCAAAGTGCAGCCTGTCGCAAGACATGCGTAGTGAAGCTGTTGAACGAATTAACGATGCCAACGTCCTGAAGGCGTTGTTATTAGAGGCTTCTGATCCAGGCGTCCGATTGGCGGCAATTAGACGAATTGATGATCAAGAGGTCCTTTTCGAACGTTTTTGTGACTGGCCGTATGAAGCTCGCGAACTGCGGCAGACAGCCCTCTATCGCTTGAATGACGACAAATGGCTTGCGCGGGTCATCACCAAACCCATCGCTGATGTTCCGGAATCTTTCAAGTCATTTGCTTTCTCCAGAATCACGCGCGAAGATGCGTTGTGTTCTGTGGCAATTGCTCCACTCGGAGGGCTATTTGCCATTCCCGCAATTGATCGAATTCATAATATTAAAATACTGGCACGCATCAAGAGCGCTGCCCCATATGAAGCTGAAAAAAAACGAGCGAGGGAGCGACTGAAGCAGCTTAAGTCCAAGGGTGTTCACTGAATGTGAATAGTGATTGGGCGCTCCTTAGCTCCTGAAATACTGAAATGGGAGAAACCCAGGGGGACGCGAGGTTAGCATCTTCTACCAGATGAGAGTCATCTCTGCGACTTCGCTGAATACGGCAGAAGACTTTACGCACTTCTTTCCATCGAAAGTAAGCCTGGTGCCCCAGGTTCACGCCCGGTTTTTGGGCGTTAACCTGGGTTAGAGGAATATTCTCGCAGCGCTGCCCTTCGTTCAGAGGGCAGAGGATTGTTAGGGTCTCGAAAAGCAGATTCCTCGGGACAGAAGTCCCTCGGAATGACAATTCTTGAAGGGGGCGGAGTGGGGGTCAAATAATGGGGCGTAACGCTAAGGATCGGTCGGGTGAGTGAGACGGCGATTTAATGTCAACTGCGGGAGCCGGTTCCTGCCCAGGCGATCCACTTCGTGCCCAGTTAAGCGGAAAGGCTCACTCCGGAACCGTGACCTTATACGGGTTCGCGAGCGGCTCCTTGCGCTTGGCGACCGAATAGCCCCAGCGATCGGTTGCCGGTTCATAGATATGGCTTTTGCGCAACGCTAAGAATGCCTCCGGTGTCTTCATCACTTCGTTGGGGCGCAGACGGCTGCGCACCAGGAAGTCCGGTTCGGGCGGATTGCAGGCCATCGGCACGCCGACCGTACGCGAGCTTTTGGCTTCGCCGGGCAAGCGTGTGATGTTGGCGTTGGTGGGCAGCGCGGCGCTTTGATAGCGGAGATCCATGCTCCAGCGCACCACATCCGTTTTGTTCTCGAAGCTGGCGTGAGGCGTGCGATTGGTGAGCAAAAGCACTCCACCCTTGGGTACGGGCGCGCACACCGGTTTGCGTCCGCCAAATTCCTCGTCGGGGATGACGAGATAATGCCCCATGGCATCGGGGGCGTGAAAGAAAAGTCCGCCCTTATGCACACCTGGCATTACCCAAAGGCAGCCTCGATCTTCGTTGGCATCCACCAGCGGCAGCCAAACCGTAAGGATGAGCCCGAGGTCACAGTAAGGCTCAAAGTAACCCGAGTCCTGATGCCACGGTACGGGACTCCAGGAGTGGCTCGGCACCTTCGGCCGCAGACGATAGACGCTGGATGCGATCAGCTCCGGGCCACAAATCTGCTCGGCAACATCGAGCAGCTTGGGATTGGTCATGAGGCTAAAGAAACTTGGCAGGACGAGCTTCATGTCCCACATCGACTTGGAGATATTCTTGTTCTCCGCGTCAACGTGGGTGAGGCGGTGCTCGAAGTCATACTCCTCGTAGGTTCGCGAAAGCTCGCGCTTTGCGACCGCGTGGCGACAGCGCTGGTCCAGGTCAGCGCCGATCTCCTCGATCACAGGCTGCAATTCAGCGTCGGTGAAGAGGCTTTCGATGACCAGGTAACCTTGGTCCGCGAAATGTTGGAGCTGACGGTCATTGAGCCGAAACCGAACGGTAGTGTCCGTCATATGATTGCTCGATGCTTTGCTTACTGCGCTTTTCCCTCACGCTTCAGACGAGGGAGCATTCTTGAACGCCTGGCGGCCGGGATGAAAAGCTGCGGGATATTTTAGCATGTCGGGTCGAGAGAAATCGTGTGTGGCCAGGTTTCGAGAGCTCGATGAGATCTGCGGCAAAGTGCCGCCGTTCATTGGCAGCTACGCCGTTATGGATCACAGTGGGGTTCTGGCGAGTCCGGGTCCCACCCTTGCCAAAACCGGGCAAGGATGGGGCACCCGCCAAAGAACGCGCTAGGATGGGGAACCCAGGTCCGGCTACGGGCACCGACTGTAATTTTTGTTTCCGGCTATAATCCTTGCGCGAGAAAGTTCCCAGTGGTTGATTACTGAGGAGGTCTTCATGCCGCAGGCGATTCCGGAGAAGTATCGAGATTTGTTTACCAAGCGCGCGTTTGCCAGTTTGGCTACGCTGATGCCCGATGGGCGTCCGCAGGTGACGCCGGTGTGGTGCAACCTGGAGGGCGATCTGGTGGTGTTTAACTCGGCCAAGGGGCGGCAAAAGGATAAGAATGTGCGGCGCGATCCGAGGGTGGCGATGGCGATTGTGGATCCGGAGAACCCGTACCGCTACTTGGAAATTCGCGGGCGAGTGGTGGAGATCACCGAACAGGGCGCGGATGCGTACATAGACAAGCTGGCCAAGAAATATTTGGGAGTGGATAAGTATCCGTACGCGCAGCCGGGCGAAGTGCGAGTGCTGTACAAGATTCAGCCCGAGCACATGACGATGATGGGGTAGGGCGCGGCCAATTTCCGCAGGTCTTAGGACACACGTCATCTAACGACCGAGCCGCCGATGCGGGGATTGTATTTATCGTCCACAGCGTCGCGTGGCGGGGTGCAGTTTCCCCGATTCCCACCTCGGTTTCCTTGCACACACCCCTTCTGCGCGCGTTTTTGCCGGATGGCGTTGGCTTGCCGGGCCAATTGGTCGCGCAGGCTGGGATCGAGTTGCAGGGCTTTCCGAAAATCGGCATCGGCATGGGACTCGTCGTCCATCATTAGGTAAGCCCAGCCCCGTCCCATGTAGCTGCGGGCGGAGTCGGGCTTGAGCTGGATCGCCTTGGTGAAATGAAACACCGCGAGGTGCATGACGGGCTGCGCGTCGCTGACGTCGCCAGCCTGATAACAGGCCATGGCGTAGTTGTGCTGAGCGAAGAAATTGTTGGGAGCGAGGGTGAGAGCTTTCTCCAGATCCTTGGCGGCAAAGTGGACCCACTGAAAGGAGTAGGGGCTTTGGTCCGCAATATTCAGCGATACGGCCGCCCGGGTGACGAGGGCGTTCACGTCATTGGGATTTCTTTGCAGCGTGGCGCTGGCAGCGTTGAGTTGCTGCACGCTGCGCACATCCACGCCCTGCAGCATTTGCTGCGGCGAAACGCTGAACGCGCTGTAGTCGTTGCCTTGCGCGAAGCCTAAGGGTGACAGCGTGGTCAGGCAGAGCGTGGCAACGAGGCAGAGAAGGCAGGAGGCATGGGAAACGCGGCGGTCGGACATCGGCTTAATCTCCAGAAGAGCGCGTTCCGGGAATTGAAGTGCCCGCCATTCTACTACTTCCCACGGTCTGCGCCAGCGGTTTCGTTGTTGTCTGGCTCCGCGGCCCGGGCGTGCCCGGGCATGGCGTAACCACGGCAAAATTCAATTGCAGCGGGTGCCTTGGTCCATGGCTTGGTTGGCGAGGCGGTCGGCTTCCTGGTTGTGCTCGCGCATGGCGTGGTCAATCGAAAACCAGTCGAGTTGCGCGATTAATTCCTTGGCGCGGGCGTGGAGATCCTTGAGCGTGGCGTTTTTTACTTTGTAAATCCCTTTAATTTGGCGGACCAGAAGTTCAGAGTCGCTGATGACTTTGATCGCTTTGGGCCCATGCTCGACGGCGTATTCGAGGGCCGCGATCAAGCCTTGATATTCGGCGAAGTTGTTGGTTTGGTGGCCGAGGTATTGGCTGAGGGCGGCGACTTTTCTCCCGGATTGGTCTTTGATAACGACGCCGAAGCCGGCGGGACCGGGATTGCCGCGGGCGCCGCCGTCACTGTGGGCAATCAGGTGATGCTCGGGGCGGGAGGGAGATGGCATGACGGGAGTTTACACTGCGGATTTAGCAATCATGGAGCGTGCGAAACCATCCCGATCGTTTCCAACCACGTCTCCACCAAATGAGGCCACCCCGTTATTGGAAGCTTCGTGGGCCGTAGCCCAAAGGCGTGCCCGCCTTGCGCAAACAAATGCATCTCCACGGGAACCCCAGCGTTCTTCAGCGCAATGTAATAGACCAACGATTGGTTTACGCCGTCCACGTGGTCATCCTCCGCTTGCAGCAAAAACGTGGGCGGCGTCTGGCGCGTAACCGGAACATTCCGGATTCAATTCAAATTCTTCGTCGTGCTATCCACACATGTGCCCCGGGTAAATCGCCACGGCGAAATCCGGACGGCAGCTCTTCCTTGTCTGCCGCATCGACTAGGCCGATACAAACGGCGCGCGAAGTCCGTGCTGATTTCCGCCACCAGATACCCGCCCGCCGAAAAACCGAGCACTCCAATCTTGTGCGGATCGACGTGCCACTCCGCAGCGTGCAATCGCAACAGCCCGATCGTTCTCTGCGCATCCTCCAGCGGCAGTGTTGACTTCGCTAGACCATTATTGGGCCGGCAGTTGCAGTGCCAGTCATAAGGCAGGCTCGGCACGCGATATTTCAGCAGCACGCATGTGATCCCCTTGGACGTGAGCCAGTCGCAGACCTCCGTGCCTTCCAGGTCGATGGCCAGTCCCTCAAAGCCCCCGCCAGGAAACACGACCACCGCAACGCCCGTATTTTTCCCTGTCGGCGAATACACCGTCATCGTTGGCCGCGACACGTTCTTCACCCAGACGTACGGCCTGCCGGCAACCAGCGTCTCCTTCCCGGTTGTCGCTACGTCCTCCGGCCCCGGGACGGGCTGCGCATCAGGAGCCGCGCCCGGCCATATCGGCACTTGCGTGTGTCCCGGCGACGGCTGCCACGCGGGCGTCTGCGTGCTCAGGCCCACGATGGAAGACACAACACAGAGAGCAACGATCAAAGGCTTCATCGCAATCTCACAAGCCCACATCGTATCAATCAGGACGTCCATTTTACTGACACGTCCCACTAACTCTTGCGATGCGAATCAAGACTGTTACTGAGCTGCGTCCGCCCCGCCGGAACTCTAAGCGTGGCGGCCAGCAATCACCGGACAGCGGGCAAGGTGTCCTGGACTGACTTCGACGAGCGGAGGCACGGCGCGCGAGCACTCCGCGATGCGGTAGTCGCAGCGCGGTTCGAAGGGGCATCCCGGCGGAACCGCGTGGAGCGACGGCACGCTGCCTTCGATGGTCTGCAAGGGGTGGAAGCGATCGGTTTTCAGCGTGGGGACGGCGGACAGCAGGCCGCGAGTATAGGGATGAGCGGGCGCGGTGAAGATTTCGTGTTTCGATGCGAGTTCTACTAGATTGCCGGCGTACAGGACGGCGACCCGGTCCGCGATCTGAGAAACGACGGCCAGATCATGCGAGATGAAGAGCATGGTTAGACCAAACTTGGCGCGGAGATCGGCGAGCAGGGCGAGAATCTGCGCCTGGATGGTTACGTCGAGCGCAGTCGTGGGCTCATCGGCGATCAGCAACTGCGGGCGGTTGACGATAGCCATGGCGATCATGATGCGCTGGCGCATGCCGCCGGAAAGCTGATGAGGATAGTCGCGGGAGCGGCGGGCAGGGTCGGGGATGGCGACATCGTTCATGGCGGCAACAGCTCGAGCATGCGCTTCTTTCTTGGAAATTGTGGTGTGAGCTAGAACAGCTTCGGCGATTTGATCTCCCACCCGCATGACCGGATTGAGGGCGGTCATCGGCTCCTGGAGAATCATGGCAATGCGCGAGCCGCGAAGATGGCGCATGTCGTTGTCGGGGAGTTGGAGGAGATCTTGCGGAGCGCTGCCGTTGCGGTAGAAAATTTCTCCGGTAGCTCGGGCCTGGGGCGGCAATAGGCGCATGAGGGCGAGCGAAGTGATGGATTTACCGGAACCGGATTCGCCGACCAAGCCGAGGACTTCGCCAGGGGGGATGCGGAAGCTGAGATCGTGGACGGCAAGCGCGGGCGGGGGCGTTCGCGCCACATGGTTGGCGGAGGGGAATGCGATGGTCAGATGGCGGACGTCGAGCAGAGGAGGCACGGCGTTATGGTAGCAGGCGGGTGGGTGGGAGATAATCATCTTGAGCGGTGCGCGCAAACTGCTTGTTGGGCGACCTCTTTGCGGATATTTCACAAAAGCTGGTGTGTGATGACGGACTTCGCGTTATGCAATGACCTACAAAATCTTGCGGAAAATGTGGATTTGGCGGGGCATGTAGCAAATGCTTGCCGACGGGTTGCACCAAAAATCGTCACTGGCCTGTGCGCCGGCTGCACTCCATTGAAACGTAAGCAGATAGAGTTGCGCGGATTTTGTTGACTCTGAAAATAGAAGGAGTAGAAACATAATCGTTCTTTGACACGTTCTGAAGTTTACCCGGTTGGTGCGGCGTCCGGGGCTCGAGCGGGATCACTTTGCAGGTCGCAAGATCGGGCAAGGAGGGTCAGCAAGGGTCTATAGCTAAGTGCTGGTCGAGGCGAACAAGAGCACAAGTCAAAGGCAGGATAGAGTCCCGAAGCGTTGAACTGGTTTATCCGGTTGGCGGTAAGCCCGGAGCCCAAGCAACGATCGCTTATAACGCCCCGCAAGGGAGGTTATGAGGTCAGGTCGGCAAGGGTCTAACGCGAGCTACTGGCCGAGACGAATAAGCTCAACATCACTTCGGGACTCTTAATTTTTGCTGTCAGCTTTCAGCCCTCAGCACGAGCCATGTAGCGACGGGGCTTGCCCCGTCCAGCCGAGCGCCAGCTCGGCGGTTACGCGGATAGCTGCACAAACGCTGTAGTCTGTAGTGATCCTTGAATCCCCGCCAGGAAGTCTTCCGCAAAGGCCGTACAGCGCGCGCGATCTGGAACTGAAGCAGGAGTGCGCTGCGGATATTCGTCGTAAGTTCTGCCGTCGAGTGAACGTCCGCTCTTGGCTTTTCTGACTCCGCCCCATTGTTTGAAGAAAAAAGGGACCCGCTGCTCGCGACATTGATTGCGAATGGAGATGACCCATTCTTTTTTCATCGGACGCGCGCCAGGGCCGCTCTCTCCTCCGACGATTACCCAGCGGATGCCTCCGAGATTGATCTCGCCGAGGTCTTCGAGTAGCGGCTCGATGGATAGGAAGCGAACCTTGGCCGGCGCTTGCCGCAGACGATCAATTCGGGGCAGGCCATATTTGCGATCCTCGACGCTGACGCCCCACCAGATGTGCGCGGACTTCGTGGCGAATTTGAGCTTGGTGCTCAATAAATCGTTGAGCGTGTCCGATCTTTTGGTGAGCACCTGGTAGGTGTGCCAGTTCGCCGTGACCATGACTTGTGTGACCATTTTGACGTACTCATCGGGCACGCCTGGCTGAAACAAATCGCTCATGGAATTTACGAATACGAGCTTCGGCGAACGCCAGGTGAACGGCTCGGTAAGTTTTTCGGGAACGAGGCGCAGGTCAAAGCCCTGTTCGTAAGGATGGCCCTTCACGCCGCGAAAGCGCTCGGCAAAAGTTTCGGCGTAGCAGTGCTTGCATCCAGGGCTGATCTTGGTGCAGCCGCGAACGGGGTTCCAGGTGGCGTCGGTCCATTCGATGTGGGTGTTTAGCGACATTCGTCACTCCCAAGAGAATCCGGTCTGTTCGGTACTGTACTTCGCAACCTGGTCCCGGAACTTGTACGCTCGTTCGTGTCGAGAAAAAAGAGCGAGATGATACAAGCGCAAGTTCTTTTCATGGGACCTTACCTCTTTCATTGTGTAAAACGGTGGCGGAATATAGCCGAGCGTCGCCATGCTTTTGGTAAACTCGTCAGCTAGGAATCTGGAGAATTTGACCGCATCCCACTGTGCGGCCGCCCAACGCTTTCGCCAACTCTCCGAACCAAGAAACTCGTCAACTTTCACCGCGTCCTCTTTAGCATATAGCTCATAGTTGCGATTCGCATCCATGCCCAAAGCGAGCGTTATCAAAAAATCGATATAACGCGCGTCGGCGAGTTTGCGGATTGTCTCGAACTTTAGACTGATATCAAATGGGTCCGCAAAGCAAAGGGTCAGGACCGTACTGCTGCTCGAGCCATGCGGGATCGCCGCCAAGATATCGTTTACATGAGAATCGCAGTCTCCCTCGATATACTCAACCTCCGCCGCTGGAGTGTGACGTGTCGCCCTCGCTTTTAACGCTGCGAGTTTTTCGGGAACTTCTTCACAGAAAACGTATTTGTCGAACGGATGCTGAAGAGCCAATGCCCGCAAAGGGGAACCGACGATCACCTTAGAAGTGTTCCGAATCTTGCTGTAACCTGCGCCCGCGTACAGTTCCACATAGACGCGTTTTCCCCATTTACTTTTCATACCCGAGGAGAATAGCGCCGAGTACAGGGACACAAGTTTGTGTTTATCCTCCGCCCATCCACCGACATCAGGGCAGACCAGGTTGTCCTCTGAGGCGTGCAGCGTGTCGGTCCTAACCATAAAAATATTCGCCTTTTGTTCACCATGAGGGTGGGTATAGTTTGACACCGTTCTCCTGCGGTTTCAATAGCGGGCGAGCTTCACAATGAGATGTTGCTGCATCTCTTGGGCGGGTTTGGTCTCGCTTGGGTTGAAGATCTCCAGGGCCTGGGTTGGGCGCACCTGAAGTGGCCGACGAGAGAACTCAGGCGATTCCGATAGTTGCGCCGGATCGGCGCGGCTTCTGGTCTTCTCGCCGTGAACGGTACGGCTGAAGCCGTACCCTGATACGAACCGAGTCCAGCGAGAAACCTGCATTTTCTGGGCGTCGGCAAACAGCAGGTTCCTCGTCGCTGCGCTCCTCGGAATGACAACATCACGAGTTGGGCTGAATCAGTGACCTGCCCCCTGCTTTCGTTCATGTAAGAATACGACAACTCTCTTTTGTCCCATCTCCGGTTTGAGCGGGGATGGGGGTCTGGGGCAAGGGGGCGGCGTTTGAGGCCTCTTGCCCCAGTTCAGCTCTGTAGAAGCTTCCGGCCTGGGCTGCGAACTCTTTCGGGGTTCGGTATCCCAGACTGCTGTGCGGACGCTCCTCGTTGTACTCCATTCGCCACGCCGCGATCTTACGCCGCGCATCGAACAAGTTTTGAAACCAGCTCAGCGTCAGACATTCTTCCCGCAGCCGTCCGTGAAAACTCTCGACGCGCGCGTTCTGCGTCGGTTTGCCCGGTTGAATGTGTACCAACTCGATCTGCCGCTCCACACACCACGCCAGAAAATGGCGGCTCGTCAGTTCCGGCCCGTTGTCGCAGCGGATCGCCAGTGGCTGTCCGCGCTCGGTCACGATCCCCTCCAACACGCGAGTCACTCTCCGGCTGGCAAAGCTCGTATCCACTTCCAACGCCAAACACTCCCGCGTGTACGCATCGACCACGCTCAACACTCGGATCGTGCGCCCGCACGCCACCGCATCGTGCACAAAATCCAGCGCCCACTCCTGGTTCGCCGAAGTCCGCGCCACCAGCGGCTGTCCCACCCGCACACAGTGTTTCCGCTTCTTCCGCCGAATCATCAGCCCTGCCTCCCGATACACCCGATGCACGCGCTTGTGGTTCACATGCTCGCCCGAGCGGCCCAGCAAAACATGCAGCCGCCGATACCCGAAGCGCGGCTTCTCCCGGGCCAACTCCACCAGCCGCGTGCGCAGCGGTTCATCGCTGCGCGTCGTCTCGTAGCGGTAACTCGACACCGCCATCGTCATCAGGCGGCACGCTCGCCGCTCACTGAAGGTGACCTGCCCCCCACC
>CAVSWK010000018.1:0-11581 GCA_963731525.1 uncultured Acidobacteriaceae bacterium
AGGAACCCACGCGGGTATTTGCAGCGGTTGACATTGGCGCAAATTCAGTGCGCCTCAAGGTTGCACGCGTCGTGCGGCACAGCCTCGACACGATTCATGAAGATCGGGTCGTTCTACACGCCTGGGTGAGTCGGTGTTCCGAGCTGGCATTATTTCTCCTGAGGCTATGGATGCAACCGTGAACGCCCTTCGACAGTTTCATCGCGTCGTTCAAAAGTGCGGCGCAGACCGGGTCCGGGTCGTGGCGACAAGCGCTGTCAGGGAGGCGCGCAATTCCATGAGTTTCACCGGTTGGGTGCATTCGGCGACCGGTTGGAAAGTGGAAAAGATTTCCGGGCTGGAAGAGGGTCGGCTCATCCATCTGGGACTGGTGACTAATTCCCGGATAGGCCGTGCACGAACGCTGCTCGCCGACCTCGGGGGAGGTAGTTGCGAACTCACGATCTCAGATCACGGTCACATCCGCGAGATGGCGAGCTTGCCTCTCGGGGCAGTCCGGCTTGCCGGGGAATTCCTGCTCCACGACCCTCCCAGACCAGTCGAGATCAACCGCTTGAGGGAGGACATCATTGAAGAAATACATGGGGTGAGAGGGCCAATCGAAACGGCAAAGGTTAAGTCGGTTCTAGCGACTTCCGGAACGGCAGCGGCCGTTTCCCAGGCCGTCCGCGAGTTCAGGCCGGGATATAAGGGTGCAAAAAACCGGGCCGTTTCTGCCGCGGAAGTCTATTGGCTTGCGGACAAGTTATCAAAGCTCACTGTTAAGGATCGTGCGAAACTGCCTCAATCGGCCCGCGTCGCGCGGAGATCATCGTCGCAGGGGCCTATGTGTACGCGGAATTGATGAAGATCTGCCACCTCCGCAATTTCCGCTATTCGCCACTCGGACTCCGCGATGGGATTCTGGCCCAAATGCTAGCCGACCATGACAAGGCCACTGAAACGCGAAAACAGATTGAGGCTGAACGAAGAGACGCAATTCTATCAATGTGCCGGCGGTATCAGGTGGATATCGAGGCGGCGGAAAACGTGAGGCAGCTTTCTATTCATCTCTTCCGCGAGCTTCGCCGGGTCCACAACCTCCCCGAGGAATATGAAGGCTGGCTGTCCGCGGCTGCCCTGCTTCATGACATCGGCAGCTTCGTCAACCGTAGCGGGCGGCACCGCCACGCATATTATTTGATCTCGAATGGGGAAATTTTTGGATTCACTCCAGAACAGCGCCAGATCATCGCGGCTATCGCCCGCTATATCGGAAAGTCGAGACCTAACATCGACGATATTCCGATGAAAGCACTTAACCGCGACCATCGGGAATTGGTTCCGAGGGCGGTCCTTTTATTGAGATTGGCTAGGGCCATGAGCCATGGGCTGAGCAAAAACATCACAAAAGTGACTGCTGAAGTAGATAGGCAAAACGTTCTCCTCAAATTGAAGGCAATGAGAAGCGCAAACCTTGAACTATGGGTGCTCCAGAAGGAGCGAGCCAATTCCGAGAAGTATTTGGTTGGGAGTTGGCGTTTGAGATCCGCTGAGCTAAAGTCATTCCATGTTAGGCCGACAGCTTCTCGAAGAGCTTCTCATGCTCTCAGTAAATGCCTTGGGGAGATGAGATTAGGGAGGTAAACAACGCACTTCTTTATGCGACTAAGTTCACCGGCCCCGTTCGTCATTTCGAGATATTTCTTTCAGCATGTTCTTTTGATTACTCTGCCTCGAAAATCATTCTGGTGACATGGAGGGCAATTTCTGTTTGCTTCCGAACAACTGCTGGTCGCGCGAGCATATCGACCATCATGTGCTCTAAATCGGGGTTAAGGGGTGGATTGGGCTGTTATCCTCTCCCACTAACTTCTGAGTTGCTGACCGTGCGCCCCTTCAGGAGCGGCTGTGGCGTTCCGGAGAGCGAAAAGGGGCAATGCCGATTTCGGCTCAGAGGGCAACCGGCGTTTCTGCATCACGCGGCGCCGAAGCTGCTGAAGATGGGCAAAATGATCGACAAATCCGCCCCGGCGTGAAACAAGACCGATACCCACAAGCTCTCGGTCTGTCATTGCCGCCCAAGCGATCGAAACCCCCAGGGTGACGAGCAGAAAAATCCACAAGTTCGGCGCGTAGGTGACCTGCATGTGTGCCAAGTTGAAGGCAAGGGCTGTCGAAAGAATGGCCAACCATTTTCCGATCAGTGGCTCGTATCGTCCAAGAAACAATCCGCGGAAGAGGAGTTCCTCCATGAAGGCGTTGGATGCCACAAAGAGCAGTATCCATGGGGCCAGATGACATGAGCCTGGGCGTGCCCAGGTTCCTAACCGCCGGTTGCAGCATACTCAGAGCCAGAAGTGCGGCAGCGGTGGTCAAGCCCACGCTGAGACCGAGTATCAAACGACCTTTTCGGATATATAGCGATGCAAGATCTTCGCCGAAGAGCCTCGCCACGCCGAGAATCCCGATCACTATCAGGGACGCTTGCAGAAATTTCGCCACCGCAATTCCGATCGGCGTTTGCGTCTTCAAGCCAAAGAGCTCAAGCCCGCCGGTCTGCGAAGAAGAACCCCAACGAAAGACCAAGAACCGCCGTGAAGTAAGCAAAGAAAACCGGTCGAAAACGGCTCAGGAGGCGCCCATCGCGTGCGACCCACCACAGAGCGCCGAAGATAACCAGGAATCCAGCTCTGGCGGCGTAGTTGCCCCACATCGGCAAAACGGGCACAAATGTCATGGTCAGCGCGAATACGAGGAAACCACAAACCGTAAGGAGTGCGAACAGTCCGAATCTCACAGATCTCCACCGTTGAAGATTCCGTCGCCAGCCGAGATAAGGTTATCACTAGGTTTTCTAGGCCGCAATCGTGCAATGTGGGTGTCCACAAATGGAAGTTGATGAATTGGATTCCTCGTGGCCGACGATTTCGGACACGGCGTTCCCGCCGCGCTAATCGCTGCCATGATCAAGATTGCAGTGAAATCGGTGGCATCCCGCGCCGAGGACCCGGCGCAGGTTCCTTCTTAGAAGCCGCCTTGAGGGCGGGAGTTGATGAAGGCCTCATTTCCCTGACACCGCGCGGCGGGCCGCAGGACCTCGCGGCACCAGGTGCGGAAGTCGGTCGGGCCTGGAATCGCGCGCGCCTGGTCGGCGTCGTAGATACCATCGCTCACTGCGGCAATCGTCTCGATCACGTCCCGCGCCACGCCTTCGCTCGCGCCACGCTGGGTGAGGGCCGATTTGACGTCGGCGACGCTCAGCTGCCTGAAGATGACAGTCCGGCCGAGGACCTCGGACATCAACGCGGCCATCGCATTGGGGCTGATGCGATCAGGTCCGAACACTGGAACGTGCTCCTGGCCGTCCCAGGAACGGTCGGCGAGCAGCGCCGCGGCGTTCACGGCGATATCGCATGTAGCGACGCTGGCCAGCGGGCGGTCGGCGGCGAACGCCAGGGAAAACGTCCCTTGCTCCCGGATCGCGCCGAGTTGCGCGAGCAGGTTCTCCATATAGAACGGCATGCTCAGCGCGCGGTATGCGGTTCCGGTGCGCTCGATCTCCGCGTCCATCGCGAACGCGGCCGACAGCACGCCCGCGCGGGTCGGCCAGTCGTGTCCGGCGCTGGAGACGCCGACCACATGTGGAACACCACGACGACGGATTGCGTCAGCGGCGGGTCGGGTGAAGCTAAGATAGCGCTCTTCCGTGCTGGTGTCGGCCAGGCCCGGCGGAACCAGCCAGAACAGGCCGTCGGCGCCCTCCAGGGCGCGGCTGAGAACAGCGGGGTCATCGTGCGAGCCCTGGCAGATTTCCACGCGGCTGCGCACGCCGGAGTCCAGGCGGATCGGGTCCCGAACGATCACTCGGATTGGATCTTGGTGGTCGAGTAGGAGTGCCAGAACCTGTTTGCCGATCCGACCCGTTGGGGTGGTGATCACCAGCATGAATGGACCATCATGTTACTCGAAGTCGGTCGATGTCAAGGTCGGGCCAGGGGACTCCGTGTTCTGTCAGGGCGAATGCTCCAGTTCCGCCCAAGCATCAAGGAAGCAGTGTGTCCAACTTGCGCAACATGCGAATGAATAACGGCTGGTCGCCAAGGGGCGGTATTCCATAGCCGGGATGTCATCTGGCTTGTGGGTCTACCCTACGGCGTTACAAGGGACTTAACCGTCAGCGAGGACTGCGGCCAGCTTTGGGCGATACGACTAGTTTTCGCCTTCATAGCTGCGCCGGGAACTTTCAAAGATTCGCGCTGTAACTGCCCCAAAGATGAAGCCACCAACGTGAGCCGCATAAGCGACGCCACCGCCCGACTGTACATCTGCCACAGCGCCGACTTGACTGAAGATCTGAATCAGAAACCAGAATCCGATCAAGAGCGCCGCAGGTATGAGAGTGATGCGAGCGAACCAGCCTATCAAAAGCACCGTGCGTATCCGATCGCGAGGGTAGGTGATCAGAAAGGCGCCCATCACACCGGCGATTGCTCCACTGGTGCCCAAGTTGGGGACGGTGGAACCGGGCGCCATTGCGGTCTGCGCCACCGAAGCCGCCAGACCGCTCAGCAGGTAAAACGCCAAGTACTTTGGCGGCCCCATCGCATCTTCGATCTCCGGGCCAAATGCCCACAGGAACACCATGTTGCCTATGATGTGCATCCAGCCGGCATGCATAAACATCGCCGTCAGGACGGTGATCCAGCGGTGACCTGCGACAATCTCGGCTGGGATCTCCGACCACTGCATTACGAATGCATCACCACCGTTCAGTTCCAATAGGAAGACGAGCACGTTCACGACGATGATCGCCGCCGTAACCACGGGGAAACTTCTGGGCCGTCGAGATGCATCCGATAGTGGGATCATACCGCCCATGCCGTCTTCCTCTCTTGGTCTTAGAGTTTCCGCACTAGTCCGTGGCGCGTCAATAACTTTCTTGACCTACAATTCAAGTTCCGCCTGCTCGGGATGCTCTTCTCGAATGTGGTCCTTGAATGCGCCCCAAAGTTCCGCCACTGCTTCCTTGGGACTTCGATCCTCTGGAAGGACAAACCTCTGTCTACATACCGAGCACTGGTACGCAATCGCCCCGCGGCCTTTTTTGAGATTTGATGAGCAAGTGGGTTTTTCGTTCATGGGAGGTCCCCAAACACATGCGGCGTCGAATCGATGAGCCGCAACATTGTCGTAACTCAAGCGCCCTATCAGGCTGCACCGTTCGTCTTCCGTTTAACGTCCTCGGCGCACGGCTCAAAAGTTATTGGCTGGTATCTGGCACCCGCACCCAAGGGGCTGGATGTCGAGAATCTCCCTCCTCCTTGCGGTGGAGCGGACGTGTTTTCACTTGACATCCCCGTTTATAGAACCGGCTCCGCCGCCTTGACCGCCACGAGCACCTCGCCCGGTCGAAGGGCAGGCACGGGCACCTCTTCGACCGTGAATCGGCGGGGGTCGAAGTGCAGCCGCCCCGCCAGCATGATCTTCTGCGGCATCGACATCGCTGCCTCCTACGCTCCAAAACGAAGCCCAACCGCCGTGATCGCGACGCAGACGAGCACGAGCACGAGCGCCGGGACGAAGCTCTCGTGAAGACGACGGTGCGTCTGGACGGCGCCGAGCATCAGCACGGCAAGGCAGACCGCTGCGATCGGCGTGAGCACGGGCGCGATGTGCAGCGCGGCGGGGAGCACGAGCCCGAGCGCGCCCGCCACCTCGGCGAGACCGAGCAGTTTGATGCGACCCGGGCGGCCACGTCGCGGCCCAGTGCATCTTCTCGGCGAGCTTCTCTTTCGGCGTCACCACTTTGAGCGCGCCCGTGAGGAGGAAGACGAGCGCGGCGAATCCTTGTGCGACCCAGAGCGCAATGGTCATGACGAACTCTCCTTTTCTTCGAGGTGCGGAAGCTCGTGCTTCATCACCGCAGCGATGCGCCGCGCGTCAGTGCCGAGCGCTTGCAGGTGGATCTCGGTCATCGGGCCCTGCGCGAGGATGGCCGCGGAGCCAAGCAGCATCCACGTGCCGAGAATGGTGGCGCAGTACACGGGATAGCCGAGATGCGCGAGGCTCGGCTTTTGTGTCGCCTTATCCTTGAGCCTCGTGGCGAGTTGCTCCAGCGAGGTTTTCAACCTGGCCATATCCACTCCTATCTCAGCCTTGATCTGCGCCGCCTTTGCTCGGCCAGATGTCTGCATGTCCTGGCGCATCTTGTCGATCCGCCGCTTTCTAGTCTTGAGAGCTTTGATCGCTTCGATTTCCGCCTGTGCCTTCTTTTTCCTCGCACGGGTCTTGAATTGCTCAAGCTGTGACTTGGCCTGTTGGAGTTGTGCGCTGATCTTTTTTTCGTATTGTTTCAGCTTTGTACTTCTTGCATTCATGGTGTTGCTCCTCTCTGTTGGATTAATTGTCTCTGGCGGACGGCTGACGTTACCAGCTACTTGCGCTCTTCACCGCCGGCAATGAACGGGGCATGTGCGGCGCCGTTGCGGGCGGCGCCGCACATGTGAATTACGCCGCTCCTTGCACGAAGCGTTGAACACTGGCGGCGCCGCTGCGAAGCTTCGCTAAATCATGATCCGGGAGATTCCGCCCATCAACACCGAGACGCCAACCAGCGTACCGATCGCCCACACCGAGCTGAAGGGCCACTGGGCGATGATCATGATGCCCAGCAGCAGGCTGGCGCCGGCATCGACGAGAAGCCATCCCCAACCGTCCAGTGGTTTCAGTTGAAACGCCGTCACAGTTAGCAGTCCGGCTTGGATCAGCAGTAGTGTTCCAAGAACTCCCGTCAGCGCCGCCACGCCGACGATAGGAAAGAACGCCAGCGCGATACCGCTGATTCCGTAGAGCACACTCAGAAAGACCTTCAGGAAGAAATTTCCCGCGGTCTGCGAGTTCAGCGCGAAGACAAAATGGGCAATGCCAACAAAGATCAATGCCCAACCGAGCAGAACCGTCGTCATGGCCGCGGCGGCCAAGGGGTAAACAATCAGGAACACTCCCAGGGCTGCGGTCACCACGCCCATGAAAATGCTCCATGCGGAACGATTCTTGATTTCTTCAGTCAAGCTATGGGTAGTCATTTGATTCTCCTTTGTCGAGTATTTTGATTTCAAAGGGAGGCCTTCTCGACCTCCCCTTCGCCCCGCGGCGCCCATGCACCTTCGAACGTCACGGCATGAGGTGTTATAGCGTTACGACACCTTGGCCCTCGCCGCCGCTGCTTTTGCCTCGAGCACCTGTGCCTCGGCCTGCGCTTCGCGCGCCACGGCCTCACTTCTGTCTTTCGCCTTCTGCAATTGAGCTTGTATCTTGGAGTCGAGCTGGTTGATCTTTTCCTGGAGCTTGGCCTTCCGGTCGGCGCGAGCCTCGGCATGCTCTGCCTTCAGTTGGGCGAGGTCGGCCTCCATCGCGGCGACCTCCTCGTCCCTCGCAGCAGCAGCTTTTGCTTTGAGTACCTGGACCTTTGCCTGCGCCTCGCGCTCCACGGCCTCGCGCCTGTCTTTGGCCTTCTGCAATTGAGCTTGTATCTTGGAGTCGAGCTGGTTGATCTTTTCCTGGAGCTTGGCTTTCCGGTCGGCGTGAGCCTTGGCAAGCTCCGCCTTCAGCTGGGCGAGGTCGGCCTTCATGGCAGAAACCTCCTCGTCGTCGACCTTGAGCCTTACGTCCGCGAGAGCGCGCCGGAAAACGGTCCCGCCGATCGCTTCCATGCGCGTGTCCAGGGGCGTGGTCCAGTCCTCTTCAATTTCGGCGACCACGGCCACTCGGTTCGGCAACAAGAGCTTGGTGACGTCTTCGACGAAATCCTGGCCGATGCGTGCATCGTTCAGGTCGAAGATGACGCCGGTTGTTAGCCCAACCGTCGCGCCGACAGCCAGACCTACCGGACCACCGAGTAATCCGAGGAGGCTTCCGAAGGAGGTGCCGACCAGAGTGCCGAGTGGCCCCGGTTCATCACCTTGCTTTACCGTTGCGGTGCCATCGGCGTGCTTCGCCAGCACCGCGTGGGCGTAAACGCTGATGCTGCCTTCGTTGTCCAGTTGCAGCAGCGCCTTCTTTCCTTCGTACGCTTTGCTTTCGTTGTCAAAAACCACCACTAACATGCGATCCATAAGTCATCTCCTTTTTTCAGTTTGAATTTCTACCCGAGCATTTTTTCGAACGAGTAGATTTACTTCTCCCATCTACTACATGCCACCCTTCGCTTCGCTCAGGGCAGGCTCTACCTCCTACCGGCCCTAGGCGCGCCTCATTCGAGCTCGCGGATCCTCGGCTTCTCCGAGAGAATCCACTCCCGAACGTAAGGTGGACAATTCCGGAGCTCGATTCCCTTTCTTTCGCAAACCGCCAGGAAGTGCGCCGCGTCCAAATCGATTAGGCGCACTTGCTTGAGATCCAGCACGAACCTCTGCGTGCTCCCATCAATTTGCGACTTCAACTCCTGCACCTGGGCCGAATCCAATCGGCCGCTGAGCCGCAGAACAGTTTCCGGTCCATCCGAGACTTTCTCGATCTTCAAAACCATATGCAGACCTCGCCTGGCTAACAGTGCAACCAGTGGGCCAAACGTAAACTACTGACTGCGCGAGTCTTAGGGCGCAGCGTTCAGTGGTGAACTTCGACAATTGGCGAGTTACGGCAGGTGCCTCGACAATTCCGGCAGGGGGTGCAGCGGATCCCGCCTGCGGGCCGACATGAACAGTGGAATTCACGAGGCGCTGGCGCGGAAAGTGGCTGCTTGAGGATTAGTGTCAGCGATGAGTTAACGTTGCGTGTACCGTCGGGGGCTCATGGGGATTCGAAGAAATCGTTTGGGACGTTCTTCGAAATACAAGAGCTCAAAGAGAGCTGCGTTGGTACGGGAGGGTCTATTCGCTGGGTGCCGAACCTATCCTGACTTGAACCGGTGCTTGTTGATTTGCAGGCTTCTGATTCTCGACTCAAGGGTCGAGCGTGGAATGCCGAGTTTCGCCGCGGCGCCGACTGGACCTGACACGCGGCCCCGACTTTCCGTCAAAGCGGATTCGATCATTTCCTTTTCCTGATTTACATCCAGGCGACCTAGTCCACGCGTGGCAACGCCCGGCCTTGGCGATTCGCGCTGCAGCCACGTTTCATCGACCGCCAGGGTATCGGAATCGCACAGGATCACCGCTCTCTCCACAACGTTTTGGAGTTCACGAATATTTCCCGGCCAATCGTACGCCTGGAACAGCTCCAGGGTCTTCTTCTTGACACTTCTGATCTTTTTGCCGGCCTTGCTCGCGTAGCGGTCCGTGAGGTACTCGACCAGCAAGGGGATATCCTCAACGCGATCGCGCAGCGGAGGTACTTGGATGGGAAAGACGTTCAGTCTGTAAAACAAGTCCGGCCTGAATGTGCCGGCCTCAACCGCGGCTTGCAAATCGCGATTGGTGGCGGCGAGCACTCCGCACATTCACAGCGATAGGTTGGTTGCCCCCCACCCGCTCGAACGTGTCGCTCCTGGAGCACGCGCAGCAGTGTGACCTGGGTCTCGGGCGGGAGTTCGCCAACTTCATCGAGGAAAATTGTTCCTCCATCGGCCAGCTCAAAGCGGCCCAAGCGACGCTGAGTCGCCCCGGTGAAGGCGCCCTTCTCGTGGCCAAACAGCTCCGAGGCAATCAACGACAAGGGGATCGCCGCGCAATTCACGGAGACAAACGCGCGCGTGGCACGGTGCGATCGCTTGTGTATCGCACGCGCCACCAGTTCTTTGCCCGTTCCGGTCTCGCCTGTGATCAGCACGGTCGAATCCGTCGGCGCCACCTTCGCCACAAGCACCAGTACGCGCCGCAGCGCCGCCGAAGAGCCGATGATCTCCTCGAACATCGATGCCTGGTCGACCTCTTCCTTCAGCGCCAGATTCTCTTTGTAGAGTTGGTCTTTTAGAATCTTGATTTCGTCAAAGGCCTTTTGCAGGGCATCTTCGGCTTGCTTTCGATCCTCGATGTCGTGGCCGGTTCCATACCACTGAATAACGTTTCCCTGATCATCGCGCAGCGGCGCATTACGAATCCGAAACCAGCGATATGCCCCGTCAGCACGGCGAATGCGCGCCTCATTCTCGAACGGCTCCCCGGCGGCCAATGTCGCACGCAACTCTGCCACGAATTTTTCAACATCCTCAGGATGAAGGACAGAGCGCCAGCCCCAGCCCTGCAAGTCTTCCGACTTGAGTCCGGTGTATTCCAGCCAGCGCTGATTGATGAAATCGACCGAGCCGTCAGGCCGAGCGCTCAGGACCAGCGCAGGAATAGTATCGATGACAAGCCGTAGGCGGTCCTCGGTCGGGCTGGGCCGTGGGACAGCTTCATCTTTGGAAAACGCTGCCATGGTGATCCTGCCTGAGCGGATGACTGTCTTGATAGGCCGGCAATTCTACCACGGCTGTGTGGCGCGCAAGTACGAAGCATACGGAATCCGGGCAGCGCGACCGCGTTTAAAAGGCGAACTGCGATACGACTATGAGGACGGCCAGCAGCGCGTGGTACAGTGTCAGCCTAGCCTGCAGAGTCATAGTGGATCGGGGTGGGCGTCAGGAGATGGTGAGCACGAGTTTGCCGGCGGTTTTGCGGCTTTCGAGGTCGCGATGGGCATCGGCGGCCTGTGCCAGCGGATAGGTGCGGTCGATGCGCAGCTTGAGCTTGCCCGCATCGATCCAGCCCAGCACGTCGCCCGCGCGCCATAGAATCTCCTCGCGCGTCAGCGTATAGTGCACCAGGCTGGGCCGCGTCAGGAACAGCGAGCCCTTGGCGTTCAGAATGATGGATCGAAGGGCGGCACGGGCCCGCTTGACGCTCCGAAGAGCGCCAGCAGGCCGCGCGGCCGCAAACAGTTGAGGCTCTTGTCGAAGGTGGTCTTGCCCACCGAATCGTAGACCACGTCGACGCCGCGGCCGTTGGTGAGCCGCTTCACCTCGCTTTCGAAATCCTGCTGGGTAGTAGAGGATGGTTTCGTCGGCGCCGCTGGCGCGCGCGATGGCCGCCTTCTCCGGGGTGGATACGGTGCCGAAGACGCGCGCGCCCAGCATTTTGGCCATCTGTACGATCAGGCCGCCCGCGCCGCCGGCCGCCGCGTGCACCAGGCAGGTCTCGCCGCTTTTCAGCGCGAAGGTGGAGTGGGTCAGATAGTGCGCCGTCATGCCTTGCAGCATGGCCGCCGCCGCGGTGGTGAATTCCACGTGAGCCGGAATCTTCACAAGCTGCCATGCGGGGACCACCGCGTATTGCGCATACGATCCGCGCGCCATGGCGTATGCCACGCGGTCGCCGACCGCGACTTCGGTGACTTCGGGACCGACCGCTTCCACCACGCCCGCGCCTTCGCCGCCCAGCGTAATGGGGAGATCGGCCTTGTAGAGCCCGATGCGGAAGTAGACGTCGATGAAGTTGACGCCGCTGGCGTGGATCCTCACCAGCGCCTGCTTGGGTCCGGGTTGCGGCGTGGGAGCGTCCACTAACTGCATCTTCTCCGCGCCGCCGGTTTCTTGCACTTGGATGGCTTTCATGAGATTAACGCGGGATTTCCATTTTGGCTCCCGGTCTTCAATCAGATTCTATCACGGGCCGCCAACTTT
>CAVSWK010000019.1:0-7796 GCA_963731525.1 uncultured Acidobacteriaceae bacterium
CGGTATCCCGCCTGTTGCACAACGATGTCGTATCTTCCTGTCGACAGATCCCGAAATTCAAAATTGCCCCCCGTGCCCGTGAGCGTCGATCCCACCACCGCTCCTTCGTAGGAGCGCAGCTCGACCCTCGCTCCCTCCAATTGCGCATGGTTGTCGGGGTCGAGCACGTTTCCCCGGATGGAATAGTGGGGCGCTATCGTGCTTTCATTCGGACCAGAGGACGGGGCCCCGCCCCTCTGCGCGAAGGTGGGCGCGCAAACCGCGACTAGAGCAAGCGGGAGGGCCAACGCAACAAATCCACCCCGACCTGGAGCTGGACGCAAGGGTCACCACCGCACAAGTTGCCGCCAGAATACCCCCGCGGACGCTTGAGAGCAATCGGATATCGAAACGGCGCGCCCGAGCTAGTGGGAGACAAAGAACCACATCCCGGCTGCCAAATTTATCGGGAGTTTGATGCAACGATCTGCGCCGCAGCCGCAACCTCAGGGCTCAGTCGGTGGCGTTCCTGCCATTCTCTTACCAATCGGTTGACTTCGCGAATCTGCTCGTCGGTTAGGTGGGATTTGGCCTCCGGTGCGTTTCCGTCTGGACGATTCAAGGAGAACCAGAAGTAGGCCTGCGCGTAGTCCTGGGGAACGCCGAGCCCCTCAAGGTAAAGCAATCCAAGCTCATTCCTTCCTTGCCCTGCTCCACCTAAATCTGGAACATGCTCCGCCGCTTTTCGATACCATTCGGCAGCAAGTTGATAATTCTGTTCTACACCGTCACCCTCTGCGTACTTGTGGCCCAGCTCCGCTTGCGCGTCAGGGCTACCCCCTTCCGCGGCTTTTCGATACCATTTTATCGCTTCCTGAACATCGACCGTGCCGAACCAATTCACATCATAGGCGGTTCCAAGCCAGAGCTGAGCTTCCGTATCGCCTTGCTCCGCAGCGCGGAGCAGCCACCGCTCCGCCACAGGCCGGTTCTCCTGCCTGGAGGCGAGCCCGTATGCTCGCTGGGCGGGTGCATAGCCCTGTTCTGCAGCTTTCAGCCACCATCGCGCAGCCTCCTGCGAATCCTTCGGCACCAACCGCCCGTCAGAGTAGATATTACCCAGCCAAAACTGAGCTTCCGCATCACCTGACCGCGCCTTGGACAAAAGGCTATTCAGGTCCTCGCTGGTCAGGGTCATGTAATGGGCGGAAACCACCAGGTTCGCTTGCTTGGGGTCATTGGTTTGCTGAGCAAAGCAAGCACGCGAGGCGAAAAGCAACGCAAGGAAGACCGGGAGCAGGATGCGAGGTTTCATGCGACTCTCCCCGGAGTCGATACTACAACCTATTGCACTTCAGCGGCAATGCTCTCATCCCATAACTCCCATGGTGTATCGGCCACTTGAGCCGGCGAGATTAGCGATAATTGAGCTTGTCACGAAGATGTGCCCCAAGCCTCATTTCACTTTACGCCGCACCTGTCCGTCCGGCCAATATCCCGCTCCGCCGCAGTCCCCTACAGTAACGAAAGTGAGGCCCTGCAAAAGACAATTACCTGGGCCCGGGAATAGAACAGATATGATCAGGCTCGATTATCTCTCCTGTTTTTTGACCATCCTTTCGACCGTTCTTCTGGGAAAGAGACTGTGGCACGGCTGGATCGTCGCCGGCGCCAATAGCGTCATCCTTTGCATCATCGGCATGCGGACCGCCCAGTTCGGACTCGTTCCCGCAAACCTCTTCTGCATCGGTCTCTACGCCGTTAACCTCTGGAATTGGCGGCCCAGGCCCGTCAAGGCGCGGCCAATCACGGAGCTCGCTCGCCAGCAAGCGGGCTAGTGCTGCATCGCTAGGCTTATCTCTCCCTTTCAGCCCGGCTCCAGGCAAGCGCCTTCCAAGCGGCATCCCGTGGCCGGTTGTGATTGCCCGTGCGTACCGGCGTCGACTATCTGGATTTTGCCGCGCCGCGCCAGGACGGCGCGTTTCCCGAATGCGGGGCGGCTTGAACTCGCGGTGCGGTTTCGGCGCCTCCGCGGCTTGAGAGAAACAGCAGGATCAGGCTGAAAATTCCCAGCGTCGTTCCGAGCGGCATCCGCGGAAGCGACACAATCGTGGCAGCCACAACCACGATGCCAGCAACTCGAAGGTTCGCCAGGAGGGCCCAGCCTGCCAGGATTCCCAGCACGCCACAAACAGCGGCGAGAACAATTGCTACCCCGTACAGCACATGGAATTCGTCCATCAAGGTGAACGGGTCGGCCACGCGACTAAGAAGGGCGCCAAACATCATCGTCGCATTGTTCTGGAAGGAAACCAGCCAAAACCCAAAGACAATGGCGAGCACGCCGTAGATTAGCCAGCAGATTCCGAGAATTCGGAACTGCCGTCCAGAATAACGACTCGAAATGGCCTCTGAAATCATGGCAGCGAGCCTACACAGACGAACGCTTGTCCAGAAAGGCGAATAAGATTAGAACCAGAAAGAGAAGCGCAAAGCCCCCGCTCGGGTAGTAGCCCCATCCGGCGCTGTACGGCCAAGCGGGCAAACTTCCAAGCAACGCCAGGATAATTATGATGAGAATAATCGTTCGCAACATGGAGTCTCTCCAATAAGTGCGGCTCGGCCTGCAGTGTGCGCGCTAGGCCAGCTCTTCCAGCGTCAGGCGGTTGTACTTCTCTGCAAATCTCAGTCCATAAGGGCGTACCACGGCGATCGCTCGCTTGGCTTGCTCCTCGTCAGGAGCGTGAACCACAAGGAACCCACAACCTTCTTTCGCCAGCGCCAGATACTCCGGAACCTTTGCCACGTCCTGTCCAATTTGGACTGGACTGGCGGCTTGTCTTTCGCTCTTCTCGAGCTCCGAAACAACTTCCTTGTTGCTGTAGAGGGTCAAATCATCGTCGCTAAGGCCGCCGGCGAGCAGCGCGTTTCGCGCTTTCTTGGCATTCTCCTCCGTAGTGAAGACCATCACAATGTGCCCGGTGGGGCTGAATACCCCGAAGGAGGTTGGGAATTTCGCAGCTTTCGCCATGTTTGTTCCCCGGGAGCACAGCGGCTTAACCCGCGCTGCGCTTCACATATCACCAAATCAACGTGATCACAGTAAATTTTCACCTGCCCGGTGGGCAATCCGCAGGACGGTGTAGCCCTCGCGAAATAAGCCTGTAGCGCTCGGCCTCGGAGCGCGGAGGAAATGGCCTCTGCTATGAGAATTCAGTTCGTGCAGCTTGCGGCGACGCAGCTATAATCAGCCTTCCAACAAAGGAGGGTCGATGCGTGTCGCCACTGCATGGCTGATTTGCCTCGGGATGAGCATCTGCAGTCTTTCCGCTCTCGCTCAGACTTCCACAGACAAGCCCGGCACGCCCGCTTCGACTGCCGATAAAGCAAACGAGCCGCCGCGCGCTCCGGCTTTCGAATACCTTGGCCGCCTGCGTGCCGAAACCGGCGCGCGTACCGTTGTCGAGAAGGGCCCGCAGGGGACGCGCACCATCGTGCCGATCGTCAGTGGCCGCTTCGAAGGCCCACGCGTCAAGGCGTCTGTCCAGGCCCCATCCGGGGACTGGATCACCAATCGGGCCGACGGCAGCTACCGGCTCGACGTGCGCCTGACATTGAAAACGGACGACGGGGCGTTCATCCTGGTGACGTATAACGGGATCGGCGAAACGACAAACGCGGGAGCATCGCTGCGGGCCGCGCCCCTCTTTGAGACTGGCGACTCGCGCTACACATGGCTCACGCGGCTGCAGGCCGTCGCGGTGGGCGAGCGCGCCGGCACCACCGTCTCGTACGACATCTACGCACTCAAGTAGATCCGGACTCAGGTGGTTCGTTCGCGACGCGGACTCACCACGAGTGGTCTGCTGCCGGCGAAAGCGCTTGCGCTCCCCTTGTTACCGAAAACAGCAACGCCCTCTGCTTTGAGCCTTCCCTCCCCTATGGCAAAGACCTACAGTTGTGGCCGTCCGGCCGTGCGCGGACTCCCCCAGCCCTGCACGATCGCGCGGAGAAATTTTAAATCTTCGCTGCATAGCTCTGGAGCGTAAATACGCAATGATCCAGGAACGCCGTTCACACAGTAGAAAAACGCTGAACCCCCTTCCCTATATCAATCTGGCGCCCGACAACGGAGGCATTGTGCTCGAACGTCTCCGAGCAAGGTCTCCGCTTTCGCGCCACCGCTCCGTTGGAGCCGATAGGGCCGATTCATTTCTCCTTTTCGGCCCATTCCGACGTAGTCGAAGGCATTGCCGACCTGGTGTGGACCGACCCGGCCAAGAAAACCGGGGGCTTGCGGTTCACGCAGCTCTCTGACAGCGCCCGCGACGCCATTCGAAATTGGCCGCACCAATCAGACTTGCAGCTGAGCGTTGGCCAGGACTTTATGCTGCACATGCCGCCATCGGACGAGTCCTCGCGCGCAGGCGCACGGGGACTTGGCGTGTTCGATGCGGCGCTTCAGTTCGCCAGTTCGTGGTCTAAACGATTCGGATCAACATTGCGAGAGTGCTTGCATCTGGGACAAAAAGAAGGCCAGGCCGCCTTAGACGCGCTCCAGCTGGAGGATCGTTTCAAGGAGCGGAAACGCAGCCTGTTCATCGCGCTTTCCATAACCGTCGTGATCATTCTGCTCTCCACTTTGTCTCTTGTGTCTTATGTCCGTCACCGCGAATTGGGCGAGTGGCTGGTACGGGTGGGCACGAGAATGTCTGGCGAGGGCCAGCTGCAAGCAGTCACACAAGCCTCTCCGTCCACGCTTTCGATTCAGCCCCTCGGCGCCGGCGGTGTGTCTACTGACCAATCGAAGGTTGTGGGTACGCAGGAGCAAGCTGCTCTCCAGCCCACAGACGCTGCCACGCCGACAATCCCCAAGGAGACCACATCGGCACCGTCTCTGCGAGAGGCTCGGACAACGAATTTTCATCCTCCGACTCACGCAACTCCCGGCAAGGAGCTTGTGGTACAAGTTGCGGCGTTGAAGCAAGAGGCTGAAGCCCGCGAATTAGCCGACAGCCTGCGGCACAAGAATTTCCAGGCGTTTGTGCGGACTCTTCCAGCCGACCCACTCTATCGGGTGCTGCTCGGTCCCTATGCAAATACGACGGCTGCGCGCACGGCCGTCGATCAACTCAAAAAGGCCGGCATCCACTCCTTCATTCGCCGCGAACCGGCTGCTGTCCTGTCCGGATCCTTGCGAATGCCAACCCCCTGACACGGGCAGCTTTCTCAACATTTCGAAGAGGGCAATTTTGGTTTGGCCGGAAGCGCCACAGGTGTATAACTACGGATTCAAGGGGTAAGAATTGGATTCACCATGAAATCGCGCGCAACAAATAGCGATCGCGGGAGGGGCGCATGACTGCGAAGAAATCGGACAGGAGGCAATTCCTGAGGAACGGCGCTGCTCTGGTCGGTTTGGCCGCCGGAGCGGCAGCGGCGCGGTCCACGGGCGCGCAACCGCTTCCGCCCGCCGACGCCCCCTCGCTTCAGCAGGATCTCGCCAAGGCGGCCGCCGATACCTACGAGGGAACACCCGGCCCGGCCCCGGGACAGCATTTCGATGCGGTCTACGGCGTGCGCTCCCGCTATGAAACCTCGGGACGCGTGGGCGGCATTGGCGCCTTCCATCACGGCCCGAACGGCAAATTCAGCCGCCCTTTTCTTGGTGCATTGACTCCGCTTCAGGATGTGATCGGGATCATCACGCCGGCCGCTCTCCATTACTACGATTCGCACGGCTACATCCCCCCGGACATCGACCCCAAGCAGCATCGCCTTCTGGTTCACGGCATGGTGGAACGGCCGATGATTTTCACCATGGAGGATCTGAAGCGCCTTCCCGCCGTCACGCGAACTCATTTCATCGAGTGCAACGCCAACGGCACCACGTCCGGGCACGGGCGCGATCCGGAAGCAACGCCCCAGATCACACACGGCCTCACCAGTTGCAGCATCTGGACGGGCGTGGTTCTGTCGCGGGTCCTCGAAATGGTGGGAGTGAAAAAGGGAGCGAGCTGGATTCTGGCGGAATCGGCGGAGGGAACTCGCTTTTCGAAAGGCATTCCGATCGCGAAGGCCATGGACGACTGCTTGCTGGCCTATGGCCAAAACGGCGAGGCAGTTCGTCCCGAGCAGGGTTACCCGTTGCGGCTGATCTCCCCCGGCTATGAAGGAATCTACAACGTGAAGTGGTTAAGCCGTCTCGAGCTGGCCGACATGCCCGCCATCACGGAAAGGGAGCTCTACTACAACACGACCGTGACGGAGGGCAAGTTTGCGGACCACAAATCGCGCTGGTTCCGATTCGAAGTGGGAGCGAATTCCGTAATCACGCGCCCGGCCGGCGGACAGCGGCTGGACAGCCGCGGATTCTGCGAGATCACCGGCCTGGCATGGTCCGGCGCAGGCGCCATCCGCAGAGTCGAAGTATCCACCGATAACGGCCAAACCTGGAAGGACGCCGAACTCCAGGCGCCGGTGCTTTCGAAATCGCATACGCGATTTGGCTTTCCCTGGACCTGGAACGGAGAGGAGACGGTGCTGATGTCCCGCTCAACGGATGATCGCGGCCAGGTACAGCCCACGCTTGTTGAGCTGGGCAAAATCTGGGACGTGAGCGCGGACTACCTTCGGACGCACGGTCTAGGTCATTCGAACGCCATTCGGCCGTGGAAAGTGATGGCAGATGGGAGTGTGCTCAATGCGATCTAGCAATCTTCTTTTGTTCACGGCGATTCTGGTTGCATCTGCCACGGCAGGGGCGCAGACGGACAAATATGAAAACGTTGGCAAGACTGCGACTCCGGAGGAGATCCGCGCCCGGGATATTACGGTTCTTCCTTCGGGACACGGACTTCCGCCGGGAGAAGGAACCGCCAAGGAAGGTGCCCCGATCTATGCGGCGCAATGCGCGATGTGCCACGGCGCAACGGGAAAAGAGGGAGGCCCGCTCGCTCCGAAGCTGATCGGCGACACGCCGTATGAAAGGGGCCCGATGACTTCGTGGCCGTTCGCCACGTCGGTATGGGACTACATCAATCGCGCCATGCCCCGCTATCGCGAAGGAACACTCACGCCCAAACAGGTCTACGCGGTGACGGCCTTTCTCCTCTATCACAGTGGCATCATCAAGGAGACCGACGCCATGAATGCGAAGAGCCTGGCGGAGCTGCAAATGCCGAATCGCAACGGTTGGGTTCCCGCGCGGCTGGAGGATATCCCCGACTTGAAGAAGCGCGCAGCTCGTAATGGGCAATACCCCGGCCCAGACCCGGATGTTGCTCCTGCAGCGAAGTGACACTCGCGGCACTCGCGAACAACACACCTTCGGACCGGCCGCTGCCCTACCTGATCCCAGGCAGCGCGATCCCGCCTTGAGACGACCCATCCACGCAACCCGCCCCGCCGTCCTGCCTCTCTTTTGTCCACAGAAATTTCGTACCACGCCGAGAATGTAACTTGACGTCGAAATGCGGCGCCCGTATGCTGCGGCGCCATTCAGGCTCCGGACCGATACCTTGCATGACAGAGGAGCCGCAGATTTCCGCGGCGAAAGAACCATCAACCGATGCATTCTAACTTGCGTACTCTGCTGAGCGCGCCAATTCGTCTTACAGTCTTGGGCATCATGATTTTCGTCACCCTACTCGGGGCGACGCCGGCGGCTGCAGCGCCACACATCACCAGCTTGTCGCCTGCCTCAGGGCCTGTCGGTACTTCGGTGACCATTCCGGGCACCGGCTTCGGAGCCAGTCAGGGCAGCAGCACCGTCAAGTTCAACGGCACCGCGGCCACACCCACGACTTGGTCAGCCA
>CAVSWK010000020.1:0-332517 GCA_963731525.1 uncultured Acidobacteriaceae bacterium
CACCCGCCAGGAAGATTTGGTGTTGCCCTACGTGCAAGATCTGAAGAATGTCATCGATATGGACGCCATTCGCGATGCGGGCCTCAGATTGGCCGTTGACCCGCTGGGCGGAGCCGCTCTCCGATATTGGGAACCGATCAACGCCATCTACCGATTGGACATCACTGTCGTAAATCCGGCCATCGATCCTACATTCTCCTTCATGCCTGTCGATCATGACGGCAGGATTCGGATGGATTGCTCGAGCCCGTACGCTATGGCCAGGCTGGTCGGCCTGAAGGATCAATACCAGGTGGCCTTCGCCAATGACCCCGACTCCGACCGTCATGGCATTGTGACTCCATCCGCGGGTTTGATGAACCCGAACCACTTCCTGGCTGTCGCGATCCGTTACCTGCTGACGAATCGGCCGGAGTGGAACTCCCACTCCGCAGTCGGCAAAACGTTGGTAAGCAGCAGCATGATTGATCGCGTGGTGGAGAAGCTCGGACGCCAGTTGCACGAAGTGCCAGTGGGCTTCAAGTGGTTTGTACCCGGCCTGATCGATGGTTCCGTGTGTTTCGGTGGAGAGGAGAGCGCGGGTGCGAGCTTCCTGCGCCGCAACAGCACAGTATGGACCACTGACAAAGACGGACCGATCATGGATCTTCTTGCCGCAGAGATCACCGCTCGAACCGGAAAGGATCCCGGGCTGCACTACCGTGAACTGACTGCGGAGTTTGGAAGTCCTCTTTATACCCGGATCGATGCGCCGGCCTCGCCTGAGCAAAAACGGAAACTGCAGAAGCTCTCAGCTGATTCGGTGAAAGAAACAGAATTAGCGGGCGAACTCATCGTTGCCAAGTTAACGAAGGCCCCTGGCAACCCTGCTCCCATTGGCGGAGTGAAAGTGGTGGCGAAATCTGGCTGGTTTGCCGCGCGGCCCTCCGGCACAGAGAACATTTACAAGATTTACGCTGAGAGCTTCAAGAGCGAGTCACATCTGCACGCAATCCTGAGCGAAGCTCAAGAAATAGTGAAGAACGCACTGGATTCTGGGGTTAATCGATGAGCGTTGATAGCGCTTTCGCGAGAGTTCCTCCATTTCCGCCAGGGTATCGTGCCTCCGGCTTGTTGCTGCACGTCACATCTTTACCGTCGCGATATGGCATTGGCGATCTGGGCTCGTCGGCGTTCTCCTGGGTAGATCATCTTCACGATGCAGGCCAGCAATGGTGGCAGGCTCTACCGCTTGGCCCCACCGGATACGGCAACTCCCCATATCAGTCGCTCTCGTCTTTTGCCGGCAACGCTTTGCTGATCAGCCCCGGAGAACTGATTTCAGACGGACTACTACAGCCGGGTGATTGTGAGTCTGACTTCGCCACAGATTTTGTCGACTACGGCAGGATCATCCCATTCAAGAACCGCCTGCTTGAAAAAGCGTGGACGAACTTCAACTCCGGGGCACGCAAAGACCTGCGTTCTGAATTCGGAAAGTTCTGTGCTGATCAGGCAAATTGGCTGGAAGACTATGCCCTATTCAGAGCTTTAAAGGCCAAGTATCGCGGCGCTTACTACCTTGACTGGCCGGCAAAATTGGTTCAGCGCAGGCCTGATGCCATTGCCCAAGCTCAACACGAACTGGCAACGCAAATCGATCAAGTTCGCTTTGCACAATTCCTTCTGTCCCGCCAAGCGGATCAACTTAAGGAACACGCCCACGCAAAAGGCGTGGGCCTTATTGGCGACGTGCCGTTTTTCGTTTCACCGGATTCGAGTGATGTCTGGGCGAATCCTGAGTTCTTCCTGTTGGACGAGGAGCGTCGACCTCGCTTCGTGGCTGGAGTCCCGCCTGATTATTTCAGCCCGCAGGGACAGTTGTGGGGCAATCCTGTATTTAACTGGGATGTGCTTCGTTCGACCGGTTATCGCTGGTGCATCGAGCGCTTACGTGCCCTGCTGGCTCACGTAGATGTAATTCGCCTGGATCACTTCCGAGGTTTTGCGGCTGCATGGCACGTCCCTGCTGGGTCGCCAACGGCTCAGTCGGGACAATGGGTGCCGGGGCCGGGTGCAAGTTTTTTCCAAGCGGTGCAATCCGAGTTCGGTACCTTGCCATTTATCGCTGAGGACTTGGGCCTGATTACACCCGGGGTGCACACTCTCCGCGATCAGTTTCAAATACCCGGCACTCGCGTTCTGCAATTCGCCTTCGATGGCCATGCCGACAATCCGTATTTGCCGGGCAACTTTGTTTCCAACACGGTTGTATACACCGGCACCCACGACAATGCCACAACTCGAGAATGGTACGAAGGACTTCCTGATTACCAGCGGCAAAATTTGTGCCGTTACCTCCAGCGTGCACCGGGCCAAATTGTGGACGCGTCCCCGGAATTAATCCGCCTGGCGTGGTCGTCGAAGGCAGCATTAGCAATTGCTCCTTTGCAAGATCTTCTCAATTTGGGGGCAGAAGCGCGTATGAATGTGCCCGGCCGGGCTGATGGGAACTGGCGCTGGCGCTGCCCCGAAGAAATGCTGTCGCCTGCCACCTTTCAATGGTTGCAGGAGCTGACGGAAATGAGCCAGCGGTTCAGCGTGGCGCAGGTGTTCACCGGTCGCGAGCGTAAACAGGTGCCATCTACCGCCGGCAGATGAATGCGCAGGTCCCTTGATTTGGCAGTCTAACTAAGAGGAGAGTGCCAGATGCCAAAGAAAAATAAGTTCCCATAGGAAATATAGTGAAGGTGCAGGTAAGAGCCTCAAAGGCGCCCTGCATCGAGAGAAGCTCACACTTCGTTTCTCCGACGAGGGAAAAGGCGGGATTCTGACGTCTCAGCGCATTCCTGGAGCGTGCGTCCCTGGGTCGGCTGGGTTGTTCGTTTGAGAACCAGCCGTATGTAGTTCCTATTTATTTTGCTCTGCAACAGCGGCTACATGAACGTTTTCTCGACCTTCGGGCAGAAGGTAAAGTGGATGCGTACGAATCCCAAAGTGTGTGTCCAAACTGACGAAATACAGAATCAGGGCGAGTGGATCAGCGTTGTTGTGTACGGCGAATATGAGGAACTACCGAGCCGCAATACCGAGCCGAGCGTAAGCTTGCCGGTTCGCTGCAGGCGAAACAGTATCACTGGTGGCTTAATTCACTGGGTGAGCGGCAAATGAGAGTTGGCGACAGGTCAATTGAACCGCTCTTCTTTCGCATTCGCATCCGCACGATGTCGGGGCTACGTGCTACTGAGGAAAAACAGAGACAAGGCTAACTCGTGCTGAGGCCGGTGCCTCGGAGTGCAGCGTCAATATTCGAGTTCTTACTACCCGTTTCGCAGCAGAGTGTCGAAGACATTCGCATCCAAGAACTCGAGAGATTGCACCACCACATCTGCCGGCAAAAGCTTGCAATTCTGGTTCACGCCGATGCTTTTCATTCCGGCAGAGCGGGCTGCTTCGACGCCGTGCTGCGCGTCTTCCACAACGATGCAATGCTCGGGCGCGACACCCAGTCTCGTGGCGGCGATGAGGAACACTTCAGGGTCAGGCTTCCCCCGGTGTACATCCTCAGCGGATACGATGGCTTGAAAGGACCTGCTAGCGTGTAAGACATCGAGGATCGTTTCTATGTTGGCGCAAGGAGCCGCCGATGCAATCGCTTGTCTCCAGCCTTGCCGGTGCAGCAGGTTCACCCACTCCAAGGCTCCAGGGAGCGGCGCAATGCCGTGCTCGCGCACATGTTGGCGATAGAGTGCTTCTTTGGCGTTACCGGTGCGCTGGATCAATTCGGGCGTAGCCTTTTCGCCGAGCCATTGCCGGAGAATAGAGTCGTTGCGCTGTCCGAAGGTGGCCAGGAATTGTCCGTGGGTGACCGGGAAGCCTTCGCGGGACATACTATCGCGCCAGGCCTGCCAATGATATTCGGCAGAGTCGACCAGGGTTCCATCCATGTCCCAGAGTACGGCTCGATTCATAGCCATGAGCGTCCTTTAGAGGTGTCGGCTACTACAGTGGTGTATTGTCTCAAGGACTCAAGTAACGTCATTGCTGGCTCCTACCCTGTCGTTTCACTGTTCCTTTGGAGTTGGACCCCAGGCCACGCTTGCGATGGGAACCGCCGGAACGCCGTAGACAACAGCCGGATTGGTGCGAATCCCACTGACTTTGGCAAGGCGACGACGGTTCCGTTCCGCTCCACTGAACTTCGCGGCAAGGAAACTTTTTACGCAGTTCCAGGCAACGGCAACACCTGTCGTCAGACCGCCGAGGCAAAGGATGTTCATATCGTCATCCTCCACGCCCTGTCGAGCTGAAAAATCATCGTGAGATTGCCGCGCGCACACCATCAACCTTGTTGGCAGCAATGGACGCTCCTATGCCGCTGCCGCACAGCAGGAGACCGCGTTCCACGACTCCAGCGGCTACGGCGCGTGCCAGCGGGATGGCAAAGTCCGGATAGTCATCGTTCCTGTCATACAGTGTGTTGCCGAACTCCACCACCTCGTGGCCTCGTGCGCTGAGCAACTGCAGCATCTGCTGCTTCATTTGGTATCCGCCATGATCAGCGGCTATGCCGACTTTCATCTTTTCACCTCCGGTCTTGAGAAGGTCTCACTGTTGAATTCGTCTAGATCCATAGCGTGCGCATGAACTTTCCCCAGGTTGCACTCATTGGGCCAAACCGGAATCACGCCATTTTTCGTGGATCCCAGAATTTTCGTTGCGTGGGTCCTTCCATCAATGCCCACATTGAGGCAGTGCCCTGGGCAGGGCATGCCCAATCCAGGTTGGCTCCTGAGGAAATAAGCGATATTAACGCTTTTAAGTGGACATCCCGATTGGCAATCCATCTGCTGTTCCTCAATGCCCAGGTGCGTAAATCGACTGGAAATGGGGAGAGCGACATGGGAGCCGGTAACTCAGTTATTGAATGTGCGCTGATTGGGATCCAGGAGACGCACAAACCGAAGAAGGCTAGCAGATGGAGAAGGAACCTCAAGCTGGCGCGCAAGGGCGATATCGCGCCCAGACTACGGTCTCTCATTCAGATCTCTCTGCGATTCTTCGCAGCGCTGCTGGGCCTTGGTCTACTGGGCTACTTGGTCTTTCGAACCGGGCCAGGGGTCGTGTGGAAACAGCTCCAGGCCGTTGGCTGGGGTCTGGTTCTGATCATCATTCTGGGAGGGTTCTCTCAGTTCATCAAGACGTGCGCCTGGAGACAGGCGTTTACGTGCGATATCAATGGACTTTCCTGGTCCCGCAGCTTCGTCGCGCAGTTGATCTCTGACGCTATTGGACAATTTGGTGTCGCGGGAAAGGTGGTTGGCGAGGGGACGCGCATATCGCTGTTGGGTTCCACAGTCCCGGTATCTAATGCATTAGCAGCCGGTGCCATTGACGGGGGACTGCATAGCTTCAGCGCCGTAGTGGTAACGGTTTTGGGCATCTCAGCCACTCTAATGATTGGCCCTGTTTCTGTTAGCTGGCGAGTGTATGCAGGTCTGCTAATTGCTGCGCTGTCATCAGTGGTGATCTTGGCGGCTGTGGCGATTGCAAGCCGCTGGCCGTTGATGGGGAACGCAATTCGAGCGATTGGGAGATTGCCGCGGCTGCACAACTGGGTCAGCGACAAACAGCCGATCGTTGACTCGGCCGAACATGACCTTCTCACCTTTCACACTGAAGCGCCAGCCGCGTTCTGGGCAACCCTGATCCTCAATGGCATGTGGCACATGCTGGCAGTGCTGGAGGTCTACATCATTCTGCGGTTTATGGGAGCAGGGTTCACTGTAGGCGGCGCGTTCATCGTGGAAAGCCTGACGAAGGTGATCAATCTCGTGGGCGCGTTCAACCCGGGCAACTTCGGGACCTACGAAGGTGGCAGTATGCTCATTGCAAAGATGTTCGGTGTGACCAGCACCACAGGATTGACGCTGGCATTGTGCCGACGTGCGCGCACCGTCTTCTGGGCAGGGGTTGGAGCCATGTGCATGATCGTTATGAAGAAGGCCGAGAGCGCCGAGGACAATAGCGGCGAAGCTAAATCCGGCAGTAGAGCCGTCCCACGGCGAATAGGGCTCCGCGAATAGTCTTATGCACGGGAACGAACGATCTTCGAATCGACCGAGGCGTGACCAGATGAGGTCCGCGTGCCCATCACCGGGCAGCGTATGGTCGTCCGGCTCGACCTTTGATTCCCGAACCACAACATAAGACATGATTTGATTCCGAGAGAGTTCGGCAAGTGGCGTGCCTACATCATCTGGTGCAACTGCTTCTCGTCCTTTCGAGGAGCCATTTCACAAAGAAGGTGTCGAGGGCACTGCGCCGCTGCGCCCGCGAATGACACGAAGCAAGCGGCTTAGGAGTTCAGTCAATGATGAAGAATTCTGCATTACTCATGGTTACGTTCGCGATGCTCGCATTTTGCCCTCTCGGCCGTGCTCAAGATCAGGAGCCCACTATCGACTCCACCATCGCGGTAGTGAGGGCCAATATGCAGGCAGACAAGACTACCCTCATCACAACAGTAATGAATTTCAACGACAAAGATGGCGCGGCATTCTGGCCGATCTATCATCAATACGAGTACGAACGATCCAGGCTGGATGATCGTCGCGCTGCCGTCATAAAGCAGTACACCCAGAAGTACCCGAACACTGACCGACGCCGAGGCCAAAGCGATGGCAGAACAAATGTTGGACTGCGAATCTCGTCTGGCTGAGTTGAAGAAGAAGTATTACAAGAAGTTCAACAAGGTGCTTCCGGCCCTTACAGTGACGAAGTTCTTTCAGTTGGAGCGTCGCATCGATTTGATGATGGATATGCAAGTCGAAGCCTCCCTTCCTCCGCTCACCCAGGCACAATACACGGTGCCGGGAAGTAGCGTGGCAGAACCGCCTCAGCAATGAGGCACGCTCTAGTTCGAGCGCGACTTTGATCCGGGGACTAGTCGATGTTGCACATGATGAAGCATAAGCCGGTGATGTTCGGGGCGATGCTGTTGATGGTGGCCATGGCAATGGCGCAATCGCAGCGCGAGAGAGAGGCGTTGTCCGTGCAAGGCTACCAAGGACAGGCAAATGTCATTCGATATCAGGGGCACGTGTTCGTGGATGCGCAAGAGCTTGCGCAAATCACAAACGGGTCGCTGAGCTTTGAGAAGAACAGAATTATTCTGACGCTGCCTGGTCCGGACGGTCCATCGTCGAGCGACGATGCTCACACATCAGGCTTCTCGCGCTCTTTCATAAAGGCGGCGATCGAAGCGATGGCGTCAATCCGAGAGTGGGGTGGAACTCTGCAGGCGATCGTGCTGAATGGGTATCCAGTAGGAAATACCACGGCAGGAAACACGATCATGGCCTTCCAGGGTCGAGCTGCCGACAGCGTCGCATTAGCTTCAGCGGCGGCATCGACAGACTCTGACTACCGCGGGCTCGAGTTGCTTAAGAACGAATTTAACAATGTGCAGGCGTGGGCTGGCGGATATGTCAAAGCTCGCAATTCGCTGAGCGCGGCAGACCTAAGCATGTCTGAGAGCCAGCTCAACAACGATTCCGAGGCCCAGAAGATCATCCATTGCGGCCAGTTTCTGGCGCAGATGTTTGCCAGCGGTAACTTCCGGGATGATGCGGCTTGTCATTAGGCTCTTAACACGTGAGAAACACATCTCCCCAATCCGTTGCGGTCAGCGATTGCGCATCTGACGCAGCGTCCGTCTCAGCAGCGTCACCTCCAAAACGTCGCACGTGGGCACACACAGAGGGGCTTCCATTACCGCTGGGGGTTACCTGGATCGAGGAAGACCAGGCCTTCAATTTCGCGGTGTGTGCTGAACATGCCGAGAGTGTGAAACTGTTTCTCTATTCCCCTACCGATTTGGCAAAGCCAGTTTTGACATTTCAGTTCGATACTATCCGCAATAAGTCAGGGCGGATCTGGCACTGCAGGATTTCGCTAGATCAAATGTGCGATGCCCGCTATTACGGTTACTCGGTTTCAGGGCAGGCCGTTGCTGGTCTCCGCGGCTTCGATCACGAAAAGGTTCTTCTCGATCCCTATGCGAAAGGAGTTTTCTTCCCGCCGGGATTTGACCGCAAGCTGGCGATGGAGCCAGGCCCGAATCATGAAAGGGCCCCGCTCGGAGTATTGCCTGAACCTTGTAACGCCTTCGATTGGGCAGGAGAGGTTCCGCCCCGACCTGAATCGGACGCGATCATCTACGAACTTCACGTCAAGGGATTCACGAGCGATCCCAATTCCGGCGTGCATCCATCCCGAGCCGGCACCTATGCCGGATTGATCGAAAAGATCCCGTATCTGAAAGAGCTTGGGATCACCGTCGTCGAACTGATGCCCATATTTCAGCGCGATCCTCACGAGGGTGACTATTGGGGATACATGCCTCTGAACTTCTTCGCACCTCATGCGCAGTATGCATCGAGTGTTGATGATGATGGGCAACATCTTGAGTTCAAGAATATGGTCAAGGCTTTTCACGAAGCCGGGATCTTCGTCGTGCTAGATGTTGTGTACAACCATACCTGTGAGGGAGATCACGTCGGCCCTACCTACAGCTTCAAGGGTTTCGACGCCGCAGGCTATTACATGCTGTCCTCCGACCCGACGAGCCCATACGCCAATTACTCGGGCACCGGCAACACGTTGAATTTCAACCAGCCTCACGTGCGCAAAATGGTTATGGACAGCCTGCGGTACTGGAAGAACGAAATGCACATCGATGGTTTCCGCTTCGATCTGGCATCGGTGTTTAGCCGTAACGCCGACGGATCGCTCAACTGGGGAGATGCTCCGATTTTCAGTGAAATTGCCGCAGACCCCGAGTTGGGCCGATTGGCGTTGATCGCGGAACCTTGGGACGTCGGCGGCTATCAGCTCGGACGTGGATTTCCGGGCACGACCTGGCTGCAATGGAACGCGCGTTATCGCGACGATGTCCGCCGTTTTGTGAGGGGCGACGCGGGGATGGTCCCGGACCTTATGCGTCGTATCTACGGCAGCGATGACTTGTTTCCGGACAGCCGCGAGCATGCCTATCATGCCTTCCAGACCGTCAACTATATCGATTGCCACGACGGCTTCACGCTCTACGACCTGGTTTCTTACAATCAGAAACACAACTGGAAAAACGGTCATGACAATCAAGACGGTATGGACGCGAATTACAGTTGGAACTGCGGACACGAAGGAGACGAGAGCGCGCCAGCGGAGGTTCTGGCACTTCGCCGGAAACAGGCTAAGAACTTCTTCTGCCTCCTCATGCTGTCGAACGGCATCCCGATGTTCCGAGCCGGTGACGAGTTCCTGAATACACAGTTCGGAAACAATAATCCCTACAACCAGGACAACGAAGTCAGCTGGCTAAATTGGAGCCGGCTCCAGGCGAATCAGGACATATTCCGGTTCTTTAAAGCCATGATTAAGTTCCGGAAGTCTCATCCTTCTTTGTGTCGCAGCAGGTTCTGGCGCGAGGATATCTCCTGGTACGGCGTTGGCCCCACGGTCGATCTATCGCCAGATTCACGCAGCCTGGCGTTTTGTCTGCATGGCGCGTCAGAGGCTGAAGACGATATCTATGTAATGATCAATGCTTATTGGGAAGAGCTGCAGTTCCAGATCCAGGAAGGTACCCCGCAAGGTTGGTTAAGAATCGTGGACACCGACCTGGCGAGTCCAGACGATTTCTCAGAATGCGGTTTGCCGCTGCGCAGTCGATCTATCAAGTAGCTCCGCGATCCATTGTCATCCTAGTTCGGGCTAAGTAAGGAGTCATACATGGCCAAGAAGCGTATAGGCATACTCACGGGAGGCGGCGACGTTCCCGGGCTGAATTCAGTCATTAAGTCGGTGGTCTACCGCGGCGCGGAAATCGGATGCGACGCCATCGGCATCCGCCGTGGCTGGGAAGGATTGACCCACGTCGATCTGAATGATCTGGCCAGCAAGACGCGGTACATTCTGCCTCTGAACCGCAATAACACGCGCACCATTGATCGAACGGGCGGGACATTCCTCCACAGTTCGCGCACCAATCCCGCAAAAATGAAAAAGCTGCCTCCCGTTCTGCAGGGACAAAACTTCGAAGCTAAAGAATCCAACAAGAAGGGCGTCACCAGCATCGTCTTCGATGTGACGCCGGCCGTGCTGAAAAACATCGAGACGCTCGGGCTCGACTACCTGATCGCGATCGGGGGTGACGATACTCTCAGTTATGCTGCGGAACTCGATCGTAAAGGCATGAAGGTACTTGCAGTGCCGAAGACCATGGACAATGACGTGCGGAACACCGAATACTGCATCGGATTCTCGACGGCGATTACGCGGGCCATGGATGCCATCGACCGACAGCGAACGACCGTGGGGTCGCACGAGCGCGTTGGCATCTTTCGCGTATTCGGACGCGATGCAGGCTACACCGCGCTCTACACGGCCTACGTCACCGCCGTCCGTTGCTGCATTCCCGAGTATAAGGTCGATCTGCAACAGCTGATCGAATTGCTTATCAACGACAAACGCAACAACCCGAGCAACTACTCGCTGGTAATCCTCTCGGAAGGGGCCGAGTGGCAAGGCTACACCGTGAAGGAGTACGGGGAGCCGGATGCGTTCGGCCATCGCAAGAAGATGAGCGTTGCCGAAGACCTGAGCGATGAAATCAAGCGGACCACCGGCGAAGAGACTGTCGTTAGCGATCTCACTTACGACCTGCGGTCGGGCAGCCCCGACTTCGTTGATCGCATGGTGGCATTTACCTTTGCGGGTATGGCGATGGACGCGCTGGAACAAGGCAAGTCCGGGTTGATGACCGCGATCAACGAAGGCCGCTACGCGATGGTGCCGATCCCTGATCCGACGCTGGGCCCACGCAAGGTGGATATCGCCTCGATGTACAACACCGAGCGCTATCGACCGAGGTACGACCACAAGGTCGGTCTGCCTATTTTCCTGACGCGACCGTAGTGCAGGTCGGCGGTCAGCAGATGTGAGCAGGCGCCCGAAGTCACAAATTGTGTCTCTCGTCACTGACTTCAGTTGACCTCTTGTACTAGAAAGGTCTTTCGGAGGTGAGTCATGATCGAGTCTACCGAAGCCCTCCGGAACTGGCGCGGATTGTACAAAGCTGCGCTGTTCGAGGCCGACACGAGCAACCTGCCATGGCGCATCGAAGAAGCGCGGAAACTTTCGATCCCGAGAGCTATTTGAGACTTCCTCCAATTATGAGGGCGAAACTGAGGCTATCGAGAATGCCCTCTATGCCCTGCAAGCCTTGGAGAATTGTCTGAGATCGAATACAAAAGATCGCAGGCACGCTCCCCGATGCGATTAGACTGTTCCCAGACTGCAAGAATGCTTTGCCCTTGGGACAAGATTGCGGTCTGTTAACTGGTCATCGGGGCGATAAACACATTTCCTTCGCAGTGCGTTTCCTTTTTCAAGGATCACGCATGCCCGTCCGCGGTATCATGTTTTGTTGTTTTTTCTTGATATAGACCATGAATAACCGGGGCCGAATGAACCGTTGTCTCACGCTATTCGGTTACAACATGGGAAACATAGCTTCTCGCCGACCACTTCCACTTCGCTTTAACTGGCCCTCTGCCACGATTGTGGCGACGTTGGGCTTTTGTCTCGCCTGCGTATTGTTGCTGGCAGGCCCGGTTCACGCCCTCGATCCCAATAAACGTGTCACCCAGTACATCCACACTGCTTGGCGAATACAAGATGGGTCTCTGCCGACGGGGATGCACGAGATTAAGCAAACTTCGGACGGCTTCCTGTGGTTAGTGTCTCTTCCCGACGATATCTACCGATTCGATGGTGTTCGTTTTGTGAAGTGGCATTTACCTACTGGCGTTCCGTTCAAAAGCGCGAGTAACGTGGTCGCAGGCCACGCGGGTGGGCTCTGGGTAGTCGGGCACCCCGAACTTGTTCACCTGAAAGATGGGGTTGTCACTGCGCACTTCCCGTTGGAAGGGACAATGTTTCAGACCGTCAGCGAGGATCCGGACGGCTCTTTGTGGATGGTGCGACAGCGCGCCCCGGATGCGCCCCTTTGCCATGTTACCGACCGCGCATTCCAGTGTTTCGGGAAGGCTGATGGAATACCAATTTCCAACATCGAATCGTTGTTAGCCGACGGGGAGGGTGGCTTTTGGCTGGGAGCACAGTCGGCGCTTGTTCATTGGCATCGCGGGAGCAGCTCGGAGATGTACCGGAGCGAGGAGATCCAGCGCTTGGCGCGTGGTCCCGATGGATCGCTGTGGCTGGGCCTATCGGAAGGTCACGGACTTGAACAATTCAAGGACGGAAAGGCAAAACCGTTCGTGACTCCCACGTTCGATGGCAGTAGCTTGGATATCGGAACACTGATGTTCGACCGTGACGGCGATCTTTGGATCGGCACCGTAGGAAAGGGACTTTTTCGTCTCCATGGAAATGTGGTGGACCATTACGACCATACGAATGGCTTATCCGGCGATTCCGTTTGGGCCCTTTTCGAGGACCGGGAAGGTATTGTTTGGGCTGGTACTACAAGCGGAATCGATAGCTTTCGTGATCCGCGTGTGGCTACGTTCTCCCCAACGGAAGGATTGCCGAAGGATTTAGCAGCGGGCATTCTGGCCAGCAGAGACGGGACGATATGGGTAGGAAATGCCGGATCGCTTGATCACATTGTTGATGGAAACGTCTTATCGATTCGCGCGGGTAAGGGTCTTCCAGGTGAGCAAGTAACCTCCATGCTGGAAGACCACGCCGGGAACATGTGGGTGGGGGTAGACGACGCACTGTATTTGTTCAAGGATGGCCACTTCCGCCGGCTTCCCGAAGAGAATCACCAACCGCTCGGGATGGTAGTTGGATTGACGGAGGACACCGACGGCAATATTTGGGCGGCGTGCAAAGGCCATCCGCGAAAGCTTCTTCGTATTCGCGATTTTCGGGTCCGGGAAGTGTTTCCCGAGCCAGATTTTCCGCCAGGTCAGATCGCTGCCGATCAGCGTGGCGGAATTTGGATGTCGACCATAAAGGGAGACATGGTGCGGTTCCGCAACGGCGTTGTGGAAACGAAGTTTCCGCTAGACCCGGGAGGCTATCCGATCACGTTCCAAATTATCCCTGCGCCCGATGGCTCCGTTCTGGCTGGCTCGGAGCATGGCTTGGTCGGATGGCGCGCAGGTAAGGTGCAGCGCATGACGACGAAAAACGGCCTGCCCTGCGATTCGATCATCACTTTTATCGAGGACAAAGAGAAGCGCTGGTGGCTCTATACTCGCTGCGGCGTTGTCGAATTATCGGATTCCGAACTGCAAAAATGGTGGGCCAACCCAGACGCAATTGTTCAGAACCGCCTCTATGACACATTCGATGGAGCTCAGCCAAACAATGGTTCTTTCAACCTGGCCGCAAACTCTTCCGATGGACGTATATGGTTTGCCAGCGGAATTGTTGTGCAGGTGATCGACCCGTCCCAGCTCTCGCCAGCGCCTCGGCCAGCGGCGACGTACATCGAGTCGGTTACCGCTAATCGAAAGGATCTCACAGCCACGGACAACATCCACCTCCCACCACATCTTCGCGACTTACAGATTGATTACACTTCGCCGACCTTTACGATTCCGCAGAAGGTAAATTTTCGCTACCGGCTCGACCGTTATGACCGTGATTGGCACGAGGCCGGTACGCGCCGCCAAGCCGTCTACACGGATTTACCTCCCGGGAAGTATTCATTCCGCGTGATCGCAAGCAACAGCGACGGCGTTTGGAGCGATAGCGCCGCCAGCCTCGATTTCTATGTCGCTCCAGCGTACTACCAGACGAACTGGTTCCGCGCTCTCTGCGCGTGCCTCTTTTTGGCATTGCTGTGGGCGGCCTACCACTTCCGTGTCCGGCAATTGCAACATCAGTTCGACATGACGCTCGAGGCGCGTGTGGGCGAGCGCACCCGGATCGCAAGGGACCTTCACGACACTCTGCTGCAGAGCGCACACGGGGTGTTGCTCCGATTCCAAACTGTTTCCCAGTTACTGCCGGATCGCCCTGTCGAAGCGAAAGAGAAGCTGGACAGTGCGATCGACCAGACCGCGGACTTCATCACTGAAGCCCGGGATGAGGTGCAGGGATTGCGGGACTCCACGGTACAAAGCAATGATCTCGCGCTAGCCATAAGCACTCTGGGGCAAGAACTCGGAACCGACTCAGCCAATCACCGACCTGCATTCCGTGTCGCCGTCGAGGGCGAGGCGCGAAATCTGCATCCCATCCTCCGAGACGAGATCTACAAAATTGCTGCCGAAGCTCTGCGGAACGCGTTTCGCCACTCTCAGGCACGGCAGATCGAGGTTGAAATCCGTTATGACACTGAGCAATTCCGACTACGGGTGCGGGACGATGGAAAAGGCGTTGATCCAGCAATTCTCTCCGGCCAAGGCAGTGAGGGACACTTCGGCTTGCCCGGGATGCGGGAACGCGCCACTCTTATCGGAGGTAAGCTAGTGGTGTGGAGCGAAGTCGATGCAGGCACCGAAGTGGAACTGCGCGTTCCTGCCAGCACCGCCTACGCGACAGCACAGAGACGTTCGTGGTTTTCACGCAAGGCGAAGGCGTGAAGTAGGAGCTCATGAGCGCCGGCATCTCGCAAATTCGAATTCTTGCGGTTGACGACCATCCAATTGTGCGCCAGGGGATCGCCGGTCTGGTTGGCATTCAGACCGATATGGTTTTGGTGGGCGAGGCATCCAACGGACGCGATGCCATTCAGCAATTCCGGACGCACCTCCCGGACGTCACGTTGATGGACTTGCAGATGCCGGAAATGAACGGCATCGATGCGCTCATTGCGATTCGCAATGAATTTCCCGACGCAAAGATCATTGTGCTGACGACATACGCAGGCGATACGCAAATTCTGCGTGCGCTCAAGGCCGGTGCTCAGGCCTACCTGCTCAAGAATACGTTGCACAAGGAATTACTGGAGACAATCCGAGCCGTCCATACGGGAAAGAAGACCCTTTCGCCGGAGGCCTCGTACCAGATCGCCGAGCATGCGACGGATGACGCCCTGACGCCAGCAGAGATCCTTGTTTTGAGACTCATCGCGGCTGGGAATGCGAACAAGCAGATTGCGGATCAGCTCTCAATCACGGAGGAAACCGTTAAGAGTCGAGTCAAGAACATTCTTTCTAAACTAGGCGCCAACGATCGAACGCACGCCGCAATGATCGGCCTGAAGAGAGGAATCATCGAGCTGTAGTTTCCACCCCTTGCCTGCCCGCCTCAGAAAAATGCAGAACTCTAAAGAGTGACGATCAAAGCTCTTTTTGGGGTTTCGATCGGCCCCCGAAACGGGGGAATCTAGTAATGTACTAGAAAGGTGCGTATTGCGACGGTTATATTCCACATTCGCTGGCGGTTGGCCCGGAACAGGTTTGCTTCTCATGCGCGTGGTCGTTGGCTCCGCGCTGATTGTGCGCGCGGGCTTGAGGCTGTGGAGCGATCTACCACCGATGAATGTGACAATTCCCGCTGTGCTCTTAATGGGAGCGGGAATACTGCTAATCGTAGGTTTATGGACTCCAATCGTCGGGAACTTCCATAGCATTGATTGAAATCTGGAAGATGCTTACGGTAGCCGGGGACAAATGGGTGTGGCTGCTGTTAGGAACTGCCGCTGCCGCTCTCGCAATGTTAGGACCGGGTTTATGGTCCATCGATGCTCGCCTTTTCGGGTGGAAGCGCATCGAAGCTCCGCCCCGCAAAACAAGCTCTAACTCTCGTTAAAGACTCCCCACATACCACCAAATTTCTTGCCTCAGAAGAGGGTGACATTCGTCCACCAAGAGTTTGCGATTTGCCCCGATGTGGGGTCTGCCCGCAAACAGAACTGGTTGCACAATGGCTACGTCATCTACGACAACAGGTGTAAAGGTCGGGAGGCGCTTATGTGGAAGATCACAACTCGCGGTTTCACGCTACAGGAAGTCCTAATCATGGCTGCAATGAATGTTGCATCCGCACTGATAGCGACCGACAAAGGCGAGCGAACGATCTGGCGCAGCCGCGCGCACCGAGATTCAACAGGCTCTAGGAGATTGTCATGGCAAAAGTAATTGAGTTTTACATACCGAAGAACTTTCGGAAACCGTTGAGGACGGCGGCTCAGCCGCAACTCGGAAAAATCATCGAGTTTTGCCCACAGACGAAGAGATCAGCTTAGCTGCTATCCACCTTTTGCGGATTGAGAGGAAATATGACGTTCATTCCCACACAAACCGGCTTTATGCGTCTGGAAGATTCCGAAAAACTGTTGCGAGCCATCTTTCCAAACTATCCCAGCCTGGAGCCGTGCCATTCCGCGCCACGTCTGGAACCGATTCCCCAGGGCAGCAAAGACTACTGGAACGAAGAGAGGATGTCTCTCTGCTAGTCACTTTGTTCGTATAAGAGTTCGCAAAGCACTGCAAGCGTAAAGGTTCAGGAGGAAATTATGGGGTGCGCGACTATTGATTTCACAGACCTCGGAGACCTCGCAGCAACAAGCCTTGCCAAGGTGAGCGGGCTCGGAGACCAGCAGCTTCATCTCGAACCAGAAATCAGCTCTGAGTACTGCTTCGAAGGCATTGTCGGCAAGAGCGCAGCCCTGCAGAAAGTCCTGGAACAAGTCGCGATCGTGGCGCCCACGGATTCCACTGTCTTGCTCCACGGGGAGACTGGAACCGGCAAGGAGTTGATTGCACGCGCCATTCATAATCTCAGTGCCCGGCGCGAGCATGACTTTGTGCGCATGAACTGTGCGGCTATTCCCTCTGGACTGCTGGAGAGCGAACTGTTCGGGCACGAGAAGGGAGCGTTCACCGGAGCCCTGATGCAAAGAAAGGGCAGATTCGAGCTCGCCGATCACGGTTCGCTGTTTCTCGATGAAATCGGTGACATCAGCCTGGAGTTGCAGCCAAAGTTGTTGCGGGCGGTGCAGGAGCAGGAGTTCGAACGTCTGGGAAGCTCCAGGACGATCCATGTCAACGTGCGACTCATAGCCGCGACCCATCGCGACCTGGGTGCCATGATTCGGGAGGAGAAGTTCCGCGAGGATCTTTTCTATCGATTTAACGTCTTCCCGATCGAGATCCCGCCGCTTCGCGAACGACGCGAGGACATTCCGCTGCTGGTGAACTACTTTGTGTCGAAGGTAGTCCACACGGATGCGAAGGCAGATTACTTCAATACCAAGACACGCAATGGAGATCCTGACAAACTCTCCGTGGAAGGGGAATATCAGGGAATTGGCTAACTTTATCGAACGCGCGGTCATTCTCACACGTGGTGAGGAGCTAGAGGTGCCGGTGAACGAGCTTGCCACTTCATCCGAGACCATTGTTGCCGTTGGAACGCCTTCTACGTTTCGACAAGCGGAATCCTCTGTAATCATCAACGCTCTGAGAGCCTCCTCAGGACGAATAGCAGGCAAGGGGGGAGCCGCCGAACGGCTGGGATTGAAGCGTACGACGCTACAAAACAAGATTCGTCGCTTGGGCATCGCAAAGGCGATCTACGGCTATTAGGTGCGTTCATGTCTCCGCAGTGCACTCGCTTCTAGCAATTTACGGAAGCGAGTTTCCCAGAGTAGCGGTAGACACCCTTGAAGCGCGATAAACCGGTGGGGGGCAAAGGCAATGAGCGAGAAGAAAGACAGAGAACGAGTAATCGCCGAAATCACACTTTCGCATCTTATGCGATTGGGAAACGAACAGGGCTGTCCTGTGAGCCGAGAACAGGCTCTCGCATTCCTCAATCAGGAGGGGCGAGCGTTCGAGATGTGGAAGCACATGATGCAGGCGGCCGAGGAGTTCGTCGCAGGCAGCTTGTTCCAGCATTCCTTCAGCCCCTGAGGACACAGCGGATTCGCGTCTCGGCCTGGGCCTGGGCAGTCGAATCAGCACCGCCGCGCGCTAGCGACATTCCGTAGTCAACTGCTCCGATATTCCAAGAAATGTGCAGGCAAGGTAGGCTCAGTGTTGCTGTGGCTCGTTAAATGGAATTCCAGAACAGGTTGTCTCAACGGTGCGGGTGATAGTCGCCCTTAGTGATCCCGAGCCGTCTCATCTTGTTCTGCAGGGTCGTACGTTTAAGACCGAGGCGTTCGGCCGCTCCGCCGTGACCCGAGATTTGCCCGGACGTCGCCTCCAATGCATCGAGGATGACTTTCCGCTCGGCTTCATGGAAGGTAGAGGCCGGACTAGAAACGTTGTGAAAATGAGAGACTTGAAGCTCGGCGATTGGCACTTCCAGTTCTTCGCCCTGCGAGAGTATGACTGCGCGCTCGATGAAGTTGGCCAATTCCCTGACGTTGCCTTTCCAGGGAGAGGTCGTCAGGACTTCCATCGCTTGCCTGGGGATGGACTTGATGTTTTTCCGCATTCTCTTGGATAGCTTCGAAACGAAATAATTGACCAGAAGTGGAATATCCTCAGGCCGCTCCCGCAGTGGTGGGATCTCAATCGGGAAAACGCTGAGTCGACAAAAGAGATCTTCGCGAAAACTGCCTTGTCGAATCATCTCGGGGAGATCCCGATGGGACGCGGCGATCAGACGCACGTCAACCTGCATCGTTCGAGTGCTACCCAGCCTTTCGAATTCCCGCTCCTGTAGAGCGCGCAGCAATTTTGGCTGTAATTCGAGATTGATGTCGCCGATCTCGTCTAGAAACAGCGAGCCTCTGTCGGCGAGTTCGAATCTGCCCTTCTTCTGTATCAGGGCTCCGGTGAACGCTCCCTTCTCGTGTCCGAAGAGTTCGCTTTCCAGCAACCCGGGGGGAATGGCCGCGCAGTTTAGTCTCACAAACGTACGCTGGCGCCTGGAACTGAGATTGTGAATGGCACGTGCAATTAGCTCCTTGCCGGTACCAGTTTCCCCGTGAAGCAAAACTGTTGAATCCGTGGGCGCAACGATGGTCACTTGCTCGAGTACTTTTTGGAAGGCCGAACTTCTGCCTACAATGTCCTCGAAGTTGTATTCGGAGCTGATTTCCGATTCCAGATATACTCGTTGGTCTTCCAGATGATCTCGCGATGCGCTGAGCCGCCCGTAGGCCAGTGCATTGTCGATCGCCAGAGATATCTGACTGCTAACCTGAGAGAGCAAATCCAGATCTGCCTGGCTGAAGCTGTTCTCCTTTCGACTCCCGAGCACCATAGCGCCGATCGGGCCACTCGCCCCGACCAGTGGCAGTGCTGTAACTGAGGCGATGGACTCCGCCCCGAGCATCCGCGCGATGACCGGTGGCATCTTGTCGGAAGGTGTCACCACCACCCTCGGCTCGCGGGCTCGCAACCGCTCCAGGCCTTCCTGCGCAACGTGCTGTACCGGGATATCGCTCATAAAGCCCCGGCTGGCAGGAAAATCCAGCACTACAACCTTCAAGCGATCAGAACGGTCCTCGAATAGCATGAAGCTCGTAAAATCATTTGCGAAGTGTTTGCGGATTGATGCCGATGCCGCCCGGAAGAGATCGTTGATATCAAGAATCGTGACAACACGGTTGTTGATCTCCAACAGAAGACCGAGACGATCGCGTTCACGTGTCAAATCACGCTGATACGCTTCTACCGAACTTATGGCTGTGGCGTTCTCCAGCGCTACGGCAACATGTCCGGCAATAGAACGCATGATTTCGACATCAGCGGGACCAAAGTAAAGTCTCTCTTGCCTGACGAAAACCAAAGCCCCGAGTTCTGTTCGCGGGGTTGAAATTGGAAATATGTATGCGCTCTCCGCTTGATTAACTCGGGACGCGAGTTCGGGATAGACTGCGAGCTCCTGCTTTACGTCGGGAACGAAGACCGGGACTTGCTCCTTAAGCGCGCGTCCGAGCCCCGTTCCCGCGTACATAATTTCCGTGCCGACCTCGATCGCCGGATCGTCGTGACTGCGCTCGAAGGCACGCAGCACCAGGCCTTGTCCGGAAGGATCAAACAAGAACAGCGCGATATTGTCGAATGAAACTATGTTGGACAGCAGAGTAGCGAGGCTGTGGAGAACCGCGTCGACCGTGGGCTGCGCTCCGATAGTGCCAGAAATCTTTAGGAGCGCGCGGTATCTTGTTAGGTCGCCATTGATGGCAACATCATCTTGGTCGGTCGTCAAATTCGCACTCATGCAATCGTTATGTTTGTAGTTCTGTAACGGGGCGCTCGAATTTGGTCGCCAGTTTGTAGAACCCCTCGGCTACTTCGGAAGTATCCGCATAGCTCAAGTGTTCCTGCGCTTGTTCGAGAAGGACGTTGTACAGCAACCGAGTTTCGCCGTCGTTGAGTTCGATAATCATAAGATCCTCGCAATAAACTAGCTGGGCCCAAGTGCAATCGTGCTTCCAAACCAAGAAAACCAAACTGTGGACTTCTACTTTGCTCCGGTGCTTGCGTTCCACACAGCGTGCGCAGCGTCGTGATTCTCCTCCACTGGCTTCACGTTGCCGTCGTGAAGCCATGTCATGGCATGACAATTGGCGCCGAGCACTGCCGCGCAGGACACGTTCAGGCGCAAAGCGCAATCTTGAATCGACGATCGGATTGCAACTCTGAGTACCAGGATTGCCCGGCACAGCGGATCCAATTCCGCGATCAGTTTGTGGGCGTCGGCTCCAAGAATGAGGTCGAGACTAGCCGCGCGTTCTTCAGCATCGCCCTGCGATAAGTGCTCGACATGTGGGCATCGTCGATCCTTGTACGCGGCTTCACAAATGCGAATCGCCTCCGTTCCGTGTGATATCGCACTGGCAATGGTCGCAGCCTTGGCCCACTCGAAAAGCCAATCGCGGAAAGGACTGTTTCCTTGAAGCGTCATCTCACAAGTTTGGGCAACTGCCTGATCCGCCGTTGCTTGGTCGCCAGTGATCAAGAACGCAAGCCTACCCAGAGCATTTCTTTGATCCTGGAAACAGGCCACGACTTCGGCTGGCGATGCATAATTGCGGGCATCGCCTGCCGCTGTGCTCGAGTGAAACCAGGACATGGTTCTCCTCTTTCTATGCCGCCCTCAAATCGCCCCAACTGGATGGGAATGGTTAATTGAGGACCTCTCCTTGTTATTCCCATGCCGCCGCTTGCGTCGCTCGGCTATCCTCTGCATAGGCAGTAAACGCAGCCGGTCGCATACGGCAATTGCATAAACATTCCCGGCGACAAACAGTGCGCCGACACTAGCCAACCACTTCAGCAACTGTTCGCCCACGGAATCGATATAGCTCACCTCGGTGAGGTCGACTATCAAACCCTTAGGCAGTATGTGCTTTGTGACTAGGCACCTGGCCTGCTCTGCCCAATCAGCGGCGAGTTTGCCTTCCAACCTCAGGGTCGGACCACTCGCTAACCACTGGATTTCTGCACGAAACATTAGCTTGAGCCTCGAAACGCTCTGTCCTGCTCTCCCTATACCCATTGGAACGCACGTTTCGTGCCAATGCTGCCGTATGTGATTGATGTAATTGCCTCGTGGTGGAGACTGGTTCGTCCGAATTGCCGCAATGCGGTCATCGTCCGCATGCGGGCACGGGACCTCGGAGTAGAGCCTACCTTCGGAAGAACAACTTCGAGGAGTTTTACGCGAACGAGGCTTCCGTGCGACTCGGAACGGCCGCTACTTCACCAGGATTCGATACCTGTCGCAGTTCGCTCCGGCCTTGGCGAGCTTCGGTGCAGGAGATACTCTGCAAGGCGGCGAATGTCGCCATCATGATCGTCGAGCGCCGCAAGGAGCTCCTGGTACGCGGCCAGGTTCCGTTTGGTGAGCCACTCCAAATGGCACGCAAATAGGTACAAGGCGTCGCGATGTCCGATTTTCTCCGACATGTCAGTCAAGGCGATTCCTGTTGCTGCAGACTGACTCATAGTTGTTATCAAGCTGTGTACGTTCCTTGGTTCATGCTCTTTTTCCATCTCAGGCAATTCGAAACCGGGTCAAGACAGGAATGAGTGGCAGGCGCTGCTCAATCGACATGGTCTCGAGCGAATATGCAAACTTCGCACCGCAGTCACAGCACACCCTGTAGGTCTCGCCTTGCAGTGTGAACACACGGCTGAGGTGAACGTGGTGACACCCAAAGAGGAAATCAAGGATAGTTAGGAGGATCGCCATAGACTCTCCTCTGTGAGTTTCCTGCTTATTTTGATCTTGTGATCCCTTGCCAACGTCGAACAGTTCACTCTCCGGTAGATGAATTGGCTCAAGAAACACGTCCGACTCCATTAATACGGAACTGAATTCCACCGTGTGTACTGCAGGCCACCAACCACTTCGGTCATCCCGCTAAGCCGTTGGTTCTTGGTGTCCCCCCGCATTCCGCCCGCCGGCTGTCATGACCTTTCGAGGGCAACTGCCGCAATGTGGGCACCAATCTCCAGCCCGCTGCTCGTCCATACTCCCGCAATTCAGTGATTTGCCGTGCCACGTCTTTGGCGAGCTAAATGCGTCAATACGGCTGCGATGCATCGATGGCTGAACTGCTTCGAGCGGCAATTCCGGCAGAGCTACCGCGGCATGAGAGGGTCAAGTAGGAACGAAGGAGTCAATATGTACGCCACAAAAGCAATCAAGGGCGTCCCCGCGATCCAGCGCGATGGACAAAGTGTGTTGAGTGTCTGCGACCAAGATTGGGAGTTTGCAAACTGGCTATGCGCGCTACTCAACGAGCTGGGCCACAAGTCCGAATTGTTGCTGAACGAGCAGGACTGGGAATGGCTCAAGGCGATCGATAGCCCCTTCAGAAGGACGGCACAGCATGCCTGATATCAAGACAGCACCCACGATTTCTGTTGTTGTTCCTTTTCATAACGAGGAACCTAATGTCATCGAACTGTATGGCCGCCTGCAAGGCGTCATGGAGGAGCTTGGTCGCACTTACCAGTTCGTCTTTGTCGATGATGGTAGCAGGGATCTTACTTACAAGTTGCTGAAGGAACTCGCCGAAATCGACCCTCATGTAGTCGCGGTTCGGCTGCGTCGAAACTTCGGCCAAACCGCCGCACTTGCTGCTGGGTTCGCGCACAGCACTGGCGAATATGTGATCGCTATGGATGGCGATCTTCAACATGATCCAGCGGAGATCCCAGTCTTTCTGGCAAAGATCGAGGAGGGCTACGACATCGTGAGTGGGTGGCGCAGCCACCGCATCGACAATTTGTTGCTACGGAAGATCCCTTCCCGCTGTGCCAATTGGCTGATGGCCAAGCTCAGCGGGGTCAACATCCACGACTTTGGGACAACCTTCAAGGCGTACCGGGGCGACTTGCTGCGACAATTGCCGCTCTATGGCGAAATGCACCGGTTCATCCCGGCAATAGCTTCTGCCTACGGAGCCTCGATCTGTGAAATTCCCATTCAAAACAACCATCGGAAGCACGGCGAATCGCATTACAACATTTCTCGTACGTTCCGGGTATTTTTCGATCTCATGACAATCCGATTCCTTCTGCGCTACATGTCGCGCCCGCTCCACTTCTTCGGCCGGCTGGGAGTCATCAACATGGGTCTCGGATCGGCGGTTGCACTCTGGCTGCTAATTTGGAAGGTCTTTACCAGAATCGACGTCGTGCAGCAACACGGGTTGCTGCTGGTCTTTGCGGCCGTGCTGATCCTAGTGGGTATCCAACTGGTGGCGCTCGGACTTCTCGGTGAGTTGCAGGTGTGGCAGTACTTCAATCCATCGGCGCGGAGACCTTACGCCGTGTCTGAGGTACGTGATCTACACGCCACTCTGAGAATTCCCCTAACGTCGGAAGTGGATTCATGAGGACACCACAAACAAAGAGGGACAGCCCAGAAACAGTCTGTACCTCCGCTCCCCCGAGCTCCCACGAGACACTGAGTTCGAGTGTGACTGCGCTGGTGATCGAGCAGGTATTGGCGAAACTGGGAGTACATGCAAGGCTGAGCGACATTGTTCGAGGAGCTCAATTGTTCGAGACAGCAATCATGAATCACGCTCACGCCGCGAACCGGAGCATCCGTGCTGAGTGAGGTTCAATATCGTTGCGTTGGCCGGTATCGGGAAGCCGTGATTGTGCTCCTGTTGACGGTCCTGGCATTCTCAGTTCGCCTCTACCGGGTCGACTTTAACAGCCTGTCCGAGGATGAGGTGGCCAAATGGGCGGCCGTTCAAGAGTATCGACACGGACACTTTGTCGCCGTCAATAGCGAGCACCCGATGCTGCCGAAGATGCTGGCTTGGGCCAGTCTGACAGCGGGTGAACGCTGGCGCCGAGTGGCCGCGACGCATGGCTGGCCCTCGCTAAACCCTGAGGGCTGGCTTCGTCTGCCCAACGTGCTCTTGGGTGCCGCCAGCACCGCAATCCTTTATTTGCTTTGCCGTCAAATGATGGGTGTTGCCGGGTCTTTTGCGGCGAGTTTTTTCTGGGCAGTTGCGCCCTTGCCAGTGGCGTTGAATCGGCTTACGAAGGAGGAAACGCCGCTCACTTTCTTCACCCTACTGGCCTGTTATTTCTACTGTCGCGCCGCACAGGCAGACGCGGGCCGAACTGCACGGCGATGGTACGACCTGAGCGCAATCAGCTTTGGCCTGGGTCTTGCCTCGCAGTACATTCTTCACCTTCTTGGCTTGAATGCACTTGCCTGGTTTCTTGCCGGGAAAATGGGGCTGACTCGCAAGCCGTCTCAATTCAGCTACAGACGGTTTTTCCTCGTGATGTTCCTTGCCTTTGTTGTGGTCAACCCGGTCATTCTCTCTCCGGCCAACTTCAATGCCATCGTGCATTGGCTCCATCATGACGGGGTCAAGCACACTGGCTACGATTTCGACGGCAGGCTATATATGAACTTCCCCTCGCGTCTGCTTGCGGGAGTGCCGTGGTTCTACTATCTCTGGCTGATGCTGGTAAAGACACCGATTCCGATCCTCCTGGCCGTGATTGTTGGCGCCGCACTGCTTCTGCGAGATCGCCGGACACTCGCGTCGTGTTTTTTTCTATCGCTCGGGGTCGTTCAATTAGCCGGGCTGTCTGTCAGTGGAGCCAAGTGGATCCGATATTCACTTCCGCTCCTGCCCTTCCTCTACCTGGCAGGTGGATATGCGGTTCAACAAACACTGAAGGCCGCGAAAGGAAAAGTCCTGTCCCAGGCCCTTGTGGGTCTTGCCGCCGTCATTCTGCTTGGATGGCCGCTCCTTGAATTGCAGTCTTGGGCGCCCTACTATTCGTTCTACCTGAACTCAATTGGCGGAGAGAAACAGAACATCACACGCTACTTTGCAATGGATGAAGTGTCCGAGTTTGACACGCGCGAGGTAGCGCAAAAGGTATGTCCGTTCGCGCCCGCTGCGGCGACGGTAGCAACCGCAAGACCGATGAGCATGGCCTATTACCTGCAGGCGTGCGGGCGCGCGGACCTTCAGATTGTGCCGCTTTACGACACGCATTATGCACCGCGAGACGGAGATCTGATCGTGCTTGAGCCTTCACGCCGTTTCTTTGAGACGCAGAGATTTTTCGATGCTTTGGGAAACTCTGGGATGCCCCACAGTGAAATCCGAGTTGGACCGGTTTTGGCGAGCACGATTTATCTCTTCGATCCGTCCGTGCCGGGACCAAAGAACAAGCAGGAAGAGTTTACGCTAACCCAGTTGCGGGGCGCACCACCTCGGTTCGAGAACGATGCTCAAGAAACCGCATCGACAAACACGAGCAGGTTTGAATTGTCAGATCTCACCAGGAGACTCATACAATGACTCCGCTTTACCATGCGAGGAAATACGCGAGGAAATCTGATGGGCGCTGGTTTGTGCGCGCAATCGCTTTTTTGATCATCGGCTTCCCGGCAGTTGCACAACAGGCAAATGTATCTGCACCTTTGAGCGCCGATAAGGTTATGGCACGTGTTGTAGAGATGAACGAAGTCCGTGCCAAAGCACTCGAAAGCTACTCCAGTGTCCGCACGTATCACCTGGAATGCCACTGTGTGTCACATAAGAAGGCAGATATGGTCGTACGCACTGACTACCAGGCACCGAATAAAAAAGAATTCACGATCGTGTCAGAGAGTGGTTCTGGCACGGTGCGGGACCGTGTGTTCAAGAAGCTCCTGGAGGCGGAACAGGAGTCGATGCGGGATGAGAATCAGCAGCGGTCCGCCATCACGCTCGAGAACTACACATTTCAAGTCTCTGATTACGAGAAGACCGATACGGACGAGTTCTATGTGCTCGATGCGCAGCCGCGAGGCAAGAACAAGTTTCTGTTTCGAGGCCACATTTGGGTGAATGCAAAAGACTTCGCGATAACTCGAGTGGAGGGCGAGCCGGCTGTCAACCCTTCCTGGTGGACTGTCAAAACTGACTTCAACCGCCGCTACCAGAAAATCGGTGACTTCTGGTTGCCGGAATCCAACGAGAGCGAAACGAAGGTGCGCGTTTTGGGCACAGCGGTTCTAAGCATAGAATATCGCGATTACCAAATTACGCAGGCTGGAGGCGCGACAGTAGCCTCGCCCCACAGCGAAGCACTAGCAGCTACAGTAGCCGAAGAGTTTTAAAGGCAAGCCCATGTCCTCGCCAACCGTTGCGCCACCGAAACCAGTCGCGCCAGTCAACGCTCCGGCCGCCACTTCCAAAGAGCTTCGAAAATGGATTGGGCCGGTGGCCCTGGGACTCATACTTCTTCTGATACCGGCACCTTCCGGCCTGACCGCGACAGCGTGGCATTACTTCGCACTATTCGCCGCTGTCATTGCCGCCCTCATCACGGAGCCACTGCCGGGCGCAGCCATCGGTTTGATCGGCGTTACAGTTGCCGCCGCGCTGTTGTTGGTTGGGAAAACGCCGGCCGACGCCACCAAATGGGCTCTTTCGGGATTCGCCAATGATGCGGTATGGCTCATTTTTGCCGCCAACATGTTCGCTCTGGGATATGAAGCCACCGGTCTTGGCCGGCGCATCGCGTTGCTGCTGGTCAAGGCACTGGGCCGCCGCACCATTGGTCTCGGTTACGCCATCGCGCTCTCCGATCTCTTTCTTGCTCCGGTGATGCCGTCCAACACCGCGCGCAGCGGCGGCACGGTGTATCCCATCGTAAAGAACATCCCACCGCTCTATGGTTCGTTCCCCCACGATAGCCCGCGAAAAATCGGCGGATACCTGCTGTGGACCGGCTTTGCCACCACCTGCGTCACCAGTTCCATGTTTTTGACCGCGCTCGCGCCCAACCTGCTGGCAGTGGAGATTGCGCGCAAGGTCGCGCACGTGGATATCTCGTGGGGTTTGTGGGCGCTGGGCTTTCTGCCGGTCGGGATCCTCTTGTTCGCGGCGACACCGTTGCTTGCCTATTTCCTTTATCCACCCGAGATCAAGCGTGGCGACGAGGTTGCACGCTGGGCGGGCGGCGAGCTCGTCAGTATGGGACGGATCACTCGGCCTGAAGTGACCATGGGTTTGCTGGCCGTGGCAGCGCTGGTTGGCTGGATCGGCGGCGGCCACTGGATAAGCCCGGTCACCGTCGCTCTGGCTGTAATCTCGGTGATGCTGCTCGCCAAGGTGGTTAGCTGGAACGACATACTTGCTAATAAACAGGCCTGGAGCGTCCTGGTCTGGTTTGCCACATTAGTTGCGATGGCTGAAGGGCTCGGCAATGTTGGCTTCCTCGCCTGGTTCGGCTCCCGGGCGGCTACTTACATGACCCGCATTCCACTGGTTCCCATGTTGATCGCGGTCGTCACAGTCTTCTTCGTCATCCACTATCTGTTTGCCAGCATCACGGCGCAGACGACCGCGCTGCTGCCCGTTTTCCTGCTAGCCGTCCTGGCGGTGCCGGGCGTTCCTGCCAGGGCCATCACCCTTGTTCTGGTTTACTCGCTGGGTTTGATGGGCGTCCTTACCCCCTACGCCAGTGGGCCTGCGCCAATCTGGTATAGCAGCGGCTACATCCCCACCAAAGACTTTTGGCGACTGGGTGCCATCATGGGAGCGCTGTACCTGGCCGTGCTGCTAGTACTCGGCTTGCCATTCGCAAATCAACTTTCTGCACTGACGGGGCGTTGACTTGGTTGTTGGCGCAGTGGTCAACCGGAGGTTCTAGGCGATGGACGAGCAACTCTCCAGAAACTCAACCTCCAAGCTCTGGAAGTGGAACGAATTGCATGTTGAGAGCTGCGGCCTGCTTAGCTGTCCAACGTAGTTGTTGCTGTCGATATTTGGCTTCGTAATACTCGATCCCCTCTTCCTCGTAGTGGTGACCGAACTTGAGCATGTTTCGACTTCGACACAGCGAATTTGCGTATCAGTCCGTGCCCAGATCTGTATCTGGTTATGACCTTTTGAAGGCAGCTGCCCTCATCTGGGCACGCGGGATGCGCTTTCAATCGTCCATCTCCCTTCCCTACAAAGAGTTCCACTTGGCCTACAAAATGCCTTTATAGATGCGTGAGGCAAGATCGGTTACCTGACGTTCTGACCTGATCCGCATGGCAATTCACGACAGGGGAGAGCGATGCTGCCTGGAAAGGGATTAAAGGGATTAATGTAAATGGCAACTTGCAACCATCCTTCGGACTTGGTTCATCGCATCGCGTACGCGACCGTTCAGCGGCCAAGGCTGCGAATTGATTCGCGGATTGCAGTATTACCGGCGGAAGAGGAAAAACAGCTTCCCGTTCGTTCCAACCTGCAAGGAAAAGAAGTCGGTGACATTTTCTATCTAATCGAATCGCCACCGCGAAATCCCTGGGCGGCAATTGGGTCGTTGGCCGTCCTTTCGGTCTTCCTCCTGGCGCTAATTGTCATTCCACTGTATCGCCCGGTTCCGCTGCCCAAGAGAGAAACGCTGACGGTGTTATATCTGCAACCGCCACCGGCCGGGGATGCGAATCCCACGAAGTTTCATGCGCCTAAGCCCGCGTCCACATACACTCCGACAATCACTGGCATGACCGCGCCCGTGCATAAAACGCAAGAAGCGCCGCCATCGCCGGTCGGCACAACGGGCGGAATGCTTGCGGGAGTTCCGGGTGGAGTGTTTAGCGAAATGCTGAATAGCGCGCCAAGCGTTCCAGCCCTTGCGAAATCGCCTGTGCCGACGCCGGTTAAGAGAATGCGCATCGCTTCCCGGGTAGCCGAGGCCAACCTGATCCACGACGTTGCACCGACGTATCCGCCAGAGGCTGGTCGGGCGCGGATTGAAGGGGCGGTAGTGCTGATGGCCGTGATCGGCAAGGATGGCAGCGTGGAGGACGTGCGAATCGAGAGCGGTTTACCAATACTCGCGCAAGCCGCTGTGGATGCGGTCAAGCAATGGCGTTACCGGCCGTACCTGTTGAATGGAGAACCGGTCGAAGTTGACTCCCGAATCACAATTAATTTCACCCTATCCAGAGGCTAGAAATGTCGACGATACACAACAACAAACCTACGACGCCTGACCGGCGACTGGGAGCATTCCTAAAAATAACACACGCGTTGCTACTGATCTTCCTGGCTGGTGGATTGCTCCTTGTTGTACCTGCGTCCGCGCAGTCTACTGAAGCGGCAAATACAAAAACAGGAAGCGTCCTAGGCACGGCGGTCGATCTCAGCGACGATCCGGTTTCCGATGCGGCCGTCGTCCTTCAAGGACCAGCTGGCGATCGTCTCGCCGCGGTAACGAAGGAGGACGGATCCTTTGCATTCCCCAATGTCACGCCAGGAATTGTCTATCAGGTTACGGTCACTGCCGAAGGATTTGCAGACTGGAGTTCGTCGATTACAGTCGAACCCGGGCAAGACAAAACACTAGCCGACATCAAACTCCGAATTCTGGCTGTGCAGCGGGCAGTCACTGTGAGTTATTCCGAGAAGGAGGTTGCCGCGCAAGAGTTCAAAGCCGAAGAACAGCAGCGCATTCTCCGCTTTATACCCAATCCTTATGTGGTTTACGAACCTCACCCCGAGCCTCTTACCACGAAGATGAAGTTCGAGCTAGCCTACAAAGACCTCACCCATCCAGTTTTCTTCGCCCGCACGGCTGCGTGGGCCGGCGTTCAGCAGGCCAATGACACACCTAAGTATCGCCAAGATGCAAGAGGATATGGCGAGCGGTTTGGGGCAGGCCTCGCCGACGCCACTAGCGAGGATCTGTTCGGCAACGCCATTCTGCCATCGCTCCTACATCAGGACCCTCGCTATTTCTACCAGGGCACCGGTACAAAGTGGTCTCGGGCCCGCCACGCCATCTTAGCTCCATTTGTCTGTAAGGGAGACAATGGAGCGTTGCAGCCGAATTATTCCACGTGGGGCGGCAGTTTAATTGCATCTTCCATTTCCACCACTTACTACCCAGATTCGAGCCGCGGTCCCGGGCATGTATTCAGAACTTTTGGAATTGGCATGTCGCTGCATGTTGTCAGCAGTGTGGCCCAAGAGTTTATCCTGGACAAATTCACAAGCAGAGGTAAGCACTAGTTTCGAGCGCTCGCATCGATGATCGACTCCGAACTGCCGAAGAGCACGGCAGCAGTTGAAGCGGTCCAGATCTAGGTCGACGGCCGTTTTCAATTTAGCGAGGACATCGAAAGGGAAACGCTGCAAATTGGATGCTTATACGGCGAGAATCACAACGCGCAAGTTTGGTGAAAAATGGAAGGAAAACACTCGTCCAAGTGAAAGAAGAAGGCAAACAATATTTTGCCGTTTGGTGACTCAAACATCGTACGCCTTACCTCCATTTCTTATCTCAATGGTACGCTTCAGCCAATTCGCCGCGAACTCGTGGAAGACGAACAATATCGGTAATGGCGTCGAGGAGGCGAACACTACTGTGTTGCTACCAAGCATCTACGGCGGCGCCTCCGCGACGTGAACGGGAATTGTGAAGTGGTGAAGTTGATACGACGAAGTCCGACAAGGTTCTCACCATCCAGTTTCAGGGAACGCCTGCCGAAAAGCCGTAGTAAAGCTATCGCAGATTGATTTATGGCCACTCCAAGTACAGGCCAGCGGCTGGGACTAACTTCGGCTTGCTGCCCAAATTCGGTCAGTGCCCTTGGCAGGTCATTCGATGTCTGTGTCGGAACTTCCGATCCAATTGGTAGACAGTTATTTTCATCCACTTACAACTGGCCAGTTCTGGCAGCCGGATTGCGAATACGAAGTGCGATCTTCAAATTGCTCCAGGGGACTAGGCCATGCTCGGACAACTGATGAACATCCCGACTGACACACTCATTGACATGCTGTACATAATCCTCACCGGTGACTTCGCAGTCACTGCAACCGATGCGACGGAAATCGAACAAATTCAACGCGAGTTGCAGCGTAGAGGTGAGGAGCAATGCTGGAGCTTTCAAGCTGTTAACTGAGAGAAGCGTGCAATCAGTTTTTGGATGAGTGTTGAACCACGACGAAGGCGGACGCTTGCTGAACCCAAAGTGTCAAAAGAGCACAAAGACGAATAAGGAATGGAAAATGACCTCGATAACAGGAACTGAAGAACTAGCCGGACCACTGAGCGCCGAAGGGATTGCACGATCAACCGTTGCAGGGGCGCCGCTAGGCGCCGATGAGCTGAATAGAATCGATGCTTTTTGGCGCGCGTGCAAATACCTTGCTCTAGGAATGATCTACCTTCAGGCGAACCCTCTCTTACGGGAGCCTCTAAAACCAGAACATATCAAGAGCCGACTGCTCGGCCATTGGGGCTCAAGCCCAGGGCTCGCCTTCATCTACACCCATCTGAGTCGTCTTATAAAGAGAGACAACCTCGAGATGATTTTTCTCGCAGGCCCGGGACACGGGGCGCCGGGAGTTTTAGCGCCGATATATCTGGAAGGCACGTACAGTGAAATCTATCCGGAGAAAAGCGAGGATGAGAAAGGCCTGCGAGAGTTCTTCAAGCAGTTCTCATTCCCCGGCGGTATTGGCAGCCACTGTACTCCAGAAACGCCGGGTTCGATTCATGAAGGAGGCGAACTGGGATATGTCCTCTCACACGCTTGCGGAGCCGCGTTTGACAATCCTGACCTGATCGTGGCGGCGGTCGTGGGTGACGGCGAAGCCGAGACCGGCCCGCTGGCGACCTCATGGCACATCAGCAAGTTTCTGAATCCCATCCGCGATGGGGCTGTGTTACCCATACTTCATCTTAACGGATACAAGATCAACAACCCGACCTTGCTGGCACGCATCACTCACGAAGAACTGGAAGACTTGTTACGCGGGTATGGCTGGAATCCCTACTTCGTGGAGGGCTCTGAACACGACAGCATGCATCAGGCGATGGCCGCGACGCTGGAGCAGTGCATTGCCGACATTAAGACCCATCAGGAGGAATGCCGGAAGACGGGCGTTGCCACGCGACCACGCTGGCCCATGGTGGTGTTGCGTTCGCCAAAAGGCTGGGGTGCACCGCTGGCGGTGGACGGACATCGGCTCGAAGGCTTCTGGCGCTCGCACCAGGTTCCGTTGGCAGAAGTCAAGACTAAACCGGAACACCTGCGCATTCTTGAGAACTGGATGCGGTCACTCAAACCCGAAGAACTGTTCGACGAGTATGGCAGGGTGTTACCGGAACTCGCCGAAATCATGCCGTCAGGCCGGCGCCGCATGAGTGCCAGTCCGCACGCGAATGCAGAACTCAGGAAAAAACTGCGGTTACCCGACTTCCGCGATTACGCCATCAAGATCGAGCGCCCGGGAAACATCGAAGTAGAGAATGTCCCGCCACTGGGACGCTTTCTGCGCGATGTCATGAAGTGGAATATGGACAGCTTTCGAGTGTTCGCGCCAGACGAAAACACGTCCAACAAGCTTGACGCGATTTATGAGGTCTCAAAGAAATTCTGGATCGCTGAAAGTTTCCCTGAGGACCGTGACGGAACAGAACTGTCTTCGGACGGACGCGTTGTGGAAATGTTGAGCGAGCACACGATGGAAGGGATGCTCGAGGGCTACTTGTTAACCGGTCGCAACGGTTTTCTCTCATCCTACGAAGCCTTCGTTCACGTGATCGACTCGATGTTCAATCAGCACGCCAAGTGGTTGTCCATCTGTAACAATTTATCTTGGCGCCGCAAGATCGCATCGCTGAACCTTCTTATTACCTCAACCGTGTGGCGTCAGGATCACAATGGCTTTACGCACCAGGATCCTGGGTTTCTCGATGTCGTGCTCAACAAGAGTGCCGCAGTAACCCGCATCTACCTCCCGCCGGATGCCAATTGTTTGTTGTCCGTAGCAGATCATTGCCTGCGCTCCGAAAACTACATCAACGTAATTGTCTCGGACAAGCAGCGGCATCTGCAGTACCTGGATATTGATGCTGCCATTACGCACTGCACCAAGGGTATCGGCATCTGGAATTGGGCCAGTAATGATGAAGGCCAGGAACCCGATGTTGTTTTCGCTGCCGCGGGCGATATTCCCACCCAGGAAGCCTTGGCTGCCACAGCACTGCTCAGGGAGCGGTTTCCTGATCTGAAAATCCGATTTATCAACGTGGTTGACTTGTTCAAGCTGCAACCTCGCAACGAACATCCACATGGCTTGACGGATGGAGATTTCGATTCTCTCTTTACGACCGATAAGCCGATCATCTTTAACTTCCATGGCTATCCCTGGCTAATTCACCGTCTCGCCTATCGCCGCACAAACCACCGGAATTTGCATGTCCGCGGCTACAAAGAGAAGGGCAATATCAATACGCCGATGGAACTGGCAATTAACAACCAGACGGACCGGTTCAGTCTCGCCATCGATGCCATTGACCGCGTTCAGAAACTGCAGCGGATAGGGGCGCATGCTAAAGAGGAGTTTCGCGACAGCCAGATTGCATGCCGACGCCATGCTTACGAGCACGGAATCGACAGCCCTGAGATTAGCGGTTGGAAGTGGCCTAACGACAAGAAGTGAAGTGAGCGAGTGTCAGCAATTGCTATGGACTGCGGCCCTATGAGGATCGCAACGCGTTCGAATTACGACCTTTGAATCACATAAATTGTCCCGGTGAGATGTGGGCCAGTCGGCGCATTCTCCCAGATCGGATAGGAATCGATCATGATTACTAACGCCCCTGCAAAGCGGCAAGCAGTCCCGGATACCGAGAAACTCGTCGCCAAGTACGGATGCGGTCCCGTGCACTTCTCCGGAACGGACGAAGCACTGTATGAACGGCACTTGCTGTTCGACAGCGGAGTCGATCTGGCGGACGCGACAGCACGCGATCGCTTCGAGGCCCTTGCCCGGTCCGTGCGCGACATTCTCTCGCAGCGATGGCTTCTCACTGAGAAGACCTATGAACAACAAAATCCTAAGCGACTCTACTACCTCTCGATGGAATTCCTCATCGGCCGCTCACTCGCAAATAATGTTACGAATCTTCTGCTTTCTCCGCTGACGAACCAGTTCATCGAGGACAAGAAACTCAATCTCCTCGAGATTTTGGAGCAGGAGCCCGATGCGGGACTCGGCAACGGCGGCCTTGGACGTTTGGCCGCCTGTTTCATTGAATCTGCCGCGACGATGCAGCTACCGGCGATGGGATACGGATTGCGCTATGAATATGGCATTTTCAAGCAATCCATCCAGAACGGATGGCAACAGGAAACACCGGACAACTGGCTCCGTTCTCCCGATCCGTGGGAGATCGCTCGCCCGAACGAGAAGGTGGAAGTCAGCGTTGGTTGCTCGTTCGAGCTCAGCGGAGGCAGCCTGCGCCCCGTACCGGGGCGTCCGTCGACTCTGATCGGCATACCGTTCGATCGCCCTGTAATCGGGTATGGCGGTTCCACGATCAACACGCTCCGCCTCTGGGCCGCGGCCGCGCCGGACTACTTCAACTTTGAAGAATTCTCTCATGGCGACTTCATAGAAGCGTTTACTCAGACCCTCGAGGCCGAAACCCTGACACGCGTTCTATATCCCGATGATTCAGGATTTAGGGGGCAAGCTCTACGCCTGCTGCAGGAGTATTTCCTTGTTGCCTGCTCGCTGGCAGATGCCGTGCGCCGCTTCCAACGCAGCAACTCGGATTGGCGCTCGTTTGCAGACAAAGTGGCGATTCAGATGAATGATACCCACCCCTCTCTGGCGGTGCCGGAACTTATGCGCATTCTGGTTGACCAGGTGCACCTTGGATGGGATGAAGCCTGGCATGTGACGCAAAACACGTTGGCGTACACGAACCACACTCTGTTGCCCGAAGCGCTTGAAAAATGGCCAGTAGCTTGGTTTGAAGAAATGCTGCCCAGGCAACTCGAGATCATCCATGAAATCAACCGCCGTTTTCTGGGCGCCGTTCGCGGAAGTTTTCCGGGCGACCAAGAACGGATTCAGCGCGTGAGCCTTATTGAAGAGGGGGACGGCCAGGCCAAGAAGCTTCGTATGGCCAATCTGGCGGTCGTAGGTTCTCACAGCACCAACGGCGTGGCAGAGATTCACTCCAAGCTGTTGCGTGAGACCACGCTCAAAGACCTGGCGGAAATCTTTCCGGAACGTTTCAACAACAAAACGAATGGAGTCACACCCCGGCGCTGGCTGCAATTATGCAATCCCGGACTTTCTGGACTCATCACTGATGCCATTGGAGATGCCTGGATCCGTGATTTAAGCGAATTAAGCAAGCTCAAAGCATTCACAGAGGACAATGGCTTCCGTGATGACTTCCGCAAAGCCAAGCGAAATGCCAAGCGACAATTCTGTGATTGGCTCCGCTGGTCGACAGGGCAGAGCGTTGATCCGGAGTCGATCTTCGATTGCCAGGTCAAACGCATCCACGAATACAAACGCCAATTTCTGAATGCACTGCGGATCGTTGTGCTCTACAACCGGCTGCGCCAGGACCCGGCGCTCAACCTGTACCCACGTACGTTCTTTTTCGCCGGCAAGGCCGCGCCTGCCTACCGGCTCGCCAAGGTGATCATCAAGTTCATTAACAATCTGGCTGCAACCATCGACGGCGACCCCGCAGTACGCGAACGGCTTAAGGTGGTATTCCTGCCCGACTACTGCGTCTCGCTTGCGGAGCACCTCATTCCCGCCAGTGACGTCTCCAACCAGATCTCGACGGCAGGCTACGAAGCCAGTGGGACAAGCAACATGAAGTTCATGATGAACGGCGCCTTGACGATCGGCACACGCGACGGCGCGACGATTGAGATGGCTGCAGAAGCGGGCGAGGAGAACTTCTTCCTCTTTGGGTTGACGGCTGAGGAGGTGATTGGCAGTCGCGGATGGTACAACCCGCACTGGCACTACGAACACGATCCGGAGACCCGTCAAGCCCTGGATTTGATTTTCTCGGATTATTTCAGCTGCTATGAGCCGGGTGTGTTCGAGCCGCTGCGGGAAATGTTGCTGACACACGGAGACCACTACATACACTTGGCGGACCTGAACTCCTACCTCACGGCCGACGGGCAACTGAGCGCGCTATATGCCGATTCCGACCAGTGGGCGCGCAAGGCCATCTTGAATGTGGCAGGTTCGGGGAAGTTCTCCAGCGACCGCACCATCGCCGAATACGCAACCGAGATCTGGAACGTAAAGCCGTGTCCAATCCCAGAGAAAGCATAAAAGAGGACGCGGCACAAAGAACACAGACAATGAGGAGACTAGGGTGAAATTTACGAAGGCAATTATGTTTACAGCAACGGCAAAGTTTGGTCCTGCATTGGTCCTTGCGCTCGTCGCATGCTCCGTGACATTCGCGCAGGACGTGAGAACCAACTACATGCCAGGGACTGATTTTTCAAAATACCACACCTATGCATGGGTCGACGAGGTACAAGGCGTACCTGCGGTAGGTGGCCATCCCGACCAGATCCTGGACACTCAGGTCAAGCAGGCGATCGATTCACAAATGGCGGGCAAGGGCTTCACCAAGGCGGTGGACGGCGGTAAAGCCGATTTACTCCTTAGCTACCAGCTCGCGATCGATCAGGAGAAGCAGATCAACGGCTTCGGAGACAACCTGGGCGGCTGGGGGGCTTGGGCGGATGGGGCCCGTGGGGAGGCGGCTTCGGTACATTCTCGGCCAGTACTTCAAGCAATTACATCGGGACTTTCGTCGTTGGTATGTATGACCCTGCTGCAAAGAAGCTAGTTTGGATAGGTGCTGCCCAACACGCGATTGAACCCAGCAAAAAACAGGAGAAAAACCAGCAAAGGCTCGATAAGGGAGCGCAAAAACTGCTGAAGGACTTTCCTCCAGGACGCGGCAGATAGACACTCCGACTCTGATGAAGGCAGAGAACCTGACAACTACTATGGTCGCACGCGGTCGGCGACTGAGCGGCCGGCAAATAGTCGGCTGCCCGGCTTGAAGGCAACGTAACACAACGGATACACAGGAGAACTCGTAATGAACGCGAAACAGATTTGCGGAGCGATTGTCGCTCTATGTGTGGCAGCGGTAGCTGCCCACGCGGACTCTTTAGAATTGAAGAACGGAAGTCTGATCAAGGGTGAATTCGTGGGTGGGACCCAGACCAGCATCAGCTTTCAGGTAGGGGCGTCAGTGCAGAGCTATGATATCGCCGATGTCCGGTCGCTCCGATTCGATTCCGACGCGCAGGGTACCTCGCCCTCGATTCCCTCGAATCAGCCGACTGTGCCATCGGCTATGGAAAGAGATGAAGTCGCAAAGACTTCGCCGTCGGTCACCATTCCTGCGGGTACACAGATTTCGGTTCGCACCATCGATACCATTGACTCCACCAAAAATCGCGTGGGATATCATTTTCAGGCTTCGCTCGAAGAACCTCTGTCGGTAGATGGCAATGTGGTGGTTCCGAAGGGCGCAGATGTTTACGGCCGCTTGGAAGGGTCGAAAGAGACCGGAACTTTCACTGGAAGGTCCGAACTAAAACTCGAGCTGACGGGAATCGTCGTCGATGGCCAGACTGTGCCGCTAGTCACCGGAGAATACGAAGTCTCAGGCGAGTCCAAGGGTGCGAGTACGGCCAAAAGAACTGTGGGGGGAGCCGCCATTGGGAGCATCATTGGTGCGCTTGCAGGGGGCGGGAAGGGAGCGGCCATCGGGGCAGGAACAGGGGCGGGCGTGGGAGCCGCCTCGGAAATTATCACCAAGGGAGACCAAGTAAAGATCCCGAGTGAGACCTTACTGGATTTCACTCTGCAAGAGAGCGTGACGATTCCAAACCACGCAGCCTGATTCGCTCTGCCTCAGAAGTGAGTCTCGCAGTCAAGTTCGAACGCGCGTCCCGCTTGATTGCGAAATGCGGGAGCTTGCTCCCGGCTCACATTGGGTGTTGGTCGTTTCGTAGGAAGAGAACCATGCAGCGTGTCCGAATGGGAAAAAGCATCGCACTTATTGGTTTAGTCTCCGCGTTCCTGCTGCTCTGCTCCGCCCAGCCTTTTCAGCTGGAGCCGAAACTGTATCGCGCCAAGCCGGAAGACGTGCCGCCGTGGGCGGAGCAGGGGAATTTTCGTTTCATCCGGCTGGATGGCGGACAAATCGAGAGCTGGAAGGCCGAGCGGACCTGGTGGGGCGAAAAGTTCAGCGCCGAAGAGAAGGAGGTGCTGACCCACATCTACGACCGCGATTTCGAGCAAATGCTCGGCTTCCTCAAGCAGGCGGAGTTCAACTGGATCTGGGTCACATGGAGCAGCGGTTGGTCGCTGAAGGACGAGGAAGAGAACCGCGAGAACCTGAAAAAGGTAATCGCCCGCTGTCATGAGAATGGCATCCACGTGTCGGCTTACCTGTCGGCTACCAACATGTTCTGGAAGAGCGCCTACCGCGACGACCCGGAAACGAAGAAATACGGTCTGTGGAAGTACGGCATCCCCATGTTCTACGCCGGCCCGACCAAGACCGACCTGCAGATCTCATGGAAGCGCCGGCTCGCCGACGCGCGCGAGCCGGGCTGGCGGGCCTATCTCTTGAAGAAGGCGGAGCTGGCGTTGGACGCGGGCGTGGACGCGATCGCATGGGACAACATGATCGGTTACAACCGCGGCTTGGCCCAGTTGCTCAATGACACCCAGCGGATGGCGGAACGGAAGGCGCGGGAGACCGGCCGGCCCAAGGTCATGGTTGAAGCAAATATCCATATCCCCCCGGGCCGGTTTGCGATGAACGACATTAACGAGGTGATCTGGGAGGAGGATGGCAAGGACACTCCAGGGGTGTGGGACGGTCATTGGCAGGTGGACAACGCGCGCAAAATCAAGTTCCTGAACGGAGAGAAGCAGCTTTGGCAGCCCCTGAAGTATGAGAACGACGTTTACCACTGCGGCCCCCGCGAGCGCTGCATCCCCAGCCCGGCCGAGCAGAAGCTTTCCATCGCCGAGGCCTATGCGTTCGGCGCGGCCACCTCGCGCAACATCGAGGGCCGATTCCTCTCCGCGCTGATCAACGGCGAGCCGGAGGCTCAGGAGGCATGGACGGCCATCGCTCAATACAACCATTTCCTGCTCGAGCATCGGGAGCTGTATCACCAGGCGGAGCTGGTGGCGCGGATCGCCTTGATCTCCGCAGAACCGCACAACCCGCTGGCCAACGAGTTCCTCAAGCAGAGCGTCTTCTTCGAGACCAAAGTGTTCGCCCACCTGGACAAGGGAGTCCCCCTGGACCGGTTCAAGGTGTTGGTGATGCCAGCTGACCTGCCCAAGCTCAGCGCCGAGCAAAAGGCCCGGTTGGATGCGTTCACCGCTGGCGGGGGCGTCATTATCAGGGCCGGAAAGTCTAAGTCGGGAATCGTGGCACGCGCCGAAGCCGCGGCCGGAGGGCCTCGCCTCAGCCTGGAGCCGCGCGGTTACGTGCTGGGCCAGTTGACTCGGAAACCTGACGGTCGAACTTTTATTCTTCACTTGCTCAACTACGATCACCAGGTCCCGGCAGAGAACGTGAAAGTCCGGCTGGAGCTGAGCGGGCTGGTTCAGGACCTGAGCCGCTGGGAGGTGAAAGTCCTTTCGCCGGACGCGGCCCAGCCTCAGTTCGCTGGCCTCTCTCTGCACGGGAGCGTCAGCGAGTTCACCCTGCGCCGGATCGAGCACTATACCGCGGTGACTCTCTCGGCAAGGCCGGCGCCGTAGTTTGAAAGTGGTATTTTCACGATGCCCTTGAGAATGGCGGGAATAGATTCCCCCTCCCGGCACTACACATCTCCAAGAAATTTTTACTTCACTCCGCAATTTCGACTCCCGGAATCATGCCGATGCCTGATCGCTGCCTATAAACCGCTTGTTAGTTGCGCAGCCGCTCAGCCTATCCGGTCAAGCATGACTCAGTCCGTGTCCGGACCCAGCGCCGGGGGCAACAGTGCAAGACTTTGGACAAACGATAAGGGCAACACAGGGGCAAAACGGATTACGGTTCGCTCCTCTTAAGAACAATGCGTTACTCTTTGCGCCGCGCATTGTCTTTAGATTCCGTTGATGGTGGCACTCATAACCCAACGATCGGTCGTTCAAATCGAGGTGGCCCGCCAGGATGGTCGCCCACGGTCGGCACACCGGGACGCTCCCCGGCACCCAATCGAGCCTGGTACTGACCCCTACTTGGATCCTTCGTCACTCAACTCGCTACTGTTAGTTTCGTCGGAGCCATTGTGCAACTGCGCTTGGGTCGAATCTTACGCAGGTGCCGATGCGGAATGATGGGATGCGGCCGGCCTTGGCCTGTTTGAAAATCGTGATTTTCGAGACTGTCAACATCTCTGCGAGTTCGTTTGCTGTCAGAGCACGCCCGATTCCTTCAATTCTGTCTGCCAGCGATAACGGTTCGGTCGTACTGCTAGGATTACATGATTCCATATCCCTCCTTATTTGGATTTGCTTCCACGGCAACTGCCGTTACTGCATTACATATTTCTGACATCTCCTCGCTAAGTTGTATTCGTATAGTGGTCCTATCCCGTCTCGCTGCCGCCAGTCGGTCAATTACGGCCTGCCTTTGCTCTGGTGTGGTTTGACGGGGTTGGCGGGTCTTACGATCTGCGACTCAAGACGCAAGCGGCTGAACTTCTCACCGGCGCCGCCAAGGAACTGAAGAAACCGGAGATTGCTCGGGCCGCCGTGACGGAACTCGATAAACTGACACCGGACAAGCCTGAAGATCAATCTGCTGTTTGGGCGGTGAAAGCGGCCTTCGCAGAGGTCGAAGGACGCAAACTGGATGCACTCCTTATGTATCAGGCAGCGATCGAGTCTCGCTCGCCAGATGCCAACCCGAAAGGGAAAGATGAGCTCGCAGATAACGAAGACCGCCTTTGGAAGGAACTGGGTGGCAGCGCGGCCACCCGCGATTTGTGGGAGAAAAAGATCAAGATCACGGAACTTACAAGTGAGGGTGGATGGGAAAAGCCAACCAAGGCTATGTTCGCGTGGGAACTTAGTGACTTACAGGGCCGCACCTGGAAAATGGCGTCTCTAAACGGTAAAACGATACTGATTAATGTTTGGGCCACCTGGTGCGGGCCGTGCCGGAGCGAACTGCCTGAGTTTCAGAAGATCTATGATCAGGTGAAGGACAGGCCCGATATCACCGCACTCTCCTTCAACATCGATCAGGAGATCGGGAAAGTCGAACCGTTCATCAAGCAGGAGAAATATACCTTTCCGGTTTTGCTGGCCCATGACTATATCAACGACCTGCTGGCGGAGATTGCCATTCCGCAGGTCTGGGTTGTTGACACCAACGGAAAATGGCTGTGGGAAAAAGTTGGATTCGATTCTGGGCTCGGCAGCTGGCGAGAGGACGTGCTGGCAAAGATCGGACAGAAATAGGGCTGGACACGCTTTTCAATTGCGTGGTGTCGCAATGGATCACATCGTCCCGGATGTTAAGCCCGGAAGAGGAAGCAGCGCTTCCGCCGCAGTTTAGAAAAGATCCCCCGTTGAAAGCTACCAAGAAAAGATGCGTCATCGTGGCTGATTGCCTGGAATCCCCAGCCTGACGCGAGTGGCGTGAGAAGAACGTGACTTTGTGTTTGCACCACCCGGGCTACCATTTCGACCGCTGTCCGTTCTGCTTGACTCATGAGAGAAATGCGACCGTGCACTAAACGGCAAAGCAATACATGGAGGTGCCTTGAAATCTGCCGAGCCCAATTTCGTTCCTCTGCTGGTGAAACCCGAATACCGACCGACGTTGTTGCGACATCCCGCCTATCGGCGACGTGACGAAGTTGATCTGTGCGCCGAGGCGACTGAGTACGTCCAGGGTCGCATACCAGTGCTCGACCGAGCGGTCGCCATCGCCATTTTGCTTGAGCGTGATGGGAAAAGATAAACAGCATTCGTACCCCGCCAGGCACAGGACTGACCGAATTTTATCAGTGCCGCCATACCATCGCGACTCGACTGGCAGCGGCAGTAGGACTCGAACCTACGACCTACGGATTATGAACACAGGAGGAAGTAGCCGCGTTTTGAAGGTGTTCTACTTTATTCGATTCTTTCACGGCTTGCAAGGCTGGCCGTCTTGTCTAGTGTGCATTCGATTTGACCCGTTCTGATTCTTCCATCATTACAATTTCATTACAGCGTTTCGAGCGCCCGGGGGACCCCGCCGACCTCTGTCTGTGAAGCACCGCGTTTACACCGTCAATTCTCAATGAGCGCTATCGCCTTGATTACAGCAACTGTCGGTAAACAGCAAGCGCCTGGTAGATTTTTCACGCTACTTCAGCTTTGCGTACTCCGCTTTGGCTTCTTTCAAGATGGGGATGTCGGGGTCGGCGTCTTTCCAGAGCGCGAGAAAATCCTGATAGGCAGCGCGAGCTTTGGCGCCATCGTTCTGCTGGGCGTAGGCGCGAGCCAGGTAAAGCTGGGCCAGGCCCATCAGCGGATCTCCGATGTACGCGCCTCTCAAGTTCAACACGGCTTGAAACTCCTGTGCGGCTTGAGCGGGCTGGTGGTTCAGCAGATAGGCGCGACCGCGGGTAAAGTGGATGTCGGTCGTACCCTTGTCATACGGTTCGCCGGCTTTCAACATATCAATAGCTTTGGCGGCCTCGCCGTGGTTCATGGAGAGAATGGCCTGTACAACGGGGATGAGCATGGTCTGGAACCTGGTATCGAGAGGCCGGCGGCGGCTCACATCTTCCATCAAGCGCCGGGCCTGGGCTTCACTGCCGGCAAGGGCCGCAATTTCAGCCGAGAGGATGGCAACATCGGGGCTGTCTGCGAGGGCCAGAGCTTCGGTTGCCTGGGAGATCGACTTGCTCTTATCGCCGGTATCGCCGAAGAGCAAGTTGATCCAGGCCGGAAGCTGGATCGCAGCGGCCTCGTTCTCGGTAAGACCGAGACGCTTGGCCAGTTCGCTCTCCCGGGTGTAGATTTCGCGAGCGTTCTGCCGTTGGCCGTGTGCCAGGGCCAACCCGGCCTCATTAGCCAAAACCCATTGCAAATCGAGACTAGGCGAGGTCTTGATGAAACCTGCTTCGCGCTCCTCGGCAGCCTTATCGTCCTGAACCAGTGCAATGTAGTACAAACTGGCATGCATAATAACTGCGTTGTTAGTCTTTTGCAGGCCTGTGTTGATCACCGCTTTGGCCTCGTCGAATCTTCCGAGCGCAGTGTAGCAATAACCCGCGTTCACGTATCCGTACCAGGAATCAGGCTCCAGGCGAATCGCTTCGAGGGTATTGGTTAAGGCTTTGTCAAAGTCGCCGAGTAGCTGATAAGCGACCGATAGATTGACAAGCGGCGACGAATCGCTAGGATAGGTTTGGACATACAGCTCCAGCGCTTGGATAGCCTGCTCCAACTGGCCCGTGCCATCGTAATATTTTCCAGTGATGTAGAATTTTTCCCGCTCGCTGGCGCGTTCTCTCAATTCAAACGCCTTCTGAAAGTTCTGGCGGGCGAGGTCCGCCTGGCCAACGGTCAAGTACTGATTGCCCAGGCGGGCATACGCCATGGCAAAGTTGGGGTCGAGTTCAATGGCGCGCTGGTAGAGCGCAACCGGGGGAAGGGCGTCGCCTTTCTCGCGTAACTCATCAGCCTGAGTGAAGGCCTTCAAGGCCTCTAGCGACGAAGTGGTAACTTCCTGGAGCGGCTTATCAAACTTCTGAACCGAGGCCAGCGACTCGCCTAGCTTTCCGCGCAGCTTGTCGGCGCCCAACCCCAGTGCGTTCAACACCTGCTCCTTGCTCGTGGCCTGCTCCTGCACTTGCGCCAGGGAGTCGCCGGTGGCAGAGTTGATCGCCTCCAACGTAATCACATATTCACTTCCCAGCGGCGCGATGGCTCCGGCGAGCATGGCCTTAATATGGGCGCGCTGACAGATTTCCCGGCTAATGTCGCTGGTGACACGTGTCTCCGCCGGTTTACCCATCAGCTTGAGCGTCTGTTGCACCTTGGAATCTGGAACGACATTGAGATAAGGCGATTGGCCCAGGCTCACAGCCAAGGCCTTCTTGAGAGTACTGTCGAAGACCGGATCACCGGTGGTGTTGGTGAAGTCGGAGAGGAGGATGGAATCTTTTTCGGTGAGGGCTTGAGTTTTGTGGGAGCGGTAGAAAAAGCCGCCAGCCACCAGGGCGGCAACGATTACCAGAGCAACCGGAACCAGCACCTTCCACCGCCGTCGGCTCGCCGCTGGCTCAGTCGCCACAGCTTGCACGGAGGAAACAGCTCGGTTCTTGCTCGAAGACTGGCGACTCTCGGCCGACGCAACTGCGGCAGGCTCTTCCTCATGCTCTTCTATCACGCTCGCGGCACTTTGGCTTGACTCGGTCTCTCGTTTCAGCCGCTTCAAATCGGCCCGAATGTCCGCAGCGTGCTGGTAGCGTAGCTCTCGGTCCTTCTCCAGCGCTTTATTGATGACACGTTCCAAATCGCCAGGAAGATCGGGATTCAGCCGCACCGGAGCAACCGGCGATTTGTGCAGAATCGAATCAAATAGTACGGCGGTTGTATCACCGCGAAACGGGAGCGTCCCCGTGGCCATTTCGTACAGTACCGCGCCAAAGGAAAATAGGTCAGTGCGTGCGTCAAGCTCCTTGCCCTTCGCTTGCTCGGGAGACATGTAGGCAACCGTTCCTAACGTGGAACCGGGACTGGTGAGGTGCTCACGACTCTCTGCGGCGGTCGCCTGCGCTGAGACTCCAGCCCCCTGCGCACTTCGGCTGCCCGTGGGCTCTACCTTGGCCAAACCGAAATCAAGAACCTTGGCGTGCCCTCGTCGGGTTACAAAAATATTTACTGGCTTGATGTCGCGATGAACGATGCCTTCGGAGTGCGCGGCGTCGAGTGCGTCAGCAATCTCGATTCCGAGGGAGAGCAGCGTCTCCAGATCCATCGGACGGTTGCCGATCAAGTGCTTCAGGGTCTTACCGTCGAGGTACTCCATGGCGATAAACGCCTGCCCGTCCTGCTCACCGATGTCATAGATCGTGCAGATGTTGGAGTGGTTGAGGGCGGAAGCTGCCTTGGCCTCACGCCGGAAGCGTTCCAAAGCCTGGCGGTCCCGGGCCACGCCTTCGGGTAGGAATTTCAGAGCCACAAAGCGGTCCAGCCGGATGTCCTCAGCCTTGTACACGACACCCATCCCACCGCCGCCCAACTTTTCGATTATGCGGTAGTGCGAGATGGTCCGGCCGATCATGCGTGCCAAATCTTACGTGGATGAAACGGGCAAGTCAATGAAGGCCGTGGAGTTGGCGCTATCACGAAAGGGTTGTTGTTGCAAGATCGCCATTGCATGTGCGCCGTGAAAAGGCACTGGACTTCAGCGGGTGCAACTCCCGCCGGGAACTGGTTCGCTCCACCCGGTAGCAACCGAAACGACTGCAGAGGTAACGAAGCGGTCGGAGCTTTCGGTGTAGAGGGTCGCTAGGCGACTCGGCGAGCGTGCAGGCCATAACGTGAGTGAACGCTGAGCAGGCCTCGAAACGATTAATGCAGGAGCCGACCCACCGTGTAATTGGGGAAGGCCGACGATGATGGAAATAGTCCGAGCGAATGAAGTCCATCAAACCTGCCGGGGTAATGGCGATGGCATGCAGGCAGAGGAGACCAGACGCAACACGGGAAGCCCCCGCGGTGATCGCAATGAATAAGGATCAACTGGCAACTCGTGAGAGATGGGCCGGGCCGTGTGGGGTGGCGGAGAGGTTCGCAGTACCTACGAAACCGGGTAACTCCGGTGGAGGGAAGGGGCCTCAGTTAAAGACGGACGCAAGAAGCAACGAAGGACATGGGGATTGACGATGAGTCTAGCCACCCCGAGTTGTGTTCAGAAGTTGCAGGCAGCGTCACACGGACCATCGTGTGTCTTTTCCGAGAGCCGGATGCGGGACATCCGCCTGTCCGGTTCGATGAGCGGGAACAGGAAACAGAACCAAGCCAAACCGGACTGAGGCGACGATGCGAAAGCATTCGTCAGCAGCCACCGGAAGACTAAAGCCACTGCGCCTGTTCTCGACTCTACTCATTGACCCCTACCGTTCGAGAGTAAGATTAGACATAGAGGGCGATCATCTAATAAGGAATCAGCAGCCAGAGGTTGATCCCGTGGCCCGGGAGGATATATGGTGCAGTTTTGCCGTCACATCTGGTCTGACGAAAAAGGGCAGGATATTGCGGAGTACGCGGTGATGTTGGCCGTGATTCTGGTACTGGTCATCGGTACCGTTCGTTTGATCGGAGGCAATGCCAACAATGCGTTTTCCACCGTTGCAAGCTCTTTGAGTCAGTAGCAATTCACCGAATTATCTGTTCCAACGTCAGGATTGTTGTTGCAAAATCGCGTGGGTGTTGAAAAAAGTCACTGTGATTAGCAAGCGGAATGGGAGCAGAAGCGTGGTACAAGGACGAAATCCTCGCCATGCTCTGCTGGATCACCATTCTCGGAGGGGTGCTAATCATGATGGGGCAACACGATCGTTCGGAAGCGTTGTTCTACTACTTCCGTCTGGAAGATCAAGTTCCTGAGAGCCGTCTGCTGCGGCTCATCCAAAAACACATCAGCTTTGGCTTTGTGCGCGAAAAACTGAAGGACAGCTACAGCGAGACGGGCCGTCCCTCGATTGATCCCGAGCTTCTGCTGCGCATCCTCTTGATCGGCTACTTTGTATGGCATCACCAGTGAGCGCAAGTTGGTCGAGGAGTTGCGCATGCATCTGGCGTGGCGCTGGTTTACCGGCCTGGGCTTCGACCAGGAGATTCCACAGCACTCCACGTTCTCCAAGAATCGGCACGGAAGATTCCAGGAGTCGAAGCTGTTCGAGCAACTATTCCAAGAGATCGTGGCACGCTGTCTGGAAGCCGGACTGGTGCAAGGGGACAACCTGTCGGTGGATGGCAGCTTCGTGGAGGCGAATGCGTTTCACCTATCTTCCCCCAAGCAACAGCTATCTCTGTCCTGCTGGCCAACAACTCAACTTCGTCGGGTTGAATGTCGAGAATCGAACCCATGCTTACATCGGAAGCTGCAAACGCTGCGGTGCGTGTCCGCAAAAGCCGCAATGCACCACGGGTCAGTACAAGTATCTCGCCATCCACATCCACGAACCTGCCCGCAACGCGCTCGCGACCTAGCCGATACTCCCGCCTTCGCCCACTCGCAACGCGAAGGAAGAAAGGTAGAAGCGCTCTTCGCGGAACTCAAGAATCAGATCGGACTCCGTCGTTTGCGTTTACGCAGAATGAAGTTTGTTCCGCGAACAGTTCTTCCTGGCAGCGGCTGCACAAAACATTAAGCGATTTGTCTGCTTCCTCAGCCAAGAGCCGCAGGCACCGTTCCCCGCAACGACTTAGTCCCCTCGCAGGAAACTCTTCCTCGCTGCGGTACTAACCGCCAACTTCCGCTTCCGGGCAGCCCCTTTTTCAACAGCCACGCCTGGTTTCAACAGTTACGGCTCGGCAGCAAGCGACGAGGCAGGACCTTTCCCTAGCTATTGCAGCTTCGCGTACTCGTGAGGAGTACGTTTCTCAAGGCTTTTTCTTTAGCGTGCTTGTATGACTAGCGACGCACACCCATTTGCCGTTCAAATAAGCCCACGTGTCCGTGAAACGCCCATAATGATCAAAGGGCTGACCTTTGTTAAGACCCTTGGCGTGATAGATTCCAGCAACCACAGCCAGGTCTCCATATAGGAAGATCCGTACGTCACTATTTGTCATGAGGCTGGGAGCGTAGGAGAGGTCTTTATTGTCAGCCAGGAACTGGGTCTTCGTCATGAGAGTACCGTCATTGTCCGTGCTGATGAAGGTATCGGCCACTAACCCCTCCAGCGCTTTCGAATCGTGATGCAACTGTGCCTGGTTCCAGCCATTCTCCAGCGCAATCAATAGAGTCTCGTTCCCGTGTGCGGATGCAGGGGTATTCTGAGCGTTGGCCAGAGAACCCGCGAGCCACAGCAAACACACTACACCTCTCGTCTTCGTCATCCCGATGGGCCCCTCTTGTTGCTAATCCACGCCTCTATGATACCGAAGCGATGATTCCAGTTCAGGTCTCGGCGAAGCCGGGCAGGCTCCACGGCGGATACTCACTCCCGCCCGCCCGCAACACCAGCAGCTCGGGGGAAGCCGCTGGCTGAGATGCAATCTGGAAACTATGCGGTTTTGCCGAAAAATCGTAATATCACTCTTTGACCCTCCTGGTCGGCCAATTCTCAATGAGTGCTAACGCTGTTTACACGAATTGCAGCCGCGAGGCGGGCCGATCCCTCCAAAAGCCGTGCCTCCAAGAAATAGGGGCCCCTTGTCGGATCGGAGGCGGAAATCTACTTCAGCCCGCTGACCATGAACAGCGTGCTCACCATGCGTTTGCCTCCATACACGTAATACTTCCCATCAGGAGTGATGAGTACTTCCGAGAGGTTGTCCATACCAGTCGTGTCATCGGGGCGCAACTGGTGGACAAACTGGCGGGTGCCAGTCAGAAAATCAAAGCGATAGATGTTCACCGGAAGCTCACCGGAGCGGGTGAAAAAACTGTGATTGTCTGCGGTGTGATTCAGGGGCTCATCGGTTTCCGGCCATTTCGACAACGGGATTGCCTGGCTTCCATCCACTGGATACAGCGCCCATTTTTTCTGCGTATCCTGCCCCAGCGCGTACTTGCCGTCAGCCGTGAAGATTCCATAGTTCACCACTCCGGCTGGAGTAATCGGATGTGGCGTGCCCCCATCGATCGATGTTACATAAGCATGGAAGTCCTCATTTACCAGGAGGATATGGTGGCCATCCGGCAAGAAGGCACCTGCGGGATTCCGCAGATCACCGATATTGATGGGGCGGGGCTCGCCCGCTCCGGTCGGCAGCAGAACCAGGGAGCCGCCAGCGGCATTGGTGGTAGCAATGATCCACTTGCCATCGTCTGAGATCGCGGAGGCATCGTTATCGCCGATGCGAACGGCGGGAGAGCCATCAGTTTTGCGAAGGTAAATGGAATAGTTCCGGCCGCCTCCTTCCGCTTGCTCATCGAATAAGAACGAACGTCCGTCCGGGGTGAGGCCGCGTCCGATCGACCAGTCCAACCACGAAAGATCGCGCTCCTTGGAACTCCCAGGCGTAAGCCCCATCGCGACGCGGCGCAGCTCGTGTTGCGCCAGCAACACCCGACCGTTGTCAGCGACGTCAAGAAGTTCCAGCGAGCCTGGAACGGTCAGGATGCGACGCAGGTTCCCGGAAAAACTTACCCCGTAAAGCGAAAGAATTCCTCCCGTATTGCTTCCGGTGAACCAGACTTCCTTGCCGGAAGCCGACCATGCAAGTCCCAAGAGCGCGTTCCACCCGCTGGAGAGGAGCGTCTTGTGCCCACTGAGATCCACGATACAGACATTTCCGCGATTGTCGCCGGCGAACATATGTTCGAAAAAGGCGACATGCTTTTGATCTGGGGAGATGCGGAGATCGCTGAGCCACCCCGAGGACGAGGTCCAGAGCACGTGGCCGACAGGGAATTCGATCTGGTATCGCGGCTTACTGCGGATCACGGCAAGCTGCGTTCCGTCGCGGGACCAATCCGCGGACTCTACACCGTCCAGCAACTCCCGTGGAGCGCCACCGCTGAGCGCCATGCGCGACAGCATGCCCGCCCGCTCCCACCCGAAAAATCGGCGCCAACCCTGAAGCAAGGCCAGTTCTCCCTGCGGCGAGATGGACAGCAGGTCAGCATCACTGACACCGAGTGGACGCGACATGATCCCATCGACGCGGGTGGAAAACAAATCCGGATGGAGGTTCCCCGCCCACGCCGCCGAATAAACCACGTTCTGTCCATCCGGCGCAAAGCGCGCCGCCGTAACTGTGCCGCGTTGAAAGGTGAGCTGCTTGAAAGTGGGAGGAGACACGGGCTTCAGGACCCAGCCCGCGGCGAACGCAGCTAGCAGTGCACCGACGATCAACAAAACAGCGGCCGCAATACGAATCGGGGCACGTTTGCTTTCTTTTGACGTGGCACTGGCCACCATCTGGCTCGTGCTGCCCGACAAATTCTGCAGATCAAAGGCCAGGTCGCGTGCGGATTGAAAACGCTCCTCGGGATTTTTCTCAAGGCAGTGGTGAACTACGCGGTCTAGCGCCGGGGGGATTTCGCGTCCGCTGGCGCTCAATTCCGGAGGATCTTCTTTCAGGATCGCGCTGATGGTGTCGGCCGAGGTATTGCCGCGAAACGCACGCTGGCCCGAGAGCATCTCGTAGAGGATCGCGCCAAAGCTGAACAGGTCGGAGCGATGATCGACCACGCCACCCCTGACCTGCTCGGGTGCCATGTAGCCAAGCGTTCCCATCACCAGTCCGGCTTCGGTCTTGACCGCGGCAGTCGCGAGCGTGCGATCCTCGGGGGTCACCGGCGGCGCCAACTTGGCGAGGCCGAAATCGAGAATCTTCACGCGACCGTCGCGCGTGACAAAAATGTTGTCCGGCTTCAGATCACGGTGAATGATCCCCTTCTCGTGGGCCGCAGCAAGGCCGGATGCGATCTGGGAGGCATAATCGGTGGCTTTGCGGGTCGGGAGCGCGCCTCCCGCGAGCCGGTGGCGCAGTGTCTCGCCCTCGAGCAACTCGGTTACGACGTACAGGCTGTCCGCGCGGGTGCCGACGTCATAAACTACAACAATGTTGGGATGGCTAAGCGTGGCGGTGGCCCGCGCCTCCTGCTCAAACCGGTGGACGCGCTCGGGATCGGCAACGTATTCGGCTGGCAGGATCTTGATGGCAACGTCGCGATCGAGGCGTGCATCGCGCGCCCGGTACACCTCTCCCATGCCGCCTGCACCGAGCGGAGCCTTGATCTCGTACGGCCCTAGTTTTGTTCCGGGAGGCAAACCCATGCGTGGACGCAATTATATCCTCGGGAGAATTCGGCGGGTCAAGCGAGGATTCAATGGCGAGTCATCGCACGACCATGAGGGAACGATCACCGGTGATTGCTTCCGATCCAGTCTTGGCCGTGTTCGGATCGTGCCCCGGGGGTGCATATTCCATCCCGTTGTGTTCTCACCCCCAATCGCTTTGACCCTATTTTTCTTGCGCCTGTAAATCACCCGCCCCCGTGCACAGTGGCCCTAGTAAAGTGCGAACGATGGGCTTCGACGCTAGACGTCTCAGAATCTGATGCCATCAACCTACGCGCGGGCCGATATCGCCCGCAGGCGAGTCCAGCTTCGAAGGTGAAACGCTGGCGCGATTCGTAGGGATGTTAAAGAGATGTATAGTGTGGCGATGCGTTCGAGACGTCACGTCCTATGTTCGGCCCTGTTGTGGCTCGCATCTACTCTCGCGGCTCAAACGCCGGCGGAAGCTGCTCGCCAGTACACGACAACTCATCAGGCGAAGTTGACGCAAGAGTTCAGTGAGTTCCTCTCGATACCGAATGTCGCAGCTGATCCTGCGAATCTCCGGCGCAATGCCTACCTCTTGATCGAGATGCTGAGGAGTCGAAGCATCGAGTCGCGGCTATTGTCGATTTCCGGCGCGCCGCCTGTCGTTTTCGGCCAAATTACTGTCCCTGGCGCACAACATACCATCGTGTTCTATGCCCATTACGACGGCCAGCCCGTTACTCCGTCAGAGTGGGAGGGCGGTTCGCCTTTCACACCGGTGATCCGGGAAGTTGACGGAGAGCCGCGCATCTATGCCAGGTCGGCCGGGGATGACAAGGCGGCAATCTTTGCCCAGCTGACGGCGCTCGACGCACTGCGAGCAGCCAAGATCCCTTTGCGGGCGAATGTTCGCTTCGTATGGGAGGGCGAGGAAGAGGCGGGGTCTCCGCACTTGGAGCAGATCCTCGATGCCAACCGGGACCTAGTCCACGGCGACGTTTGGCTGGTATGCGATGGGCCGGTGGATCAGAGCGGGAAACAGACCGTTGTCTTCGGGGCCCGAGGCGACGCCCACGTCGAGGTCACTGTCTACGGTCCACATCATGGCCTGCATAGTGGTCATTATGGGAATTGGGCTCCGAATCCTGCCATGATGCTGGCGCAATTGCTAGCCGGGATGAAGGATGAAGAGGGCCGTGTGCTGGTGCCGCATTTCTACGACGGAATCGTGCCCCTCACGAAAACGGAAAACGAAGCACTGGCCCGAGCTCCGATCAATGATCAAATGCTCATGGGCTCTTTTTGGCTCGGACATGTTGATGGCTCCGGTAAGCATCTTCTCGAACTCATCAACCAGCCCTCTTTGAACATCAATGGACTCTCTTCCGGCCAAACCGGAGCCCACGCTACGAATGTAATCCCGCCAACCGCCACCGCCGACTTGGACCTTCGGCTGGTGGTCGGCATCGATTGGCGTGAGCAGCAACAGCGAGTCTTGGACTATATTCGGTCGCGCGGATATTTCATTGTGGAAACTGAGCCCACGCGAGAGATCCTCATGGGGCATTCCAAGGTTGCGTTAGTGGTGCGCGATCTTGCCAGCTACAACGCCGTGCGCACTCCCATGGACTTACCGATCGCACAGGAAGTCATTCGAGCGGTGGAGAGTGCTCGGGGCGAGGTGGTGCTTTTGCCCACCATGGGCGGGAGCGTTCCCCTGGGAGCAATGGAGCGTGCCGCGCAAACGCGTACCATTACTGTGCCAATCGCTAATTATGACGACAATCAACATGCTGCCAATGAAAACCTTCGTCTGCAGAACCTGTGGAATGGTGTAGAGACTATGGCCGCCCTGCTAGAAATGCAGTAAGTAATCGGTGCACTAAGCTGGAGGTGAAATGCGTAGCGAGACTGCCCGGACACTGATACCACTGATACGATTTTCGTGGAATTAGGGACAATAAGGGAAACTGTGGAAACAGCAGCCTAAGTTACGAATGTGCTCGACACCCTTATAAACACAGGCTAGAATCGCTAACTGTAGGAATCACCACGACTTGCTGGTAACGGCGGTAATAGAATCCCTCCCTCTCCGCCAGCTTCACAATCTACAGGCTTTACGAAATATTTCGCTACGGTTTGTCCTACCGAGACATAATCGACTCGCTTTCCCAGTATTAGGTGTTGTAGGGGAACAGGGGAACCGAGCATGGCAAACCGAGTCGCGTGGCTCACCAAGCGAGTAAAGATCGGCGGACAGTGGTTCGTCCGTAAACCCATCGTCAAGCCAACTGGCTTCGTCACCGAAAAAGTCGAACACAACGGGCAGACTGTCCACGCTCCAGGCACCTTCGTCCTGGAGTGGTACGAGGCTGGCAAGCGGCAGCGCAAGCCGCTCTCCGACTCCACCAGCGAAGCCCAGGATGCACTCCGCAAGAAACTCCAGACGCTGGAGGCTCGGGCACACGGCCTGACCGTGGTCGAGGACAAAGGTTCGAAGGGCAAGGTTTCTCTGGAAGCGGCAGTCCGTGAGTACCTCGACGAAGTGAAACTCAACCGAGCGCACAAGACGCACCTGGCCTACATACAAGCGTGCGCTGGGAATGCTGAAGTCTGCCAATCCCGGCTGCGACTTCGTGCAGGACCTGGAGCGCAGGAACCTGATGGTCAATTTCATCCGCGCGATGAAAGAGGCCGGACTGGGCGACCGGACGCAGAACAACCTGTTCGGAGCCATCGTGACCTTCCTCCATGCGCAGAACCATCCGGTCGTAACGCGCAAGGATTCGCCGGACTACACCGAGACGGAGATCGAAACCTACTCCGCCGAGGAGTTGGGTCAACTGTTCGGAGCCTGCACCCCTGCTGAGCGTCTGGTGTTCCAGTTCTTCCTTGGTACTGGTTGCCGCGAGCGGGAAGTGATGTTCGCCACTTGGAAGGACGTTGACCTGACGGCTGGCACTTTTACGGTGAAGGCGAAACCAGCGATGGGTTTCAAACCGAAGGGTTCGGAGGAGCGCACGATCCCGATTCCTTCGAGCCTGGTGCGTGACCTAAGAGCGTGGAGGGTGACGCACATGAAATCACTCCTAATCTTCCCAAATGGCCAAAATCAGCCAAACGGTCACCTACTCCGGGATCTCAAGAACGTTGCCCTGCATGGCGAGTTGAATTGCGGGCACTGCAACTCGGAGCACTTCGGGAAGCCGGTCACCTGCGAGGACCAAGCGGTCTGCGGACAGTTCTACCTCCACAAGTTCCGCCACACGTTCGCGTGCATGCACCTGCTGGCGGGAGTGGACGTGCGGACGGTGCAACTGTGGCTCGGGCACTCAGACCTTGAGACGACCAGTTGCTATCTGAAGGCCATCAGCGGGAAGCAGAAAGGCGTGCGCGAGAAAGTGGACGCGACGTTCGCTGGGATCGCACTGAAGCCGATGCGCCCGAGCGGAGTGGCGATTGACGGGCTATCCAGAAGTTGGGGCCATTCCCAGTCGATTGTCCCGAAGTCCTCTTCTGGGAAGTCTTGCGACCGCTTTTCGCCGCAAGACTAATCAAACGATCAAACATTACCTCACGGTCGATCGGTCGAAGCTCGCCAGCGGACTCAAGATGCTTGAGGCGAAGTTGGCGGGCAAGGACTGATGGCCAGTCCGGAATCTGGTTTCCCACCATTCCCACAAGCCCGTTTCTGGATACCTTCCGGGTTGCCCTAAACGTCCGCGCGTGCAACCGGTTCAGCCCGTATTGTAGCCAGCGTTCGGCTGTCTACTCCGATTTCGCAGGTTCGGGCCTCCAGTTCAAGATGATAAATTGCGGCGCGATCGTTGCGCCAACCGGCTCGTTCACCAAAAAGCGTTGGCCATTTATGACATCATATTCGGCTCCCTCAGGAAGACGGAACAAGCTCACCGGCTTACCGAAGCGATGCTGTTTAAGGTCAACCACTTGAACCGCAACAATGTACCCATCATTGGAGCGATAAAAAAGTTCCTTGCCGTCGCGACTCCATCGAGGATCATGACCGCCGCCGAATGAAACTTGTGTACCACCCGCCGCGTTCGGCAGGAAGGGCTTCACCACAATTTCGACTGAGCCCGACTCATTCGACGGCGCCGCAATCCAACCGCCGTCCGGCGACAACCTGGGCGGTTCGGAGTCTGGTGCAGGGCCGATCAAGAAGGGCTTCCCGCCAAGAAGCGACTGCCCGTAAAGGGGAGTCCCTTTTCCTCCGTCCATTTCGAACTGATACAAGATCGAATTGCCATCCGGTGACACATCGCTGATGATTTTCGATCCGTCCAACCCGGTCTGTATCATTTGCCCATTGTCGCTGCTTCCTGCGTTCTTAATGAACAATTCCACGTGCGTGCCTAGCAGCACCGAGTACACGATTCGCTCGCCATGCGCAGTCCATGCCGACGAGCCCTCTCCCGGACGCTCCTGAAAGCTCTCACGCCTTCTGGTGCCATGTTCCAAATCCAGGGACCAAATGTCGCCAATGTGTGTCCTGGGGTTGAACAGGAATATGAGAGCATGGGCCTCCTTGGCGTCAAGGTGAGGCGCGATTGCGTACTCCGCATCCCCTATTGTCTTCAGCACCTGTCCGGAGCGCGCGTACCAGCGCAACAAGGTTGGCGACGAACTTTCTTCTTGAGCCGTGATGGTGCCATTCCTGGACGCGTTAAAAGCGGCCCACCCAAACGCTGCGTAAAATCTCAATTGATTGGGGTAAACCAAAAATGGTTCCCCACTGGTAGTCATCGATTTCGCATCAAATCTTTGCGCCATCAGATACCCGTCCCGGCTGAAAAAGATGTAACCGCTCGAGACATATTTTGGAAAACTGCCATTTCGGATTAAGACTCGCGCCTTCGGATCGTCCAACGCGCCCACTAGCACGTCATGGTGCTTGTCTTTGCGGATGGCAGCAAAAAGAAAGTGTTTACCGTCCGGAAGAAAATGGGGGTACGCATACCTGACATCCGATGCGGAAGTAACGGACGGCGACCGTTCACGCGGAGTGCAATCGTCGGGTGACACGCTCGTGATGCTAGTGGGTGGCGCTGTCCAAGCGAGGATCGTACCGTCCCGGTTCATAGTGATTGGATAAGCATGAAAACCTTCGCATAGCACCTCGTTCGCGCCGCCAGTGGTGGATAATCGAACTAGTTTTCCGTTAATGGCCGCGACGATTGCTCTGCCATCCGGTGTCCACGTGAACGAGTAGTAATCCTCCAAACTTTCGCTTCCCTCCAATCGCCGCGGAGTGAGTGAGTCGAGAGCGCGCACCCACAAGGACTGTTTTCCTTTCGCATCGGCTACCCCGAAGGCGACCTGTGCTCCGTCTGGCGAAAGCGCCGTGGTTGCGTCCGAAAGCGGTTTATATCCGGGTGGAGGCTCTACGTTGAAGGTGATCCTTGGCTGGGGCTGCGACGATGGCTGAATGGAGCGCATCACAAGCATTGCCGCGACAGCCAGAAGCAGAAACGCTGCACTCGCCCATGCGATGCGCTCGCGAGTAATCGAACGGCGGCCTGTGACTCGTGGAACTCCCGCCTGCGAACCTGCCTCCCTGATCCACTCCAATTGCAGGCGAACATCATGGGCAGTCTGCCAGCGCTCATCGGGGTCTTTCGCCAGACACGTTTGCACGACACGGTCGAGGGCCGGCGGGAACAGAGGCTGGAGTTCGCTGATCGGTTCCGGTTCAGAGCTCAAGATGGCGGCGATGATGCTGGCTCGCGACGCCCCGTTGAAAGCACTGCGCGCGGTGCCCATTTCGTAAAGCAGAGCTCCTAAGGCAAAAATGTCGGTCCGACCGTCGGTGTCCTTGCCTTCCAGTTGCTCCGGAGCCATATACCTAAAGGTGCCGACGATGACTCCTTCTTCTGTCAACGATTTCGAGACCGTGAGCGCGTCCCCTGCTGCAGCCGGAGCCAAGGCCGCGCTGGGTTTCGCCAGTCCGAAGTCCAGAAGCTTAATGCCCGTCTTGGTCAGCATTACATTGGCTGGCTTGAGGTCGCGATGAACGATGCCATTGCGGTGAGCGGTTTCTAGCGCGGAAGCGATATCCGCGCCAACTTTCAATACCTCTGAAACCGGCATCGGACCTTTCGCGATCCGGTCCGCGAGAGTTTTCCCTTCGAGATATTCGAGGACGACATAATAAACACCGCCCTGATCTCCAATATCGAAGAGAGCGCAGATATTCGGGTGTGACAGACCGGAAATGGTGCGAGCCTCGCGTTCAAATCGGGCTCTGCGTCCCACATCAGCGGAGAGATGTTCGGGCAGAATCTTAACCGCTACAGTGCGGTGCAAGCGCGTGTCGCGTGCGCGATACACCTCTCCCATACCCCCGGCACCCAATTCTCCCAGGATCTCGTAGGGACCGAGCATTGTTCCTGCAGCGAGGGGCATAGGTGCTCGAAATTATAAGCCCAGGCAATGGATGGTCAGAAGGTAAGCTTTAAGCCGAATTGCAGATTGCGCGGGTTTGAGGTGCCGCCGGCCTGTCCGAACATTGGGTTGTCCAGGTTGTTTCCCTCGGCTGGTCCTGCAGCTCCGCCGAGCTGGAAATTTGTATGATTAAAGACATTGAAAGCTTCTGCCCGGAACTGAAGCTGGTACCTCTCGGAAACGCGGAAAGTCTTAAAGATTGAAGTGTCAGCCGCCCAATAGCCGGGACCTACAAACGTGTTCCGGCCGAGATTCCCCACGCAGCCCAGGCAGGGCGCGGAGAAGAAGTTGTCAGGCAGATTGAAGCCGTCAGCCCATTGGGAATGAGTGGTATGGATGTGGTTCGCGATCGCATTGGGACGATCATTCGCCTCGCCATCCAGATTGTAGTCTGACCCCGTGTTGACACAATTTGAAGGATCGAAAGTGGGTGCATCGCATGCGCCGGGAACGAGTGGCACCAGCTTGCTGCTTGAGAAAGAACCCCCTCGGAACGGCGTCCAGTGCGCCCCGGTTTGGAACGAAAATATGCCGTTCCACTGCCAGCCAGCCAGCACTCCGGCCACAATTCCATGCCGGTTTCGCATGAACGGCATTTGCCAAATGTAGTTGAACGCGAGGCGATGACGGATATCGAAGGTCGAATTGCCACGGTCGAGTTGCGGCTCGGTTAAGTCGGTCGTAAATCCATCGCCGGCCGCGAAGCCATTGGCAGTCGTGCCGCCGCTATGCCATGTCGACCCACCGTCGATGGAGTGGCTGAAGGTGTAGTTGCCGCCGAACTGCAAACCATGGGACATTTTCTTCCTTACCGAAAGCTGAAGCCCGTGATAAATCGAGTTCACGCTGTTTTCCCAAACCCTTAACCTGCCGTAGTTAGGATTCAGCCTGCCCGCGGGATTGATCTCCATACCATTGCTGGCTAGATTGGTATTGATCTGGCTGCACAACTTCCGGCCAAAAGTGTCGGTAACGCAGGTCCCTTCCGGCAATCTCGCGCCCGGAATCCGATTCACGCTCTCGGCGCGGAACAGCTTTCGTCCTGCCGTCCCCACATAGTTCACTTCCATTGTGAGTGACGAACCCAGTTCGCGCTGCACCCCTAGAAACCAGTTTTCGACGTAGGGATCGCGAATACCTTCAGGGAAAATGATCGAGGAGAGACCCGCCAACTGCGGATTGGATGGGTCCCAACCAACGATATTGCCAGTCGCCTGTATGCCTGTGCCGGAGTGCTGGGCAGCCGGTGCCGGGCCGAGAAATGTGGGCTGGCCACCATCGACAGGGCCATATACCACGTCATTCACGTCCCCACCCAAGGCGTTGGAAACGTTGTTGAACGAGTAGAAAGGCGGATTCCAACGTGTGTTTGACAGCGGGTTATACAGCGTTCCCTCATACGAAATGCCGAAGGCGCCACGCAGGGAAGTCTTGCCGTTGCCAAACAAATCCGAGGCGAAGCCCACTCGCGGGCCGAAGTTATTGTGATCTCCCCTACCCAGCGACTTGGCCGGGGCAAAACCTCCCGGACCGCACTCTCCCGCAATGGTGGCCAGCGGATCGCCAGGACATGGAGTACTGGCATTCTTGATCTGCCCCGCACCGGTCGTAATGTTGTCGATGAAATTCTCTCCCGGCCCCTTCAGGAAGGTGGTTGCCAGGTTATTCAGTTCCGTGTGCCGGGTGTAAAGGTCATAACGAATGCCGAGGTTCAAGGTCAGTCGCTTCGAGATCTTCCAATCGTCCTGCAGGTAAGCCCCGATTTCCCAGTTTCGCCAGTGCCGGATGTTGGTTGCCAATTGAGCCGGCGTGCCGCTCACGATTCCGGGGTCAACCCCTGCGGTTTCGCCATACGGGCTGTCGATCGCGAAGAAAAGAGAATCGAAGAAATAGTAGGACGCGCGTCCCGCATTCCAGTTGCTGTTCTCGAGGTTGCGGCGAAGTTCTCCTCCTGCTTTCAGATTGTGCTTGCCGCGGCTAATCGAGACCAGGTCGGTGTAGTTGTAAATGTTTTCCCTGAAAGTCTGAGGATAGCCATTGTAAGAGCCGAACCCCAGCGTGCCATCGTCAAAGCCGATGGATGGAACACCGGGAAGAGTGACCCCGATTGCGGAGCCGTTTTCGGCATAGCCTGCCCGGAATTCATTCAGTACAGTGGAGGTGAAAATGTGAATCCAGCTAAACTGGAAATTAGGAGTCGTGGTCGTGGAAGGGTTGAGAAAACCGCGCTCCGCGTTAGGGCTGGCATCATATCTGTCTCTGGAGTGGGCCCAGTTAAACTGAGTGAAGAAGCGGTCTTTCGCGCTGAAGTTATAATCCAACCGCAAAGACGCCTCATTGCCGTCGAAGAGGTTTTGGTCCACTTGCGAGTCACCCGGTCTCAGCACACTCACGAGGAAGTTGCTGTCGCGATCGAAGGCGCCGAACTGGGGTAAACCGTAGGGAGAGCCCCCTGGGCAGTTGGCGTTCATTTGATCGATGTCCGCTTGCTCCACCCCAAAAAGCCGGGCAAATTTACCCGACATCGCCGCTGTAATACCGGTGTCGGGAGTAGGACACAGATAGTTCGCAAAAGTGGGCAATCCGAAACCGGAATATTCGCCACTGGTGACGTAGTCCCGAAGGGTGATGAAAGGCGTACCTTGGGAGCCAGACGGAAAGCTCGAATACAAAAGAGCTGCCACCGAGTTGGGAAAAGCAGAGACGGTTGCTGCCCGGAATTGGGGAGACTCGGCCAAAACCTGACCCGGATTCGAAGTCAGGAACCGGTCCCCCTGGTATGCTGCAAAGAAGAAAATTTTATCTTTTTTCAGTGGACCACCGAGCGTTCCCCCGAACTGGTTAAATCGCAGCGGCGATCTCGTCCGGTCGGCGGGATCCGGGAAATCATTGGCAAAAAATGGGTTGGCGTCGAAGACGTCGTTGCGCAGAAATTCCCACAAGCTGCCATGCAGTTGATTGGTGCCGGACTTGGTCACCAGATTGGTGATTGCCCCAGCGCTGTTGCCGAATTCAGCCGAGTTATTCAGCGTCAGTAACTGGAACTCTTGCACGGTGTCCTGGATGGGCTGGTTGACCGGTCCTCCGCTCAATCCTTTGTTGGAGACGCCATTAATAAGGAATCCATTAAAGTTCTCGCGGACCCCGTTCACCACCGTATTTGCGCCGCTTTCGTACATGACACCGCGCATGTCGGTCGCGCCCGGCGCATATTGAATCAGGTCGTACACATTGCGGCCGTTCAGAGGCAGATTCGCAATTTGGGTCGAGTCCACGATCTGGAACAGCCGCGAGGATTCTGTGTCCACTTGGATGTCAGCATCCGTAACTTCTACCACCTCCGTGCGCTGTCCCAAAACCAATTTGAAATCGACGCGCAGTACAGTTCCTGCATTCAGGACCAGATTGGTGGTCTCGACTGTCTTAAATCCGTGCGCCTCGACACGAGCCGAATACCTCCCAACGCTAAGTTCTTGGGCTGTGTAGACCCCTTCGGCGCTGGTGCGGGCTTGGATTTCATAGTGCGTATCCAGATTTTGTAAAAAGATGGTTGCGCCGGACACTAAAGCTCCAGATGGGTCAGTGACGGTGCCCGTTATTTCGCCGTTCTGAATTTGTGCCAGCGCGACTAAGGAAGAGAGGATTAGCAAAATCAAGCAGGTTCGGAATGTCGCAAGCAGGCCAAGGTGCAACGGGAGGCGTCTGGCATTTCGCAGCTTCGGATCTTTAGGATGCAGCGCTTCAAAGCAGAACCCGCTCTGACTGACTTGCGAGAGCATTTGAAGTCTCCACACGATCCGAATGCGCCGTCCGGAATGCGCGACAGTATATCACCGCCGGACGGCCGAGAGATCAGCAAGAGGGTAAGGTTAAGGGCTGGGATCTCCGGGTCGGCACTGTGCTCGATACCGATACGCAGTCAATCGCCACGTTCCAGAATCCGGTGTCCCGGTTCAGCAGGTAATACAACTTTTGGCTCTTGCGTGCGACGGCATGAACGGTCAGCCAGACGTAGAAGCACTGAATCGCGACGTCCACATCGTCGCCGAAAGTTTCCAGTTCTCGCGCAAATTCAGTCTCCGGGTCGGTCGCAGGTGGCATAGACAATCATAACGCCAGCTTGAAATCCCCCCCAGAATTTGCGTGTCAAACCGCTCCCGCTCGGGACAAGATTCCTCCGCTCCCCCAATCACTCGAATAGGAGAACAGCGATGAAGAAACAAGGAACGAGCGATGCGAAGAAGCGGGCAGCGAATGATGCTGAGAAGGACGAGACGCCAGTGGTAGCAGCAGCGAAGGCTCCGAAAGTCAAGCCAGACCAGCGATACGAACTCGGCTCCATCGCCACGGTGAAGCGCGGCTTCCTACTCGCGGTCGTAGAGTTCACAAAGAAGAAAGGTGCCGTCAACGTGGAGATGCTCATCGCGGAATTTTGCGGTAGGCAGATCGATGGGCACAAGATTGATGCCACCCGCGTCCACCGATACATTTCTTACTGCCGGAACCACGGCATCTTCAAGCCGGTGAAGAACGGCGGTGCGAAGTGAGCAAGATTGAGACGCTGCTCACGCGCTATGACTACAAACAAGGCGAGAAGGCCGACTTCGGCGTTCGCTACTGGCTCAGCGAACGCTACGCGCTGCCAGTCAGCGTGGTGAATTCGATCTGGGAAGCCGCCATCGACAATCGCATCCAGCGCGGGACTGGAAGCAAGGCAGGATTGCGGAGACTGGAACTCGCGATCCAGAGATCGGAGCGCAAATGAAATTCGATCCTGGGCAGATCGTTGCGACGCCAGGGGCGTTAGCGGCATTCGAAGCCAGCGGTGAGGAGCCGCTGGCATTTTTATTGCGACATGTCCAGGGCGACTGGGGCGATGTGGACGAGCACGACATCCGCGAGAATGAACTCAGTCTCCGCCAAGGCTGGCGACTACTGTCCGCTTACTCGCTCAGCACTGGCGTGAAGGTCTGGGTGATTACTGAGGCGGACCGTAGCGTGACGACGTTGCTGTTGCCAGACGAATACTGAACGCGGCATCGACACACTTCCAGCCCACGGCTTCCCGGTCGTGGGCTTTTTCTTTTGGCTCAACTCTGAGCCTCCACTCTCCTCCTAGAGCGGCTTCAGAGCGCGTCCCACGGCTCGGGTGGACGCTTGCCCTCCCCCTCTACAGCCTTCCAGAGCCACCGGACTGATCCCGCCATGAACTACCTGTCATCTCGATCTCGTCACACCAGCGTGCTCCGCGTGGGTGCCGAAGACTTCGTGTCAATCCGCTCTATAGGAGACACGATCTCGTCATCGGCAACTGCCGACCAATAAGGAGAACACCGATGGCTTACAAAACGGTCCGAACGCAAACGCTGGTGGTAGCTAAGACGGATTCAATCAAACGCGGCTTCATCAAACACTTCGTCGACTTTGTGGCGAAGCGTGGGCACGCAACAGTGGCAGAACTCCAGGCAGAGTTCAACGGACGGCAGTTCAAGAAAAGAAAGGTCACAAACGAGCGAGTCGTGCGCTACGCGTACTGGTGTGTGGCGCAAGGCGTCCTCAAAGCTGTAGTGAAAGCGAAAGCGGCGAAGGCAGGTGCGCGATGAAGCCGCTGAAGTCGTCGAAAGTTACTCAACTGCTTGAGCGTTACGGCTACGAACAATGCGGAGCCAGCCGAGTACGTTCGTTACTGGAGGAGCGAACGCTACGCTCTTCCAGTTTCGCTGGTCAACGGTATCTGGGAATGCTGTGACGATGCCAAGGTGCAGCGCGGAACCGGCAGCGTGGCTGGGCTCCGACGGCTGGAGTTGGCCATCCTCCGCTCGGAGAAGAGAGCTTCGCAGAAGAAGTCAGCGTCAGACATGTAAGAAGCACTCCATTACTCTCCTAGCCAGCCACTCCCGGCTGGCTTTTTTTTTTGCCGAATGACGAATCTTGATGACTTCTCGACGGCATGCGACCAATTTTATTGCTACCGATCACGAGAGGAGAATGTCCTTAGTCGGCTGTATTCCCTTTGCCGCAGATCGATTCGAGAATGGCAACATAACCCTCAATCCCCTCGCATAGTGCGCCTGCGTGTTTTTGGGTAGTAGCTATCGACTTGCGTTGTCAGCGTTTGCGCTCGCGAAGCGGGACGTGCTTTCACGTGACCAAGGTTAGAGGCTTCGATTCGGCCTGAGTGAATCTTTCCCCAACATTCTGCGTCGAATGGATGTATGCACTTCGTACAAGAACTAGACTCAGGAGCAAACGAACGTCTGAAGGAGCAGGGGGAGTTCCTGCTAAGGATTTACCAGGCAGAGTTTGCCAAAGACCCTCGCAGCCGCGCCACAGAGTCTTCGCGCAGCAATGTCATCGCTCTGCGGCACACCCTGAAGCAGATGTATGGGGAGGCTGTTGCGTCGGACGTGGCCAATCTCGTTTAGACAAACCCAAATTGCCAACCCGTGACCGATTCCAACACCATGCATTTCCCATTCCAGCCTATGACGCTCAGGAGAAATCATTCTTATTCTGTTCCAAAATCAGGACGTGACGGACCCTGCTGAGTGCCCTAAGCTTGAGATTCTTGAAGGTCGAGCTTCACTTGTCGAAGTGCGGTGGCCTTCTCCGGGTTCGTTCCGGGCCGCAGATCGGTTTCCTCCAGGAAATAGCGCCAACCCGCTCGTCGGTTTTCACCGCTCTGACACCAATCGAAATCATTGAGAGTTCTTTGCGCGGCCTCAATTCCCTTGATGACCGCCACAACTCCAGCCGACTGGTAGGTTCGCTCGTTAAACCAAATGACCGCGAATGAAGACTCAGATTTGTCTGTCATGTCGCACCTCACGGCGTTGTTGTTCATACGGCAAAGATGGGGCTTGCGAATTTGTTTCCTGCTTCACTTCTGTTTCCTGCCCGTGTGAGTTGGGTTTTCCCTTGGACAGACTCTATCAAGTGAAGTGTTCACAGGTCTGTTCAATCTTGGTCACTTTCACTAAAGTTGCTTTCCGACGAGCTATATTGTCCCAAGAGGTGTTTCCCCCACTAACCCATGACCGCGTTTCGGGTTTCCAGATTGAGACCCAATAGCTGTTAACCTTTTCAATACCTGTTCAGTTTTGACCATTTTCGAACATGAACCTGAGTCATCCTGTCATTAAATCGTGACGAGAGGCTGTGCTGTATGACTCCGATCGACCCACCAGTTGCGCATAGAGTCCTGGTTGTGGATGACGATAATGCCGTTCGCGCCATGATGAAGGCGACCCTTGAATGCAAGGGATTTGACGTAGTCGCTGCCGCCAGCGTGACAGAAGCTCTAAGACTTATCACCACAGAGAGCTTTGACGTGCTCATCACTGACCTGCACATGCCGAACCCCGGTGATGGTTTCACGGTCGTCACCGCGATGCGCCATTCCCAACCGGATGCACTTACGCTGCTAGTCAGTGGCTACTCCGACGTGCAGGGCGCCATGGCCGCAATTCTGTTGGAAGCGGACGAAATCATCGTGAAACCATTCGAAATCGGGAAACTCGCCGAACTGGTCCGCGAGAAGATGCTTGTTCGCAAACCTGCAGCCCGGCTGGAAAAGGAAAGAGTGGGTGCGATCCTGCAGCGCTGTATTTCCACTGTGGTCGGAGACTGGCTGGCGCGGGTAAGACGGAGCGGTGAACTCAACCACCTTTCTCTTAGCGATGACGAGCGTACTGGGCATCTTCCTAAGCTGGTTGAAGACCTGGCTGTCCGCCTGAGCAAGCCCAGCGCCACCACGAAGGACAGCGATGCCGTCTTTTCCGCCGCCGCCGTGGCCCATGGTAGGCTGCGATATTTACAAGGCTACACTCCCGCGATGCTGGTGCACGAATCACGAATACTCCAAGTGACCCTCTTCGGGGCGTTGCAGAGTAATTTGAGCTTTCTGGATTTCAGCTTGCTGTTACCCGATGTCATGACTATCGCGGACGAGGTGGATGCGCAGTTAACACAGTCCATGGACAGCTACATGAAAGCCATGCAGAAGCCAGCGGCAGCGTAGCTATGGCTACCATTGCTTGAATCGCCATTGCGCGGAGACGCCGACAGAACATTTCTGTTCTAACATCACCTTTTCACTCATTGACCAAGTCGTAAGAGCTATGACTTGTTATCAGCATCGACCGTGCAGAAAACATATTTCCATCATTCGGGGTCTCAAACCTCATTGCTATAAGAGAGATTTGCCACACTCCAAGCAACATGTCTTTAATCGAGATGTGATTAAGCCGCAAGCGGGACACATCCTTTGTGATCTGAACCCGGCGATGTGTGGTTTCAGCCTGTGCATCCTGTAGAGCAGCAGGATCGTGAATACCGCAATGATCAGGACGAAGGAAATGCTAGTTGCGCTCATAAGCGTGCTCCTGCTCGGCGATTTCCGCGTCGGGTCCTTTGCTCCCGAGGGTGATGGCGCGGTCGATTTCGCTGCTTTCCATAGAGTATTGCTTTCGAAAAAGAGGCGGCCTTCATCAATCAAGAAGGCCGCCCCGTACGGCGGACGATCCCGCTTACACTAGTACAGCGACGTTATGGAATGTCGAGTTGACGGTCGCAAACGTCTGAAGCTTGGGCGTTCCATCGATGATGCGCGCAAAAGTCTTCAAGACTTCTGGGTAGGTATTGGTGTTGTAAGCTTCTGCATCGGCTTTGCTCTCCCACAGGCTGATTCCAATCGCATCTAGGCTGCCAGGATTTGACAATGTGATTTCGCCTTGAAGCCCTTCTGCTTGCGAAGTAAAGGAAGAATTTGGTTCTCAAAGGTCCGGGCGTATTCAGAAAGCATGTTGGATTTCAAGCGAAAAGAGACGTTGCGTGCAAACATATCAACCTCCTGAGGTTGTTGCCGCTAAGAGGAGAGAACTTCAGATGGGCTGACTTAGTTCAGGGAACCTGAAAGAGGAGAAGGTGGAAGCCACCTCACTTTCGACGCTATTCCTCGGGAACACCATTGTCAAGCTGCCGAACCCGCTGGCGAAGTGCCCTTCAACGACCTGCTTTCGACACGAAAGTCGGTAGCGCCCGCACATGGGGGAATTACGTCAGATCGGAATTGGACTTAGTTGCGTGATTGTGGGCTCGAAGCGATCCACCGGTACTGTGATGCCGAGCGTGTAGGCCAGTTCACTTGAGGGGACGGCTTCCGGTTCCGGTCGGATGACGCGCTCGACTGCCGCGAAGGTGTGGGGGGCGTTGTGGGCAGCAATGTGTTTCAGCATGTCCGTTGCCGATTGAAGTGGCTTCTCACAAACCTTGTTCATGCTGATCGTGTGCCCGCAGTCTCTGCATGTCATGAGAGTGCTGCCTGCAATGTTTCTAGTCGTGGTGTACATGCCTTAAGCTTACGCTTCATTGCTGGCCGGTGCCATCTTAGGACGGCTGCTCCATAGCGACTTTGACGGTTAGAAATTGAAACGTGGGGAACGCGGAGGTTGGGTAAACGGTCAGGCGTCACCGAGTCAGCTTACCCCCTTTTCCTAAAAAAAACGAACCGCCACGTAGATCACAATCACGATTATTACGACCTCAACGATCTGCTGAACCGTCATCGCGCAGCCTCCGGACGCCGCCCAATTGTCCCACCGATTCTCTCCAGCAGCCAACAGACAGGCGTGGTGAGGGCATCAGCCCTGATTTCTGGTCGTGGTGCAGTTCGAAATCCGCAGGCCCTAGCCGCGTTCGGCCCGTTGTGGCAAGCTGTAGGCATGGCAAAGAAGCGTACAAAAGCCGATAAAGCACAGCGCCAAGCCAATCAACTGGAAACGAGAGCAGACACCCGTCCTGAGCAAACGCCCAAAAAGCGCAAACCCAGCGAGGACTTCAGCCAGGCCGCTGCCCGGATCGTGAAAGAAGCTACGAAGGACTAGAGATAACGGTCCTCTCAATGTCTTGAAGCAACTGCATATGAACTGGGCGCGAACGATGAAGAACACCCCATTCATGCGAATTTCATTTGCTTTTTTACCGGGGGAGCCTAGACTTAAAGAAGTCCCTTACGCATCACTCCGGCGCTCTCTAGACGTTCACGCCTTCCGCGACGGTCCTCTGCGCAACCGATAGAAATGAGGGTTCACCATGGAACCCGTTTTCCGTCCGTTCTGTCCTCGTTTTCGTACACTGCCGACTTTCGTCACTCTTCCATTGAGGAACTTCAAGGCATCAGCGCGCTGTATTAGGCTGAAGCCTCAGATCGCTGGTTTCGGGTCACAAAGAATGTGCCCGTCTTGCGGGTTGATAACGTCACGCTCGAGAGAATTTTGCCTGGAGTGTGGGAAATCGTTTCCAGCGGTGTACCTATGGTGAAAAGATGCAACGGAGCAAAAGTGTATCTTCATTCGGATAGTATTCGCGCTTCTGATCCTGTACGCGATTGTTGGCCTTATACGGGAAACCCTTTCTGCCCCAGTGTTGGGGCCAAGGTGGCGGTACACGTCAGGCATCATCGCACGCGACCAGCCGGGGCATTTCTGGTCTTGAAACTACAACATTTAGCCAGCATGCGAAAACGAGGAGACGCATTATGAGTACCGATATTTCCAAGTCCCCGGACAGCAGATATTGGAGGCAGCAGTACAGAGCTGCACTCTCTGAGATTGATAAGAGCAAACTACCGGGGCGCATTGCAGAAGCCGAGAGGGCGGTTGTGCTGCGGGCGCGGGAATTGTTTCAGGCAGGCGGCGATAACGGCGAAGAGACAGCGGCTCTGGACGACGTGATGTACGCTTTGCACGCTTTACGAAGCAACTATCAAACTCTGGGAGTGTCCTAGTTTGCTTGCCGCTTGGCATTAAAAGTGCGATCAATGGGAGCTAGTTTTATGGTTTGCGAACAGTTGGACCGACTGGAATGGGATTTTGTTCAGGCCAGAGCGGGAAGCCTGGACCTAGATTCTTTGGGATGGACAGATCGAGAGTTTTCGTGCCTTGAGGCGATACTGGATCACAAGCGGGAGGGGCATGAGGGCGAACGCTGTCCCGGGGACTAAATACCATTCAGAGAAGAAAGCCCCGATGCCAGTCGGGGGCCGGAAGGACTTGCCGCGTTTTCTTCGTTCCATTTGTTTTCGCACGCGACTTTTGGGGGTGTCGCTTGAACCGGTTTCGGGTGCCGCACTGGGTGCGTGGTCAGGAGACCCGGTTGGTTCAGAACTGTTGCTTTGTGGGTCGGGACAACTGCGTGCGAGCCATTGGCATTTTGCTGGAAACGAATGATCACTGGGTCGAATTCGAGGAAACCACCACTCTCTAACGGGCCTCCCAGGGCTTGAGCAGGAGGCCGTGGCCAGTCCTGTATTTTGGGGACAGACCGAGGGATACACAGGCCGTCCCCCTAGACTTCCGCTCCTAGCGTGCACAGATTTGGCGTCATTCGTGCACGTCTTCTACAAATGACTTGAGCCTTAGGGAGCGCGACGGGTGGCGCAGCTTGCGCAGGGCCTTGGCTTCGATCTGGCGAATGCGCTCGCGGGTGACGGCGAACTCTAGGCCAACCTCCTCCAGCGTGTGCTCCGAGCCGTCCTCCAGACCAAAGCGCATCTTCATGATCTTCTCCTCACGCGGAGTCAGGGTGTGCAGCACGAGAGCGGTCTGCTCCTTCAGGCCCACGTTGATGACGGCCTCGGACGGCGAGACCGAGGCGCGGTCTGCGATGAAGTCGCCGAGGTGGGAATCCCCCTCCTCGCCGATCGGCGTCTCCAGCGAGATCGGTGCCTGCATGATCTTGAGCACCTTGCGCACTTTGGCCGCCGGAATGTCCATCTGCTTGCCAATCTCTGCCGACGTGGGTTCGCGGCCCAACGCTTGGACCAGTTGCCGCGAGATGCGAATCAGCTTGTTGACGATCTCGACCATGTGCACCGGGAGGCGGATAGTGCGCGCCTGGTCGGCAATAGCGCGGCTGATTGCCTGGCGAATCCACCACGTGGCGTAGGTCGAAAACTTGTAGCCGCGGCGGTAGTCGAACTTGTCCACTCCCTTCATCAGGCCGACGTTGCCCTCCTGGATCAGGTCGAGGAACTGCAGCCCGCGATTGGCATACTTTTTGGCGATGGAAACCACGAGGCGCAGGTTGGCCTCGATGAGCTCATGCTTGGCCTGCTCCCTGTCCATCTCACCTTGGATCATTTCGCGCTGGGTGCGGTGCAGCTCCTTAAAGGCCACTCCGGCATCGCACTCCAACCTTTCCAGGTCTGCGCGATGCCGCCGCTGGATCTTGCGGTAATCTTTCTTGAGTTCCTCGCTGCGCGTGCTCTCAATCTTCCTTTCCAGGTCGTTGACCTGCCGGTCGAGCGAGCGCATGATGTCCACGGTCTTATTCACCCGATCAATCAGGCGTTCGCGCTCGAAGTTGGTTAGACCTAGCTTGCGGATGATGAGCGAAATCCGAACGATCTCGCGGCCCAGGCCACATCGGCAGCGGCGGTATTCGCGTGCTTTCTTTTTTGCCGGGATGGTCGGTAGTCGTACGGCTAGCTGGCTGGCTCTTTTGTAATGCTTCTGTAGCTTGTCGATGCGGCACGTAGTGTCCTTGACTCCGTTCAGTAGGACCTTTTCAGTGATCTCTTCCTCATCGAAGACGACAATTTCCTTGATCGAGCGTGCGCCGCGCTTCAAATCCTCGCCCATGGCCAGAACCTGGCGGATCACAATAGGTGAGCGTGAAAGTGCCTTCAGCACGTGCAGCTGTCCGCGCTCGATACGCTTCGCAATGTCCACCTCGCCTTCGCGGGTGAGCAGAGGGACTACGCCCATCTCGCGCAGGTAGATGCGGATCGGATCGTCGGTCTGTTCAACAGCGCCGGGGACCAAGTCGAGTTCGAGGCCCCCGCCGGGCTCCACTTCCTCCTCAAATGTTCTTTTCAGTACCGAGGAAGGTAGCTTGGGCTGGCGATCAAGCACGTCAATGCCCAGCGTGCCCATGGTGGCAAGCACGTCGTCCAGGTCCTCCGGGGAACGCACATCATTGGGAATCAGGTCATTCACCTGTTCACCTCTTTAGAGGCGAGATACCCGTTTTCCTTTCCGGCATCAATGAGTTTCTTAACGTCGTCAAGAGCCAGCCGAATCCCTTTCAGCGCCTTCCCGCATGGAGCAAAAGGTGCTTTGACACTGACTGAAGCTTCCGCCCGAGAGCTGTCGCGTTAAACGCCGGTTGAAGCCCAAAAGGGGTCCGGCTCTACGTGCTCCCCAAAACGACCTCTCGTCAAGCACTTACGATTGTTCCGATGCTGGACTTTGTTGCGTCGTACTTAGGCAGTCCTAAGCCACGGCTGGCAAGATTAACTTAACTTTAAGTTTCGCTGCTTGTTCCAGTTCTTTCACAGCCGCCATGGTGCGTGCAGTGTAGTCCGCACGCTTACCCGACTTCGGGCGTCGGTTGCGTTTGGTGACAGAATTATGCTTTGACATCGGCTCCTCCTGTTGCTGTTTACAGTACCATGTTGTGCAGAGCGCTAGTTGGCCTTAACTCACGGAGGCTGCTGCTTGGCAGCAGCGGCTCTAATTGTTGCAACTTAATCCCGCTCTTTGCGAAGCTTTTTTCGTGCACGCTTCTGCGCCAAAGCTTGCTTCACCCGGCGTCTCTCGCCCGGCTTCAGGTAGTAGGAGTGACGCTTCACTTCCTTGATGATGTCTTCCGTCATAACCTTGCGCTTGAACCGACGCAGAGCGTTCTCCAACGACTCACCCTCTTGCAGTCGAATTTCTGCCAAACTCATCACCCCCAACCCAGCACTATATCGGACATGTTCGAGCTTACTCCCTTTGTGCGGCGCTCCGTGGAATGAACTGCCAAGTCCGCCATCTGCTTCGCTGAGCCGTCACCGAACATTCGCGAAGGGGAGCAAAGTCAACAAGATGGGACGCATTGACTTTCGACACCAAGGGTGAAAGCATTACTTTAGTCGGGCGGATCGCAGTTTGCCCGCAAGCTTAATGTGGTTCCCGCCCTTCTTTCGCATTCATTCATCTAGAAATTTGCCTTCTGCGCATTCGGAACTCTTGAGAGGGGGGGGCCAATCATGACAGCCGTGGTAGCGGCCAAGAAACTCATCAAGTTCGATTCCAAGACATTCCTTTCGACCATCGACGGCGGTAGAAAGATCGCAGCTTTTGCCAACAATCGGACGATCTTTGCTCAGGGCGATTCGTCCGATGCTGTTTTTTATATCCAGCAAGGAAAGGTAAAACTCACCGTTGTGTCGAAGATCGGGAAGGAAGCGACTATAGGCATTCTGAACGAGGGCGATTTCTTCGGGGAAGGTTGCCTTACGGGGCAGCCTCTCCGCCTGTGTTCCGCAACCGCAATGACCGATTGCTCTGTGATGCGAATCGATAAAAAGTCCATGGTGGAAGTGCTTCACCGGGAACACGCGTTTTCCGATGTGTTCGTGGCATATTTGCTCACACGGAACATCCGATATGAAGAGGATTTGGTTGACCAGCTTTTCAATTCCAGTGAGAAAAGGCTAGCCCGGATATTGCTATTGCTGGCTCATTTCGGCAAGGAAGGTAAGCCCGAGACTGTAATCCCCAAGATGAGTCAGGAGACCCTCGCAGAGATGGTCGGCACAACCCGGTCGCGGGTCAGTTTTTTCATGAATAGGTTCAGAAAGTTAGGATTCGTCGAGTATGACGGCGGGAGTGGGTTGCAGGTTCACAGTTCACTTCTCAACATTGTTCTCCACGACTAGAACTTCGTTTCTAAAAAACGCAACTCTACTCTTTTGCGGACGAAGCCACTCTCGGCTTCGCCATTTCCTTGATGACTTCGGCGAGTGTCGCTTTGGCCGATTGCTTTTTTGTTTTCCTCTTAGCCATAGCCCATGATTTCACGAGTCCGGGGCGTTTAACGGTCAATTTTGATCAGCGCAAATTAACCTTCTGGCGTGTTATAGTGCCGCCGGGGTGGTTACCAGCTTCTCCTCTTTCAGGTCTTCTGACCGTAAGCCGGTCCATCTGAAGTTCTCCCACCTTAGAGTTTTTCAGCGAGAGAGGTGTACCCATGCCTTTTCAAGCGATCTTGCGCGAAGTCGATCAACTCCAGAACGTCAGCACGCGTCTTGAGGCGCTGGCGGACCAACATCCGCTCGTGTCAGAACCACTCACAACAATCGCGCTAAGCGTTCGTAACACGGCCACTCTGTTAGAGGTGCTGGTTGCAACTAAAGGTCCTAAGCCGATCTGAGTACAGCAGAAAATCTGCCCAGAGCAAGATCGGTGGAGCAGTCGGCCTCGGCTCGTTAGCATGAACTGCCCTACGCTTAGGATTGTGGACAAAAGATCCTCGTGCTTCCAAGATCGCAGTTGAAGTTCGGGCCCGCGCCATAAGTCCTCCACAAGAGAGGCCGCCAGTCCGAAACTTGGAATTATGAGGGCACGTAAAAAGGGCTGCGCGGCGGCCCTACGCTTCTATCACGTAGAGATCAGAGGGGGCGCGGGGTCGGAACTGCCCTCTCGCGGGTCCATCGGCTCTCGCCGGTCAGCCACGTCGCGCGAATTCTTAACTTAATTCACGCTATGCCGAACATCATATCGGTTCCTTTGCGACAGATAAATGAGCGATTTCGTGGCATTTAGTGTTGATTCTTGCGCGATTCTCGCGGATTTCGAGTCGCTACTGATCAGAAAACGATGCCAAAAGTGGCAGCCAAGGTTGTAGGGTAACTCTCTAGTTATCATTTACGTTTCTTTTTTAACCGACGTGCGATCGACTTTTGACCGAAGTCCGATCGACCAGCCAACGGGCTCGAGAAACTGGGAGAAGGGCGAGTATTTGTTACTTTCTAGTTATCATTCACAGTCATTTCTGCCACTTCCAGGGGGTTTGTGGCGGACTTCGGGTGCCTGTTTGGGCACTTCCGGAGCCGTGATTTGCGAGCCAGAAGTTAAGGTAAACAGTTTAGTATCAATAGCTCAAGGCTTCTGATGGACCTGGAAAACCAAGAAAAATCCAATTCGCTTGTGTGTGTGTATTGCTGGCGGGCCCTTGTCAGCACGTTGGAATTTCATTTTTGGTCCCCCTATCCCATTTCCTATCAAGCACATACAAATCGTACTGGGTGGGGGTACCACGGCAGCCAGTCAGCTCAATAGAATCAACAACATACAACCAATTGTCAACAACCTAATAGGATCAATGACATACAAGCACTGTTTACTTGGGAGTAACGCCTTGTGCACCTAATAGGCCCACATGGGCAGCAGATGAGCACTGCCTAATAGGCACCTATGCAGTGCTGTCAGAGAGCTGCTGCCTAATGGGGTGGTGGTAATGAGGAGGTGATCTAGGTGGAGCGGCTGGGCGGCTACTGATTAGCAGAGCACCCTGTCACTAGGAGTGCAACAATTAGTGACAAAGAAGCATCGCCGCATCGGCACATAAGTGCATCACTGACAACAACATACGGGCATAAGGTTGTCAATGGGGAGGGTGTAAATAAAACTGTGTAAACGGCCATGGGCAGAAGAAAATAGGAGGCCCCATGGCAATCGACAAGGAGCTGATCGACCAACTGCTGACCAACTACAAGAAGCCCGAGGATATCATCGGGGAGAACGGTCTGCTCAAGGAACTGACCAAAGCCATTCTGGAGCGGGCCTTAACCGCCGAGATGACCGATCATCTGGGCTACGAGAAGCACGATCCAGCAGGGCACCACCGGGGCAACACGCGCAACGGGAAAAGCCAAAAAACCTTGAAGGGCGACTTCGGCGAGTTGGAGCTAGAGACTCCGCGCGATCGCCAGGCGACGTTCGCGCCCAAGATCGTGGCCAAGGGGCAGACGCGGTGGACCGGTTTCGACGACAAGATTATCTCGATGTATGCGCGGGGCATGACGACGCGCGAGATCCAGGGCCACTTGGAGGAGATGTACGGCATTGACGTTTCCCCGGCGTTGATCTCCAACGTGACCGATGCGGTGATCGAAGAAGTGAAACTGTGGCAAGGGCGGCCGCTGGAGGAGTTATATCCCATCGTGTATCTGGATGCGCTGATGGTGAAGGTGCGCGACGAAGGACACATCCAGAACAAGGCGATTTACGTGGTGCTGGGCGTGGACCTAGAAGGGCAGAAGGAAGTGCTGGGGCTGTGGGTGGCGCAGACGGAGGGAGCAAAGTTCTGGCTGCAGGTGCTCACCGAGTTACAGAACCGCGGGGTGAAGGATATTTTCATCGCCTGCGTGGATGGGCTGAAGGGATTTCCGGAAGCCATCGAAGCGGTGTATCCGCGGACCGAGGTGCAGCTCTGCATCGTGCATCTGGTGCGGGCGGCGCTGAACTACGTGCCCTGGAAACTGCGCAAACAAGCGGCGGCGGACTTGCAGTTGATCTATCGCGCGGCCACGGTGGCCGAGGCCGAGCAACAATTGGCGGAACTGGAAGCGAAGTGGAAAACCTATCCCAGCGTCAGCCAGGTGTGGCGGCGAAACTGGGCGCGGATCACGCCGTTTTTCCATTACCCGCCGGATATCCGCAAAGCGATCTACACCACCAACAGTGTGGAGTCGCTGAACCGGTCGCTACGCAAGATCATCAAAACCCGCGGCGGATTTCCGAACGAAGAAGCGGCGCTGAAGTTGCTGTTTCTGGCGCTGCGCCAGGCCGCGAAAAAGTGGACGATGCCGATTCATCACTGGCGCGAAGCCTTGAACCACTTTACGATTCTGTGGCCAGAGCGCATGCCGACCCTGGAGAGAGTTACGCAATGAAAACGGGGGCTGCTTCTAAAGCGCTGGGCCAGGGAAGGGGAACTGCCCCCTTCCCCGGCACCCCATCCCCAAAAACAAAACCTGGTTGTTTACACAAAAGAATTGACACACCTTCAATGGGAAGCAGTAAGGTTGTCAATGCGGAGCGGTAAGGTTGTCAATGCTGCGTCAATGTGTGTGCTGCCTGTCTACTTGGTCTGTGTGTGGGTTTGCTTGTGGGTTGTTGCTTTTGCTCTATCGCGCTTTCTCTGCTCTGTTCCGCCCGCGGCCGTTCAGTTTGCGGAGTGAGTTCTCTGTGATTGCTGAGCATTGCTGGTCACATGCATGCGGAACTTCGCCATCAACTTCTGGGCAGCCGCAATGCCAAGCTGGCCCGAAAATACCGTCATGCCAGAACGGCTGACATCCTACAGAAATGGCTAGCAGAAACAGCTCGTCATTTTTCATCGCTTTTCACCTTTTGCTCTGCTCTGCCGGCGCATTTTTCATGAAGTCTCCTTGTTTTGGCTCAGCGTGAAATGGAGAAGCGGCGTTCTCCGTTAGTGTAAGATTCCGCCCCTTCGGGGCGGGGATTTTCAAGGCATCTTGGGGTCTATCGTCCGATGACTCGTTCATCGCAATGCAGAGCGCGAGAGGATTGGCTCCCGCGCTGCTGAGCATCGGCTCGATGAGCCCCACCAGGTTATCCCTCAGCATGGTTGCCTCCCGGCAGAGCCCGCTTCCGTTTCACCCGGCGAGGTCATTGTAGCTGCGGTTGAAGAGTGTGCAAATCTTAAAGACGCCGTCTGCTGCCGGCGAAGTTGCCGTCGTCTACGCGCCTCCTCTAGCTTGCGATCGCGAGCCGCGTGGATCTCGGCCTGTCGTCCGGCGAGCCGATCCTGCGGCGTCACATAGCCGATCGCGCTGTGCAGTCGCACCGTGTTGTAGTGATCCACGTAGATTTGAATCAGGCGGCGCGCATCTTCCAGCGTCAACGGGGTCAGTGGCCGGATGCACTCCCGTTTGAGCGACTTATGCCAGCGTTCGATTTTTCCGTTCGACTGCGGGTAAAACGGCGAGGTGCGCACGTGCGTCATCCCGGAGATACGAATGAACTCCTTGAAGTCCCGAGCGATGAACTGCGGTCCGTTGTCGGAGATGATCCGCGGCTTAGCTCCCGGGTACTTCTCCTTGGCTCGTTCCAGAATCCTCTCGATGTCCGCTTCCTTCATCGACTCCCGCAGATCCCAATGCACCAGAAAACGACTGCATCCATCCAGCACGCTGCATAAGTAATAGAACGTACCCGACAGGTTGATATAGGAAACATCCACATGCCAGTGCTGGTGCGGCTGCAGCGGCTGTTCGAAGCCAGTGCCCTTGCGCGACGGCTTCGCTTTCCAGCGCGTCAGTAATCCCGCTTGTTTCAGCACACGCCATACGCTCGCCGGGCTCACTGCCACCACATCCTGATCCAACATCATGAACGTAAGTCGCCGATAGCCTTCCAACGGATTGTTCACGTGGAAGCCGATGATGGCTTCTTTCTCCCACGTCTCCAACCAGAAATCGCGGGGTACCCAACCGTTGTGCTCATTCACTCGCCCATAGCGCTGCCCCCAGTTGTAAAACTTGCTCACGGTCACCCCCAGCCAATGAATAAATCGGCCGACGCTGATCTCGGTCTTCTCCGACCAGCGCCGAACGAAATCCACCACCTGATCCCGCACATCGTGTGGTACCCAGGTCTCGGTCAGAGTTCCCCAACGCTTTTTTTTAACGCGATGTGCTCCGCCATCAGCTCGGCCAGGACCTCGTCCTTGGTCTGCACCTTCTTCTCCAAGAACTCAATCCGTTTCTGCTTCTCCTCCGCCTGGCGGCGAGGACGTTCCGTCGCTTGGAAGGCGGCCGCTCCGTTCTCGAAGAACTCCTTTTGCCAGCGGTAGAACACCGTCGGCTGCAGGCCCAGTTCTTCACACAGATCGGAAACCGGGACCTTGTCTAAAAGATGGCGCCGCAGAATGGCCACCTTCTCCTCAGCTGTGTAATGCTTGCGCTCTTTTCTCATACGTTCGCTCCGCTATCTTAACGGACGAACGCTTTCTCCATTTCCAGCTGAGGCGGGACATCCTCTGTAACGCCTTGCTCTGCCGGCGCTAGTTCAGCTTTCAGTTCAGCAAGTGAACGCGCACAGCAGAATCTCAAATCATAGATTTGCGGATTGTTTCTGACTTCAGCAGCGACTCGCTCTACGTGTTCCCAGAACGCTCTATTTTCCGGTGTCGTTTTGTTCTTGACTAGCGCCATTGTTTTTCTCCTGAGTTTTGCTCTGCCTTCCTTGGCAGTAGAATGCACCGAATGCCGTTATTCCGTTTTCTGAATGTCCGGCTTTGCTCTGAAACGCTAGCCGAAGCATGATGAGTTTCTCACCGCAATATTTGCAGACTGTCACGTCACCAAGGCTCTTGGTGTCCGACAGTCAGTCGCTGCCAAGTCGAGAGTTTCACAGGTCGACAGAGTGGCGGAGAGAGTGGGAAAGGAAACTCTCAGGCTAGCCACGACAGCAGGTTCTGAATTCTGCAGCCTTATCCTCGAGTCGCACGCGTGGGACTCCAAGGGCCAAAGCTACAGGCGACAGCAGGTTCTGAAGTCCTGTGACTGCCAACAAGCCGGGTTTTTGGAGAGAAACCTCGGTATTGGAGAGAAAGCATTCGACAGCTACAGCCAGCGCAAGGATCTGCCATCAACGCGAAGTCCTGACGAGGTAGAAGCGGAGTCTAGGAATTGTACTTCCAACGCTCTTCCGACAAAACCGGCACACCATGCATATAATGAACACTAGCTACAAACGTTATTCTCGTGTCCCAGATTCTTGTGTCCCAGCCGTTCCGCCTGCTTCGGGCAGTTGGTAGAATCACAACATTGGACGCTGCGTCTTCCGGAACTATAGGATTCTGAATCCGTCATGCAAAAATCGCCATTGGTTGCGTTATTCATCGTTCTCTCTGTTGGGGTATGTCTTTCGCAATCCCTCAATGATTCTCAAGGCACGACCTCTCAGGGCACAGCGACGGATTGCTCCGATCCTTCGCTGGCGGGAAGCGCCGAATGCACTGCACAGGCTCAAAGATCCGGCAGCACCCAAGGACGCGACTATTCGTCTCCCTCCGAGCGCATGCCGCAGTTGAAAACACCCGCAGGTTCGAACACAGGCCAGAACACTTCCCGCACAACTCCGCTCAACCCCTCGCAGATCCAGCAGCCGAAAAGCCCTCCCTGGCCGGAAACTGAGTTTCAGCAAATGGTTGCCGACTCGGCGGGCCGGCCATTGCCATTGTTCGGGCAGTCGTTATTCGTCCAGCCACCAAGCACGTTTGCTCCCATGGATTTATTGCAGGTCCCGAGCGACTACATCATCGGCCCTGGCGACGAACTGCAGGTCAGGATTTGGGGTCAAGTCGAGGCTGACTTGCGAGTCATTGTAGACCGTTCTGGCCAGATCTACATACCGCAGGTCGGACAAATATCCGTTGCCGGTATCCACTATGGAGATCTGGAACAACACCTGAAACGCGAGATTTCCAAGATTTTCAGGAACTTCAATATTACCGTCAACGTCGGCCGGCTGCGCTCCATTCAGATATTTGTGGTTGGCAATGCCCGCTATCCTGGCACCTATACCATTAGTTCGCTGAGCACGCTTATCAATGCGATTTTCGCTTCGGGCGGCCCGGCCCCTCAGGGATCGTTGCGGCATGTCCAGGTCCGCCGCGATGGCGCTACCATCACAGACTTCGATTTCTACGACTTGCTGATAAAGGGCGACAAGTCGAAGGATGTTCGTCTCCAGCCCGGCGATGTTCTCTACTATCCTCACGTTGGTCCGCTGGTTGCCATCTCGGGCTCCGTGAACAAACCGGCCATCTACGAAATGAAGGACAACTCCACCCTGAACGACTTGATTGAAATTGCCGGTGACCTCAGTACCGTTGCCGACACCAGCAAGATTACGGTTGATCGCCTCGTGGATCACCAGGCGCGTAAAACACTTGAGTTTCCCTACGACGAGGAATCCCGCCCTCTTCCCCTCACAGATGGCGACATTGTCCGTGTGTTTTCGATCGTTTCACGTTTTGACGACACCGTAACCTTGCGCGGCAATGTCTCGAACCCCGGACGTTATCCCTGGAAGCCGGGGATGCGCGTCCGCGACCTGATCCCCAACCCTCAGGCCTTGCTCACCCGTCGCTACTGGCTGGATCGCGCCGCCATCGTCAATGGCCGGGCCACCGAGTATCCGGTTCGCACGGAGCCTTGGCGGAACGTGCGCTGCGGTCTCTTTCGACAACCGACCACCGGCACTACGCTCAATGGCACTACATTCAACGGCACTACACCCAACAGCGCTACATTCAACGGCACTACACCCAACAGCGCTACATCCATCGGCGAGGCAACGGCAGATCTTCTCGGCTCAAGCGGGAACTACAACTGTCCAGACAATTTGCTCGATGCTATGGGTTCTTCAAATTTGCCGGATGTCGCTTATGCGCAGAATGAGCAAGACTCCTCGGGGAGTGCGGCGCTGAAAACCGGTGATCGCACGTCTGCCAACCCAAACATCGTCAAGAATGTGGCAGAGGATTTGCGGCGCTACGCTCCCGAAATAGACTGGAACTATGCCATTATTCAGCGGGTTAATCCCGAGGACCTTTCCTCCCAGCTTCTTTGGATAAACCCCAGGAAAGCAATCCTCGAACACGATGAGGCAAGCAATCTCGAACTGCAGCCGGGCGATATCGTCACGATCTTCTCTCAGCGGGATATCAGCGTGCCACAGACGGAGCGCTCCCAGTACGTGATCGTCGAAGGCGAGGTGATGCGCCCCGGGGTCTATAAGCTCGAAACGAATGAGAGGCTCCACTCCGTTCTGGAACGCGCCGGCGGTCTAACTCCCAACGCTTACGTTTACGGTTCGCAATTGACCCGCGAATCGGCACGGGTAGAACAACAAAAAAGCCTGGACGAACTGGTTCGCACAATGGAGCTACAAGCCCGGCAGTCGGCTATGTCGCTGGCATCTGTTAGCCAGGGCGCAGATGCACAGCAGTTGGCGCAAATTCAAGCGGCGCAGGAAGGGGTCATTTCGCAGCTCCGTGCCGTCCGCGCCAGCGGACGCGTCGCACTCCCCGTCAAGCCCAAAGATAAAAGCCTCACCGATTTCCCCGACATGGTTTTGGAAGACAGCGACCGGCTGACAATTCCCCATAATCCTGCAACCGTATCAGTGGTGGGAAATGTATACAATCCCGGATCGTTCATCTACGACCCCCGTGACACTGCCGGAGCGTATCTGGACATGGCCGGTAAGGGAAAACCCCAGTCCGACTTGCACCACGCCTTTGTACTGCGCGCAAACGGGGTCGTGGTCGCCGCCAATAATGTCAATGGGCTTTTCACGGGAACAAAATTTGATCGCCTCCGGCTGTACCCCGGCGATGAGATCGTCGTGCCCTACAAGCTCAATACCGGAGCCTTCGTCCGCGGACTGCGCGACTGGACGCAGATTACATCGCAACTGGCCCTGACCGGCGCCGCCCTCGCGGTGATCCGGTAGGACGCAGCTCAAGTAGTGAAAGGGAAGCTATAAGCGCATAACGTCGAAAAATGTGCGGCATTCGCGATTGGAAAATGCGGGGTGTCACCCCCAATGAGCGAGTTCAATTCGATCGACAAAAGGCGATACACAGCACTTTGATGGCGACTGAGGAGACGACAACACCTAATCTGGAAGAGGCGGCTGGGGCCGCGAGCCCGGAATCGACGGAAATCCCTGCATGGAAACCTTCCGCAATCGCAGCCGATGTTGCCACGCTAGGGACGGGAACGCTGCTAGGCGCACTGTTCAATGTGGCCCTGATCTTCCTGCTGCCGAAGCTCATCAGTGTGGAGGACTATGGTTACTGGCGGATATTCGGGCTGTACGCGGGATACGTGGGATTTCTTCATTTCGGATTCGCGGACGGAGCACTGCTGAGATGGGCAGGGCGCCCGATGGAGGAGTTTCATCACGAAATAGGGCCGGCGCTGAAGTACCTGTTCTGGCAGCAGGTGATCGTGCTTGCGCCACTGTCCGCGATTGCGGCGCTGGTGTTGCCGGGGCCGCTGCGGTTCGTGGGAGTCGCAGTAGCAATCTCCGCGCTGATCATCAACCCTGTGATGTTGCTGCAGTTCGGATTGCAGAGCGCAAGAATTTTCCGGCCGGTGGCGATTTCTACGGTGGCGGCACCGGCGCTGTTCGTGGCGCTGGTGCTGCTGTGGCACCACAAATGGCAGTGCGGTTACCGCGAGGTGACGAGCTTCTACGCGACCGGCTGGCTCATCGTGTTGGGGTTATTACTTGCCTGGACGAGGCCATGGAGCGCCCCAAGCAGCGGGATCGATGTGAAGCGTTTTGCGAAAGTTTGCCTGCAAAGTGGTTGGCCGATCGTGATGGCCAACACGGGTGTGCTACTAATTATGTCCGCGGATCGGCTGGCCGTGAGCTGGGCGGCGACAATTCGGAATTTCGCGCAATACAGCCTGGCTGCCAGCGCAATGGCGGTGCCTATAACGGTAATCCAGGCCTGCAGTAAGGTATTTTTCTCACACCTCGCAGGCGTCACGCCGGACGGAAGAAAACGGATTTACGCCATTTGCTCGCGAATGCTCTTGATTGCCTGGGCCGTCCTGCTGCCGTATTACTTCGCCCTGGACCTCTTTGTTCGGCATTTTCTGCCAAGATACGCACCGAGCCTTGCGTATGCCCGGATCTTGCTTTTGGGGATTCCGTTCCTGGCCTCGATTCAGATTCTTCAGATGAGCTATGCTTACCTGCACGGCATGCAGAAGCATTTTCTGGCACGAACTGCGGCGGTCCTGGCAGTGACCCTTGGAGTGACGTCGTTGGCGGCGTTTCACGCGGATTCTCTGCGAGTTGTTGCCACGGTTCAGATAGCCGTCCTCGGCGCCTGGTGGCTCCTCAATGAGTGGACATTGCGGGATCTGACCGGGGAGAGGGCTGGGAGTTGGCTGAAATTTCTGTGCGTTTATGGCCTCGCGTCTGCAAGCTATTGGACGGCGACATACTGGGCAGGACACGATGTCGCGGTGGCCGTCTTGGTATACTACTCATTGCTTGGCGTTGTCTTAGCCCTGCTCTGCCGGGGCGATGTGCGGTTGTTGCGAGAGGCCGCATGGAAAGCGTCGTGAACCAAGCGGCATTGACCTCCATCACGACTCCAGGTTTCCGTTCCAAATCAACTGTGTTTCCCCTGGCTCCCTGGGCTGTCGTGGCCGCCACGGATGTCTTTCTCAAGACCCGCGTGCTCAAGAATGGAGGCTTGGAAAAGGCCGCAATCGCGATGGGCCGCACCCGTGAGAGCTTCACGTTTGTCGAGCGGATTGCCTTTCTGCGTGGCGACTTGCAGGTGAGTTGCCTGCTCATCCCGATCCTAATCCTTGGCATCGCCTACTTTTTGCCTGCCCGTTTACGCCGGGTGTGGATGTGGTGTCTAGCTTTGCTCGCCTTCGTTGCGGAAGTCATTCTGTTTGCCCAATACGGAACTTTCTTGTCCATCGGTCGCTTTGCCCATGTCGAGATTATCTGGGAGGGCATTAGGTGGTGGTATGCGCACCCGGAATCAGCTACCGGGACCCCGGGCAAAAGACTCGTTATAGAACTTGTCATCGCAGCAATATTAGTGATCGTTTCGACCACGGTAGCGTCAGCCCTTGCCCGCAAACCCCAAAGCAGAATTGCAACATGGCTCCGGCGAGCAACATTGGCTTGCGGAATTGCCATTACCTTAGGAGCGTTAGTGACCTGGGCCCCGAGGGGAAACGATGGAGTTTTCCACGCCGATTTGCTGAGCACTATGACTCGGGCGTCGTTCACCGATTCCACCACGGTGGACCCAGCTATTCTCAAGCTGAGCGTGCCCGAGCTACGGCAGCTTTATCGAGAGACGGCCCGTACCCCTATTGACGGCCAAGTACCCAATTATTTCGGTAAATTGCGGGACTACAATGTCGTTTTGCTTGTTCTCGAGACTGCTCCGGCGCGGATTCTCGACCCGTCCGTGGACAACCTTCAGGATATGCCCAATTTGCGCCGCTTGCGCGACCACGCATTTGTAGCCGCTCGTCACTATTCCACGTTTCCAGCCACAAACCGAGCTACATTCAGCATTCTCACCTCAGTTTACATGTCGGTGGATTTTGGGTGGTCGGCTGGAGATGTCGCCGTTCCCAGCATTGTCCGCAGCTTGGGAGACATTGGGTATCAGACTGCCTTCTACGGATATTCGTGGGAAGCCGGGGGCGACGTTACGATGCTCAGGGACCTCGGGTTTCAGCGGCTCGTGAACTCGGAGCTCGGCAGCACAGTCTTCTTGCCTGATATGGAGTTGGGCCTTCCCTGGGCGGAACGTGTCAAGCGCGATGCTGCCCCATTGCACCGACTCGAGAGTGATATTCGCGCTTGGGCCGCCCGAGGCCAGAAATTTGCCGTGCAGTTCTCCCCGGAATTGGGGCACGGCCCGTGGCCTATGGTCGACGGCAAACCAAATGCGAGCATGGACGAACGGGGTCACGCTCTTGTCGTATACCAAGATGCTTGGTTAGGCGAGATTATCAACGCGCTCGAAGATACGCATATTCTCGACAAGACCATTATCGTCGTGACCGCCGACCACGGTATCCGATTCAAGGCGGAACATCCGGACTTTCCGCTTGGAAAGGTCGACGACATGTCCTTCCATGTCCCGCTGCTGGTTTACGTTCCCGGCCTACTCAAGTCTACGGAGCGCATTGATTGGCCAACTTCGCACATTGACATTCAACCCACAGTACTCGATCTGCTGGGTGTCCAGACCGGCCGGGAATGGGAAGAAGGAAGTCCCATCTGGGACCCGTCTCTCGATCGCCGGCGTGTGTTCATGTTGTCGGATATGCTGTTTGGGGCCGATGGCTACTGGGGAGACGGCAAGTACTACATGGAGCAGAACGACTCCGGAGCCGTCTTCGAGAGCGATACGAACCACTTTCCAGCCAGCAGTGTCTTGTTGCAGAATAGCCCCAAAGCTGCCGAGGTTCGCTCAACGCTCATGCGCATGATTTCCGTCGAACACGCAATTCGCTTGCACCTCGAAGGTGGTGTCCTCCGTGGATCAGGTAGCGGTAGAAACTGACTGGATGAACCCTTCTCCCAGAATGTCCCTCCAATCTCATTTCGAATTGAGACATCCATCAATCTACTGGGCCATCCTGTCCGGAACGGCCGCTCTGATCTATCAAGTGGTCCTCCAGAAGATTTTCTCCTACCTGCTCGGGGGCGCACTCCTGTCTACGACGATTGTGATTGCTGCGTATATGTCAGGTCTGGCCTTGGGCGGGTTCCTTGCCGGATTGTTCTGTGACCGGTTGACGCCTCGAAAAAACCAGTATCTATATCTCTCTCTTGAGGTCGGCATAGGTGTCTGTGGAGTCTCCAGCCTTATCGCTTACATGGCTTACCTGTCGATGCTGAGCAGGGTGATTACTAGCCCGGCTCTCGTCGCTCTCCTGTCCTCGATTGCTTTCCGAGCGATCGTTGCTCTGATTGCCCTTATCCCGATGACCACTTTGATGGGAGCGACGCTGCCGGTTTTGGTCCGTTGCGTTCGTGCAAACACTGGCCAGCGCAGCAATGGTTATCCCGATGAGGTTGTCACAATTTCCGAACTCTACTCCGCCAACCTGCTCGGAGCCATGGCGGGAGTCATGATTTCCGCCTACCTGATATTGCCTTTCTTCGGCCTTTGGGGAGCCACAATATTGGCGTGCATCGCCAACCTTTTCATCGCCGGGCTCGTCTTCCGCTTTCGTCCTCCTGATCTCGCCCGCGACGGGATGCAGACATTTCGTGAGACGCCCCAAACGCTCCACCAGACCGACGCCATAGATCTTGAAAAAGATCTTGATGACTCTCCCTCCCCTGCTATGGTTTGCTTTCTGGCATTTATTTCTGGTCTCATCATTTTTGCTTTGGAGATCATCTGGACTCATCTATTGGCCGCTGTGATCGGTACTAGCATCTACGCGTTCGCCAACATGCTGTTTGCGGTACTCCTGGCACTCTACCTGGCCGCGAGGCGCGAGGAACGTCTGATTTCCAATTCTAGAACCCCGCTGTCCTGGTTGGTTCTTTGGGGCAGTGTGTTGCTTGCTCTTTCTGTCCCGTTCTATGCCCTGTCTCCTCTTTTGTTCAGTGTCCTCGGGCTCATTTCACCTGGGTTCTTTGTCCGCGAGTTTGCGCGCGTGGTGGTCGCTTGCTTTCTAATTGTCCCAGTCGGGTTCCTGCTTTCGCGCATTTTTCCTCGTTTGCTCGTGGTCGGAGTTTCGCCACAGCGTGAAGCGCGCACCGTGGGTTTCTTGTTGTCCATCAACACTTTCGGTTGTCTGTTGGGACTCTTCCTTGGCAATTTCGTTTTAATTCCTCTTGTGGGCAGCGAATTTGCGCTTAAGGGTTTGGCTGTTCTTCTCGGCTTCATTGCCTGGATCGTGTATCGTCGTTCCCCACGCAAAGCACAGGTACCAGCACACTCCGCATCCAGATTCGCTTTCGCCCTCCCAGTGCTTGCTTTGCTGGCCTTGGCAGTCCCCTCATGGCCTCCCTCCCTGCTGCTTTCCAACCGCAGTACTTGGTTTGGCCTCAGCTCCGAGGGGCAATACAAACCATTGCTCTATCTGGGCGAGGATGCTGAAAGCGGTTTTGTTACGGTATCTCGCAGGGCCGATGGCACACTCGAATTGCGGACAAATGGTATCGCAGCGCTGACACCGCTGCGCCACCCAAAATCAAGTGCAACACCGACCTTTCCGCAAGCTGTGAATCCGCACTCGAAACAAGCGGTTATGGCAGCGCTGACACCGCTTCGCCACCCAAAATCAAGTGCAACACCGACCTTTCCGCAAGCTGTGAATCCGCACTCGAAACAAGCGGTTATCGCAGCGGTGACACCGCTGCGCCACCCAAAATCAAGTGCAACACCGACCTCTCCGCAAGCTGTGAATCCGCACTCGAAACAAGCGGTTATCGCAGCGCTGACACCGCTTCGCCACCCAAAATCAAGTGCAACACCGACCTTTCCGCAAGCTGTGAATCCGCACTCGAAACAAGCGGTTATCGCAGCGCTGACACCGCTTCGCCACCCAAAATCAAGTGCAACACCGACCTTTCCGCAAGCTGTGAATCCGCACTCGAAACAAGCGGTTATCGCAGCGCTGACACCGCTTCGCCACCCAAAATCAAGTGCAACACCGACCTTTCCGCAAGCTGTGAATCCGCACTCGAAACAATGCGGTTATCGCAGCGCTGAAACTGCCGCGCCACCCAGAATCAAGCCCAACGCCGGGCCTTATCGGTCTGTGCCGAAACGGAACGATCATTGGTGTCTTAGCCGCTTTTGGGTGGCGCAGCGGTTTACCGCTGCGATAGTGTCGTCGGTAAGAGACGGCTTTAGCCGCTGAGGGTCATGGATGGCTGCTCCGCGCAGAGGCAACACTGGATCCGGAACTTACTTCATCACAGCGGGCACATTTCAGAAGCAGCAACTGCTTCAATCCGACAGGATGGCGCACCTGTTTCTTGATGTTCTGCTTGGCTACCGATCGCAAAAGAAATATCTGCTGCATGAATTTGTGTTGATGCCTGATCACTTTCATCTTCTGATCACGCCGCTCTTGACGCTGGAGCGGGCGCTGCAACTCATAAAAGGAGGCTTTTCTTTTCGGGCAAAGAGCGAACTCGGCTTTCGGGGTGAGATCTGGGAGAAGAGCTTCTATGATCGGCGGGTCCGCGACTGGGAGGAGTATTTGGCATTTCGTCAGTACATTCATAAGAATCCGGTCAAGAGAGGACTGGCACCAGTGCCTGAGGAATACCCGTATGGTTCTGCACGAGCTGGTATGGCGCTGGATGCAGTCCCTCAGCGGCTAAAGCCGTCGGAATTGAGCGTCTAGACCGCAGCGGTAAACCGCTGCGCCACCCAAAAACCAAAGTGGTTGGGCACTGGATGCAGTCCCTCGGCGGCTAAAGCCGTCGGAATTGAGTGTCTAGACCGCAGCGGTAAACCGCTGCGCCACCCAAAATCAAAGTGGTTGGGCACTCGATGCAGTCCCTCGGCGGCTAAAGCCGTCGGAATTGAGCGTCTAGACCGCAGCGGTAAACCGCTGCGCCACCCAAAATCAAAGTGGTTGGGCACTGGATGCAGTCCCTCAGCGGCTAAAGCCGTCGGAATCGAGCGTCTAGACCGCAGCGGTAAACCGCTGCGCCACCCAAAATCAAAGTGGTTGGGCACTGGATGCCCAAGAAAACCCTTCCCTAGGCACGGCCCTCTCCCCTAAACTGGTGGGCAGGCAGGCCCGAGGGTAACTCCCAGCCCTCGATTCCCCGGGGGTTCTGTGCGCGTACTGGTCACGGCTGACACTTTCAGCGGAGTGTGGACGTACTCGCGCGAGCTGGTTTCGGGTCTGGTCACCCACGGGGCGCAAGTCACGCTCGTCAGCTTTGGAGAAATTCCGCTTCCCCATCAGACCGCCTGGATGGACTCGCTGCACGGGCTCGAGTATCATCCCACCGCGTTTCGTCTGGACTGGATGGAGGAAGGTGAGCAAGACTTCCACGCGGCCCAGGACTATCTGTGCCAGATCGTTCGCGATACCCGTCCCGATTTTCTGCATCTGAATCAGCTGAGTTTTGGGGCGCTGCCGGTGCCGACGCCGCGACTGGTGGTGGCGCATGGCGATGTGATCACGTGGTGGTTGAGCATCCATGGGCAGGAACCTGCGGCCTCGGCGTGGCTGAAGTGGTATCGCGCGACTATGGTTGCGGGCTTGAAGCGGGCCGAGGCCGTGGTTTCAACTTCGCGCTGGATGGACGAGATGCTGCGCGTTGCCTACGGCAGCGTTTTCGAAGGACATGTGATTCCGCCCGGACGCAATCCGATCTACTTCAATCCCTTTGTGACCAAGGAAGAGTCGGTGCTGGCGATCGGGCGTCTGTGGGATACGGGAAAGCAGGTCGCATTGCTGACCCAGCACACGCACCGTCTGCCGGTGTGCATTGTGGGGGCGGACAACCCGATTCCCATGCCGCCGGTGCCGATCCGCGCCGATGTGCGCGTCTCCACCGGCACACAGGATATTTCGGTGAAGGGAGCGCAGACCGAATCGCAACTGCGCACGCTCTACAGCAAGTCGACGATCTTTGCGGCGACTTCGCGCTACGAACCTACCGGACTGGCGTCGGTGGAGGCGGCATTCTCGCGCTGCGCGCTGGTGGCTAACGACACCGAGGTGTATCGCGAACTGTGGGGCGACGCGGCCTTGTACTTCGAACGCAACGACGCCGAAAGCCTCAGTGAAGTGCTCCTCCAACTGGACGAAGACCGCGAACTTGTGCGCCTCTACGGAACCCGCGCCTACAACCGGGCGCGCGAGCGCTTCACGGCGCGGCGGATGGTGGACGACTATCTGCGGCTGTATCGGCGGTTGCGGACTTCAAAAGTGGCGGTGGCGTGACCCAGTCCATCTTGCCGCGAACTGCAGATCCCTCGCTTCGCTCGGATGACAAAAAGTTGACTACTTACTGCCAGTCGGCCAGGCATTGAACAGCTTGGTGGCGTTCACCGAGCCGAGTCCGGTGGCCAGATCGTAGCCGACGGTGGCCGGATACGCGGGTTCGCTGGCGGACGTGGACGTCGAAAGTTCGCCGATGATCTTGATGCCGTCCCCAAAGCAATCGTGGGAGTTGCCCTTCGCGTTCTGGCCGCAGGGGATATCCATGTCGCCGAGCGTCACATCGTTAAAGATGCAGGCAGCAGCAGGCAGCTTGCCCGTAGTTTGACTGGCGTTGCAAGCTTTCGCACCTTGCTTGTTGAACTGGCTGGCCGCCAGCGCGTAGTAGACATAGTTCGCGTTTCCCTGCTTGCCATATTTCTGATCAATCAGTGCTTGAATGCCGGCCATCGCCGGCGAAGCAAAAGACGTGCCGCCGCCGCCCTCAAGCAGCGCGTCGTTCTGCGCGGTGCAGGGAGCGCCGAATTGGTTAGGGTCCGACATGCAGATGACCAGGAAACTTCCCCAAATGCCGTCCGCGGCAAAGAGCGAAAGATCGGGCTGATCGCGTAAACCATCGTTGGGAATGCCGGGAACGCCGGTCTGCCACGAAGGCTTGGGATTGCCCTTACAGGTTCCGCTAACCACCCCGGGAATGGACGGTTTTCCGGTGAAGCAGGTGCTCGGTCCACCGCTGCCGCTCACTGAATATTTAAATTCTCTCCCAAATTTCGAGTTGCAGAATCCCGTGGGACCATAAGATTGCGTGTAACCGCCGCCGAATAGGGGATCGCTGTAGATCAGTTGGCTGGTGCAACCGTCGTTCCAGGGAATCTCCGGAATATACGACAGTGCGGAAGCCTTGGTCTCGGGATTGTTGGTAGCGCTCCAGTAATCGCTTACGGGAACGCCGTTGACGTCAGAGTTGTACTGAGCCATGAAATCGGTGCCGCCCACATCGACGGCATAGGCGGAAGCGGTATTGTCGCCGCTATTGATCCCGAGGTGGGAAGTAAAGCCCTCGACCGGAGAACATTCGTCGGCGCCGGTGTCTCCCTGCGCGATGAAGAAAGTCGTGCCCAACGCGGTGGCAATTTGCGCTTCGCGATTTTCGAGCGCGATCTCGGTCTGGCCGGTAATGGTTTCGCACAGGCCGTAACTGTCGGAGATGATGTCGGGTGGCTCGAGATCGAGCAGATTGAGGATGGCGAGGTCGAGCCCGGAGACAGTTCTAGAATTTGCGCACGCGGAAAGCTCGATGTTAGCGTCAGGAGCGCTCGCGCTCGCCCATTCCACATCGAGGGCGGCCTCGAATCTCGTCTCCATTTTGACCGGGGTTGGTGCAGTTGGGATAAATCTGCTTGAAGTTGCCGTCCGTGAAGTCTTTCAGGCCAAATACGTTGCGGAAGGCATGCCAATCGGATGCGTGGAGGAGGTTAGAGTCTTCGACCAGGGCAATGGTGACGCCTTTGCCGGTGAATCCGCGCTGCCAGAGCGGCAGCAGATTGTAGATGGTCGCGAAGTCATAGGGGCTGACGGTGTGGAAGGTTTGTCCCTGATACTTGACGTTGAAGTGTGGATGCCACTTGTGGGTAGCGGAGTCATAGGAAACGGGACCAAGCTTGAAGAGCGTGCGACTTGGGAAAGAAATCATGGAGTGAAGCGACGCCTTCGATGGCAGGTGCGAGCGCGGCGGGGATCTGCGGATCGCGCATGTTGGCGATGTGCTTTTCGCCGTTCGGCAGGACCAGGTTGTGAATCTCGGTGTGGAACGTTTCGCGAATTTGCGCGGCGGTGCCGGCGAAGTCGATGACCAATCCATTCTGGTAGACGCGATTGATGGAAAAGCCGTGCACTTCGAGCCAACGCTGGATGGTTTCGCGATCCTGAGGGGCAACTGCCGAAACGCTCGCCTAATTGCTGCGCAGTCAGCCAGCGATGGAATTCGGGCGAATCCTGATGGTGCATTTCGTCAATCAGTTTCTCGAGGCGCGCTTCGGTTTCTGGTGCGGGCTTGAGCGCGAGCAGCAAGTGATCGAAGGTCAGGCTGTCGGCGACGGGGCCGCGATCGTTGCCGGCGCGGAGGGCGGCGGGTGTCGTGTTTCCGGCCAGGGTGACCAATTGAGACTCGTCAATCGGGCGGGTAATTACTGGCTTGGGACTATCGGTATCAGCAGCACCCTTGGCGGGACCCTTGGCGAAAGCGGTTGCGGAGAGAAATGCGGAGAGAACAAACGACAGAACTCAAGAGAAGAACGAAAGCCGAGCGACGCATACTCAGAACCTCCGGAAGCGGGGGAGAATAAGTGGTTCCAGCACAGGGAAGGGAGAACCACCCTACGAGCAATCCCGCAATGGTAGCCGCTTTTGGCGAATTCGGTCAAGGCGAAAGACGATAGCTGGCGGAGGCTTTGGGCGCCCGCATGTTATACTTTTCAAGCACCTTTCCTGTTAAATCAGCAGACGGAGGACGGTATCGACAAGCGTTTTATCCGCATGAACGAGCGCATCCGGGCGCGCGAAGTTCGCGTGATCGGGGACGAAGGGGAACAGATTGGTGTGATGCCTCCTTTCGAGGCGCTCAAGATGGCCCGCGAAAGAAACCTGGACCTGGTGGAGATTTCTCCGACCGCGCAACCTCCGGTTTGCCGCATCATGGATTACGGGAAATTCCTGTACCAGCAGGAAAAGCGCGAGCGCGAAGCCAAGAAGAAACAAAAGACCATTACGGTCAAAGAAGTTAAGTTTCGAATCAACGTGGACGATCACGATTACGAAACCAAGAAGAATCATGTGTTGCGCTTCCTCGACGAAGGAGACAAGGTGAAAGCGACCATCTTCTTCCGGGGGCGCGAAATGACGCGGCAAAGCCTGGGCCGCCAGATTCTGGAGCGTCTGATCAAGGACGTCGACCAGAAAGGTTTGGTGGAGTTCCGGCCACGGCAGGAAGGCAATACACTGCACCTGATTCTGGCGCCGAATAAGAAGGAAGGCGGAGCGAAAGAAAAGCCGGCTCCGCCGAAGGTCGCGCCACCTCCCGCGTCGCGAGGCGGCGCGCAGACAGCGTAGCAGAACAGCTCTCAGCCATCAGCTCTCAGGAAAATCCCTTGGTGCGATCGCCGCGAGCTGATGAGATACTGCGCTTAGGGTGTTGAGAGATCTAACTGAGAGCTGACAACTGAGAGCTGAGAGCTATTTATGCCTAAACTAAAAACACACAAAGGCGCTGCCAAGCGCTTTAAGAAAACGGGAACGGGTAAGATCCTGCGTCACAAGGCGGGGTTGCGGCACATCCTGTCATCCAAGGCGAAGAAGCGCAAGAAACATCTGGGCCAGCCCACCTTGGTAAGTGACGGAGATTACAAAAAAGCGGCACGAATGATCCCGTACATGTAATGGAACGACGGGCGTCCGCGCCCGTCCTTGAAGAACAAAGTCTGCGGAGCGAAACGCCCCGCAGCGGCGCGTGAAGAGGTCGGGCTTCAGAAATCCCACATCCACCCCAGAACGGCAAAACCGGCCGTTCCGGGGACCCCGGACCGGGTAGAAGCCTCCTTACCTCCAGCCGCCGAGAGCGAAATGAAAAAGGAGAACAGCAATGCCTCGTGTAAAACGCGGAACCAAGCGCCGCGCCAAGCGCAAAAAGAATTCTGGAACGCGCCAGTGGATATTTCCTAACTAAATCCAAACTTTACCGTTCGGCGAAAGAAGCCGTCGAGCGCGGGCTGAAGTTTGCCTATTCCGGCCGCAAGCAGAAAAAGCGCCAGTACCGGTCAATCTGGATCGTGCGCATCGGCGCCGCCGCCCGCCTGAACGGACTGAACTACAACCAGTTCATCAGCGGACTGAAGAAGGCCGGCGTGGAACTGGACCGCAAGATTCTGGCGGATCTGGCGGTGAACGATCCGGCGGGATTTGGCAGTCTGGCGGAGCAGGCAAAGAAGGCGAACGCCGCAGCGGCAACAGCGTAGCTGTCAGCTTTCGGTCTTAACTAATCGTGTCATCCTGAGTGGAGCGGAACGATGCGCGAAGCGTATCGTTCCGCGGAGTCGAAGGACCCCTACTCCCGCACACATTTTCGGACGAGTAGGGGTCCCTCGCTTCGCTCGGGATGACAATTTCCTAAAGAGTTCTTGAATGCGTTACGTCGTTCCTAAACTAACCGACTTCTCTCCAGCTGCGCTTGACAGCGCGGTGCGCGAGCTTCTGTCTGCGCTCGACCAGGAGTCTTCGGCAGTTGCTTCCGAAAATGACTGGAAGGCGTTTCGCGATCGCTGGATAGCGCGCAAGAACGGGATCCTTACTCAGCTCAATGATCTGTGGCTGAAAGCTGCGTCGGGACCCAACAAGCGCGAGGTCGGGCAACGCGTCAACGAACTCAAGACCAAAGTTGAGGAGGCCGTGGATGCGAGGCTCGTCCGCATTCAGAGCGGGGCTTCCTCGGGCAAACTCGCCGCTGAGCGCCTCGACATCACGCTGCCGGGCATCCGTCGTCCTATCGGCGCGGAACATCCTGTCATCAAGACGATGAACGAGATGATTGGCGTCTTTCGCAATCTGGGCTACTCGGTCGAGGAAGGTCCGGAGATTGAGACTGACTTTTATAACTTCGAGGCGCTGAATTTTCCACCGAACCACCCGGCGCGCGACACGCAAGACACGCTCTTCATCGCCGGGCAGGAATCGAAACCGCTGCGCGACCGGTTGCTGCTGCGCACGCACACTTCGCCGGTGCAGATTCGGACGATGCAGAAGATGAAGCCGCCGGTGCGGGTGGTGTGTCCGGGGAAAGTTCACCGTAACGATGCGCTCGACGCGACGCACTCGCCCATCTTTCATCAGATCGAAGGTCTGGCGGTCGACACCAACATTACGTTCTGCGATCTGAAGGGCACGCTCGACCACGCCATGAAAGCGATGTTTGGATCGAGCGTGAAGACGCGCTTCTATCCGTCGTTTTTCCCGTTTACCGAGCCGAGCGCCGACGTGCAGATCAGTTGCATATTCTGCGATGGCAAAGGCACGCGCGACGGCGCTCCGTGCCGCAACTGCAAGGCCAGCGGATGGATTGAACTGCTGGGCTGCGGCATGGTCGATCCGAATGTGTACGGCTTTGTCGATTACGATGCCAGCAAAGTTTCAGGATTCGCCTTCGGCATGGGCGTGGAACGGATTGCGATTCTGAAGTATGGCGTGGATGATATTCAGCTGTTTTTTCAGGGCGACGTCAGGTTTCTGGAGCAGTTTGGATAGGCGGTCGTTGATTGCCAATCGTTGATTGCCAGTCTTTGGTCGTCCACCGCTTCAAACAAATTGTTCTAACAACCATCTTTAGTTGGTGTCATCCTGAGCGGAGCGAAGGACCCCTACTCGCCCGAGAATGTGTGCCGGGAATAGGGGTCCTTCGCTTCGCTAAGGATGACAAGCAGGTAATGTTAAGGGCCCAAAACCAGAGCTTCTCTCATGAAAATTTCTCCTAACTGGCTGCGCGATTTCGTTGACCTGCCAGTCGACTATACCCGGCTTGCGGACGAACTTACTCTTGCGGGCGTTGCGGTCGAGGGCATCTCGGGCTCGGGCGAGGCAACTGTCTTCGAGATGGAGATCACGACCAACCGTCCCGATGCCATGAATCACTATGGGGTGGCTCGGGAGGTCTCGGCGCTTTACGATTTGCCGCTCCGGCCGATTGATCCCAAACTGCCGCTGTCGCAGGGCAAGTCTGACGTCACTATCGATATTCATGAGCCTGAGCTCTGTCCGCGGTTCACGGCGCGCGAAATTCGCGGAGTAACCGTCAAACCCTCGCTGCCGCATGTTGCGGGACGTCTGCAATTGCTCGATCAGCGGCCCATCAGCAATGCGGTGGACGCTACCAACTACGTTTTGTGGGAGAGTGGCAAGCCCACGCACGTGTTCGATCTCGACCTGCTCGAGGGACGACGACTGATTATTCGCAAAGCTCGGGCCGGAGAAACTCTCAAGACTCTGGATGGCGTGGAGCGCAAGCTCTCAACCGAAGATCTGGTTGTCGCCGACGCGAAAAAACCGGTAGGACTGGCCGGCGTGATGGGCGGCTTCGACACGATGATCACAGAGAAGACGAAGAACATTCTGATCGAATCCGCTTGGTGGGACCCGGTCACGGTGCGGCGGATGTCGAAGCGGCACGGTCTGCACACCGACGCCTCGCACCGATTTGAGCGTGGCGCCGATTTCGAATCGACCATCGCTTCGACTAACCGGGTCGCCGACTTGATCCTGGCGTCCCGCGGGGCATCCGGCTGCGGCACGCTCGTCGGCGACGTGATCGATGTGATCGCCCGCAGGCTCGATCTTGCTCCGGTCGAGCTTGATCTGCGGGAAGTGCACCGAATTCTCGGCGAAAAACTCGGCACGCATGAGATCAGCCGCATCCTTAGTCGTCTCGGTTTCACGCTGCTTCCGGACGGCGAAGATACCTACCTGATCCACATTCCGAGTTGGCGCCTTGATGTCGAGCGCGAGATCGACATCATTGAAGAACTGGCGCGCCTGCATGGCTACGACAAGTTTTCCAACACGCTTCCCGCTTACAGCGGCGAGGTTCGGGACCTGCCCGATGCGCACAAAGATGCGCGATTGCGGTCATCGCTCCTGGCGCTCGGATACAACGAAGCCATTTCGCTGACCTTCATTTCGAAAGAGGATGCGAGGCGATTTTCGACGGCGGCCGAACTTGACCTCGCCAACCCGCTGAGCGACGAGGCTTCGGTGATGCGCACGTCGATGATTCCGAGCATGCTGAACATGCTGGCGTACAACCTGAATCGCGGCAGCGACCATGTTCGCCTGTTCGAAGCTGGCAATGTTTTTGAGGCTTCGGGCGCAAATACGATGCCGCTGGAGATGAAGCGCATCTCGATCGGGGCGACGGGCAGCGTGGATGCGGAACTTGTGCGCGGACTGGTTCCGGGGGCAGAGGCGCGTCCGTTCTCGTTCTTCGACTTGAAAGGCGATATTGAAAGCCTGCTAGCGCCCTTTAGCGATGGGGCGTCCCACTTCGATGCGAATGCGGCCGGTTATTACCATCCCGGGCGTTCCGCTCGCGTGGTATTGGATGGGGACATCGTGGCACAGTTTGGCCAGATTCATCCGGACGTGGCCGCGGAGCGCAAACTGCGGCAGGATGTTTTTGTCGCCGAAATCTATCTCGACTTGCTCTACCAGCACGATCTGCGCCAAGTGCGGAAGACTAAGGTACAGGAAGTGAAGCAGTTGCTCGGTTTTGACGGAACCATGTGTGAATCGTTGCCGCGCTTCCCTGCTGTCGAACGTGATTTCTCATTTGTTTTTGTTGACAGCGTGAAATTCGAAGAGATTCACGAGAGCGTTAGCGGCTTGGCCATCGCCGAGCTGCGCAGTTTCGTCCCGGTAGAAATCTTCCGCGGCGAAAAAGTCGGCCCAGGTAAGTACTCGATTCTGATGCGAGCCAAGCTCCAGTCCAGCGACCGCACCTTGCGCGACGACGAGGTGGCGCAGTGGTCGGGACAGATTGCGAAGGCGCTGGAAGGGCTCGGCGGGGTTCAGAGGGCGTAGGGGTAATTCTCTCCCGAATTCTGTTTCGGGATAGTTGGTGCTATCTGATTTCAGCCTTTTACTCCATCTCCGCGGTAGCCATCAGGAGGGCGTTCTTCGACGTGTGATGGACCAGTTGTATTCGTCAATCCGCTTCAGAACCGTCCTGTCATCTGGTACGCGCAAAAAGGGCTGGACTGCGGCAGCAAAGTCTTTCATTAGTCGACAGAACTTTATATAACCGAAAGGGTCGTGCTCGCAGCGATAAAGGTCCGCGATCACGCCGTCCCACAAGGGCAGGAGACTCGGGCAAAGCAGATGCATAGCTTTGGCTGCGCCGACCGGAGTTCTGTCCGAGAATTTGCTATTGGTTCGGCCTGTCGTTTCTTGAAAGGTCCAAAAGAGATCTCTGACTTTAGGCTCGTCGGCAGCGCACAAAGTGTTAATTGTGCGGTTCCGAAAACCATCCAGCAGACCCATTTTCTGCTTGATACCAGAAGCGATTGCTGCGGGATCGCCTCGGCCCCACCTGTAGAACTCCCTGTGCCAATCACACAGCAGTGGCCAAATCGCTTCAGCCATCTTGGTTGGATCGCCCCAACCTGTTTGAATGCCGCGGAGAGCGTCAAAGTAGACACGATTATTCCCGTCATACGACGCCACAGCGGCAAGGAAGACCTCTCGGCTCGGTATGCTTATCTTCATCGGGTCGTAATTCTAGCGCCTGTTATCGCCCCTGACTAGAGCGCACAGGAACAGTTTAACCTCTCAAAGGCACGAATTCGGGTGGCGAGTCGATGAAACCCGCGGAGCTGGCAGCGTCTGAAAGGGTTGTTCTCGAACAATCGCGATTTCACCAGTAACGGCGTTGTGCTGAACTCTGCCGCCAGACCTCCGAGGGCGGCGGTTTCCCCGCGATTAATCAGCGATTGCTCAGAGTTCGTATTGTCCCTAATCCCAGCAATCGTTCGTCGGCGGTGACCAGCGTCAGGTCCAAGACCTCAGCGGTGGCGGCTAGAATGCGGTCGGCGGGGTCCTGATGCATTTGTAACTGCCGCGCTACGAGAGCGATTTCATGAGTTAGTGGAGCCTCCCTCGTGCCGGCGGTTGCACGCGCCAGCCAGGTCGCCAAGTCTTCCTTAATGCGAATTCTGCCTTTGTAGTTCAGCGTCAACGCTTCCCACGTGCTCATCGGCGAAAGCCAGAGTTCGTTTTCCCTGTCCTGGAGATGGCGCAAGACGCGTCGTCCCAGCCGCCGCTGATCCTGAAAATTCCAGAGCCAGATGTGGGTATCGAGCAGCAGTTTCAATCGCGCAGAACCTCCCACTCGTCCTCGTCGTTCGCAGGAGACACGATGTCGCCGAGAATTTCGAACGTGCCCTTCATTGATCCGATCCAGGCGGCACGATCTTCTACCGCCGTCGGCGGTATGACTTCGGCGACTGGCTTACCAAAGCGGGTGATGCGAATCGGCTTTTTCGTGGCGCGAACCTGCTCCAGCACAGCGAGACACTTGGCTTTGAATTCCGAGATGGCGATTTCTTGCATGACCCTTTCCTTTATGGTCATTCTACCATACTATGGTCACATTATTTGACCATTTGCAAATAATCGCGGCCGCGGGCTCCGCCCGCTGGACAGGCGAGGGCGGCGGTCCCTCGTAAGAAAGGGCATCCCGAAACTCTGGGATGCCCGCTTTCATTTCTAACTTCTTGCAAAACTTGCCGCTACGCGCCGGGCGGCTTTTCCTTTTTGTTCTTTTCCTCTTCCTGCTTTTTCTGCTCGGGCGTCTGCTTCGGTTGCTGACGTGGAGGAGGGGCCGCCGGCTTTGCCTGTGCAGGCGGAGGCGTTTGCGGCCGCGGCGCGGGCTGGGTCGGTTTCGGCTCCGGACGAGTGGCCTCGGGACGGTTATTCGGCGGTGGCGCAGGCGGACGGTTATTCTGCGGCTGCGTGACCGACGGACGATCATTCCTCTCCGGTGGCGGAGCGGGACGATTTGCCTGAGGACGATTGGGCTCGGGCGGGTTGTTCGGTTGAGTTGAACGGTTGTTCGGCTGCTGCGCTGCCGGCGGACGGTTCGGCTCCGTTGGCGGCGTCGGGCGATTGCCTGGCTGCGGAGGCGTCGGACGATTCGCTTCCGCCGGAGCGGCCGGACGCTGATTCGGCACAGGTTGGCTCGGAGCTGGCTGATTGGCAGCCGGCTGATTGGGCGGACGGTTCGCCGGTTGATTCGCGGGCGGCGGAGCGGGCTGCCCTGGCCGCGCGTCATTCTGCGGAGCTCCGGGATGGCCCGTGGTTGGCGTCGCGGGTTTGCCTGGAGGCGCCTGCTTAACCATCGGACGCGCAGCCGCGGATCCGGTGGGACGCATGCTTTGCAGTTCGCGCGGGGCGACCGGTTGTCCGGGATGCGCGGCCAGAGCCTGCTGCTGTTTTGCAAACGGCACAGGTGGTGGAGGCGGTGTCTTTTTTGCGATCACCTGCCGGTTCATTACCGCGGCGGGCGGCGCGCTTACGTGACCGGCGCTCGAAGCCTTGGCTCCGAGGACGCTCTCGCGCGTAGGAGCTACGGCTACCCTCGTGTTTATGGGCGCACTGCGAAGTTGCTGCTCGTTCACAGCAACGGCCGCTCGGGCGACGGGCTGCGCGCCGGCGAAGGCACGTTGCGGAACGACTGTTACCGCACCCTGAACGTTACGGTTCGCATACGTCACGTTGGTGATGGTCGTAGTTTTATTGATGATCGTGGTGTTGTAGACGTTGGTGATCACGGTGGTGTTGACCGTCGTGTTGCTGACATTCACCCGCGTCATGTAGCCACGGCTGACTTGGTACGGCGGCACATAAACTTCGCGCGGACCGAGCGGGAACCATCCCACGTTGCCGCCGAAGCCGCCTGGGCCGCCGCCAATAAAGACGACCAGGGCGGGCGCATACACGGCCCGGACTTCTATAGGTCCGGCTATCCAGCCCCATCGGCCGCCTACGATTACCCAGCGTCCGTAGTGGAAGGGCGCGTAGCCCCAGGCGGAGTCATCGACCCAGGTATATCCCCAGGGTGCAATCCAGTCCCAATGGCCGGTGTGATAAGGCGCCCAGCCGACTTCAACGTGGGTGGGAAACCAGACGTGTCCGTAGCTTGGATCGTCGCGCCAGTCGCCATTGTCGTCCAGGTCTTCATAGCCAACGACATCACGGGACAGATACTGGGCGGTGCGCGAATCGTCGTAGCGATGATCGCGACCGTAGGCCCAGTTATCGAATTGGTCGGGACCGCCAAGATCTTCAACGTCGGCATTCAGCGAATCGGTTCCGCTGAAGCTGCCCTGTTGTCCGGCGTGCAATGTGTAGGTCTGGCCGTTGCCGGTCGCCTGGCCTCCGCCATCGCGCAGGCCGACGATGGTATAGGTCCCATCTTCGCTGGCGTTCAGACGATAACTGCCCGGTTGGGAAACGGTGAACGCGAGATTTGGCGTATCGATTTCGAAGTCATCGTTTTGGTCGAGGCGGCGCACACGAATGTTGATCGCACCGGACGAAAGTTGGAGCTGAACGGTGTTGTCGTCCAGGTTGAGGAAGGAGACGCCCGTGTTTTCACTCAGGCGAATCACGGCTGATCCGAGCTGTAATTCGGCGCGTGAGTCTTTGTCGGCCCAGAGCTTGTCGCCGGTCGTCATGGGGCGATTGGGGACGGCTTGCACCCAATCGTCCTCGCCGGCGGGCTGGATTGAAACCGAACCCTCGATGTAGCCGAGCCGGGCGACGCGCGTGGGTGGATCGCCCTGTTGATCACTATCTTGATCTTGAGCCAGGACTGGGATGGGCAGGACGATAGTCGTCAGAGTCGCGGCCGAGAGCGTCAGGGCTAAGAATGCGCTCCACGGAGCTAACTTTTTCAGTCTTTTTCTCATAGAAGTTCTCATAGAAGTTATTGTCTCCAAAGCTTTTAATCGCGAGTTCCAATTGTGGCGACCTTTTGGTCACTACACACGAAGTTCCGCGGATTTGTCAAGTTTTGTAATGCTAGAACTTTGATGCCGGAAATCGTGATCGCAGCCATTTGCAGTGTGTGGCTGGCAGGCTTTCAATATCGAGCACTACGAAGGGGTCAAACGCGCTCGGCCGGGACAGTAATAGTTGTAAGGATAGCAGAATAGCGAGGATAGGTGCGCGCCTTGCCGGAATCGGACTGCACTCCCAGACCGTCTCGCTGCGGGGCTCCGCCCCATAAGCGCTAACTTACTTCCGCTTTGCCCGTGATTCGCCCGAAGGGGTCTTGCCGTCCTGTCAAACCCACGCGGCAATCCGCTCCGACAGTAGAAGGCGAGCACGTCTCGGCAGTATGATGTCTTCAGCTTCCGATGCGCCGCACGCCGATCATCACCGGGCTCGTGGTGGTGGCTGCCCCCGTTGTCTTTCTAGGGCTCGCGGCCCTGCTGCTATCGCTGTCGGGCGATTGGCGCTGGGTGGAGGGGTGGATCTTCGGTGTCTGGTGGGCATCCTTCGTTGCTTCCCTTCTCTTGTGGCTTCGCTTCAGGGACCCTGCGCTGCTGGTCGAGCGCATGCGCATGCCCGGCAGCGGCGGTGAATCGCGCTCCGACGTGGCTGTCCTCATCGGGATAAAAGTGTGCTTCCTGGCTATGATCGTTTTGCCGGCGCTGGATGTGCGCTTCGGTTGGACACCCCGCCTGCCGCTGTGGAGCGAAGTATGTGGAGGCATCCTGCTCCTCGGGGGTAGTTTCCCGTTCTTTCGCGCATTCACCGATAACACGTATGCGTCGCAGTTGGTGCGCATTCAGACCGAGCGCGGCCAGCATGTCATTGACACGGGCGTCTACGGCATTGTGCGCCACCCCATGTATCTTGGGGCAAGTCTAGTGTTCGTTGGTGCCGGGTTGCTGCTCGGCTCCGTTTGGGGCCTTCTCGCAGGTCTGGCCATAGTCGGGCTGCTCGTTGTGCGCATCTTTGGCGAGGAGAAGCTGTTGGCACGCGATCTGGAGGGCTACAAGGAATATCTCCAGAAGGTGCGTTACCGGTTGGTACCACACGTCTGGTGATCACCCCGTCAACGGATTTCCGCTCTCGATTAGGCAGGTGTTGCAGTATCCGACTCACTGGGCGGATAGTCGGCAAACCGGAAACTATGGCGTTGTTGTCGCAAAATCACGATTGCACTAACCGAGAATTTGTCTGCGAGTAATATTCATTGGAGGGACGCGCGGATTAGTTCCGGTTTGCCCGTGTGATCCGCCAAGAATCGTTGGCAAGCATTCATGAAACTATCTGTTTCTGCGGTTTTTGCCGATAAATAGTGCAATAGTGCGCGAGGTGAAATGACGAAATGGTCTGGCCGATCATTAAGGAATGTGTCGCTTTCCGGTCGCTTCATCTTAAGGACGCGGCATTTGCGCGTCAACGAACGACACGGTGGACTTGGAGGCGACGATAAACCTCCGGTTTGTCGGCTACTCGGAAGTTACCGCCCAGAAAGCGCCCGGAGGGTCGACTTCTATCCCGCCCTGCTTAAGTTAGCGCTTATGGGGCTCCGCCCCGCTGGACAGCCGAGGGCGGCTGTCCCTACGTGGGTGTTTCTTGTGCTAGGCTGCTTTCCATGACGCAGGTTTCGGCCCATCCCAAGCACTTTCTTTCTGACAAGGTTGAACATTTTACCGAGTCGGTGATTCGAGAGATGACTCGGCAGGCTATGCACTATGACGCTGTCAATCTGGCGCAGGGGTTTCCTGATTTCTCCGCGCCTGCTGAGATCAAGCGCGCGGCGCAGGAAGCCATCGCCGCCGACGTGAACCAGTACGCCATTACCTGGGGTGCGAAGAGCTTGCGGGCCGCGATTGCCCGGCAGATGCGGGAGTGGCAGGGGATCGAGGTCGATCCGGAAAAAGAAATTGTGGTGTGCTGCGGCTCGACTGAGGCGATGATCGCAACGCTCCTGGCGATTTGCAACAAGGGCGACGAAGTGGTGGTCTTCGAGCCCTTCTACGAGAACTATGGGCCGGACGCGATTCTGAGCGGAGCCAAGCCACGCTTCGTCAGTCTGCGGCCCCCTCAAACGGCGGGAGGCGAGTGGACGTTTGACGAACAGGAATTGCGCGAGGCTTTTCATCACAAAACCGGTCAGCATCAGACCGCCCAGCACCATACCAAGGCAATCATCGTTAACACGCCCAACAACCCTACCGGCAAGGTGTTCAGCCGGAAGGAACTGGAACTGATTCGCGACCTGTGTGTCGAATACAACGTGCTGGCCATCACCGACGAAATCTACGAGCACATTCTTTACGACGGGTCGGAGCACATTTCTCTCGCTCGGCTGGACGGCATGCGCGAACGGACCATCACTATTAACGGCCTATCAAAGAGCTACAGCGTCACGGGGTGGCGGGTTGGCTGGGCGGTTGCGCCGCCGGCCGTCACGAACGCGATCCGCAAGGTGCATGACTTTTTGACCGTGGGCGCGCCTGCACCTTTGCAGGAAGCGGGAGCAGCGGCGTTGAACCTGCCGGCCAGTTACTATCGCGAACTGGCTGACCGGTACCGCACGCGGCGCGATCACCTGATTCCGGCGCTGGAGAAAGCCGGGTTCCGGTGTTTCCTTCCGCGGGGCGCTTATTACGTGATGACCGATATCAGCGGCTTCGGGTTCACGAACGACTTGGAGTTCGCGGCTCACCTGGTGAAAGAGATCGGGATTGCATGCGTGCCGGGATCGAGTTTCTACAAGCATCCGAAAGACGGATCCCAACAGGTACGTTTCGCCTTCTGCAAAAAGCCTGCGACACTGGATGAGGCAGCGCGACGGCTGGAAAAGCTGCGCTCACGTCGGTAGAGACGCGGCTTGCAGCGTGTCTAGAAAGTAGCGGCTCTTCCACAGCAAACTGCGCTATACTTCGGCTCAACGCTGACAACAATCCCCGAAAGCGAGTACCCATGTCTGTGAAAACTGTGGAAGAGGTATCGGCCGAGGTTCCGGCTGAAGATTTTCAGGCGCTGGAAGAGAAAGTTTATCGCACCATTGAGTTGTACAAGGCCGCCAAAGACGCCCGGGCTACCGCCGAGCGCGACGCGAAGCGGCTGCGGGAGCAACTCGAAGAGCGCGAGGAAGAAAATGAAGCCCTGCGCCGCGAACTGATACAACTGCGCAAGGATCGCGAAGACATTCGGGGCCGGGTCGAGAAAATGTTGAGCCAGATGGACAGCCTCACGCATGAGCAGGCGGCAAGCTGACGGGCAAACGCTTGTCCGGCAAACCGTCCGGCAGCGATGTGGCAGGAAGCAATCCGAGGAGTGACATGGCCACTGCGAGCAAAGAATCTCCGACCGAAGACTTGACGAAAGATGCGTTGCGGAAAGCGGTTGCGGGCAAAGGAGCGCCAGCCACAAGTGGCATCAACGGCAGTGTTCGCGTCGAAATCTTCGACCAGGTTTATAACCTCCGGGGCTCCGACGCGGACTACATTATCAAGCTTGCCGAGTACGTGGACGGCAAGATGCGCGCGGTGTCGGAACAGACGGCAACCGTGGATTCGGTGCGGCTGGCGGTGCTGGCGGCGCTGAATATTGCCGATGAATATCATCTATTGAAGCGGCGACTGGGGACGCCTTCGCCGGAAGCGCGGCAGCGAGCCAGCAAGCTGGCCAGCGCGCTCGACGAAGTTTTGCAGGATACCCGGCGCACGGGCTGATGAAGTCGCGGACACTTGACGCGACGAAATATCTGACACAAAACATTTGGAAACAAAAGCCAAGCGGTTTTTCGACTGGTGAAATCGATCGTAACCTTCGATCGTAACCTCGGGTTCATCTCTAAAGCCACTTGCGGCGCAACTGCTAGCAAACTTCCTGCCAACTATTTTGCATTTTCCTCTTGCGAATCTGTTCGGGGTTTCCTAGCATCCATAGGTGAAAGCCGACCTGCAAGGTTGGTGATGGTGGCAACCGATTTTTGAACCAATGCCGAATGAACGGGGACTCGACTCGTAATCCGGTGTGCTATGTTCCGCCATGCGGAAAAGCCTAATGGGTCGCGGCGGGTTCCCACCGTCTGAGACGGGTTCATTCTCGGCCCACCACACGGCCCAGTGGGTCGGCTTGTCTACGTAAGACCTGGATAACTCCAAACGAAAACGCATCTACCAAAGGTAGCATCTGCTCTGGTACCCTCCTCGGCGAGGTTCTGAAAATGATGGAACGGATTGTAGATCCGTCGCCGCGTCCTAGGGCCAAGATTACCGGTGTCGTTTATTTGCTTTACTTTCTGACGGCAGTATCCGCCGAGGTGTTCGTTGGCCGGGGCCGGCTTGTTGCATATGATGCCGTCACCCTCATCGCGGACGCGTTCTACATCGCCGTGACGCTGCTCTTCTATTACATATTTAAGCCGGTGAACCGGAGCCTCTCTCTGCTCGCGGCGCTCCTCAGCATCGCGGGATGCGCCAACGAGGTACTCCGCCTCCTTCATCTCGCTCCCTACAAAATCAACAGCCTTGTATTCTTCGGCCCCTATTGCCTCCTGCTTGGCTACCTCATTTTCAGGTCGACCTTCCTGCCTCGAATTCTGGGCGTGCTGATGGCGTTTGCCGGGTTGGGTTGGCTGATCTTTCTGTCCCCGCTCGCACACCACCTATCCACCTACCTTAAGGTCCTCGGCTTCCTCGCGGAAGCATCGCTGATGCTATGGCTCCTCGTGAAGGGCGTGAACGAGCAACGATGGAAGGAGCAGGCGAAAGCAGCAGGGGCGGCTGTTTCACACTAAATCGATGTTGAAGCTATTGATGGAGAAATATACCCTTAGAGTTGGCGAAGCCAAATAGCGGAAAAGCTGGCACTGTCCTCGGCAAATTTCGCCTAAGCCTTGCAATCCACGCTGAGACCTTCTTCCCTGCTAGACTCTCCTTAGAACTCAACCCGCAATTGGAGCATCTAAAATAACGTGTTCCCTAGACTCTTTCAGATTGGCAGTTTCTACCTGCCCACCTATGGTTTCCTGGTCGCTTCGGGCGTGCTGATCGGGCTTTGGATTAGCGTGCGCAATTCAGAAAAGCAGGGCATCAACGGCGACGATGCCTGGAATTTTGGCATTCTCGTTGTGCTCGCGGGAATTATCGGGGCGAAGGTTCTTTACGTCATCAATGACTGGAGCACCTACGCGAACAACTGGCGGGAGATTTTCAGCCTCAACACGCTGCAGGCGGGAGGCGTATTTTCCGGCGGACTGATTGCCGCGTTCCTGGCGGCGGCCTGGTACATGCGGCGTCACCACATGCCGGTGCTGCGGACTACCGACGCCTTCGCTCCGGGGCTGGCCTTTGGCCATGTCCTCGGACGCTTCGGTTGTTTCTCGGCGGGCTGCTGTTACGGCAAACCGACCAGCCACTTTTGGGGCGTCGTCTTCACCAATCCGTTGGCGCATGACGTTAGCGGGACCCCGCTCGGCGTCAGGATTCAACCGACGCAGCTGATCGAGGCGGCAGCGGAGTTCTTCAATTTCCTGCTGCTGATGTGGCTGCTCAAGCGCAAGAAGTTCGATGGGCAGGTGTTTGGCAGCTTCCTAATCCTGTATGGAGTCGAGCGTTACTTCATCGAGTTCCTGCGCGGTGATCCGGGACGCGGTGAAGTCTTCAACGGGCTGATGACGGGAACGCAATTGATTTCGATTTTGCTGGTCGTCGGTGGCGGATTGATCTGGTGGCTCAAGAGCGGAGTGCCTAGCAATCAGCCGTCAGCGCTCAGCGCTCAGAAATCGAGCTCTGGGCTTTAAGGTGGGCGTGAGAACTGGGTCGTCGCTCCGGGACTTGATTTATCTCTTCCATTTTCCCAGCGCTGAAGCGCTGGGCTAAGTTCGGTCGCCCCTCCGGGGCTAGGTCTTGAATTTGCTCTGCCAGGCGCCGATCCGTGAAGTCGGTCCTCACGCACACATCTTAGGCTCTAAGCTCCGTGCCGATTCTGCTTGCACTCGCCGGCTGAATGCTGAATGCTGAGTGCTGAATGCCTGACTTTCCCATCACTCTGACCACACCTCCTGAAGCCGCGGGACAACGCCTGGACCAATATCTCGCTTCGCAACTTTCAGAGTTGAATCAGACAGAGGTCAATCAGACAGAGGTCAGTCGAGCCCGCGTGCAGCAACTCATCGAGAGGGGCGAGGTACTGGTGAACCAGACCGCGGCTAAGGCCTCGCTCCGGCTGAAGGGTGAAGAACGAATCACGGTCACCGCTCCGCCGCACGCTCCGCCGCTGCGCGCCATTGCGGAGGAGATTGCACTCGACATCGTCTATGAAGACGACGACTTGGCGATTGTCAACAAGCCGGCTGGCATGATGGTGCACGCGGGCGCGGGTGCGACCGATGATGCGCGCAACCGCGGCACGCTGGTCAATGCGCTGTTGCATCATTTCAAAAAGCTCTCCGCCGTGGGCGGCAAACTTCGTCCTGGGATCGTCCATCGTCTGGATCGGGCGACCAGTGGGCTGATGGTGGTGGCGAAGAACGATGAAGCGCACCGCCGCCTGGCGAAGCAGTTCAGCGGACGCGAGGTGCACAAGACTTATGTTGCGCTGGTCCACGGCTGGCCGAAGCAAGATCACGGCACGATTCAAAGCGCCATCAGCCGCCACTCCCAACAGCGCACACGGATGACGACGCGCGGCTTCGGTGGCCGCGAGGCAGTGACGCATTACGTGGTGCGGCGAAAGATCGATTCTCCTTACGGCAAGTTTGCGCTGGTCGAAGTCAAGATCGAGACCGGACGCACGCACCAGATTCGCGTGCATATGTCATCGCTCGGACATCCGGTGGTGGGGGACGCGCTCTATGGCGCGCCGGGCGAATTGCGCTCGCAGTCGAATAAACGCCGGGCGGCGGGCATGCCCGCGATACTGACGCTGGATCGAAATTTTCTGCATTCGGCGGGGCTCGAGTTGACCCATCCCCGAACGAAGGAGTTGCTCAAGTTCTCCCGCCCGTTACCGAAGGAACTGGAGAATTTGCTCGCTAGCCTGGAGAATGCTCAGCAGGAAGGTCCTCGGCAAGAACCTGGCCGGTAAGAACCTGGTCGGTAAGAGCCAGGGGCCGTTACAGCGCTGGGGCCGCGGACTATAATGAAAACATCAATTCTGAGCAAATCGTCCTGATGAAATCGCGCATTTTTCTGCTTCTGGTTGCTTTTCATGTTCTGGCGGGCTCGCTCATCGCCCAGACGACGCCGGCTGCTTCCACGCCGGCGGCGACGCAGACTTCGCCTGCGAAAACGAGCGTGCCGCCGGACGGCAAGACATCGACGCCCGCGGCGCAAACGCCGGCAGGGCAGGCGCCGGCGCAACCGGAAAATCCGGCTAAGTCTGAATCGGACGAGTCCGTCGCCACAATCGTCCACGTCGTCAACGAAGTTCGCGTGGTGTTCACCGTCACCGACCGGCACGGCCGCTACATCAAGGACCTGAAGAGCAACGACTTCAAGGTAATCGACGATCAAAAGCCGGCCGAGCTGCGCAGCTTCCGCAGCGAAACCGATCTGCCCCTGCAGGTGGGGTTGCTGGTGGATGCGAGCAACTCGGTGCGCGACCGCTTCAAGTTCGAGCAGGACGCAGCCATCGAGTTTCTGAACTCCATCATCCGCCCCCGCTATGACAAGGCGTTTGTGGTCGGCTTCGACGCGACGCCAGAAGTTACCCAGGACTTCACCGATGATACGCAGAGTCTTTCGGCTGGCGTGCGTATGCTGCGGGCAGGCGGCGGCACGGCGATGTACGACGCGCTTTATTTTGCTTGCCGAGACAAGATCCTGAAGCAAGAGCAGACGAGACCGGTGCGCAACGCCATTATTCTGCTCAGCGACGGCGAAGACAACCTGAGCCACGTGACGCGCGAAGAAGCCATTGAAATGGCACAACGCGCGGATGTGATCGTCTACAGCATCAGCACGAACATCAGCGGCATGAAGGGCAATGGCGACAAGGTGCTGGAGCGCATCGCAGATGCAACCGGCGGCCGCGCGTTTTTTCCGTTCCAGATGCGGGAAATGTCGGACGCATTTGTTTCCATTCAGGAGGAGTTGCGCAGCCAGTACGCGGTGGCTTACAAACCGGCGAATTTTCTCCCAGATGGACGCTATCGCACGATCCAAATCCTGGCGCAGGATAAGGGCCTGAAGGTGCGCACCCGCAAGGGATACTACGCTCCGAAACAGTAAGATCCTGCCACACCATTATTATTCTCTCGATATTCTTAATTCTTTCTATGCCGGGATATTCGGGAACTCCGCTGGCGAAAAAGTTGGGCATCAAAGATGCTTTTCGCGCCGCCCTGCTGCATGTGCCGGACGACGTGAAGTCCGAGCTTCGCGACGCGCTCGGAAAATGCCGTGTCCAACATTTCAGCCGACAGACCAGCAAGGATCTCGACTTCATTTTCCTGTTTGCCAAATCGCGCGCTGGTCTGGAACTCGAATTGTTGCCGGCCGCGCAGGCGCTGGCGCCAGCGGGCATGCTCTGGATCTCGTGGCCGAAGAAGAGTTCGGGCGTCGCCACCGACCTCACGGAAAATGTGATTCGCCAGAGCGGGCTTGATGCTGGCCTGGTGGATATAAAAGTGTGCGCGGTCACGGACGTCTGGTCGGGGTTGAAGTTCGTGATCCCGGTCAAGAACCGGCCGAAAGAGAAGCGGCGAAATGGCTAGAATCGCCGCGCTGGTACCTGACAGGATGACGCGTAGGGTGGAGGGACGCGCGTCCCTCTCATCGCGCTAATTCGCAGGCGATAGCAAAGTGTCCGAATCTACGAATGCGGTGAACGGCGCACCCTGCTTGATTTCCGCGTCCTTGCCATGCACGAACACGCCAATAGGGACAACCGGCACGAACATGAGGCCCATTGCTTTCCCTACTTTATCTTGTCCCTCCTTCGCGGCCGTACCGTGCAGTTTGATAAGAACGCTGCCGGCTTGGAGCGAGTCTACCTGGAAGAACACTTCGCCCGGGGCGCCTCCCATTCCCGCGTTGTCAACTTCGGTGACGGTTGCAACCGCAGGTGTTCCCTTCTTGACCACAATCAAGTCTCCAACCTTGAGGTCCTCGGCCAGCGTCAGAGGAATCTTGTCACCCACATCGGCCGTCTTTGAACTTACGTCTGAAGCGAACACGAAAGGCACGGCCGTGCCCCGAGCCAGCAAGAGTTTCGCCGGCGCAGCGGGCGCTGCGGCTGAGTTCGAAACGGCGTTCGGAGCTGCGACCACCGTCTGCGGCGCCGGCGCCGTTGGGGGCACTCCATTCAGGGTGTAGACAGCAGTGGCGACCCGGCTGCGCCCTCCGTACGGCGAGATGGCAATGGCTTGCAGCGTGGTTGTCGAATCAATCGTAATCGGACCGGCGTATCGGGTTGACGCCGCCGTCGGCGTCCAACCGTCCGTTGTGTAGTAAATCACCGCTCCGCGAGTCGAGTCTTTCATTTTCACCGTTACGGTCGCGGAATACGCACCGGGTTTAACGGAGAATTTGGGTTTGGCCGCGAAACAGCGATAGCACTGCGGCGTGTCCTGCGCTGCCAGCTGTGCGTTCTGCATCGCCGTCTGATTCGCCTGCTGGGCAGCCTGCATCATCTGGTCGTTCGCCTGTTGCGCTGCCTGCGCCGCCATTTGTGTGGCCTGCTGTGCCGCCTGCTGCGCGGCTTGCATACCAGGGTCCTGAGCCAACACGTAGGAAACCGCCAGTACCAGCGTCAATAGCGTGAGATAGGTTCGCATAAATATTCCCCCTGTCCAGTTAGACGGTCGTGCTCAAACCTGGGTGTCGCGATCTCGTAAAGAATTGTATATGGTGGCCCGGCGCAACTTGGGTCCAGAAAGCGGGTTTACATGCAGTAGACGCGGCTCCCGGGCACAAGAACCCCGGGAATCGAAAGGGGAACGGAATATGAAACGCACGATAGCTGGGGTTCTGTTGCTGATCGGAATGAGCGCGGGGACGATGTTTGCCGAGGATGGCTATTGGCGGGACCGGCGCGACATCCGGCGCGATGAGGTGAGGATTGCGCATGACCGCAGGGAATTGCGGCGCGATCTCTACTACGGAAACTATGCGGCGGCACGGCATGAACGAAGAGAGTTGCGGCACGAATATCGCGACATCAACCGGGATCGCCGCGACTTGTATTGGGACCGGCGGTAAGAGGTATACCGTAACTTCGATATCTCAGTAATTCTGCGACGTTAGTAACTTGTCGAGACGAGGCGAGCCGGGTTCTATTCATTTATTCACGGTGGAGAAATGACTATGCGAACCAGGGCCCGGCTGGCGGCGGCAATGGTGGGAATTATGCTTTGCTGGTCGGCATACGGCCAGACACCGGTGTCACGGGCGGAGCGGGAACTGTTCACTTCGGTCAACCGGGCGCGGCGAGCGCAGGGATTGGCTCCGCTGCGGTGGGACGACTGTCTGGCGGCAGCGGCGCGGCGTCACGCGGAGGTAATGGCGGAGCGCGGATCGGCGCAGCATGAATTTGAGGGTGAGCCGAACCTGTCGGTGCGGGTCAAGCAGGCGGGTGCGCATTTCAGTTGGCTCTCGGAAAACGTAACGCAGGGGCCGACGCCTAGTTTCATCCACACGCAGTTCATGAACTCGCCCCCACATCGCGCGAACATTCTGGACAGGGATATGGATTCGATTGGAGTGGGGGTGGTAGAACGCCGTGGGCAGTTATTCGTCGTCGAGGACCTTTCGCAGGCGCGGTGAGCGGGCTGGCACCCGCTATTCGCCGTTCATGTAAAACGAACGAATCATTTTGCCCACGCACGGTAACTCGGGCGTGAGCCCTTTCCATGAGAACTGGCAGCGGCTGGGCTGCCCGGGTCTGAGGTCGCTACCGAGCTGCGCTCGGCTTGGACAGCCGAGGGCGGGCTGTCCCTACGCAACCTTGATTTTGGACGGGCTGGGACGCCCGTCTCTCCACGGGGCTGCTAGTCTTCGTGGCGGGGTGTGGCGTAGTAGCCGCTGCGGGCCTGGACCTTGTAGTCTCCCTGCTTGGGCTTGATCTCGACTTTGCGGAAAGAGCCGTCGCGGGCGGTGTTGGTGGGCACGTAACCGGCGTTGTACTGGCTGCGGAGTTCCTGGGAAATCTGGTCGAAGGCCTGGCGGAGTTTTTCGATCTTGTTGCCGACTTCGATCATGCGGCCGCCGGTTTCCTGGGTGAGCTTTCTCATCTCCGAATCGCCAGAATAGCCGATGTTACCGAAGCCGTAGAAACCGCGGTCGGCGATTAGGAGCACGTAGCAGATGGCATCCGCTTTCTGCGCGGCTTCGATGGCATCTTTGATCTTGAGGCGGCTGCCTTCGTCTTGTCCGTCGGTGAGCAGGATCATCGCCTTGCGGCCGACTTCGTGGCTGAATTCGTCGTGCGAGGCGAGATAAACGGCATCATAGAGGGCGGTGCCGCGCTGGCCGCTGGCGGAGCATGGAATCGGGCCTTGCGGGCCCATCGGGCCCCCGGAACAACCGACTCCTCCGGTATTGATCCTGGCCTCGTTGAGCGCATGTCTGAGACGGCTGACGGAGTTGGTGAAATCCTGCAGCAGGGTGATGTCGACGTCAAAGCTGATGACGAAGGCCTCGTCTTTGGGGCGCAGTGTGCTCTCGAGGAACGATGCTCCAACTTCCTTCTCCATGTCGAGGACGCGCATCTGGCTGCCGCTGGAATCGATGAGCATGCCCAGGGTCAGCGGGAGATCGGATTCGGCCTTGAAGTACTTGATAGTCTGCGGCTTGCCGTCCTCGAGCAGGTCGAAGTTGTCCTTGTTAAGGTTGGGGATGAGCGCGCCATGCTTGTCTTTGACGTTGAAGAACAACTGGACGACTTCGACATTGACCTTCAGCGTCTCGACGGACTGATCTTGCGCCTGATCATTGGAAGCAGCGTGGGGAGCTGAATCGGTGTTGGATGTAGGGCCGGTCGAGGAGGTGGGAGGGGGCGCCGGAGGTGGGGGAATTGGGGCGTTCTGCGCGGCTGCGGGAAGCGACAGGGTCGTCACCAAAGCGAATATGATCAGGGTGAACATGATCAGGGTGAACAATCCCGCCGCCAGGTACGGTTTGCAAGGTAGTTCAGGCATTGGAGTTTTATCCCGAGACTTTGCTAGTCTATCCTGTAATGGCCTGGAACGGTTAGATGCACCAAAGCGGCGCGCTGGGGCATCTGAATTAGTGAAAAAGTGGTCGAGCAGTAGAGATGAAGAAAGAAAGACAGAGGGTTCCGGGGATGGCCAAGAAAATTAGCGCGGTACTGATGCTGGGGCTGACATTATTGCTGGCCGGCGCCCTGATGGCGCAGCAGAAGCCTGAGGACATCCCGGACGCGCCGTCGGCGACACGTCCGATACCGCCGCCGGCGCCGCCCAGCCCACGGCCTGGGGCGGTCGAGCAGTCGCAGCCGGACACGCCGCCACCCGATGGATCGGGCGTGACCACCGGGTCGAAGGAGCTTCCGCACAGCACTCCCGACATGGTGTACGACAAGTCGGCGACACCGCCACCGATGCCTCCGGTGAAGACCGTGCCCTCGGGGAGCGTTCCGAAGGATGCGGAAACCGGGCAAGATGTCGGTTACACAATCTCGGTGAACCCAACCCTGGTGCTAGTTCCGGTTATGGTAAAGGACACCGAGGGGCGGTTGGTCGGCGGTTTGCGGCCCAAGGATTTTTCGGTCCTGGAGAACGGAAAGAAGCAGACGTTGTCGTTTTTCACCAGCGATCCGTTTGCACTGTCGGCAGCGGTGATTTTCGATACCGGCATGGCGGACGTAGGTCTGAAGAAGGTCCAAGAAACGCTGTCAGCGTTGCAGGGAGCGTTCAGCCAGTTCGATGAAGTTGGAATCTATACCTACAGCAGCACGGTAGGGCGGGTGTCGGACTTCACCAGCGTGGGTAAGGAGTTGACTGCGACTCTGAACCAGGTCAAAGGGTACAGCGGAGCAAATAATGGACCGCCGGTGACGAGTGGGCCGCTCGGTCCGCAGGGCCCGATCATCAATGGCCGTCCCATTGACTATCCCGTAGACCCGGTGAGCACGCCGCCGAAGGTGGCGCGCGTATTGAATGACGCGATTCTGCTCGCGGCGCGCGATCTTTCAAAGCGCGACCGGGCGCGTCGGAAGATCATCTTCATCATCAGCGACGGACGCGAACAGGGTTCGACTGCCAGCTACAAAGACACACTGAAAGTGCTGCTGACGCAGAACATCACCGTGTATGCGGTAGGAGTGGAAGGCGCGGCGATTCCGATCTACGACTGGCTGCAGCGACGCCACCTGCCCAAGACCGGGGCGGTGATGGGCTACAGCGACATTCTGCCGAAATACGTCAACGCTACTGGAGGAGGCACAGTCTACAGCGAATTGTCGGAGGCCAACATCGAGCGAGCTTACGCCAACGCGATTGGAGAAGCGCGCTATCAGTACACCCTGGGTTATTCGCCCAAGTCGAGCATCGGAGGCTACCGGGACATCGACGTGCAGGTGCACGGGCACCCGGGCGTAAAGGTGTATGCGAAGGCAGGATATTATCCTCTGCCGACGCCGCGATAGCGGGTGAATCGGCTAAGCATTTGAGCCCGTAATGGTTTAGTAACGTGGGTAACCTGCGCCAGAGCCTTCCAGTGTGGTATAAAAACCAGCAGTAACCGATACTGTAGTCAGGTGGATTTGTGCGAGAGGCTCGCGCCTTGAGGGATTGGTTCGCGAGAGTCTCTTTCGCAGGAGTTTCTGAGGAAACCTTTTGAGTTTCATCAACTTCGCAGCGCGCGAGATCAACTGCAAGATCGTCTACTACGGCGCCGGGTTGGGCGGCAAGACGACGAATTTGCAGTTCATCTTTCAGAAAACAGCCGAACAGCAGAAGGGCAAGATGATCTCGCTGGCCACGGAGACCGATCGAACTCTGTTTTTCGATTTCCTGCCGCTGGATCTGGGCACGGTGCGAGGCTTCAAGACGCGCATTCACCTGTACACGGTCCCGGGACAGGTCTTTTATGACGCCAGCCGCAAGCTGATCCTGCGCGGGGTGGACGGCATCGTCTTCGTGGCCGATTCCCAGCAGGAGCGCATGGACGCCAACGTCGAAGCGCTCGACAACCTGATGGCCAACCTGAAAGAACACGGCTACGACTTCAACAAAATCCCATACGTCCTGCAATTGAATAAGCGCGACCTGCCTAATATCTTGCCGGTGGACGCTCTCTCCAAAGAACTGCGCAAGAAAAATGAGGCGGTGGTGGAGGCAGTGGCCTTCCAGGGCGTAGGCGTGTTCGAGACGCTCAAGGAAATCGCGCGGCAGGTGCTGGTGGAGTTGAAGCAGGGCGGGTAAGGCAGTACCCAGTTCTCAGTCCAAACCCAAAACAATCCCCTGTAGAGACGCGGCTTGCCGCGTCTAGGCAGCGCCGGATTGCGACCGGTCACCTGTCGTAACCTCGACGAGTCTCAACTGAGCGCATATGATGCGATACGTGAATAACGAACGCCTCAAACGCTCGTTTAGGACCTCGATCACCGCGCTTCTGTTTGCTCTGACGTTGGGGGCCATCTGCCGGGGCCAATGCACAAAAGATGCTCAGAATTGCTCCAAGTCAGCGCCCGTCGAGTCTCCAACCTCATCGTTCACAGGTTGCTATCAGGTGACGCTTGGGAGCTGGTGGCCATGGGCATTCGGCGAGGACACAAAGTACGTGACGCCACCTACTCGCATTCGACTGTTGCCGGAGCAAGGAACTAAGGGCTTTAAGCGGGATGGCTTCCTTCTTCGCACGATACCGAGGAAGGAAGAACCGCCAGATGGAAGTCGTGAATCTTCATATTGGCAGGTGAGATCAGCCAATCAAATTGATCTGACCTGGACGGACGGTTTTACTGGAGTCACTCTGAAGCTGGAGAAAAAAGGGGATGAACTGAGCGGATGGGCACATCCGCATTTTGACGCCTTCAAGTTCGTCCCGCGTACGGCTCGGGTTGTCGCTCGCCCGATCACTTGTGATGCCCCGTAAGACCTCGGCGGTTTATTCCAACACCCCCGATAGCTCTTCCCACTCCGTCATCAGACCCTGCAGATCGGATTTCCGGTGTGCGAGTTCCTGGGTCTGCCGCTGCGTTTCTTCCGCACTCACGAAGCTCTGGAGTCCGGTTTCACACAGGGCAATCGCGGCTTCGGCGCGGGCAATCTCTTCTTCTATTTCGTGCAGACGCTCTTCCATCTGCTGGCGCTTGATCGGATTCAGGCGCTTGCCTTTGGGTTCGAATGGCTCGACCGCGGCCAAGGGAGACGCAGCAAGCCGCGTCTCTACGGCGGAAGATTTCTTTCCGTTTGTGGGCGTGGCTGAGGGCGGCGATGAGATAGTCGACGCCTTCGGTGCTTCCACGGCGTCCGCAGCTCGTCCCTGCTTCCGCCAGAGATAGTCTTCGTAATTTCCCGGATAGATTTCTACTTTGCCTTCGCCGATTTCGAAGACTCGGGTGGCGAGCTTGTCGATGAAGTAGCGGTCGTGGGAAACGAAGACGACCGTGCCCGTATACTTCATCAGGGCTTCGAGCAGCACGTCTTTGGCGCGCAGGTCGAGGTGGTTGGTGGGCTCATCGAGCAGCAGGAAGTTGGCGGGGTGCAGCAGCATTTTGAGCAGCGCGTAGCGATTGCGCTCGCCTCCGGAGAGGACGCCAATGCGCTTGAAGACATCATCCCCCGAAAAAAGAAAGCAGCCGAGCAGGCTGCGCAACTGGGTTTGCGTCGAGGCGGGCGAGAGCTCGCCGAGATCGTCGAGGATGCGAGCTTCAGGATCGAGTTCTTTATATTGGTCCTGCGCGAAATAGTCGGGCCCGACGTTGTGGCCCAACTTGTATTCGCCGGCAGTGAGTGGTTCCTGACCGGCCAGCAGTTTAATCAGAGTGGACTTCCCTGCTCCGTTGACTCCGACCAGCGCGATGCGCTCGCCGCGCTCGATCATGAAATCCACTTTCTCAAAGACCTTGTGTTCGCCGTAGCTTTTCGCGACGTTTGTGAACTCGGCTACGATGCGCCCGCTTGGCTTTGGCTGCGGGAAGGAGAAGTGGACAGTTTTCTCTTCTTCCGGAATTTGGATCCGCTCCATTTTTTCGAGCTCTTTAATGCGGCTCTGGACTTGCTTCGCCTTGGTGGCCGTGTAGCGGAAGCGGTTGATGAAGACTTCGAGTTGCTCGATGCGGTCGTGTTGCGTTTTGTAAGCCGACTCCAGCTGCTCCTTGCGCGCGGTTTTCGCGGCCAGGTACTGATCGTAGTTGCCGGCGTAGAAGTGCATCTGCTTGTTCCAGATTTCCACGATCCGCTTGACGGTGATGTCGAGAAAGTAGCGGTCGTGTGAGATGAGAACGAATGCGTACGGATAAGTGGTCAGGTACTCCTCCAGCCAGTTGCGGGCTTCGAGGTCCAGGTGGTTGGTCGGCTCGTCGAGGAGCAGCAAGTTGGGCTTCTGCAGCAGAAGTTTGGCGAGCGCGATGCGCATCTGCCAGCCGCCGGAAAATTCTTCGGTTGGACGCGCCCAGTCGTCGCGGTGGAAGCCGAGACCGGTGAGGACTTGACCGACTTGGGCTTCGAGCGTGTAGCCGTCGCGGGCGACGAATTCATGTTCGAGCTTCTGGTAACGGTCGGCGACGTTGGAGTATTCGGGGCCGGCGTGGTCGAGTTCCGACATGCTGCGGGTCAGCGATTCCATTTCTTGTTCGATAGCATGGAGTTCGGCAAACACGGACAAGCACTCGGCGAAAATGGTGCGTCCGGTCAGGGTGAGGCCGTCCTGCGGCAGGTATCCGGTGGAGATGCCTTTGGCGCGCGAAATGGCGCCGTAGTCGAGCGTTTCGCTCCCGGCCAGGATTTTCATGATGGTGGACTTGCCGGAGCCGTTCGCTCCGACCAGACCGATGCGGGATTCCGGCGTGATCAGCCAGTCGGCGTTTTCGAACAAAAGCTTGTGACCGTAGCGCTTGCCGGCGCCGGAAAGTTGGATCATGGATGTCTCTATTTAAATATAGCGGACGGGAGCGGGCGGCTGCTGTTGGCTCTTGGTTGTCAGCCCTCAGTGAGAGCAGCATTGACAATGCGCCACGAATTGTGTCACAATCTTGCTATGCCAAGCGTGAACATCCGCGAGCTTCGGGACACCAAGCGGCTGAAGGCTTGGCTGCGTGCCGGCAAGACCGTGGAACTTCGCGAGCGAGACGAAGTCATTGCCCGTATCGTTCCCGAAGGATCGCCTCGACAGCCCGGTGCATGGCCTGACTTCGCGGCCTTGCGCAAGGAAATTTTTGGCGACCGCATGTTGCCCGGCGCCGATGTGGTGATTGAAGAGCGCGGTCGCTATTGAGGTTGCAATGACGACCGTCGCACCGCCCACTCCGGTGACCGTCTACGCTGACACTTCTTTTCTTATCTCCCTCTATCTCCCTGATCGGCACACATCGGAAGTCGAGCGTCGGCTCAGTTCGCGGCCGTCGCTGTGGATGACGCCGTTGCATGTGGCAGAGTGGACGCACGCCGTCGAGCAACACGTTTTCCGCAAGGCGATTTCGCGCAGCGAGGCTGACCGTCTGCTGCAGCGATTCGAGGAGCATCGCTCTCAGAATCTATGGAGGGAGGCGCCGCTTCCCGATCGCGCATTCGAGATTTGCGCGCAACTGGCTCATAGACACGCGGCCCGACTAGGGGTTCGGACTCTCGACACACTGCACGTGGCATCGGCTCTGGAATTGAAGGCTGATCATTTTTGGACCTTCGACGCTCGGCAAGCAAAACTCGCACTTGCCGCGGGCTTGAAAACCGGCTAATGCCGGACGGGCAGAATGCTCGTCACCACACAAGCACTAGCGAGCCGCCGCAGCCATGCGCGCTACACCGAGGCGCTGCAGAGCGCGGTCGATCACGGTCTGGAGTTCGTGGGCGTATTTGACTTCGCGGCCCTTAGCGAGGATCACGCGTGCTTTTTCTGAATCGAACCAGGTGGGATTGCGGTAGTCTTCCTCGGGTCGGCGAGTCTGGCGGACGTCCATCAAAAAAGCTTTGACCACGTATTCCTGCACGCCGCCGGCCTGCCAGAAAACGCCCTTGGAGTGCACATAGATGTGGAAATGGCGGGGCTCGATGATGCCGATGGCGCCCGCTTCTTCTTTGGCTTCACGTTCGGCGGCCTGGCTGTGCGAGAGGCGAGGTTCGGGGGCTCCCTTGGGAAACGTCCACTTGCTGCCGCCGTTGGTGTTGACCAACAGAAACTCGGCATGCGAATTTACCCGCCGGTAGCAAACGGCAGCGACCTGCAGGGGCAGCGCAAAGCGAGAGATCCGAGGCAAGCTCATCATTCACAGTTTACTGTAAAGATATTTCAGGAATGTTAAATGCAACGAAAATGGTGCACACCTTTGGTACCTATTACTTCAGTTCCCAGTTCAGTTCTCAGTTCCCTGTTCTCAGTTCTCAGCACCGGATCTTGCAAAGGACAAGCACAATCGCCTCACTGAGAACTGGGAACCGAGAACTGAGAACTTCTTCCGAAACTCGGCCCGCTCAAGGCGGCCAGTCTCTGACCGTCCACCGCTCGGCTGGCAATCAGCACTTGAAAATTCTCTCCCATACCGACGGGCGTGACCAGATGCTTTAGCTGGAGGGCAACCTTCGCCCGTTCCTGCGGGATGCGGCAATCTTCGAAGGCATCGGCAAACTGATTTCTCTCGCCAATGCCCAGCAGAAATTGCGACTGCGTAAGGAGTTTCTCGACCCGCATCCCGGCTTGCTCGGATGCAGCGGCGAGTGCAGTGAAATTGACGTGGGCGGTGAGATCCTGCTCGCCGGGAGCCTGGTAGGGGTCGGGGCTGGCGGAGTGATGGCGATACGCCATCAACGTACCGCGGTGGCGACCCGCGAGTTGTTCATTGCGCGTGTAACCGTAGTCAATGACAATGACCAGCAGCGAGCCACGTGCGATAGCGCTGGAAATCCGTCTGATCCATTCTTGAGAAATGAGTGGCACTTCGATGCGCTCGCCGGATTCGGGATGAACGCCGTAGCGGTCGAGGAATTCCAGTTCTTCGGCGAGCGGGGGGAGCCAGGTTTCGCGGAGTCGATTGTTTTCGAGTGCGATGTGAAGTTTGCCTTGTGGGCCGAGAATCTCGACCGGTAGCGCGTCGAAGAATTCGTTGGCGAAGACGATGAGAGGCGTGTCGGGCGACAAGCTGCGACCAATGCCTGCAGGCGCCGAGCTGCGCTCGGCGTGGACGGGCGAGGGCGCCTGTCCCCACACGATCGGGGCAAAGCTCGATCGTTCCTCCGGAACTTTAGCCTTCCCAGTACCAATATGTTCGCGGAGAGTGTCTTGCAGTCTGGCTCGCAATGCGGGCGAAGTCTCTTGCAAGGTGTAGGTGAGGGCCGCGAAGAAGTCGTGGAATTTCTTGTTGCACCAATCGAGTACATCGCGCGCAAACAAGCCGCGGCCGGGGCCGAGTTCCAGGATTTCGATTTCGGGAGGGCGGTCGAGCGCATGCCAAATCTCGTCGAACTGCCGCGCCAGCAAGCGTCCGAAGACGGCGTGAACGTCGCTCGAGGTATAGAAGTCTCCGGCTTTGCCGAATTGTTCGGCGTTGGCGGAATAGTAACCGTGGGAAGGCTCGTAGAGGCAGATCTGCATGTAGCGCGAAAACGGCATGGGGCCGCTCTGCCGGATTTCGCGCTCGATTTGTTCGCGGACGGACAAGGCGCTAGCTTCCCTCGCCGCCCTCTCCGGCAGGCATCGCGCCGTTGGGGACATCGCGATCCTGCGGGGTGCGGTTAAACATTTCGATGAAATAGTCGTGCAAGCCGTCGTAGAGCTGGTGCTGCAGGTGCCAGGCGAACTGGGGATGGTCGAGGTCGCGGGGATGAATTTGGAGCACGTAGGTGTGAACCGGGACGGTCGAGTTCTTCAGATCGATCAAAACCTCAATCACGCCGTTGTTTTCGCGCGCCGAGAAAGCGAGCAGCGGATGATCGTAGAGCCGCAAGTGATCGAGGACCTTCTGCAGAGACTTGGAGTCTGACACGGGTCCATTGTACTCAGGTGAAGGAGCAAGACGCGGCCAGCCGCGTCTCTACGGCCGATGAATCAATGGTTACGAACAACGGGTGTATTTAGGCCGCCATTCGCATGGGATTGCCTTCAGCGTGGAAGGCGCGCTTGATCGCAGGCCTGGCCAGATAAATGATGCAGGCCGCGTTAATCACCCCAAAGAGCAGCGAAAAAGTGTGCGCGTGGACCATGCCGGGGAGAACCAGGACAAGTCCAATCGCAGAAAACAGGAGCGTGAGTAGACGACCCCAGTTCTGCATTTGCAGGACGCCGTAGCCGGCGAACAGGTGCACGACTGCGAACACAATAATGACCAAGCCGACCGCGTGGCCGAAACCGTGCAGCAGACGTTCAACGGCGTTACCTTCGGCGGCCAGGGACGCGACTTTGGCGACGAGTCCGGTGAATAATAACACGGAGATTCCAAACAACAGCCCGATTACACCGCGCAGAATCTGGTAGAAACCAACCAAGGCTACACCGAGTGGGCGCATGAAATCCTCCTGTGTGAATTTGGACTGAAATATAACACAAGGGGCAAGGTGTCAAATCTCAGGTCTCAGGAAGACCTTGGCTGCTCGCAGTGGCGGGGTTTCCTGAAACCTGCACCTTGGACCTGAGACCTCTCCTATTCGTAGCGGAGCGCTTCGATGGGATCCAGGCGAGAGGCTTTGATGGCGGGCAGCATTCCGCTGATCACGCCCACGAATCCGAGGATCATGGTGGACGCGAGCAGCGTGACAGAATCGATGGTGAGATGGATGTCGCCTTCGGTGCCATTTTCGACGAAGGCGCTCCACAGAGTAAGCGACCCCACCGACCAGGAGACGATGTAAGCGAGAACTATGCCCGCGAGCCCGCCCAGAAGCGTGATGACGAGGGCTTCGGCGAGAAACTGGATCAGAATGTGCCAACCGCGGGCACCCAGCGCTTTTTCGACGCCGATCTCGCGCGTGCGCTGGGTAACGGAGACCAGCATGATGTTCATCAGCCCCACACCGCCGATGCCCAGCGTAAGCAACCCGATGAACCCGAGCAGAATTTTGATGCCGGTGGTAATTACGCGCAGGTCGAGCAGATCGGCAAAGACGTCGAAGACAAAGACGGCGCGCTTATCCTTGGGATCGTATTCATGGTGAAAGGCCATGGAGCGGCGCACCGCCGTGGCGACTTTTTCGTGGTCGCCTTCGTATTCCATCGCGATGGCGTTGAGATAGTAAGTGTTGGTGAGGTCGCTCATGGCGCTGAACGGGATGTACACTTTGCCGTTCATGTTGTCGTCGCCATTCTGGATTACGTGTTTAAGGACACCGATAACCTCGTAAGATATGCCATCGACCCGCACTTTTTCGCCGAGCGCGGTCTGCCCGGAAAACAGTTTTTTCTTGACGTCTGCGCCGAGGATGGCCACGCGGCTATGCGTGTTTTCGTCAAGGTCGGTGAAGAAAGTGCCGTCTTCGACGTCGATGCGGCGCATGTGCGAATAGTACGGATAGACTCCACTGATCCCGTAACTGCCGCTCCGCGTTCCATAGGCGACGGTGCTTTGTTTGAAGGCTTCCGGCGAGATGCGCTTGAGCAGAGGCACCTCGGCCTGCAGGTAATCGAGATCGTTGACGGTGAGTTTAATTTCGCTGCCAGCTTTGGTGCCGCCCGCTTGCAGCGAGGTGCGTCCGGGGAAAATGAAGACGAGGTTCGTGCCCCAGGAGCGGAAAGCGACCCAGAGGCCGCGCTCGAAACCGGACCCGTAGGCGAGCAGCAGCACGACGGTCGCAATGCCCCATGCCATGCCAAGCATGGTGAGGATGCTGCGGCGGCGATTGTGCTTCAGCGCGCTGTAGGCCTGGCCAGCGAGTTCGCGAATCATAGTTACTCCCTAGTTACTCCCTACTCCTGACGCAGGGCCTCCACCGGTGGCAGCAGCGCGGCTTGGCGCGCTGGATAGAGTCCCGCGGCGATGCCGGCAATCGCGAGCGAGAGAATGGCGATGGCTGCCGACGATGGAACGATGCGGGGCGTGTCGAATCCTTCGGGAGCGGGCAAGGCGGCGAGAACCGTGACCAGTGCGGTGGTGATGGCCAGCCCGATGCCTCCGCTCAGAGCGGTCAGGAACGCGCCTTCCACAAAGAACTGGGTGAGGATGGCGCGATGCGTTGCGCCGAGCGCTTTGCGCAGTCCGATCTCGCGGGTGCGTTCGGTAACAGAGACGAGCATGATGTTGATGATGCCGATCGCGCCGAGGGCGAGCGTGATCACACCGACCACGCCGAGAAAATAATCCATGCCGTCGAAGATCTTGCCGACGCGCTTGTTATCTTCGATGGTGTCCCAGTCTTCAAAAGATTCGGTAAGTTTCGGATCGAACCCGTGGCGGCGGGCGAGGATGTCGTGGACCTCCTTTTTTGCCACCAGATCCCCGCTGGGCGTGAGTGGTCGGTAGTTCAGGAACGAGATGGCATCTTCGCTATTCTGCTCTTTCAGCCGGAACAGGTTGCGCATGGTCTCGATGGGAATAAAGATGCGCGCGTTGGTGCCGTTGTTGCCGTCCTGCCCGACCTTGCTGAGCACCCCGATAATTTCGAAGCGAACGCCATTGAGCAGGATGGGCGAGCCCACGGCTGGGCGTCCGGGGAATATGTTCTTCAGCAGCTCCCAACCGACGACGGCCACTCGCCGCGTTTCAGTATTGTCCTCATCGTTGAACCAGCGGCCCGGGCCGACGGGGATGGTGCGGATCTGGTTATACTCCGGCGCGATACCGAACACCTGGCCGTTGGTGGAGCCGTAGTCACTGACCGCGCGAATATCCTCGCGGTTGAGCACGGGCGAAACATACTTTAGCGTGCGCGCCTCGGTGCGAACCGCGAGGTAGTCCTCATAGGTGAAATGGTAAGTGCGGCCGGACTGAGTGCTGCCTTCGACGGCCGGAATACGGCCGGGGAAGGTGAACATGATGTCCTGGCCCAGGTTCTTCAGTTGCCTCGCCTGACCGCTGCGGAAGCCCTCACCCAAGCCCACGAGCAGGAGGAGCGACCCGACGCCCCAGGCGATGCCGAACATGGTGAGAAACGAGCGCAGCTTGTGGGCCCAGAGGGTGGCCAGCGACTGGCGAACGATTTCGATGAGCATCCGCATGGTTGGTCACGGGGGGCTGCCTTATGAGGGAGGCGAACCCCTGCACTCTGCTGTGTAATACGGGATCGGGTGCGGCGCGGTTCCCGAAAAAGCAAACTTTGGCTATGTTATTTAGACGCTGGAAACTTCTACCGGTTAGCCGCTGACGTAGAGGGCGCGAAGGCGGTCCCGATTTAAACGTCGTACTCCTGCTCACCGCCAGGATTCGGGCACGTCTAAGATGCCGACCAGGGGTGGGGCTACGTTCCGCAGCCCGTTTCAGCAACAATTGCCATGGATGCACATTGAACGTCACACATCGAAGGAGGCATTCCCCATGTTTCGAGCGACTTTGAGAGGATTCCTGTTCTGCCTGCTGATGGCAGCCATGTCGGGCGTAAGCTCGGCGCAATCTTTCGTACTCGACCTGCCCCGGCAGAGCCAGCGGGCGCAGATCTCACAACGCATCGGCATCACCGACATCACCATCTCGTATCACCGGCCGCTGGTGAATGATCGTAAGGTTTGGGGTGATCTGGTTCCCTACGGCAAGGTGTGGCGCGCGGGAGCGAATGAAAACACGACAATTACGTTCAGCGATCCGGTCCAGATCGAAGGCAAGCCGCTCGACAAGGGGACCTACGGGCTGCATATGATCCCGAACGCCGATGAATGGACGATTATTTTTTCGAAGAACTCGACTTCCTGGGGCACGTTCACCTACGACCAGGCCGAAGATGCGCTGCGCGTGACGGCGAAACCCAAAGCCGCAGATATGCACAACGCCCTGACCTACGACTTCGACCAGTTGCAGCCGAGTTCGGCGGTGGTTGAACTGGAGTGGGAGAAGATCGCGGTCCCGTTCAAGGTCTCGGTGGATGTGCACGAGGTGGTCGAGGCCAGCCTGAAGAAACAGCTCCGTAATCTTTCACAGTACACGTGGCTGAGCGGGGACGACGCCGCTAATTACCTGTTGACGGAAAAGATCGCTTTGGATGATGCGCTGACATATGCAAACAAGTCCATTGAAAATGAAGATCGCTACGACAACGAGATGACGAAATCGCAGGTTCTCAAGGCGCTCAATCACAAGGATGATGCCGCAGCGGCGCAGAAGAGGGCGCTGGAGCTTGCCAGTCCGCTGCAGGTCCATTTATTCGGCCGCCAGTTGCAGGGTGAAAAGCGCAACGACGAGGCGTTCGCCATCTTCCGCGAAAACGCGCAGAAACATCCCGACCAATGGTTCGTGCATTCCGGCCTGGCTCGAATGTACTGCGCGCAGGGCAAGTTTGACGACGCAGCCAAGGAAATGAAAGTGGCGTTGGCAGGAGCTCCAGACAACCAGAAGAGCTATGTGGATGGACTGGTAAAGCGGCTGGAGGCGAAGCAGGATATCAATTAGCAGTCAGCAGTCGGCCGGGCGACTCTTTGGTCACCGCAACTTCCTTGCCCATGCGCTTGCCGACCTCGACGACGGCGGCCAGCGTGTCGTCGTCGGTTTCGAGCGCGCGCACAATTTCAAGCAGCTTCATCTTGTGCACGGGATTGAAAAAGCGCATGCCGACGCACTTCCTGGCACGATAGGTAACGCTTGCGATCTCAGTCACGCTGAGCGAGGACGTATTCGCGGCGAGAATGGTGGCGGGGCGGCAAAACTTGTCGAGCATGGTAAAGATTTCGATCTTCGATTCCAGTTCGTCGGGAACGGCTTCGATGACGAGATCGGCTTCGCGGGCGGCTTCATCGACCGAACCGGCAAACTCCAGCCGGGAAAAAGCTGCGTCGGCGTCGCTGGCATTGACCTCGCCGAGTTCGACGGCTTGGTCGAGATTGGCTCGGATTTCCGTCTCCGCCTTGCGCAAGGCGTTCGGAAAGAGGTCTTCGAGAATGGTGCGATAGCCGCCGAGAGCGGCCGCATGCGCGATGCCCCGGCCCATATTGCCGGCGCCGATGACCGCAATCGTGCGGACCTCAATCACTCGTCACTCCTTGCCCGCCTGCTCTTTCTCTTTGCCCGCCAACTCGAGGTGCTGCACGACGCTCTCATAGCTCGGTTCGGACTTGCGGATATATTCACCCAGGCGGGCGCACTCCTCCTTGGTCATGGCCGGGATGCTGGCGCTGATACGGCGCAGGGTAGTGGCAATGTCGTCGATGTAATTCATGAGGCGGATAAGTTCTCCAGTTGCGGGCATGAAGGCTCCTTGCGTTTTCTCTGGCGCGCCGACGAAATCGGAATCAGCCGCCGCGACCAGGGCAACTATTCATTGTTTAACAGGCGGGCAGATTTAGCAAAGGCAGTCTTCGAGTGTCGTGAGGGAAAATCCGCGTTTGATCCTCTAGCGTGAGAAATATCCGGTCTTGGAGCGGACCGTCAAGCCGGGCTGCTTGGGGCGAATCGTAATCTTGCGGAAAGTGCCGTCCGGTAACGGGTTGGTTGGATAGTAGGCCAGTTCATACGAGGTGCGGAGTTCCTCTGCAATTTGCTGGAAGTAGGTCTTGGGGTCGGTGGTCTCGGCGTCGATTGCCTGGCCCCCAGTCTCTTTCGCAATACGGTCCATGACCCGGATGCCGTATTGGTTGCGCGCCGTCAGGTGGCCATGTTGTTTCTCGGTATATCGTATCGTGTAAACGAGGACGTTGGCGGCTTGCGCTGTCTCGATGGCCGTCATCATGTCGTGCGAACTGGAGTTATCTTCTCCGTCGCTGAAAACCAGCAACGCGCGCCGGCCGCTCTCGCTGGCGAGCTTGTCGGTAACCGAGTAATAAATGGAATCGTAAAAAGCGGTACCCAATTCCCGATCCTCCTTGGGTCCCAGCTCCGAAAAGTGCCGGTTGTCGTGCTGATAGAGCTTCAGCCGGTCCATTAGCTCCGGGCCGGATTGCGAAAAGTCACTGACCAGCCGGAGATGGTTGCCAAAACAGATCAGAAATACGCGGTCTTTGGGCCCGAGGATGTCCTTGAGAAAGACCTCCAGGTCGTGCTGGTGCTGCTTCGAGAACTGATCCTGGCTGCCGCTGAAATCGACGATCAATCCCAACGTCAGAGGGACATCGACACTACGGGCAAAGAACGACACCTTCTGCGGGACAGCATCTTCGAAGACCTCGACGTCGTCTCTTGCGAGACTGTTCACCAGTGCGCCGCGAGAATCGCGTGCCGAAAAAGCCACGTTCACCAGCTTAACGTTGACCCGTATGGGCTCCTGGCCCAGGCAGAGTCCGCTGGCGAGAACAAGCAAGACGAGTTTCAATCGGCGCATAAAGGCCTCGCGCGATCATAGAGAGACCTGCGATTGAGACATTTTGGATCTCGAGACAAGCGACTCCCTCGTTGTTGAGGTACGTTCGATCCGGCGGAATTGTTCCGCAAGAATGGACTGTAAATCAAGGGCGTAGACGATAATAGATCCATGCTGCGCGACCCGAGCCTGGTCCCGCTTTCTCATCAACACCAGCACGCGCTGGCGCTCTGTGTACGACTGGAGCGGGCGCTGCAAACGGGCTTCGCGGATCCCGGCCAGTGGCAACCGGAAGTGCACCAGCACTACGCGAACGAAGTTAAGTTCCATTTCGCGGCAGAAGAAAAGGTGTTGTTTCCAGCGGCCCGTCGTTTTCCCGAGCTCGCCTCGCTGGTGGCGGAACTCAGCGACGACCACGACCGATTGCGGGAATATTTTGGTCGAGCTGAGCAGGGCACGATGAATCAAGGCGAACTGGAAGCATTCGCGAAGTTGCTCTCTGAGCACATCCGCAAGGAAGAGCGACAGCTATTCGAGGCCATGCAGAAGCGGATGCGGCCGGAAGAACTGAAATCCTTGGGAGACGAGTTGGCGGGTGCGCTAGCGGATGCGGTGCAAGTGTGCCGGCTAAGGCCCGGCGCAGCGCGTTAGCCTTCGAGCTTGAAGCGCGTCTCGGCGAGACGATAGAGACGCCGCCAAACCAGGCGGTTCGTGGTAACTACCACAGCGGCCAATGCGATCGTGCTGGCAAGCAGCAGATTGAAATTCTTGGCATCGGTGGCGGCGGAAATCATGGCACCGACGCCCACGGTTGAATAGGTCTGGCCTTTGAAATGGAAATACTCGGCTACGATGCTGGCGTTCCACGCGCCACCGGAGGCCGTGATCATTCCGGTAACCAGAAACGGAAAGATCCCGGGCAGAATCAGTTTGCGCCAGCGCTCCCAGCCGCGGATGTTGAACACGCTGGCGGCTTCTTTCAAATCGGTGGGTATCGCGATAGCGCCGGCGATCACGTTGAACAGGATGTACCATTGCGTACCGAGCAGCAGCAAAACGATCGAGCCGAATCCCAGACCTCCGCCGAGGCGAATCAGGACGAGCAGGACAACCGGAAACAACGCCGTCGCCGGAACGGAGGCGGCAATCTGCGCGAGCGGCTGCGCGATGCGCGCCAAGCGCGGGTTGAATCCGATGGCGACACCGACCGGGATCGTCCAGAGTGCGCCGAGTACAAGCGCAAGATTCACGCGCAGCCAAGTTGCCAGAAGGCCGATGCCGATCTGGTGAAATTCGGATCCTTGCAGTCCGGTCAAGATCATAATGACGCGCACCACGGCGTAGCCGATCGCGCCGAGAACGGCGATGCCCACGACTCGCCAGAGCCACAACCCCGCCTGGTTCTCACCTGCGGATTCGGCGCGAACCTCCTGCCGCCGCGCAAAGTAATGCACCATCTGTTCGCGGAGGGGACGAACTGCCCGCTTACGGAAGAGCGCGACGCCACGGGAGCGCCGGAGAAAATCGAGTACCCAGGAAGTTGGGGTGCTCGCGCTTTCGACTTGCTCCATCTTGAATTTTTCCGCCCAGGCGATCACGGGACGCCATACGAACTGGTCGATCAGCACAATCACAGCCACCATGGTGAGAATGCCGAGGAGAATGGAGCGAGTATCGCCATTGTCCGCGGCGGTCTGGAGATAAGAGCCGAGACCGGGCAGGCGGAAGTCACCAAATTGCTCGCACGCCATCAGAAAGAACCAGGCTCCGGCGACCGACATCATGGAATTCCAGACGAGGCCGATGGTCGCGAAGGGCAATTCGATCTGAAGGAAGCGCTGCCACCAGTTGAAACGGTAGATCGTGGCCGCTTCCCGCATCTCGCGCGGAATACTTTTCAGCGATGCATAAAAACTGAAGGCCATGTTCCAGACCTGTCCGGTAAAAATGAGCAGGACCGCGCCCAACTCGACGCCCAGTTGGCGTCCCGGAAAAAGCGCGGCCATGGCCAGCATCACGCCCGGAAGGAAGCTCAGGACCGGGATGGATTGCAGAACGTCGAGCAGCGGAATCATGAAGCGTTCGGCCCGCGGGCGGTAGGCGGCGATGTATCCGTAGGTGACCGCGAAGAGCAGGCTCAGCACATAAGCGAGCGCGATGCGTAACAGCGAGTATCCGGCGTAGACCGGGAGCACGCCGACGCTGCGGCTGATCTCAACCTGCGGTTTGAAAGGGCCGAGCCAGTTGCGTCCGACTTGCACGATGCCATAGAAAAGCGCCAGCCCACCGGAAAACATGATGAGATCAGGCAGGCTCGACGCGCTTGCACGCGGCAACACCGACCAGATGCGAACTAGTGGCCGAAAAACGATTCGTTCCGGACGCGTCACGACTGCACCGGAGTGATAGTTGGCGGATGCGGCTCTCCGACGGGTTCGGCGAGGATTAGCCGATGTGATTCGCGATCGAAGTCGAAAATCTCAGCGTAGCGGCCCCAGTTCATGGCGGTATCGAATTGCCGCTCCACTTCATCCTGGCTGAAGTGCTCGTCGAGGATGTCATAGAAAAATTCTTCTGGAATCGAGTGATCCCTCTTGGCGTGCAGGATGCTGTCGATCTGTTGCAGGATCACGATGTGTTTCAGGGCTGCCTGGCGGAAAAGTACCTTGCGGGTGAGGATGTCGGCTTCCGCAAAGCGCGTGCCCTCGACGGTAATTTGAACATCGCCTTCCTTCAAGGTGGCGAAGCCGAGCAGGACCGAAGCCTCGATGATCGGGAGCAGGTCTTCGGCGTCCATGATGAGGACTTCGGCGAGCCGATGGAGATATTCCTTTCCGCCACGGTCCTGCAGCAGTTCGAGCAGGCCGGCGATACCCCCGACGCGTGCGTGCGGAATCATCTGGTATTTCTGACGCTCCGGCTTTTCCGCGACTGCTCCCGCGCCGGGCAGAGCCAGGGCGAGTTGGGGCTGCGTCATGATCTTGTAGATGTAGTCCACCAGTTCGACAAAGCGCGGCGATTTGCGATCGCGCGGGTGAGGCAGTTCGATGGGAAAATCGGCGCGCACCCAAGCCGGATTTCTTCCCAGCACGATCACACGATCGGCCAGCAGCACCGCTTCTTCGATATTGTGGGTGACGATGAAAATAGCGCTGGTCGGCATCTTCTTGCTGATCCAGAGCTCGAGCAATTCGTTGCGCAGGTTTTCCGCCGTCAGTACGTCGAGCGCGGAGAAAGGCTCATCCATGAACAGGACTTCGGGCTCCACCACCAGCGCGCGCGCGAAGCCGACGCGCTGCTTCATACCGCCGGAAAGCTCTTTCGGGTAGGCGCTCTCGAAACCATCCAAGCCGACGGTGTCGAGAATCCGCAAGGCACGTTTGTGACGCTCCATAGCGGGCACGCCGCGAGCTTCGAGAGGAGCTTCGACGTTGTCGAGCACGGTCAGCCAGGGGAACAAAGCAAAACTTTGGAAGACGATGGCCACACCCGTGTTCTGCGCTGTAACGGGACGCCCATGCCATAGGACTTCGCCCGACGAAGGCTTGCTGAGTCCGGTCAGAATCCGCAGCAGGGTGGACTTGCCACAGCCGGAGGGGCCGAGCAAGGTGATAATTTTGCCGGGCTCGACGTCGAGATCGACGGGCGCAATGACTTCAATTCGGTTCCCATCCGGCTGCTCGTAGAACTTTTCGACAGCCTGGGCGCGAATAATGGGCTCGACGGGCTCGGTCACGGCGTTGTACTCCAGTAGGTTTGATCAATTTGTTCGAAAGCGAGAATACACTACTCAGGCCACCCACTCTTCATTGGCGGTCTCTCGCAGGGGCTGCGGAAGCCGGTCGGAAACTTCCGCGAGCGTGGCCAGTTTTCTTGCCAACTCCGGGCGCAGCGACTCGGCGTCAAAACGCCAGCGCCAGTTCCCGCATTCGCGGCTGGGAACATTCATACGCGCATCGCTTGCCAGCCCCAGCGCATCCTGCAGCGGCACCACACAAAGACTGGCGACGGAATTGGAGGCGGCGCGAATCATCGCCCAGTTGATGCCATCTTCACATCGGCCCAGGTACGCTTGCACCTGCTGGCGTTCATGTTCGGTTGCGCCCGATGCCCACCAGCCGAGCAGGGTATCGTTGTCGTGCGTGCCCGTGTATACCACCTTCTCGGTTGTGAAAGTGTGTGGCAGATGAGCGTGCGCGCCGACGTCGCCGAAACCAAATTGCAGCACCGCCATGCCGGGAATCTTGAGGCGTTCGCGGAGCGCATGTACGTCGGGCGTGATGTAACCAAGATCCTCGGCGAAGAATGGGAGCCCACCCAGGGCTTCGCGCAGCTTCACGAACAGATCGTCTTTCGGGCCATCGACCCAGCGCCCGTGAATCGCGGTGGGCTCGCTTGCGGGAATCTCCCAGTACTGCGAGAACCCGCGGAAATGATCGAGCCGGATGTAGTCAAAATTGTGCGTGGCCCAGCGCATCCGGTCGATCCACCAGGAATATCCCTGCTCTTCCATCACGTCCCAGCGATAAAGAGGATGCCCCCAGCGCTGGCCGTCTTTGCTGAAGAAATCCGGGGGCACGCCGGCGACGACTTCGGGATCAAGTTCGGAGTTCAGGCGAAACAGACCGGGGTGGGTCCACACATCGGCGCTATCGAAATTCACGAAGATCGCGACGTCGCCCGCCACGCAAATCTTTTGTTGCGCGCAATAGGCTCGAAGCGCCTGCCATTGTTCGAAGAAAAAAAACTGCACGGCACGGCGGACATCCAGATCGTCGAGCATTTCCGCATGCGCCTTCTCGATCGCTGCGGGATCGCGATGAGTAAGCTCGCGCGGCCAGCGGTTCCAGCTTTCCAGCTTGAAACGCGCCCGCAAACCATCGAAGAGAACGAAGTCATCGAGCCACCAGTGATTCTGGCGGCAAAAATTCTCGTAACGGGAGCGGCCGCTCGGTGCGGCGGAGCGTAAAAAATTGTGCGCCGCCTCAAACAACAGCGGCAGCTTTTGGTGGAAGACGGCGGGATAATCCACGGGTTCGGCTCCGCCGGCCAGAGTGTCGACTCGACCGTGGTCAATCCAGCCGCGCTCGGCGAGCCGCTCCAAGCTGATCAGTAGCGGATTTCCGGCAAAGGCGGACGTGGAGGAATAGGGCGAGTTCCCGAACCCGAGCGGGCCGAGAGGCAATACCTGCCACAGACCCTGACGCGCGGAGGCAAGAAAATCCGCGAACGCATATGCCGACGGACCAAAGTCGCCGATCCCGCCGCGCGAAGGCAGCGAGGTTGGATGAAGCAGAATTCCGCTGGCGCGCGGGAATGGCATTCAGAATCAGTTCTCAATAGTCGGTTCTCAGTTCTCAGTGAGTAATTATCAGTTCGCAGCACCGACTGAGAACTGGGAACTGAGAACTTCTACGCTACGAACCTTCTTCCCCACCTTGGCGGGTCAGATTCTTCATCTCTTCCTGATTGACCTTGAGCTGTTTGGACTTTTCCATGTCCCGGCGCAGGTTCGTAACGAAGAGCCCGAACAAATCGTTCTGCTTGGCTTCGAGGAGCGATTGACGGATCCCGTCCTTCTTCTCGGCGAACTCCTGATCCGTCGGCGGCTGTTTCTCCAGAAGCTGAGCGACCACGCCATTGCCGCCGGCGGTGATCGGACCGCTAATCTCGCCGGGCTTCAGGGAAAAGATCGCACTCGCGCTGGACATCGAGCCGATGTCGGGAACCTGCCCATCGGGCAGAACAAGGTCGCTCGTCTTCACCGTCGCACCCAGATCCTTGGCGGCTTTTTTCAAATCGTGGCCAGCCTTGGCTCGGTCGGAGAGTTCCTGAGTTTTCTGGTGCAGCAGAAAACCGGCGCGCTCGTTCTTGAATTCGCTCTCCACCCGCGAACGAATCTCTTCGAACGTTGGCGTAGCCGGGGGCTTAATCGCGAGCAGTTGGAAAACTACGTAACCTTGCGGGACCTGCACCAAATCGGGTGGGGCCTTCTCGGTTTCGTTGAAGACGGCCTCCATAAACTGCGGATTCGCCGCCAGCCCGGGCAAGTTATCGGTTCGGCCGAAAAAGTCGGTAGTGACCGCGGCCAGACCTTTAGCGGCCGCTGCCTTGTCGAATCCGTCGGTACGCGCCTGGCTGAGCAGGGCGTTCGCTGCGGATTCGGTGGCACGCGCCGTCTTCCCTTGCTTCACTTTCTCTTCAATTTCGCTCTTCACCTCGGTCAGAGTCTTCACGTGAGCTTCCTGCTTGTCTTCAACGCGGATGATGTGAAAGGCACTACCGGTCCGAACAAGGTCGCTGGTTTGTCCTTTAGGTAGAGAAAACGCGACCTTCTCAAATTCAGCATCGGCCTGCCGCCGACCGATCCAGCCGATCTCGCCGCCGCTCTGTGCGGTCGTGTCGTCTGAGTACTTCTGTGCTAACTTGGCAAAGTCTCCGCCTGCCTTGACCTCTTTCAAGGCGTCCACGGCTCTCTTCCGAACTTCTTCCACACCCTTTTCGTCGACCTTCCCCCCGGGGCCGAGGGGCAATTTAAATTGGATCTGGCTAACCTTTACCTTCTCGGGGAAACGGTACTCGTCGCGATGCTGATCGTAATACGCCTGCAGGTCCTGATCCGTCACCGTCGTAGCCCCCGCGATTTTGGCGCTATCCACGACCACGTACTCGATCCGCCGCTTCTCGGGGATGGAGTTGTTGTAGGTGGCCTTGTTGCGGTCGTAGAAAGCCTTCAGTTCCTCATCGGTGGGGTGCAGCCCCTTCAGGATGTCGGCCTGAGTAATCACGGCATATTCGAACTTCACTTTGGTGTTGCGACGGTTGAATTCATCGCGAACTTCGGTGTCTCCCACGAAGGCGCTGCCTGAAACCAGGGCGCGCAACTTGCGTGTAAGGATGTCTTCCTTGACCTGCGCTTCAAACATCGGAACTGTCAGGTCGTTGCGCTGTAGGAGGTTTTCGTACTCTTCCTGTCCAATGAACTTGCCGTCGGGAAAGAGCGTTGGGGCAAGCGGCCCGTGCTGGAGTTCTTCGCGCAGTTCGTCGTCGCTGACGCGCAAGCCCAGGCGGTGCGCCTCGGCAACCTGAGTCTTCTCACTGATGAGGCGCTCGGCGGCCTGACGGGCGAAATAGGGCAACAGCATGCTGGCCTGCGGCCCGCCTTTGGGAAACTGCTGCCGGATCATGATCCTGGCCTCGCGTTGCACCTCGGGCACGGTCACGGTTTGGTCGCCAATCGTGGCCAGTACTCCGGCCGGAGGCGCGCCAATGCCGAGGCTGGAGCCGATGCCGCCGGGAATCAGCGTGATCGCCATCGAGGCACAGATAATGACGAGCATTGCGCCCAGGATGATCTTCAGGGTTGGCCCTGCATTTTGAAGCTGTCGAATCATGGTTAGATAACTCCATCTGTAGAGACAGGGACTGGCCCCGTCCCAGGAGGATTGCTCCACGCTGGAAGCCGGAATTGATGATTATAAACTAGCGTTGCCTCGCTTTAATTCGCGGCGGAAACGGAACTGCGTTTGCAAGGACGCAGCTCGCCCATTCACTGGATGAGCAGGCGGCTAGCCGCCTATAATTCAATCGTTTTAACAGTCGAAACTCTTTTGGGCTCCAGGAGGCGTTCGCGTGAAGATTCCGCCCACTGTTCTTGCCGTCGTCACGATTTTCAGTTTCTTCGCCGCTGCCCAAACCATCACGGTTGACGTCTCGCACTCCACCAACCACTTCGTCCCCAGCGAAACCCTGGGCGCCGGCGTTGACCGCATTCCCGCCGACGCCATCGATAAAGATCTGCTTCCACCTTCGTTGCAGGCAACGCTGTCCTCGGGATGGCAGACGGTATCTTACCGCCAGAATACCGAACTGGCTGTCGAGACCTGGCACTGGAACCCCCAGGGAAACTGGAGTGATCCCGCAGGCAAAGGCTATTTCACCGGTGCTGCGGTTCCCACTGAAAGTATTCGCTATTCCTACGGGTATGCGCTGCCTCGTCGCGGTTTTACCCGCAACGACGGTACGGCGAACGCCGGGTTCTCCCGCCTCACCGACGGTGACCTCAACACTTTCTGGAAGAGCAATCCCTATCTCACGCAACCTTTCACCGGCGAAAGTGACGCCCTTCATCCGCAGTGGATCGTCCTCGATCTGGCGCAGCCGCAGCCCGTTAACAGCATTCGCATCGCGTGGGGCGAGCCCTATGCCACGCACTACCTCGTCCAGTATTGGACCGGCGACGATCCCATTAAATCGCCCACCCGCGGCGTCTGGCAAACCTTCCGGCAGGGTAATGTCAGCACCGGCAAGGGCCGCACTGAAACGGTTCGGCTCGTCGCAGCTGCAGTCAGTATTAGTGTGCGTTTTGTTCGCATCTGGATGACCGAGTCTTCGAACAGCTGCGATGCCGACGGCCCCGCCGATCCCCGCAACTGCGTTGGCTACTCCATCCGCGAACTTTATCTCGGAACCACTACTGAAGACGGCGCCTTCCACGACTCGCTGCGACACACAGCCGATCAGGAGCAGACGACTACCTATTGCTCCTCCGTCGATCCTTGGCATGCTGCCTCGGATCTTGAGTCCACTCGCCAGGCCCAGGTGGGCTTTGACCTTTTCTTCACCAGCGGCGTCACCCGCGGACTGCCCGCGATGGTGCCGGTCGCGTTGCTCTACGACACTCCCGACAATGCGGCTGCCGAGATCGCCTACCTGGAGCACCGCCACTATCCGATCTCCTACGTGGAGATGGGCGAGGAGGCCGACGGACAGTACATGCTCCCCGAGGATTACGCCGCGCTCTATGTGCAGTGGGCGAGTGCGCTTCATCGACTGGACCCCACGCTCAAACTGGGCGGCCCTTCTTTTCAGGGTGTCAACCAGGACATCGAAGTCTGGCCCGACGCCAAAGGCCGAGTCTCCTGGACGGCGCGCTTCATCGACTATCTCAGGCAGCACGGCCGCATGAAGGATCTCGCCTTTTTCTCGTTCGAGCACTATCCCTACGATCCCTGCAAAACTCCGTGGGGCGTTCTCTATGACGAGCCCGAACTCATCCGCCACATCATGCAGGTGTGGCATGAGGACGGCGTGCCCGCCGACCTACCGATGTTCGTGACCGAGGGGAATCTCTCTTCGGGTGCCAGCGAAACCTACCAGGACATTTTTTCCGGCCTGTGGCTGGCGGACTATATTGGATCGCTGCTCGACGCGGGAGGCAAGGGCGTTTATTTCTTCCACTATTTGCCCTTGCAGATGGAACCGGGCTGCAACAACTCTCCGGGCACCTTCGGTATGTTCACGGTTGACGCTTCCTACAAAATTCAGCAACCCCTGGCGCAATTCTTCATTGCTCAACTCATCAACTTGGAGTGGGCGCAGCCTGGCGGCGGAGAACATCAGGTCTATTCGGCGAAATCCGATATCGACGACGGTGCCGGCCGTGCGCTGGTCACCGCCTACGCATTGAAACGGCCCGATGGAGAATGGTCGTTGCTGGTCGTCAATCGCGATCAACTGAACTCTCACCGCGTCCGCATCGCGTTTCGCGCGACTGCCGATTCGGCCGCAGGGTTTGCCGGCCCAGTTGAGATCGCAACTTTTGGCAGCGCGCAGTACAAGTGGAATCCGGCACGGACGCGCTTCATGGCGCATGCCGAAACAGCTGCTGCCCCCACGGTTGTTCCCTACACAAATGGAACTGCTGATCCCGACGGGCCTATCCTGCGTTCGCAACAGAACGGGGCCGGGGAGACGCTTTACGATCTGCCGGCGGCGTCAGTCGTGGTGATCCGCGGAAATGTTGCGGCGCACTTTTAGGCGCAAAACCAGGTTCAAAACTTTTCCATGAGTTGTCATCCCGAGCGAAGCGAGTGATGACAAAACCTCCCTCAATCCTCAGCGGGGAGATCGAAGTTGACCAAATCTCCGCGAAAGCCACGCGTCTTCCATGCGCCGAAGGCGATGCCCGCTGCCATCCAGATGGTGCCGGCGATCTTGGCGGGAGTACTGAGGCTCAGCCAGAGCAGGAGGCAAATCACGAAGCCGAAGACCGGTGGCAGCACAAACGACAGCGACCTTTTCTGATCGCGCACTACATAGCGTATAAAGGCTGCAGCATTCACGCCCATGAAGGCGATGAGCGCGCCGAAATTGAGCATCTCGGCGCCAAGACCGTAACTCATTACAAACGCGCCAACCAGCGCAGTTGCACCCACAAACAAAACATTATTCCGCGGCACTCGATGCTTCGCGTCCACCACTCCGAAAAAAGACTTTGGCAGTGCGTTGCTTCGTCCCATACCGTAGAGCAGGCGGGCAGCGCCAATCTGCGCGCCCATGCCCGATCCGAAGTTGGCCACCAGCAGGGTGAATCCGATAATGCCAAACATCGGCTTCCAGGCGCGACCGGCGACGTGAACAAAGGCCGTGTCGACGTCCGGAAAAGGCTGCGATGCGGGCCAGATCAACTGCGCCACATAGACCTCAACCGCAGACAGAATGCCGATCACCAGGCAGGTCAGCACCGTTGCCAGCAGAATATTGCGGCGCGGGTTTTCCGCTTCTTCCGAGAGCGTCGAGATGCCGTCGAAACCAATGTAGGTGAGCACCGCGATCGACGTTCCACTGAGCACGGCTTTCGTGTTCCACAGGCTCGGGTCGTAAAAGGGACGAGTATAGAAGCCTGCGCCATCGTGGGGATGCCCAAAGATGTAGCGCGCCGCGACCACGAAGAAGATTGCAATCACCACGCCCATCGCCGCCGCCAGCGCCGAGTTCACTCGCGCTGAGGTTTTCACTCCCTGGACGTTCAAAAGCGTAAACACCGCCGCAAAGAAGACTGCCCACGCCCAGTACGCCACGCCGGGAGCAAACACGTGCGCCTGCTGGCTGCACCAGATGGTGCAGATGATCGGATTGAGCATGTAATCCATCACCATGCTCCAGCCCGTGACGTAACCGAGCGCGGGATTGATTTCCTGGCCGACGTAGGTGAACGCGGAGCCGGCGCTGGGATAGGCGCGTGCCATGCGGCCATAGCTGATGGCGGTAAACAGCATCGCCACCATGGCGATCAGGATGGTCGTAACCACGTGCCCACGCCCGCGGTCGCTGAGTACTCCAAACACCGACATGGGCGCGACCGGCTGAATGACGATCACACCGTACAGAATCAGATCCCAAAGCGTGAGCGAGCGCCGCAATCGAAGGGTGTCAGCGGGCGGGCGGGCAGTAGAGCTCATTCACCATCTCAAAATTAAACCCCATTATCCTGCGGAGATAACGGGGTCGGGGGAGGGCCATTCGTGGCTCGCGGGGTCGAAAAGGGATCTCCCCCGCCGCAGTTCCACAAATTCCTCTCGAATTCTATACGCAAGGGATATTCTGTCAACGAAAAAAGCCTGTGGATTAAAACGATTTCTTGTGAGTTTTAGTGGAAGCCGGCGAATTCAGCACTGGCATCACTTGGGGTATTGGAACGAATATCCGCTCGCTTCATTCCCCGACATAAATCGGGTGTTGTATTCCAGCAAGTAATTCAGGTGCTCGGCATCGGACGGAAACGACTTGCCGGGATACGGATACGTCTCCATCTCGCGGAATGGCAGAGGTTCGACCGTATCGCCGCGGTAGGCGTAGAAGTCCATATCCTTTTCGTATCCGTTGGCGACGAAGAAATAGTCGCGCACCCAGCCACGCGGCAACGCGGGCAGCGGCACCGGATCGAAATCGAGCGCAACTTCATCGCCCGATCCGAAGACGACAAACTTATCGTCGATCGAGTCGAGCAGCGGCCGCACATCGCCGTAGCGTGTATACGCGCCGGCGGGCCGCGTATATGGGCCGGTGGCGCTGGTCTTTTCGTAAATATATTTCACGTTGCCCGGCGGCTGGTCTTCGATCTTCAGCGGGAATCCGTGGAAATTCAGGTCGGCGCGTGAGAGCGGCACGGGCGTCAGGCGGGCCTTCTCATCCTGCTTCGTTCGACTGATTAGGATGTTGTCCCAATAAATCTGCAAATTGGTGGTGATGCGAATGCGCCGCGTGCCCGGCGGAAGCTTGCCAGTGAGGTCGGCGGTCATGGTGCGCGCGCCGCCCGCCGGGAATCCCATGTCATCGACGACGCGGACCCACTTTTCTCTCGCGTCGTTTCCGGTCGAGACGAGCGCTTCCACATAAGGCGCAAACGGCCGCAGGTGCGCTTGATCGGCAGCGTACATGCTCGTCGCGGAGAAATACTCGATCTCGCCATGCAGCAGCAGCCACAGCGGACCGCCGCGGTAGGGCTCGCCGAGATCAAGTTCCAGGCTGTGCGGCTCGGTGAATCCCATGAACGAAAGCACTTTGAAGTCGCCGATATAGCGATGCGCGAGTAAATCGGGGAGCACGTCATGGCCGTGTTCGTCCCATGCACCGGCAGGCGGACGCGCATCGTTATTGTTGCTGAACACCACCTTGAACGGCGGGTATGGCGGATTGCTGGCGAAATATTCGTTGGGATAGACATCGACTCCGGCGGGATGATCGACGGCCAGCAATTGCACCTGATCGAGGTACACGGATTCTTCGAGCGGTTCCATGAAGCGGAAACTTAGCTTGCCATCTTTTTCGTGCAGCGAGCTGCGGTCGAGCTTGATGGCTTCGGTCGGACGGGGAATATCGCGTTCGATTTTGTTTCCGCTCGCCGCGATCCAGTGTCCGACGACGCCCGCGCCGAGCATGTCGCCGACCAACTCATATTCGTGACCGTCCCAAGCGAACAATGTCGGACAGGAACTGCCGCGGCGGTCGATTTCCTGGATGTTCTGCAACTTGTTGGCAGCAACTTCGATTTCATCCTGCAGAACGCCAGTCGGCCACAACAGGCGGACGACGTCGGCAACTTTCGATTGCCCGAGACCGATGGTCAGGTAGGGCGAGTTCTGTCCGAGGTAGCCGGACGAGCCATACACTTCGAACTTCTGCCGCAGGCCAGCGGAAAAGACTTCCACCTTCGTGCCGATGGCGCTTTTGTTATCGTTCAGGCCTTTGAGGGCGAGGCGAAGCGAGTTGTTCTTGTTGCCGCCTTCGTTGTGGAGCAGCACGGCGGGGCCGTGATTTTGCGTGATCAGAAGATCGGCAGCTCCGTCGTTGTCGTAGTCTCCAACGATGATGGCACGCGGCTCTTTGAGTTGAATTTTGTCGAGTCCTGTTTCGACGGTGACGTCTTTGAAGCCGTCGGGGCCGAGATTGCGAAAGAGGCGGACTTCGCCCTTGCCATCTTTCGTCTCGCCGACAGCGACGAGATCTACCCAGCCGTCGTTGTCGTAGTCGATGGCGGCGATGCCGTAGGCACGGACCCAATCGACTTTGGGCAGTGGAACCTTATCGAAGGTTTTACCCTGATCGTTTTGCCAGAGGCTTATGCCGGGCGCACCCCAGTGAGTAAATGCGAAGTCCATCCAGCCGTCGTGGTTAAAGTCGAACACGGCAACGCCAACGGTTCGATTCCAACTTGCGGCAGCCCATGGCTGCCGCGCTGGGAACTTTCCTTCGCGAGGATTCTCAAAGATTGTTGGTGGTCCGTGCCACCCTGTGGAAACGATATCCACAGCACGATCGTTGTTGTAATCTGTGCCGACCGCGGACGCACTGAACGCAGGCGCCGATAAGCCCCTCTCCTCTGTCACATCCGTGAATGTCCCGTTGCCGTTGTTGCGCCACATCTCATTTGCGGGCCGCTGGCACAGGTCGGGGAGAGGAGAATCGGGTTGCTTGATGTCGGACGCCCTTGTTTGTTCAGCGCCACAGTGTATTGGAGTAACGTGCGTGACGTAGAGGTCCAGATCTCCATCATGGTCGTAGTCGATGAAGGCAACCCCGGCGGCTCCGATAGATCCGATAGCAGCGCCTGGTTCCGGACTTGAGAGGGGCGGTGGCCGCAGACCAGCTGCGACCGAAACATCTTTGAATGAAGCGTTTTTCTCGTTGTGGAGCAGGACCACCCAGCCCGCGGAGGTAGTAAGTGCAATGTCAACAGCGCCGTCGTTATCGTAATCGCCTGCCGTGCATCCTACCCCGTGCAATGCAGGATCAAGTCCAGCCTTTTTCGTGACATCCTCGAATCTGCCATTGCCTCTGTTGTGAAAAAGGGTGAGTCCACCTTCGGGGCCGTTGTCGGCAAGCAGCACGTCGATCTGACCGTCGTTATCGTAATCGAGAAAGCACGCGCCGGGACCGAGTGCCGGATCACCCCCGGGCGCAGCGGGAGGGCTCGAGCTTAGTCCCGCCTCCCCCGTTACATCCACAAACCTAACCGGAATCTGCGGCGGAACTTTCTCCACCGCCACCGGCGATTCCTCCGCGCGCGAATACTTTCCCTGTTCGCCATACGACAGGCTGATGGGCGCGCCCAGCTTGTTCTGCGTGATGTACTGGAATTTCTTCATTGCTTCGTGGGCGGGATCGGCTTGGCCGGATTGCTGATAGGCCCGTGCCAGTCCGAACTGTGCGGAGGCGTGGTGCGCGTCGAGCTTTAAGGCGTGCTCGAAGGCAGCGATCGCTTCTGGAAATTGTTTGAGTTGCGCGTAAGTCGATCCGAGGAAGTACCAGGTATCGGCGTCGTTCCCGTCAATTTCAGTAACGCGGCGGAACGCATCGACGGCGGCACCTGCGTCCGAGGAGTTCTTGTAATAGAGGCCGAGGTTGTACCAGGCGTGGGCATCTTTGGGATTGCTTTTGACGGCTTTCTCCAGAAGCGCCTTCGCCTCGTCGAGTCGCTGCAGGTTGAGGAGGGCCACGCCGCGATTGACGATAGTCACTTCTAACGCCGGATCATTGGCAGCCGCTTCCTCGAACGCCTTCAAAGCTTTCTCAAAGAGCTGCTGGTTCATATAGGCGACGCCAATGTTGTTGAGGCGGGCCGCTTCCTGAGGATTATTGGCGGGCCCGTTCGCGGCCAGCAGCGCGACGAGCAGCGCAAGAAGAAAAGTGGAGATGAGCGCGATGCTGAGCGGCTTGGCCATCGGGGTTCGGCAACAATTCTATCTGAGGGCCAAGGTGGGCGAAGAACCGCGAATCACTTCTGGCCATACGGCCGCGACCCGATCACACCTTTCGCTTCCTGAAGCGTCACCGTCTGTCCGGTCGCGATGTTTGAAAGCTTGTCCACTTGCCCGCTGGGCCAGTCGATTTCGATCGTATCGGCTTTGGTTTTCGATCCCATGCCGAAGGTCAGCACCAGTTCGCTCTGCGAAAGATAGCTGGAACCGGTCTTCACGGTGAGCCACTGCTTGTCGGCTCCGGCGCTGACCCGCACTACAGAGCCGATGCCGTCGCGGTTCGATTTTGTCCCAACGAGTTTTATGCGCAAGCTCTGGTTCGTGCCGCCCTGGTTGAGATAGAGATGCGGCGGGCCGCCGTTGGTCATGACGAGGACGTCAAGGGCGCCGTCGTTATTGATGTCGGCGTAGGCCGCGCCGCGCGCGACTTTCGGAGCGGCGAAAGCGCTCCCGACTTTGTCCGTAACTCTCGTCGTAACCTCCTCAAATTTCCCGTTGCCGAGGTTACGGAATAAGTGCGGCGGCTCGGCGTAGCTGACGCGCTTCTGCACCGTCTCGATCTGATCTTCGATGTGGCCGTCGGCGACGAAGATGTCTTGCCAACCGTCATTATCGTAGTCGAAGAAGAAGCAGCCGAAGCCGAGCGTCAGCAAAGTCGCGCGGCCGACCTCCGAGCGCGGAGCTTCATCCACGAACAGGCCGTTGCCTTCGTTGTGGTAGAGCGAGAGCATCTGGTTGGAGAAATTCGTGATGACCAGGCTGGCGTTGCCGGAGCGGTCGTAATCCGCGGCATCAACGCCCATGCCGGCGCGGGCCACGCCGTCTTCACTGAACCCGATGCCGGCGGAGACGGCGCGCTCTTCGAATGTGCCGTCCTTTTTGTTCAGGTAGAGCTTGTTGGGCTGCGTGTCGTTGGCGATCAGGATGTCGGGCCAGCCGTCGCTGTTGTAGTCGAGAATGGCGACGCCGAGACCTTTCGACGTCGGATCGTAAAGACCGGCCTTCTGCGTGGCGTCCTCGAACTTGCCGTTGCCGAGATTGTGCCAGAGGCGGGCCGACGTTCCCTTGTACGATTCGGGCGTGCAGTAGGACTTGTGTGAGCCATCGAGGGTGCAGTAGAGGTCGGTCTGCTCGGACCACTGCACATAATTGGCGACGACGAGATCGAGTTTGCCGTCGCGATCGTAATCTACCCAGGCGGCGCCGGTCGAGAATTCGTTTGGGCCCCAGAGTCCCGCAGATTTGGTGACATCGGTGAACGTGCCGTTGCCGTTATTGCGGAAGAGATGGCTCTGGCCGACGGCGGTAATGAAAATGTCGTCAAAGCCGTCGTTGTCGTAGTCGCCGACGGCGACGCCCATCCCAAAAAGCGAAATGCCGAGGCCAGACTTGCGCGTCACGTCGGTGAACGTGCCGTCATGGTTGTTGTGGTAAAGCCTCAACGTGGTCGCGCCGCTTTTGGCGTGACCGGGCCAGTCTTGTCCGTTGACGAGCAGGATGTCGGGGAAACCGTCGTTATCGTAATCGATGAAGGCGCAGCCGGGGCCCATGGTTTCGGGCAGCCACTTTTTCCCGAAAGCTCCGTTGTTGTGGGTGAAGTGGATTCCCGCTTGGGCGGTGATGTCGCGGAAGGTGACGGTTTGTGCTTGGGTGGCTGCGACTAGCGACAGGGCGATTAACCACGGAGACACGGAGGCACGGAAGACTGCAGGCAGAGAATTTTTGTTGGAAGAGTGCATTACCTTCGGGCCCCGGAAGTCGTGGTGGCGCCTGCTGCTGCCGGGCTTTGCCCGGCTGGACGGACGAGTGCGTCCGTCCCTACGTGGGTCGTGGTAGCGCTTGCAGTTTGGCGCTTCGCCGGTGCGTTGTTCAAAATGGGCAGCGGGACTGACGTGTGTTCGTGGATGCTCTGGCGTTCATTGTTGTCTTCGGGATTTAGCTGGCGATAGGGACCAGTGATGGCCTGCGAAGCTTCATCGGCTTTGAAGCGCAGGTAACGAGCCTGGTGCTCTTTGGACATTTTTTCGTCGCCCAGGCCGTTGTAGCAGAGCATGAGGTTGTAGTGCGCCTGCAAGTCCTCGGGATCGACGGCGAGCACCTGCTGCAAAGTTTTCACGCCTTCGGCATATTTGCGCTCGAGAAAAAGAACGCGGCCCAGGTTGTTCAGCGCCACGCGGTCGCGGGGGTATTGAGCGAGGACTTTCGTCAGATGTTGCGCCGCGCCGTCGTAATTGCCCTCCTGGCGCAGAACTCCGGCATAGAAAAAGTGCGCCCGGGCGAGATCGGGACTGAGCGCTAGCGCCTTTTCAAGAACGCTGCGGGCACGAGCGACGTCGCCTTCCTGCAGGGCGGCGCGTCCGATGTTCACCCAGCCATCGGGATTCTGTGGATCTACCTCAGTGACTTTTTCGAAGGCAGCTTGCGCCGCTTTCAGATCGCCTTGCAGCAGCAGACCGATGCCGTAATCGTTCCAGCGCTGCCAGTCTTCTTTCGCAAGCTGAGTCTTGGGCTGTGGCACGGGGACGTTCGCGGGCAAGACGTCGACGGTTACTTCGTTTTCGGCAACCGCGACGATCGGGAGATCGGGAATTTTTTCCGACTTTGCGGAAACCCCGCGGAGCGATCCGGTGAACGCCATTTTTGTATCGTCGTAGTCGGGGGTAACCGAAGCCGTCACGGCTCCAGATCCCGTTAGACTGTTGTCACGTTCGCCGGCAAACGCGAACTGCGTGTTAAACCACGAAAACTTGCGATAGCAGAGCCGCGCCGTCAAGGTAATTTTGCTGCCTGTTTTCTCCGGCACTTTCATGCGGAAGTGCACTGTGTCGGCGGCGCCGGGCGGAATCAGACGCACGTACACGACGGCGCGGGTGGCCCAGGCGTCGCGCTTGTTGATCGGATTGCCGTGCGCGTCCACTTGAAGTGAGCGATAGAAGTGCGCGCCCTTTTCGACCGGGCCTTTGCCGTTGTCCTCAACCATGCCGCTCCAGAAAATCGTCTGGCCCCTGTCATCGACACCTTTCAATTCGAGCCAGGTGTCGTAGGCATCGACGGTGCCGCCGGGGAAAAAATGTCCGACGCGCTTGGTGCGAACCACGACATCCACGCGGACAGTGTCGCCGCGACGGACGGCAGGCTGCACGCGATTCAGAGGAGCGGTGACGGGAGCAGGCGCACCCGCGGCGCCGGGTGTGATTTTCGTTTCCGCTTCTTCTCCGACGGCGAAGGTGGTTGCGAGTTCATGTTCGGCGACCGCTCCGGTTTTTAACGGCGCGCTTGCCGGCGAGAGCGCAAAAATATCCACCGTGAGAGCGCCGCTGGTCAGGAAGTCTTCGGTGGCTTTCAACTGCGCGGCGTCTTCGTTGGCCGTGGGCAGAGCGGTATTGGCAGCGGGAAAGCGGTGGGAGTGCACTTTGCCGGCAATGTTCCCCATGTCATTGGAGCGTTCGAGCGGCATGTGGCAATCGGCGCACTGCTGCGGCTTCGGTGGGTAATAGAATGAGCGCGCGCCCTCGCCGGAGACGCCGCTGGCCTGCCAGTTGTCATACTCGTTGAAACCGCGTATCCAGCGGTAGTGATTGACCGGCACGTCGAGGTGCACCTTGTGGCAGGAGGAGCAGAACTCCGCCGTTTGCTGCTTCATGAACGGCTTGAGGAATACGCGGCGGTGCGGCTCCGGATTTAGTTTGATCATGAAGTCATGCACGGTGCGAACCAGAGGATTCTTGCTGGCCGCGAGTTCGTGCAGCTTGGGATACTCGAGGTAGAAATCGCCTTGTCCCATCGTGCTTTTTACGTCAGCGATGGAGTGGCACATCATGCAGCCGAGTCCGGCCTGGGCTTCGGGCGTGTGCACGATTTGTTTGATGGGCGTATCCATCTTGCCGGCGTAGAGCACGGCCGGGTCATGGCATCCGCCGCACCATTTGGAGGGCCTGGTGCCGATCGTGTCCTGCATGTACTCGATCGACTTGCGATACCACTGATTATTGAACGATGAAAAATGGTGGGCCGAGCTGTTCCACTGATTGTAAATATCTTCGTGGCAGCGCTTGCAGGAATCCGATTCCATGAAGAACTGGCTGGGAATTTTTTCTCCGCCATATACCTGTGCGGAGCTGGGGAAAAATGGGCCCTTGGGGCCGTCGCCTTCGCCGTTCATGCTGTCGGGCGGCATCGCGGGATTCGCAATGCGCGAACGCTGGTTCCAACGCGTTTCGCGGAGATAGCGGGCGACGGGGGCCAGCACTGCGATCACGGCGAGCACCGCGACAACTCGAATTGCAGCATGGCGAGGCAGCCATTCGTGATACCGGGCTGCGGCAATCAAACCCGCTCCTAGAAAACTCACGCCGATGTGCACGTAGACGAGCGTCCACTCCGCGCGCAACGCTCCGGTGTAGATCAGCACCAGTCCCGGGATTGCGCCGAGGAACAGAACGCCCATTCCAACGCGAACCAGCGGCTCACTCTGACGCAAAAACAGAGACCGCAGCAGCCAGACTGCAGCGACGACACCGGCAAGGGCGTGCAGCAACACCACTCCGGCATACAGCACATTCGCCTGTGGAAACGCGTAGAGGTAGATCGCGGACACCACCAGGAAGCCGATCAGCAGCGACAATGCTCGATTCATAGAAAGTCTGGCGGACGACATGACAGCTTCCCGCAGGCTCGCACAAGAGCCTGCACCCCATAGGTTGCAACATATTATCGGTTGGGCGGGAAAGCGGTGTCTCTAATTAAAACAGATTAGGAGACCAGATATTTCTTGGCATTGCCGATTTCCCCGCTTGCACGGACGATGCGATTGACGGCGGGACAACATCGGACCAAGATAGTCCCGGACCAAAGATATTCATGGTGCGCGCTGCCGTTCCCGCAATCGCCAAGACGCTGGTTTTCACCGTGTTCGTGCCCGGGACTGTGGCCGGCTACGTGCCTTGGCGCTTAAGGCAGGATGCCGCACCGGTGACCGGCGCTGAAGAATGGGTAGCGCTTACCCTCATCGCCATTGGGATTGCGATCTATCTCTACACCGCGTTCTGGGGCTTCGCTCTGATTGGCGGCGGGACGCCCGCGCCGATCGCGCCGCCCAAAATCCTCGTCGTCAAGGGTCTGCACCGCTTCGTCCGCAACCCGATGTATATCGGAGTCGCGCTCGTTATCGGAGGACAAGCGTGGTTGTTCCACTCACTGCACATCGCTGTCTACATGGTCTGCATGCTGCTGACTGCCCACGTGTTTGTCATTTTTTATGAGGAGCCGACGCTACGCAAGCAGTTCGGGGAAGAATACGCTCGCTATCGCGCATCGGTGCCGCGCTGGATTCCGAAGGTCAAGCGTTAGGATCTATCGCTACACTCTTCGCAAATTGCCATCCTGCGCGAAGCGAAGGATCTGCTTTTTGCGAAGAACAGCAGGTCCTTCGCTTCGCTCAGGATGACAAAATCTGATGACATTGAAGAGTTGAGTTGCGTCTCACCCTCGCCCCGCATTGCTCACTTCCCCGCCGCTCTGCTAACGTGAATGGTTTCTCGTTCGCCGTCTGCTGACCTTGTCTGACAAGTATGTGGGGTGAGACCTAATGCCGGCCATTAAATTTCGTGGTGTGGACTTCATCGAATTCGGCACGTTGTTGAATGACGACGAGCGCCTGGTGCGCGACACGGCGCGCAGGTTCATCGAAGATAATCTCGTCCCGATCATTGAGGAATGCAACCGCGCCGGCCGCTTCCCGCGCGAACTGGTAAAGCCGATGGCTGACCTCGGATTCTTCGGGGCGTCGCTCAACGGTTACGGCTGCGCCGGTATGTCGAACGTCGAATACGGCCTGGTCACGCAGGAACTGGAACGCGGAGATTCCGGCGTGCGCTCGTTCGTCAGCGTGCAGTCGGCGCTGGTGATGTATCCGATATATACCTTCGGCACTGACGAGCAGAAAAACACCTGGCTGCCCGCCATGCAGAAAGGCGAAAAGCTCGGCTGCTTCGGATTGACCGAACCGGATTTCGGATCGAATCCGGGCGGCATGAGAACGCGCGCTCGCAAAGTTGGAAAAGAATACGTATTGAACGGCGAAAAAATGTGGATCACCTCGGGAACGATCGCCGACGTGGCGGTGATCTGGGCGAAAGTTGAAGACGAGGGAGATAAAGTACGTGGATTTCTGGTGGAGACCGACCGTCCTGGATTCAAGGCCGATGACATTCACGGGAAGTGGTCGCTGCGCGCGTCGGTGACGTCGGGCTTGTCGCTGCAGGATGTGCGCATCCCCGAGTCGAATCTGTTGCCCGGATCGGGCGGATTGAAGTCTCCGCTGATGTGCTTGAACCAGGCACGCTATGGAATCGCGTGGGGCGCGGTCGGCGCGGCGATGGCGTGTTATGACTGCGCGCTGCAGTATTCGTTGTTGCGGAAACAATTCCGCGATCAGCCCATAGCCTCGCATCAACTGGTGCAAGAGAAACTTGCCTGGATGATCAGCGAGATTACGAAGGCGCAGTTACTCGTGCTGCAAGTCGGCCGCCTCAAAGATGCCGGAAGAGTGCAGCACCAGCACATCTCGATGGCAAAAAGAAATAATGTCTGGATGGCGCTCGAGTGCGCGCGGCTGTCGCGAGATATTCTTGGGGCAAACGGCGTGGCGGACGATTATCCCATCATGCGGCACCTGATGAATCTGGAATCGGTGAAGACGTACGAGGGCACGCATGATATCCACACGTTGATTATTGGGGCTAGCGTGACCGGGATTGACGCGTTCTGAATCTCGCTTGGCATGTGCGCGACGAACGCGGCACCCAATCAGCCGTAGAGTTCCGTCAGCAACTCATAAGCTCGCCGCATGTGTGGGATCACTATGCTGCCACCTACCACCAGCGCCACATTGATCGCTTCTTCCTGCTCGGCGCGCGTCACGCCCAGGCGATAGGCCTGAATCACGTGGAAGTAGATGCAGTCGTCGCAACGCATACAGGCGGAGGCAGCCAGTCCCATCAATTCCTTGTATTTTGCGGGCAGAGCGCCTTCCAGGTAGGTGTTGTGATCCAGGTTGTAAAAGCGTTTGACGAGGAAGTTGTCGGCTTTGTGGACGTTTTCATTCAGACGAATGCGGTTGTCGAGAAAATGGCGGGCGAGTCCGCTTTTTTCTGCAACTTGCTTCTCGGAAAGGAGATAGGCAGGTTCCTTGCGATTCTTTGTTGTTGCTGCAGCGGTCGCTGGTTCAGCATTTGCCAGGTCAGGGGACGTCGGTTCAGTGGCCTCGGGTTCAGTGCTCATGAAGAAAGATTAGCAGACCGTTTGCGTCGAGGATGCTGGCATTTTCCCCACATTAGCTTGTTCACGTTGTGATGCTTGCCCTTCCATCTCTGCTCCGAAGGGACTATATTCCTAGGTCGCATTTATTTAGGAGGAATTTATGGCCACTCAAACCCGTCTTGAGCCGCGCGCGAAAAACTTTGGGGAAAATATTGAAAGCGATCTGGCGCTCGAATTCTTGCGGGTAGTGGAGAACGCGGCCATCGAGTCGGCGCGCACCATGGGCCAAGGAGACCGTCCGCTGAGCGACCAGGTGGCCACCGAGGCCATGCGCAAGACGATGGACACGGTTCCGATGCGCGGCACCATCGTGATCGGCGAGGGCGAGCGCGACGACGCGCCCATGCTTTATATCGGGGAGCAGGTCGGCGGCTCGTATCCGGACGGCCGCGAGGTTCCCCATATCGACATCGCTGTCGATCCGCTCGAAGGCACGAACCTCTGCGCCACGGGCGCGCCGGGGGCGATCACGGTGCTCGCGGCTTCGGAAAAGGGCGGGTTGCTGCATGCTCCCGACTGTTACATGGAAAAAATCGTGGTCGGACCATCCTGCAAGAACGCGGTGGAACTGGACGCTCCGGTGGCCGTCAACCTGAAAAACATCGCGCGACGATTGCATCGCGGCGTGGAGGATCTGGTGGTAGTGGTGCTCGACCGTCCGCGGCACGAGAAGCTGATCACCGATATTCGGAAGGCGGGCGCACGCATCCGGCTGATTGGCGACGGCGATCTGTCGGCGGGCATTGCGGCGGCGGTGATCGGAACCGGGGTGCACGCGGTCATGGGATCGGGCGGCGCGCCGGAGGGCGTGATTACGGCGGCCGCGATCCGCTGCCTGAACGGATACATGCAGGGACGCCTCGTGATCGACAAGCCGGAACTGGAAGAGCGCATTGCGAAGATGGGGATCAAAGACAAGAACAAAATTTACGAGGCGGAAGACCTGGCGCCGGGGAAACAGATGATCTTCGCCGCGACCGGAGTGACCGAAGGCGCGCTGCTGAAAGGCGTCCGCTTTTTTGGCGAAGGGACTCGGACTTCTTCGGTGATTCTGACTTTGCGGACGGGACGGGTGCGGTTTATTGAGAGCATTCATTTGGATAAGGGGCCGGATGTGAAGGTGAGGTTCTCGTAGAGCAGCTCTCAGCTGTCAGCTGTCAGCTCTCAGCTCTCAGCTCTCAGTAAGAACATTTGCTGGGGGAGGCAAGCTACGCTGTGTTAGGCGCTTCCTGTCTGCGCCGGCGGCCGAGAGCTTTTGGGTGGCAGCGGTTTACCGCTGCGGTAAGTGCTTTGTTTTGAATTCGGCTTTAGCCGCTGAGGCAAGGTCCTCGCCTGGAAACGACTTTTTCCGCAACCTGTTGAGCCGTGCCGCCGCCGCAACGGCCACCCGTCCTACTTGCAATCGACCTTGTTGTCCTGCGCGGCGGCGATCTGCCACTTACCATTGCGCTTCAACCAGGTATCGGTCCAGACCTGGCACTGCTTCGCGTCGGGATGCGCTTTGTCTTTGCCGATGGCGTGCTCGCTGCCGTAAATGATGGCCACGTCTTCGCCCCCAGGAGAAGAAGAAGAAGAAGAAGAAGAGAAGAAACGCACCCTGGCATCATCGAGTGCGCAGCCGTGCGCCGAGCGTGGGCCTTTTTCATCGCGCAGTTCATCCTCTTTGTTGTAGCGCTCGCCGCGAGTGCTGGTGCCCTGGAAATCGTCGGCCAACAACTCAGAGACAACTCCATTATTCGTGCAAACGCCTTCGGCCCACTTGCGCTCCATGTCGATCATGAACTTCGCGGTTTTGTCGTCGGCTGTGGCCCAATGGCTCTGTTGCGCATTGGCGGCGGTCATAAGGACTACGACGCACATCAGATGGAGAATTCGGTGACGCATCGTCCCTCCGGTATTTGAGTCACTATACAGGGAGCTGGCCCAGCCTTTCCTTCATTTTAATCCTCGAGGGTGCCCCGCTCTTGTCGCGTCTTTTGCGACAGGGCGGGGATTTTGATCTCCATGAGTTGAGGATGCCAAGTCAAGTTCCCCGCCCTGTCCCTGCAAAGAACGCAGGGACAAGGACGGGGCAGCCGCTGGATTTGAGATTTTATTCGGAAAGGATGGGCCAGCCCCCGCTAGAATGCGGTAGGGGAACGGAGCGGCATAATGACAAAGACAACTAACTGCACAAACTGCGGACGCTGCATCAAGATTGAAGGCCCGAGCGACCAAACGAAAGAAGTGTCCCAGAACGTGACTTGCCCCTATTGTAGGACACCTAACGAAATCGATTGGCCGATGGGAACTAGCTATATCGTGGGTCGCTGCGATGGAGACGAAATTCCAAACTAGCCTTACAAGAACGCGAGGTTTTCGATGGAGGATATTCAAGTAGCAAAAATGGTAGTCAAAGACTCAGCCGGCCATGCTAGGAAAAGGTGGAAGCTACTTCTCGGCCTTACTTACATCCTTCCGCTATCAGAGCGGCGAAATAGTCTTCTACGTTGCCAATGAAATCATAAGTGAACACGTGGACGCCACCTTGGGCGTACCGTATCTGATCGTAGAAGAACGACTCGCCAAAACCGAACGGCTGCACCGTCTCCGCTGTGATTCCAAACCGACCAATGATCTTCCGCGGGTCCGCTAGTCCCATCAGTTTGACCTCGCAAACAACCCAACGGCCGTACAAATCATCATTACTCTCTCTCAGCAGCACCAGGTTTGCGCTTCTGCCTTGCCTGAGTCCAATCCATCCGCCGCCGGCGACTACCCCGCCACGTATCTGGATTCCGGTCAGTCCTGGAGCGAAGAAGCTCACTTGGATCGAATTGCCCGTCGGCAGCCTGTAGTAGGTAACTCCATACTCCTCGCGTATTTCGATCCTTCCCAGCTGGAATTCCCGATTGAATTGCTCAACTGGCGGCAGAAGACGTTCCAGCAGAGCTTTGCAGGAATGACTGTAAAGCAAGCGCTGCGTTTCGGCCTCCTTCGCCTTCCGAGCCGATTCGAGTTGTCGCCTCTCCTCCTCCTGCCGCCTTGCCACAGCTGACGCGACCGCCTCCGTTATTGCGACATGACGATTAGCTGGAGGCTCTATTGCAGGGTCGCTCAATATTTTGAGTATCTCGTCCCATCCTGGCCGGTCCTGGGGGCGCTTAGCAACCATTCTTGAGAGCAATTGAGCGAGGGACATGGGTAGCTCAGGCCGTTGTCTGCGCACATCGGGGCAGGCCTCGTACAAATGGGCCTTTTCCCAGTGGAGGATGTTGGTTGGATCTTTGACCTTCGGTAATAGTGGATGCTCCAGCGTTAAGATCTCTGAGAATACTAGGCCAACCGCATAGATATCCAGCTTGAATGTGTTCTTTTCACTCGCCCAACCCTCCGGCGCCATGTATGCGACATGCTGTCCGCCTTTAAAGGTATGCAGCCGGGTACTCTCGTCGATGAACTTCGAAATCCCGAAGTCTCCGATCTTTAGGGTCCGCCCCTCAATAAGGATGTTGTCTGGTTTGATATCGCGGTGAATAAGCTTCTCGTTGATCGCGCGGGTACCCTGCGCAATGTCGAGCATCATTTCGATGGCTCTTCCAAGTGCAATCTGGGCGTTTGCTTGTTTTTGCACGCTTAGTACGCTCGCCAACGTACCGCCAGAAACATATTCCATACACGCGTACGGCCCGAGCTCAGCGATGGAGCCCTCGTCCACGTGAAGCACTCTCACAACGTTGGGGTGATTGATCTGTTGTGCGGCTTTAATCTCGTTTAGCAGTGCTACTCTCCCCGCGCCATCCGACAGTTGACCGAGAGGGAGTGGTTTTACAGCGATCACAGAACCCGTTGACTCACCATTTGCTCGGTAAACTTCACCAAACGCACCCCGCCCGAGGAAGTCGCTGACGATATATGCTTCGTTTTGCGGACCTGTAATTTGTTGCCCGATCCTAACGGATGGCATACTAAATGTCTCCCCGACCTAGGATTGTAGTCTCGGACAGGTAGGACGGAAATTCGGAGGATAGACGAAACGCTCCCAGCAACTAGCTTGCATCACACCCCAAAGAGAAGCGCAGAGCGGCCGCTGTTGAGATACTGGGTTGGTTTTCCTGAGTTGGCTCGGGTAAACTGAAGGTGAAATCCTGCTATGGCGTCGGGCAACGGCATCATCGTGAGGGACCCCAATATCCTTGGAGGGACCCCTGTGTTCAGCGGGACTCGAGTTCCCTTCCAGACCTTGCTGGATTACCTCGAGGGGGGACAAACTCTGGACGAGTTCCTTGAGGATTTTCCCACCGTGAAGCGCGAAGCCGCCATCCGCGCCCTTGAGCATGCTAAAGAACTCGTTGTCAGTGAACTGTGAAGAAAGTCCTGCTGGACGAGTGCATTCCGAGAAAATTTAAGAACCATCTCTCCGGGTACGACTGCCTCACTGTGCCTGAGGCTGGTTGGGCCGGCACGACGAACGGAGAGTTGTTGTCTCTGGCGGAGAATGCTGGCTTTCAGGTGTTTGTCTCCCTTGATCAGGGAATTGAGTTTCAACAGAATTTGACGGGACGCAATATCGCTGTGATCTTGCTCCGTGCCAAGTCAAACCGGCTGGCGGACTTGATCCCTTTGGCGGGGAAGATTTTGATGTCGCTATCGTCGATTGAACTTGGACTGCTCGTACGGATTCAATAGTTTGAATCACACCCCAAAGAAAACCGCAGGGCAGCGCACACTTCATTCATTCGTGCGGCACTAAGCTGGGCCACGCGTTTTCCCAGGCGCTGTCGCGACACCGTCACTGCATTGTGCAGGTTCACCGCGCACGGGAACTTCATGCCGTCCTCCTCATTCAACACGACTTCCGATGGCACGCCGCGAATCGTGGAAGTGACAGGCGCAACCGTGACTGTGGATAAATACGCGATGGCGCTGTTGCGGGTGAGCACGAGGGCCGGTCGCGTCTTGTCGTTCGTCTTGTCGTCCGCGGCAAACTGGTAGAGCCGAACCTCGCCTCGGGCTATCTGGCCTCGGGCTATTCTTCCGGCCACGTGGCCTCCGATTCCCAACCCCGCGCTTCCGCGTCGGCTGGCGACTGCCGCGAGTAGCCCTGGCGGTCGCGTTCTTCGCTGGCTCGCAGTTCCAACCGGCGGAGATGTTCCCGCAGGGCGTCGCGCACCAGAGCGGACCGGTTTCGCCCAGCGCGCTTCGCGGCTTGGTCGGCGGCGTGTAACAGCTTTTTATCCAGCACGATTTGAACGATTTGCATATGTGGAATCGATTCCACAGTATACTCCACATAGAAGGACGTTTCAAAACAAGCTGTTCCATTCCGGACGCCATGGCAACCCGTTCCGTTAGGCGGAAGAGGATACAACCAATCGTGAAATCCTCCTAAGCTATTGACAGAAAAATACCTTACGAATAAGTCCTTATTCCTCAAAGACCTGGCGAAAATTCCGGGAAAATTCTCGCTAAGTCTTTGATTCCAAAAGACCGGCTCTGGGGGGGCAAGAACCTGAGCAAGGACCGGATTCGTCCAGCCGCTTGCCGCGCAATTCCGCTGCAAGCCTCGGCGAAAGCGACGAAGGGATTTCGCGAGGCCGCTCTTGCACCAGGCGCAACTTGGACCCGGCGCAGATCGCTTAGCCTTCCCAGCTCCGCCCCAGTCATAGGAAAGCCATCGGAAAGCCATCGCCGCTCTTTTGCTTCCGTTGCTTTTGGACGCGGCCGTTCACGCGGACGCAACCTGAAGAGGGTGATTCCCGGTGATCAGTTGCCTGCTACAATCTCTAGCTCCATGATTCAAGGGAACTTCCTGCCCCACAGAAACGTACTTCTCCTGTGCTGTTGAGGATCGGTGCAGCGCGCGGACAAATACATAGGTCCTTCGCTTCGCTCAGGATGACAACGGTAGGCGGTTCTAGCGCGGTTTGCGGAGTCTGGTTTGGAAGAAGCCCAGGTTGTCGGATTGCTGGTCCGTCGCTGCGTTTCGGGCGATGCCGCGGCTTGGGAAGAGATTGTGCAGCGCTATCACCGACGGATATACAACGTCTGCTACCGGTTCGCCGGGGACTCCGACAACGCGCAGGACCTCACGCAGGAGGTCTTCATCAGGATGTACCGGACGTTGAACACCTATGACGCTGGTAAGGGCGCGTTTATGACCTGGGTCACCACCATCACTCGCAACCTGCTGGTGGATCACTTCCGCAAGACCAAGGGCGACCGGATCACGGATTCGCTGGATTCAGCGCCCTCCGAGCGCGAGGACGCCCAGCCACTTAGCGAGCAGATCGCGGACCGGGGACTGCCTCCGGATGCCGCGGTGCAGAGCCGGGAAACTCGGGAAATGGTGCATTTGGCTTTGCAGAAACTGTCTCCGGAGCTGCGGGAGGCGGTGATTTTGAGGGATTTACAGGACATGGACTATCGGGAAATCTCCACGGCTTTGAGGGTCCCGGAGGGGACCGTCAAGTCAAGAATTAACCGGGGACGGGCGGAACTTGCGCGGCTCCTACAACGTACATATAGGCAGGTGATCTGATGGCAGACGAAACCAAACACGGGACCCCCAACCTCCCCGGCCAAAACCCGGCCGGTCAGGGACCCCAGGTCGAATGCACCGAGTTCGAAGCGCTGGTCAGCGACGCCCTTGAAGGAGGGTTAAGCGGGGCTCGCTGGGAAGGCTTCGAGACCCATCGGCGCGTCTGCTCGATTTGCGGTCCGCTGTTTGCGGACGTGCAAGCGGGGCAGCAGTGGCTGCGGTCGCTCGAAGCGGTCGAGCCTCCGGCGCATCTGGTGCATAACATTCTGGCGGCCACCAGCGGAGTCATTAGCACGCGGCCGCTGGCAGCGACGGCGGACGGCAGGACGACTCCGTTCGGAGAGCGGTTGCGGGAGCGGTGGGATTCCTTCTTCACGCCCCTGGCGGCCTTTGTGCGGCAGCCGCGGTTTGCGATGTCGTTCGGGATGATCTTCTTCTCGTTCTCGCTGGTGCTGAACTTCGCCGGCGTGAAGGCGTCGGACGTGGCGAAAGTCGACCTGCGGCCGGCGGCGTTGCGGCATGCTTACAATGAAGCGCAAATCAAAGTCGTGAAGTACTACGACAATATCCGTTTTGTGTACGAGATCGAATCGAAGGTGCGCGAGCTGAAGCGGGCCAACCCTCCCGCCGAGCCCGGGCCCGTGGAACAAAAGGAAAATCGCAAGAACGATACTAGTGGACAACCAGACCAGAGACAGGATCGTAACTATTCCCAGGAATACAATCAGCCGGTTTTAGCTGCACTGCGGTCCGGGGCCCCCATCACGCCGGTTTTGCGTGATGGGGCGGGGGATGCTCCTCCTGCCATGAAGGTGGCGGTGACCGCGACTACGAATCGGAGGTTTGTATGAACTGCGCCAATCATGCTGATGCGTCGGCAGTGGCCTATTGCCGCACTTGCGGAAAGGCACTGTGCGCGAACTGTACACGTCCGGTGCGGGGCGTGATCTATTGCGAAGATTGCCTGGGCGCGAAGATGGAAGGCGTTCCGGCGGGGACCGCTGGATTCGTCTCCGGCGGCTTCCCTGCGACAACGTCCTCCCCGGCGGCGGTGGGGCAGGTTCCAGCACCGCCTCCCCCGGTTGGCAGCAGCGGGCCGAACCCGACCGTGGCCGGCATTCTTGCCGGATTCTTTCCTTTCGGCGTGGGCGCCGTATACACCGGGCAATATGCGAAGGGGTTGGCGCATCTGGCGGTCATGACCATGCTCATAGCCGGGGCCAACGCCGCCGATAGCGATCATTCGTCGGCGCTGGGCGTCATCTGCGGCTTCGGTATAGCCTTTTTCGTCGTCTACCAGATTTTTGATGCGGTGCGCTCGGCGAAGGCAATCCAGATGGCGCAACCGATACCGGACCCCTTCGGCCTGGCGGCAACTTTTGGGGGCGGGGCGAGGGTCGAAACGAGCAAGATCCCGATGGGTGCGATCGTGCTCATTTTGCTGGGCGTGCTCTTCCTGCTGCATACCTTGGGCTTCGGACTCGGCCTCGACCGCTTCTGGCCATTGATTTTGATCTTCGTCGGCGGCTGGATGTTGGCACGTAACTGGGGCTTGGCGGGTCTGTGTTGTTCAGGCTGCCAATGTGCGCGCTGCCGCACGCGGCGGCTGATGGGTCCAGCGATGGTTCTTACCATCGGCGTCTTGTTCCTGCTGCAGAACCTGCATGTGGACGACCTGCACTTTGGCCGCACCTGGCCGGTAATTCTGCTGGTGATTGGCGCGGTGAAATTGCTGCAAGGAAGCGCGTCGGTTGAAGGACATATTCCGTCACCGGGGCCGGGTGCAAATCCGGTGGGAGGCCCAATTTCCCCGGTGCCGCCGTCACCACCGGTTCCTCCCGTTCCACCAGTTCCACCAACTAGTGAGGTGAACCGTGGCTAGCCCAGTAACGCCTATGACTCCGCCGCCTCCGCGTCCGCATCGATCGATTGCGGGGCCCGTCGTGCTGATCCTGATGGGAGTGCTGTTCCTGATGGGGACGATGGGGATTCTGGAAATACACAGCCTGGGGAGGCTGTTCGCGCGCTTCTGGCCCGCCTTGCTGATCCTGTGGGGTGTGTTGAAGCTGGTTGAGTACGAACAGGCCAAGCGCTACGGCCAACCGGCGCGCGGGATTGGGGTGGGCGGCGTTTTCCTGATGGTGTTCCTGATTGGCGCAGGGCTGATTGCAACCCAGGCATCGCGTGTGGACTGGAAGAACCTCGGAGAGCACATCCAGCTAGGCGACGATGAAGGACTGGACGAGATCTTTGGCGGGTCCACGTTCAACTACAGCGACGAACTGAGCCAGGAAATTCCGGTGGGCAGCACTCTCCACGTCAATGATGATCGGGGCGCGATTACGATCAACGTGGCGGAAGGCAAGACGATGAAAGTGTCGGTGCGCAAAAAGGTCCACGCGGAAAAGCAGCAGGACGCCGACAGCTACAACAGCAAGACCAAGGCCGAGATCACCGTCGCCGACAAAGTCGTCACGCTGAACGCCAACGTCCATGGCGCTGGCGACAAGGGGGTGACCGCCGACATGGATATCTTCGTGCCGCGCAACACCGATCTGGTCATCGTTTCCCGGCGCGGCGGGGTCACCGTCAACGGAATGAACGGGAGCGTGGAGATCAACAACCAGCACGGCGAGGTCAGCCTGAACGATCTCACGGGAAACGCTGTACTTAGCCTTGAACACAGCGCGGTCCGCGCGCAACATGTGAAAGGCGATATCACGATTCAGGGGCACACCAATGAAGTCTCGCTCGAAGACGTCGACGGCGCGGTGCATCTGAACGGCGAGTTTTACGAGAGCACCCGGCTGGTGCGTATCAGCAAGACGGTGAGTTTTCATTCTTCGCGGACCGACATGGAATTCTCTCGCCTCGATGGCAGGCTGGATCTGGATTCCGGCGACCTGCGCGCCGATTCGCTGATTGGGCCGATGCGCCTGACGACACGGTCGAAGGACATTTCGCTCGAAGGCTTGTCGGGGGATCTGCGATTGGAAGACTCCAACGGATCGGTTGATGTCGGACTGCGTAAGCCTGGGAATATTCAGATCGATAACCGCAAGGGCGACGTGCAGGTTTCGATTCCGCCGAACACGGCGATCAAGGTGGAGGCACGCACGCGCCAGGGCGAGATTGAGAGCGACTTTGAAGAGATCAAAGTCGACAATCGGGACAAGGAATCGAGTGCCAGCGGGTCCATCGGAACGAACGGCCCGCGGCTGGTGATGAACTGCGAAAAGGGAACGATTGAGATCCGCAAAGGAACGGTTGCAACCGCGGCACCTCCTGTTCCGCCAGTTCCTCCGGCCCCGCCCGGGAAATCGGGGAAACCGGCGAAGGCGCTGCCCGCGCCGAAGGCAACGCCGGTGGAGAGTGAGAATTAGGACGGCAGCTTCTGGCTTCTGGCCCTTAGCTTTTTGGCCAGCAGCTAGAGGCTAGCAGCCAGAAGCCTTCCTCACCTGGGTTATAATTTCGCCCACTGATGAATCTGACCCCGGGCACCAAACTTGGGCCTTATGAAATTGTCTCCCTGCTGGGCGCGGGCGGCATGGGCGAGGTCTATCGTGCCCGCGACTCTCGGCTCCGGCGCGAAGTGGCAATCAAGGTTTTGCCGCGAGCGCTTTCTCTTGACGCTGACCGCATGCGCCGTTTTGAGCAGGAGGCGCTGGCCACTGCTGCCCTGAACCACCCCAACATTCTGGCTGTGTTCGACATTGGCACGAGCGAGGGCTCGCCTTACGTGGTGTCGGAGCTGCTTGAGGGTGAGACCCTGCGAGACCGCCTGCGCAGCGGGGCGATTGCGGTGCGCAAGACCCTTGACTATGCCATGCAAATCGCTCATGGACTGGCCGCGGCCCACGAAAAAGGGATCATTCATCGCGACCTGAAGCCGGAGAATCTATTCGTCACGAAAGATGGGCGGGTCAAGATTCTGGATTTCGGGCTGGCGAAACTGACTCAGGCCGATCCCGGCACCGACCCATCAATGGCCACTGCGACGCATGGCACCGAGGCGGGACTGGTGATGGGAACGGCGGGATACATGTCGCCGGAGCAGGTGCGCGGCATGACTTTGGATCCGCGCTCCGATATTTTCAGCTTTGGGGCGATTCTCTACGAGATGCTCTCGGGCAAACGGGCGTTCCATGGCGACACTCCCGCGGACACGATGAGTTCGATTCTGAAGGAAGAGCCTCCGGAGTTGAGCGAGACCAATCGCAATGTTTCGCCGGCGCTGGAGCGCATTGTGCAGCATTGCCTGGAGAAGAACCCCGAGTCGCGCTTCCATTCCGCCAGCGACATTGCTTTCGATCTCGAACATCTCTCCGGGCTTTCCGGCAGCACGGCCAGGGTGGCGACGGCTGCAGTGGCAGTAGCATTGGCATGGGAAAAGTCCAGCCGAGCCGCAGGCTTCTGATCGCACTCGCGGCTGGGCTGGTTATCGCATGTGCGGTGTATGGTCTCGGTTGGTGGACTGGCAAAGCCGGTGCTCACACGCCTCAGGCCGAGTATCAGCAGATCACTTTTCGCACCGGTTCCATAGGGAATGCCCGGTTCACACCCGACGGCAGCATTGTTTACAGCGCGTCGTGGGAGGGCGGCGACAACCAGCTTTATATGTCGCGCACGAACGATCCAGGATCGCGCGAGCTGGGGATAAAGGACGCGGAGCTGCTTTCGATCTCCAAGGCGGGAGAAATGGCGATTCGGCTCAACACGGTGAGCCATGGTGGCTACGCACGCAGCGGGACGCTGGCGCGGGTCCCGCTAAGCGGGGGAACGCCGCGAGAAGTGCTGGACAACGTGGGGGACATGGACTGGTCCGCGAACGGCGAGAGTATGGCGATTGTCCGTTACGTTCCAGAAAATAATCACTGGCGTCTGGAATATCCCGCGGGCAAGGTTCTGCTTGACGGGATCAACTGGATCAGTCATCCGAAGATTTCGCCGGACGGGAAGTGGATCGCGTTTGCCGACCACGAAAACCCGGACGGCGACGACGAGGGTTCGGTCGCGGTGATTGGCGCGGACGGCACGGAAAAAGAAAAGAAACTTTCTTCCGGATGGACGTCACTGGAGGGGATTCTGTGGTCGCCCGCGGGCGATGAGATCTGGTTTACGTCCACCAACACGGGTAGCGCCTCGAACCCGCGGGCGGTAACCCTCTCGGGCAAGCTGCGGACGATCACGAACGTGCCCGGAGGCATGTGGGTGGAAGATCTGCGCAATGGAACAGTGCTGATGGTGGCGAATCACACACGGCTGGGGATCCGGGGCATGGCGCCGGGTGGAAAAGAAGAGCATGAACTGGGGTGGTTCGGATGGTCGGAGCTGCGCGATATCAGCCGCGACGGCCGGAAGATCGTGTTCGACGAGGAAGGCGAGGGTGGCGGGCCGAACTACACCGTCTTTCTGCGCGATACCGATGGCTCGCCTCCGGCGCGGATTGGCGAGGGAGACTCCATGGCCATCTCGTCCGATGGAAAATGGGTGATCACGAAACCGGCGAAGGGAGGACAGCTGAGTCTGGTGCCGACGGGAGCGGGCGAAGCGAGGCAACTCACCCACGATGCCGTTAGCTACAGCATTGTTCGTTTTCTGCCGGATGGCAAGCGGTTGCTGGCCTCAGGAATTGAAGTGGGGCACGGAGGTCGCGACTATCTGATCGAACTGAACAGCGGAGATTCCAAGCCCATCACTCCCGAAGGCATCGCCGGCACGGTCATCTCCCCAGATGGCAAAAGCGTAGCGGTGCGTGGGCCCGATGGAAAACGGGGGATTTGGCCGCTCGAAGGGGGCGAGTTTCGTCCGATACCAGGGATCGAATCGAACCTTACGATCATTGGCTGGACGGCGGACGGCGGATCGGTATATGTGGTTCCCAGCCGGCGGGTTGGGCAAGCCTTGAAATCCGTTCCGGTCTCTCGGGTGAATATACAGACCGGCAAAATGGATCCGTGGAAAACCTTCGGGGAAGAAACGGGCGCGGGAGTCTCGACCGTGGTTGCGCCGCATCTTTCGAGCGACGGGAATGCATATGCTTATCTCTATGTGCGGGTGCTGTCGGAGGCTTATGTGGTGCAGGGGTTGAAGTAGGAAACAAGCTCTCAGCTCTCAGTTCTCAGTTGTTGGCGTTCCCTCATAACCTCCGCCTTGTCCTGTCATGATTCGTGTGGCATGTAGAGGAACTCTTTTCGCTTCGAGCGGTGTTTACATCTCCTGAAAGACTGGCGAGCCCGGTCAGAGATAGCGTTGCAATGCTGCGCTCCATCTTTCGCAAGCTAACCCGTCGAACCCTTCGCTTCGCTCAGCACGACAAGTTCCTAAAGTCCTCCGCCAGCCCGTCGGCATCGGAAGCTGAGAGCCAGTAGCCAAAAGCTTCATGTTAAATTCGAACGATGCGCTCCATTCTGCAAAAACGGTCGCTGCGATTCGTGTTTGCGGCGAATGTGATCTCCATGCTGGGCAGCGGGATGAATTCCGCTGCGGTGGCCTGGACGATCTTGCAGCGCACGCACTCTGAAATGGCTTTGGGCACGTTTGCGGCGCTGCAAACGATTCCGGCCATGCTGATGCTTCCCTTCACCGGTGTCATTATTGACCGCGAAGACCGACGGCGGCTGGTGATGTGGCTGGATGCTTTGCGCGCCGTCGTCATTCTTGCGGTGACAGTGCTTGCTTTCTTTCATCGCGTGCAGGTTTGGGAACTCTACCTGATGAATACGCTGGTGGCGGCGGGCTTCTGGATGTTCTGGCCTACGATCACGGCGCTGATTCAGGAACTGACGCCTGAGGGCGGGTACGTGCACTCGAATACATTTCTTCTGGCGGGGATCCAGGGGGGCTGGCTGATTGCCGGCGCGCTGGTTGGATTTGTCTATGAACACATCGGGCTGGGCGGGGTGCTGCTCGTCGACGTGAGCACTTATGTCGTTTCGTTTGCTTGCTACTTCGCGGTGCGGCAAGGGCGGCATGTTGTGCCTCGGGTCGTCGAACTTCGGCATGATATCGAGGCGGCGGAGACCGCCGTCGGACGCTTTCTGCGCGAGATGCGCGAAGGGCTGGTGTTTCTGCGCGAACATCGCAGCGTCGTTTTCCTGGGCACGAGTTGGGCTTTGTTTCTGGGCGCGATGATGACGGGAGTAGTGGTCACGGCTCCGCTTAGCGATCGGGTCTTTCACGCCGGCGCGACTGGCTACGGATGGCTGAACGGGGGATGGGGTGTGGGCGCGTTCCTGAGCGCTCTTTATGCTCCGGCGCTGATTACGCGGGTGGGGTCCCGCGGTTCGATTGCTCTGGCCATGCTGCTGCTGACTTTTTCGATGGCGCTCTCTCCGTTTTCGCCTTGGCTCGCGATTGCCGTCCTGCTTTATGGGCTGATGGGATCGGCGCGCGGCGTCAGCGGTGTGGCCATGAATACGAGCTTGATGGAGCAGGTGCCGCCGCACTTCATGGGACGGGTTCAGAACACTTTCTATTTCTTTGGCACGCTGCTGCAGGTGGCATTGGGGCTGGGAGTGGGCTGGATCGCATCGCGGATCAGCCTGGCGGCGGGGTTTGGCGTGATTGCCGCCGTGTATGCGGTGGCGTTTGGCAGCGCCTGCTGGCCGATTGGAGCACGGAAGGCTTTGGCTGCGGTCGCAGAGTAGCGAGACTGCAGGGTTGTGTAGAGCGGACACTCTTGTCCCGCTGCCGTTGACGTTGGTTTTTGCGCTAGACTCTCAGATCAAGATCAACCCCAAGATCAAGAGCGGCGGACAAGAGTGTCCGCCCTACACAAGAAGGAGCTTTCATTCATGTTCGAAGACTTGAAGGGGCGGACGGCGGTTGTCTTTGGAGTGGCTAACAAGCGCTCGATCGCATGGGCGATTGCGCAAGGATTGCACGCGGCGGGGGCGAACCTTGCCATCACTTATCAGAACGAACGGATGGCGATGGAAGCGAAAGACCTGATTCTGTCGCTGCCGGGCGCGGAAGCTTTCATGTGCGATGTTTCGAAGGACGAGGAAATCGTGCAGCTCTTCGAAAACCTGCAAGCCCGCTACGGGAAGCTGCATGCGCTGGTGCATAGCGTGGCTTTCGCTCCGGCGGACGAACTGAAGGGGGACTTCGTGAACACTACGCGCGAGGGCTTTCGCGTGGCGCACGACGTCAGCGTGTATTCGCTGATCGCGGTCTGCCGGGCGGCGGCTCCGTTGATGGAGGACGGGGGCAGCGTGATCACTATGACTTACTACGGCGCGGAAAAGGTTGTGCCGCACTATAACGTCATGGGCGTGGCCAAGGCGGCGCTGGAATGCACGGTCCGTTATCTGGCGCAGGATCTGGGCCGCAAGAAAATTCGGGTCAACGCCATTTCCGCCGGGCCGATCAAGACGCTGGCTGCGCGCGGCATCTCCGGCCTGGGAGACATGCTGCGATCGCACGCCGAGCGCGCGCCCCTGCAACGCAATGTGGACGTTGGCGAAGTGGGCAGCACCGGCGTTTTCCTGGCCTCGGATGCTAGTTCCGGCATCACGGGCGAGACCATCTACGTGGATTGTGGATACAACATCATGGGGTTCTAAAGGATCGCCAGACGGGCGAGGACGCCCGTCGCTCCACTCAACGGAGGTTCAGTCAGCCCGCTGCCTGCATTTACGAGACTGGTTACTCCCGTCATTTTTGACAAATATTTGACAGGAATCCGCGGAGCGCAAGATGTAACCTGAGGTCGCATGAAGTATCAGCGGATGCTCTGCGTGTGTGCGTGGGTGACTTTGTCGCTGACTCCCTGTTTTGCGCATCACATGGCGGTCGTGGTCAATAAGGATAACGCCGTTCAGAATGTCACTTCCGCGCATTTGGCCAGGATGCTCAAAGGGGAAGTGAAGAAGTGGCCCGACGGCAAGAACGTGGTGCTGGTGTTGCACAACGCTTCGCCGGACGAGATGGTCACGCTCGAACATCTGAACAAGATGAGCGCGGCGGAAGTGAAAGCGCTGCTCGCCTCGCACAAGGATTCGATTCGCATGGTGGGGACGGATGGAGATGTAATTGATACGGTAGCATCCACTCCGGGCGCGATCGGGTTCGTGGAAGAACGATCGATCACGGATCGTGTGGGTGTTGTTAAGGTGGACGGTAAGCTGCCGATGGAGTCCGGGTATTTGCCGCATTAGAGCGGGCGCTTAGGCTAGAGCCGGCTGAAGCCGTGTCCCCCCCAAGAACTTACCCGGAGTCATCGAAATTTTCATCATTGCGGGACTTTCTTCAGCCCGCTAGCAGCCCCACTCGGCATTCCCTGGCTTGGCGAAATAGCGTCTCGGGTCTTCTGGTTCGGTTGTCGTCGAAGCCACTTCCAATATCGCAAGACGCGCAGCTGCCACCATGCGGTTCTTTTCTTGCTGTGACACCTCGTCCCATGACTCGGAAGTGGACTTGGTTGTGCAGCCAAAGTCTGGACCAAGTGCCTGGTGATAGTGGTGGTAGAGCTCCGCTAACTGTTCCGCTGAAACTTCCTGGATCGACATCAGAATTACCCTTTCTCCGATTGGTCTGTGTTGTCGAGCTTGCCCGGAGAACAGCCTTTGTTTAGTCCCTCCTCGTGCCGCTCGAACAACTGGTTATTTGCGTTTCCGTCTCGTTCCTTGCCGAGGGCCACCAAGAATCGAATATTGAAAGCGATGGCCGCCAGGCACAGCACCGTCATGACCGTGGTCACCGCCGTTCGACCCTCTTGGCCGGGCTCCCCCACAGGAACCCGCCTGCCCTGCTCAATCTATTCGATAGGACGAGCCATAAATTTCGAATAAGACCTTCATAAAAAGTTCGTAAGGCCGGTAATGCCTTTGTTTACAGATTTATCCAGCTTCGCTTGCCCCGGCGCAGGTAATAGTTTTGTAATGTAACCACGATCACCGCAAAGCACACTGCCGAACACTATTCTTCACGTAACGAACCCATGAAACTCAATCAAATAGAAACTCACCCCAAGGGAAGTGACGCGCGCATTCTGCTTAGTTCGGTCTTCGGGCCTTATGCGCAAGACGACGAATTCGGCAGCCGGTCCATCAATCCGATGGAGCTCTATCACAACCAGGTCACACGCGCACAAGGCAGCTTTTCGCTGCGCATGTTCCATCGCTCTTGGGGCATCATGATGATTCAGGAAAATATTTCGGCGCCGTGCAGTGTGCTGGATTTTCCGACGCGCGAAGGGTTTGCTCGTGAATTGACCACGAACCATTACGACATCGTGGGTATCTCATCGATCATCGTGAATGTGGGCAAGGTGCGCGAGATGTGCCGCATGGTGCGGGAACTATCGCCGGATTCGGCGATCGTGGTGGGCGGGCACGTGGCTGCGATTCCCGGCGTGGAAGCGATGATCGACGCCGACCACATCGTGCGCGGAGAAGGGATCTCGTGGATGCGGCGCTACCTGGGAGAAGACGAGAACGCGCCGATCCGCCATCCCGCGATTGTTTCGGGGCTGGAGACACGGATCATGGGAGTACGCCTTCCGCAGCGGAAGGGCGGAACGGCAGCAACGATCATCCCGTCGGTGGGCTGCCCTATGGGGTGCAACTTCTGTACCACGTCGGCTTTTTTTGGCGGCAAGGGAAAGTTTGTCAATTTTTACGAGACCGGCGATGAATTGTTTGAGGTGATGTGCCGGATCGAGTCGGAGCTCAAAGTACAGTCCTTCTTTGTGATGGACGAGAACTTCCTGCTGCACCGCACGCGCGCCATGCGCTTGCTGGAACGCATGAAGCAGGCAGGCAAGAGCTGGGAGCTTTCCGTCTTTGCTTCCGCTAATGCGATTCGAAAATACACCATGCTGGAACTGGTCGAACTCGGAATTTCCTGGGTATGGATGGGTTTGGAATCTCCCCGGTCAAGCTATGGCAAACTGCAGGGTGAGGACGTTAGCCGACTTACCCGCGAGCTGCGCGAACACGGGATACGAGTGCAGGGCTCGACCATCGTTGGACTCGAACACCATACGCGCGACAACATGGTCGAGGAAATTGAATCGGCGGTCGACTACCAGACCGACTTCCACCAGTTCATGCTCTACACGCCGGTTCCGGGCACACCGCTTTACCAGGAAATGGCTGAACAGGGTCGTCTGCTGCCGGACGTTGACTTCGCCGATGTCCATGGGCAGTACAAATTCAACTTCCGGCACGCCGCAATCTCGCGCGAGGATTCCAAGAGATTCCTGGATTGGGCGTTCTGGCGCGATTTCGAGCGCAATGGGCCGAGTCTTTATCGCATGTGCCAAACCATGCTCCAGGGCTGGCGGCGCTATAAGGACCACCCCGATCCGCACGTTCGTGAGCGGTTCGAGCGCGAAGTGAAGAAGCTCAGCAGCGCTTACAATGCGGCGCTTTGGGTGATGGAGAAGGAATTCAAGAAAGTTAATCGCAGCGTGAGTGAGCGGATTCACAAACTGCGCCGCGAAGTCGAGAAGGAATTCCCGTTCGTCGCGCGCCTCACGGCCGCATCGCTCGGCCCTATCTTATTGTGGTCCACGCGTCGAGAGGAGAAGCGGCTGGCAGCGGGACGTACGTACGAGCCTCCCACGTTTCTCGAGCGCCGCAATTGGGTTTCGGCTTCGTAGGCTTGCGGCCCGACTGGCTGGACCCTTCGACTTCGCTCAGGGCAGGCTCGCGGGACGCCCGTCACTCCACTTGCTACAGGGAGGTTCCCCGGGCGGCGATGTACCAGCCTTCCGCCAGGAACTGTTCGATTGAGCGATCCTGGACCCCCTCCTGCACCCGCAGTTCGTCGTTGAGAAAATGGTAGGAAACGGTTCCGGCGCCGCGGTCTGCATTATTGTCCATACGGTCGATGCGGATACGATTGCCGTCGCGATCAGCACAGATCAGGCCCACTTCCAGATCTGGCCCGGTGGCTTTCCTGACGGTTGCTTCGGTTCTCGTGGGCATCATTCAATTGGATGAGCCAAGAGTGTGCGAGGAATCGAGCGGCGGTTGCCAGATCGGCATATCATGCGCCATGATACCTACATGCGCTCTCGCGCTTTGGTGTTTGCCCTTTTCGCGGGGTGCGATGCTGTTCTCGATGGTTCGGGAATGGAGCGCGCCTGCAAGCTGCCCGCGGCTGGAAATGACGGGCAAGCACTTGCGCCATCGCTAACGAGCGGCATCGCTAAACAGGCTACGGAAAAAGCCCTTCCCGATCAAGCACTGGAACCTCAGCGGCTGAAGCCGCATTTAGAACAATACGTTGCCGCAGCGGTAAACCGCTGCGCCACACAAAATCAAGTGCAACCCGGGTTTCTCCGCAGCCTGTAAAGCGATGCCCCTCATACGAGGCCGATCGACCACATCAATGCGGCTGCTTTTTTATTTTCCGCCGGATATCGGGCCAGAATTCCTTGATCACCAGCGTAATCGTGTCGTATCCCATCTGCGATCCCCAGACGCTGGCCGTATTCGTCAGGGTGCGGTCACTCGGGTAGTACTCCGCCATTCCTGCACTGTTGAAGCCCTTGAAAGTTCGACGGGGATGGTAGCTGTAGGTGGAAATGGCGGACGCGAAGGCGGCGCCAAAGACTTCTGAGAAGTTGAATTCACGTTTTCCGTTATCGCCGCGAGTTATGACGATTCGGCTCGCGGCATACCCCGCGCGGGAGAAAAAATCGCCGCCGGGTCTCTGAAAAAAGCGCGGGTCCTGGTGCAGGATGGAAGGAAAAATCGCGCCCACAAAAAAATTCTCGATCGTGCCGTCGGCAGCGTAGGCGCCATAACGCTTGCCGTATCCTTCGGCGCCTTGTCCGAAACCGGGCTCGCTGTTTTCAGCCTGGCTAATACCCGAGAGCGCACCGTACCAGACAATCTGCACCGGGTCGAACGATCCCCGGGCGACAACCTTGAATTTTTGCCCAGCCGTCAGAGGTTCGATTTTGCCGGCATTCTCGATGGTCAAAAAGTTGGGCAGGGCAAGAAAGAGCCGGTCGTTCGAAGTACCGGATGTGACATGTGCTTTGTTGTCTTTGTCCTGGTTCTGGCTCTGGCTCTGGCTTTGATCGGCAGGTTGGGCCGGTTGACCGGCGGACGGTTTGGCGGGGGGCGGCGTTTGCTCTGGTGTCTGACTGGGGCTCGGCGCGGGCGCTTGGGCGGGCTGGTTTGCGTCCGAGTTCTCCGGCTTTGGTGCGCTTTGCGCGGCGCAAAAGACGGCGGTAATCAACAGGCAAAGAAATGCGAAATGGGTTCGTTTCAAGTTGATGTTGGCTCCGAATTCAGTGAGTGCAATGCGCCCCGGGGAACAATGTTGGCAGTCCAACCCTTGCAGCGCCAGGAATTCAACGGGTGATCCGTTGGATTCTGCGCTTGGTTCCCCCCCCTCGGTCGTCATCGAGTCGTTCCAGGGTAATTTCCACGTTCCGATCGCGTTGCAAGCGAGGGAACTTCTCTCCCCACTCTATCAGTAGGATGCAGTTCGGGGCGAGCAGGTCGTCAAGACCGAGCGTTTCCAGGTCGCGCTGGGTATCGACGCGGTAAAGGTCGATGTGGAACAGGGTGGTGCGGGGTCCGCGGTATTCGTGGACGAGCGTGTAGGTGGGGCTGGTAACTTCCTCGGCATAAGCCGCTTCGAAGCCTTCCGCGATGCCCTTGACCAGGGTCGTCTTGCCCGCCCCGAGGTCACCGCGGAGCAGCACGATGAGGGGAGGAGACAGTTCGGCGGCAAGCTTGCGCCCGTAAGCGATCGTCTCCTCGGCGGAGTGAGTGATGGTCTCGGTCGTCATCCCGGAGCAGGGTTCAGTATAGCGAGAAGCAGCCAAAGCAGTGGCCACTGACCACTGCCTCAGAATCCGGGCGGGGTGTGAAGCCGCTCGGATACCGGGTCCAGGAGGCTGCGGTCGAGCGCGGATTCGAGCGCCATACGCAGTTTGCGGTGGTCATCGTCAGCCAAGGCAATGAAGCGGAAAGGCTGCAGGCACGCGCTCTGAAGCTTGCGCGTAGGGTGCAGCATTTCGGCCATGCCGTGGATGGCGCCCGAGCGGGTGTGGAACGCGATTTCGACGAAGTCTCCGGCGGAAAGCTCTTGCTGCAACTGAAGCAAACCGCCGTTGACGGAAATGGACTGCAGTTTTGCGCGCGCCCGTTGGCCGCCTTCGGCCAGCACCGCGGCCGCGACCGATCCATTCAGTTGTACACGGGGGGAACGCAGGTTGGCATTGGCTTGGGGGAAGTGTGTCATAGCCGCTTGAACTGTGCCATGCTCCGGCCGTTTGCGGCAGGTTACGAAAGCGCGTGTACCCGCGAGTATGCTTAGAGGCAGGGCCATCTGATTCTGCCCGTGGGTCCAAGTTTGCGATAATAACGGCAGTAACCTTTCTGGCTTGCGCCCAAGAGAGTACCTTGGTGCCATAGGGCACTGGGTTGATAAGAAGTTTGCGGGATGTGAGGCATTCAAAGATATGCGTATGGCTAAGGGGTCGACATTTCAGTATGCAATAGCGGCGGTTTGTTTGCTGGGGGCGTTGCTGACGGGTTGCACAGGGAATCCCGACAAAAAGAAGCAAAAGTACGTGGAGAGCGGCCAGCGCTACTTCGATAAAGGCCAGTACCGGGAAGCCGAAATTCAGTTCCAGAACGCCATCCAGGTTGATCCGCGTTTCACCGACGCCCACTACAAGCTGGCACTGGCGGCGTTGAAGCTGGGGGACCCGCGAACCGCCTACCAGGAGCTGTCGGCCACTGTCCAACTCCAGTCGGACTATTATGAAGCGCAACTTGACTTGGCCAACCTGCTGATCCTCGCTCATCAGTTCAATGAGGCGAAGGAGCATTTGGACAAGCTCACGAAAACCTGGCCCGACAAACCTGATGTCTACATCTCCCGCGCCAACTACTACGCCGGCATCAATGACACCACCGCCGCGCTGGCAGACTTGCAGAAGGCGTTGCAACTGGATTCCAGCCGTTTCGACGCTTATCTGAATCTGGCGAGGCTCCAGTGGCGCGGGCAACAGTGGGACGCAGCAGAGGCAAGTTTCAAAAAAGCAGTCGACCTGAGTCCCAAGTCCACGGATGCGCTGGTCTCGCTGGGTAACTTCTACCAGACTCGCGGGCGATTTCCCGACGCCGAGCGAATGTTCCGGCAGGCCATCGCGACCGCAGCGGACGATCCCAATCCCAGGCTCTCTCTGTCCGGCCTGTACCTGGCCGAGAACAAGCCCGGCCAAGCCGAGGAATTTCTGCGCCAGTCGAAGAAGGATTTCCCGAATAATTCCGCGGGCTACCGCATGCTGGGTGATTTCTATTTGGCCAATTACCAGCTCGACAAAGCCTCGACCGAATATGCCTCGCTCTATCAGGAGCATCCCAAGGACATGGTGGTCAAGAAGGTCTACCTTGAGCTGCTGATTTTGGCGGACCGGCTCGACGATGCCCGCAAGTTGAATGCCGAAATCCTTAAGGCGAAACCGGATGACGAGGACGCCCGGGTTTACAAGGGCGAGATCGAAATTCGCAGCGGCAAGGCCAGCGACGCAGTCAATACCCTGCAAGCGGTGTTGAAGAACGATCCCGACAACGCCGTCGCTCATTACCAACTCGGCGTGGCATTCGTCCAAGTGGGCAATACCAGCCGGGCAGAACCAGAGTGGCGCGATGCGGTTCGACTGCGTCCTGACCTTGTGGAGGCGCACCGCGCTTTGGCAGGTGCTGCCATCCACCGGCGCGACCCCTCGGGTCTGGCGCAGGAAGCGGACCAGATCATCGCGATGCAGCCAGGAGCTCCGGACGGATACCTGCTGCGCGGGGTTGCCGAAATCGATCGCAGGCAGTACGCGGAGGCGGAGAAGTATCTTCGTCAGTCCCTGGAAAAAGAGCCGAACAATCCCGCCGCTTATGTGCAATTGGGCAACCTGCGGATGGCGCAGAACCAGTTTGCCGAAGCGCAAAAGGCCTACCAGCAAGCGCTTGATCAGGATCCGAATTCCACCGACGCGCTGGGCGGCGTGCTCAACGTAGACCTGAAGCAGAGGCAGCCGGAGAAGGCCATCGCTACAGTAAAGGCAGAGTTGGCCAAATATCCCAAGAACGCCGGGTTTCACATCATGCTGGGCCAGCTATTGATGGAACAGAATAAGGATCTGGCAGCGGCAGAGCAAGAGTTCAAACAAGCCTCCGACTTGGACAAGAAGAATGCGGAGGCGATGGTTAAGCTCGGCGTGGTGCAGAACCAACGTGGCGCCACCGATCAGGCACTGCAAACTTTTCTCGAGGGGTCCAAGAGCAACCCCAAGGAAATCGCCTTCTACCTGCTGGCAGGTGGCGTCTACGAGAACAAGCAGGATTGGGATCACGCCAAACAGCAGTACCAGAAAGTGCTCGAGATTCAGCCGGACAATCCGCTGGCCTCAAACAATTTGGCATACGTGATGCTGCAGCAGGGTGGCAATCTGGACGTTGCATTCGCCATGGCGCAGACGGCCCACCGCCAACTTCCCGACAATCCCAACTCCGCCGACACGCTGGGCTGGGCGTTCTACCAGAAGCACGTTTATACGTCGGCGGTGACCCTGTTCAGAGAAGCTGTGAAAAGGGAACCGGACAACGCGCTTTTTAACTACCACCTGGGACTCGCATACGCCAAGAGTGGTCAGGCCAATCTGGCACGGCAACAACTGGACCGCGTGGTTAGAATCAAGCCGAACTTCCCGGATGTTGAGGAACTGCGACGGGCAGTGGCCGAGACCAAAGGGTAGAGGGTCGTATCGCCGGCTAGGTCAAGGCGGGGCAAGCCCCGTCTCTACCGGCCTCTTCCACAGAGGTCAGGATACCTTGCGGCGGATATTCGCTCACGCCGGCAAAACCACTCCAAACTGCTGGCGCAGCGTTGCTCGCCATTCTTCATCACCAGCTAGCAGCCGTTCCTGTCGCGAACCTGCACGTTGCTCAATCAGCTTTTTGTCCGACAAAGTGATTCGACCCTCGAGAGTGGCCAGCGAGCAGATTCGCTGCCGCGTGAAATGCGACTCGGGTGAGGTCTGGTGATAGTGGCACATTCCCGCAAATTCGGAGAGCTCGCGTGGTTGCAGGGTAAACGCGTATTGTCTTTTCCATTTGCCTTCGACCATCGCCTCCAAGCCCAACCCGCCATCTTCGGATGCGAGGCACGTCAGGCGATAAACGCGCCCATTTTGCGGCTGCTCCATGCGGGACTCGAGGCGTAATGGTTCCAGGAAGCATTCGCCAAAGCCGACGTCGGCCAGCCAAGGCTCGTCGAGATCGACGCGCAGCGTGAGGTGGTCGAATTCGGGACCGTGGCTACCGTCTTCGCGAGCGACTCGAGCGGAGAGTAGCGCCACCCGAAACCCAAGCGCTCGTAATAAAGCGGCGAAGGCTCCATTCAGTTCGTAACAGAAACCGCCACGGTGTTCGTTGACGATCTTGTGGAGAATGCGGGTTTCGTCACAGACGATTTCTCGCCCCAGGCTGATATCCAGATTTTCGAAGGGTACGGTGAACAGGTGGGCGCGATGGAGCGCGCGCAGGGTTGCTTCGGTCGGTCGAACTTCTCCGACGTGCTTGATTCGCTGAAGATAAGCCTCAATTTCCACGTTCAATGGTTGCCGAGAACTCACACATACTCACTGAATAGCGTCGTGCTTCTCGAGGTTATGCTTGGCGCACAGCAGCTGGATATTTTCGGCGCCTTTCGACGATCCGCCTAGGGAGTAAGGGATTATGTGGTCGAAATGCAAATTTTTGGAACTGCCACACCTCACGCAGCAACCCTTATCCCGCTTCCATACCTCCAACTTGACGTGAGTAGGAATAACGCGGTCATGCTCGAGAGAGACACTGCGGGACCTCTCCGAAAATGGCACATCGCCGACTAGCTGCAACTTGAATTTGAACACTTTTCGAGATCCGGATTTCTCCTGCCACGAATCGATCAGTTCAAAGACCCGTTGTAAACCCATATTCCATTGCGGATCTTTTCAAAGACTCTCACTCGTTCGGAAGCGGCGGTTCCATCCTTAAACCTCCTTGCAGCCTCTGCAAACAATCCATTTTGAGTTGGCTTACCGTTCGGCTGAAACTCGGGTTGGTCGACCATCTTGGGATCAACAACGCCAATTGTCCGCGGTAGATCGTGCCCCTCATAGATGATGATGCGCCCGTCCTGCTCGACCCTGTCCTGATATGGCGCGCCTGATCTCTGGCTCATCAGAATGAGGCTCTCGCCATCGCTAATCCGATAGTTCATCCCCCGTTGAAGATTGACTCCAAAAGGAGCACACATCTCTAGATAGGAAATGACGTCGCCTGGGCTCAGCATCTGTATCTGAGGGTACATCACACCGGCAGTTCATCCTGCATCCATCCGCCGGTGGCTTCGAGCTTGGGCTCGTCGGCGAGATCCAGAACCAGCTTTTCGAGGACCAGGCGCTTGCTGGGAGGATTCGAGCGCAGCGCCAGATCGGCTTTTGCGACCAGGCGAATAGCGCGCGTCAGTTCCCGCTTCGATTTGTAGCGCCGCGCCTGCCGGATGATATCGTCGGCCGCAAACGGCGGCACGCGAAAGCCCTGCCACAATGCCGCCCACAGCATACGCTGGTCGCGCACATTGCGCTCCAGGATGACCAGCATCTGGCGAAAGGTCTTGGCCAGCATGTAGAGATGACCGATGGCGGCCTCCTCGCCGTCGCCGGTCGAAAGCAGGCCGTCGAGGACTTCGAGCGCGCGCACCGGAGCTTTTGAGGAAATCGCATCCGTCAACTCGTACAACGACCGCTGCTTCGCGGCGAGCACCATGGTCTCGACATCGCCCAGCGTGATTTTCTTCTTTTCGCCCACGTAAAGAATCAGCTTCTCCAGTTCGTTCGACACCATCATCATGTCGCCGCCCAGCGCGTCCACTAATTCACGGGCGCCGTCGGCGTCCATCTTGACCACACGCGTGGCGCAGTACTCGCTGATCCAACGAACAGCTTCACCCTCTTCGACGCGAGACAGTTCCACGATGCCGCAGAACGGACCCAGGTCTTCGCGGATCTTCTGGTAGCGGTCCTTGTCCGTCATCTCCATGCGGCGGGCGTCGGCAGGAATGCTGATGTGATCGGCAACAAACACCAGCAGCGCATCGGGATTGGGATTCTTGCAGTAGGCTTCGATGGCTGCGATTTTTTCAGCATTGGAGCTGGAGCCGCGGCCAAACAAGGTCTTCACGCCGCGCACGAAGAACACCTGAAACGGCGCCATCAGCGAGGGCGTGCGGGCGCGATCCAGAACTTCATTCAACGAAGTCTCGGCAAGATCGAACTCAAACAAGCCAAAGTCGCGCGAGTCAGGTGCGACCAGGTGCTCAAGAATGGCATCGCGGCAGCGCTTGCGAAAAAACGCTTCATCGCCCACCAGCACATAGGCCGGCTTAAGCTTGCGCGACTCAAGGTCGGAGAAGAAGCGGTCGGCCTGGCTGAAGGCACGCATCAGTCTTCCTCCAGCATCAGTAGGCCTCCAGGATGTTGGCCACCAGGGTGCGCGCGAAATCCCGCGACAAGCGATCGACGGCCGGAGAATCCTCCTGAAAGAAACTGGGGAGATCGCTCGACAGTTCGTACTGCTCGTGAAAGAGATACGAAGGATTCTCGAAAACCACCTTGCCGTGACGGTCGGTCAGCGTCACCTGTATGCTCACGGTGACCAGAGCGCTGACTGCGCGCCCGGTGTGGGAGTCGTACGCCAGCGGGTTAGCCGACGCGGACAAAACTGTTGCCTTCAGCACCGCATCCGCGTCGCCGTGCGTATCGTGAATGACGTGGTACTGCGTGCGGGCGTTGAATTCGCGCACGACCGCGTCCGTCAGCAGTTGCTCAATGCGAAAGGTTTGGCTGTGGCTCACGAAACCCGGAATCGCGATGGTGTGGATATTCTGCGGCAGTGCGACCGCATTTCCGGTGGTGTGGTAGCCGCAAGCGGCCGCGGCCATGCTTGCTGCGAGCGCAATGGCGACGGCCCAGCGCTTCGTCACAAGCCTCGGAAAAGGAACGCGGCCGTCCCTCCGGGACTTGACTGGTTTTTTCCACAGTTCCCAGCGCTGAAGCACTGGGCTAAGCTCGAACGCCCCTGCGGGGCTGGATTCTCGGAGAGTTCGACTCATTGAATCTGGCCTCGCGGCCGGGACGCGGTCATGGTCTCGGCGCAATCGACCGCGGTCAAAGCGGCCACGCGCAGATTGTCGGTTGTTGCCCAGAGCCACACACCGTTTTTGTGATTGGCGTCGATGGTGAGTGAGACCAGGATGTCGGGCTGGCCGGCAGCGCTAACGTTGGTCGGCATATCTTCCGGGCTGCCGCTCACGACCACGTGCTCTCCCGTCAGGGCGTTCGAAAAATCTGCGATCGCGACTGGCTTCTCCATTTCCAGGTACACAGAAAAGCCGTGCCCGTGGAAGACAGGCGCCTGCAGCACCTGCAGGGCAGGCTCAGTTGCGCCGGGGGCAATGTGCCGGTAGTGCTTCCGGATTCGTTCGGACACCGATTCCAGCGCCAGTTCAGATCTTTGTCCGTAGCGCGCCACCATGTTGAAGGCCACCTGGGTGTCGAACACATTCTTCGGCAGTTCCTGAAAGGAGAGCAGATTCACCGTCTGCTCGTGCAGTTCATCCATTCCCTTCTGGCCGTTCTCGGACGCTGGCTCAAACACGGTCGCGACCATGCGTTCGATCTTGACAGCCTTCTCGCTGGTCTTCTCGGCGCGTAAGGCTAACAGCGCGAGGACCGTGGCCGCAGGATGGGCGACCACTACCGGGCCCGGTTGCAACTGCGGCACGACAAGGTTGCCCGTCTTCCCCGTCTGGCGCTCGATCCAGGGCGAGCGGATGATTGCCGCTGCTCCCGCTTCATCCTCCAGCGCGAACGATAAATCCACGATGGTATCGCCCAGGTCACGCGCCGCCCTCCAGTTATTACGCGTCGAGCGTGGGTCCGATGCAAAGAAGGCGAAGTCGACCCGCTCGAACTGTTCCGAGCGGATGCTCTGGATAAAGCTCATCTCGTCGCCGACCGCTTCCAGTTGGCCGAGTGACTCGTCGTCGTCAAGCAACCGGACATCGACTGCGGGAAAATTCCGTTCGCGCAGGATTTCGGCAATCTCTTTGCCCTTGAGCGATGCCGCACCGACGATGGCCACGCGAAAAAGGTTCGTGCCACGCAGATCGGCCTGCGAGCCGGCGGATTTCGAAGGCGGAGTCTTGGAGAGGGGACTCATGGAGTGTGAGATGCCTCCCGATACGCCGGAGGTGCGGGCGGAGCCTTGCGACGGAAGATCCACTGTAAGCGCCACAAAACGCCGGAAGCCATGTAGAGAATCGCGATGACGAAAAGCGCTGGCCGGGAAAAATACCAGATCGACGCAATCACCACGGCAATCAGCACAATCAGGCGGAAAGGACGGCGCGAACGAAAATTAATATCCTTGAAGCTGTAGAAGCGCCAAGTGCTCACCATTAGATAGCCAATCACGATGACCATCATTAACCAGCTCATCGCCGTCACCCACGAAGTCACGGGCTCACCGGCGGAGAAGTGTACGACTGCTGCAATCACTCCTGCGCCGGCCGGAATCGGCATGCCCACGAAATACTTCTTTCCCGGATGTCCTGGATTCGAGGGCTGCGGATTTTTCGCAATGTTGAAGCGCGCCAGGCGGCTGGCACCCGCGATAAGGAAAGCGAAGCAGGCGATCGAGCCTAATTGCGTGATCTTCAGGTGCAGGTCGGGAGCGATCCCAGCGGCCGGCAACAAATGGAAGCCCCACATCCAGGCGAGCAACGCCGGAGCCACGCCAAAGGTGATCACGTCGGCCAGAGAGTCGAGTTCCCTGCCGAAGTCGCTTTCGGTATGGGTCATGCGCGCGATGCGCCCGTCGATGCCGTCGAACAACACGGCAAAGCCGATGGCCATGGCGGCGAAGTCCATGTGCCAGGCTTCCCCTGAGCTGCCATGCACGGTCTGCAGAATAGCGTAGAAACCAGCCGCGATATTGGCGGTGGTGAACAGCGAGGGCAGGATGTACATACCCTTACGCAGCTTTCCGCGCGGACGGTCGGCTTCACGACGGTGTGGCGCTCGCTCTTCCATGTTCATGTTCTCGTTCATATTCATGTTCATGTTTATAAACGATGAGCCTCCGTCTCCGCGGCCGTGCCGGCGGAAACCGGTTGCGCAACCGGCAGAAGCGCAAGTACCGACGCTCCTCCCTTGACCCGATCGCCGGGCTTCACCTGGATGGCCGCATCGCGATCGAACAGAACATCCACGCGGGAGCCGAACTTGATGAGCCCGACGCGCTCACCGCGGGCCACGTGGTCTCCCACCTTAAAATTGAAAACGATGCGGCGCGCGATCAGGCCGGCGATCTGCTTGAATACTACGGTACGGCCTTCGCCTTCCACGGTGACGATGTTCTGCTCGTTCTCCTCGGCGGAGTGGCCTGACATGGCGTTGAGGAACTTCCCGCGCTGATAACGCACGTCGCGGATGACACCCGCAATCGGCGAGCGGTTCACGTGGACGTCGAAAACGCTGAGAAAGACGCTGATCCGGTGTCGCGAAGTTCCACCGGCGCTTACCAGAGAAACATCAGTGACTTTGCCATCGCCGGGGGAAACTACCGCGCCGGGGAGCGTGGGAATCTGGCGCTCGGGATCACGGAAAAACCACAGAAAAAAAGCCCCGAGCAGCAACAGGGGGACGGCGTAAGGCCAAACTGCCAACCAGGCCACAATCATCGCAGCAAGCAGGCATCCCGCACCGTAGAAGTAGCCGTCGCGAACCATGGAAGTTCAGATGATTATAGAGCGAGGCCGCGACATCTACATAACTGCAATGAAAAAAGGCGCTTAGAAGCGCCTGGTACGGAGACAGGCAAACCCTTCCGCATTCGCGATCTTAGTGCTCAGGCCCGGTGGCCCAGACCCTTCAACCTAGGCAGACTGCCGCTGAACCTGCTGCTCCAGAGTCTGCATCTGGTCTTTGAGGCGCAACTTTAGTTTCTTCAGCCGCACTTCTTCCAGTTTTTCGTCGTCGGTGAGGTATCGCTTTTGGGTGAGGGATTCGAGCCGTTGGGAGTATTGCGAGTGCTCCTGAACCAGTCGCTGGAACTGATCATGACCGGTCAGGAGTTGCTCTCTTGGAGTCAGCATCCTTGCCAGACCTCCTGATGTTTTGTTACCACCAGGCTAAAAGTTAGCACAGGAACCGGAGGGGTTCAATGGGATTTCAGAGGAAAGTTTCCATCGTCGGCACGCGACCCTGGGATGCGGAATTAGGCTGATTTTGAACCGAAAATGGTGCATAAACTCAGTTTTTCAGCCACGATCAGCGGTCGAGCCCAAGCGCGTACAGAATCGCATCCTCGGCCGGATCCCTGTAATACGACCGGCGGCGGCCCACTTCACGAAAACCGCGTTTTTCATAAAGGCGGCGGGCCGGCCCATTCGATTCGCGGACTTCCAGCCGAATCGCTGACGCAGCCTCATTCTCGGCACGCTGAATCAACTCGCACACCAGCTCATTGGCGATGCCACGCCGGAGGAACGCGGCCGCCACCACCACGTTCTCAATCTCCCACTCATTCGCGACCGCCTTCGCGCAAACGAATCCGGAAAGCTTGCCAGCTTCCTCGGCCACGAGAACAGCCCCAACATCCAACAACTTGTTGTACTGCTCAGTCGTCCAGTGGGCTGCGCTTGGCGCTTGCTGCTCAAGGGCGAGAATTGCCGGCACGTCGTTCAACGTAGCAGATCGGATGGCCACGGGCATGGAAAGATCAAGGCATCGGCTTCGAGAAAATTTCAGCGTCGGAATGGCGGATGTAATTGGCTTCCAGTTCTTCGGGACGAACCGTCTCGCCCCGCTGGAGGTGTTGCCACCCAAGGCGGGCAATCACGCCGCTGTTCGGATACTCAATCTGCTCAACACGAATTCCCAGAGCCCGAAGCACTTCCGCCAACAGGGCATCGGGCGTGACGACTGTCCTCCCTTTGGCTTCGGGAAGCCTGGCTTCGGCGAGAAACCCTTCCCTGCTCAGCAAGCGTTCGCTGTGCATATGGACTTGCGGGTCGAGTTCGTAGTCGCCGACGTACACATCGCCTCGGCCGGCATCGAGCGCCGCGAGAACCCAACCACGCGTTGTACCGGTGCAGGCAACTGCTTCCAACAACGAAACGGCGACGATTGGTTTCTGCAGCGCCTCGGCCAGAGCCTTTATGGCGGCCAAGCCTACGCGCAGACCCGTAAACGATCCCGGACCCGATGCCACTGCAAATGCTCCCAGGTCAATCTTGCTGTGTCCGTGCTTCTCCAACAGCGCGGCAATCTGCGGCACCAGTTGGGCTGAAAATGCGCCACCGGCTAGTGGCACAACTTCGACGATCTCGACATCACTCTGGCCGGGCGTTACACGCGCCAGCGCGATGCTCCCGTTTTTGCCCGAAGTGTCGATTGCTAGCACAAGCATAGATTCGAAACTGTGCCGCCTCTCCAAAAGCTAACCACAGAGGACACAGGGGTTCCACAGGGAAACACGGGGGACAGCAACGCCCCGATGGTCAATGCGAGCTTTCTACCAGCTCCAGCAGCACGCCGCCCGCGCTCTGTGGATGCACGAATACATAACGATGCCCGCCCGCACCGGTCTTGATCTCTTCCGATACCAAACGCACGCCGTCGCTCTTTAACTTTGCAACCGCCGCCGCCAGATCGGGGACACGCATGCAAACATGATGTAGACCCTCGCCACGCTTGGCGATGAACCTGGCAATGGTCGAATCGTCCGAAGTCGCTTCCAGCAGTTCCAGCCGGGTCTCGCCCACGGGCACCATTACCAGCCGCACTTTTTCCTGCTCGACGGTTTCTTCTGGTGAAACGCTCAAGCCGAGCTTCTCGTAAATGGACTTCGCCGCCGTCAGCGACTTTACTGCGATACCGAGATGATCAATGCTGAATTGCATGATTGCCTTTCAATAACGGCACGGCCCTCCCAATCCGAGCCGACGGTGGACGGGCGAGGACGCCCGTCTCTCCACCGAATCTACTTGGAGTTGACCGCGCGCACAATCTCTTCCACCAGGGAATACGGGTCGCGCTTGTGTTCGGCGATCTCGGCCGCATAACGCTCGAGGCTACTGCCGTGCATTTGTGCTCGCGCTTTTTCCAGCATGGCGTCGCGCAGCATCTCTACCAGCCGTTCCTGCCAGTTCTCGACGGTCTTTTTGAAGACCAGGTTCTCTTTCTTCAGGTACGCCTCGTAGCCGGCGATCGCTTCCGCTAACTCTTTGGTTCCCACGCCCTCGCTGGCGACCGTCTTCACGATCGGCGGCGTCCAATGGTCGTGGCGCGTGGCGAGCGATTGCAGGGCGCGAATTTCGCGTTCTACACTTTCAGCGCCCTCGCGGTCGCTTTTGTTGATCACGAAGATGTCGGCGATTTCCATGATTCCGGCTTTGATGGTTTGCACATCATCCCCCATGCCGGGCACAAGAATCACGATGGTAACGTCCGCCAGCCGCACAATTTCGACTTCATCCTGCCCGACGCCAACCGTTTCGATCATGATCAGGTCGCGGCCGGACGCATCCAGCACAGTGGCAGCGTCCGCGGTGGCGCGGGCGAGCCCGCCGAGCGATCCTCGTGTTGCCATGCTGCGGATGTAGATCCCCGGATCGTTGTAGTGATCCTGCATGCGGATGCGGTCGCCCAAAATCGCTCCGCCCGTGTATGGGCTGGTCGGATCGACGGCGATGATGCCGACAGTTTGATTCTCTTTCTTATTGCGATAGTGCTTGGCGAGTTGATCGACCAGCGTGCTCTTGCCCGCGCCGGGTGGCCCGGTCAGGCCGATGACTCGCGCTTTGCCGGTATACGGGAAGAGAGCCTTGAGAAGGTCCGACCAGCCCGCAGCGCGGTTCTCGACCGTAGAGATGGCCCGCGCCAGGGCGCGGGGGTCGCCCGAGCGGAGACGGTCAATCCACGTGTGGATGTCTTGGCTCAAACTGTCAGTGTAAAGCAGCGGATTAGTTTGTGATCAGATTCTTGGCTTCCCAGATCGCGAAAGAAAGCGCGGTCGTTTTCCGCGTCCTTGCTGTAAACGATGACGTGAGCTCCCGGTGATTATTGAGCTCCTTTGTGTTTGAGTAATTGGCAAGCACTGTAAAGCGTTTCTCCAGTTGCTGCAAAGTGCGAATCGGAAACGGGAACGGCGCGACTGTCAGACGCTCAGGAAAAACTCCGATACGGGGAAGACACTTTTCCGCAGGCAGCAGCAGGGAAATCGCTCTAACTCATTGACAAAAAAGTACCTTACAGGTAAGTCCTTATTCCTCAAAGACCTGGCGAAAAGCTATCCGCTAAGTCTTTGATTCCAAAAGACCAGATACAGGGGAGACCACCCACCCGCGCCAGAATCGAGTCGTTTGCTAGGGATGAGATTTAGTCTTTCAGCAGCTGCCGAGCAATCACCAGCCGCTGGATTTCGCTCGTCCCTTCGCCAATCGTGCACAGCTTCACATCGCGATAGAACTTCTCCGCGGGATAGTCTTTGATAAACCCATATCCGCCGTGAATCTGCACCCCTTCGTTGGCGCATCTCACGGCTACTTCGCTGGCGTAGAGCTTGGCCATCGACGATTCCAGCGTGGTCTTCATTCCGGCATCTTTCATGGCAGCGGCGCGCAAGGTCAGCAGCTTTGCCGCTTCGATTTCCGTGGCCATGTCGGCCAGCTTCCACTGGATCGCCTGAAACTCCGAGATCGCCTTGCCGAATTGTTCGCGTTCTTTCGAATACTTCAGGGCCGCTCCGTATGCGCCCTCGGCCATGCCGAGCGAGAGCGCGGCGATCGAGATGCGTCCGCCGTCGAGCACGCGCATGGCGTCGACAAAGCCGCCGCCTTCCTTGCCCAGCAGGTTTTCTTCCGGCAGGAAACAATCTTCGAAGATCAGCTCCGCCGTGTCGCTGGCGCGCAGGCCTAGTTTGTTTTCCTTTTTCCCGGCGCGGAATCCTTTGGCATTCTTCTCTACTATGAAGGCCGAAAGGCCATGCGTGTGGGCCGCGCGATCGGTGATCGCCAATACTACTAACACGTCGGCATAGTGGCCATTAGTGATGAAGGTCTTGGTGCCGTTCAGCACCCACCCGCCCTTCGCCCGCGTTGCCATCATGCGCGCGCTGCCCGCATCCGAGCCGGCCGAGGGCTCCGTCAATCCCCATGCTCCGAGGAATTCGCCGGTGGCCAGCTTCGGGACATACTTCTTTTTCTGCGCCTCGCACCCCGCCATATAGATGTGGTTCGAACACAGCGACGTATGCGCGGCCACGATGATGCCGACCGATCCATCGACGCGAGAGAGCTCTTCGATGGCCGTGACGTACTCCACGTAGCCCATACCGGCGCCGCCGTATTCGGGTGGAAAGATCGTGCCCAGCAGGCCGAGCTTGCCTAGTTCCTTGATCGTCGCCAGCGGAAATTCGCAGGTTTCATCCCACCGCATGACGTTCGGTGCGATCTCGCGTTCGGCAAACTCGCGCACCGTCTTCTTCAGGTGCAGTTGCTCTTCGTTTAACTGAAAATCCAAGAGATACTCTCCTCATTGCTATTGCTTTACCACGTGACGATGTGCCAACTGGCGCGCTGCGGCACTCCCCGCTCCAGATCCCTCGCTCTTCACCCCGTCCAGCAAATGCGGCTGGCTGAGGACCCCGGCTGCTCGGCCTGACAGGCAGACCGCGAGATGCCGTTTGCGTTCAGAATGTTCCGATTGGGATGCCGGCGCGCGGGGATGGCGCAAAACTTGGCGCCCAACTTTTCATTTAAGCACGGCAGGCAGCAATCACGAAATTGTCGTACCGACCGGTTGGCTGGGGGCGAAGACAGAGTGGCGCGTTCTCCCCTGGAGACATGACACACCAAGATCGAGCTTCGGGGATACATCGCCGAAGTCGTACGTCTTTGGGGACAGAATCACTGTATCCCTAGGTCGCGTCCTGCAAACGCGGGAAAGCCCTTTATTTGGAGTATTCTCGATGCTTTCCTCGAAGGGAATTCCGGGGTATACTCTTTTGCACATCGGAGTGCTGGGTTCTCGAATTCCCCTCGACAACCTGAGGCGAACGTTGCCTTTGTCGTTTGTCGTTAGTTCGACCGAGGCGCGCTCCCCCGCTGGCTCTCCGATTCCGGGCGATCCTAATGGATGAGCGCGACGACAGGGGCAATGATTCCGATAGCCCGACGATGCCGGGTACCCGTTTGCCCGCAGACAACGTGGGCGCCGGGGCGCTAACCCCTCCACCTCTTTCCAACCCCCCGCTCTCCGACGCTCCCACCTTGCCGCACGGGACGGCGATTCCGGGCGCGAGGCCAGCGCTTCCCTACGTCCGTCCCGCTACGTCTTCAACGCCCACGGCCAGCAACATTTCCCCCTTTCCGGGTCTGCAGCCGGGCGTGCTTTTCGGTGGACGCTACGAGATCATGGGAGTGCTCGGGCAGGGCGGCATGGGCGCCGTCTATAAGGCCCGCGACCGCGAACTTGACCGGTTGATTGCGCTCAAGGTCATCCGTCCCGAACTGGCGATGGATCCTGCGATTCTGGCACGCTTCAAACAAGAGCTCATTCTCTCCCGCAACATCACGCACAAGAACGTGGTCCGCATTTTCGATCTGGGTGAAGCCGAGGGCATCCGCTTCATCAGCATGGAATATGTGGACGGCGAAGATTTGCGCACTATATTGCGTCGTCAGGGAAAGTTCGCGCCCGAGGAAGCAATCGCGGTGGTGGAGCAGGTCTGCCGCGCGCTCGACTCCGCCCATTCCGAAGGCGTGATCCATCGCGATCTGAAACCCCAGAACATCATGCGGGACCGGCACGGCCGCATCGTGGTGATGGACTTCGGCTTGGCGCGCTCGCTCGGCGAGTCGGGCATGACGCAGACCGGCGCCATCGTCGGCACCATCGAATACATGTCACCTGAGCAGGCCCTGGGCAGCACGCTCGACCAGCGCTCCGATATTTTCAGCGTCGGCCTGATCTTCTTCGAGTTGCTCACGGGAAAGGCTCCCTACCAGGCCGACACCGCCATCGCCAGCCTCATGAAGCGCACGCGCGAGGATGCGCAATCTGCTTCCGACGTCGACGCCTCCGTTCCCCGCTCCCTGAGCGCGATTGTCAGCCGCTGCCTGGAGCGCGAGCCCGCCAACCGCTATCACTCGGCGGTCGAACTGTTGCAGCAATTGACGACCTGGGAAGCCAACCCCAACATCAGCGTGGACTCGCTCTCCAAGATGATTTCGCATCCGATCGTCCATCCGTCGCGCTTCAGCCTCGATCTCCCGGGGAAAAGCTGGATGTGGATCGCCGGAGCCGTGCTGGTCATCGCGCTGGCGACTTTTGCTGGACGGACGCTGCTGAATCGCCCATCAGCCGCGACCGGAAACGCAGCCAAGGCTATACCCCCGTTGAGCCGGGGAGCGTACGTTTCGATCATGCCCATGAAGATTCTTGGGGATGAAAAGGCGCTCGGCTACGTGGCGGAAGGGATCCGAGAGGCACTTGCGGCGAAGCTTTTCCAGCTCAAGGAGGTTCACCTCGCCTCCACGGCCACGACCGAGGATGTTGCCAAGAAGAATCTTCCTCTTTCTAAAATGGCGCAAGAACTGGGCGCCAATCTGATTGTCCAGGGCAACGTGCAGGGCAGCGGAGATAAGTTGCGAGTCGTACTGAGTTTAACCGACGCTACCAGCCCCGGTGTAGATGGCCGTCTTCTCTGGAGCCAGGATTTCCAGGGTATGCCCCAGGATCTGCTCGCCCTTGAAGACCAGATCTATGGCACCCTGGCCACCGCCCTTGCCCTGAAGCCGACCAATGAAGAACAAGCCCGCGTCGGGGCGCACCCCACGGAAAACGTGAAGGCCTATGACCTTTACCTGCAAGGGCGGAACACCTTGCGCAACGGTAACAGCCAGGATGCCTATAAACAGGCCGTAGGATTGTTCGAACAAGCTGTTGGAAAAGACCCCAACTTCGCTCTCGCCTACACGGGGCTAGCTGATTCCAGTCTCCGCATGTACGGGGAGACCAAGGACGGCGTTTGGGCTCAGAAAGCCACTCTATCCGCGCAACAGGCCGAGCGGCTCTCGAATAACCTGCCCGAAGTTCATCTCTCGCTGGGCAGCGTCTATTCCGCCACCGGCAAGATCACCCAGGCGGTTACGGAGCTGAAACGGGCGCTCGAATTGGCGCCAAACTCGGATGAAGCCTATCGGAATCTCGGTGACGCGTACTTCTCCAGCGGTCAAAGTGAGGAAGCCATCACCGCCTTCCAAAAAGCAGTCGCCGCCAACCCATACTATTGGACGAATCACACTTCCCTCGGCAATGCCTATCTGAGGCTCGGCGACAACGCCAAGGCGCTGCCGGAGTATCAGAAGATTACCGAAATCGCCCCTGACAACCCCATGGGCTATGAGGGCATTGGGACCGTGTATATGCGAGACGGGAAATGGGGCGAAGCGATTCCGCAATTCACCAAAGCGCTCAGCATTGCTCCAGACTCGGCTACCTACTCCAACGTGGGCACTGCCTACTTTTTCATGAAAAACTACGACCAAGCCACGAAGAATTACGAAAAAGCGGTCCAGATGACTCCGAACGACGAACAACTCCAGGGCAATTTAGGTGATGCCTACCGCTGGTCGGGCCACTCCGACCAAGCCGCAGTTGCCTACGGCAAAGCCATCTCGCTGGCTTTCCAGGAGCTTCAGGTGAATCCGCGATCGGCCAGTATCATGGGCGATCTCGGGCTGCTCTATGCCAAGAAGGGCGATGCCGCGAACGCCTTGCAGTACACCAATCAAGCCCGCGCCATCAGCCCTGACGACATAGGGTTGATGTACTCCGAAGCTCTGGTGAGGACTATGACCGGCAAACCCGAAGAAGCGCTGAAACCACTGCGGTTGGCATTGGAGAAGGGTTATCCTGCGCAGGAGGCCTGGAACGATCCCGAACTTCAGAAGCTCCAGGCCCTGCCGCAGTTTTCACAATTGGTGAAGCAGTTCTCGAAAAAGGACCACTAAGAGTTCCAGCGGTTCTTCCAAGTCTTGCGACGCGAAACCAACGCACCCAGTCCAGTGATCATCAGAGCAATCGTGCCCGGCTCCGGGACAGTAGACATGTTGGCATGCCCGCTAAAGTTCAACCCACCCGGCCAGCAACTCTTATTAACGCAGGAGAAATTAATGGAGAAGCTCTGCCCGTTGAGAATCCCCTTGTCTGGATTGGTGGCGCCCTTGACGCCTGACAGCAAAATCTCCACATTGCCGTTCTTCAGCGTCGTAGCGGTGCAGCTCTGAAATAGGTACGAGTGGCATTTGATATCGGCCGCCGGCACCACGTGCCCCTGTTCAATCAGCGCCAGAGAAGTCCAGTTCTGTCCACTCTCGTTCGTGAAAAATAGCGTGCCCGATCCGCTCGGGGGTACGCTAAAGTTAAAGTTCAGGCCAACGCCCTGACATCCTGAAGGTGGGCAGGCCTGCGGGCCGGCACCGCCGCTCCCGACGCCATGAATGATGATTTGGGGATCGTTGATGCCGTCGGCAAAGGCCATCACCGACCCCATTACCAGCAGCAAAGCCACCGCACAGATCTGAGAGATTTTCATCGAGGTTTTCCTATTCACCAATGGATTTTTGCTGGGTAATATTCTCCCAGTTTTCAGGGGGGAGTTGACGGCGAGGTTAGCTCGTTTGGACAGTGCAGGTCAAGCGGAAACCAGCACATCCTCAAAAAAAATGAGGACGACATGCAAACCCTTGCGCATAGCCGTCCGCACTGGGCAAACCTGTGCACGTTTGTGCACTTACGATTTGCACTGCGTTGCGCATCGACACAAAAAGCCGGAGCCCGAAGGCTCCGGCTGTCCAGTTGGTTGTGCGCCCGGATAAAAGACAAAAGACAGAATACGAAAACTAAGCGCCGCGCGACCGCTGGCTTCGCAGCTTACGCTGCGCATTGCCCCGCGAAAGCCGGGAACCGGTTACGCACTCCGCCGCGGCCGCACCGTCAAGTCCCGCACCTGCGCCAGAATGCTCGACATCTGCATCCCGTTCAGTTGTGACAGATACGGAAAAACTTCGGCCACGAACGGATCTTCCATCAACTCGCGCACTTCTTCCTGCCGGTTGCGTTCTCCACCGGAGAGCAGATCCGGCACACTGACCTCGAGCGCCCTCGCCAGGCGCTCCAGTGAAGACAGCGTCGGGGTCGCCTTCTCGTTCTCGATTTTCGAGACGTAGGTCCGCGGTACTGACATTCGCAGCGCCAATTGCCGCTGACTCAAGCCATTGCGCAGACGCAGCGATCGGATCGATTGCGCCAGCTTCAGATGTCCGCGTCCGTTAGAATTGAAATTCACCGGCAGCACTTCTGGCGCCGGAGTCATCGCGGCAATCTCCGCCTCGTCCTCATCCAATGACAGACGGCAACGGCGGCAAAGACTATTTGATGTGCGGAATTGCACTAAGAGACAATGGTCGCATCGTACAACTTCCCGTGAGTCCACGGGGGTTAATGTGGTAGCCATTCAGGTTTTGCGAGTGCCAGAGCGGGGGGCTACTCTCAAAGCCAACTAGTGCGTAATCTTCTGGATTGGGCCTGCAAAAGTCAAGACAAAAGTACGAGAAAGCAAAGCGGTTCCATAGACAGTGCCATAATCAAGCCGCGAGAATTGCTGAAAAACAGGTATAAAACCCATGAATCAACGCGACGCCGCGTGGTGTTTACTAACTGAGTTCACTCAATCCGAAAGTCTTCGGAAACATGCGCTCGCAGTCGAGGCCTGCATGCGCGCCTACGCCCGCAAAGCCGGAGCCGACGAGGAATTGTGGGGCATGGTCGGCCTGCTCCATGACTTCGATTACGAAAAATATCCGAGCGCCGACGATCACCCCTACAAAGGCTCCGAAATTCTGAAAGACCGCGGCTATTCCGAAGAAGTGTGCCGCGCTATCATGTCGCACGCCCAATACACCGGCGTAGCGCGCGTCTCATTCATGGAAAAGACCCTCTTCGCCTGCGATGAGCTCGCTGGATTCATCACTGCCTGTGCTCTGGTCAAGCCGGGAAAATCGCTTGCCGAGGTCGAAGCCAAGTCCGTTCGGAAGAAAATGAAAGACAAGGCCTTCGCCCGCAGCGTCCACCGCGAAGACATCATCGAAGGCGCCGCCGATCTGGGCGCGGATCTTGAAGAGCACATCGCCTTCTGCATCGAAGCCATGAAAGCGATCGCGCGCGAACTGGGGCTGGATGGGTCGGCGGCCAAGTCCGCCTAACCTGACCCGCCAGGAATGGGGTTACTTCTTCTTCGCTTCCTTCCCGGTCAGTCCAAAAATCTGTAATTGCTTGTAAGTGGCAACGAAGACCTGACCGTTCGCTACGACCGGAATCAGGTTCGCATTGCCGCCCAGATTCGGCCACGTGCCTGCACTCACCTCAAACAACTGCTTGATTGCGGTTCCATTCTTGCCCGTGTCCGGATTAAACGCATAAAGGTAAATGTTCTTGTATGGCGGACGCGACAGCGCCCAAATTATTGGATTGGCAGTACCGTTCGACGAAATCGTGGTGAAGAATCCCGGATCCTGCGAACCGCCATTCGACGGGGACGTCGAAAGGCTCTTCAACGCCACCTTCGGCGAGGTCTCCACCCTCCAGACTTTCACCGACGTGCCGCCGCTACTCACTACCCGGCCCAGTCCGTCGACCGGATCCACATAATACGACTCGCCACACCAGCAACCGCCCACGGCATAACTGCCCAGCACGTTATTTTTATGCGGCGAATAACCACCCAGCTTGTCTTCGTTCATCACATACATCGTTCCATACTTGCCCGCTGCCACCGCCAGGTGCGGCGTCGATCCCGGCTGATCGGGCAGCACCAGCACTCCGCCCGAGCCGAAATCCACATCCCCGTCATCCAGGTTCACTTGGTTGGACGGAGTAAACACGTCAAGCACCGTCGTTAGCGTAGACGACATTTTGACCACGCTCTCCTGCAGGTTGGTGACGCCGTCGTAGGTGTCGGGATCCGAGTTCCCGGTCACGAACAGGATGTTGCCCGCATCATCGGTCGCCGGCCCGTAGCCTGACATCCAGATCGATGACAGAAAGAAAGTATCCTTGTCAGTTGCCTGCTGGTCGTTGAGTTGGTTCGATGGAAACGGCGTCAATGACCCCGCCGTCCAACCCAGAAGCCAGCCCCGTGAAAGATCCGCTGCGAAATCGCAGAAGCTGCCAAACCCGGCATAAATACTGCCGTTCGCAAGCAACAGCGCCGGCCGCTGCCGCTGGTACGTAGCGTTGAAGTTGAACGTCGTTCCATTGGTCAGCGTATGCGACGCGGTCACCACCTGCGGGGTCACCTTATCGGTCAGGCTCCCCAGATCGAGCGCGTGCAGACGGTAATTCGGCCCGCTCTGATCTTGCGTGTAAATCATGACGTACAGCGTGTTGCTGCCTGGGTCGATCACCGGCGTCGAAGTGATCCCCACATTGGGGCCGTTGTTCCCGCATCCCAGCGGATACACCACCGGCGGTCCAAAATTCGGACTCAGCAGCACCGTCCCGGTGTGAACGTCAATCGCGTACACCGTGTTGTTTTCCGTCACCACATAAACCACATCGTGCACGCCCTGATAATTTCCCGCAGTTATCGGCACGCCCGGCACCACCAACGGCTGCGCATCTACCTGGTCATCGAGTGTGACCGTCTGCAGCAGTCCGAACGTCGTTTTCCCCACGTTGGCAGGCGTCAGCACTGACTCGTTTCGATTCCAGCCCGTGCGGTAGTTATCGTAGTGATACGTCGTAACCGACGTCTGGCCCGCGGCCAGCAGGGCGCTCGCGCTGATGAAAACAAGAACAGTAAATACAACGGCGCCGCGGATGCGGCAATTCGTTTCACGATGCTCTGGCATGTTCGGATCCTTATTTTTTCTTGACGGCTCTTGAGGTGGCTCTCGATCCCGTCGGCGCTGCGATCCGCTTGGGGAGCACGGGAATGCTACACGAGGAGACCTAGAGCCGCGCCGTGACTCGGGAGAAGAATCACAAAACTTGCCGAGTCTAATGCACCCGGTGGCCGACTGTAAACAACGATCTTCCCCTCTTGCGAAACACACCAACTGTTCACTCAATGTGCAAACATTGGCACTCTGCGGGGTCCTCTTGCGGAGAAGTCTGCTGCAGGAATTTCTTCGGCGCGGCTCTTCTAGCGCAGAACTTCGGCCAACTTTCCGCTGGCGATCAACGCCGCGATGCGCGCGAAATCCTGGTACATTACACGGTCCTTCTCCATTGACCGGCACACCGCCCGGATTGCCGCGTGCGCCTGCTGCAACGGCTTGGAAGTCTTTAGTGGTGCGAGGAAGTCAATCGCTTGCGCCGCCGCCATGGCTTCGATGGCCAGCGTGTTGCGCGTGTTCTCCACCACCTTCTTCAGTTTGTTCGCCGCGGTCATGCCCATGGAGACGAAGTCTTCTTTGTTTCCCGACGTCGTGATCGAATCGACCGAGGCGGGATGCGCCAGCACCTTGTTCTCACTTACCAGCGCAGCCGCAGTGACTTGCGGCATCATGAAGCCCGAGTTCATTCCCGCACCCGGTGCCAGAAATGGCGGCAGCCCCTCATTGAGCGCGGGATTCACCATGCGCTCCAGTCGCCGCTCGCTGATGCCGGCCAGCGCGCTCAAAGCAATCGCGAGAAAGTCAAGCGCGAAGGCGAGCGGCTCGCCGTGAAAGTTTCCGCCGGAGAGCACGTCGCCCTCGCCGTCCAGCAGCTTTGGATTCTTTACGAATACCAGCGGGTTATCGACCGCCGAGTTCGTCTCGGTCTCAAATACCGTGCGGCAATGGGCAAGCGTGTCGCGCACCGCGCCATGCACCTGTGGGATACAACGTAACGAATAGGCATCCTGTACGCGGCCGCAGTCGCGATGCGACGCGCGGATCTCGCTCTGTTCGAGCAGACAGCGCAGGTTCGCTGCAGTCTTGATTTGTCCGGCATGCGGGCGAGCTTTTTGAATGCGCTCATCGAAAGCGACGTTGGTTCCCTTGAGAGCATCGCACGCCATCGCGCCGATGACGTCGGCGGTGTCGACCAGCGTCTCGGCGGCAAGCAGCATCAGCGTGCCGATGGCCAGCATGGCTTGTGTACCATTGATGAGCGACACCGCTTCTTTCGCTTCCAGCACCAGCGGTTTAATTTGTGCGCGCTTCAACGCTTCGCCACTTGCGAGGCGCACGCCTTTTTCGTCTTCATTAAAGCATTCGCCTTCACCGATCAATGCCAGTGCAAGATGTGCCAGCGGCGCGAGATCGCCGCTCGCTCCTACGCTCCCCTGCGATGGGACCATCGGCGTCACACCGCGGTTGAGCATCTCGCAGATGGTGTCGATGGTGATGGAGCGCACTCCCGAGTTGCCCTTCGCCAGCGAGTTGGCGCGCAGCAGCATCATGGCGCGCGTGTCGGGGATCGAAAGCGGTTCGCCCACGCCCACGGCGTGCGAGCGCACCAGGTTGACTTGCAACTCGCGCACTTGTTCGCCGACGATGTGCACATCGCTCAGCTTGCCGACGCCAGTCGTGATCGCATAAGAAATTTTGTTACCGGCGACGAGCGCGTCGACGACGGCGCGGGCGCGATTGACGGCCTCGCGCGCGTCAGGATCGAGGAGCACAGGGCGCCGGATGTCGACGTATGCTACTTCGCGCACGGCTTCAAGCGTGAGCTCGTTTCCGTTAATGTGCAGGGCTTGCAAGACAGTTCCCAATTTCCGGTTCTGGTTCCGCGTCTTTCACTTTCCTTGTAACACAACCTTGAAGGGATACAACGTTGCCGTCATCACGCCCTTCTTTACAGCCGGATCACCGTTCATGATCTGGCGGGCGGCGTCTTCGGATTCGGCGCGAAAGACCGTAATCCCCATGGTATCTTCATCGGTAGTCAGGGTGCGGCCGACGAGAATGATGACGCCTTGCGCGTCGAGGTCCTGGAGATATGCAAAGTGTTCGGCCACCACGGCCTGTTCCGAGTCGCTCGGGCCGGTCTGGAGCATGTCTCCGCGCACAAGTTGCAGTCTGTAGAGGAACTCCTGCATCGAACCCTTTCTTTTTTATCTCCACTATCTCCCCACCGCGGCGCGGAACACCTTCATATATTTTTCCGGCAGCGCACGGGGTTTCATTTCTGCATTGGCGACGATGTGCGTGGTCTCGCCTTCGGCCAGCAACTCGCCGGTTTCCGCCTTCCGCAGTTCGTATCCGAAGCGGATTACTTTCTCCCGGACATGCTTCAAGTACGTGCGCACGATGACCTCGTCATCATAGTGTACGGGAGCCTTGTAGCGGCACTGGGCATCGACAACGGCGATGAAGCAGTTGTCTTCGCGCTCCATATCTTTATAGGTGAAGCCGAACTGGCGGAGGAGTTCCACACGCCCTACTTCAAACCAGATGAAATGGTTGGCGTGATAGACGACGCCCATCTGGTCGGTTTCGGCATAGCGAACGCGGAGGCGAGTTTCATTCGCCGTCGCCGTGTGATTTATATTGACAGACATCGATGTATGCGGCCGGGTCATCGGCCCGTCCACTTCGGCTTGCGCTTTTCGAGGAACGACGCGATGCCTTCGCGGAAATCGGCGCTCTGGCGGATGCCGGCATTTTCCCGGATAGCGGCTTCAATCTGCGAGTCGAGTTCCGCGCGGGCGTAATCGGTGAGCAGGCGCTTGGTTTGGAAAAGTGAGAGCGGACTGTTCTCCGCCAGTTGCGCGGCGAGTTCGCGGGCGCGGTCGAGCAGTTTTCCGGGAGGGACGATTTCGTTGATCAGGCCCATCTTCAGGGCTTCCGCCGCGTCGAAGAGACGTCCCGTAAGCAGGAGGTCGCGAGCGATTTTTTCGCCGACCTGGCGCAGCAGAAAAGTTGCGACGATAGCGGGCACGAATCCGATCCGGACCTCGGTGTAGCCGAACTTGGCTTCCGGCACAGCGAGCGTGAAGTCGCAGAGCAGGGCGAGTCCGGTGCCTCCGGCGATGGCCGCACCGTTGACCGCGGCAATGGTTGGTTTTGGAAATTCATAGAGCGAACGAAACAGACTGACCATGGTTCGCGAGTCTTCGAGATTTTGCTCGGGCGTACGGCCGATCAGGGCTTTCAGGTTGTCGAGGTCCATACCTGAGCAGAAAGCCTTCCCTGCTCCTGTCAAGATCAGGATGCCCGCGGAAGAGTTTCTCGCTTCCTCCAAAGCGCGGATCAGATCGTCAATGAGTTCGTAGCTGATCGCGTTGCGTTTGTCGGGCCGGTTGAGGGTGATAGTGGCGACGGTCGAGTCGAAGGCGAGTTGGAGCGTTTTGTAGTTCATGATAGTTGTCAGCGCCCTCTCAGTCTGAGGCCGATGAAGTTTTGTATCTCGCGCCGATCTCGGCAGTTGCTCTCGACAACGCGTCCAAAGGCTTCAGCGGCGGCAATTGCGCGCCGCGGCCGCGCAGGGTTTCGATTACTGTTTCCGTTGGAATATTCCCGACTAAATCATCCTGCGCGAAGGGGCATCCGCCGAGACCGCCGATGGCGGAATCGAAGCGACGACAGCCGGCTTCATAGGCCGCGATGATTTTGGCGGCGGCCTGGTCGTGACGGCTGTGCAGGTGGACTCCGATTTCGAGATAGTCGTACTTCGCCATCACCGCGGAAACGACTTCGCGAATCTTTTCCGGCGGCGCTACTCCTACGGTATCTGCAAGCGAGATCATGCGAATCTCCTGCAACTCGAGCAAGGCTACGGCTTCGACTACCTCATCGACGCTCCAGTCGTCGCTGTAGGGATTGCCGAAGGCCATCGAGATGTAGACAACGATTTCAAGCCCGGCCTCATCGGCTTTCTTCTCGATCTTTTCCAGTTCCTCGATCGCGTCTTCCAGAGTCTGCCGTTGATTGTTCTGCAGAAATGTCGGCGAGATCGAGTATGGGAAACCCAGGGTGCGCACGGCCCGGGTCGCAATCGCTCGCTGCGCGCCTTTTTCGTTGACCACGATGCCGATGATTTCTACATCGTCGGGCGAATCGAGCTCTTTCAGAACTTCTTCGGAGTCGGCCATCTGGGGGACGGCGTTGGGAGAGACGAAACTCACCGCATCAATGTGCTTGAACCCGGCGGAGATCAGGGCCTGTAGATAGTTGGTCTTGAGATCGGCGGGGATCTGGCCTTTGAGGCCTTGCCAGGCATCGCGCGGGCATTCGATCAGTTTGATGGAGTCAGTAGTCGCCATTTGGTTCCGGGATACTGCGCCCTAACTAACAATAATGGATGCAGTCGACGAAAGCAGATCCTTCGCTTCGCTCAGGATGACAATTCTATTTTGGTCGTCCATTGAAATGAGGTCATGTTTGCAGCACTCCAACTTTAAATTCGGGGACCTCGGGGTTCAGCGATGCCGCCTCGAGCGCCTGCGTGATTGCCTGGCGCGTTTCCATCGGGTCGATGATCTTGTCGATCCACAGGCGGGCGGCTCCATAGCGTGGATCGGTTTGCTCTTCGTATGTTTTCTTGGTTGACTCGAAAAGTTCTTTTCTTTCTTCTTCGCTCAACTTTTTGCCGCTGCGCTCCAGTTGTTTCACTTTGATTTCCACCAGCGTGCCCGCGGCAGCATCTCCGCTCATGACCGCGTATTTCGCGGTCGGCCAGGCGAAGACGAAGCGGGGATCATAAGCCTTGCCGCACATGGCGTAGTGTCCAGCACCAAAAGAACCGCCAATGATCACGGTGATCTTGGGCACGACGGAGTTCGACACCGCATTCACCATCTTTGCTCCCGCCTTGATGATGCCGCTCCACTCGGCATCGCGTCCCACCATGAAACCGTTGACGTCGTGGAAAAAGACAAGCGGGATCAGGTCCTGGTTGCAATCCATGATGAAGCGGGCGGCTTTCTCGGCGGACTCGGTGTAGATGACGCCGCCGAACTCGACGCGCTTGTGGCCTTCGTGGTCGGTCTGATGCGCGTGCAGTTTCTGGTTGGCGACGATGCCGACGGCAAAGCCTCCGATGCGCGCGTAGCCGCATATCAGCGTCTTGCCGTATTCGGGCTTGTATTCGTCGAAGCGGCTTTCATCCACAATGCGCGCGAGAATTTCTTCCATATCGTAGGGGCGCGCGGGCGAGGCATCGTAGACACCGTAGATTTCTTCGGCTGACATCGCGGGGTCCACGGGCTTCTGGCGATCCCAGAGGGACTGGCGGCGGTAGCCCCATTTTTCGATCAGCGACTGAATGCGCGCGATGCAAGCTTCGTCATTGGGCTCGCGGAAGTCGACCGTGCCGCTGATGGCGGAGTGCATGGCGGCTCCGCCCAATTCTTCGGCGGAAACTTTCTGCCCGATGGCGGCTTGCACCAGCGCGGGACCGGCGAGGAACAGGCCGCTGCCGTCGGTCATGAGAACGTGGTCGCACATCACGGGTAGATATCCGCCTCCGGCCACGCACATGCCCATGATGGCGGCAATCTGCGGAATACCCATGGCCGACATAACCGCATTGTTGCGGAAGACGCGGCCAAAGTCGTCAGTGTCCGGGAAGACGTCCTCTTGCAGCGGGAGGAAGACTCCGGCGGAGTCGACGAGGTAGATGGTCGGAATGCGATTTTCGATGGCGATGTTTTGCGCGCGGATAACTTTCTTCGTGGTCATCGGAAAGAAGGCGCCCGCTTTGACGGTGGCGTCGTTCACGATGAGCATGACCATGCGGGTCTGGATGCGGGCGAGTCCGGTGATGACGCCAGCGGAAGGGGCGCCGCCCCACTCCTCGTACATTTTGTGCGCGGCATAGAGACCGAGTTCGAAGAAAGAGCCGGGGTCGGCGAGAATATTAATTCGCTCGCGCGCGGTGAGGCGCGATTTGGCATGCTGACTCTCGATGGCTTTCGCGCCGCCGCCTTCCCGAATGTTTTCCTCTTCGTTGCGGACCTGGGCGACGAGGTCGGCGAGCGCGCGCATGTTGGATTCGAAACGGAGAGAACTGGGGTCCACTTTGGTGGAAAGGACGTTGTTGATGGAGATAGCGGTGGATTCGGCACGTTCGCGCATGAGGGCAGACTTCGAAACTAACTATACCAGCGCGGACGAGGGCTAAGCGCCGTGATTAAGACTGTTGATTAAGACCGCCGCGATCAGGAGTGGAGCTTGCGCGCCCGAGGCGGGCGCTACAATCTACGAATGCTGCGAACACTCGCATCCTGGAAGGACTGGCAGATCGCCACGGTACTAACCGCAGCGCTGCGCGTATTTTATGCGGCGGTGGCAGCGGCATTTTTGCCTTTTCTGCATCCGGATCCAGCGCTGATTCACAGCAATGCGCTCACTGAGAGTCTGCCGGCGCCACACGGCCTGCATTATGCGTTGCTTGGAATTTGGGAGCGCTTCGATACGCTCTGGTTCCTGCGCATCGCGGAGCACGGCTACGACCGGCCCATGGCGGTAATTTTTTATCCGTTGTATCCGGCGGCGATTCGGCTGGTGAGCGGGCTGGTACCAGCAACGGCGGCGGCGCTTCTGGTCTCGACGTTGGCGGCGTTCTTTTCATTCTGGGGTCTGTTGCGTCTGGCAGCCGCAGGTTTATCGGACATGGGAAGGCTCCGCATGCTGCTGCTCGTGTGCGTGTGGCCGACCAGTTTCGTGCTCTTCGCCGGCTACGCGGATTCCTTAACACTTGCGTTGGTCGTCTGGGCCGTTATTTTGGGACGGGAAGCGCGGTGGGAAGCGGCTACCGCTTGCGGCCTGCTGGCGGGCGTAGCGCGGCCTTCCGGTGTGCTGGTTTTCGTCCCTCTCGCGGTGATGGCGCTGCGCAGCCGGCGAGCCCGCTCGCTGGTGGTGGCGTTGACGCCTCTCGGATTGCTTAGCTATTGGGGTTGGCTGAGGTGGTCGGGGCGACCTTCCGTGGTGGAAGCTTACCGGCTCTATCAAGGCATGACGATGGTGCCGCCGTGGCGGGGCCTAGAGGAGGCTCTTCGGCTGATCGTGACCGAGCACGATGCGCTGCTGGCCATCAAGCTGGGCCTGGTAATCATGGTTGCCGTGATCAGCTTGTGGCCCCAAGTCCGGATCCAAATCCGGATCGAAGACAAAGTATTCGCGCTGGCGGTGATTCTGCAGATGCTTATGTACACCGGACGTCCGCTGCTGGGGGCAGCGCGATATACGCTGATGGTGTATCCCGCGTTTCTGGTCTTAGGGGCATACGCTGAGCGTTGGAATGGGAAGCAACTTGGCGTTTATGCAGGCGCGCTTGGCTTCCTGAACCTGGCGTGGATGTGGGCGTTTCTGAGCTGGTCGCTGGTGCTCTAGCATGGGAATCAGGTGGCGCAGGCAGAGGTCCGCAACAGCGGTGGAAGAAGCACGCGACGCCTAGATCAGGGGAAGTAATCGGCAGAGATCATGAGAAGGCTCAGCAGGCAGTTCGTTTCGCTCCGGAAGGCTGAGAGAGCGCTCCTGGTTTGCGTCGTTTGCGGCGCGTTCCTGGTAATTCTCCGGTCCGTCCCACTGATCGTCAGCCCTTACCAAATTGACTATGGCGAAGGTCTGATGCTTGAAGGCGCACTGCGCATTCGCCACGCCCAACCGCTTTATCCCAATCCGTTTGCTTTCCCCGTAGTTCTTCACGTGTACGGTCCGGTTGCCTACGCAGCCGCCGCTTTGGTCCTGCCCGGCGTCGGCTCCTCATTTCCAGCGGGAAGGCTCCTGACGCTGATGTGTTCCGTCTTACTTTCATTGCTTCTCGGGACTATTTTGCGGCGCCTGACGGGTTCCTGGTGGATTGGTCTCTCTTTTGGATTTCTGCTGCTGACGCTTCCAGCTTTCAGGTTCTGGCTCTATCTCTTGCGCGCGGATGTCATTGGTGTTGCCTTCTCGCTGATCGGACTCACGCTGTACCTTCTTAGTCCCAATGAGAAGCGATGGTACTGGAGCATACCCTTCTTCGGACTCGCATTATTCTGTAAGTATTCCCTGCTCGCCGCCCCGGTCGCCGTGTTTGTCCATTTGATCCTGAACCGGAAGGTAAGGCAGGGGTTTGTATTTGCGGTGGGACTAGGTGCGTCCTCCGCCCTGGCATTCATGGTCCTCCAGGCCAAGACCGGTGGATGGTTTGCCTTTCACATGTTCTCGACCCATCCGGATCCGTACTCGCTGATGCAGTTCTTCGCGCTCGCGGCGTTGGTTTTGGCGAGCGCACCCGTGGTAACGGCACTTGCGGCTTGGTACGTCGCCCAGGACTTTCACGGAAGAGGGCGGAGCTTCCCACCCATTTACCTTGCAGTGAGCAGCGTTACCGCCCTGACTGCGGGCAAGCTTGGGTCGACAACGAACCATTTCGCGGAGTGGATGGTTGCATGCTGCCTATGTGCCGGCCTGGGTTATTCATTGTTGCTGTCGAAGCATGCTGCAAGAGCTGTGCCTGTAACGGTGCTGCTGGGCGCTTCGGTTTGGGTTGGGATCATCGCGCAAGATCGGCCCAGCCTGCAGCCGTCCCACGAACTGGTCGAGTGTGGCAGTGCGTATGCGTACGTGAGGAATTCATCTTCCTCACGGGTTCTATCGGAAAGCCTGGGGCCGCTGCTCGCGGCCGGAAAACCAATCCTCGTTTCCGACCCGTTTGAATACGATCAGTTCATCAAGCATGGCTTGTGGCCGGACAAGCGGGTGGAAGAACTCTTGAACGAACGGTACTTTGGCCTGATCGTAATGTCTTATGACCCATCTCAGGTTAAGACGGGCGCCTCCGATCTATGGCTAGGGCCGCTCGTGACCGCGATTGAGCGGAACTATCGAACCGTCACCAGTTTTAATTGTCGAGACGCTCGCGTCGTTTTGGAGCCAGTCTTGCCTTACCGTGCTCCCTGAAGTCGCCGGAGCGCCTCCGCGACCGGATCGTCGGCGATTGCATCCACCAATCCGATTTCGAGGGCTCGGACGGCTGGGACTTTTTCTGCGGCGACGAACAACTCCAGCGCTCTGCTCTTCCCGATCAGACGCGGCAAGCGCTGCGTACCTCCCCATCCAGTCATGAGGCCGAGAGCGGCGCCGCGATGTCCGAAAACGGCATGGGGAGCGGCGATCCTGCGGTGACAGGCGAGCGCGAGATCAAGGCCTCCGCCCATGCAGTGGCCTTCAATCGCGGCGATCACGGGGACGGGATAGCTGGCGATTGCGTTCATGAGCGCTTGTCCCATGGCGGAGAACTCGTAGGCTGCGGTGCCGCTCAGGACCGCGATTTCATTCAGGTCGGCGCCGACCGAGAAAAATTGGCGAGTGCCCGCAATGATCAGCGGACGGGTTTGCTGTTTCGGTTCGTCTTTCAGATCGGCGATGGCTGCGGTCAGTGCGAGCACGCAAGCACGGGTAAGACGGTTGGTGCCATCGGACGAAGTGAGGCGAAGAATGCTCGCCGGGCCGTCGACCTCGATTCGAAGGAAAAGAGAAGACACAGAAACATGATGCACCATCACGAGAGCGAAAGGTGGTCGAGTGGAAGGCGCGGTTCTGGCCGGCGTTCCGGCGGACTGCAGGAGGAAGCTAGCGAGAACCGCAAGCCCGTCGCAATTGCTATAATCATTGTCTGCGGCGTCTGCGGTGGGAGTAGCTCAACTGGTAGAGCATCGGACTGTGGCTCCGACGGTTGCGGGTTCAATTCCCGTCTCCCACCCCAAAGAACCTTCCAACGTTCTCAGCCTGACAAAACAGCAGGTCCTTCGCTTCGCTGAGGATGACAAATTTCAGTTGTTGCCCGGTGAGGGAACGGGCGACCGGCCCGACTAGCCCCGTGCGCCAACTTCTTCTTTTTCTTTTTCCCTGGCCGCGTAGTGGGAGTCGACGTAGTCGTCGAGGATCTTGATGAACTCAGCGACAATCTTGTCGCCTTTTAGGGTGGTGAACAGGCGGCCGTCCACGTAGACGGGGGCCTTTGGTTCTTCGAAGGTTCCGGGCAAAGAAATTCCGAGGCTGGCGTGCTTCGATTCTCCGGGGCCGTTGACGACGCAGCCCATTACGGCGACTTTCATTTCTTCCACTCCGGTGTAGCGGCCTCTCCAGATGGGCATCTTGTCGCGCAGGTAGGTTTGGATCTGCTCGGCCATTTCCTGGAAAAAAGTGCTGGTGGTGCGGCCGCAACCGGGGCAGGCCGTAACTTGCGGGGTGAAACTGCGAATGCCGAGCGACTGCAGGATTTGCTGCGCCACGCGGACTTCTTCGGTGCGATCTCCGCCGGGAGCGGGGGTGAGCGAAACGCGGATGGTATCGCCGATGCCTTCCTGCAACAGTACGGCCATGGCTGCGCTTGACGCCACGATGCCTTTGGCGCCCATGCCGGCTTCGGTTAGTCCCAGATGCAGCGGATACTCGCAGCGCGCGGCTAGTATGCGATAGACATCGATCAGGTCCTGCACGCCGCTGACTTTTGCGCTGAGGATGATCTGGTCGGGACGCAGTCCGAATTGCTCGGCCAGTTTCGCCGAAGTTAGCGCGCTCACTACGATCGCTTCCATGGTCACTTCGCGGGCGTCCTTTGGCTCCGGCAGAAGCGAGTTCTCGTCCATCATCTTGGTCAGCAGCGCTTGGTCGAGCGATCCCCAGTTCACGCCTATGCGCACCGGCTTCTGGTACCTCACGGCAACCTCGATCATGGTGCGGAAGTTGTCGTCGCCTTTGCGTCCTATACTGGAATTGCCGGGATTGATGCGGTATTTCGCCAGGCCCTCTGCGCAGCCGGGATATTTTGTGAGCAACTGGTGTCCGTTGTAATGGAAGTCGCCGACTATGGGCACGCGCAAGCCCTGCTTTTCTAGTCCCTCGACTATGTGGGGGATGGCCTTGGCGGCGTCATCGTTGTTGACGGTTACGCGGACTACTTCGCTGCCGGCCCTTGCCAACGCCGCGACTTGTTTTACGGTTCCGGGGATGTCCGCGGTGTCGGTATTGGTCATGGACTGCACCATAACCGGTGCATTGCTGCCCACGCGGACGCCGCCGATGGTGGCTGTGAAGGTTTTTCTACGCTGGATTTCGGCCATGTTTAGGCTTTATTTTAAACCAGCTAGGGGAAAAGCGCGAGGTGTGGCGGGATGCCTAGCCTATCAGTTCTAGCGCCTGCTTCAGATAGTCCATTTGCGCAGAAGATTGCGGAGCAGCCTCTTTCGCGTTTCAGGCGGCACGAACGCGGAAGCGAGGATTGCAATTACGCTGAGAGTAATCAGAGCACAAGAAGCAAGTCCGTAAGCGTCCAAGAGTGAACCCATGGCTACCTAGATTCTATGCCCTGGCACCAATTTACCAGCGTCCGCTGCCTAGACGGCCGGCACGCCGTGCGGCTTTACATGCTCGCGGATGAACTTGACGATGTCGTCCATGGGGGTGCCGGGCTGGAAGATGCCGGCCACGCCGATTTTTTTGAGGCCTTCGATATCCTGATCGGGGATGATGCCGCCAACCAGCACCAGTACGTCGTCCATTTTGTTTTGCTTCAGCAGGTCCATCACGCGCGGAACAATCGCGTTGTGCGCGCCCGACAGAATCGAGAGACCGATGACCTGGACGTCTTCCTGGAGCGAGGCGTTGACGACCATCTCCGGGGTCTGGCGCAGGCCGGTGTAGATGACCTCCATGCCGGCATCGCGAAGCGCGCGAGCAATGACCTTGGCGCCCCGGTCGTGACCGTCGAGGCCGGGCTTAGCGACGAGAACGCGGATTTTGGGGTCAGTGGCCACCGAGATCATTTAACCACAGAGGGCACCCTTTTTCATTGTGACTCCTTAGGTAGAGCGCCGAATTCGTCGATCTTACCTCTTCCTCGTTCGCGAAGAAGCGCTGGTCAATCTCCGACCACTTCGATCTCCGAGGAGTCGAACTGGTCGAGGGGACGGCTGCTGATGCGAGCCAGCCACAAGCTCAGCAACGAAACTCCTCCCAGCAGAGCGACGCAGCCGGGCCACGCTGCCCAACGCCAGGACAAGTCGGTTAGCGTGGCGCCCACGCTTCCTCCCAGATAGTAGACCGCCACGTAGAGTCCGGCGGCGGAGGAGCGGGCGCGCCCTGCGATCGCGCCAGTCTGTACCGTGGCTGCGGCCTGCGCCACGAAAACACCCGAAGAAAAAACGGCGAGGCCGATGATGACGATGGGCAGCGATTGGACCAAGGTCAGGAGCAGTCCCGCAATCATCATGGTGCAGTAGAGGGCAGTAGTGTGGCGAAAGCCGAAGCGATCGAGGAACCGGCCCGACTGGGGTGTGATGACGACTCCGAGCAGATAAACAAAGAATATGCTGCCCAGCTGTGCGGAGTTCAGACGAAAGGGTGCGGCGGCAAGGTAAAAGTTCGCATAGGTAAAGCATCCCACCAGCGCGAAGAGCGCAGTAGCTCCCATGCCGAAGTTGGCCAGCAGACGCGGATTGCGCAGATGGTCTTTGGCATGGTCGAGAACCTGCTGCAGGTGTTCGGCGCGGACAAAATTCTTCGCCAGAGGAAGCCAGGCGCGGACCACAACCGCGCCGATCAAGTCGAGGGCGGCGAGTACCAGGAAGGTGGCGCGCCAATTCCAGTGGGTGGCGATGACGCCGGAGATGAAGCGCCCGAGAAATCCGCCGATCACGGTTCCGGTCACATAGGAAGACATGGCGCGGCCCACGCCGCGTCCGGCCCACTCCTCATTCACGTAGGCGAGCATGACCGCGATGACGCCCGGCACGAAAAGGCCCTGGACGAAACGCCAGAAGATGAGCGCACCGAGGCTGGTGGAAGTCGCCGCCAGGGCGGTAGGAATGGCCAGCAGAAACAGCGACGGTACGATCACTTTCTTGCGCCCGCGGCGCTCGGCAATCATGCCGATGATGGGTGCGGTGAGCGCGGTGGCAAAAATCGTCGCACTTACGGTGAAACTGACTTCGAGCTCAGAGGCATGAAAAATCTCTCGCAAGAGCGGCAGCAACGGCTGGGTGGTGTAGACGTTGAGAAACGTGCACATGCCGGCCAGCATGGTCGCGACGGTCGCCTTGTCGAGTTTTTCCAAGGAAGACTTAAACCTCACTCCCGGCGTTTTGATGATATGCGAAGGGCCGCTGAGTTGCGGCTACGCATCCCGACCTACTTGTCACAGCTTTGAGCAAGGTCTCTCTGCTAGAATCTCCGCGTCATGATGGAAGCCTTTGTTGTTCCCGAAAAAACGGTGGTCAATGCCAAGGGAGACGGGCCTGCGCTCGATGTGAGTGGAGCAGAGGGCCGGATCTTTCTGCTGACGCTCGCCATTACCGACATCATCGAGCAGGAATCGCTTGATGTCAGCATCTTCGGATCGGCGGATGGCGCGACGTGGGATGCCAAGCCGGTCGCGGCTTTTCCACAGAAGTTCTATCGCGAGGAAATTCCGCTGCTGCTTAATCTGACGGCGCGGCCAGAGATCAAGTTTGTTCGCGCCCATTGGGAAGTAGCCCGCTGGGGACGCGGGTCGGAAACTCCTATGTTCGAATTCTGCGTCACGCTGCGGGAAGTCCCGCAGGAAATTCTCGCCGAAGCCGCCGGGCGCGTGCGGACGCAGTAGGCAGGACCGGGCTCGGAATTCATCTCAGTCGTAGAGTCCGAAATCTCACAAAGGGATAGTTCACCGGTCACAGATTTTCTTCTCCGTTTGGATTGCAATGGTGCAAGAGGGGAGACCGCCTGTGGCACTTGAAGTCCAACCGTATCTACCGGAAGGCCGAGGATCCCGCCGCAAACAAGAGAAGAACAACTCCAACCTGATAGTGATCAATGAAGAGTGCCCACTCTGTCAATCCACCGCCAAACCTGTCGGCTGCTCGAAGTGTTATACGCTGCTATGCGAAGACTGTATTGATTACTTCAATGGAAAACCGGTCTGCAGTTTCTGTTGCGACGAATTGGAGAATCCAAAGCGTCTGGCCAAGGTTCTCATGTTCTGTGCTGAGCAACATCCCGCCGCGCGGCGCGTGCCGATTAAGCAGCGGCACAGAGCGTTGCGATAACCTCCGCTTAGGAGTGCGAGGGCATGCGAGCCACGCGCGGCATAGCGTCATTTCCCCGGGCGCTCCGCTCTGAACGCATCCGGTTTCACCCACCACGTTCGCTGACTCTCCACTATATTTAGAACGCATGGTATCCAGTTTGAGGGTCAGCGTCCGTCTTGCGCGCGCGGTGCGCGGAGTAATCCGCATTCCCGGGGACAAGTCCATCTCGCACCGCTACGCCATGCTGGCGGCGATTGCGGAAGGCGCGAGCCGTTTCTATAATTTTTCGGCGGCGCGCGATTGCGTGAGCACACTCGATTGCGTGGCCAAGCTCGGCTGCGAGTGGAAGCGACTGAAGGACGAGGGTGAAGCCGGAGCGATTGAAGTGCGTGGCGCGGGGCCACGGCTGAACGCTCCAGCGGATGCGCTCGATTGCGGGAACTCCGGCTCGACCATGCGCATGCTGAGCGGAATTCTTGCCGGCCAGTCATTTACCAGCGAGTTGTGCGGAGATGAGTCGCTCTCGCGGCGGCCGATGGCGCGCATTATGACGCCGCTCTCGCAAATGGGCGCGAGGATCGAGGCTGCGGAAGGAGGACGCCCTCCGCTGAAAATTCACGGTGGCCCTCTGAAGCCAATTCACCACCGGCCGGAAGTGGCGAGCGCGCAGGTGAAATCGTGCGTCCTATTTGCCGGACTGTTTGCCGCCGGCGAGACTGTGGTTGAGGAGCCCATTCGCACGCGCGATCATGGTGAGATTGCGCTTCGGGCTTTTGGCGCGGAAGTTGAGCGCACGGGGAATGCATCACGGATTGTGGGCGGACAGCGGCTGCGCGCGATTGAGGCACATGTGCCCGGCGATCTCTCAAGTGCCGCGTTCTTTCTTTGTGCCGCGGCGCTGTTTCCCGGATCGCAGATCACCTTGCCGGGAATTCTGATGAACCCGACACGGGCGCGGCTGCTCGATATTCTGATACAGATGGGCTTGAAGGTTTCGGTCGCGCATCTGGAAGAACATCAGGGCGAGCTGATGGGAACGATTGAGGCGCGTGGAGCGGCGTGGAAGGGTGCCACAATCGCCGGTACGGATACGGCGGCGTTGATTGACGAGATCCCGGTGCTGGCGGCGGTTGCGCCCTACTCGGATAGTGGCCTCGAAGTGCGCGATGCCAAAGAGTTGCGCGTGAAAGAGTCGGACCGCATCGCCGCGGTCGCAACCAATCTGCGAAAGATGGGCGCGGAAGTCGAAGAGCGGCCGGATGGAATGCGGATTCCCGGCGGTCAGCATCTGCATGGCGCGGAACTCGATTCCTTCGGCGATCACCGCATCGCCATGGCGTTCGCCGTCGCCGCGTTGCGAGCCGAAGGCGAGACGACGATTCTCGGTGCGGATGCCGCGGGAGTGTCGTATCCGAGGTTTTTTGAGGAATTGGAAACAGTCGCTGGTCGATAGTCGCTAATCGTTAGTCGTTCGCGGTTTTGTTTGCCAACGACTAACGACTAACGACTAGCGACCAACGACTCTTATCGGAGAAATCTAGTGTCGAATGACAAACCACCGTCTCCCGAAGATCGACTGCAGCGGGAATTCAATCGTTGGGCCGATGACGGCGAGGGCGCAAAGATGGAGCGCCATCATCTCGATATCACCGAGAAAACGATGCGCCGCATGGAACTGCGTCCGGGTGAGCGCATTCTGGATCTCGGCTGCGGATCGGGGTGGGCAACGCGCTTGCTGGCGCGCATGGTGGGCGAAGGGCCGCAGGGTTTTGGACAGGTCATCGGGGTCGACATTTCCGATGAGATGGTTCGGCAGGCGCGGGCTGCTTCCAGAGAATTCGACAACGTGATGTTCATCGTCGGATCCGCAGCGCAGATTCCCTGGGAAGAAAACTTCTTCGACAAGGTGCTTTCGGTGGAATCTTTTTATTACTATCCGGATCAGGAACGCGCGCTGGCCGAGCTTTTTCGCGTTATGGCGCCGCATGGACGGCTGTTCATTCTGATCAATCTCTACAAAGACAATCCGTATTCGCTGCAGTGGGTGCCAAAGTTGAAAGTGCCGGTGCATGTGCGCTCGGCGGCGGAGTATGTCGAACTGCTGAAGAAGCACGCTTTCGAAAACGTGGAGCATGCGCAGATTCCCGACGACACTCCCACGCCCGTCGACTACCAGACGACTTCGTTCCACAGTCTCGACGACCTGAAGGCATTCAAGCGCGTCGGCGCATTGCTGCTGATGGCGTCCAAGCCCGATGTGCGGAATCCCGCGCCGGGGTACACGATTTACTAGCGGCGAGACTCGAGTGGAGCACCGGGCATGCCGCCCATCCTCGGGCGGCTGGGTGGCCGGGCGGGGCGCCCGGCTCTCCACCGGCAATGTCTTAGCCCATAGCCGGCGTGTGACCGCCGTCACGCCGGGGGCGTATGATCCTAGTTTATCCTGTGTTTATCCTGTAGCAGACGAGGCCTCATGAGCTGGCTCCAGAACAAGTTCGAAAAGAATTTCATGATCTCGACCGTGGACTACGTCTTCAACTGGGCGCGCAAGTCGGCGCTCTGGCCGATGACGTTTGGGTTGGCGTGCTGCGCCATCGAGATGATTGCATCTTCGACTGCGCGCTTCGACATCGCGCGCTTCGGGTCGGAGGTATTTCGGCCCAGTCCGCGGCAGTCGGATCTGATGATCGTCTCCGGCACGGTCACGCTGAAGATGGCGCCGGTGGTGAAGCGCATTTACGACCAGATGCCCGAGCCGAAGTGGGTGATCTCGATGGGTGCGTGCTCGTCGGTCGGCGGGCCGTTCAATACCTATGCCGTGTTGCAGGGTGTGGATCGGATCGTGCCGGTGGATGTGTATGTGATCGGGTGCCCGCCGCGTCCGGAGAATTTGTTTTATGCGCTGCTCAAACTGCAGGACAAGATCGACACCATGACGCTCGCCAAGCGTCCCACCGAAGTGCGGCTCGAAGAGCACATGATGGAGAACTTCAAGCGGCAGGTGATGGTCGCGCAGACAATGCAGCCGAAATAGCAGGTTCGTGTTCGTGTGGGGACGGGCGCCCTCGCCCGTCCAAGCCGAGCGAAGCTCGGCAGGGTTTCGCAGGCAATCACACAGACCTTATGGGTAACTTCATCAAGCTCGCTGCTCAATCCGACCTCCCCGCCCTCAACGAAGTCAAAGAATTCCCCTGCGGCGACAAGACCATCTGCGTCGCCAACGTGAACGGCGAAATCAGCGCCATGGATAACATCTGCCTGCATCGCGGAGGCCCGCTCGGCCAGGGCGTGATCTCAGGAGGGAAAGTTGTTTGTCCGTGGCATGGTTGGGAGTGGGATCCGAAGACGGGCGAGGCGGGTCCACCGGGGGCTAAGGTGGCCGTGTATCCGGTAAGGATTGAGGGCGGGGATGTGCTGATCGAAGTGTGAGTACGCTGCTGGGCTTCGCCCGGATGGGCGGACGAGTGCGTCCGCCCCTACGTGAGCTTTTTCTATCCCAGAAGTCTTAGAAACTGGCCTGACTGATTCTCAAAACCGGGAAACACCGTCTTCAAATCTTTATTCCCCAGATACCGCGACACAACTTCGCTGAGCACGAGCCGGAAATCCGTCGTCACTGCCAGATCGCGTCCTTCGTATAACTGTGATTGATCGAGCCCCGGCCAGCGGCCATAGACTTTGCCGCCTTTCACCGGGCCGCCGAGGACGAACATTACGTTAGCGTGGCCGTGGTCCGTGCCACGGTTCCCATTTTCACGTGCCGTCCGGCCGAATTCGGACATGGTTACTACGACGGTGTCTTCTCCCAGGTCGCCGAGGTCGGTCCAAAAAGCGGCAATTGATTGCGAGAAATCTCCGAGCACGTTGGCGATCTGTCCCTGGGTGCTGCCTTCGTTGACGTGGTGGTCCCAGCCTCCGATGTCGGCGAAGGCCACCTGCACTCCGAGATTTGCCTTGATCAGTTGCGCGAGTTGCTTCAGGCCTTCACCGAAGCGTCCCTTCGGATAATTTGCGTTGGCTGCCGGCGTGTAGTGCGCGGGATCGGCGGCCTTGAGCGTTTTGACCGCGTCGAAAGTTTCCTGGCCGGTGCCGTGCAGCACGGTGTCTACCGACTGGTCGTACATGGCTTCGAACGTGCTTGCCAACGGCGCGGCCTTGGGATTTTTTCCTCCTACGGAAAAGTCGCTAAGGTTATTGACCGCGACCGCCGGCTCTTTGCCGGAGAGAATGCGCGGCAGCGACGGCCCGAGCGCAATCGCGCGAAAAGCCGAGCTATCGACAGGAAGCTCGTGCAGCGCGCGGTTCAGCCAGCCGTCGTCGGTGATTTTCACGCCGGGCGTGCCGGATTCCATGAAGTCCTGCGCATCGAAGTGCGAGCGCGTCGGATCGGGCGATCCGGCGGCGTGCACGATGGCGAGATGTTTCTGGTTCCAGAGCGGCTCAAACGACGCCATCGCCGGATGCAGTCCGAAAAAGCCGTCGAGGTCGAGCACGGATTTCCTGGGGATATTGATGGTCGGCCGCATGGCGTAGTAGCTGGGCTCTCCGTGAGGGACAACGATGTTGAGGCCGTCGGCCGCGCCGCGCTGGAAGATCACAACCAGGCGCTTGTTGCGAATGCCGGGGTCAGCCGCGCCCAAAGCCGCGCGCGTCAGAAAGCTCGGTAGCGCCGTCGTTGCGACTACAGCCATTGCGCCGTTGCGAAGAAAAATGCGTCGAGTGATGGACATACGACCCCCGGCTGCTAGCCCCTAGCTCCTACCCTCCGGCAATCCAAACCAAGCTAATGCTTGCCAAAAGCCAGTAGCTAGCAGCCAATAGCTATCTATCTTCTCTGAAACTCCGGCGACCCCAGAATCAATCCCGTAATCGCCGCCACATTTGGCGGACGCTTTGGATCATCCAGTCGCCGCTGGCTGATCTTCGGGTCTTCCAGTTGCTTGCTGATGGTATCGTGCGTCTGCCTGGAAATATCGCCTGCGAGGAGCGAATTTTCCAGATTCGCTAGCACTTGCTGCGCGTCGGCGGGCGTTTCTTTGCCCGAGCCAGTAGCGTCCGTTCCAGCCGCGACCTGTCCAGCTACCAGGCTGGCGGAATCCACGTTGACTCCCCGGACCTTCCCGGCCGCCAGCCCCAACGCGAAATTCATGCGCGCCAGGAGCGCCGAGGAGTTCACCCACGTGTCGGCTTTCATCGAGTAGCCGGTCGGCGGCATCATGCCATACGGCATCATGCCCATGTTATTGAGCGTGCCGACCAGCGCGCGGGCGTCGTCAACTTCCGCTCCGCTGGCGCGTACGGCAGAGACCACGAACTCGAGTGGCGTTTTCACTTTGGCGCGGTAGGCCTCGGACGACCAGAACTCGGGCGACTTGAACATGGTGCGCAAGACTTCGCGAATGTCTCCGTCCTTTTTCAAGAATGTCTGTGTCATGCGATCGACCAGCACTGCCGGAGGATCGTCGGAGACAAAGCGCATCGCCAGTTTTTGCGAAATGAAGTGCGCGGTCTTGGGATTGTGCGCCAGCAGGTGCAGAACTTCCAGTCCTTCTTTCTCGCCGTTTTCCTTGATGCGATGGCCGAGGACGACCTTGTCGCCCGGCTCATGCATGCGCGGCTCAAATCGGAAGTCGCCGCCTTTTTTCGGCTGTTCCAGTGTCCACCCCGTGAAGACCTTTGCCACTTCGGTGACATCTTTCTGCGAGTAGCCGCCGTTTACGCTGAGCGTGTGCAATTCCATCAGTTCGCGTCCGTAGTTTTCGTTCAGGCCGCTGGCCTGCTTGCCCTTGCCCCGCAAACGATTCTGCGGGCCGCGCCCGTATCCGCGCCGATGCGGCGCGATGCCGAGCGCGATTTCCGAGTCCGGCCCGACGCTCAACCAGTTGTCGAGATAGAACAGCATCGCCGGGCTTTTCGCGGCCGCCACCAGCAGGTCTTCGAATTTTCCCAGCACATGCGGACGGATCGCGTCGCGCTCATAGCTGGTCAGCAGATAGTGGTCGGCGCCCTTGTTGATGAACACATTGAAGTGGTTGAACCAGAAGTCGGTCATCACTTCGTCGAGTTGCCGCTCGCTATAGATGGCGCGCAGTAACTTGGCCTGCATCAACTCACTGACCACCACCTGCTCGGGGTTATTGAGCGCCATCACCGTTTCTTTCTGCTGCGCGCTCATTCCCTCCGTCAACGCGTCGGCTTTGGCGCCTTTGTTCGTGGCGCCGAGCGCCCGACGATCTTCGGGCGACATTTTCAGAATTTCTTTCATGCGCTCGTCGGCGGGCAGGTCGAGAAGTTCCTGCGTCTTGAGATTCGCGAGCCGGCGTTCTTCGCGGCGTCGCATCTGGTCGGGATCGGCAACTGTGCTGGCGTCGTCTTTGCTGCCATTCTCCGTGGCGCCGGAGGCGCTGCCCGTATTTTGCGCGGTGTTCTTGGTTCCTTCTTCTTTGCGCTCCTGCTTGTCTTCGTAGCGCTGGAGTTGCGCTTCGTAAATCGCGCGCTTTGTCGGATCGCGCGGCAGCGAGGCTTTCCCGTCGGCGATCTGCTTGATTAATTGGTTGGACGGAAAATTATCGACGATCTCTTTCGTCTCCATCCGCAGGGTACGGAACGGAGCCAGCCTGGCATCGAGCGCCGAGTCGTCAATTTTTTCGGGATGAAGTTCGAGTTCGATCCACTTGTCAACGCCCATCTTGGTGACGAGGTCCAGGTCGCCGGGCCGCGGACCGAATGTCAGCCGGTTCAGGGCGTGGACGGCGCGCTTCTGGCCGTCCATCTCCGTCTGCATCGTTGTCCCGGAGGGCTTGTCTTTCTTGCGGCCGAGAGCGAACTCACTCGTAAGTCCAGTCGTAAGTCCGGCCGCCACAAGCAAGGCCCCTGCCACCAGGAAACGGCGTCCGCGCAAAGGCATTTCCATGCTGATTTGGCCTCACTAGGAATGAACCCGGATCACAGGAAAAGTTGCTGGGAAGGCCAGGTTCGAAGGGAGCGGCCTAGCTCTTTAATTTTGCCACATAGGCGTTCCCGCTGTGCGATTTGCGGGCGGTACTCTCGATGAATTTAAGAAATTCCCGCAGGTGTTCCTTTTCCGACAGTTCCGCCGGTGAGAATTTTACCCGCACGCCAAACGAGGGCGCGCTGCGTGTCGCCACTCCGCTGATGATAATGCCTTTCACCCAAATCTTTCCACTGGCCACCCACAGCCCTATCTCCAGCGCCTTGCCCGCAGGCACAGGGCTCGCGGTCTCGATCAGGCACCCTCCGCGGCTCACATTTGCCAGATTGCCCCAAACCGGATCCTCTTCGCCCTGAATATGAATTTCCACCGCCACATAGCACCTGAGCCGGTGATAACGGCGCCGCTCCGATTCCGATTGCTGTGCGAACAAATCCGGTTCAAACGGGGGCGTAGCGTCGACAGGTTCGGGAGGGTGAAGCTCAGCCGGTGGCGCCGGCGCAGCGGTACCTGGTAGGTTTTGCTCCGCCGCGCGCGCTTTGACGGCCGCGTCTTTGATCTTACGCATCGCCTGCAGCAGCGCCGCTTCGCGTTGTTCCGGAGCCACTTCCCGGTAGGCTTGAAGTAGTATCCCAAGGTGGCTTAGCAGGTCGGGGTCTGTGAGCAGACGCGTCCAATCCGATCCTTTGGAAGGCAGTTTCGTGGCTTCGCTCATACGCGGAACTTCCCCCGCGCGGTCTTCCGCCGCCGGGAAGTGCTTAACTCGCATCTTAGATTGAACTTTCGGTAGAGGTTACACAAGATGACCAAGGTCACTGTCACAAATAGGGAGCGAATCTGCAGAACGGTTGGGGTGCGCGGCTCCATCGCGAGGCGATTCAACAATTTGCATCGCACTTCCGCCAAAAAGAGTCCAAAATGCTTATGATTTCCGTCTCCTAAGGAGAGAACCCAGGCTCCATGGCTTCAGCAGACCGTCCCACCCGACAATGGCAGCGCTTTCGCGCGTTCTTCTTGCGGATCGTTTTATCGATTGTGTCCATCGTCATCCTCCGAGCGGTGCTTGGTGCCCAAACTTCGACTTCCGGCGCGACCGTGAGTTCGGCAGGCGTTGCCATGCAGGCTCAAACCTCGCAAGTTCAAGCCTCGCAGTTTCAAACGTCGGCCCAGAATCCGGTGTTTGGCAGTGTGCCGGAGCCCAAGCCCTCACCCGGAGTCCTGCCGCTGACCTTCAGCGACGCGATCGAGCGGGCTTTGCGCCAGAACCTGGCCGGTCTTTTGTCGGAGTACAACACCATCGAATCCCGGGGAGAGAAATGGCAGCAACTCAGCGATCTGCTTCCCAACGTGAGCGGGGATGTGCAGGAAGCCAGAGAGAAGGTGAGCCTGGAAGCGGAAGGATTTAGCGCCAAGCTGTTTCCTCCCCCTATTACTGTCCCTCGCGTCATCGGACCCTTCTCTTATTTTGACGTGCGCGCCTCAGCGACGCAGCGTGTCTTCGACTGGAAATCCATCCAGAAATACCGATCTTCGGTGGTCGGCGAAAGCGTGGCCCAACACAATCTGAAGGACGCCCGCGATCTGGTCGTGCTCGCGACCGGCAGCGTCTATCTGCAGGCGATTGCCGGGGCAGCCCGCGTGGAAACCGCGCAGGCGCAGGTCGAGACGGCGCGCGCGCTCTACCAGAAGGCAGTTGCGCAACAGGACGCCGGCGTCGCTCCGGCAATCGATACACTCCGCGCCCAGGTTGAATACCAGACGCGCCAACAACAGCTGATCGCGGCCACAAGTGATTTCGCCAAGCAGAAAATTTCGCTGGCACGTGTGATTGGACTCGCGACCGGCCAGAAATTCGAACTGGCCGAGAAAGCTCCTTATGAGGCTTTTCCCATCCCCGACCTTGAAGCCAGCTTGCAGCGGGCGTATTCTTCGCGCTCCGATTACAAAGCTGCGCAGGATCGTCTGGTGGCGGCGCAACTGGAGCGCAACGCCGCCACCGCGGGATATTTTCCCACCATCGATATGGCGGTAAACTTCGGCGAAATCGGCGCGGTTCCCGGCGATGTGCTGCCAACCTATGCGGTCGTCGGTACGTTGAACGTTCCGATCTTCCAGGGGGGCAAGGTCCATGGAGATGTTCTGAAGGCGGAGGCCAGCCTGCGGCAGGCGCAGGCGCAGATGGCGGACGTGCGTGGTCAGATTGATCAGGACATCCGCAACGCGCTGCTCGACCTCAAGTCGTCCAGCGACCAGGTGGAAGTTGCCCAGAGTTCGGTGGATCTCGCCGAGCAGGCGCTCACCCAATCGCAGGATCGTTTTTCCGCCGGGGTCACCGACAACCTCGAGGTGGTTCAGGCGCAGGAAGCGGTGGCGACCGCGCATGAGAGTTTGATCTCCAGCCTCTATCTTTTCAACCTGGCCAAGGTTTCCTATGCTCGCGCGCTGGGACGCGCCGAAGAGGGCGTTCGTGAATACTTGAAAGGGAAGAAGTAGACTATGGAACCAACCAGCAGCGTTGTAGCCGAGCCCAAACCGCAGCCGGAAACGCGTGCACCGCAGTCTCAGTCTCCGCCGGACAGCGAAGCCCGCTATCAGCGGCGAGCCGCCTTCTTGGGCAATCCGCGCACCAAGTGGGGACTTATTTTTGCCGGCCTCGTGATTCTGGTCGCCGGGTTCTTCCTGTGGCGTTACCTCGCAAGCTACGAATCCACTGACGACGCGCAGATTGACGGCCACGTGAACTCGGTGAGCGCCCGCGTCAGCGGCCATGTGATAAAGCTCAACGTGGAAGACAACCAGTACGTGGAAAAGGGTACGGTGCTGGTGGAAATCGACCCTGCCGACTACGAGGTCGCGGTGGCGCAGGCGCGCGCGGAATACGCCGACGCGCAGGCGCAGGCTTCCGCCGCCGGCATTAACGTCCCCATCACCGACGTGAGCACTTCCAGCCAGGTCAGCGGCGCCCAGGGCGGTGTCTCCGGTGCGCAGGCTGGAATCTCGGCTGCCCGCAAGCAGTTTGAAGCAGCCAAGTCGCAGATTGCGGAAGCGGACGCTAACAATACCAAGGCCCAGAACGATCTTCTCCGCTACAAGCTGCTGATCGACAAGCAGGAGATCTCGCAACAGCAATACGATCAAGCCGTGGACAGCGCTCAGGCCGCCGCCGCAACTCTGCAAGCGGCGCGCGCCAATGCCGACGCTTATGCGGCGCAGATCAGACAGGCAGAGAGCAAACTGGAGCAGGCCAACGCCGATCTTCGCACTGCCGGCAACAGGCCGCACATGATGCAAGTCATCCACGCGCGCGCCCAGTCTGCGCAAGCCATTGCCGACCAGAAGAAGGCCCAGCTGGACCAGGCGGAACTGAATCTCCAGTACACCAAAGTGATTGCGCCGGTCAGCGGAGCGGTCAGCAACCGCACCGTCGAAGTTGGTCAAAATGTGCAGCCCGGCCAGGAGATGATGAAGATCATCCCGCTCGATGAGGCGAACATCTGGGTCACGGCAAACTTCAAGGAGACACAGCTTAGCAAGATGAAACAGAGTCAGTCGGCTGAGATTGAGGTCGATGCGACCGGAAAGACCTACAAAGGGCATGTCGATTCCATCGCTGGCGCCAGCGGAGAACGCTTTAGCCTGCTGCCACCCGAAAACGCCACTGGCAACTACGTCAAGGTGGTACAGCGCATACCGGTAAAGATCGTGTTCGACAAGGGTGAGATCAAGAACCATGAACTCCGCCCGGGGATGTCGGTTGAGCCGAAGGTTTGGATTAAATAGCTCCGAGCCACGCGCCGCGAGTTGCGAGCACCCGATTCGCGTTCGCTCGCAGCCCGCAGCCTGTAGCTCGAAGCAGAGGTGGAGATAACAATGGGCGCAGCTGCGATCACCATGAATGACGCCGCTGAATGGCGTTCTCCGGTCAATCCGTGGATCATCGCGCTGGTAGTGACGCTGGCCACATTCATGGAGGTGCTCGATACGAGCATCGCCAATGTGGCGCTGCCCCATATTGCCGGCAGCCTTTCGGCGGGACAGGACGAGAGTACGTGGATATTGACGTCTTATCTCGTCTCGAATGCTATCGTGCTGCCGCTGAGCGGCTGGCTATCTTCGATCATGGGCCGCAAGCGTTTCTACATGAGCTGTGTCGCGGTGTTCGCGATCAGTTCGTTCTTATGCGGATTCGCGCCCAATCTCACCATGCTGATCGTCTTCCGCATTCTTCAGGGTGCGGGCGGTGGAGGCTTGCAACCAAGCTCGCAGGCCATCCTCGCCGATACCTTTTCTCCCGCCAAGCGCGGCATGGCATTCGCCGTCTATGGCATCGCGGTGGTGATGGCGCCGGCCATCGGTCCTACGCTCGGAGGCTGGATCACCGACAACTATAGCTGGCGCTGGATTTTCTTCATCAATATCCCAGTTGGCATTCTTTCGCTTTTGCTGACGTCAAGGCTCATCCAGGATCCTCCGTATCTCAGGCGCCGCAAGCTAAGTGAAACCAAAATCGACTACATCGGACTCGGTTTGGTAGCACTCGGCCTCGGAACGCTGCAGGTGATTCTCGACAAAGGACAACGCGACGACTGGTTTGATTCGCATTTCATCGTATGGTTGACTGTGATCTCCGCCGCGTCGCTGATTTTCGTCGTCTTCTGGGAGTGGAACCACAAAGACCCCATCGTTGAGCTGCATTTATTTCGCGAGCGCACTTTCGCCGCCGCCAACTTCCTGATGTTCATGCTCGGATTTGTCCTGCTCGGCAGCACGCTGCTGCTGCCGCTGTTCATGCAGACGCTGCTCGGTTACACTGCCGAACGGTCCGGGATGGCGCTCTCTCCGGGCGGTTTCGCGATCATGGTGATGATGCCGCTGGTTGGATTTCTGCTTTCGCGCCACAGCCCACGCTGGCTGCTGGTGTTTGGTTTGTCGATGCTCTCGTGGTCCCTGTTCCACATGACGTCGTTCGACCTGAGCGTGGATTTCCACACCATGATCATGGCGCGCGTCTACCAGGGAATAGGAATCTCTTGTCTGTTTGTGCCCATCAACACCGCCGCGTATTCGACTCTGCCACGCGACAAAAACAATGCGGCGTCCGGTTTGATGAACCTTGCCAGAAACATTGGCGGCAGCGTCGGAATTTCTTTTGTCACCACCGGCCTGGCTCGCCGCGCGCAGTTTCACCAGGCTCGGCTTATGGAGAACCTGAACGCTGCCAATCCGCAGTTCCGGGCAGCGCTGCGCGGGATGACGAGCGCTTTTTCGAGCGGCGGCGCCGGGCCCGGTTCCGGAGGTGGTTCCGCGCAGCAGCATGCCTATGCGATGTTGCAGGGGAATGTGATCCGGCAATCGACCATGCTGGCGTACATTGATAATTTCTGGGTGCTCGCGGTCGCGATTGTTTGTTTAATTCCATTTGTCTTCCTGATCAAGAAGGCGAAGCCGGGAGGCGAGATCGTGGCTCATTAGTGCCGCGACAAAAGTGCCGCGACAAAGTTGCCGCGACACATTTGCTGGTGGAGAGCCGGGCAAGACGCCCGTCCCTCCACGGTATAATTTAAAAGGGTTTGCAATGTTTCGCATCGTTACTCTGGAACGCGAGTTTGGCAGCGGGGGCGGAGGCATTGCCTGCGAACTGGCCCGCCGCCTGGGGTGGAAGCTTTGGGACCAGCAACTGACGTGCGAGATTGCCAAGCGCGCGCAGGTCACGGAATCGGCAGTGGCCTCGTGCGATGAGCGCGTCGACAGTCGCCTCTACCGTTTAGCAAAAGCTTTCTGGCGGGGCAGTTACGAACGTAGCATTCCTCTAGCCGATGCTCTTACGTTTGATACGGACCGTATGATGGCCATGGTGGAAGAGATCATGCGCATGATCGCGGCCGAAGGCAATGCGGTGATTGTCGGCCGCGGCGGCCCGTTTTTCCTGCGCGACCGTGAGGATACTTTCCGCGTTTTTACCTATACTTCACATGACGAGAAGATCCGCCGTCTGCTGGCGATGGGCAAGGGTCGGGAAGAAGCGGAAGACCTGGTGGAGAACGTGGACAAGGAGCGGATGGCGTACATCAAACACTACTTCAATGCCGACTGGCCGGTGCGCTGCCTCTATCACCTGATGATCAACACCGCAGTCGGCGATGAGAACGTAATCGCCACGATTCTGAATGGCATGCAGATGCTCGAAGCTCATCCTGCCGAAACTGCCGTGCACGGCGTTCGCTGAAGCACTTCGCGACTCCGGGACGGATCGCCCCGAGTGGCCCGTGGCGCTGCAACTTTCTACTTCAACGCCACGTCATCTAGGAACTGGCGCAAGATTTTGCCGACTAACTCCGGTTGTTCCCACGGCGCGTAGTGGCCCGCTTTCGGGATCACCTTCAACTGGCTGCCCACGATGTTCTGTCGCATCAGTTCGCCGTCTGCTACGGTCGAGAGCACGTCTTCTTCTCCGATCACAATCAGCGTGGGCACGTTGATGGTTTTCAGATCCCCGACCGAGTCGGGACGCTCCGCCATGCCGCGCTGCACCTGGCTGATACCCTCGGCCGACATTTTGTGCATCATAGCGCGCGCTCCATCGACCAAATCCGGACGTGTGGCCACCGTCGTGCGCCCCATCAGCTTCGGAATCATGGTCTCGATGAACGGCTCGGTTCCCTGCTCCAGGACGGCGTCCGCGGCCTTCAACCGATTCGCCCGGGCCTCGGCCGTGTCGGCCTGAGGGCGCGTGTCACAAAGCGCGAGCGCGGTCACCCGCACGCGAAAGCGGCGCCAGAATTCAAACAGGATGTATCCGCCAATGGAACATCCGATGAATGCCGCTTTGCCAATGCCGGCGGCATCGAGAACGCGGGCAATGTCGCTGGCGTGCTTTGGCATGAGAGCCGGCCCTTCGCCGATTTCGGAATCGCCATGCCCGCGCAGATCGGGGAGAATCAGCCGGTAGCGCGATTCGAGCGCGGCTGCTACGGGATTCCAGAATTCGCGATGACATGGAAAAGGATGGAGAAGAACGACCGGCGGGCCGTCTCCCCGAATTTCATAGAAGATCTCGGCGTCGTCGCTGCGCAGGCGTTCCATGGGAGGAGATTATATGTCGAAGTGGAAGCGGGTCTGGTGGAGAGCCAGGCGCCCTCGCCCGGCCGCCGAACTGCGGGACCCTTCGACTTCGCTCAGGGCAGGCTCGCGAGACGCCCGTCGCTCCACCGCAAGGACTCGGTATTAGCTCGTGACCGTCTGTTGCGCCGGTGCCACAGGTAACAGAAGCGGCTCCTCCGGAATGATGATCCATCCGAGCACGTAGGCGATGACGCCTGGGAAGATTCCGCATGCGAGCGTGATGAAGAACCAGAGGATGCGCACGAGCGAAACGTCGAGATCGAGATATTGGGCGAGACCGGCACAAACGCCTCCGATCTTTCGGTCCGCGCGCGAGCGCATCAGCTTTTTCGGCGTGGGCGGAATCCCCACCACATTGCCACAGTGGGAGCAAAAGCGCCCGTCCTCAGCGATGGTCTTGCCGCAAGCGTTGCAGTACATATTGTGTCTCCCTGTCTTAGGATACGACGATTGCGGGGAAAATGTTCCAAGAGCAGCTCTTGGCTCTTGGATCTAGGTCTCTACTCCCGGTACGCGTCTTTTATTCTCTTGCGCGCCTTATCCGCTTCGGCATTGCCCGAATTTACAGCCACGACCGCTTCGTACTTCTTCACCGCCAGGTCCCGCTTCTGGAGCTGGTCATACATCTCGCCGGCTCCCAGATTCGCCTTCTGGAGCAATTCCGGATCGGCGCCCGTAACCTCGCTCACCAGCTCATAGGCCGCAGCCGCAGCCGGATATTCTTTCTCGCTGCGCAGCAGGTCGCCCAGTCCGAGCGCCGCGATTTCGTAATGCAGATTGCCGTACTTCCCCTCGCGCCCGTTCTGCCAGACGCTGCGATACTGTTCCTCGGCTTCTCCATTCTTGCCGGACGCCCGCAGCAGGTTGGCCTCTTCCAACGGCAGAAGATAGTTGCGCGGAAACCGCGGACCGATCGTGCTTGCGATCTGCAAGGCCTCGCCATAGCGGTGTTCGCGGCGCAAGAAAACCATGAGCACAATCCCGGCATCCACGCTGGTTTCGCCATTGGCGCGATACGCGTCGTTCAGATACTGGAGTCCCTTGTCTTTGTCGCCGCTCAAGCCGGCGAGCGCGACGGCCATCCTCACCGCCAACGACAAGCTTCCCATCACGTAGTTATGGGCTCCCACCACCAGCTTGGCGTCGGTGTATTGCGGAGCCAACTCGAGGACCCGTTCGTGATCCCGGCGCGCTCCCACCGCATTGCGCAAAGCAGAGAACCAGGCGCGCTCGATCAGGGCGGTGTACAGCGCGAACTGTCCGCGGGTGACGCCGCGGGCGTAGAGCATATCTACATTGGTCGGATTGTGGGCGAGATCGGCGTCTTCCAGTTTTTCGGCTTGCTCCACCAGTTGCTTGATGCGTTCCTTCTGCGCGGGATCGGCGGGACGATGCGCTTGTCCGATAAAACTGTCGTTTGAGTACTCTCCAGTGTTCATCGCGCCCATGCGATACAACTCCCGCACCTGGATCGCAGAGAGCAGGTGATTCACGGCAAACGGATCGTTCGGATGACGCGCCAGTATCCGCTCGAAATCCTGGATCGCCGCATCATAGTCGAGGTTGTAGTAGTGCTCGAAAGCAGCCTGGTTCAGCGGATCGGAGGGACGGAAATCCGTGGGACGAAACGGGGTCGAAGCCGCAGGGTCCGCTGCCAGACAGGCAGACGCAAGCACCAGCAACAGGACCGCAGTCAAAGCAGGGCGATACCGGAAAAGGGAGCGGGGCACGTTCTATCAGTTTACCCGATTGGAATTTTCTGCGAAGACTCGTTCGGACGGGCACCGCCAAAGCACCCAAGTCGGGACTCCAAAGGGCTTGTTGAGAATATGGAAGCTGAGAGCAACCAGCGCTGAGGAACCAAACCTGGTACGTCCGCGGCCCAGGCAAGTCGTGCACAATGGGAAAATCGGACGTGGATAGCGTAATTCTTGCCGCCCGGAGTGGCCACTCTCCCCCTTGGCCAGCTTGTAAGTGTGCGTCTTTGCAATAGCTTGCTTTGGTGATTCGCTTGCGATCCGAAAGGATCAGAGAAGGGCTCCTTATGGCAGAAGCAGCCGACCAGGCTCAGCACGACTTTTGGCGACCACCCGTGCCGGCGTCCAAGGCGGTCACCAGCCAGGAAAGAACCTCAGCCTGCCGTCATTGCGGAACCGAGTTCATCGTCAGCTCGCTGTACTGTCACGCCTGTGGCGTCAAGCGGCCCGACCTGAATGCTGCGCGCACCCTCGAAATCCCTGGCCGTGCGGAACTCGCCTCGCTCGGTGAGCGGCTCGGGCTCACGATGCCTGCCGTCATCGCATTTCTGCTGGGCGTATTCTGCGTGGTGGGAGCGCTGGCGGTTAGCGTGTTCTTCAGCGCCAGAACCGCACTTGACTGGCAGGCAATCCAGTTGTGGCGGATCGAGTGGTTGCTGGCGGCGGTCGCCGCGTTCGTCGCTGGGTTACTGCTCAAGAAATAGCTGTCAGCTCTTAGCCATCAAACCACTTCCTCTGTAGGGACGGGGCTTGCCCCTGCTCATTCCGCGGCAGGAGACGCCGCAAGCCGCGTCTCTACAGGATTCGGAGCCCCCGCCTTGAGAGCTCAGTTTGAATGAGCGTGCTCCCCTTCCGAGACGATGGTGCTGGGCCGCCGTTGCTGGTTCATGCGGTAGAGGTGATGCAACGGACCCACGCCATGGCCCAGCGGATAGGCATTCGAAATCGCGGCCCAGACATACGCTTTGGAGAGAAGAACTGCCTCGGGTAGTCCTCGCCCATGCGCCAGATGGCAGGCCAGCGCGGTCGAGAAGGCGCACCCGGTTCCGTGGGTAGAATTCGAGCGCTGACGGTCCGCCTTGAAGACTTCTTCTTCGATGCCTCGGCCCGTAGTAAAGCTGAGGAGGTCGATCGCCTTCTCGGCCTTATCGAGGTCGCCTCCAGTGACCACCACATTTGCCGCCCCCAGAGAGTGCAGTTGGGCAGCTGCGTTGCGCATCTGGTCGAGATTCGTGACCGCGATCCCAGTCAAGACGCTGGCTTCATCAATGTTGGGCGTAACCAGTTCAGCCAGCGGAAGCAGCCTCTCGAGCAATAGCCGGGTACCCGCGGCAGCCAATAAATCCGACCCGGAACTCGACTTCAGAATTGGATCCAGCACGACATGAGGGAGCTGGGTTTGAGCCAGAAAATCCGCAACTATCTCGACCACCTGCTCGTTTCCCAGCATCCCGATGTGGACGGCTTCGATGGCAACGTCGGCAGCCAGTTCCCGCAAAGTCTCCGAGATGATCCTGGGATCCACACCCTCGACCCGACGCACGCCCTGCGTCGACTGGACGGTCATGGCCGTTATGCAGGAAACGCCATAGCATTCATGAGCCGCGATGGTCTTGATGTCGGCGGTAATCCCAGCCCCCGAAGAAGGGTCAAATCCAGCGATCGTCAACACCACGGGCGTGGTTGCAGCCATGCCGTCACTCTAAACCCAAAGTTCAATGAGGGGAACAACACTTGTAGAATCTCGGTCAGACGTGGTGGAAACCGTGGGTTTCATGGGGAGGCCATCAAGTTCTGAACGTTTCGCCGTGATCACCGAGTAATCAGTATGACCGTAACTTTATGATTATAAAACGTTTAGCTATATTCCGTCGTAAGTCTAACATTCCAAGGCAGGTTGCACGAATTCGGCGGAACCGGGAATTCGTACAGTGGCTAAATAGTTATCATATACCGCTTACTAGTTTCAATGAGATACGAAGACAAATCCATATGTTTCATCGGGCTAAGTCATTGATTAATTACCACTTAGTTAATGAACCCCGTATTTTTTCTGATTGACACCCGACCATTCATCCCGTAGCATCCTCGAATCGTCTGACAAAAGGAGCATACGACCTAAAAGAACGACTTTCCTCGATTGGGAGGTAACTGAATGCGACGACGTTTAGCCGAAGGTCTGGCGGTGCTTTTATCCATCGCCAGTCTGGGGGCCGGAGCCGCATCCGGGCCAAGCAGCCTGGAAGCCGCCAAGGTCACACAGCCGCCGGTCATTGAAGTTCAGACCGGTAGGCACAAAACTCGAAAAACCAACAGCCCGAAGTCCGCTGTGAAAGTCAGGCCCTACCAAGTAGGGACCGCGTCCTGGTATGGAGTGCAGTTCCAGGGAAAACCGACAGCCAGCGGAGAACCCTTCGACATGCGCGATTTCACGGCCGCTCACCCCAGCCTCCCGCTGGGCACGTTCGTCAAGGTCACCAATCTGAAGAACGGCAAGGCCGTGGTGGTTCGGATCAATGACCGGGGTCCGGTGGTGGACGGCCGGATCATCGACGTTTCCTACAATGCCGCGCATGCTCTGGGCTTCAACGCACGCGGTTTGCAGACGGTCCGCCTGGACCTCTACCAGCCCACGACCGTGGCGCTGCTGCAACCTGTAGCCAAGCTCAACTAAACTCGGTAAACTCGGCAACGAGAGTTGCGAATTAAGTTGAGAATATGGACCCCCGCCAGCGTCTCATCGTTGCTCTGGATGTATCTACGGCCGCGGCCGCCCGGAAGATCGTGGCGGCCGTCGGTGACTCTGCCTTCACCTACAAAGTGGGCATGCAACTTTACACCGCCGGAGGTCCTTCCATCGTTCGCGAGCTGGTCGATTCGGGACACCGCGTCTTTCTCGACCTGAAGTATCACGACATCCCCAACACCGCGGGAGCAGCCGTCCGCGAGGCGGCTCTGTTGGACGTGAGCATGGTGACAGTACACGCTTCCGGAGGCGGAAAGATGTTACAAGCCGCCGTCGATGCCGCGCAAGCGACCAAGCCCGATTTGCTTGTCCTGGCGGTCACAGTGCTGACCAGCCTGGACGACGTCGACTTGGGTAAGATTGGCCTGCGCGGAGGAGTGGTCGATCAAGTCCTGCGACTGGCCGCCCTGGCGCTTTCGCACGGATGCAAGGGCGTGGTCGCTTCGGCCCTGGAAGCCTCTGCTCTGCGCGAGGAATTTGGCCGCGATTTCGCGATTGTGACGCCCGGAGTGCGCCCCGCGGGCAGCGGACACGACGACCAGGCGCGCGTCGTTACGCCAGCGGAAGCGATTGCCGCCGGAGCCTCGCATATCGTAGTCGGGCGCCCGATCACGGAGGCCTCTGACCCGGCGGCTGAAGTGCGGGCAATTTTGGGACAGCTTGGTTAGGCGCAGTTCCCAGTTCTCAGAAAAAACAAAGAAGCATGGCGGCTGCCGTACCTCTTGCGCCCTCGTGATTTTTACTTAGAACTGAGAACTGACTTCTACAGCTTCTCGAAGAATTCACAGCCTGAGCACGAAATATAGATTCCGCCGGGCACGCCGCGCTCGCGATCTTTCATGCGCTTGACGATGCGGGTTTCCTTGCCGCACTTGGGACATGCGGTCGATTTCGTGGTATCCATGACCTTTTTCCGGTCGGCTGTCTTTGCAATTTTCGCCATTCAGTCTCTCCTGACAGGAATGTGCCGCCAGCCCGACGGCCGCGGTTCTACCTGGTAGTTGGGGAGTATCGTCTTGGGTAATGACAGAACGCCGGACTATCTCGAATCAGCCCGGCAGGATCAACCCGCGCGGAAGCGTTCACTGTACTCGCCTCCAGAATCTTACACGAATTTGCGGCCGCGAGTTGGGACCGAAGACTGGGGTGCCCAGGCGAACGCCAGAGGCTGCTCCGGGCGGACAAAAAAACAGCCCCGCATCTCTGCGGGGCCGGTTCACTAAGGCCACACGATCTTACTTGCCGGTGCCCGTCAGACTCGAAGTCTGCGGGCTGTTGTTGGCGCTATCAGACACCTGCAACTTCCCCGTCCTCGTCCCCGTCGCGGTTGGAGTGAACACCACGTCGATAGTGCAACTCGAGGAAGCGCCCACGCTCGTCCCGCAGGTCGTCGTGGAGACACTGAAGTCCCCGGTGGTTGAGATCGAGACGCCGGTTAGCGCTACGCTCAGGTGGTTCGTAAGCGTAAACACCTTCGCTGGACTGGTCGTCCCCACGGTCCGAGCCGCGTATGTCACGCTGGCAGGGGTTAACGTGGCTTGGGCTCCGCCGGTGCCCGACAATGGCACCGTCTGTGGACTGTTCGAAGCGTTGTCGGTGATCGTAAGCGTCCCCGTTCGCACTCCAACCTGGGTCGGAGTAAAGGTCACTTTGATCTGGCAATTCTTTCCTACAGCCAATGTGCTGCCGCAGGGCTTCGTGCTCGTCACTTGGGCGAAATCGCCGCTGGTGGTGATGCTGCTGATGTTCAGCGTTGCGGTTCCGCTGTTGGTAAGCGTGACCGTTTTCGCAGCGCCCGTCGAACCTAACGTGACCTTGCCCCACGTGAGAGAGGTCGGCGACAAGGTTACTGCCGCACCGCCGCCACCGCTGGTGTTCACGGTGAGGCTCAGCGTAGTCGTATTCGACAAGCTCCCCGATGTGCCCATGATGGTCACGGTGACTGTCCCCGTGGCCGCCGTGGCGCTTGCCGTCAGCGTCAGCGTGCTGGTTGTGGTTGCGGGATTCGGGCTGAACCCTGCCGTCACACCACTCGGCAGGCCGGAAGCACTCAACGTAACGCTGGCGCTAAAGCCGTTCAGCGGAGTAATAGTGATCGTGCTCGTCCCGTTGCTGCCTTGGGTGATGGTAACGCTGCTCGGATTGGCTGAAAGCGTGAAATTCGGCGTTCCACCTCCACCTCCCGCCAGTGCATTGATCAGGCCGACCCCGTTCGGACTGCCCAAGCCGGTCACCAGATCGTAGCCCGTTACTGCTTGGTAGCGACCATTACTGCCGCTGGTGATGTCGTGGAAAGCGGCAGCATAACCAGAGCCCACTCCGATGTTATAGATGGCCGGATTTACGAAGCCGAGGGGGGGATTGCCGTTGGCAATCGCTTGTTCATTGACGAGAGCCATAAAGCCGGCCCACATCGGCGCAGCGAAACTGGTCCCGCCCGCGCCTCCACCACAGCCACTTTGGTCGTAACAAACGTAAAAGTCAGTATTGGCTTCTGCGGCGACGTCCGGAATATTACGCAACGTGGTCGAGCCCTTGTTGGAGGAGTTGATTACGCCGGGCAGTTGCTGCCAGGCGGGAATCGGAATGTCGTCCGGGGAAATCCCGCCGCCACTGTGGATCCATGCGGTCTCCGAACTCCAGGCGCCGCCCGCTCCGGTTACCTGTAAGTCGGTGCCGCCCACCGCCGTGACATAGGCATCTTCCGCGGGGTAGTAGAAACCCGACGAGTTGGGGTACGAACCGCTGTCGCCAGAAGCCACGAAGAAGTTCTGCCCCTGCGCCGCAAATTTCTGGTAGTAGGGGTCATCGGTTGTGGGGTCCGCCGGCTTCCACGACCACGAACAGCTGATTTGCGCACTCAATGGAGCGGCCGTAGACATCGCACCGAGACAGGCAGTTTCGTCGAAATTTCCTGTACCGAAGGCGTCGCCGCACACGTACATATAGAGCATCGTCGAGCCTGGGGCCATGCCCATCGCCTGAGTCATGTCCAGCGTCTGCTCGGCATCGTCGCAGCCACTCGAATGAAGGCAGGCCGTGCTGTACCCGCCCGTGGAAACGAGGGTGGGAGTGTAAGGCTCTGTTTGCCCGACGTTTTTATAGTACGTGGTCAGGTCGGCCAAATCGGTGCCTGCCAACTCGAGCAGGGCGATGTTTTGGCCGGTGCCGGTGAGAGCGGTTCCACCGTAGTAGGCGGCGCGCATGTCGCTGCCGCAATAATAGCCGCCAGGGCAAGAGCCCTTAACAACCTGGGGCTGCTCTCCCAGAGGTCTATGCGCGAGAGCGGAATGTGGGATCGAATAGTTGTCCAACCCTGTGATGTGCCACAACTGGAACGGCAGATCCACGGAGGGCTCGCGGTCGGGCGCAAAGAACGTGCGGTTTTCCGTGGGGTGTTGGTAGATACCCATGGTGACATGGAAAGCTTTTTCGATAGCCGCGACCGAGCCCTTAAGCTGCACGTCCATAGCATCGCGGGAACCGCCCTGCACCGCAAACCCGTTCGCCTTCGCGAAACGAATCACAGCGTCGTAATCTTCCTGGCTGGGACCAAACCTGGCGGTGAACTCCGGCACCGTAACGAAGTGCCGGTACGAGGAGCTTGAAGGATCGTAGAGTTCTTGCAGGAAATTTTCCAGCTCTGGCTGATGTCGAAGCGCCAGAACGATGTCGAAATTCATGGACTGTGTTGCGGGGAGCTGCCCGACTAACGGCGCCTGCCCATTAAGCGTTACTTCACGCACATGACGCGTCAACAGGGTCTGTGACTGCGCCTGGCAAACGACATCCACGGCCGACACTATCGCGACCACCGTGAGCAAAAATACAACTAATCTTCGATTCACAATTTCTCCTCGTAATTAAGGTGTCAATCTCTTGGAAGACTTTTCCGGTCCGGGCACGGCACAAGGCCCCCGCGTCTGAACCCGGTCAATATGTCTGATTGGATTGGAATCCCTCTCGGCGATGAAACTATGCTCAGTTTACAACCATTTCGCCTGCCCGGACAAGATGAAACAACTTTCACCTGGACCGCACCCGAATAGCTCCAGAGGCTGGCCCGAGCCTACCGCCAGCAGGACAAAAAAAACAGCCCCGCATCTCTGCGGGGCTGGTTCATCAAAGCAAACGCCCTTACTTGCCGGTGCCTGTCAGACTCGAAGTCTGCGGGCTGTTGACGGCGTTGTCGCTCACGTTCAACGTCCCCTTCCTCGTTCCCGCCGCAGTTGGTGTGAACACCACGTTGATGGTGCAGGTGGCGTTGGAGGTTAATTGCGTCGTGCACGTCGTCGAGGAGACACTGAAGTCGCCGGTCGTCGAGATCACGATGTTTCTAAGGATTATGTTCTGGTAATTGTGAAGCGTGAATGCCTTCGCTGTGCTCTTCGTCCCGACCTTCGTTCCCGGGAACGTCGCGCTCGCAGGTGTTAACGCCGCCTGGGGTTTGCCGGTGCCCGACAGTGCCACCGTCTGTGGACTGTTCGTACCGTTGTCGTTGACCGAAAGCGTCCCCGTCAGAGATCCACTCTGGGTCGGGGTGAAGGTAACGCTGATCGTGCAACTTTTTCCCGCAGCCAAGGAGCCGCCGCAGGTGTTCGTTTGCGAGAAATTAGCGCTAGTTGTGATGCTGCTGAAGTACATCGTTGTGCTCGAGTTGTTGGTAAGTGTGGCTTTCTTCGCAGCGCTCGATGACTCCACCACGACGGTGCCAAATGCGAGGGAGCTCGGCGTCAGACTGATGTCTGCACCGTTAACAAGCGGCGCCACGGTGAGGCTCAACGTCGTCGCGTTCGTCAAGCTGCCCGATGTGCCCAAGATGGTCACGATGGATGTTCCCGCGGCAGCTGTGCCGCTAGCCGTCAGGGTCAGCGTGCTGGTGGAGGTTGCAGGATTCGGGTTGAACCCATACGTCACACCACTCGGCAGGCCGGAAGCGGACAGTGTAACGCCGCTACTGAAACCGTGCTGCGGGGTCACCGTGACGCTGGTCGTGATGCTATTACCCTGAATGACCAATAGGTTGTACGGCGAGGCTGAAAGCCCGAAATCCGGCCCCGCTTCCGTAAGGAATGCGTTGATCAGACCCGTCCCGTTTGGACTACCCCAGCCGGTCGGCAAATCGTAGCCGGGTGTTGTCGGAAGGCCGTCGCTGCCGCTGACGATGTCGTGGAAATCGGTGTCATAGCCCGGCCCTAGACCAAGGTCGGTGTAGATGGTGGGATTAATGAATCCAACCGGCGGATAGCCATTGTTAGCCAGATTTTCATTGACCAGAGCGATGTATGCGGCCCACATGGGCGCCGCAAAACTGGTTCCCCCATACGCGTTTTCGCTGCATGTGGTTTGGTCGGCGCAGACGTAGAAGGTGAAATTCGCGTTTGCCGAAACGTCTGAGGTGTTCCTATAAGTTGTTGACCCCTTGTTGGCCGCCGTAATTATGCCCGGGAGTTGCTGCCAGGAGGGAATCGGCTCGTTGGTTCCCCAGCCGCCGCCACCGTCAACCCACGCAGTTTCCGAAGCCCAGTCGCCGCCCGGGCCGGTTGTTACCAAATCCGTCCCGCCGACCGTCTGAACGTACGGAGAATTCATCGGCCAAGGAGCCGAGCCTTCATATGCGCCACCGTCGCCCGACGCTTGAAAATAGGTCTGACCCTGCGAAATCATCTTCATGAAGTAGGGGTTGTCAGTGCTGGGGTCCGGCGGACTCCAGCTCCACGAAGAGCTCAAATTCGCAGGCAGTGGAGTACCCGAAGACATGCCGCTTAAGAGGGCGGTGTCGCTCGACCCCACGTAGACATACAGGGTGCTCAAGTTCGGAGCCATGCCAGCTGCCTGAGTGATGTCAATGGTCTGTTCCGTATCGTCACAGCTCGGCTCCGTGCAAAGCACGGCGGTTCCATCGGTGGAAATGCCAACGATGGGGACAAAGAGTGTTTGCCCAGCGTTCGCGTAGTAGGTATTCACGTCGGCGATATCGTATCCGGCGTATTCCAGCAGGCCGAGATTCTGGCCAGCGCCGGTGAGAGCGCTTTGCCCGTAGTAGGCCGCGCGCATGTCGCTGCCGCAGAAGGACTGGCCAGGACAGGAGCCGGTAGTGGCCAGGGGCTGCACCTTGAAATTTCTTTTCACGAACAGGGGACGCGGGATTGAATAGTTGTCCAAGCCCGAGATATGCCACAGCTGGAAAGGCAGGTCCACCGTCGGCTCCCGGTCCGGAGCATAGAAGGTGCGCTTCTCCGTGGGGTGCTGGTAGACGCCCATGCTCACATGGAAAGCTCTCTCGATGTCCGCTACCGATCCCTTGAGCTGCACGTCCATGCTATCGCGAGACCCGCCAAGCACCGTAAACCCGTTCGCTTGCGCGAAACCAATCAAAGCGTCGTAATCCTCCTGGCTGGGACCAAACCTCGCAGTGAACTCCGGTACCGTCACGTAGTGTCCGTAGGAAGCGCTTGAAGGATCGGAGACTTGTTTCAGAAAATTTTCCAGCTCTGGCTGATGACGCAATGCCAGAACGACGTCGAAATGCATGGACTCGGTCGCGGAGAGCTGGCCAACAAGTTGAGCCTGGCCATTGAGAGTTACTTCACGCACATGACTCGTCAACAGCGGACGCGCCTGCGCCTGGCAAACGACATTCACGCTCGCCACCATCGCGACGAGGGTGAGCAAGAATACGATTATTTTTCGATTCACGATTTCTCCTTATTCGTGCCAAAGTTTTGGAAGATTCGTTCTGGTCTGCAGCATGGCACCAGGAGCCCCCACACCCGAACTTGGTCGACATGCCCGATTGAGCCAGAAACCGCTTCTGGCTTGAAAACCGGGCTCAGTCTACATCAGTTTGCCTGCTTGCAACAGTGTGAATCATTTTTCACTTAAAGCGCTCCAAATAGCTCCATCGGCAGGCCCGATACTACCGCCAGTAGGACAAAAAACAGCCCCGCATCTCTGCGGGGCTGGTTCATCAAAGCAAACGTTTCTTACTTGCCGGTGCCCGTCAGACTCGACGTCTGCGGGCTATTGAGGGCGTTGTCGCTCACGCTCAACGTCCCCGTCCTCGTTCCCGTCGCAGTTGGTGTGAACACCACGTTAATGGTGCAGGTGGCGGAGGAGGTCAATTGCGTCGTGCACGTCGTCGAGGCGACACTGAAGTCGCCGGTCGTCGCGATCGCAATGTTCCTCAGGATGATGCTCTGGTAGTTGTGAAGCGTAAACACCTTCGCTGTGCTGGTCTTCCCGACCTTGGTTGCCGCGAACGTCGCGGTCGCAGGTGTTAACGCGGCCTGGGCTTCACCGGTGCCCGACAGGGACACCGTCTGTGGACTGTTCGAAGCGTTGTCGTTAACCGAAAGCGTCCCCGTCCGAGACCCAGTCTGGGTCGGGGTAAAGGTAACCTCGATCACGCAACTCTTTCCCGCAGCCAAAGTGCTACCGCAGGGCTTCGTGCTAGTCGCTTGCGCGAAATCACCGCTGGTTGTGATGTTCGTGATGTCCAGCGTTGCGCTCCCGTTGTTGGTAAGTGTGACCGCCTTCGCCTTGCTCGTCGAGGCCACTATGACAGTGCCGAATGTGAGAGAGGTGGGCGACACGCTGATGCCGCTAACAACCGGGTTCACGGTAAGGGTCAACGTCGTCGTGTGCGTCAAGGTGCCCGACATACCCGTAATGGTTACGATGCTTGTCCCCGTGGCCGCCGTGGCGCTAGCCGTCAGGGTCAACGTGCTGGTGGAGGTTGTAGGATTCGGGTTGAACCCTGCTGTCACCCCGCTCGGCAGACCGGAGGCGCTCAAGCTGACGCTGCCGCTGAACCCGTTAGAAGGATCCACCGTGATGGTGCTCGTGCCGCTATTGCCCTGAGTGACCGCTACGCTGCTTGGATTCGCGTTGAGGTTGAAGTTCGGAGTCCCACCACTACCACAACCCGGGAAGGCGAAGCTGCCAATAGCGGTACTCCAGTTGAATCCACCGTTCTGTCCTGTGGCCTTCAAATATTCTTCGGTGAACCAGAAGGTGCAGTCGTCGGTGGGATCGACGGTCATCGAAGTGTAGTCGCCCCAGCGATCATAGGCGTCGCCGCTCTGCGAACCTTCGCCCTCCTTCAACACCACTTCGGATTCCAAAGTGCCCAGCGGGTCGGAAGGTACGCGACCGGCATAGACAAGTGAAGGATAGTCGCCGGCGCTCGCACTGGACTTACTGTAGCCGACGGCGATGTCCTGGTTTTGGTCCATTGCGACTGACGGCATCCAGCGATAACTGGAGTCCGGGGCAAAGGTCCCAGACTGGTACACGGTGGGAGACATCTCCGGGTCGTGGATTTCGTACCAGCGCGCACCGCCACTACTGCCGGCCACGACTGAGTGGCTGACCAGCAAAGTCGTGTGATCGCCGAAATTGCGGTACGACAGACGGTACATGAGGCGGTCCGACAAGGCTTCCAGCTTGTCGCTGCCCGCTGTGGGCTGCGGCACGCAGTCGCCACCCCCGCACAAGGGGCTGAAAGCGGCCACCGGAATCAAAGTTGGGCCGGTGAAGGTCGAATTTGCAGGATTGACGAAGTCAACGTGGAACGCGTACATGTCCAGGTTGGCGCTGCCATCGGGATCCAGTGTCATGAAAAAGTTAGGAGTGCCCGAAGCTGGAGGCGTGGCCCCATCTAGATCGGAGGGCAAGAGTGAGGAAATGCTCGAACTTTGCTGGAAGCACTGTATGGTAGCCGTGTTGCCGGCGAGCATGTTGTTGCGGTCCGCCGCGCAGGCGTTGGCGCCGACAAAAGAGCTTCCCGAGATCGTGAAATTATTGAAGGTGAAATAGTAGGCATCCGGCCATACGCCAAACTTCGGGTAGTCCGGGAAATTGTTGAACGGAAACGCATACCGGTAATAGGAGCCGGTTGCATCGTCGGTCACGGATACCGCAACGCACTCGTAATCCGGGGCCGAGCCATTGAGGGCAAACTGGGCAGCCACCCAGCGCTGAGCGGCCGCGTCAAATCTTATGACAGTGTCGCCGCTGTTGTCGGACTGACAAGATCCACCGAATCCCGACCAGAAATCGTTTCCCGAGAGCGGACCTAATAACGTGTTCCCGTTCTTGTCGAAAACCTGGTAGGTGAGATTAACGTATTGGACATATTGCGTCGTGCCCGGCGCACCGTCATTGTCCGGGGGCATGCAGTTACAGAAAAAGTTGTCGCCATAGCCGATACCGTCGAATTCTACGTTGAAGCCAGGGGACTGCGCACCCGGAGAATTCTCCGCCGTTTGCAGCACCGGGTCCTTCTCAACCTTGTTGCTCCAGTTGTGAGGGATGGCGGGGTTCTCGATCTCGTGCCGCGGAGGCGTGCCCCATTCGGGAAGCAGCGGTACGATTTCGCGAAGTACCGGTCCGGTGTCGTGCTTGAATTCCTTGATGACCACTGCTCCCTTAGTCACCGTTTTGGATTGTTGAGCGAATGTCGGCAATGCCAGACCGACCACCGCCAGGAACGCCACTACCGCAACACGTCTCGTCGTCAATTTTTCCTCCTTGAAGCATGCCTTCGCTTTGCTCGTCAAAATAGAAATGCAACCAGCAATGAAAAATGAAGAGAGATAAAGCGTCTGGGGGCGGAGCTGGAACGTCCTGACATCAACCATTCGCTGGATTCAAACTCTCTCTGCCGATTCACCAACTGCAGTCTTCGCTGCCGTCGAAGAAGCGCAACGGCGGTGCAGACTTCAACCAATCGCTAACGCGTACCGTTGTGGGTTAAAACCGCCGTGGAGCGTGGGCGGACCTCTAGGAGACGGCTACTAGCGCTCGTAGTTTATACATCTACTCTCAGGGAAAGGCAAAGCAAAACCTTCGGCGGCTCTGCTTTTAAGAAACAGGGTAACCTCGCGAGTGAAACGGTTTGCAGCGTGTTGGCAGTTATTTGCCCATTCCCGACAGCGCGAGCATTCGCGGACTGGTCAGCCGCAGGCCAGTGAACTGCCGCCGGGCACACAAAAAAGCCCCGCATCTCTGCGGGGCTGGTTCATCAAAGTAAACGATCTTACTTGCCGGTGCCTGTCAGACTCGATGTCTGCGGGCTATTGTTGGCGCTGTCAGATACCTGCAACGTCCCCGTCCTCGTTCCCGTCGCGGTTGGTGTGAACACCACGTCGATTTTGCAGGTGCCCAAGGCGGCCACGCTGGTCCCGCAGGTCGTCGTGGAGACACTGAAGTCCCCGGTCGTCGAGATCGAGACGCTGGTAAGCGCTGCGTTCAGGTGGTTCGTGAGCGTAAACACCTTCGCCGCACTGGTCGTCCCCACGGTTCGTGCCGCGTAGGTCGCGCTGGCAGGGGTTAACGCGGCCGGGGTACCGCCGGTCCCCGTCAGTGCCATCGTCTGCGGACTGTTCGCAGCGTTGTCGCTGATCGTCAGCGTCCCCGTCTCCACTCCAACCTGTGTCGGAGTAAAGGTCACTTTGATTTGGCAATTTTTCCCAGCAGCTACGATGCTGCAGGGCTTCGCGACGGCCACCAGCGGGAAATCGCCGCTGGTGGTGATGCTGCTGATGTTCAGCGTTGCGGTTCCGCTGTTGGTAAGCGTGACCAACTTCGTAGCGCCCGTCGCACCTAACGTGATTTTGTTCCACGTGAGAGAGGTCGGCGCCAGAGTGACCGCTGGAGCGCCGCCGCTGCTGGAGTTCACGGTGAGGCCCAGCAAGATCGTATTCGTCAAGCTATCTGACGTGCCGGTGATGGTCACGGTGACCGTCCCGGTTGTGGCCGAGGCGCTAGCCGTCAAGGTCAACAAGCTGGTTGAAGTGGCGGGATTCGGGCTGAACCCTGCCGTCACGCCACTCGGCAGACCGGAAGCGCTCAACGTAATGCTGTCGCTGAAACCGTTCTCCGGGGTGATCGTGATGGTGCTCGTGCCGCTACTGCCCTGGGTGATGGTCACGCCGTTCGGCGAGGCTGCGAGCGTGAAATTCGGCGTTCCACCTCCACCTCCCGCCAGATCGTTGATCAGGGAAGGCCCGGTCGGACTACCCCAGCCAGTCGCCAAATCGTAGCCGGTTACCGCCGGATAGCCGTTACTGCCAGCGGTGATGTCGTAGAAATCGCTGTTGTAGTCTGACCCGACACCAATGTTATAAACCGCCGGGTCGATGAATCCGAGCGTCGGATTGCCGTTGGCAACCGCTTGTTGATTGACCAGAGCCAGGAAGCCGGCCCACATGGGTGCCGCAAAACTGGTCCCGCCAATTTGGTTCTCCGTGCAGGTGGTTTGGTCGGCACAGACGTAAAAGCTAAAATTCGAGTTTGCCGAGACGTCCGGGGAGTTCCGATAAGTCGTGGACCCTTCATTGCCCGAGTTGATCACGCCCGGTATCTGCTGCCAGGCGGGAATCGGGAAGTTGCTATCTTGAGTGTAGCCGCCACCACCCTCGACCCACGCGGTCTCCGACTTCCAGGGGCCACCCGGGCTTTGGGTCTCTAGGACCGTACCGCCGACCACCACGACATACTGAGAAACCGCCGGCCAGGTAGCTTGGGCAAGCGGATTATAGGCTCCGCTGTCGCCGGCCGCTTGAAAGAAATTCTGACCCTGCGCCGCAAACTTCATGAAGAAGGGGTTGTCAGTGTCGGGATCCGGCGGGCTCCAGGTCCACGAAGAGCTCAATTGCGCATCCAGTGGAGAGTTCGTAGACATGGATCCCAAAATGGCGGTAGCGCTGGCCCCCACGTACACATTCAGGTCCGTCAGGGCCGGAGCCATGGAGATCGCCTGGGTCATGTCAATCATCGCTTCCGTATCGTCACAGCTATCCGCATAGAGACAGCTCAAGCTGCTTCCATCCGTGGAGATGCCAATGACCGGGACATTGTCGGTTTGTCCAATGTTCGCGAAGTACGTATTCAGGTCGGCGATATCATATCCTTCGAACTCCAGCAACCCAAGCGTCTGGCCGGAACCGTTGAGAGGTCCTGCCCCATAGTAGGCTGCCCGCATATCGCTGCCGCAGAACGACGCTTCAGGACAGGAGCCCGTGATGGCCTCGGACTGCGCCTGCGCCTGCACGTCCCTCTTCACGAACAAAGGACGCGGGATCGAATAGTTGTCCAGACCCGAGATGTGCCACAGCTGGAATGGCAGGTCCACCGTGGGCTCCCGGTCCGGAGAGTAGAAGGTGCGGTTTTCGGTGGGGTGCTGGTAGACAGCCATGGTCACATGGAGGGCTTTCTCGATATTCGCCACCGAGCCCTTCAGCTGTATGTCCATAGAATCGCGGGAACCGCCAAGCACTGTGAAGCCGCTCGCTTTCGCGAAACGAATCACGGCGTCATAATCTTCCTGGCTAGGACCAAATCGCTCGGTAAATTCCGGCACCGCCACGAAGTGACGATAGGAGGGACTAGAAGGATCGTAGACTTCTTGTAGAAAACTTTTCAACTCTGCCGGATGGCTCAGCGCCAGAACAATGTCGAAATGTAGAATTTGGGTCACGGGGAGCTGCCCAACAAGTTGAGCCTGCCCATTGAGAGTTGCTTCACGCACATGACGCGTCCTCATGGACCGCGCCTGCGCCTGGCAAACGACATTCACGTTCGATACGATCGCGACGAGCCCGAGCAAGAATAGGATTAGTCTTCGAGTCACGATTTCTCCTTAGATTAGTTGCCAACCTCGTCGGGGGGAACCTTCTTGGTCTGTAGCGGGGCGCTACCTTACACACACAAACGTCGTACGTGGCGCCAGTATACAACCCAAGAACTATGGGCGGAAGGAAAAAGCCCGGTAGATCAGCGGAAAACTTGCGTCTGCGCACGACGATCAATGCTGGTAATGCGCAACAGCGGCACTAGATGTGTTCTTATGCGCATTTTCTTGCAGCCCGCCAGAGGCAGCATTTGCGGACTGGCCCAGCGCAGGCCCGCGACTGCTCCGGGGCAAAAAAACAGCCCCGCATCTCTGCGGGGCTGGTTCATCAAAGCAGACGATCTTTACTTGCCGGTGCCCGTCAGACTCGAAGTCTGCGGGCTGTTGCTGGCGCTATCAGACACCTGCAACGTCCCCGTCCTCGTTCCCGTCGCGGTTGGTGTGAATACCACGTCGATGGTGCATGTGCCCAAGGCGGCTACGCTCGTTCCGCAGGTCGTCGTGGACACACTGAAGTCGCCGGTCGTCGAGATCGAGACGCCGGTTAGCGCTACGTTCAGGTGGTTCGTAAGCGTAAACACCTTCGCTGGACTGGTCGTCCCTACGGTTCGTGCCGCGTATGTCACGCTGGCAGGTGTTAACGCGGCCGGAACACTGCCCGTGCCTGACAGCGCCACTGTCTGTGGACTGTTCGAAGCGTTGTCGTTGATCGTAAGCGTTCCCGTCTCCACTCCGACCTCGGTCGGAGTGAAGGTAACTTTGATCTGGCAGGTTTTTCCCACAGCCAGTGTGCTACCGCAGGGCTTCGTGGCGGCCGCCAGCGCGAAATCGCCGCTGGTCGTGATGCTGCTGATGTTCAGCGTTGCGCTTCCGGTGTTGCTAACGGTGACCGTCTTCCCAGCGCTCGTCTCTCCCACCACAACCTTGCCCCATGCGAGAGAAGTCGGCGACAGACCGACCGCTGGAGCGAGATTGCTCACGGTCAGGCTCAGTGTCGTTGTATTCGTCAAGCTGCCCGACATGCCCGTGATGGTTATGGGGCTGGTCCCCGTGGCCGCCGAGGCGCTAGCCGTCAGCGTCAACGTGCTGGTGGAGGTTGTAGGATTTGGGTTGAACCCTGCCGTCACCCCGCTCGGCAGACCGGAGGCGCTCAAGGTGACGCTGTCGCTGAAACCGTCCACCGGATAAACCGTGATGGTGCTCGTGCCGCTACCACCCAGAGAGACCGTTACGCTGTTCGGATTCGCGTTGAGGTTAAAGTTCGGATTTCCACCACAACCCGGGAAACTGAAGCTGCCGATCGCTGTACTCCAGTTGAATCCCTTGTTCTGCCCTGTGGCCTGCAAGTATTCTTCGGAGAACCAGAAGGTGCAGTCATCGGTGGGATCGACGGTCATCGAAGTGTAGTCGCCCCAGCGATCATAGCCGCCACTGCTCTGCGACCCCAGACCCTGTTTCAACACCACTTCGGATTCCAGAGTGCCCAGCGGGTCGGAAAGTACGCGACCGGCATAGACAAGTGAAGGATAGTCGCCAGCGCTCGCACTGGACTTGCTGTAGCCGACGGCGATGTCCTGGTTTTGGTCCATCGCGACCGACGGCATCCAGCGATAACTGGAGTCCGGGGCAAAGGTTCCGGACTGGTACACGGTGGGAGACGTCTCCGGGTCGTGAATTTCGTACCAGCGCGCGCCCGTGCTACTACCGGCCGTTACTGAGTGGCTGACCAGCAGCGTCGTGTGATCGCCGAAATTGCGGTACACCAGACGGTACATGAGGCGGTCCGACAGGACCTCCAGTTTGTCGCTGCCAGCTGTGGGCTGCGGCACGCAGTCTCCAAGGCCTCCAGCGCTCGGGCACGCGGGCGTGAAAGCGGGCACCGGAATCAGGGTTGGACCGGTGAAGGTCGAATTTTTTGGGTTCGTGAAGTCAACGTGGAATGCGAACATCGACAAGTTGGCGCTGCCATCAGGATCCAGTTCCATGAAGAAGTTGGGGGTACCCGAAGCTGGAGGCGTGGCCCCGTCCAGATCAGAAGGCAGCAGTGAGTACTGGCTCGAATTCTGCTGGAAGCACTGGATGGTGGCAGTATTGCCAAGCAGCATATTGGTGCGGTCCGCCGCGCAGGCATTGGCGCCGACAAAAGAGCTTCCTGAAAGAGTGAAATTATTGAAGGTGAAGTAGTAAGCATCCGGCCACACACCCATCTTCGGGTAGTCCGGGAAATGGCTGAACGGAAACGCATACCGGTTGTACGCGCCGGTTGCGTCGTCGGTCTGGGAAACCGCAACGCACTCGTAATCGTTGCCCATGCCGTTGAGGGCAAACTGGGCAACTACCCAGCGCTGAGCAGCCGCGTCAAATCTAATGATTGGGTCGCCGCTGTTGTCGGTCTGGCACGAACCTCCGAATCCCGACCAGAAATCGTTTCCGGCGAGCGGACCTAGCAATGTGTTCCCACTTTTGTCGAAAACCTGATACGTGGTGTTCACATATTGGACATATTGCGTCGTGCCCGGCGCACCGTCATTGTCCGGGGGCATGCAGTTACAGTAAAAGTTGTCGCCATAGCCGATACCGTCGAATTCCACGTTGAAGGTCGGGGTCTGCGCACTCGGAGAATTCTCCGCCGTCTGCAGCACCGCGTCCTTCTCAACCTCAGCCTTTTTGTTGCTCCAGGGGTGATTGGGATTGGCTTTGTTCTCGATCTCGTGCTGCGGAGGCGTGCCGTATTCGGGAAGCAGCGGTGCGATTTCGCGAAGTACCGGTCCGGTGTCATGCTTAAATTCTTTGATGACGATTGCTCCCTTAGTCACCGTTTTGGATTGTTGAGCGAATGTCGGCAATGCCAGACCGACCACCATCAGGAACGCGCCTACGCCAACTCGTTTGGCCGTCACTTTTTCCTCCCTAACGTTCTCACTTCTTTTCCCCAACTATTTCGGATGGGTCGTAAACGCCTTCCAGTTCCAATACCAAAACATCGTCGGCATCGAGCTTTTCTTCGTAGGAGCCGCCGCCTTTGATCCCTTTGAACTTCCCCGTACCACGCATGAGACTCCAGCGTCCCGTGGCGGTGGCTGGGCCTTTTTCCGCCAACACCTGGCCCATGCTCTTCCAGGTTAGCTTTTCGCCATTGTCCAGCGTGTCAGTTTCGAAACCGCTGACGTGAAGCATGCCTTCACTTTTCTCGGCGTAACCGACCGCCACTCCCTCTTTAGTTTTCGCGCCCATGATCAGCATCGGCTCCGTCCAGGTGCACTTGCGTCTGGCGATCATCAGAGCGTGCCCGGGACGATCCGGCACTTCGATCGAGTACGCCGGATCAGGTTTGTCGCAGCGGACTTTGCCTTCGACATTGACAAAATTGGTATTCGCCTTCTTCGACTCTTTTTCTTTGTCGTCTTTGTCTTTGTCTTTGTCCTGGGCTGTCGTCAAAGCAGAAAGTGCAACCAGCAATAAAAAAAGAGAAAAGATCTGGGTGTGGGATCGGAACTTCCTGACATCAAGCATTCGCTGGATTCAACCTCTCTCTGTCGATTCAACAACTGCAGTGTTTGCCGTCGAAGAAGCGCAGCCGCGTGCAGACTTCCACGACTCACTAACGCCTGCGGCTGGTGGGTTAAAACCCCCTTTCGGAGCGTGGGGGACTATGGGGGAAGGTAGTAGTGCTCGTAGTTTATACATCGGTTTTGAGCAAAAGGCAAAGGAAAACCGGCACACAATTCGGCTTGCAGAAAAGTTGAATTAGTTTGCACACCGGGGATGACAATGGAAGGCCAAAGTGACAATTTTTGACAGAGGGACAAGTATATAGCCGCAAAAAAAGCCTTGCAAAAGAGCGCGAATGTCAGCTCCGCAGTGGCGGAGGCGCTAGCCACGGACCGCGCTCCCTTTCAAGTTTCGCGGCGACCGCCAGCACGACTTCTTCCTCCCACGGCCGCCCGACAATCTGCACGCCAATCGGCAAGCCTTGATCCGAATAGCCTATCGGAACCACGGCGGCGGGAAACCCTAGCAGGTTAAACCACTCGCAATAGCTCCAGGCATCGAGATACTTCACTGTCTTACCTTCCACCTGCCACTCCCGTTCGCCGTGAAGAAAAGCGGGGATGGCAGCGGTGGGGCAAATCAGCACGGGATGTTTCCGCACCTGCAAGAGAATTTTTTCGCGCACCTCATCGCGTCCCAGCCAGACAGCCAGCAGCGACTCGCCGGGCTGCGACGCGGTGAGGCGCGCGGGCACGGCCTTGGTCCAGGTCTGGAACTCCCGCAGAATCGGGCTCAGTTCGGACTCGTGGCCGCGCAACATGGGCTCCAGAATCATCCCGCCGGCCGTGCCGAAGAATTCCCACCACAACTGGCGCGTTTCTTCGAGTCCCTCGGGACGGAAGGACTCGACGTGAAATCCGGAGCCCGACAAAAGAGACGCTGCCCGACGCACCGCCGACCTCGTTTCTTCCGTGACCGGAGTTCGACCATCGTCTTCGAAGAAACCAATGTTCACACCGCGAACCGCCGCGTCGTCAATCTCACGCACTTCAACCGGCGCGGCGCAAGGATCGCCGTCGTCCGCCCCCGCCATCACTTCGAAAAGAGTTCGCACATCCTCTACCGTGCGAGCCATCGGTCCGACCACTCCGATCAAAGCAAAGGGACCGCCAGATTTCGGAAAGTGCCCGGTCGAAGGAATGCGTCCGGGAGTGGGCTTCAATCCGCAGATTCCGCAGAAGTGGGCCGGGACGCGGATCGAACCGCCGCCGTCGCTGCCCACGCCGCCAGCGGAAAGTCCCGCCGCGATGGCGGCGGCCTCTCCACCGCTCGATCCGCCCGCGGTGCGGGCGAGGTCCCAGGGATTGTTGGTGCGGCCATACAGAAGGTTGTCGGATTCCCAGGCCATGAGCAGTTCGGGCGTGTTAGTGACGCCGAGGATCACGGCTCCAGCCGCCCGCAGGCGCACAACCAGCGGCGCATCCTCGGAGGCGATGTGCCCGGCACGCAAACGTGTACCGGCTTCACAGCGATGTCCGGCAACATCAATCGACGACTTAATGGACACAGGCACACCATGCAGCGGCCCGAGTTTGTCTTTATCCTTGTTATCCCTGCGCAGAATCGCCTTCTCGGCCGCGCGCGCCTGCGCCAGCACAGCTTCGGGCTGGTAATCCACGAACGCGTTCAACTTGGGATTCAGGCGTTCGATGCGATCGAGGTGGGCACGCGCCACCTCCACCGGAGAAACCGCTTTGCGGCGGATCTGCGCCGCGATTTCCCGCGCACAGAGAAGAGTGCTTGAGGCCATGTCGTGTGAGAACGTCGCAACGAAATTCAGCATATCAGCGAAGGAGTTGCTTCGTAACCTCCTGCCCAGTGTGGCTGAGGACTCCGAAGATTGGCCGTGGTCAATGAGCGCTATCGCCTGTGGCTGTTGAAAAACTCCGTTTCCGCTCCAAACAAGCAAAATTTGGGGGGTAGAAAATGTCTAGGCGACCCGAGGAAGTCGCTTGTAGGGCTTCCTGACGCGATTTCATTTTTGCGAATTTCGCGGGAAGGAGTTTTTCAACAGCCACGCCTGCTAACGACAGTTGACTTTCCGCAACGCTCGGATCTTTTGCAAACAGTCCGACCCCCAATTGCTTTACAATCACTCGAAATATGGAACGGAGCGAGTGGATTCAGCATTGTGCGAACGTCAATCGCCTGCTGCGCCAGATTCGGGATAAGAGCGAACTTCCGTTTACTCACGATGAGGAGACTCAATTTCTGGAGAGCCTAGATGCTAACGAATTGGGTATCGCTTTCGACCTCCTTTGCTGGAAACTTGAGAAGACCTCTGAGCCGATTTCACCAGAGGTCTACGATCTCCTTGCCGATGCGGGATCGAGGATGAAATTCCCGACCAGTACGTGGGAAAAATTGAAGGTGCTCATCACCCCGGTCAATGAGTGCTAACGCCTGATCTATAAAAGGGGATGTCAAGAACATTTTTCTCCCTCCGCCGGATGCGCAGGTTTATTTCGCGACATCCAGCCCCTCTCACCATGGAAGACGCTCGTCTGGTGTCCTGCACCTGGGTTGCTCCATCGCAGTAGCTGCATCTTCTTTAATAGCGACGACGCCGATCAGTTTCGAAACGCATCAAGCCGTACGGTTGTATGGTGGCAACCATGGATCTATCTGAGGCTCGTGGCCTAGTGCTTTTTCGGGTTGTCCGAAGGGGCATAGGGATTACACGGAGGCTAAGTGTCACTGACACTTGTGTGCCTACAGGCGTTAAGGATGCTCACCCTCGAACCCGAGCGTCTCAAGAACCAACCGACCACCACCAGAGAAAGAATCAGGCGGCGACGGAAAGGGTTCTTCACCCGAGACGCTCAAGCGGCTTGTGCTTTTAGTTTGTCAGCGTCGAAGTTTTCTCCCTTCTTCCACAGAGTCAACGTAATGGCCGCGATCTTGCGCGCCAGAGTGAGACGCGCCATGGTCGGCTGGATGCCTTTGGCCAACGATCGCTGGTAGAAATCCTGGAACGGTCCGGGCTGCACACTCGCCCGGGTGGCGGCAGCTTTGAACAGACCTTTCAGATCATGGTTGTGATCTTTGTTCAAACCGCGAATGAACACCTGCTTTTTGCGGCGCCGCACTTGGCCTTCAACGTAGTGGTATTCCCCGCTGTCGCGGGTTTCCAACCCCAGTCCGCTGTAGGTCCAGAGCTGTCGCTTGGTGCGGAAACGATGCGGGGTCTGGATCAGAGCCACCGCCAAAGCAGAGCGAATCGGCCCCAGGGACGGAATCTGCCGCAGTTTGGCAGTGATGGTATGCTTGCGACTCTCCGCCAGCAGTTCGCGCCGGGCTTGCTGCCGCAAGGGCTGCAGCATATCCAGTTGCTGATAGAGTTGCTCGGCGCGGCGGCGAGTGCCAGCCTCGGGGATTTTCCCCAGCCACTCGCTGCGATGGCGGGTATAGTAGACGTCCCGTCCGGCACAGGGAATCGCCCAGCTGCGGTACAGCGCTTTCAACCGATTCATTACCCGGGAAACATCTTTGACGATAGTCAGATAACTGCGGGCCAGCTCCCGCAGCATGCGTACACCCGTCTCGCCGTGGTAGACCGGCTCGAGATCATTGAGCCGCAACAGATTGGCAAGTTTGCGGGCATCGATCTTGTCGCTTTTGTTGCCATGTTTGAGCAGCGCGTTCTTGCGCGGGTTGCACACTACTAAGTTGGCAACACGCGGCTTGAGCAGATCGGAGAGCCACGCCGCCCAGGTGCCTTCTTCGAAGGTCACCGACAAAGTTCCACGCAGTCCCGCCAAAAACTCCAGAATGGTTGTGGCTTTGGTTTCCAGGATGGATTCCATGACAACCTTGCCCTTGGAATCCATCACCGCCACCGAGATGGTTGCTTGATGAACGTCGAGCCCAATATACTTTTCACCGGTCATTGAGGGTGCTCCTTTCGTAGGTGGTCGTACGCAATGATGACAACCTACTCCAACAGGAGCGCCCTTTTATAATGCGATTGCGTCAACGATGCCGAAGCGGCTATAGTTGGCTTTCTCCGCTCAACTTCGGTCGGGCTTTGATCGCATGGCTCTCTTCCATAATATGCTAGCGATTAACAAGCCTTCGGCCATAAGGGCTATCGTTGATGGAATGCCGTGAAAATCCTTGGCAACGGATGGAAACCCTTGCTCCAATACGATCACCGCGAGAACGTGCAGCACGAAAATGGCAGCCAAATCCTCCCAGAATTTCCTATGGACCCATGCCGAACGGAGCGCAAAAATCAGAGCCGTGAAAAGAATGACTGTGTAGACGACAGCATTTTGCCAGTTCTGTGTTAAACCGACCACCTCGGTGATTGTGACAGCAACCACCACTACACCAAATATAGCGGCCCATCTCATTTCATTGAATCGTACGCTCTTGTTCCCAAAGGCAGCCACGCGAAGATTGTTGTTGAAATATCTCAATTACACTCACAACCGGGGTTCTGAGTGTAAACGCCTGTGGCTGTTGAAGAACTCTTACCCGCGAAATTCGCAAAAATAAAATCGCGTCAGGAAGCCCCACAATCGATCTTCTCGGGTTGGGTAGACATTTTCTATCCCCCAAATTTTGGCTGTTTGAGACGAAAAGGGAGTTTTTCAACAGCCACGCCTGTTTTCGTCAGTTGATTTCGTCAGTTGACTGAAGCACGACCGTTAAGGCGCTGAAATTTCATCGCGGCGCAACAGGACACAAGCCCGAACGAAAACGATGAAGCTGAGCCCACCAGCGTAGGTTAGTACTCGTGCTACGCTAATTGGAAAGTGTCCGTGTGGCGATGGTTGAATGAGGAAGTGGAGAGCCTCAGCGAGTATCGTTGCAACCGAATACCAGCACATCGCAAATATCAAGCAGTGGCGGAACCGCCGAGGACCCAAGGGAGCTTGTCTGCAAAAGGAAATGATGTAGACGGTCAGCCAAGGTGGAAGTAGAGCAGCGAAAAACATCCACGAAGGCATACGTGGTAGCAAGGCATCATACAGAGCAACTTGGCCCGTTGCCCCCAAGAGCAAACCCCAACTCGCCACATTCAATCTGCTCATCATCGAAGGCAATCATGTACTGGAACGTAACTAGAAACAAGTTCTTGCGCGATTCCTTCGGCGTACTTGGCGCAAAATCCCCATTACACGCATTGAAGGAACCGAGGAACTTCGCCAAACGCCGCTGGCGTTCCGTCCGTTTTCCAGTAGAGTAAAGAGTTACATCATCACTGGCGGGGAACCTTGGCGAGGAATGACGAACAGCCTTAGCGTGAAGATTCGGTTCGCATCATGTCTTTTCCTTCTGACAGTCTTTCTGACGACGCCAGTCTGGGCTCGATCGAACAGCCATCCCGCGAAACAGTCCGTTCCTTCCGACCCCGGTTACGTATTTGCGCTCGCGGCCGCGAACCATTTCCTGCACGCGTGGCAAACGGGAGACCTCGAGGCCGGCACGGTCCTGCTCAGCGATGGCATCCGCCACTCCCAGAACGCCGACAAACTGGAACAGTTTTTTTCCAACGCGGACGCTCGGGCCTTCGAGATTGCGCGTGGTCATGGACATCAGGGCCGCTACAGTTTCCCGGTCGTGCTGGTCACAACGCGAGGATCATCCCATGTCATGCGCAGATCTTCCGAAATAATCCTGGTCGAGACTGGCAAGAATGACTGGGTGGTAGATAAACTTCCATAGAAGAACTAAGGAAGAATTTTTATTGCAGGAGTCGCATTTATGAAGCGTATCCATAAAGTTGCAGTCCTCGGTGCGGGCACCATGGGCGCCCGCATCGCTGCGCACTTCGCCAACGCGGGAGTGCCTTCCTTGCTGCTCGACATGGTTCCCCCAGACGCGGACGGTCCCGCGCGCAACAAAATCGCGGCTGCCGGACTCGACGGAGCCCGAAAATCAAAGCCTGCGGCATTTTTTGAAGCATCGCTTTCGCGGCTGGTCACCGTCGGAAATTTCGACGACGACCTGAAACAGTTGGCCGATGTTGACTGGATTATCGAGGCCATCGTCGAGAACCTTGAGATCAAGCGGTCGCTCCTGAAGAAGGTAGAAGCAATCCGCAAGCCGGGCACGATCGTCACCACCAACACCAGCGGACTTCCGGTGGCCAAGATCGCCGAGGGATTTTCCCAAGACTTCCGTCGGTCGTGGTTCGGCACGCACTTCTTTAATCCGCCGCGCTATATGCGGCTGCTCGAACTGATCCCGACCCCTGAAGCCGACCGCGCCCTGATCGACGCCGTCACCCACTTCTGCGACGTGCAATTGGGCAAGGGCGTCGTGCTGGCGAAAGATACACCCAACTTCATCGGCAATCGCATCGGCACATTTTCCGTGCTCAACGTACTGCGTCTGATGCAGGAAATGGACTTGACCATCGAAGAGATCGACGCGCTCACCGGCCAAGCCGTCGGCTGGCCGCGCTCGGCCACCTTCCGGACGATCGATCTGGTGGGGCTCGACGTCCTCGGGCACGTAGTCTCGAACATGACGCAGAACGTGCACGACGAGCGCAGCGAATTGCAGATTCCCGCTTTCTTCCGCCAGATGCTGGAACGCAAGTGGCTGGGGGATAAGACCAAGGGCGGCTTCTACAAGAAAAATGTAGGGCGGGCGCCCTCGCCCGCCGGACCCGGTAAAGAAGATGAGCGGCTAGCGCTCGACTGGAAGACGCTGGAATATCATCCGCGGCAGAAACCGAAATTCGCGGCGCTCGAGATGGCGAAAAATGTCGAAGAGACAGGTGCGCGAATTCGAATGCTGCTCGGTCTCGACGGCGGCACGCCGCATAAGCCCGATAAGGCAAGCGCGTTTCTCTGGTCAGCACTATCCGACTTGTGGACGTATTCCGCCAATCGCATTCCCGAGATTTCCGATTCCGCGGTCGAGATTGATCAAGCCATGCGCATGGGCTTCGCCTGGGAACTCGGCCCCTTCGAACTGTGGGACGCGGCGGGCGTGGAAGCAACCGTGGCGCGCATGAAAAAAGAAGGGCGTCCGGTCGCGGCCAACGTAGAAAAACTGCTCGCCTCCGACGCGAAGTCCTGGTACGAGGACGACCCTGAGACATCGTCAGGCCGAGCCTACTTCGATCTGGATCACGGGCGTTTCAAGCCGGTCGAAGCGCCTGCGGGAGTCTGGTCCGTGGAAGTGGCCAAGAAGTCCAACTACGTGGTCAAGAAAAACTCCGGCGCCTCGCTGGTTGACCTGGGCGATGGTGTGGGCTGCATCCAGTTCCACTCGAAAATGAATGCCCTCGGCGCCGACATTATCTCGCTGGTCCTGCAGACGCTGAAGCCGGGCGGGGCGGGCGACGGCTTCGACGCCTTCGTCATCACCAACGACGCGCAGAATTTTTCCGTCGGCGCCAACCTGATGCTGCTGCTCATGTCGATCCAGGAAGAAGAGTGGGACGACGTTGATCTTGCCATCCGCCAGTTTCAGGGCATGACGCAGGCCATCAAATTCTCGCCGAAGCCGGTGGTGAGCGCGCCCTTCGGACTCACTCTCGGTGGCGGATGCGAAATCTCGCTGCACTCCGCCGCTCGCCAACCGCACGCGGAACTGTACATGGGCTTAGTAGAAGTAGGAGTCGGGCTGCTTCCCGGCGGCGGTGGCTGCAAGGAAATGCTGCTGCGCGCGGTCGACAGCGCAGCTTCGATTCGTCCCGATGGACGCGGCGAATCGGTCGAACTGATGGAAGCGATGAAGAAGGCTTTCGAAACCGTCGCGACGGCGAAAGTCGCCACTTCGGCGGAAGAAGCTCGCGGACTGGGATTCCTGTCGAAATCCGACTGGATTACCATGAACCGCGAGCGCGTTCTCTCCGACGCCAAAGCGCGCGCGCTGGAGCTGGCAGGGGCGGGCTACGAACCTCCGGTGATGCGCACGGACATTCCCGCTCCCGGCGAGAACATCCTCGCCGCTCTAAAAATGGGTGTCTACCTGATGCGCCAAGGCGGATACGTAAGCGATCACGAACAAAAGCTAGGCGCGAAAATCGCCGAAGTACTCTGCGGCGGAAACGTCACGCCCGGCACTCCGATCAGCGAACAGTACCTGCTCGACCTGGAGCGCGAGGCCTTCAAGTCTCTGTGCGGCGAAAAGAAGACGCAGGAGAGAATTCAGTTCACGCTGAAGACGGGTAAGACGCTGAGGAATTAGAGCCGACTTGGCATTGCCTGAACCTGCTGGTGTGGGGACGGGCGCCTCGCCCGTCCAAGCCGAGCGCAGCTCGGCAGTTGCCGAGGTTCACAGCCACTCTCAACCCGTGCATGGACTCTAATAAATCGCCGGGACTTTGATTACTTCGACAGCGCCCGGTCCAGCGAGAACGCGCCCGCCCCCCGCAACAACAGCGCCGCAGCCACGGCAATCGCCAGCAGGTGATATTCGAATCCCTCACCCTTCTGGTTGCCCATCCAGTTCATGAAGAAGCCGTTCTGCAGGTGGACCATGAAGATCGCCCCGATCATCTCGCCGCCAATTCCGAGAGCGGCGATGCGCGTCAGCAATCCCACAATCAGCCCCAGTCCGCCAAAGAATTCGGTGCAGATGACCAGAAATGCGACGGGAGCCGGCATTCCCATGTGCGTGAAGGATTCCATGGTGGCGTGAAAACCAAATCCACCAAACCAGCCCAGCATTTTTTGTGCGCCATGCGCGAAGAACACCACTCCCAGAACCAGCCGCAAAATCGTAAAACTCACGTCGTTGCTTGTACCCATCAGCCGCTTCAGCATTGCATCCTCCCGGCGGGATTCGCCTTATTCACCACGGACCCCGCAATTGTCGTTATAACGACATTCGACATTCTACTTCGATTCCCCTCCCCGGCCCCAGGATTCACTTTCCCGGGCGTCGCCACTTGGCGGACAGACTTCCCCGGGAAAGCGAACCGCGCCCAAATGCGGCGTATAATTTGTCCACTAGATTCCGCGAAGGATGGTACAGACAAAAATGTCCGCAGGCAATGGCGGTTCGACAAAAGGTGATAACAGCAAGGCTTTGGATGCGGTTCTGAAACCGCGAGCCGAGTGGCTGGCGAAGCGGAAGGCCGAGAATAAAGACGGCAACTTCTCGCAGATGCATTACGCGCGCGGCGGTGTGATCACCGACGAAATGCAATACATTGCTCACCGCGAAAAGATCACGCCGGAGTTGGTGCGCGATGAAGTCGCTCGCGGCCGCATGATCATCCCGGCAAACATCAACCATCCCGAACTCGAGCCGATGGCGATCGGCGTCGAGTCCCTGTGCAAGATCAACGCCAATATCGGCAACTCGGCGGTTACTTCGAACATTGAAGAAGAACTCAAAAAGCTGCACACCGCCGTTCACTACGGAGCCGACACGGTGATGGACCTCTCGACTGGCGGCGATATTCCCACCATTCGCGAGGCCATCATCAGGCATTCGCCCGTCCCCATCGGCACGGTTCCGATTTATGAAGCGATCTCGCGCGTCAAGCGCGTCGAAGATCTCACCGCCAGCGTGATGCTCGAGGTAATCGAAGAGCAGGCGCAGCAGGGCGTGGATTACATGACCATTCACGCCGGCGTGCTCATTCAATATGTGCCCATGGTTTCGAAGCGCATCACCGGCATAGTGAGCCGAGGCGGTGCGATTCTAGCCCAGTGGATGACGCATCACCACAAGCAAAATTTCCTCTACGAATGCTTCGAGGACATCTGCAAGATTTTCGCGAAGTACGACGTAAGCTTCTCGCTAGGAGACGGCCTGCGTCCCGGCTGCCTCGCGGACGCAAGCGACGAAGCGCAGTTCGCCGAACTCAAAACCCTGGGCGAACTAACTCGCATAGCCTGGAAGCATGACGTGCAGGTAATGATCGAAGGCCCCGGCCACATTCCGATGCACAAGATCAAGGAGCAGGTGGAAAAAGAAAACGAGTGGTGCGACGAAGCTCCGTTCTACACGCTCGGCCCGCTAGTCACCGACATAGCTCCTGGCTACGACCACATCACCTCTGCCATTGGAGCGGCCATGATTGGATGGTACGGCGCGTCCATGCTCTGCTACGTCACGCCGAAAGAACATCTCGGCCTGCCCAACGAAAAAGATGTGAAAGACGGAATCATCGCCTACAAAATCGCCGCCCACGCCGCCGACGTGGCCCGCCAGCGTCCCGGAGCCCGCGACCGCGACGACGCCCTAAGCTACGCCCGCTACAAATTCGATTGGGAAAAACAGTTCGAACTTTCGCTCGATCCCGAGACGGCGCGCTCCATGCACGACGAAACCTTACCCGAAGAGGGATATAAGACGGCGGCCTTCTGCTCCATGTGCGGCCCCAAGTTCTGCTCGATGAATTACTCCAGCAAGGTGGACGAGTATAACAAGCAGGTGCATGGGCTGGAGAAGAAAGACTACTCGGAACTGGTTGAAAAGCTGGTTACGATCAAGTAACTCGTGTAGCGCGGGCGCCCTCGCCCGCGAAATGCCGGCGCGTTAGTGGAGCGACGGTGCCCGTCCAATGCAAGCTCGCCAAGCGTCCCGCCGTGTAAGTGCGACTCGTATCAGGGCACACCTTCAGGTGTGCCAAAGGCCTTGTCCAGATGGAGCTGGACGAGGCACTCTTCGGAATTCAAACGGTTGCGATAGGCCCGCCACCTCCGGAGCATCCCTTATTGTGCCGTGTGGCGGAGAACACCGGCGAGCCAGGCTGCCGCCAGCGGAATGAGAACCCACCCAACAATTTGCAAGAGATTGGCGTACGTCGCCGCCGTCAGAAGTGGGCATCTTTGCCACCTGCATAGGACATGACGGGAGGGGTTCCACCGAGGCCTCACCGGCAGAGAGAAGGGCAGGAATTGCCGTACCGCCAAAAAAAGGGCGTGCCGCCACGATATTGTGGTCTCGCTTTCGCTCTCACCAGTTACAACTGCTCTAGGACGCGAAAAGACCCACATCCCTATCAACAGAAAACCGAGTGAAACGATGATTTCATGCCATAAATCAATCCCGTAGTTCGCAATGAGCCAATACAGGCGATCCCCAAGTTTTCTACGACCTTTCCCATTCTCTACGCGCCGACGTTCTGCATACACTTCATCGGCATCCGCTTCAAAACCCGCCTTCCTCAACACTTCTTCGAGCTCGATATATGGTTGACGGTCATACGGATGAATACGAGATTGTCCATTAGGATATTGGAGAAGCGAACGCCAGTTGATCTGGATTCGGTCATACGTGCACCCAAGCAGGTCGATATCGTTCCTGAACTGCAATTTTCCCTCGGACTCTGTGGTTGAGAAGTAGACAGCATGAAAGATCGCTCCCCGGAAACTGCTAGGGCCTAAAAATACGGCGTTCTCAAAATGGGCATCGCTGTCGAAGTGAGTCGCAATGAATTCTGCATTGTCGAAGGTAGTTCCGCGAAACTCCACCCGTGAGCTGAATCTGGCATTAATGAAATCAACTTCACCTGGGAAAGAGACCCCATTGAACCACGCAAACGAATCAAACTGTGTTTCGATGAAAATTGCCTGCCCCTCGAATGTAGCGTTGAAACTTGCAGGGGCACCCGCTCCAAAGGTGGTGACATCGAAGAAGTGGGCACGACTGAAATCTGCGGAGCCTTCGAATCTCGCGCCTGGAAAGTATCCTTGCCCCAGGAAATGTGTCGTGATGAAATGTGCGTTTACGCTGAAGACCGACATGGCGAAATCGGCCAGGGCGTCGAATCGAGCATGAGTGAAAACCGTTGTACCCCCGCCCTTAGAACCGAATTTGGCTTCTTCAGCGCTGAATTCGGCAAGAAAGTGGGCGTTGTTGAAGATAATGGGATCACCTTCGAAACGGGTACGCTGGAAGGACGCTCTATGCTCAAAGGTCACACTCTGAAAAGACACTCCGGAGACAAAAACAGCATCCGATGCGAAAAAATCCCGCTTGAAAGTTGTGTGGGAAAAATCCGCGTAGTTCTTGACTACGCAGCCCGCCAGATCGAACTCTTGCTCAAAGCTAGAGTCCTGCAAATCTAGACGACCGTGGATTACTGCATTACGGATTTGTATTCGCACGTGGTTCATGACCGCTTCTTTGATCCAATTGGCATTAATTGTCCGGGCATCCTCGGGAGCGGATGCACTTAGGTATATTTGATCACCAGCGAGTATTCTCTGGTGAAGGGCATCAGGAGTATCAGCTCCGAGCCCTTGATTGTGAATGAGGAACAAGAGCACAAGAGCACAGGACGCACGAATGGTGCACTTGGCAGCGTCCTTTGCTTTGGAGCGATTACTCATTTCGTCAGAGTCAATAATTTTATCGCTATTTTGGGCCGGAATCACTTTCCTATATGGCAACATCACCAAACCAGTTCGGCGGGTGGCCAACTTCTGTGTCAGGTGAAAAGAAAATGGGGGTGCCCCACTTCTCGCGCTTTTCGAGAAGTGGGCTTTTCCGCGGCCGACTGTGCCGCTCACTGAATCGACCCCCGACGACAGGTCGAGAGCTCGTCTTGTAATACATAATAATACATGCTATTATTCCTATATTATGGGTAGTTCCGAGAAAACCATCAGCTTCCGCGCCGTCGCCGAAAAGATCGACACCCTTGATTCGCTGGCCGCCGCGCAGGACCGTTCCCGCAGCTATCTCATCAACGAGGCCATCACCAACTACATCGACCTGCACGCCTACCAGGACGCGCTGGTCCAGAACGGTCTGGAAGAGATGCGCAGAGGCCGCGTGGTCAGCCATGCGGAAGTCGTAAAGAGGCTCAAGAAGACGGGACGCGCGAGCCGATTGTCGAGCAAACGATCAAGTCAATGACCCGGTCGACGATCCGGCCAACGATCGAATGGACCGAACAAGCGACCCGGCAACTGGATCAGGGCCACGATTACATCGCTCTATCAAATAGCGAAGAGGTTGCCGAGCGCATCACGCTGCAGATCGTCACCACCATCCAACAACTCACCGGCTTCCCCATGTCGGGCCGATCAGGCCGGGTTCCAGGTACTCGTGAACTGGTCATTTCGAACACACCCTTTATCGCAGCCTACGCCATCGATCATGATCGTATCGAGATCCTCGCCATCTACCACGGCGCTCGACAATGGCCGGAAGCTTTCTAAACTGCGCACGATACAACCGAAGGTGGCTGAGCGCAGGGAGGAATTCCTGGAGGCATGGAATGAGTTTTTCGGCATCGGCAGCAGATGAACGCGTGCTCGACGTGCAGTCCACGTTCTAAGTCAACAAGACTCCCACGTCGTTTCCCGCTTGACTGACCGAGTTACAATGGAACTTAGGCTAGTCCTCACAGCACCTTGTTCCTTCTCAACTTTTTACGAGCCGCCAGGAAAAGCCCTACTGGCCCGCCCAGGCCAAGTTAGGCTCGCCAATTCCGGAAGTTTTCTCTGAGCACCGACAACTGAACACCGAGAATGAACCACTAAGCCTAACGCGCTCAAGACTTTACCTCTAACCCCAATCCGCTCAAGACTTTGGCCGGGAATCTGCGCTAAAGTCTTGATTCCAATAGACCGGTGGGGAGGGGGAGGGGGTACCCTGCATAATGAATGTAGACTTGTTGCGAGGCCACCAAGGAGACTCCGGTTCCGATGTCGACCCACGAAGAGCTGCTGAAAGATTTTGAGCAGTATGCCCGCTCCGCCGATGGCGTGCAGTCTCTTATGCAGCACATCGCCCAGCGCCTCCATGAATCAACCACGCGCTACAACTGGGTCGGTTTTTATTTGATGGAAACTCCCGGCTTCGAAGCTCTGGTGCTGGGGCCCTGCGTCGGCAGCTTTGCCCCCACCCTTCGCATCCCGCTCGACAAAGGATTGTGCGGAGCTGCGGCCACTTCCGGGGAAACCGTGGTGGTCAACAATGTCGGGGCCGATCCTCGCTACCTTGGGTCGGACATGGTGAAATCCAATATTGTGGTGCCGATCTTCGTGCAGAAAAGCGCGGTGCAGAAAAGCGCGGCGAGAAAACGGGTGGTGGCGGAGCTGTGTATCGAGAGCTACTTTGCGGATACCTTCACACCACCAGAGCAGGAGTTCATCGAGTCCTGCGCCGCCCTGGTCGGCCGCTACATGGAGAGAGAGGCGCTGGCAGCGGCGAAAAGCGCGGGTACGTCGCCCTAGCAGCTTGCGGAGAAAGTTGTTCCTGAGCGAGAACCGTTCCCTCAGCGGCTAATGCCGTATTCAAACAATGCAGTTACCGCAGCGGTGCCTACTTACTTTCCAAAATCGGCCGCGCCGTTCCATACCAACTGCACCGCAATCGCCAGAATCAGGAATCCGAAAATGCGGTTGATCGCGCCCACGGCGCCGGGTCCGAGACGCTTGACCAATGGGCCTCCCAGACGCAGGCATAGATAAACGGTCAGACCGAGCGCGACAATTCCGATCACCATGCCCAGGTAGGAAAGAAAGTGGTCGACATGCGCGGCCAGTCCCATGACGACACCGATCGAGCCCGGCCCGGACAGCATCGGCATGGCCATGGGCGTGAGCGAAATGTCCTCCTTCGTCAGGGCCTCGCTGCTCTCTGCCGTCGTCATGCGGCTGGAGCCGGTCACCATGCCCCATGCCGTATTCGCCACAATTAGTCCGCCCGCGATTTTCAAGACCGGCAGCGAAATTCCAAAGAAGTTGAGGACGAACCGGCCAAAGAGCATAAAAATGACCAGGATCGCGATTACATCGACAGCGATCTTTAAGGCCGTGCGACGGCGCTCGTCTTGCGAGTAGTCGGCGGTAAGGCTGAAGAACATCGGCACACCGCCCAGCGGATTGACGATGGGGAAAAGCGCAAGGAACGTCGCCGTAGCTGCACTGGGTAGATCGTGCAGCAGGTGTTCGACGGCCATCTGCGGATTTAGGGTCATCCGTGCAGTCCCGGAGGAATTCGAGTATACCGCGCGCGGCTCACTCGGACGCCCGCTCCGGGCATCAGCATGTGTCTGAATTGTTGTTACTTTCCCGTTTTCGGAGCGGGCTTGTTGAGATAGGTAACAGAGTTGGCCGCGATCACGCCGCCGCTGTGCGGACGCGGCTTCGGATGGCGGCGAGCGAACGCTGTCGCTTGCTTCGCTTTCGGGGCGGGCTCGAAACGTTTGTCGAGATAAACAACAGTGTCGCGCGCAATGAAGTCGTGCCCGTCCTTACGCGAGACTCGGGCCTGAGGGCTTGCAGCCGGACCGGCGACCTTCGCAATTTGCGCTTTCTCGGGCGCGTGGCCGGAAATCCCCGCCGAATTTACGACCGCTGGCGGTAAGGCTGAACCGGAGACATTTCCTGGTCCTACGGGGTCGGTCCCGGAATCGCCGACGGTCATTGGATTCACACCCAATGGGTTCGTATCCAATGGGTTCACATACAATGGGTTCACATCGGCCGATGCCGCCGCGATTCTGTCTACGCTCAATGTTCCGGAATTTTGCTCGGCAGCTTTACCCGCTCGTCGTATGCCGAACGCAAGCACCACGGCCAGCAGCACCATGCCGACAAAAATGAAAGTTGCACGCAAGCGCCATCCCGCGGAACGATCGCGGCGCGGTGTCGCCTCTCTGGGCGGGACAATCACCGGCACCGGCGAGACCATGGTTGCCGGGATCATCGCCGCGTCCTCGACCGCAAAATAGCCTGGAGGTTTCATCGGCGGTGGCAGCGGTGACGCCGATGGAACCTGCGGCACAATCGGACGCCCACCTTCTTCGGGACTGGGATCGAGTTCGCGATGGAGCGGAATCTCGGCCGCCGGGGAAACCTTCTTGACTGCCGGTTGCGGAGCGTCGGCAGGCAACTCTACATCTTCGATGCCCGGCTCGGCATTGGAACGGACAGGCTGTTGGCGAAAGTGAACCGCTTCGAGAGGTGCCGGCGTCCGGCGCATAAAGTCGCCCATTGGCGCTCTCAAGTGATGCACAAACTCAAGCGAAGCCGAACGCTCGCCATCGTGTGCTTCCACATTCGCGATCAACCGATCCCCCGGAGCGGTATCGACCCGCAATTCCAGATCGGCAATATTGTCGGGGACTCGGTCGGGAGAAACAATTTCGACGGCGTAACCGCGGGCAAGCAGATCCAGCGCCAGCTCTCGCGAGCACGCCTGCGATCGCGTAATGATTCTCGCCAGTGCCATAACTCGTGTCGCTTGGGCTCACTCGGCCGCACGGTTGAGGCGGAGCCCGGTAGCCGCGGTCAGCGGTATTGCTCCAGCACCAGAGCAGCTCGGTTCAAGGCTGCCGCCAGCGCGGCGATTTGTTGTTCAGTCCGGCGAAGATCGCCCCGATCAATCGCCTCGTTCACGCCAGGAACCACCACGGCTGCGTATCCAGTGTATTGTCCCGGCGCGTATATGGCATGACGAAACCACGGACGGTTCGGTAACCCCTCTGGAATCAGCAGCGCTCGCTCTGCCTGTTGAAGTTTAACATTAATTCGATCGGGCGCTGCGGGAATTTTCCGTTGCTTCTGCAATATTTTTGCTCCCGCTTCCTGCAGGTGGCGAGCGCCATCCACGGCGGCCGAGAAGTCGGGTCCCTTGTCCCCGAAGCGATCTTTACTCTTGTACCTGGCGCTTTCGATGTAGACCAGAATCTCTTTGCCATAGTCCTCGTAATCGTAGGGGAGCACGTCTGCGCTGGACATGCGCAACACTTCCAAACCGTAAACGCGGGCCATCTGCTGCTCGTAGACAAAGTCGGGATCGCCGAATTTCTTGAACCAGGCGAAGTTATCGAACACCGAGTGATACACACCATAGTCGCCCGTCGAACTGATGTCGCTGGAAGGCACACCCAGATGCTGCAGAAACACGGTGTAGTCGGAACCACTGCCGAGGTCGCCCACAGGCACATCGTTCTGCATTGCGGCCGGCGGCGGGCGGTAGGTGGCCGCGGTTTCCTGAGGATGCTCCGCGTTTGGATCGCTCGTCTTTTTCCACGCCTCGTACACGGTCCCGCCTTGCGGCGAAGGCACCGCCTTCGCGATCTCGCGGATGAACTCTTTCAAACTGGGTACTCCGGACGCTCCGAACTTCTTGCCGGACACAGCCACGTCCATGTTGAAATAAGCGGCAGCGTTCGCCAGATCCTGCGCATGATCTTCGCCCCACTCGGTGGAGCCGATCAATCCTTCTTCTTCTGCGTCCCAGCTTCCGATCACAATCGTGCGCTTGGGCTTCCAGCCGGACTTCAGAAGCTCCCCCAAGCCGTGCACCGTCTCCAGCATTGCCGCCGTGCCGCTGTTGGGATCGACCGCTCCATACACCCAGGCATCGCGATGATTGCCCGCGACTACCCACTCGTTGGGCGAAGACGCTCCCCGAATCTTGCCTATGACATCCCAAATAGTGCGGAACTGGTAATCCTGCTTAAGGTGCATCTTCACTTTCGCAGGACCCGGACCAACGTGGTAAGTAAACGGCAGCGCTCCCTGCCACTCGCGCGGCGAGAGCGGCCCGCCCAGGTGCTCGAGAATCGGCGACGCATCGGCGTAGGAAAGTGGAGTGATGGGAATCTTCGGCAACTGCTCGGAGTCGGCGGGAGAGATTCGCTTGGCATCCGGCAGTGTAGGAGTGGACGCAACCCCCGGCGTGGTCGGGTCTCCAGGGAACTGGAACATGAAACCGACCGATCCTCGCTGCACTCCGCTCGCGGGGCGCCACGGCCCTTTGGGATAGGCGTCCCCGCGGTAATAGCCGTCGTCTTTCGGGTCGGAATAAACGATAACTCCCGCCGCGCCGCGTTCCTGCGCGACAAACTCTTTCACGCCACGAAAATTCTCACCGTAACGGACAATGACGATCTTGCCGCGCACATCGACGTTCATCTGCTTGAGCCTGTCAAAGTCAGCCGGCGAGCCGTAGTTCGCATAGATAACGTCCGCCTCGGCGTCGCCCGAGGGCGACATGCCGCTGTAAGGCGTCACGACGCGCGGATCGTCTTGATATGGATCGCTGTCGACGTGCTCGCGCTGGGGCCCGTGCATCTCCACTCCAGGCGGCTCGGTCATGTCCACCCGGATCTCCGCCGGATAGTTGAGCCACACTTTGTATTCGACAATTTCGGTGTCGAGTCCGGCCTCGCGAAACTTCTTGGCCACGTACTCGGCGGTCGCTTTGTCCTCGGGAGATCCGGCGATGTGCGGCGCTTGCGTCAGAAGGCGCAGATGCTCTTCGGCCAGCTTCGGATCGGGCACGGCCATGAATTTCTTTTCTATTTCCCGCTCGCCAGCGACGTCGCGGAACCCGCTGATGGACCAATTGTCCGACTGCACTTTCTCTTTGCCGGCCTGATCTTTGACAGTCTGATCTTTGGCAGTCTGATCAAACGCTTGCAGGTTCGAACCGATCAGCACGAAGAACAGCACTCCACCTGAGATAAATTTCATGAAACTCCTTGTAATGACGCTCCTGGTAGAAGATCTTCCAGACCATCGTGCCAGACAACTATGACTCAGACCCTTTCCAGCACCGTGAGAACTTCCTCCACCGGTGCCAACTCATCGGGGGCATAGGTCTTTCGGAACACCACGCTTCCGCTGCGATCTACTATCAACACGGCCCGTTCACTGGCGCCCGCAGCTTCGCCGGACTTCCGCAAAAGCCCGTAGCGCTCCGAGACTTCTCCGTGCGGCCAGAAATCGCTGCACATCGGAAATTCAAAAGGGCCGATCGCGCGTTCCCAGGCTGTCGTGTTCATGATGGAATCCACCGTAATGGCCACGATCTCCGCGTTGCTCGCGAGCACTCGCGGACGCTGGACCTGGTAGCTGACCAACTGAGTCGCGCTGACTTCCTGCCAGTTAAACGGATAGAAGGCCAGCACCACATTTTTCTGTCCGCGATACGCACTCAGACGCAACGGTTGCCTGACGCCCGCAATCAGAGCCGGCAGTTCGAAGTCCGGCGCGGCATCCCCGACACCGGGAGTTCCGTTCTCCAAAACTCCGCGTAAACCGTCATTCTTAGGACTCGACATAATTCAGAGGTCAGATTGCAGACGTCTTCGTACACGGACACGAACGGTTCTACTTCCGCAATCTGACCTCTCACCTCTGACCTTGGCGCCAGCCAAGAGGCACAAAGGGAAGATTGTATCGTGCGGAGGGAGCCGGCGGCTGATCACGTTACACTAAAGAGGTATGAGTAGGTCGCCAACGGCGCGTTTTTCCGACCGGGTGGAGAACTATGTCCGCTATCGCCCAGGATATCCGCCGGAAGTTCTGGACCTGCTTCGCACCGAATGCGGACTGCAGCCGAATCACTTCGTCGCCGACATCGCTTCTGGCACCGGCTTGTTTAGCCGCCTTCTCCTGGAAAACGGAAATTCCGTGTTTGCGGTCGAACCGAACACGGAGATGCGCGAAATGGGCGCCCATCAGCTCGAATCGTATTCCCGCCTCGTTTCCATTGCCGGAACGGCGGAGGAGACGACGTTGCGCTCCGGTTCCGTGGATTTCGTCACCGCGGCCCAGGCAGCGCACTGGTTCAACCTGCCTCGCGCCCGCGCGGAATTCGCCCGCATTCTGCGGCCCGAAGGATGGTGCGTGCTGATATGGAACGAGCGCCGCACCGCTAGCACGCCTTTCCTGCGTGACTACGAGCAACTCCTGCTGACCTACGGCACCGACTATAAGGAAGTACGCCACGAACGCACGACCGCCATCATTCATGAATTTTTCGCGCCCGCGCCGCACTGGGAGCGGGCATTCGACCTGCGCCAGCAGTTCGACTACGAAGGCACTGCCGGGCGGCTCTTGTCTTCTTCGTATGCGCCGCTCGAGGGTCATCCCAGCCACGCGCCAATGATGCGGGAACTCCAGCGGATTTTTCGCGCCCATGCTACGGATAACGCGGTCGAATTCGAATACAACACGCGGGTGTTTTACGGGCATTTTTAATTCGCGATTTGTAATTTAAGGGCATTGGGTTTCAAATTACCAATTACAAATTACCAATTACAAATTCCCATGTCAGAGCCCAAGTCCTTTCACATGTCTCCCGAGGAGTTTCGCCGCCACGGCCACGCTGTTGTGGACTGGATCGCCGATTACCATTCCCGCATTGAAAGCTTTCCGGTTCTTTCGCGCGTGCAGCCGGGAGAAATTCGCTCTAAGCTGCCACCAAACGCGCCGGAACAAGGCGAAGCGTTCGAGCAGATTCTTGGCGACATGGAGCGCGTCGTCCTTCCCGGCATCACGCACTGGCAGTCGCCCAACTTCTACGCCTACTTTCCCGCGAATGCCTCTGGGCCAGCCATTCTCGGCGATTTGCTTTCTTCCGGACTGGGCGTGCAGGGCATGCTGTGGTCCACGAGTCCGGCCTGCACGGAGTTGGAAACGCACGTGCTCGATTGGCTGGTCCCTATGCTGGGCCTGCCGGAACGATTTCTTTCCAGCGGCAGCGGAGGTGGAGTGATTCAGGACACAGCGTCCAGCGCCTCGCTCGTCGCCCTGCTGGCCGCCCGCGAACGCGCAACCCAGTTCGCCAGCAATCGCAATGGCTGTGACGGACGGCTGATTGCCTACTGCTCCACGCAAACCCATTCCTCCATCGAAAAGGCGATGAAGATCGCCGGCATGGGGTCGGACAATTTGCATCACATCGAAGTGGACAAGAATTTCGCCATGCGCCCCGAAACGCTGGAGCGCCAGGTCGAATTTGACACTAAGGCCGGCCTGATTCCCTGCTTCGTCTGCGCTACTGTGGGAACGACGTCTTCGAATGCAATAGATCCCGTCCGCGAAATTGCGCGCATCTGCCACGACCACCAGCTCTGGCTGCACGTGGACTCCGCCATGAGCGGCACGGCCGCCCTCTGCCCGGAATTCCGCTTCATTCACGATGGCGTCGAATTCGCCGACAGCTACTGCTTCAACCCGCACAAATGGATGTTTACCAATTTCGATTGCAACTGCTTCTACGTCGCCGACCGTAGGCACTTGATCCAAACGCTCTCTGTCCTGCCGGAATACCTGCGCAACCAGGCAACTGAATCGGGCGCCGTTATCGATTATCGCGACTGGCACATCCAGCTCGGACGCCGCTTTCGCTCGCTCAAGCTTTGGTTTGTGATCCGCTATTACGGGATCGAAGGCCTGCAGCACCACATTCGCGAGCACGTACGATTGGCCCAGCAATTTGCCGCCTGGGTGCGCGACGATTCGCGCTTCGAACTCGCAGCGCCCGCGCAGCTCAACCTCGTCTGCTTCCGATTGCTCGCGGGAGATCAGGCCAATCAACTCTTCATGGACCGGCTGAACGGCAGCGGCGATCTCTACCTCACTCATACCAAGCTCGATGGCAAGCTGACACTTCGGCTCTGCGTCGGCCAAACCAACACCCAGGCTCGTCATGTGGAACGAGCATGGGAGCGAATCCGGCAAGAGACTGGGAAGCTCTCGACGTGATTCCAGAGGTTGCAGTGGCCGGTGCTCGCCGCCGAGCTGCGCTCGGCTGGACGGGTCAGAGACCCGTCACCACACTAGACGGTCTGGCGGACAGGTCATCTGAACGGTAAGCTAAGCGCTATGCCACGGGAAATTTCAGCAGGGGGCGTCGTGCTTCGGCAGATCTCTGGAGTCTGGCATGTGGCCCTGATCGAGCCGCAGAAAGAAAACCCTGAGCCTGCCCCCAAGCCGGCAAAGACGCCGCGCAAGCGCACTCGTGCCGTGCTAGCGCTGCCCAAGGGCCTGGTGGATCCCGGCGAAAAACCGCAAACTGCAGCCGTACGGGAAGTACTGGAAGAAACCGGGCTCGTGGCCGAGCCGGTCACCAAACTCTGTGATAACAAGTATGTCTACGTCCGCACCTGGGGCGATGGCAAACGGGTTTTTAAAATCGTGAGCTTCTACCTGATGCGCTATGTCTCCGGAGAAATCGACAACCTCGCGTCTGACATGCGGATCGAAGTCAAACAAGCTCGCTGGGTTCCGCTCACTGATGCGGCGAAACAACTTGCGTACAGCAGCGAGCGCACGGTGTTGCGCCAGGCACAGGACTACGTGGAAATCCGGGACCTCGTGTGATAGTGTCCAGTGGAGCGAAGCCATGCTGCGCTCTTTCAGGCAGGGAATGCAGGAAACTCTAGCCGAGCTGCGCTCGCCTGGACAGCCGAGGGCGGCTGTCCCTGCGTCACACCTGCAGCGCCCGATCGATGGCCTTCTTTTCGCCCGCCGTCAACCGCCGCGCCGAACCTTTCTTCAAATCGCCCAATTCGAGCGGCCCAATCGACACTCGCACCAGGCGCAAAACTCGGACATCCAGTGCTTCGAGCAGACGTCGAATTTGCCGGTTCCTGCCTTCGTCGAGAATAATCTCCAGCCAGCTATTCTTGTCGCCGTGCCGCAGAAGACGCGCCTCCTTCGCGCGCAGGGGTTCACCGCGGTCTTCTTTAGGTAGGCTGCGCCCAACCGTGTACCCGCGGGTGATTCTCGCCAGCAGATCGGCGTCCGCGACGCAGTCCACCTGCACGTGATATCTCTTATCCAGATGACTGGCTGGATCGGTGATTTTCGCCGCCCACTCGGAATCATTAGTCAGTATCAACAGCCCTTCGCTCGCCTTGTCCAAGCGCCCCACGGGACCAACCCAAGGCAAGCCTGGCTCCAGCAGATCGTAAACTGTCTTGCGCCCCTTCTCATCGGACGCAGTCGTCACCACGCCGCGCGGTTTATTCATGACGAGGTAGCTTGCCGGCGTCTTGGCGAGCGGCGAACCGTCGACCTTAATCCGGTCGCCTATGCGACCGTCGGGCACTCGCGCCGGGCTCTCGGGATCCTTTACGATCCGCCCATTCAGCGTGACACGTCCAGCCCGAATCAAAACACTCGCTTGCGATCGCGAGCAATAACCCATTTTTGAAAGCGCTCGCGCCAGGCCAATTCGTTTCTGCGTCGTCACGCCCCTAATGCTAAATGGAGTTTGGGCGCGGCCATTATTTTTGACGCGAGTTCAGCTTGTCGAGTGTGCGCTTCAACTCTTCCAGCTTCTGTCCCGCCTCGCCGAGCTTGCCTTCCGCGGTCAGGCGCTGGTAGTCGGCAAGGTCTTTGGCGGCTTCCGCGATGAGCGTGTTGAGATCCGCTGGGGGTTGGGGTGAGGCGGCGGACGGCGGTGTGCCTCGCGCCGTTTCGGCGGGGGCTGCGGCGGCGGTTGTTGACGGGGCGCTCAGGGACGAGGCCGCTCCACCAAAAAGGGCCGCCATCGCCGACTCGAAGGTGGGTCCGTAGGCCAGCCGATCTTGCAGCGCGAGCACGACCAGACGCAACTCCGGCATCGGACTGCGCTCGGCCTGCAGGTAAATCGGCTCCGCATACAGCAGCGCTTTTCCGGTTGGAATCACCAGCAGCGCCCCTCGCCGCACGTGCGAGCCTTGCTGGTTCCACAGCGTCAATTGTCCGGAGAGCTGCGCGTTCTGATCGATGCGTGCCTCGATTTGCAGCGGTCCGTCAACCAGCTTGGTTTTGGGAAAGTTGTAGACCACCGAGGTACCGTATTTTGCGCCGTCGCTACGCCCGGCAATCCAGCCAATCAGATTATTCCGGTTGGCCGGTGTGAACGGTAGAATCTCCACGAACTCCACGCCCGTTTCGTCCGGCAGCTTCATCAGCACGAAATTCGGTTGCATGGCCTGGGTCGTTTGCGTACCGCCCTCGCCCATGCCGACTTCAGTGGCGACCGTCCACAGATCCTCCCGGTTGTAGAACGCCTCCGGATCCGTCATGTGATACAGGCCGTAGACTTCCGCCTGCAGTTTGAGCAGCAACTCGGGATAGCGCACGTGTTTGCGCAGCCCGGGCGGCATCATGGACGCATCCTTGAACAGACTGGGAAAAATGCGGCGGTAGGCGGCGATGATCGGATCTTCTGTGTCGAATACATAAAATGTGGTCGTGCCGTCGTAGGCGTCGATAACCACCTTAACGCTGTTCCGCATGTAGTTAATAAGATCGTTGCCGAGACGGTAATGGGTCGAGTACGGATAGCTGTCTGAAACCGCGAATGCATCCATGATCCACGACAACCGGCCATCGTCGCCGAGCACGATGTAGGGATCGGGCTCGTAGATGAGGAACGGCGCCAACGCCGATACGCGGTCGCGGAGGTTGCGCCGCATCAGCAGCCGGCTATCCTTGTTCACGTCATCGCTGAACGGCAGCTTTGCGAGGTCGTCGCGGTCGAGCGCGATAACGATGCGGCGCAGAAAACCGCCCAGGACGATGCCGCCGGTGCCTTCGTAGGACGTGAGGCTGTTGCTCGCGCCTTGCGGGTAGTTGAATTCCTTCTGCCGTGTCTTCACGTAGACGTCAGTATTGGTCATCTCGCCGAAATAGATCTCCGGGCGCGTCACGCTCAGACCACGCACCGTGCTCTGGACGGGCATGTTGCTCAGAATCAGCGTGGGCAGCCCTTCCGGCGTGAACCCATTAACCGGGTTCATGGTGATGCCGTAGCCGTGAGTGTAGATCAGCTTATCGTTAATCCAGTTGCGACTGCTCTCCGGGAGCTTGTCGACATTCAACTCGCGCGTGGCGAGCATCACCTCGCGCGTCGTGCCGTCGATTTCATATCGATCGATATCTATGTCGGGGAAGTCATAGTAAGTGCGGATTTCCTGAATCTGACGCAGCGTGTCCTGGAGTGCGCGCCAGTCCCACAGCCGGATGTTCTGCAACGTCGCCTGATTGTTCTCCGGGTCGGCCGCGTCGACGGTCGTTTCCGCGGGGAACTCACGCTGCGAGACCCGGTTCAATCCATAGGCCTGTCGCGTCAAGTCGGTGTTGTAGACAATGTAGGGCTTCTCGCGAACCAGTTCGTTCGGCTTGACGATAAAGCTGTTGACGTACCAGGCAACTCCTTGAAGGGCGACGTAACAGACCGCGGCCGGAAGGATCGCCGCAACCAGCCAGCGCCCGCGTGGCGTCCGCAGGGCGTTGACGGCGGCGATCGCCGCGCCCAGAACGAGCGCCGCGCAGACCACGAGCATGCCTGTGAGCGTGACGTGCGCGTCCGTGTAGGTCACTCCCCCGAAGATCGTGTGATCGTCCAGCAAGAGCTCGAACCGGCTGATATACACGCGCATCGCGAGGATCAGTAACAGGAATGCAAACGTGATGGAGAGTCCGCGCCAGGGCAATATGACGGAGCGGCTGAGACGGCCGGCGAGCACACGGGTTCCGCCCGTGATGAGGATGAAGAAAACGGCGAGTACGCAGGTAATCACGGCGAGCGTCAGCAGCCAGCCGCTGATGAGCTGCCACGCAGGCAGAGCGAACAGAAAGAAATTTAGCGGCTTAGCAAAAATCGGGTCCACTACGGCACCGGTGGCGCGGGGGGCGTACCGAAAGAGCGCGAGCGTGGGCCACTCCACCATCATGCCGGCGCCCGTGGCAGCGGAAATAACGAGCGAAATGCCGAGCGCGATGAGGCGCAGGACAGGCTCAACCGGCAGCTTCAGCGGCTGTCCGCCGATGTAAATCGTGTGGCCACTCGGCAAGTCGGGGAGATGCGCCCGCTTCAGAGCCAGGAACGATCCATACAGAATCAGAAATGTGGCCGTTGTAAAAGAGGCGAAGATTCCCCATTGCAGGCCCAGTGTTTTCCAGAACACATCGCCGTAGCCGAGCGACCCGAACCAGAGCACGTCCACGTAATAGGACAACGCGGTCCGACCACCGAAGAAGATGGCAGCGAGAACGACGAAGATGAGAAGGAACCGGCGGCGGCGGCGCGGCGGCGTACGCCCCGTTAGCGGCGGCGGCCAGTCAATGGACTCAGGCATTGCATGACTCCGTTTTTATCAATTTCATTGTTTATCCGCATGATACTCCCTCTGCTCCGGCAAGCTGCTTCATAGATAAATGGCAGTGGCTCAGGTTGGAAAGGAAGCGAGCCAAACGCGCGATTGGCGCTGGCAAGAAGCAGGTCCTTCGCTTCGCTAGGATGACAATTCTTTGTTGGATGCGACGCGAGAGAAATGTTCGCTCAGGATGGCCAGCAAACTGAGCCACTACCGGATAAATGGATAGGTGGACATTGCGGCGCAGACGACGTAAAGTCTGCGTGTGATCAGCCGCACCAGTTGTGTTCCACTGATTGCTCAGGCGCAGCGGCATGACGGACGCACTGCCGTCGTCGATTCGCAAGGGTGTTTCCCCTACACCTACAACGATTTGCTGGATGCGTCGTCGCGCGTGGCGGCGGCGCTGCTCGCTGGCCGCGAAGATCTTCCGGAAGAGCGCGTGGCGTTTCTGGTGACACCCGGGTTTCCGTGGGTGGCGGTACAGTGGGGCATCTGGCGGGCAGGTGGCGTTGCCGTCCCGCTGCCGCTAAACTCTGCAAGGCCTGAGCTGGAATATTTTCTGGACGATACCGGGGCTTCGACACTAGTGTTCGACGCTCTGGCGGCGCCCGTGCTGTCGCCAATTGCCGCGGCCCGTGGCATCCGCGCGTTGTCCTATGAGCAGCTTGCCGCTCGCCAGGCATCAGAATTGCCGGACATCACCCCGGACATCTTCGCGGAGATGGCCCCCGAGCGGCGCGCCATGATTCTCTATACCAGCGGCACGACCAGCCGTCCGAAGGGTGTAGTCACAACCCACGCCAACGTTACGGCGCAAATCATGAGCCTGGTGGAGGCTTGGGAGTGGTCGGCCGACGATCGCATTGTGCTGTGTTTGCCCCTGCACCACGTGCACGGAATCATCAACGTTGTTGGCTGTGCGCTGTGGTCGGGCGCAGTCTGCGAAATGCTGCCGCGTTTTGACGCGAATGCGGTGTGGGACCGCATTGCCAGCGGCGGCGTAACTCTGTTCATGGCGGTGCCGACGGTTTACACGAAGCTAATCGCTGCCTGGGAAGCGGCGTCGCCGCAGCGGCGCGCGGACCTGAGCGAAGCATGCGCCAGGCTGCGACTGATGGTGTCCGGCTCGGCAGCGCTGCCGGTGAGCACGCTTCAACGCTGGAAGGAAATCAGCGGCCACACACTCCTCGAACGCTACGGTATGACGGAGATTGGCATGGCGCTGTCGAACCCGTTGCGGGGGGAGCGCGTGCCGGGCAGCGTCGGAACGGCGCTGCCGAACGTGGAGGTTCAGCTTGTCGGAGAGAACGGCCAGCCGGTTGCCCCGGGAACACCGGGCGAGATCGAAGTCCGTGGTCCAAGCGTGTTCGCGGAGTATTGGGGTAAGCCCGACGCAACCCGCGATGCCTTCCGCGATGGCTGGTTTCGCACGGGCGATACGGCGGTGGTCGAGAACGGTGTCTATCGCATTCTTGGCCGCACGAACATTGACATCCTCAAGACCGGCGGACACAAGGTATCCGCGCTGGAAATTGAGGAAGCGCTGCGCGAACATCCCGCGATTGCCGAGTGTGCGGTTGTCGGTGTGCCCGATCCAGAGTGGGGCGAACGCGTTGCTGCGGCCATAGTTCTAAGAGATGTTCTGAAAGACGTGTTAAACGACGCGGTGAATGACGGCGATGCTCTCGATCTGCCGTCCCTCCGCACCTGGGCCAAGGAGTTGCTGGCGGCCCACAAACTGCCTTCGCGCCTTCTCGTGCTGGATGCGCTTCCGCGCAACGCGATGGGGAAGGTAATGAAGCCCGCGGTAGCGGCTCTGTTTCAGACCGAAACCCGCGGCGATTCCGTCGCGTAGAGCCGCCTCGTGCCCTTGACAAGCCGTGGTATGCTCCTGCCCACGCAGAAAACCTCTGCGCATTGTGGCGCTAGTGCTTACGGTTTCGGATGAGGACACCATGGCCAATGAAGCAGCGATCCGCCCAGTACCCGCAGTTCACACCAAACTCTCACGCCAGCAAATCACTGGATTCTGGGGGGCGTGGGCCGGTTGGACGTTGGACGGCATGGATTCAGTGATCTACGCCCTCGTCCTCAGCCCGGCACTCACAGAACTGCTTCCGAAGTCGGGAATAAAAGCCACCCCCGCCAATGTGGGGTTTGCCGGATCGACACTGTTTGCACTCTTCCTCGTTGGATGGGGACTGTCGTTGATTTGGGGACCGATTGCCGATAAGTTTGGCCGCAGCCGGGTGCTCGCCGCCACCATCTTCGTTTATGCGATCTTCACCGGAGCTGCCGCTTTATCGCAGACGGTGTGGCAATTGGGATTGTTCCGGTTGCTGGCGGGCATTGGAATTGGAGGCGAATGGGCGCTCGCGGGCACATACGTCGCGGAAGCATGGCCGGAGGACCGCCGCAAGATGGGCGCGGGATATCTGCAGACGGGATACTACGCGGGCTTCTTTCTAGCTTCAGCTCTCAACTACACGGTCGCACCACACTATGGCTGGCGCGCTATGTTCTGGTGCGGCCTGACGCCCGTCATCGTGGCCTTCATGATTTTGTTCCGCGTGAAGGAACCCGAGCGCTGGCAACAAAAAGCCAAGGTTAAAGCCGCCGGCGGACTTTCTTCTCTGCGTAGGATCTTCAGTGCTCCTTACACGCGGCGCACGGTGGTCAACACCGTCCTGCTGGCCTCGGCAATCTGCGGCCTGTGGGCGGCCGCCGTTTATGCTCCGACGGCAATCATCAACCTGGCGAAACACGCCGGCATGGCGCAGCCGCAGGCGGTGCGCGTGTCTTCCCTCGGCATGGGCTTGCTGTCGCTGGGGACGATCCTGGGATGCCTGGCGGTTCCCCCATTGGCCGAGCGCTTTGGCCGCAAACGAACCCTGGCTTTTTACTTCTTCGGGATGGCGGCCTGCATCCTGCTCAGCTTTGGCTGGGCGTTCTACCTGGCCCAGGGACTACTTCCGTTCATCATCGTGCTGTTCTTCCTAGGCTTCTTTGGCGGCAACTTCGCCGTCTTCAGTCTCTGGCTGCCGGAACAATACGGGACCGCGGTGCGCGCGACCGCATTTGCCTTCACCACTTCGTTCGGACGCTTCGTGGCTGCGGGAGTCAACTTCGGAGTGGGCGCGCTGGTCAGTCGAATGGGGACTCTCGGTAAGCCGGTTGCGTTCACTGCGATTGCCTTTGGGATCGGCCTGCTGGTCATTCCCTTCGGCGAGGAAACACGGGGCAAAGTGCTGCCTGATTAGGAGACACGCAGAGCCATTGCGCTCGGCAGTTACTTCTCGGGCATCGTCAATTCTTGCGTCCCTACGCCGTGGGCGTGAGCACCGTACAAACGGAGGCGCAGATGGGCCCGCCGATGTTGAACGTCGCTGCCACACGCGGATTCTTCACTTGCAGCCCGGCAGGCGCCTTGCCCCGGAGTTGCCACGCGCACCACCCCAGCATGGCGATCCCGGTGGCGCCGATGGGATGGCCTTTGGCAATCAGTCCGCCGGAGGTGTTGATGGCGCACTCGCCGTCCACGCCTGCTTTGCCCTCGCACCAGTAGCGGGCGCCGTGGCCGACGGCGGCCTTGCCCAGCACTTCGGTGCCGATGGCGCCCATCACCGTGAAGCAATCGTGCACCTCAGCCACGCTCACATCCCCGGGTTTGACCCCGGCCATGTCATAGGCCTTTTTCATCGCGCGGTAGGCGCCCTCGGGCCGCAAAACATCGCGTCCCGCTTTCTTCAGAGGATCGGTTGCCTGAGCATAGCCGGCGATCTCCACGCAGTCGGCCTTGGCCACGCCGAGTTTCTGCAATCCCTCGTCGGTCGCCAGGATGAGGCTGGCATAACCGTCGGTGATCTGGGAGCAGTCGTAGGTTTTCAGCGGCAGACCCTCGGCGATGTAGCGATTGATGCCTTCGATCTTCATCGCCTGGTCCAGAGTGATCTGTACATTGCGCATCTGGGCGTAGGGATTGTGGCGGGCGTTGGCGTACTCGACGACCGCGATCTGCGCCAAATCTTCCTCACGTACCCGATGCACCTTCAGGTAGCACTCCATGATCTCGGCAAACAGATGGGGAAAGATGAATACCTTGCCCTCGCGCTCATCGGGATGGGAAAAATAGCCGAGAGCCTTGCCGATAAGCTTGCCGTCCATCTTGCCTTCGGCGTCGCGCATCTTTTCGTAGCCGACAGCGATGCCGACGTCACCCCACCCCAACAGGAGTTTCTGGATGACGGAAAGTACGGCCTGACCGCCGGAGGCACAGGCGTTCTCCACGGACTCGATGGGTTTGCCGCCCAGGCCCGGCAGCATCGCCATCAGCCCGGCGAGCAGACCCTGCTCGTTAAGGGAAATGTTGCAAGTGGCGCCGATCGAGCCGACATCCAGCACGGCGGGCTCGACGTTGATCTCGCTGCACGCTCCGTTGACAGCGTTCTGAATGATCTCCGGCACCGACATGCCCATGAGCTTCCCGAATTTCGATTGATGGTAGGCGGCGATGTAAATGCGCTTCATAAGACACCTTCTTAATAGGATAACTTTTTCCGCTCCGGCGTGACAGTATCGCTTTCGCCGGCGACGCCAGGCTTGAGATTCCGCAGTCGGCCATTCCGTTCGGGGGCCGACGTTTTTCACTACAGCACGGGAAGGACTGAAAAGGTTCAGGCGCGTTAGATATTTTACAATGTGGTGAGCGCGGAAGGAGTCGAATCCGCCTGAAACAGCAAACAAAGCACTTAACTGAGCACAGTTGGCAATCTCAAGCATTGTAAGTCTTTGATGAGCAAAGAACTGATTTCCGAAATCAGTTTTGGCTGTGCTTCGCAAGAACGCCGAAGCCGACGGTTACGGACTTGAAACTAACCTCCAACCGATGGCGAATTGTCCAGGCCCGGTAGGCCACGCAAAGCCAATTCCTCGCTCCTCGCGCATCAAGAACACGCCGCATGGGACTGCGGTATTTTTGAAAGATCAATCGAAAAAGAAAAGCCCGTGAACATTTGGTTGAGTGGTGCCCGGAGACGGAATCGAACCGTCACGTCCTGTTACGGACCCGGGATTTTAAGTCCCGTGCGTCTGCCAGTTTCGCCATCCGGGCAAATAGTTGTAATGTACGCATTCTACAGCAGTTAATGCACACCTACATTGCTCGGGTCTTTGCTCGACGACGAAATCACAAGTCTGGCGTGCCGCCGGTATTCGCAACCGCGTCGGTGGGAGAGCCGGAGTGACGCTCACACGGGCCGAGGTTTGACTTATCGCAACGTTGAGAATACACATAGACGACTCGCGGAGGGCTCGATGGCCAAGTTTTTGTTTACCATGTTGCCGGCGAACGACCTCGGCTTGCCGACGCGGCTTGTGCCCATCGCGCGAGCGCTCGCAGATCGCGGCCACGAGGTTGCCGTGTTCAACCCCGCGGCGCGGCAATGCCACCCTGCCCGACTGGGTTGCTGGGCTCGGTCGCGACAAACCGATGATATGGGTCTACTCCGGCAATCCCAGGTACGGCAACGCTCCGACTCCCATTGACTCAATCGTGGTGATTCGCGCGGCCATTGCGGCCTTGGGTGATGCGCCAGTGCAGTAGTGCTAACAACCGGCTATCAGGAGGTGCCGAAGGAATTTGGCGCCTTGCCATCAAACTTTCATCACGAAGCAATGGAAGGGCTTCAGGTTCTTGTGAGAACATCCCAGCCCGAGGACGGCCGCAGTGCGCATGGGGGAGCACGGACCCTGTCCGAGCGGCCAGCACAGGAGTTTTCCCAAAACAGGATCCTTCCGACTATAGTAACCCTCAGACCTCTATCCAAAACGGGAAACCGCTGGCATGATTGCAGCCAGTCTGGTTTCCTGGAGACGGGGCATGAATCTGCAACGGCTAACGAATACACTGTGTTTTCTTACAGTTAGCTTGATTCTCGCGGGTTGCGGGTCGAAGCCCGGAACTGATGGCAGTAGCGCAACCGCGCCCACCATTGCCACCCAGCCCGCGAACCAGACCGTTACGGCCGGCCAGACGGCAACCTTCTCGGTGACGGCTGCAGGAACCACACCTTTGACCTACCAGTGGCAGAAGGGCACCACGCCGATCAGTGGTGCGACGTCGGCGAGCTATACCACCCCGGCGACCGTGACCTCCGACAGCGGCTCAACATTTAATGTGGTGGTCAGTAACTCCGCCGGAAAGATCACTAGCAACGCGGCCACGCTCACGGTCAATGCCGCCCCCGTCGCACCCTCGATTACGCAACAACCATTGAACCAGACCGTTACCGTTGGCCAGACCGCAACTTTCTCGGCGACGGCAGCGGGAACCGCACCTTTGACCTACCAGTGGCAGAAGGGCACAACCGCAATTACCGGTGCGACGTCGGCAAGCTATACCACACCCGCGACAACAAAGTCTGACAATGGAACCCAATTCAGCGTGGTGGTCAGCAACTCGCTGGGAAAAGCAACCAGCAATGCGGCCACGCTGACGGTCAACCCTGCGGCAGCCGCGACCACCGATGTCCTGACCTACCACAACGACATTGCGCGCACCGGCCAAAACCTGACGGAAACCACGCTCACGACCAGCAACGTGAATTCGGCGAAGTTCGGCAAGCTTGGCTTCTATTCCGTGGACGGCCGGGTTGACGCCGAGCCGCTCTATGCCTCGAGCGTTTCCGTTCCGAGTAACGGCACGCACAATCTGCTGATCGTTCCCACCGAGCACGGCTCGGTCTATGCTTTCGACGCCGATTCCGGTACGAAGATCTGGCAGATCACAACCTTGAAGACCGGCGAGACATCCTCGGACAATCGAGGCTGCGGGCAGGTGACTCCTGAAATCGGCGTGACCTCGACGCCGGTGATCGATCGCACGCAAGGTCCGAATGGCGCGATTTATGTGGTGGCTATGTCGAAAGACGGATCGGGCAACTACCACCAGCGCCTGCACGCGCTGGATCTCGCGCTGGGCACGGAATTGTTCAGTGGCCCGGTCGATATCCAGGCGACCTATCCCGGCACCGGCGACAACACAAACGGCACCAACGTGGTCTTCGACCCCAAACAATACAAAGAGCGCGCCGCGCTGCTGTTGCTGAATGGTGTCATCTACACGGGCTGGGCTTCGCACTGTGACGATCGGCCCTATACGGGCTGGATCATGGGTTACAGCGAAACCACGCTGGCACAGACGAGCGTGCTGAACATCACGCCCAACGGCAACGAGGGCGCCATCTGGATGGCCGGAGCCGGGCTCGCTGCCGACAGTTCGGGCAACATTTATTTTCTCGATGCCAATGGAGACTTTGACACCACTGTGAACGCACAGGGTTTTCCCAGCGACGGCGACTACGGCAACGCCTTTATGAAGCTCTCAACCACCGGCAATCAACTCGCCGTGGCTGACTATTTCGAGATGGACAATGAGGCATCGGAGAACGGCAGCGACACCGACCTCGGCTCCGGCGGCGCGATTGTGCTGCCCGACCTCAGTGACGGCGCGGGGCATACCCTGCATCTGGCCGTCGGCGCCGGCAAAGACAGCAACCTGTACGTGGTGAATCGCGACTCGATGGGCAAGTTCAGCGCCAACAACAGCACCATTTATCAGGAGCTCGCGGGAGGGTTGCCCGGAGGGGTTTGGGCGATGCCCGCGTATTTCAACAACACGGTTTACTACGGATCGGTGGGCAGCCCTATCCTGGCGTTCACCATCACCAACGCGAAACTGTCGACCAGCGCCACCGCGCAAACCAGCAACAGCTTTGGCTATCCCGGGACGACGCCCAGCGTCTCGGCGAATGGCACCAGCAACGGAATCGTCTGGGCCGTGGAGAATACCAGCCCCGCGGTGCTGCATGCCTATAATGCCAGCACGCTGAACGAGCTCTACAACAGCAACCAGGCCAGTGGCGGCCGCGATCAGTTCGGCGCCGGCAACAAGTTCATCACCCCGATGATCGTGAACGGCAAGGTCTTCGTGGGAACGACGAATGGCGTGGCGGTGTTCGGGCTGCTGCCTTGATGTACATGCAGGGCTGCCAATGACTGGGACAGCCGAGCAACTTCGGGCGATACCGCTCAGAACGGCGGTTTCCGTTCGAGAGCTGCACGGTCCCAGCCCGCTAGATTGGCTCCGGCTTCGTAAGTGCTCTCGGCGAACTCCAGGATCTCTTTGGGTGGCGATGTGGCGCGGCGCACATCGTCGTACATCAATACGAATTCGCGCAGCTGGTTGTGATACGACGCAGCCGCCGGCCGCGCCCGTTGCTCGCCATAGCCTGCTGGTTCGGGAGCGATGTAGGCGTAGAAGGCCGGTCCCGCCACATCTCCGCCGCCCGGCCACCAACCGACACTGCTGCATTCATGCGAGTAGGATTCCGAGGTGATGATGCCCTTTCGGGGCGGTGCGCGGCGGCCGCTGAAACGTGTGCAGCATAGATCGAAGCTGCCCCAAAAAAAGTGCACCGGACTCACCTTGCCGATAAATCGCGCGCGAAACTCCTGCAGCACAATATCGGTTGACCGCAGAATGCGCCATTGGCGGTTGGCATACGCTGGATCGTAGGAAGCATGAGTGTCATCCTGATCCAGAGGAATCGGATTAGGAACCTCCTGCGGCTTGGGATTGATTTGGACTTCGATGCCGGCGCCACGCAACAACGCAAATAGTTCCCGATAGAAGGCTGCGACGGATTTGGGCGCGAGGGCCAAGGCCCAGTCACCGTCCTCTGTGCGAAGCTCGAGGCGGTGGTTCACAAAGTCGAACTGGATTTCGAACGTGCTTCCACGGTACGGGATCGGCGAGGTCGTGAGGCCTCGCGGGGTCACATATAAAGCAACGTTCCAGAAATGGTTCTGCAGCGGCGTGAGGGCCAAGCGAATTTTTCCGACGATCTGGGTCCACATGTGCAGGGTGCGATAGGTGGCTTCCCATTCTTGCAGCGGCAAGGCGGGCCAGTATTGCTCGGCCGTATTCATCGAAGAAGGCTCCTCAGAAGGGTGCGTGCTTGTGGGTTTCGACAATCATTCTCGATTGTGTCCCCGGACATTATATTGTCGGCCTCAAATTGTCTGCCGCAAATTGTCTGCCGCGGCATATCTTCGGTCGTATCTGCGAACCTTCGATACAACTTTTTGCCAACTTCCGGGTTCAATAGTATGTAGGGGTGTGATTGTCAGGAGGAGACCTTGAAAGTGTCGCGCTGGTTTGGCAATGCAATTGGTTCCCGTTTGGCGGCTGGAGCCGCTCTCTTATCCTTTTTGATTGGCGTAGCAGCCTTGGCGTGCGCCCAGAGTGGCGCGATGAGTCCTTACCAGGGCGAACAGGACGGCGTCAGCGCCGGTGGACAATGGCTGGAATTCGCCTCCACCGACAAGATGACGGGCGCGAAGAAAGTGCGCTTCGAGCTCCAGTCGAACAACTATTTCAAGGAGGATCCGGACTACAAGCCCAGGGTGAATCTGTACTGCAGTAACGGCAAGCTCAAGCTGGCCGACTTCAATCCGGGAGTCAGACTGCCTCCGCCGAACCGCCCTGGCTTCTGGGGACAGCCGCAGTTGGAAGTAGAGGTTCGGGTTGACGATACCCATTACTACAAGGGCTGGAACTGGCTGCGCGGGCATTTCCTCTCCATGGATAAAGGCACCGTTCGTGGGTTGCTCGGAGCCAACGTCTTCAACATAGCGCTTCCCACGCGGAGCGGCCGGCAGATCGCAGAGTTCTCTCCCGGCGGGCTGAATGTGGAACGAGTCAAAGAAGCCTGCGATTTGACACCGAAAAAGCCGAGCAAGGATTAAGCCTGTCGTCGCGGACTCCGCAAAGCCCAAGGAGGCGCAGCGAAAGATGAATAAGGCATTTGCACTTGTCCTATTGCTTGGGTTATTTGCGACTGCACCGCCGATAAAGGCCCAAGAACAATCTTCGAAACTTGAGGCTTACGGCGGATACTACTATGCCCGCATTAATGTGAATGCCAACGTCCCCGGGATTGCGCCCTCGGCAACATACAACGGAAACGGCGGGGGTGGCCAGCTCGAGTACAACGCCAACCACTGGCTCGGTGTGGTGGGAGATCTGAGTGGCTTGAGGGCGACCAGCAGCGGGAGCGGCTCATTCGCCGGAGCAGTGTTTACCTATCTTCTTGGGCCCAGAGTGAATTTCCGGCGCGGCAAAGCTACTCCGTTTGCTCAGGCCCTCTTCGGAGGCGTTTGGACAACGGACGGCATTGCCCAATCATTGGGGCCCGAAAATAACTTTGCGATGACGGCGGGCGGCGGCATTGATTTCAAAGTGTCCAAGCACTTCTCGGTTCGTCCGGTGCAGGCCGAGTACTTCATGACCAAGATCCCCGATGGCCTCAACAACCGGCAGGACAATTTGCGAGTTGGCACCGGAATCGTTTTCCGGCTGGGCCGAGAGTAGTTCCAGCGCAACTTGCCTGCCCGCTCCCTGCATCCCCAGCCCTTCCTGCGAATCCAATGATGGTATCGTTGGACCCGCATCGGGAGGCCCATGAAGATTGGCATCACCTGTTATCCGACCTATGGTGGCAGCGGAGTAGTCGCCACCGAACTGGGACTTGAGCTCGCCCGCCGGGGCCACGAGATTCATTTCATCTCCTATTCGCAGCCCATTCGCCTGACCGGGCCGGAGCCTAACATTCATTATCATGAGGTCGAGGTCACGCGCTATCCGCTGTTTGAATATCCTCCGTACGATCTGGCGCTGGCCACGCGCATGGCCGAGGTGTCGCAACTCTACGAACTTGACCTGTTGCACGTGCACTACGCCATCCCGCACTCGGTGAGCGCGATGCTGGCCAAGCAGATGCTGGCGGCAACTCCGCCGCGGCGCCATTTGCCGTTTGTCACGACCCTGCACGGCACCGACATCACGCTGGTCGGGCTTGACCGCTCGTATCTCCCAATTACGCGCTTTTCCATCGAGCAGAGCGACGGCGTGACCGCAGTCTCGCAGTACTTGCGCAACCGCACGTTGAATATCTTCGATATTAAGAACCACATCGAAGTCATCCCGAACTTCGTGAACTGCGACGACTACTTGCGCAAACCGGAGTGGCTGGAAAAGCGTAGCGAATACGTCGCGAATGACGAGCGGCTGCTGGTGCATCTTTCCAACTTCCGCCCCGTGAAACGCGTCCTCGATGTAATCGAAATCTTTGACCGTGTGCGCAAGAAGATTCCCTCCAAACTGTTGCTGATTGGCGACGGGCCCGATCGCTCCCAGGCGGAGTGGTTGGCGGTGCAGAAGGGCATCCACGAGCATGTGCTGTTTCTAGGAAAACAGGATCAGGTCCGGGAAAAACTGGCGCTCTCGGACGTGATGTTGATGCCGAGCGAACTCGAATCATTCGGACTGGCGGCACTGGAAGGAATGGCCTGTGAGGTCGTCCCGATTGCCACCCGTACCGGAGGAGTGCCGGAAGTGATCGAGCATGGTGTGAGTGGATTCTTGGCCGATGTAGGCGACGTGGAGACCATGGCGCGTTACGCCATTGATCTGCTCAGTGATGAATCGGCCCTGCGCGCCATGGGGAAACGGGCACGCGCCGCTGCTCAGGCAAAATACTGCACCAGCAGGATTATTCCGCTTTACGAAGGCTTTTACCGAAAGGTGCTGGAGCAATCGTCGAAGTCGTCATGAGCTCTTCCGGATTGGGCAAGATGGGCAGCCGCAACCGAATGAGTGTGCCACCGCCTTCGCGGTTTTCAATCATCATTTTGGCAGTATCGCCGTAGAGCACCTTCAGACGCTCGGCTACGTTGGCCATGCCGATGCCGCCGGCACCCAAACCATCGGGTTGTTCGAGCAATTGCGCTGCCCCCATGCCGATGCCGTCATCCTCCACTTCGACCACCAGCCGTGACTTGATCAGACGGCTGCGCAGCGTAATGCTGCCGCCTTCGACCTTGGGAGCAAGTCCGTGCTTGATGCAGTTTTCGACCAGTGGCTGCAGCAACATGCTGGGAACCATGGCTTCGAGCGATGCCGGATCAAGATCCTTGACGACCTTGAGCTTGTCCCGTCCGAAACGCACAACCTCGATGTCCAGGTAATTGTCGATGAACTCGACTTCCTCGCGCAGCGCAACGAACGAATCCGTGCTGTGCAGGATGCGGCGAAGAATGGTCGCGAGTTTCAGGATCATTTCGCGGGCCGTGTCAGGATCGAAGCGCACCAGGGACGAGATGGAATTCAGCGTATTGAACAGGAAGTGCGGGTTGATCTGATTTTGCAAGGCCGCCATTCGGGCCTGCAACAATAGTCTTTCCTGCTCCTCCAGTTTGATCTGGATGCGGACGCTGTTGAAGATTTTCAGTTCCGTGCCCACCACTATGACTACCGTCACGTAGATGGCGCATTCCACTAAATATGCGTTCAGAGTTCCGCCCTCGCCCTGCATCCACAGGCCGGGGCTTTCCAGGCTGAAGATGGAGTTTGGCCAGAAGCGCCAGATCTCGGTCTGCAGAAAACGCAAACCCACGATGGTCGCGAAAAAAGCAATCTGCCAATCGAACACGCGGGGTCGCGGCAGATTGCGGCGAATCATACGATAGAGGGTGAGATCGATGAACGGCGAGAACGACCAGATATCTTCCTGCTCCGGCGCGGCGCGGCGCAACCATCCGGCAATAATTCCGGCAAACACATTCAACGGCATGGCGGCCCACTCACCATGTAGGGCTGCAGGCAGCGACATCAGCGCTCCGCCGATCCCTCCCGACAGACGCCCGCCGATCACGCCCAGAAGCACCGCTGTTTCCAGCGAGAGATCGCCCGAGAGAAAGCTCTTGACATTTAATCGTATCCAGACGCCGAGCGCGATGGGGATCGCCATCCACAGCGCCAGATAAATCTTGTGGCGGGTGGCGCGCTGCTCCCGGAAAATCAGACTCTTGAATTCCTTGGAGCGCACCAGGGCGCTCGACAAGGCTGCGGCCACGCCCAGCTTGAGCAATAGATATACGAGTATGAGCCGCGGTTCCAGCATCGCATGAATTCTTCCCGGGAGATGGCGCGTGCGGGATCAGGCTCCGATTGTAACCGCTGCCTCGCGCAAAAGCTGCTCGACATTGACATTGCAACCCGTCGGAACTCCGCCTTGGGCGAAATCGCGGCTGCCACCGCCGCGGCCTCCGACCGACGATAACACCCGCTTGAGCAATACTCCCATGTCGGTGGTCGAGCCGGGCGCGCCAGCAGGGGACGATGCGGGAATCTGCGCCGACGTCTGCGCGAAAACCAGACCCGGAGGATCGACTGTGCTCGCCACCAGCGCAATGGCCGGCGTCGCCGTTCGCGTGACTTTCTGCGCAAAAAGTTTGGCGAAGCCGATGTCGCGATCGGAAAACGCCCGCACGACTATCTTCCTCCCGTTTGTCTCCGGTTGCGAATGGAGGTCAGCCAAAGCCATGACTTCGGCAAGTTGATCGAGGGCATCGTCCCTTTGCTTGCGGAGCGCTTTGTTCTCTTCGACGCTTTTGCGGATCTGATCCGGCACATCCCAGAGCTGCGTCGAGAATAGTGCGGCCGCCTCACTGAGGGCGCTGTAGTCGCGCCGCGCCATGCGAACCGCGCGATTGCCGCAGACGAACTCGACTCTCGTTGCCTGCCGCACCCGGTCGGTTTTCCGCAGCAGGATCGAACCAATCTGCCCGCTCGAGCTGACGTGAGTTCCGCCACACGCTGATAAATCGAAATCCGCAACCTCGACAAGACGCAGTTCGTCGCGCTCGGCGGGAGGCAGTTTGCGCAAGCCAAGCTTCTCCGCTTCCGCGTGCGTAACGTACCGAACCCGCACGGGGCGGTTCTCAAACACGATCTGATTGGCGCGCTTCTCGGCTGCAGCGATCTGGTCGGAACCTACCGACGGCGTCGCCAAATCAATCGAGCAATAGTCATCGCCCATGTGGAACGAGACCGTCGGCATCTGGTACAGCTCGACAAAGGCCGCCGACAGAACATGCTGTCCGGAGTGCTGCTGCATGTGATCGCGGCGGCGTTCGGGATTGATGCTGCCGTGGACGACCGTGCCTACAAGCGGCGCCGCCGGCGCTTCCAGGTAGTGGACGATTTTGCCGTCCTCCATATCCGCAACTTCGTTTACTGGCAAACGCTCCGCTCCGCGGTCACCCCCGATGATCGTGAGCCATCCGGTGTCGTGTACCTGGCCGCCGCTGGTGGGATAGAACGCGGTCTCCCGCAGGATTACGGCCGGGCGCGATTGCTCAGACGATGGAGGTGTAACGCCCTCGACCACCGAATCGAATTCGTACGTTTCAGAACTGTCGTAGTAAAGACGCTTGGTCATGGCGAAAAAGGTCGCGATGAAAATTTGTTGATGGAGAGCCGGGCGTCCCCGCCCGGCCACCTCCGACTTGGACCCTTCGGCTGCGCTCAAGGCAGGCTCGCGAGACGCCCGTCGCTCCACCGGCAGACTCGCGCAGCAGGCAAACAAAGTCAGGCACCGGCGGTCCACTGCACACGAAAGAGCCCGTTACCGTTGCTTCCTTCCGGACCTGGCGGGGTTGGCGGGAAAACGTCGCGCGGAACCGATGCCTGACTCTACATCTTAGCAAGGGTTGGTCGAAAACAGGAATGAACGCTCTCACTTTTCGACTATCATCAAGCCAAGTTATGGCTGAGTCGGAATGCGCCGTTTACAAAGAGCTGAAGGATCGTGAGACCCGTGCTCATGCGGCATGGACGTCTTTTCTGTACCGCAATGAAAACAAGCCGAAGCTGTCCGAGAGGGCGAACCGGAAGCAGCAGAAAGAAAAGATGGAGGCGTATGAGCAGGCGCACAAAGCTCGCCTGGCTCACGTGAAGACATGTCCAAACTGTTCGTCCAACCCGTTGTAAGTCGGCTATTGAAAGGCCGGGCGGGGACCCCCGGCTCTCCACCAGCAAGCTTGACTAGCGCACCACCAGCACTTCGCGGATGGCATCGCGCGCCAGAAAAAACTTGATCGACGCGAAATCGCGAAAGAGGTTTTCAATATGCCGGTTGTTGAACACGCGCTGCAGGCGCGGGGATTGTTTTTCGGACGCGGGACGGCCGGGCAGTGCGAGTTTCACCTCCTGCATCTCCAGCATGTCGGTGCCGTTCACGTGATAGCGATAACAGGTCGAATCTGGGCCGGCGTCGCGGGTGTGAAAGAAGGCCAGCAGTACTCCGCCCGGCTTCATCACCGACCACAAACGGTCGATGGTCGGTTTCACCAGGCTCTCTTCCAGATAATCCGGCAGATTCCAGCAGAGCACCACATCGAACTGAGCGTTGGCATATGCCAGGTTCTCATCCAGAAACTTCTTGCTGTCCAGCACCGAGTTTCCTGCGCTGTCCTGAGTGCGCAGGGCCGGGTCGAGTGACGAGCGCAACAAATCCTCGCTGTAATTCTTGTGCCCCTGGCCGGTGAAAAAACGGATGTTGTTGGCGGAGGTCGAGCCCATATCGAGCACGCACAGGCCCTCCTGCGAATTCAGCAGCCGTGAAATCTCCCCCATGCCGCTCGACCGGCGGGATTGCTTCCGCGGGGTCGTGGGACTCGCAGTCTGGTTAGAAGAGCTCCGAAAGAATTTCATTACGTTGTCAGAAACAGATGCTATGTCCAATGTCCATTGATCAATGATCAATGATCAGTGACCAGTGACCAGTGCACCTGATCGCGCGACCAGCCTGCGTTCAGGAAGACGCGGGCGCCGCTTTTCCGGCCTCTTTCTGAATATCAATCTTCCCTTTCAGGAACGCGCCCTCTTCGATCGCGATGCGCTGCGTGGTCACGTCGCCCGTTACCACCGCCGACTTTCGCAGCTCCACGCGATCGGAGGCATTCACGCTTCCATCCAGCTTACCCTGAATCACCACCGACTTGGCACTGACGTTGGCCTTCACATGTCCATTCGGCCCCACCGTCAGGCTGTTGTTGCGGAGCTCAATGTTGCCTTCGACGTTGCCATCCACGTACAAGTCTTCGGAGCCCGACAACTCTCCCTTGATGACCACCGACTTGCCGATGTGGGCGCCGTCTGCGGTTTGCGGAGCGTCCATGCTTTGGCCTCCATCTCCTCGCGCTCTGTTCGCCGCGAATGAACCGATTGTAAATCATTCCGGCCTCTTGCGGCTCTGCCCGCTAGCCGGAAATCATTCTCCATGAGGAACTTACGGCACGCTTGGAAGTGGGGCCCCGATGCAAACTGCGATTTGCTACCATCGTCTCACGGGATTAACTGTGCCCGGTCCGGTCATGACGGTCGATTACTCCACCTCGCGCAGGGCTGTCGTCCACAATATCACCCACGCCATCGAACACGCTGGCGCCTGGATTCTGTTGCTGACCGCAGCCAGTTTTGCAGGGCAACCGGCGACCGTCTCTGCATATCACGATCCGGCGGACCTGGTGCGCAAAGCGGTGCAGAACGAAATTAAGGCGGCCAATGACGACACCGCCCACTTCCTGTTTCGGGGAACCAAGACCACTCCCCAGGGATCCACCACAAGACTTTATGTCGAGACCAAGGAGGCTACTGCCGGCTTGGTGGTCGCCTACAACGGTAAACCTCTGACTGCCCAACAACGCCGTGAGGAAGAGGCGCGCGTTGAGCATTTCATCAAGAATCCCGAAGAACTGAAGAGAAAACGGGAACAGGAACACCAGAGCGCCGAGCGCACTTTGCGCATCACACGCGCGATGCCCGATGCCTTCCTGTTTGAGTATGCCGGAGAGGAACAGGGCACGGAAGGCGTTGGCCGGGCCGGCAGCCCTTTGGTCAAGTTGAAATTCCGTCCTAATCCCCACTACGAACCGCCGTCGCGCGTAGAAGAAGTCTTGACCGGCATGGAAGGTTACGTGTTGGTGGACGCCACGGATTACCGCATTGTCAGCATTGACGGCACGCTCGTCAAGGAAGTCGGCTTCGGATGGGGAATTCTTGGACACCTGGATCGGGGTGGCCGCTTCATGGTCCAGCAGCAGGAGGTGGGCGACAATCTCTGGGAAATTTCAAGCATGACTTTAAGCTTCACGGGAAAGATTATGCTGTTCAAGAATCTCTCCATCAGTTCGACAGAGGCATTCAGCGGCTTTAAGCGGGCTCCCTCGGACCTGACGTTCGCCCAGGCTCTAGAACTGTTGAAGAAGGAAGAATCCACTATGGCCGCAGAAGCCGCCGACAATTCTGCTCGCGGCAAACTCGCCGATAAGTGAAGGAACGACGCTAACCTTTCCCGGTGCGAAATGTTTCTTCGCGTACAGTGAACTTCTTCACCAGGTCTTCGCGCACCTGGTAGCCGGTTCCCGGCGCGTCACTGACCGCGATCATTCCATCGGCGCGGACTACCACTTCGGGTTCGATGATGTCTTCCTTCCAATAACGCTTCGATGCCGACACATCTCCGGGCAGGCGGAAATTTTCGAGCGTCGACAGCGCGATGTTGTGCCCCCGGCCCACTCCCGATTCCAGCATCCCGCCACACCACACCGGAATGTTGTGCCGCACGGCGACGTCGTGTATTTTCTTTGCCTCGGCGAAGCCACCCACGCGACCAACCTTGATGTTGAGGATCCGGCAGGCGCCGGTCTCGAGCGCAAAATCGGCGTCGCGCGCGTTGAGAATCGATTCGTCCAGACAAATCGCCGTCTGGATGGCCTTCTGCAAACGCGCATGAAGATAGATTTCGTCGTTCCATAGCGGTTGTTCGATCATGAGCAGGTTGAAGGCATCGAATCTGCGCAGGTGCTCGACCTGATCGAGCGTGTAGGCGGAATTCGCATCTACACTGAGAACAATATCCGCCCAGTGCGCGCGGATCTTCTCCAGCACTTTCAGATCCCATCCCGGCTTCACCTTGATCTTGATCCGCCGATATCCCGCCGCCAACTCCGTTTCGATCTTCCGCATAAGCTGTTCCGGCGTGTCTTGAATGCCGATCGAAACGCCGCAGGCGATCTCGCGCCGCGTTCCTCCCAACAATTTCCAGAGCGGCTGTTGTTTCTGTCGCGCCTCCGCGTCCCACACCGCGTTTTCGAGCGCGGCCTTTGCCATGCGATGGCCACGGACTCTGGCAAAGCGCGCCGCACAATCCCGGCCGGCATCCACCTCGCTCTGCAGCAGCAGCGGCGCCAGATACTTCTTGATCGTAGGCCACGCGGTTTCGGTCCATTCCGGGCTGTAATACGGATCTTCCCCGGCGACGCACTCGCCCCATCCACGTACTCCATCCGCCTCGACGCTTATCAGAAGGATGCGGCGGCCGTAAACCCGGCCAAAGCTCGTTTCAAAAAAATGCACGAGCGGCATGTGAATTTCGCGCAGAGTTACTGATTCGATTTTCATGATTCAAGCTGCTAATATTGCCATTTTTCGTCCCAATCTCCCAGCAGGAACCGGCCATTGCCGCGTTCGTCGCGCTCATAGGTGAGCACGCTCAGTCCTTCGGCAAATGCCCGGCTGAACCGCTCACGATTGTTTTCCTGCACCGCAAGCGCCTGTGGACGCGTCGTCGCGTCTGCCTTCCATTGGTAGATCTCCGCCGGCACATCGATGCGCGCGTGACATGCAAACTTCGCGCGCGGAGCATCCGTCAGCACCGCCTCGACCCGCTTCGACTTCATCCACCACTCCGCCACCAGTCGGTCAGTGGGCAAACCGCCCTGTAACGGAGACGAGGTGATCCCGTACTGGTTCACGTTGTAGCGCCGCGAAATCGCACCCAGCTTCTCGATATTCAAATACGCGTTCTTGATCTCCAGCGGATCGAAGGTCCACTCCATCAGTTCGAAGCCACGCGCCAGCGCATCCTCACGCTGATAGAGCTTCATCCGCCGCCCCAAGCCGCCATTGCGATATTGCTGGCGAACGGCCAGCATTTGCGAATGCAGGTAGCCGTGGCCATTTCGAAATCCCGGGATTGCAAGCGCGAAGCCGACGAGCTCTTTTTCGACGAATGCCCCAATGACCTGTCCTCCGATCTTCGCCGCCACCACGAACATGCGCACCGGAATCAGGTCCGCGTCCGCGAACTTCCATACTTCTTTTTGCAGCGCAAAGCAGGCCTGCATTTCCTCCAGCGCTTCGCACTTGTGGATGGTCACTTCGTCGCCGGTAGTTCCGGCGGGTGCGCCGGTCACGCTGGTTTTTCCTGCTGCTTCGCTTGTTGCCATAATGTTTCCAGTTCGTCCATCGACGCCTGCTGTGGCGCTCGCCCGCTGGCGCGCAGACGCTCCTCCATCCATTGAAACCGACGCTTGAATTTGCGATTCGTCTTCCGCAGCGCCGACTCTGGATCGAGCGACAGATAGCGCGCAATATTCACCAGAACAAAGAACAGGTCTCCAACTTCATCTTCCAAGCGCTCGCGCAACTCTGGCGGAAGCTGCGGCTTTCCCGAGCCGGCAATCCCCTTCTCTACGGATTGACGCTTCAAAGGAAACGTCGGCACGGCCTTCAGTTCCTCCCGCAACTCGGCCGTCTCTTCTTCGAGCTTGGCGAAGAGCCCTTCAATCTCCGGCCAGTCAAATCCCACATGGGCTGCTCGCGAACTGAGTTTATAAGCCTCCATCAGCGCGGGCATTTTCGATGACACACCGGCGAGCACTGATTGAGCGTCGTCGGCCTGCTCTCTCTCTTCGGTGGCGCCCGCCGCTAGCCGCGTCTTTTTCTCTTGCGCCTTCAGCGCCTCCCAGTTGCGCAGCACTTCGGCAGGAGTATCCGCCTTCACGTCACCAAAAACATGTGGATGCCGGTCCACCAATTTATTGGAAAGACGGTCCAGCACATCATCCACCGAGAAGTGACCTTCTTCGCTGGCCATCTGTGAATAGAACAGCACCTGCAACAACAGATCTCCCAACTCGCCGGTAAGTTCGGGCCAATCGCGGTTGTCGATCGCTTCGAGAACCTCGTAAGTTTCTTCCAGCGTATAGGGCTTGATGGTGTCGAAGGTCTGTTCGCGGTCCCAGGGACATCCGCCCGGAGCCCGCAACCGCGCCATGATCTGAACCGCTCGCTCGAATCGTTCGCCTGTGGTGGACATCCTGTTCACTGTAAATGAGGCGAATTCCGTGAGCAATGGCGGTGATGCTCGTGGTGGGACGGGCGGGGACGCCCGGCTCTCCATCATCGGATTTTTCGCGCCTACTGCAATGAGCGAACCAGCAATTGCGTTTCATCCGAGATGATGGCATCCACGCCCCACACGTCGAAATCACGCATGCGCTCGGCGCGATTCACCGTCCAGACCATGATTCTCTTCCGTGCCGCGTGAACGAACTCGACCAACTTCCTATCCGCGAGCTCGAACTGCGGAATCACCCATTCCGCCGGCGTCTGGCGCCAGCCTCGAAGCTGGCCCCGCGTCTCGCAAAGAAATCCCAGTGGAATCGCCCGATCGAGATCGTGGATAGCCGTGAGCACCTCGTGAAGAAACGACGAAACTACATATCCCTTTTGTGGCGGATGCTTGTCGAGCTCTGTCAGCGTCTGCGACTCGAGCCCGGCAACCTTCAACTCGATGTCGAGAAACGCCCGGTGAGCAAATTGCCGCAGAACGTCTTCCAGTGTGGGTAGCGGCAGGCATTTCGAGGGCGTGGTCAAAATTTTCATTCCGCCGACGGTTGCGTCGTGGCAGATCACAGCTTGCCCGTCGGCGGAAAGCCGAACGTCGAATTCAAAGCCGTCGCAACCATGCTGCAAGCAAAGGTCGAACGATGCCAGCGTATTTTCAGGAAATTGGCGGGAAGCCCGCGCCCCACGATGTCCCAGAAGAAGGGGTCCAGTCATTTAAGAGCCTGCGGTGAAACTCCACTCGCTGTCCTCAACGCCTGAAAGCGCAGTCGTAACGCGGCACTTACGGCACGCCTAAAGGCGTGCCCTGATACGAACCGCATTTGCAGCGCGGGCTGTTGAGCTTTTGTTTTCCTCGGCGTACTCGACGTCTCGGCGGTTAAAAGCACGAGACTTCAGTCCAGATCGAAATCCCGGATCGGCTTTCCCGTGTCCGGAGTTTCTTTGGCCTTCTTCACCGCCTCCTGGAATTTTTTTTCCAACAGTTCCGAGGCATGCTTTTGCGCTTCCATCGATTGGCGGAAAATCGAGTCTCGCCGGTTGTCCTGTTCTTTCATGGCGCGAGCCGCTTCTTCCATGTCATTGAAGGTTTTCGGCTTGACCGGCGCCGTGTGGGCAATGATGCTGCGCGTCGCGGCGTCGATTTTCATGACCGCACCGCAGCAGGGACAAGTTACGTCAAAATTAGAGTCACGAAAATTGGATTCGCGTTTCACCACCCGCGATCATATCGCAATTGGCTGCAATCCGTCGCAATCCTCGTCAGCGCGGCGTGAGGCGAATGGGCAGAACGTGGAACAGATAGAGCATCTCCCACCCCAGCAGGACGATCGACACCACCACCACCAAGATCGCCAGCATCTCCCCAAAATTCAGGCCCTTATCCTGCTCGAAACGGCGCGCCCCGAGGCTCAGAATATTCAGCGTGGCAAAGCCAAACACCAGCGCCCAGAGGATGTTGTAAATCTCCTCGCGGCCCGATCGCAGAAGGAACATGGCAGGCAGAACCCCCACCGCCAGCGTGTGCAACGCACGGCCAGAGAACTCTGCCCAGCCGTGAGCGTGCCCCGCGGCAAGGAACAACGATGAGCAACTCCGAGCAGAAGTGAAGGGCCGAGGCAGTCTCATGCAGAAATTTGATAGTACCGTGTTTGCCTTCCCCAAGTCAGCCCGCCGGTAACAAAGGCACCCCACAGGTTACTACGGTTGCTTTTCTTAGGACGGTCACAGAGGATGGTACGCGAGCCAGTACACGAGAAAGCACGCGATGATCGTCAACTTCGCCGAGCGGGCGCACAACCACAACTGGGAACTGGACCCGGTCACGAGGTCCCTGCTCGATACCGACTTCTACAAACTGCTGATGCTCCAGTTCATCTGGAAGCATTACCCGAAGACCCAGGTTTCGTTCTCGCTGCTCAATCGCTCCACTTCCGTGCGCCTCGCCGACATGTTCTCGCGCGAGGAGCTTATCCACCAGATGGAGCACGCTCGCCGCCTCCGGTTTCGCAGGTCGGAACTGGTCTGGCTCGCCGGCAACACTTTTTACGGACGCCGGGGAATCTTTGAACCCGCCTTTCTGGAATGGCTGGAGCGCGATTTCCGGCTGTCGGACTATGAACTATCAGTCAAGGACGGCCAGTTCCATCTCTCGTTCGACGGCCTTTGGACCGAAACAACGATGTGGGAACTCTATGCGCTTTCGATCCTTGATGAGCTCAAAACCCGGGCCGGTTTGAAAAAACTCCGCGAGTTCGGTCTTGACATCCTGTACGCTCGGGCGAAAACAAAATTGTGGGGGAAGATCGAGCGGCTGCGCGGCGTTCCCGGGCTGGCCGTGGCGGACTTCGGAACCCGCCGTCGCCATAGCTTCCTGTGGCAGGAATACGTGGTCAACGCCATGGCGGCGAATCTTGGCAGCGCCTTCACCGGAACCTCGAATGCCTTCCTTGCCCATAAGCATGATCTGGAAGCCATCGGAACTAACGCGCATGAGATCCCTATGGCCCTAGCCGCGCTCGCGCCCGACGACGAGGCCCTGAAAGCTTCACAGTACCGCGTCCTCGAATTGTGGCAGGCCACCTACGAGGGCGCACTCCGCATCATGCTGCCGGATACTTTCGGAACCTCGCAATTTCTCGACAACGCTCCCGACTGGACGGCTGATTGGACGGGCCAGCGCATCGACAGCAAGAATCCCTACATCGCCGGCGACGAATATATCGAGTGGCTCAAGGCGCAAGGTCGAGACCCGCATGACAAGCTCATCATCGCGTCCGACTCGCTCGACGTCGATGACATCCTCGGCCTACACGCTTATTTTGGCGGAGTGATGACGAGCGGCGCCACCGCTCGCACTGCGCTAAATGACTTCCGCGCCGCCGCCGATTTCCTTGATCCGAAAAGGTGGACCCCTGGCCGCCGTATTCGTTTCAGCGCAGGCTGGGGAACTCTGCTGACTAACGATTTCCGCGGCTGCGATCCCGCTGGTGGCAGCGACTTTGACCCCATCAGTCTGATCTGCAAAGTATCCACGGTCGAAGGCAGGCCTGCGGTTAAACTCTCCGACAACTACGCCAAAGCGCTGGGCACGCCGTCAGAAATCGAACGCTACCGCCGAGTGTTCGGCAGCAAAGGACTCAGCAACGTTCCGGTAATCACGTGAACGACTCAATGCCAACCCAGCCACCTTCACCTGTTCCCGATTTTCTCTACGGCACCGCCTGGAAGGAAGATCGAACCCCGCCTCTCACAGAGCTCGCACTCCGCATGGGCTTTCGGGGCGTCGACACGGCTAACCAGCGACGGCATTACTTCGAAGCCGGAGTCGGACAGGGATTAGCCGCCGCTTATCGCATAGGCGTGGTCACACGCAACGATCTTTTTCTGCAGACGAAGTTTACCTATCGGCCTGGTCAGGACCACCGCCTGCCCTACGATCCTGCAGCGACGCTTTCCGTTCAGGTTGCTCAGTCGATGGCCAGTTCGCTCGACCATCTCGGCACCGACTACGTCGACAGCTACGTGCTGCATGGGCCCTCCGCCAACAACGAGTGGACCGATGCTGACGCCGAGGTCTGGGAAGCGATGCGCAAAGAACGCGATGCCGGCCGCACGCGTCTCCTCGGTATAAGCAATGTTTCTCTGGGCCACCTGCAGCAGATGGCAGCCGCTCACGCAGAACTTCCTGCGTTTGTGCAGAACCGCTGCTACGCCCGCCTCGGCTGGGACCGAGCGGTGCGCCTGTTCTGCCGCGAACACAAAATTGTCTATCAGGGATTTTCGCTGCTCACCGCGAATCAGGAGGTGCTACACCATCCTCTGATCGCCAGTGTGGCCGCGAGCGCTACAGTCACAGCAGCCCAGGCCGTATTCAGCTTCGCGCGTAGCGTCGGGATTCTGCCGCTTACCGGCACGTCCGACGCTTGGCATATGAAGCAGGATCTGGCCAGCCGCGAGGTTGCGCTCCCACCGCAAGCAGTGCAAGCCATCGAGTCTCTAGCGGGCTAAACATGTGGCGGTGGAGAAACGGGCGCCCCCGCCCGGGTGGACCCTTCGACTGCGCTCAGGGCAGTCTCGCGAGACGCCCGTCACTCCACCGTATGATTCCTAACGCGGTCATCGTACCAGGCGACTCTCCAACGCTACTTCGCCTGCGCGACCGCCTCGCGTTCACCAACCTGCTGCCGCCACATCGCGTAGTACAGACCTTTTTGGTCGAGCAGTTCAGAGTGCCGTCCGAATTCGACGATTCGTCCACGCTCCAGCACGTAGATGCGATCAGCATGCATCACCGTCGACAGCCGGTGCGCAATCAGAATCGTGATCGCCTCCTGATTGGTTGCCACTTCGCGAATCGTGCGGCTGATTTCTTCCTCGGTCAGCGAATCAAGAGAAGACGTGGCTTCATCGAACACCAGCAACTGCGGATGGCGCAACAGCGCGCGAGCAATTGAAAGCCGCTGCTTCTCGCCTCCCGATACCTTCACGCCACCCTCGCCGATCAGCGTGTCCAATCCGCGGTCCGCGCGTGAAAGCAAACTGTGTGCAGCAGCCTGTTGCAAAACTTCCATGCATTCCTCGTCAGTCGCCTCCGGATTCACGAACAGCAGGTTTTCGCGAATTGATCCCGAGAATAACTGCGTGTCCTGCGTCACAAATCCAATCTTTTCCCGCAGCAGATCCAGATCAACGCGATTCGATGGAATCCCGTTGTAGAGAATCTCGCCCGCCTTCGGAGCGTACAAACCCACCAGAAGCTTGACTAGCGTTGACTTCCCTGCCCCAGATGGTCCCACAAACGCAATGGCGTCTCCGCGAGCCGCGCTGAAACCGATCTCGTCCAAGGCCAGAGCCGTAGAACTCTGATGTTGAAAGCTGACCCGCTCAAACTGCAGCGTCATGAGCTCATCTATCGGTTCCGGATCGGCAGGCTTGGGGTCGCGAGGGGTGTCGAGGATTTGCTGAAAGTTCTGCAGCGAGACTTCCGTTTCGCGGTAAATATTAATGACGTTCCCCAACTCCTGCAACGGTGTAAAAATGAAAAACGAATAAATCATCAGCGAGAAGAACTGCCCGATCGTGATCTCCTGGCGAAAAATCAAATAGAGCATCAAAAATAAAATGCTGGTGCGCAATGCATTGACAGCCGTCCCCTGGATGAAACTCAAGCTGCGCAGGTACTTAACCTTCTTGAGTTCGAGCTTCAGAATCTTTCCCGTGATCCCGTTGAGCCGCTCCACCTCCTGATGCGCCAGCCCGAGGCTCTTCACCAATTCAATATTGCGCAGCGACTCGGTTGTCGAACCCGCCAGTGCTGTGGTTTCGGCAACAATGGTCTTCTGCATTTTCTTGATCCGCTTGCTCAGCACCGAACTGATAATTCCAAGCATCGGAACCGTGATCAGAAACGCCGGAGCGATGGACCAATGCACCCGGAAGGCGTAAATCATCACAAAAACGATGCCAACGACCGAAATGAAAAGCACATTGATAGCAGCGGTAATGAACCGCTCCACATCGCTGCGAACTTTTTGCAATTTGCCCAGGGTCTCGCCGCTGCGCTGGTCCTCGAACACCTGATAAGGCAGATCCAGCGAATGCCGGATCCCGTCCGAGTACATCCTTGCGCCCAACCGCTGCACGATCACGTTGACGAAATAGTCCTGGAAATTCTTGGCCACGCGCGACACAAATGCCACCCCCACGGCTGCCAGCAGCAAAAGGCCGGCCCCGCGCACAAATTGCGCTTGCGTGTACTGGTGATACTTGGTGGCGTAGCTATCGATTACATGACGAAAAATCAGGGGATCAAGCAGCGAAAAGATCTGATTGGTCGCGGCCAGCAACAGAGCGACCGCAAAAAGTTTCCAATATTGTTTGGAATAACGGTAAAGAAGGTTCATAGGCGTGGGCGCGGGACTCGGCTAGCAATGCGAATTAGATGGTGATTCAGAGTTTTCGATTCAGGAAACCGAGCATTCAGTGCGGCTGGACCCTTCGACTCTGCTCAGGGCAGGCTCGCGGGGCGTCCGTCTCTCCAGCGGATTTCAGCTAGCCCTCAGGCCGTCCCGGTGTTAGCCAGCGCTTCCACCGCTTCCCAAGTCGTGCCAAAGGTCACGAAGAAATCGTTCACCTTCGTAATTTCCATGATCTTGCGCACCCGGGGCTTCATCCCCGTCAGCACCAGACATCGTCCCGTTTTCTGATGCGATACATAGACCGCCACCAACGACCCCAAACCCACCGAATCAATGTAAGGGACATCCGATAAATCCAGAATCATCGTCTCCGCGTTCTCGTGGTGCACCGCCCGCTCGAACTGCGGAGCGGTGGCCATGGTGATCGGACCGCGCAGCAAAAGAATCCGCTGATCGCCCGCCACCCCTTCATATCGCTCGACGGTCAGTTCCTGCGCTCCCATGGCAGGAGATTGTAGGGCACCCGGCTCCGCCTGTCACCTGTTACAAATACCCGTCCCTCTATTACTTGCGCGTACTTGCACGCCCAAGGGCCTCACTGCGGCTTCTTGTCGTCCCCGTGATTCTCATACACGGAATACTGCCCGCCGGGATGTTTCAGCTTCACCGTAAGCTCCATTTCCGCCTTGTTGATCTCGTAGTCTTCGCCGAAAGTCTGGAAATGCGGCGCCAACACCTGCACGCGGAGCGGACCATACGGAATCCCGTCAATGTTTGTCCGCCCCTCTGCGTCCGTCTTCAGTTCCATCTCTCCTTTGTCCTGCTTTCCTTTGCGTTTCACCGGATGCAGAATCACCTCGGCATTTCTCACCGGCTTCCCGTCGGAGTCGCGCACCACCACAAACCGCAAACTCGACGTCGGCCCCTCATCATCCTGAGCCCGCGCCAGCCCAACCATACCGAGCCCAAGCACGATCACCGCCGCTATCACCATCGAAAGATTTCTTCTCATATGCAATTTCACTCCAAGAAAACTATGTTTTGACAGTTTTGAAGGCTATGCCCGAACACGAATTTCACGCACACTAAAGGGGCGTCTAAACTCAGAACTTATGGCATCGCTGAAGCGACGCCTCGATACGAACCACCGGCCTTTCATGGTTGCGGTTTCTGCACCGGTTGGTTCTTGTCGTCCGCTTTTTTCGTATCTCCGTACGCCGAGTACTGGCCCCCTGGACGTTTCAGCTTCACCGTAATCTCCAGTTCCGGCTGGTTGATCTCGTAGTCCGCGCCAAAAGTCTGGAAACCCGGCGCCAGCACCTGCACGCGCAGCGGACCATACGGAATCCCGTCTATGTTCGTCCGCCCCTCGTTATCCGTCTTCAACTCCAATCCCCCGCGAGACTGCTTTCCCTTCCGACTCACCGGATGCAGCACCACGGCTGCATTCCTTATCGGCTTGCCGTTGTAGTCGCGCACCACGACAAAGCGCAGGTCCGACATCGGCCCCTCGTTCTCATCCTGCTGAGCCACCGCCAGCCCAATCACTCCGAAACCAAGCAGGATGATCACCGCGCCCACGATCGAGAGACTCTTCTTCATAGCAGCCATTCTAGAGCCGGTTGCATAAACAGGCCACTCAGGAATCATAGAGGTGGTGTCGGAAAAGTGCGTCGGATCCTAACTGTCAACTGATCAGCCCTTCAGGTTGCATTTCCGCCAGGACGACCGGGTGACCTCGGTAACCCCTGTTTTAACAAGGGGTTCAGATGGCCCCGCCCGCCTTGCGTGATAAGATTTTTACGGTGTCCGCGCCCAGCCCAGTTGATCGCAAGCATGCCCCTGTCTTCGTGATGGGCTGCCACCGCTCTGGGACGAACCTGCTCTACGATATGTTGCTGTCCTCCGGCGGGTTTGCTGTCTACCGCGGTTTTTTGCCGATTTACAAGATTCTGATTCCCCGCTTCGGTTCGATGGAGAGCCGTTCGAATCGCGAAAAGATCCTCGAAACCTGGCTCCACAGCAAAGGTTTCCGGCGCACCGCGCTCGATGCCGAGCAGTTATCGGCGCGCATTCTAAGTGAATGCCGCAATGGCGGAGACTTCATCCGCGTGGTGATGGATTCGGTAGCAAGGAGCCAGCAAGCGCAGCGCTGGGCGGTGTACGATCCCGACAATGTGCTGCACGTCGAGCGCGTGAAGTGTGACATACCGAACGCGCTGTTTGTGCATATCATCCGCGACGGGCGCGACATTGCGCTCTCGCTCAAGAAAATGGGCGGTTTCACCCCCCTGCCTTGGGATCGCGACCAAACCGACAGCCTGGTGGCGACTTCGCTGTATTGGAAGTGGATGGTTGAGCGAGGCCGGGCGCACGGCTTCAAGTTTCCCGCGGACTACATCGAGATCCGCTACGAGGACTTGATCACCAATCCGCGCGTAACGCTCGGCAAACTCGGTGGCTTTATCGATCACGATCTGGATTACGATCGGATTCAGCGCGCGGGCCTGGGCCGCCTGTCAGAGACGAACTCTTCGTTTCGCGAGGAAGGCGCGAAGGAGAGAATCAACCCGCTCGGCCGCTGGAAAGAACGCCTGGCGACCGCCGACGTCGCCGCCATCGAAGCGACGGTTGGCGATTGCCTGCAGGAAAATGGCTATGAATTGTCGTTGTCCGCCGCCGAGCGCCACCGGAGTTTGCGGCAGTCGTGGATGCGCGGAGTGTATCCCGCCTTTCTCGGCAGCAAACTGTGGCTGAAGTTGCATACGCCCGTCGGCCGGCTCGCCAACATGTCCGCGCTCGAACTGGAAGAAGAACCGGTGCCGGTGGCGGCGTCGGTGCGGTCCTGAGTCGAGGCGGAGGATCGTCATGAATCCGGCAACCACAGCACCGGCAAGCAAAGTCAGAGTCATGGAGAAAACCAACGCCAACCGCCTCGTCGAGAATCAGCCGGCAGGTCAGGCATCCGGCACCGGGGACGCTCGGGACGCTGGGGACTCTCGTTATGCGGCTCCGGTGTTTGTGCTGGGTTGCGGACGATCCGGCACCAAGTTGCTCTACCACACGCTGCTTTCCGCGGGAGGGTTCGCCGTCTATCACGCGGAGAGTAACGCCTTCAACCTGCTCGGCCTGCGCTTTGGCAACCTCATCAGCCGCCGCAACCGTCGCCAACTGCTCGACGAGTACTACACCAGCAAGCTGTTTCACCGGACCGGACTCGAGCCCAAGGACATCGATGAGCGCGTGATGGAAGATTGCCACAATGCGGGCGACTTTCTGCGCATCGTGATGGAGGCAATCGCACGCAAGCAAGGCGTTGAGCGGTGGGCGGAATCCACACCGCTGCACATGCTCTATCTTCCTTTAATCAAGAAGGTGATTCCCGATGCGCTTGTCGTCCACATTATTCGCGACGGCCGGGACGTCACCGCCTCTCTGCACCGCATCGGCTGGATTCGTCCGCTGCCCTGGGACCGTGCGCGCGCCTTTGTCGTGCCGGCGATTTACTGGCGCTGGGTCGTGAGCAAGGGCCGGCGCTACGGACGGGCACTGGGCGCGGATTACATGGAAGTTCATTACGAAGACCTGGTGCAGAATCCACGCGACACGTTGGCGCGGATTGGCAAGTTCATTGCACACGATCTGGACTATGACCGCATCCAGCAGGTGGCGCTGGGGTCGGTGCACAACCCAAATTCTTCGTTTCGCGGCGACGGCAAAGAGACTGAAGCCAACACCATCGGCCGCTGGAAACGCATGTTCACTGCGCCGCAGGTTCGCGACGTGGAGGTGAGCATCGGCAACTTGCTGGTCGAGACCGGATACGCACTGGAAACGCCGGCGGCGGAGCGGCATTCGTCGTGGTCAGTACGTTTCATGAATTTTCTGTATCCGTTGTATTTCGACTTCAAGATCTGGCTGAAATCGCACACTCCACTCGCTCGCATCGCGGACAAGAGGCGCATGGGCATTGGTGAGTCCGATGGGAAATCCGGCACCTAGGAGTTGGAGAAACAAGCCGAGTGCGGAGTGAAAGATAAGGCACATTCTTGAAGAATTGAAGAATCGCTGACGATGAATGCGGTTTCCCTAACCTGGCGGCCCGAAGGCGCGTTTCACCACGTGGGCTTCGTTGTGGCTTCGATTGCGAATTCTGTGCACGGCTTCGCCGGCATGTTGCAGGCGGATTGGGACGAGCAGGTTTTTCATGATCCCAACCAGGGCGTTCGCGTCACGTTCCTGAAGAGCCGCCGCGCGGGCGATCCGCTCTGGGAACTAGTGGAACCCGCGGATGAACAATCACCCGTGCATTCTTTCGCTGCCAAGGGAGGCGGACTGCACCACGTTTGTTATGTCGTGGACAAGCTGGAGCAGGCGCTCGCTGACGTGCGCTCGCTGGGCGCAATCGTCACGCGGCAGCCGATGCCCGCAATCGCATTCGGCGGCCGGCGCATCGCTTGGATTTATACCAGGAACCGCCTTCTGATCGAGTATCTGGAACGCTGATTTGTTTTTAAGTTCGATGTCTGATTCGACTTCCAATTCGACGCCTGACTCAACTTCCGCAGAGCGCAACCCCTCAAACCTGCGGGCTCAAGTCGACAGGCTGATCGCCGAAGGCGCTTTCGACCTTGCCGCGCGGCGACTGGCTGAGCTTTGGCGGCGCGATCCCGCGTCGGCTACAGCAAGCTTTGTGATTTCGCGGATCGATGGTTTGCGAGACGATGGTTCGCGAGACGATTTCTTGCGAGACAAGGAGTTGCGCGACCAGACGCGCGCCCCGCTCGCGCTCACAAAATTCAAACTTGCGATTCTACGCTCATTCACGGTGGAGCCCATCGTGCCGCTGTTGCGGGCAGAGGCATTCGCATATGGCATCGATCTGGAAGTCCGTGTCGGCGATTTCAATACCTACGTGCAGGATATGCTCGACGCCCAGAGTTCGCTCTATCGCTTCGCACCGAATGCGGTCGTGCTGGCGGTGCGCACCGAGCAGGCGGCACCGGAGTTGTGGCGTGACTTCGCTGATCTGGCGCCGGAAGCGGCGCAGCAAGCCGCCGATCGCGTGGTTCGCGGCGTAGTTCATAACTATGAACAATGGATCGGCGCGTTTCGAAAACACAGTCAGGCGGCCCTGATTGTTCATTCTTTGGAGCGGCCATCATCGCCAAGTCTCGGAGTTCTCGACGACCAATCCGAGGCTGGCCAGTCCGGGCTCATCCGGCAAATCAATCGTGAGCTGCGGCGCATCGCGGACGGATTCCACGGAGTCTACAGCCTCGATTACGATGCGCTGGTGGCGCGCCATGGCAGCGAGCATTGGCACGACGAGCGCAAGTGGTTGACGGCACGGCTTCCCATCGCGGCCGGTTATCTTCTTCAGATGGCCCGCGAGTGGACGCGTTTTATCGTACCGCTCAGCGGCCGCACCGCGAAAGTTCTGGTCGTCGATCTCGACAACACGCTGTGGGGCGGCGTGATCGGCGAAGACGGCATGGCCGACATTAAAGTTGGCGCCGAGTATCCGGGCGCGGCGTATCAGGCCTTGCAGCGCGCGCTGCTCGATCTGTCGCGCAAAGGAATCCTGCTCGCCGTGTGCAGCAAGAATAATCTCGACGATGCCATGGAGGCGCTGGAGAATCATCCCGGGATGCTGGTACGCGCGAAGCACTTCGCGGCGCTGCGTATTAACTGGAGCGACAAGGCGCAGAATCTCCGCGAGATTGCGCAAGAATTGAATGTCGGCATCGATGCGCTCGCCTTCCTGGACGACAATCCTTTTGAGCGCGAGCAAGTGCGCGCCGCGCTTCCCGAAGTTACTGTAATCGACCTGCCGAAGAATCCCCTGGAGTACGCCTCGGCCATCCGGAATTGTGCGGCGTTCGAGCGGCTTGCTCTTTCGGCGGAGGACCAGCAACGCACCGAAATGTATGCTGCACAGAAACAACGCGCCGGCGCCGAGCAGACCTTTCAATCGAAGGAAGATTTCTTTCGCTTCCTCGAGCAGGAGGCCGAACTGGAACCTGTGTCGGACCTGACCCTGGCGCGGGTCGCGCAACTGACGCAGAAAACCAACCAGTTCAACCTGACCACCCGGCGCTACACCGAACCGCAGATCGCGGAGATGGCTAACCAGCGGGAATGGCACATATTTTCAATCAAGGTGCGCGACCGTTTTGGCGACCACGGGCTGGTCGGGGTCGCGATTGCGCACGACCTGGGCGAGCAGTGCGAGGTGGATACTTTCCTGCTGAGCTGCCGCGTCATCGGGAGAACAGTTGAAACGGCGCTTCTCGCTCATCTCGCTGAAAGCGCCGCCCAGCGCGGACGCAAGCGGCTGGTAGGCTGGTTCCTGCCGACAAAGAAAAACGCTCCGGCGCGAGATTTCTATCAGCAGCACGGCTTCGAGCGGCAGGAGGCTAACGGCGCGGGCTCGCTGTGGGCGCTCGACCTGACGAGTTCCAAGCTACGCTCGCCCGAGTGGATTAAGCTGAAAGTGACGACCGAGGCAACACCCGGAGGAAAGAATTGACAGCCAGTACGTTTGAACAGGTGCGGAATATCGCCAGTGACATTTTTGGAATTCCGGCGGGCAAGATCACGGCGGAATCTTCACCGGAGACGATCGAGAACTGGGATTCCATGCAGCATTTGAATCTGGTTCTCGCCATTGAGGAAAAGTTTGGAGTGCAGCTTGATCCCGAAGACATCGAGGAGATGAAGAACATCGGCGCGGTGGCGGGGCTGGTCGAGAAACTGCAGTCGGCTGCGCGCTGATACTCTTACGTTGTCATCCTGAGCGAAGGATCTCTGCATTAGAGTCTCGCCGCATTCAAATGCATAACGTCCTTCGCTTCGCTCAGGATGACAATATGAATTCAAGCTCACCTTTCCATTCATGGCCATCATCATCCAACCCTATCGTCCCGAGCACGAGCCCGCCGTAGCTGAGTTCAATCAGCGACTCCGGCAAGCAGGCGAGGACGAGAACATGGTGTTCTATCGCTGGGCGAAGCCGCGCTGGTTGCCGCGTTCGGCGGAGTCGCGCATCTACAACGAGTTTTTCGTCGCCGTCGATGGCGGAATCGTGCGCGGCGGTTATGCGCTCAAGACTCAGGAATTCTTCTTCCCCGACGGACAGATTCGCTCGATCGGCTACTATCACCACCCGCTGTCCGAGGGCATCGTCAACAAGGCCCATGCCGTTGTGGGCACGCTGCTGCTGCGCGACGCGATGCAGCGCTCTCCGCTGCTCTACTGTCTCGGCATGGGCGGATACGAGAATCCGTTGCCGCTGATGCTGGTTCGTCTGGGGTGGGCACATTGCCGGGTGCCGTTTTTCTTTCGCGTGGTAAATGCCTCACGGTTTCTTAGAAATATGGAGACCCTGCGGTCATCGGCGGCGCGGAAGTTCCTAATGAACCTCGCGGCGTTCACGGGCGCCGGGTGGGCCGGTTCCAAGCTGTTCCAGGGCTATCGCGCAGTGACTGCGCCCCGGTCGCTTGACGCCGAGCGCAGCGAAGTGGCTAGCTTCGAAGCGGCTGAGGTTGCCCCGAGCGTGCAAGCTCTTTGGGAACAGGCGCGGCAGACTTGCTCGTTCACAGCAGTGCGGGATGCGGCGGCTTTGCGCATTTTGTATCCTGCCGCGGAAACGCATCTCACGCGCATCGTCATGGAGCGCAAAGGCGCCGCGATTGGATGGGCGGTGGTGGGCGAGCGCCGTAAGGATGAAAAGTACGGCAACATGCGCGTCGGCTCGGTCGTCGATTGCTTCGCGCTTCCGGGAGAATGGTTTTCGGTTGTGCGCGGCGCCACCGCGACACTTGAGCGGCAAGGCTTCGACTTGATCCTCAGCAATCAGAGTCACCAGGCTTGGGGCGAAGCTTTCAAGGCCGCGGGTTATCTGCCGGGACCGTCCAATTTCATTTTTGCCGCTTCCAAGAAGTTGGCGGAATTACTCACTCCTTTTGAAGAAGTGCGTCCGACGATGCACTTGACGCGCGCGGACGGAGATGGGCTCCCCGCGAATTTCTAGCGTCGCGATGCTATGCTGTTTGCGCCAGGCCTGTCTTTTGAGTTTGGGCTTGGCGTAACAATCCTGGGATGCTGATCGTCCTAAAATATTTCGCGCTTGCATTCAGCGCTCTTTTGCCCCTGATCAATCCCCTGGGTTCGGCGCTGGTTTTTCTGGGGTTGGTCGGTGTTGCGCCGCCCGATGTATACCGCAGTCTCGCCCGCAAGATTGCGATCAGCACAGTGCTCTTCCTGCTCGTCGTGGAGCTGGTTGGCGCAGGATTATTCAATTTCTTTGGTATTTCCCTTCCGGTGGTCCAGGTGTCGGGCGGCTTTGTTCTGGCTGCAATGGGCTGGGGGTTGCTCAACGAGAAAGACAGTACCGCGACCGGGGAGAAAGGGACCATTGCCCCCGTTGATTTCCAATCGTTGGAAGAAAGTGTCTTTTACCCCTTCACGTTCCCAGTGACGGCGGGTCCCGGTTGCATTGTGGTCATGGTCACTTTAAGTGCCCACGCATCGGGCAAGAGCGTTCTCAGCAATATTCTTGGGCATCTTGGCATCCTGCTGGCGGTGGTCGTTCTGAGTTTCACGGTGTTTATCAGCTATCGGTACGCGCCGAAAATCACTCAGAAAATCTCGCCGCAAACCGTCCAGGGAATTGTACGTGTGGTGGCGTTTATTCTTTTGTGCATCGGTGTGCAGATTGCGTGGAATGGAGCACGAGCGCTGATTCAAAGCGTGGCAAAATGATAGGGCCGTAGGCGCTCATGATAAACCGCACCGAGCCTCAGTCGGTTCGGCCGAACAGTACATCTTCACCGGCTTGCCTGCGTGACTTCTGAGGCCTCCCTTTCTGTTTCGGTAGAGAGCTTATAGCCGAGTTGCTTCATGAGCGGACCCCAGTGGGCCTCCATGTAGGTGACGGTCTTTTCGGGAAGAATGGCTCGCCATCCGCCGGATGAAGCTTTGCGTACGAACGGCTTATCGGAACGGGTGTGGAAGGTGGCCACCCATTTCTTACCTTGCGTCTCTTCCATCTTTCGCATGTTGGCGGCGGAACTTCGTTCGATAGCTTGGTTGATGCGCTCCGAGTCGGGATTGAGGCCCATGAAGCGGGCTACCCGCACCAGTTCACGCTGCTGATCCGCCTGCAGATCTTCGTAGCGCATCAGGAGGAAACTATCGTGTCCCTGACGCGTGGCCAGCCAGCTGTTGACGTGGTCGGACCAGGAACCGATGCGGCGCCAGAAGTTGCCGTCCATCCAGAGAGGAACGAATTCCTCGATGGGACAACCCTCGGGGATCGAACGGAGTTTCATCTCCCAGTGATAATTGGAAATGGCGACATCGCGCGGATCGCGCACGATGTAGATGACGCGGCGGTAGCGAGCATCGAAGCACTCGTGGCTTTTGAGCACTCGCGGGCGAGGGCGGCGACGCAGCACCCAGTCGGCGGTCTTATACATATCGGGAACGAGGCGTTCGACATTGAGGAAAGTGACGGGCTCGTTTGGATTCACGAAATTGCCGACCAGGAACCGTGTCCAGGTGTTGCCGGAGCGCGGATAGGACGTAAGAAAAAGGTCGTCGTCGAAAATGGTAATTTCGCGTTCGAGCAGCGTGCGGCGAAACAGCACGTCATGAACCCGCGATAGATGCCGGAATGCCCGGCGAACGAGTAACGCCATTGGTGCTTCCCCTCCGGTGATCCTATTCTTCTTCCTTTATTCTTCGGCCGGGCTGCGTTCGGCAGCGGAACGGTTGCCTTGCAGCCATCCTAGAAATTTTTGCTTGCGTGCAAACATGTTGCGAGCCTCGTTGCGCAACTTGCCTACAATTTGATATCGAGACTTGGTGAACCAGGGCACTCGATGCGGCGTGCATCCGTACTTTTCCTTGTAAGTGCCTTCGCCACCCCAGTCGAAGATTGAGGCGCCGCGCTTTTTCCAGTAGCGCATGGCATACCAATGGCAGGCTTCGTTGGGACGCAGGCTCTGATGGGAACGGAAGCTGGCGTTGCCCCAGAACTCCGCAATCTGGTTGAAGCCGGGATAGATTCCAGTGGCGATGCACCTCCCTTGCGGATCGCGCGCGCGCAGCAGCAGGACATTGCCGCCGGGTTCAACGTTGCGAACTAGGGCGCGGACGCGCTCGACGGAATAGGTGGGGACAAGGGACTGTTTGGCGAACACATCCTGGAGTTGTTCGTAATATTCGTCGGCGAAGGCCAGATCGTGCGCCTCTTCGAGTTTGAGGCCGCTCTTGTCCGACTTGCGAATACAGCGGCGGCAGGCGCTTTCCATGCCATTGAATAAGTCTTCTTCCGAGCGGGTCAGGTCGGTGCGGTAGGATGCGTAGTATTCGGTTTTGAAACCCGCGGTCTCGCCGTCCTCGAAGGTGAAATTGGGATCGGAGACTTCGAGATGCAGGCACTTGAGATCGTCCCAGGCAAACTTTTCGAGAGCTTCGAGCGCGGCCCGACGTGGGACTCCCGGATTGAGATTGAAGCCGATGTATGGAGTTGTCCAGCCGGGAAAGGAACTGCCTAGAACTTTCATGCCGAACTTCGAGAAGGTGAGGCCGGTGAAGTATCCGAGGACGTCGTGTTCTTCCCGCAGTTCGGCCAGAATCGGGACTGCGTTCTGCGACTCGGCGATGAATTGAAGCCACTCGCGCGTCTGGAAGACGGTGCGGTCGGCGAAACCGTCGAGGCGCTTCCAGTCGGCGGATTTGATGTCGATGGGATAGAACTTCATTCTTTTCCCGGTCGCGTCGTTAAATCAAGATCAACAAAACTCTCATCAGCAACGATCCAGCCCCCAAAAGGGGCATCTGCTTCCAAAACTTTCGGCATCGCTAAAGCGATGCCTAGATACGAATCAAAACTATTTCTAGTAAATTCACCAGCAAATTCCTTCATAGATTCGGGCGCCTTCTGGACGCCGCGTCTTATCCAAGTGGATCAGGTCGATCACGATCTGCTCGGGCCGAAGATACTTGGCAAGCTGATCTTTGCTCGCCGATTTGTTGCCTAGGATGACGACTTCGGCAGTCCGCAGCACGCCTTCGAGATCGGCAGAGAGCACCGATCCAATGTGCGGGATGACTTCTTCGATGTACTGGCGATTGGCGCCGGCGAGGCGGCCGAGCGAGACGTCCTCGTCCCAGACTTTGACTTCGAGGCCCTCGCCCATGAGGCGTTTGATCAACTGCACCTGCGGGCTCTCGCGAAGATCGTCGGTGCCGGCTTTGAAGCTCAGGCCGAGCTGCGCGATTTTCTTTTTGCCCGTACTCATCACCATTTCCACCGCACGATCGACGTGCTCGGCGTTGCTTGGCATGAGCGATTCCAGCAGGGGCAGCTTGAGATCGAGTTCTTTGGCTTTGTAGGTGATGGCTCGCAGATCCTTCGGAAGACAGGAACCGCCGAAAGCGAAGCCCGGAGAAAGATATGCAGGCGAAATGTTCAGCTTCGTGTCGGAGGTGAAAATTTTCGTGACCGCGTGCGCGTCGACGCCAAGATGCTTGCACATGGTTCCCATTTCGTTGGCGAATCCGACTTTCAGCGCGTGATAGCAGTTGGAAAAATACTTGACCATTTCGGCAACGGGAATAGTCGTCTCGTAAAGAGTGCCAGGTATGTTCTTGTAGAGTTCGCGCAGCGGCGCAAGGTGGCGAGTGTCAGTGGCTCCGAGGATGGTGTAGGGCGGATTCAGGAAGTCGGCGACCGCGCTGCCTTCGCGCATGAACTCAGGGTTGTAGCAAACAGTGAAATCCAGGCCGCACCGCTTGCCGCTTTCTTTTTCGAGGATGGGGAGCACCACCGTTTCGGTGGTTCCGGCCAGCACCGTACTGCGCAGAACAAAAACGTGCGGCGATTTTTTCTGGCGTATGGCGGCCCCGATTTCCCGGGCTACGTGCTCGATGTGGCTGAGGTCAAGCTTGCCATTTTTCAGGCTGGGCGTTCCGACGCAGACGAACGAGACTTCGGAATTCAGCACGGCTACAGTGGCATCGGTGGTCGCGTGCAGGAGGCCGGCTCGATGGGCTTCGGCGACCATTTCACTCATGCGGGCTTCTATGATCGGGGTTCGGCCCGAATCCATCATCTCAACTTTGGCGCGGCTCACATCGACGCCGATGACCTTGTGGCCCATGGAGGCGAAACAGGCGGCCGATACGGAGCCGACATATCCCAACCCAAAGATGCTAACGGACAAGCCCAAGCGTTTCTCCTGGCAATCGAGTATCTGGGGGCTACTGCACTATACCAATCCCTTAGGAAGCGGTGCCAAGCCGTTCTCTATCAGGGGCGGGACGACCCCAAGCGCATAGCACAACATGCTCAGTTTCAAGATGTTACAGACTACCTTTAAAGTCCCTGTCATACCATCCGTCCAGCGCAGCAAAAGGTGGACAACTATTTCCATCGGATGGACTGGGACGGGGCAAATTGCCCACATCCTCAATCCTACCGCGACGAACGGAGTGCGTTTCACAGTTAGGGACGGACGACGGTACGAGGGTAACCGGTGGGTCTTGAGCGACCTTTTCAACATGTAAGATAAGGAAATTGTGGCTTCCACATGGCGAAGCAAGTTGGCGCGCGTGTCCCGGATGGACTGGGAAGAGGTGCGGGTGCGCGTGGGGCAGGAGTTCCACAAGCAGAGCGACCTTCTCATGCACCGGATGGGCGTGCGCCATGAGGCGGTGCGGCTGAAATCGGATTCGTGGACGCGGCAGGGGCAATTCTTTTTTTGTGCCAGCGAGTTTTCTGGCAGTGAAGGTCAGGAGCGCGCGGAGTTGTTGCGCAAACAGCTGCCCGACGAAGCGGCTGAAATTCTACGCGAGGCCGATGAGATCTGCGGTCATCGTTTTCGCGTGTTGGGCTACGAAAATCTTAACTACGGCAGTGCCAAAGACATCGACTGGCATCTCGATCCGGTGCATGGCAAGCGTGCACCGCTTGATCCGTGGTTCAAGATTCCTTTTCTTGATTTCGCGGTGGTGGGCGACCACAAGATCACATGGGAACTGAACCGGCACCAGTGGCTGGTGACGCTGGCCAAGGCGCGACTGCTGAGCGGGGACGGGAAGTACACGCACGAACTGATGGCACAGTGGCGCAGCTGGATCAAGGCGAATCCGTATCCGCTGGGGATCAACTGGGGAAGCACGCTGGAGGTTGCGTTCCGCAGTTTGTCGTGGATATGGGTGGATCAGTTGCTGTCGGGAGCTGGCGAGTACGCGGAATTTCGGACGGAACTACTTCCCGCGCTCGCCTTTCACGGACGTTACATCGAGCGCTATCTATCCACTTATTTTTCTCCGAACACCCACCTGCTGGGAGAAGCGGTGGCACTGTTCTTTCTGGGCACTTTGTATCCGCAAATGCCGGGGGCGGCGGGCTGGAAGGAATCCGGGTGGAAGATTGTTCTGCACGAGGCAGGGCGGCAGGTGCGTCCCGATGGCGTTTACTTCGAGCAATCGCTGTACTACCACGTTTATGCGCTCGACTTTTTTCTGTATGCGCGGTTGCTTGCGGCTCGGAATGGAATGGAGATTCCACCGGCGTATGACGCGGTGCTGGGACGAATGCTCGATGTAGTGGCGGCCCTTGCGCAGGCAGGCCCGGCGGAGGGCTTCGGCGATGATGATGGCGGGCGCGTGTGGAATCCGCGGCGGAACCGGACCGAGCAGATGACGGATCCACTAGCGCTGGGCGCGGTGATGTACTCGCGGGAGTTTGCTGCGGCGCGGTTGACAGAAGAAGCGATTTGGTTGTTTGGAAATCAAGTCGTGGAGAAACTCGCACGCACACCCTCCAGCACGCAAGCAAGCCCGGCGGCGCAATCCATCGCCTTTCCCGACGGCGGCATTTACGTGCTAGCGGATTCGCAGCCGTACGCCCAGGCGATGGTGGTGGATGCCGGTCCGCAGGGCGTGGGCCGCTCGGGGCACGGACACGCCGACGCCCTCAGCCTGCGGCTCACTATGGATGGACGGCGATGGCTGGCGGACTCCGGGAGCGGCGTCTACATTGCAAAGGATCCGGCGGACCGGAACACATTTCGCGGGACGGGCGCGCACAACACAATGCGCGTGGATGGAGCGGACCAGGCGGTTGCGGATGGACCTTTCTCATGGACTCACATTCCGACGATACAAGCGGAAAACTGGGTGGCCGGAAACAGTTTCACTTACTTTGTGGGCAGTCATAATGGATATGCGCGGCTGGCGGATCCGGTTTTGCATCGGCGGCACGTGCTGAAGATCGCGGGGAGTCTGTGGCTGGTACGCGATGTGGCGATCGGCCGAACGGAACACGAACTGGAGATACGGTGGCACTTCGCGCCCGACCTTGAAGTTCAAAGCGTCGGTGCGGGACGGGTGGAAATATCGAGAGCCGGCGCTGCTTCTGGCGAATCGGCGCTGAGCCTGATTGTGCCGGAAGAAACGGTTTGGCGAACAGCGATGGAAGTTAGCAGGACTCTCATCTCGCCCGCTTATGGTGCGTTGCAGCCTGCGCCGGTTGTGCGCTGCCGTGCGCGAGTGTTGCTGCCGGAAGAAACGGCGACGGCGCTGGTGCCTCGCCGTGGCGCAATCCGGCAGGAGGGCGAACCGCTAATCGAAAGACGCCTGGCCAGCATGGCAACCGCGGCGGTGCAAGTCTACGAACTCGATGGTCATGACGAAAGCCACGGATTCTTCTTTGCACTCGGAGAAGAGGCGTGGAGTTTCGGTCCGTGGTCTTCGGACGCGCGCGTGCTTTATTGCCGCATCGAAAAAGAGAAACTCGCGCACCTAATCTTGATCGGCGGAACTCACGCGGCATGGCAGGCACAGCCTCTGCTTAGGGCAGCGAGGCCATCTGCATTCTTCGAGTGGCGCAAGCGGGATGTTGTGATGAACGCAGCGCCAGCCGAGTTTTCGGTCACGGCCTTGTTCAAGGAATTGACGGGCGAAGAGCTGACGGGCGGCTCGCGTGGCTCATTGGCGGGCTCGAACCATATCTCGTCGTCATACGCGGAGAAACACTGAATGTGCGGGATCGCCGGGATTCTTGAATTCGGACGCGACGCGCGAGCGAACGCCGCGGCTCTGCGCGAAATGTGCAGCGTCATCAGCCATCGCGGTCCAGACGACGAAGGTTTTTATACGGACGGCGCGGTCGGCATCGGCATGCGGCGCCTCAGTATTGTCGATGTGGCGGGCGGGCATCAGCCGATTTCGAACGAGGACGGCACGCTGTGGATTGTGTTCAATGGTGAAATCTACAACCATCTTGCCTTGCGCGAGCAACTCATCGCGCGCGGCCACCGCTACAGAACGCACAGCGATACCGAGACCGTCATTCACCTCTTCGAAGAGTACGGCGCGAACTGTGTGCAGCACCTGCGCGGCATGTTCGCCTTTGCCATCTGGAATCGCAACACGAAAACGCTTTTCATCGCGCGCGACCGACTGGGCATTAAGCCGCTGTACTACAAATTGACGCCGGAGCGGCTGCTGTTCGGATCGGAAATCAAAGCGGTACTGGCGCATGGCGGGAGTCTTCCAGAGCTCAATCGGGCCGCGTTGCCGGAGTACTTGGCGTTTGGATATTTGTCGGGTGAGGAAAGCTTCTACAACGGAATTCTTAAATTGCTGCCCGGACGCACGATGACGATCGGTCTGGAGGGTAAGGCGGAAATCCGGCAGTACTGGGACCTGGATGCGTCGAAACCGCACGAATCGGGAGTTGATAGTAACGATGAAAATCATTACGTCCAAAGTTATCGCGAGCTATTGGAAGGCGCAGTCAACAGCCACCTGATGAGCGACGTGCCGCTGGGCGTGTTCCTGAGCGGGGGCGTCGATTCGAGCGCGGTGGCTGCGCTCATGACGAAACTGCGGCGCGAGCCAGTCGAAACCTTTTCCGTTGGCTACACCGAGCAGAGCTACAGCGAACTGCCGTTCGCGCGCACGGTATCGGAGCACATCCACTCGCGGCATCATGAGGTGCTGGTCAGCGAGCAGGAGTTTTTTGGGGCGCTGCCGCATTTGATCTGGCATGAAGACGAGCCCATCGTGTGGCCGTCGAGCGTCTCGCTTTATTTTGTCGCCAGGCTGGCGCGGGAGAGAGTTACGGTAGTGCTGACCGGAGAGGGCGCGGATGAAACCCTGGCGGGCTACACGCGCTATGCGTTCACTCTGAAAAATGCGGCGATGGATCGGGCATACCGTAGCATCGTTCCGGGTTTCTTGAGGCGCGGATTGCGCAACACGGTTGCGACCTCTGCGCTGCTGGGAGCAACCTTGCGCCGGAAACTGGAACACACTTTTCTCGGTAAGGATGGAAATTCCTGGGCTTCTTTCTACTTCGATAATTTCTTCTCCGCCTTCGGCGAAACGGAGCAGAGTGGATTGCTGACGAGTGAGTTCGCGCGGGAAGTAGCACCCGGCGCGGCATATAAGAATGTGCTCGATTACTGGGAGCACTCGTCGGGCGAATTGCTGCAGCGTTTGCTCTACACCGACATCAAGACTTACCTGGTCGAACTCCTGATGAAGCAGGACAACATGAGCATGGCCGCATCCATCGAAAGCCGGGTGCCGTTTCTCGATCATGTGCTGGTTGAATTCGCGACGCGAATTCCGCGCGAAGTGCAGATCAAAGGACTAGCCGGCAAGCGGATTCTGAAAAAGGGTGTGGAAGATCTGCTGCCGCACTCGATTTTGTACCGACCGAAACTGGGATTTCCGACGCCGTGGAGCGGGTGGCTGGCCGGACCGCGTCTGGAAACGATTCGCGAGATGCTGCTGGAGCCGCGCAGCCTGGATCGCGGATACTTCCGGCGCGAAGCGATCGAGACCCTATTCAACGAGCATCGCACGAAGCATCGAGACAACTACGATCGCATCTGGCGGTTGCTCAATCTTGAGTTGTGGCATCGCGTTTGCCTGGAAGGTGAATCGCACAACGAAGTTGGCGAGCCGGCGATGAGGATGGCGACAACGCAGTAGCGGCCCTGGTTATCCGAGCCCTACCTCACCGCCGCGGCTGAAGCCGGCACTAAGAACAGGCCAGTATCGCAGCGCTGAAGCGCTGCGCCACCCAAAATCTAGTGCTATCCTCGTTACCTTATGCGCAGCCTCCGCCTGGCCTGCTCGTTTGTTGCCTTTACTACGCTCTGCGCTTTTGCCCAACAACCGTTTCTCGGCGCGCGTCAGTGGACGGCGCTGCGAGACGAGTCGAGCGGTGCTGCTCCCTACGAGAACCTGCGCTACTTGACTGGCTTGCATCGTGTTCCGGCAACGCCAGAGTTTGACCAAGCCGCACAATTCGTTTTGCGGCGCGCGCGAGAGTACGGCCTCACCGATGTCCACAGCGAGCAGTTCCCTATCGATGGCAAAAGGAACTACGGTCTGATGCGCTCGTACCTCGGATGGACCGTCGAAGAAGCCCGGTTGTGGGAGATTCGTCCGCAACATATTCTTCTTGGAGACTGGAAGACGGATCCAATTCGTCTCGCGGACTATAGTCACAGCGCTGATGTAGAAGTGGAACTGGTCGACGTTGGCAACGGCGCGAGCGAGGCCGATTACTCCGGCAAGAATAAAGATGTGCGCGGCAAGATTGTGTTGGCTGATGGCGTTCTGGCGAGGGTACAGGAATTGGCGATCGCTCAGCATGGTGCGGCGGGCATCGTCAGCGACATGCCCAACCAGACCACGGCGTGGTCGGGCCTGGACACAACCGTGGTTCGGTGGGGCCATCTGGATGCGCGTCAGCCGTCCGGTTTCGCCTTCATGGCCTCGCGCCAGACCGCCGAGGCACTGCGGTCTCGTCTGCGAAGCGGCGAGTCCGTCATTCTGAATGCCCAGGTGAAAGCAACCGTCGGCCCTGGCCACTGGACGGTCGTGACCGCCACAATTCCTGGCGCGGACTCTTCCGCGGGAGAGATCGTCTATAGCTGCCATCTCGATCACGAGCGTCCCGGAGCAAACGATAACGGAAGCGGATGCGTCACCATTCTTGAAGCCGCGCGCGTGCTGGCGCGGCTAATCGATTCGGGCCAACTGCCGCGGCCGAAGCGCACCCTGCGCTTCATCTGGGGACCCGAGGTCGAGGGCACGATGGCTTTTCTCGCCAGCCATCCGGAGATCAGGCAGCGCTTGCGTATCAACGTCCATATGGATATGGTTGGCGGCGATCCGTTCAAGAATAAGTCGGTGTTCCACGTCACCGGGACGCCGTGGTCGCTACCGAGTTTTGTGACTGATGTCGGCACCGTGTTTCTCGATACAATTCGCACCGCTGCCAGCAGCTATGCAGCGGGCGAGACCGCGGCCGACATGGGTATTGTCGAAACCCGTGCTGGCGGACAAGGGACGCGCAATGAACTTATCGCGGATGTAACCCCCTACTCGAGCGGCAGCGATCATGATGACTACGACTCTTCCACCATCGCGGTTCCGTCACTTTATCTTCGCGACTGGCCAGACATCTACATCCACACCGACCATGACAGTCTCGATCAGATCGATGCGACGAAGTTGCGGCGCGTTGCGCTATTGGGAGCGGCCTCCGGATACGTCTACGCGAGCGTCACTGCGCAACAACTCCCCACGTTACTCCCCTTCCTCACCGCCCAGGCTGAGGCTCGCCTCGCTCGGGTCTTTGGAACCGCGCAGCAGTTAGTAGATGACCCTCAACTCGACGCGAGCGTCGCGTGGTATGAAGCCCGCAATCTTGTGAATCAAGCGTTGCAACGCGAACGTGCAACGCTGCACTCCGTCGTGGAATTTACCGGCGCGCCTCCGGAAGCGGACGCAGAGGGAGCGAAAGCTCTCGCGGATCAAGCGGCAGGTTTTCAACGCTGGCTCGACGCTCAGGCGGAGCTCCGGGGAGCAAAGGGACCGCCCGGCGCGCCCTGGGCCGACGACCGCGATGCGAAGCGCGTGCCCATTCGCATTGGAGAATTCGGCCCCCTGACTTATCAGAACGACAATGTTTTACTGGCACGTCTGGGCAAGGAGCGCTACGGCAAAATCAAACTGATCAACGCCGAAGCTACCCACCTATTGAACGTGCGCGACCAGTCCGAGCTTTATGCTTACGAGATCGTCAACTTCGTAAATGGCAAACGTACTGTGGGAGAGATACGCGATGCAGTGTCGGCCGAATATGGGTCCTTGCCGGTGAATCTTGTCTCCGACTACCTCGAAGCTTGCGCGGAAGCCGGGGTGACTCAGTGGAGGTGAGGCTGGCGTCTGACGTGCAATATTCTGCATTTATATAACTGCATCTGCACTTACCCAATAAGATCAGTTGCAAAGCGCGCGCAGGCCCACTAGAGTACGGTGCAAGAGGGAAGGCTCGCTGCTGGAGTGCCTGCCGGGCGCAGCCAGAAGCGCAGATGCAGTTCGAAAGGATACAGGATTGAAGATTTCGCAAAAAGGGCTTTACGCGCTGCAGGCGATAATGACCCTTGGCCGCCGATACGGAACTGATACCGTCAAGATCCGGGACATCGCCATGGACAGCGACCTGCCGGAAAAGTTTCTGGAGTTGATTCTGCTGGAACTCAAGAACGCGCGCATCGTGGAAAGCGTCCGGGGCGCCAAAGGCGGTTACCGGCTGCGGCGCGCGCCAGCGGAAATCAAACTCAGCGAGATCATTCGTCTGGTGGACGGGCCACTTGCGCCCTTTGGGGATGCCGATCAACTCCGCAGCCTGATCGTTACCGATCCCGACCATCGCGCGCTCTATGGTGTGTTTTTGGAGGTGCGCGATGCCGCAGCCAAGATACTGGAGAGCACCAGCGTTGCGGACATCGTCGGTGCTTCTTCGAAGTCCGGCAAACGGCCGCGCGGGAAGAAGAAGGCGTAGAGGTCCCCTGTCGATTCGGCCGAAGGTGCGTTAGGCGAGAACCGCCTCGTACTCGCCATAGGCGCCTTTGAAATCCGTGATTTCATGCGTGCCCTCGAAGTGCCATATCCTGGTCGCAACTTCATCAATCAGATCCTCGTCATGCGTAACCAGCAGTACCGTTCCGGGGTAGCGCTGCAACGAAATGTTGAGGGCGTTGATCGATTCGAGATCCAGGTGGTTGGTCGGTTCGTCGAGCACGAGCACGTTGGGCTTCTGCAACATCAGTTTGCAGAAGAGCAAGCGCGCCGCTTCTCCGCCGGAGAGCACGTCGGTACGCTTCTCGGCGTCATCGCGTGGAAACAGCATCTGGCCGAGAATACCGCGAATCTCTTCGGTCGAAGCGGAAGGATCCCATTGATGGAGCCACTCCAGAACCTTGATGCCGGGCTCGATTAGCGCTTTATGATCCTGCGCGAAATATCCGACGGAAGCTTCGTGCCCCCAGATGACCTTTCCGCTATCGACGAAAGGCCCCTCGTAACCGCTGGTTTTTCGCAGCTCCGATTCCGAAACCGTCGGCGAGTTCGCAAGCAGCGCGTTTACCAGAGTTGTTTTGCCGGAACCATTGCGGCCCATCAGCGCGACTTTTTCTCCGCGGAGTATGCTCGCCGTAAAGGCAGAAATCACTTTCGCATCTCCGTATGACTTCGTGAGGCCTTCGATTTCGAGAATGTGCTTGCCGGAGGGCCGCTTCTGCTCGAACTTCAGGTAAGGACGCTGGATGTTGGACCTCGCCAGCTCGGTGACCTGCAGGCGTTCGACCTCCTTGCGCCGCGACTGCACCTGGCTGGAGCGGGTTCCGGCGGCGAAGCGCGCGATGAACTCATTCAATTGCGCAATCTTCTTCTCGCGCTGCGCATTTTGCCCTTCGATCTGCGACCGAACCTGCGTCTTCGCGACCACCATGTCATCGTAAGTTCCGGTGTAAGTGATGATGGTCTCGTAATCGATGTCGGCGATGTGGGTGCAAATGCCGTTCAGGAAATGACGGTCGTGCGAAATCACGATCAGCACACCCTCATACTGATTCAGAAAATTCTTCAACCAGTGGATCGAGTCGAGATCGAGGTGGTTGGTGGGTTCGTCGAGCAACAGCGCCTGCGGATGTCCGAACAGAGCCTGAGCCAGCAGTATGCGCATTTTTTGTCCGCCCGGCAACTCCGACATTTTCCGCTCGTGCATCTCGTCGGGAATATCGAGGCCCTGCAGCAGAATCGCGGCGTCCGTTTCGGCGGTGTAGCCGTCTTCCTCGCCGACGATGCCTTCGAGTTCGCCGAGTCTCATGCCGTCTGCATCGGTCATCTCATGCTTGGCATAGATGATTTCGCGTTCTTCGAGCGCGGCCCACAAGCGCCGGTTGCCCATAATGACCGCGTCAATCACGCGATACTTATCAAAGGCAAATTGATCCTGGCTCAGAACCCCAAATTTCCGCGGGCGGACGACCGTTCCCTTCTGCGGCTCAAGTTCGCCGGTCAGAAGCTTCATGAATGTGGATTTGCCCGCGCCGTTGGGGCCGGTAAGGCCGTAACGCTTCCCCGGAACAAAGCCGGTGGAAACTTCGTCAAACAGAACTTTGGCGCCGTAGCGCATGGACACATTGCTGACTGAAATCATGATATTTAGGAAACTGCGGGAATCGATCCTATTCGTATCGGAGGAAGACGCAGCTGCTGTTATTAGAATATCACGAGGTCGCGGCTTCAAAAGCCAAAGGCATAACCACAGGAGGCACGAGGGTACCCAGGTGAACGCGACAAACCTCGCCGCCGCCAGCAGCGGCTTCATGTTAGCCTTTCCAAACCAATATCCATTGAAAGTGGGACGTAATGAACGATTCCCGACCTTCTCCTATCGATCTTCAAGCAATGGCGCGGCAGGTCATGCTGGCACGGGGTTTCGAACCGAATTTTCCGCCCGCGACCCAGCAACAACTTGCAGATATCCGCGCTCATGCGCCGCAACTCGCGCCGTCCGATAAGGTCCGGGACTTGCGCGGCCTCCTTTGGTCCTCGATCGATAACGATACGTCGAAAGATCTCGATCAGATTGAGGTCGCCGAGCGCTTGCCCAGTGGCGACGTCAAAGTGATGAGCGGGATCGCCGATGTGGACTCCTTTGTGGGAAAAGACTCTCCCATCGACCAGCATGCTGAGAGGGAGACGACCTCTGTCTATACCGGCGTGATCATTTTTCCGATGTTGCCGAACGAACTCTCAACCGGAGCCTCGTCTCTTCTCGAAAACGCGGACCGGCCGGCGGTGGTGACCGAACTCGTGGTCAATTCCAACGGCGCGCTTACCTCCAGCGATGTATATCGGGCGATCGTTCGTAACAAAGCGCAACTCACCTACACCGCGGTCGGAGCGTGGCTGGAGGGCACGGCGACTGCTCCGCCAAAGGTAGCCGCGTCTCAGGAACTGCAAGCGCAGCTCAAGCTTCAGGATCAGGTCGCGCAGGCGCTCAGAAAATTGCGCTACGCCAACGGCGCGCTCAACATCGACACAGCCGAAGTGACTCCGCTGCTGCTCAACCAGCAGGTTACGGGTGTCGCGACGGTAGAGAAGAATCGCGCCACCGAGTTGATCGAGGACTTCATGATCGCAGCCAATGGCGTGGTGGCACGGCTGCTGGAGAAAGTTTCTTCGTTGCGCCGCATCGTGAAAACTCCCGAGCATTGGGACGGTATCGTGCGGCTGGCGGAGGCGCAAGATCAAAGCGAAAAGCTGCCCGCGCAGCCTGATTCCAAGGCACTCAACGATTTTCTGCTGAAGCGCAAGGCCGCCGATCCCGATCACTTCGCCGACCTGTCGCTGGCGGTCATCAAGCTGATCGGGCCGGGCGAATATGTTCTGGAGCGTCCGGGTGATCCCGAGCAGGGACACTTCGGACTTGCCGTGCAGGATTACACGCACTCGACCGCGCCCAACCGCCGCTTTGCCGACGTAGTCACACAGCGTCTGATCAAGTCTTTGCTAGACGGAAAGCCCGGCCCCTATTCCGACGACGAACTTGCTGGCATCGCCGCGAACTGCACGCAGAAAGGAGATGCGGCGCGCAAGGTGGAGCGCGAAATGTCGAAGCGGCTGGCCGCCGTCGCGATGAGCCATCGGGTGGGCGAAACGTTTGATGCCATCGTCACTGGAGTTACTCCGAAGGGGACCTTTGTCCGCGTTCCGCAGCCGCACATAGAAGGATTGCTGGCCCAAGGAGCGCAGGGGTTGCACGTCGGAGACCGACTGCGGGCTAAACTTACACGGACTGATGTGCAGCGGGGGTTTATTGATTTCGCTCGCGCTTAGCACATTTGCGGGGTGAGCAATCACGATCATCGACTCCCGTTCTGAGTGCTAACGCCTGATCTATAAAAGGGGATGTCAAGAACATTTTTCTCCCTCCGCCGGATGCGCAGGTTTATTTCGCGACATCCAGCCCCTCTCACCATGGAAGACGCTCGTCTGGTGTCCTGCACCTGGGTTGCTCCATCGCAGTAGCTGCATCTTCTTTAATAGCGACGACGCCGATCAGTTTCGAAACGCATCAAGCCGTACGGTTGTATGGTGGCAACCATGGATCTATCTGAGGCTCGTGGCCTAGTGCTTTTTCGGGTTGTCCGAAGGGGCATAGGGATTACACGGAGGCTAAGTGTCACTGACACTTGTGTGCCTACAGGCGTTAAGGATGCTCACCCTCGAACCCGAGCGTCTCAAGAACCAACCGACCACCACCAGAGAAAGAATCAGGCGGCGACGGAAAGGGTTCTTCACCCGAGACGCTCAAGCGGCTTGTGCTTTTAGTTTGTCAGCGTCGAAGTTTTCTCCCTTCTTCCACAGAGTCAACGTAATGGCCGCGATCTTGCGCGCCAGAGTGAGACGCGCCATGGTCGGCTGGATGCCTTTGGCCAACGATCGCTGGTAGAAATCCTGGAACGGTCCGGGCTGCACACTCGCCCGGGTGGCGGCAGCTTTGAACAGACCTTTCAGATCATGGTTGTGATCTTTGTTCAAACCGCGAATGAACACCTGCTTTTTGCGGCGCCGCACTTGGCCTTCAACGTAGTGGTATTCCCCGCTGTCGCGGGTTTCCAACCCCAGTCCGCTGTAGGTCCAGAGCTGTCGCTTGGTGCGGAAACGATGCGGGGTCTGGATCAGAGCCACCGCCAAAGCAGAGCGAATCGGCCCCAGGGACGGAATCTGCCGCAGTTTGGCAGTGATGGTATGCTTGCGACTCTCCGCCAGCAGTTCGCGCCGGGCTTGCTGCCGCAAGGGCTGCAGCATATCCAGTTGCTGATAGAGTTGCTCGGCGCGGCGGCGAGTGCCAGCCTCGGGGATTTTCCCCAGCCACTCGCTGCGATGGCGGGTATAGTAGACGTCCCGTCCGGCACAGGGAATCGCCCAGCTGCGGTACAGCGCTTTCAACCGATTCATTACCCGGGAAACATCTTTGACGATAGTCAGATAACTGCGGGCCAGCTCCCGCAGCATGCGTACACCCGTCTCGCCGTGGTAGACCGGCTCGAGATCATTGAGCCGCAACAGATTGGCAAGTTTGCGGGCATCGATCTTGTCGCTTTTGTTGCCATGTTTGAGCAGCGCGTTCTTGCGCGGGTTGCACACTACTAAGTTGGCAACACGCGGCTTGAGCAGATCGGAGAGCCACGCCGCCCAGGTGCCTTCTTCGAAGGTCACCGACAAAGTTCCACGCAGTCCCGCCAAAAACTCCAGAATGGTTGTGGCTTTGGTTTCCAGGATGGATTCCATGACAACCTTGCCCTTGGAATCCATCACCGCCACCGAGATGGTTGCTTGATGAACGTCGAGCCCAATATACTTTTCACCGGTCATTGAGGGTGCTCCTTTCGTAGGTGGTCGTACGCAATGATGACAACCTACTCCAACAGGAGCGCCCTTTTATAATGCGATTTCGACAGTTACCGCGATTTTCGACCGGTCCCACCGGCGGCACGACGTTTCACCTTGCGTTTGAGCACTTCACCCAGCGGAGCGTCAGGAACCTTTTTGAAGGCAGACCGAGAGAGTGCTAGTATGCGGTCCTTCGTGTGAGCCTCTGTCGCGTCCGCATCGACTTCGGTGCTCGCACCTATCAGTGAGCGAAGCTCTTCATTCGCAGCTCGCCGTACTTCCATGTGGCCCCGCTGCTTGCCGCGACTAATATTCTTCCGACTTGAGGTGGGACACTCGCCGTAGACGTTGCGGCGGTCCTTCACAAGGCTGATACGCTTCTTTTCAGTTGGGGTCTTTACCTTGCTCATGATTAAAGAGTATGCCCCTATTTTGCGATGACTGGCGAGAAATCCCGGTTACACTCACCGACCCCAACCGGGGGTTTTGAGCGCCTGATTACAACAAGTCACATCCAGCTTTAGCGTGCGGCCCTCAGAGCTGCGGCCACCTGCGTGACGCGTGCACCCTGATGCTTCGCGACCACAAGCTCGTCCGCAGTCGGCTTGGCGCTGTGCTGTCCGGAAGTCGACGACGAACCGTATGGCGTCCCATGTCCCTGAACAATCTTTTCGTGAGTGTAGCCGTTCGGCACGATGATGAATCCTAGGTGCGCCATCGGGATGAACAGCGACACCACCGTCGTCTCGTTTCCACCGTGCGGTCCCGCCGTGGAAGTGAAGGCGCCAGCCGCTTTTCCGTTCAGCTTCCCTTGAAACCACAGACCACCAAGGCTGTCGATGAATGCCTTCAACTCCGCCGACGTGTTCCCAAAACGCGTCGGGGTGCCAAATATGATCCCATCGGCCCACTCTACGTCGGCAGGCGTTGGAGCTCCGTACTCGGCGAGCATCCGCTTGCTCCGTTCTTCCCAGCCGGGAACTTTGGCCATTACATCCGGCGAAACCAGATCGGGTACGCGGCGAAGCCGGACTTCGGCCCCGGCTTCACGGGCTCCTTCACTGACGGCTTTAGCAAGCGCTTCTACGGAGCCGTCACGAGAGTAAAACGCAACAAGAATGTTTGCTTTAGGGGATGGCATCGACAACTCCTGATTGAACATTTCCTCTGTCAGAATAGGATCAAAACAGAACGAGATCGTGCCATTCTAGTCGATTGCTGGCGAAAAATCCCGATTTCACTCACCACCAAAGTCAAAGAGTGAAATCGCCTGTTAGCAGAAGTCTGCGTCGGATGAGTACGCCACTTTTGCGAGACTTCCCTAGTACAAGTCCAAGTCTGGAGACAGGATGTTGCGTTTCGCCTTGTGATCAGGAGAAAAACAGTTCACTTTTCCCGTAGCTGTCCTGAACAACCTGATGGGTGAAGGACAAACCTCAACATCGATGATCTCTTGCGTCCTCCAGTACTGTTGCAGCCTCTCCCATGCCACGGCGTATACTTCCTTCCCATCAAAAGCAAATCCGACTGCTAGTTCTGAATCAATGCCTCGCACATCGTACTGAACATAAAACTTTCTCTTCGTCGAATACGACCGGAGAGCGCAGTCCGTTGCATCACCGGCATCTTTCGTGGAAAAAGAAGCATGGCCGCAGTTAAGAGCCCTTCCTCCTGCCAGCGATAGCAGGCGCTGCTTTAGGATTGAGGAAGACGCCCAATCGCGGGGTAGATTGTGTGGGTTGAAGAGGTCTTGGGCAAGCAACTTGGAATTGCAAGTGACGACGAGTGCGATGCACAAAATCTGAAGCAATTGTCGATTTGAACGTTGGTTGGAGTGTAACGTACCCACCATTACCGAAACTCCAATGATGCTGTCTCGCTTGGGTTCGAGTATACATCGGGGTCAGTTGGCGAAAAATCCCGATATCACTCATTGACCGGGTTGTGAGCGCAATCACAGACGGCAGCGCTCCGGCAAGACTACTATTCGCCTGGAGGAACCAAAACTGAATACTACAAGTTGGCAGCCCGGCCCCGTACAAGGATGAGGGCATCTCGTCCAGCCGCCGCTCGACGGCGAGGGGCCGGGCTTTGTGACTTTTTTCACCCGATCATAGTTGGCGAAACATCCCGTTATCGCTCATTGACGATTCGGACCGCCAAGGCCTGATTACATCGGGTAATGCTCTTAGCGCACCGTTCCTTTCCACAACGAAGGACATGCGTCTTGCTTCGTTTATCGCTGCGTAACTCTTGACACCGCCTGCTAAACTATATTCATTGCAAACAAAGTGTTGCTCCAAGAAGACTCTGTTCTTTCAAAATTTGAACCGAGTAAGCCGTCGCGCGTCGCCAGTCACAAAGGTGGAGGGGGTTAGCTCGCAGCTCGCAGCGCATTGGCAATTAAGTCTTTATTTATCAAATACATGGCAGGAATAATCCGATTCACGACAAAAACCGCCAGCTAAGTCATTGATTTATAAATACTTTACCTTTAAGTCCTTATTCCCCAAGGACCTGGAAGGAATGGACGCCAAGTCTTTGATTCTAAAAGACCGGTACTAGGGGGGTGGGGGGTATCCATAACCGACGCAGTGCGGAGAACAAACCGAGCCCATATCTAACTCATTGATTTATAAATACTTTGCTTGTAACCCCTTATTCCTCAAAGACCTGGAAGGAACGGCCGCCAAGTCTTTGATTCCAAAAGACCGGGTTTTTGGGGGGGGGGTATGATTACCGAGTAGTAAACATACCTTCCGAAGTCTCCATTCATTTTTACGAGAAGAAAAGCTCTTTTCACGCAACCCCAAAGTTAGCGCGAGGCAAAGCGCCTTTCCAACTGAGTTCGATGTGCTCAGCCGTTCTTTTTTTCCAGTTCGACCCAGCGCGTGTAAAGCGCGTCGAGCGCCTGCTGAGCCGCGTCGAGTTCAGCCTGAGCGCTTACCAGACGCGAAGCATTCGTTGCATTCGCTGGATCTTCCAATTCCCCGCGTTTGGCTTGCACTAACTGCTCAGCTTCTTCCACTCGCTGCTCGATGGTCCCGTATTCCCGCGCTTCTAAGTACGAGAGTTTCTTCTTAGTTTGCGTCGCCGAAGTCGAGTTGGCTCGTGTCGCAGCACTTGCTGCCGATGAAGTTGCCTCTGACTTCGAGCGCTGCGTCTGCCAAGCTTCCCATTGCCCGTAATCGGCGAATGTGTCAGCTCCGCCTTTTCCGTTTAATCCCAGCACAATGCTAGAGACGCGGTCGAGCATGTAGCGGTCATGCGTCACCAGCACGAGTGAGCCTGGGAAATCGATCAAGCTTTCTTCCAGAATCTCGAGTGTCGGAATGTCAAGATCGTTGGTCGGTTCGTCAAGCAACAGAATATCTGCAGGCTGAAGCATAAGCTGCGCGATCAACACTCGCGCGCGCTCACCTCCCGAAAGGCGTCCAACTGGCTGACTGAGTTGCTCTCCCGTAAACAGGAATCTTGCGGCCCATCCAGCTACATGAATTACGCGGTCACGATACACGACCGAGTCGCCGTCCGGAGCGAGCGCCCGGCGCAGAGTTACATCGGGCTCTAGCGTGCGAGTCTGGTCGAAATAAACAATGCGCAGCCAATCGGCGCGGCGAATCTCTCCACCGCTCGGGGCCAAGTCTCCTTGCAGCAAGCAGAGCAGCGTCGTCTTGCCGCTGCCGTTCGGACCGACGAGGCCGACGCGCATTCCGGCGGTCAGGATAAAGTTGAGCCCGTCGAACAAGGCGCGGTTTCCCATGGTGCACGTGACGTTCTGCAGTTCGATCAGTCCTTTCGTCTTGCGGTCGGTGGCAGAAAAATCGATCTGCGCTGTGGTGCTCCGGGTTCTCGCATTCAGGTCGGCCAGCTCTCCCATGAGTTCGCCGGCTTTGCTGATACGAGCTTTGGATTTGCGTGTACGGGCTTTCGCTCCGCGACGGAGCCATTCGATTTCTCCGTGAACCAGATTCTCCAGCGCTTCCTGACGACGCGACTGCGCGTACAGGAACTCTTCTTTCTTTTCTAGAAAGGCGCTGTAGTTGCCGTGGACGCGGAGGGAACCATCCGGATAAATCCGATTGAGCTCGACCATGTCGGTGGTGACATTCTCTAGAAAATAGCGGTCGTGGCTTACGATTACGCTGGCGAATGCCGCCTCTTCAAGCAACTCTTCGAGCCAGGTGATTCCGGGAAGATCGAGATGGTTGGTGGGTTCGTCGAGCAAAAGTATGTCGGGATGCTGCACCAGGGCTTCGACAATTGCGAGACGCTTCTGCCAGCCACCAGACAGTTCGGTCGCTCGCGCTTCGAGGTCTTCAAAGCCGGCGCGGCCCAGGGTCTCGGCAAAACGGGCGCCGCGCTCCGTTCCGGAGACGCTGCATAGATCGAGGGCACACTCGATCACCGAACGCACTGTAGCCCCTGATTTGAAGCGCGAGTCTTGCTCGACACAGGCGAGACGGGTTCGCTTGCGAAACGACACTTCCCCGCTGTCGGGCACAATGTCGCCAGCCAGAATTCGGAGAAGCGTGGACTTACCGGATCCGTTCGGGCCAATCAGGCCGATGCGGTCTCCGTCGGAAATGGTGAAGGAAACCTTCTGGAAGAGCGGGTTCGCTCCGAAGGCTTTCGTAATTTCCTGTGCGTTGACAATAGGCGGCAATGATTTGCGGTCTCCGGGACGACGATATCTTGCTTGAGAGTATCAGTTGAGAGCGGTTGGACGCTGGACCCACTGCGCAACGACTCTTTGCTCCAAATCCTGAGCGGCTTGCGCCACATTCTCCGGGCTACCGAGATCGCGCCAATAATATTCATCGGCGCGGAAGCCGAGAATCTTTTCTCCTTGGGTAGCGAGCCGCAAATAGGTTGTGATGATGGAGAAGGCTCCGTCTTCGGTCATCATCGCAAGAAGACGCGGAGAAATAACATGGATGCCGGAAAACGCCAGCGCGTGTAGTTGCTGAGGCGACCGCATTGACGGTCTTACTGGTTCACGTTCTTGATCGCGTCCTGACCTCCGGCCACAAAGCTGGAGCCGCTCATCGAACAGCAGGTAGCGCGAAGTCTTGCGGTCCTGCACGGCCAGGGTCGCTAGAGCCTGGTTCTCGGTATGAAATTGCACCATGCGCCGGAGATCGATCGTGCTGAGGACGTCGACGTTGTGCACAATGAAGGGTTCTTCAGGACGAGCGGAATCCTCGACAGAACTACCAACAAAGAAATGAGCGGCCTTTTTCAGGCCGCCGCCGGTGTCGAGCAAGACATCCTCGCGCGAGACTTCAATGCGCATTCCAAAACTATCGTTCGCTTGCAGGTACTCCTGAATCATGTCGGCGAAGTGGTGGACGTTGATTATCACCTCGCTGACTCCAAATTTGCGCAAGCGAGAAAGCGTGATCTCCAATAGCGTGCGGCCGTTGATCTCGACCAGGGCTTTGGGACGATCGTCGGTGAGCGGGCGCAGGCGCGTGCCGAGACCGGCGGCGAGAATCATTGCTTTCATTGATTCATTGCTTTCATTGATTCAGCTGCTCCTGCTCGCGATGACGCACCACCACTTCCACTCCATCCTTGGCGCGCAAGTACTTCGCCAATTGCTCCGCCAGAAAGACCGAGCGATGCTGGCCGCCAGTGCACCCGAACGACACCATCAAGTGCTTGAAGCCGCGACGCTGATACGTGCTCACACTTTCGTCAACGAGCGACCTGACGCTGGCGAGAAATTGATGCACGCTCTCCTGCTGATTGAGATAGTCGATTACCGGCGCATCTTTGCCGGTGAGCAATTTGAAGCGCTCTTCGCGCCCGGGATTCGGGAGACTGCGGCCATCGAAAACGAATCCGCCGCCGTTTCCGGTCTCGTCCTGCGGCAGGCCTCGGTGAAACGAAAAACTGAAAACCCGCACGGTCAACTTCTCCGGTTGGGACGTCGATGTCAGGCCTTGCAACTTATCCGAGGCCACCATGTTTTTGAACGCTTCTATCAGCGTGGGCAACGCGATGGGCAGCTCCACATTGTGCAGCAGCCAGCGCAGGTTCTTCAGCGCGTACGGCACGCTTTGCAGGAAATGTTCTTTGCGTTCGTAGAAGCCACGAAAGCCATAGGCGCCCAGAGCCTGCATGATGCGGACATAAACGTATGCGTAGTAGTACTGCATAAACGCGGAGCGATCAAGATCGAGGAAACCGGCAAGGCTCGCGAGATAATGATCGAGCAATTGCTGGCGCAAATCCGGGGGCAGATCGGCCTTGGCGTCGAACAAAAGAGAAGCAATATCGTATTGCAGCGCGCCTTTGCGGCCGCCCTGATAGTCCAGGAAAAATGGCTGGTCTTCGTTCAGAACTTTGCGCAACATGATGTTGCGGGATTGGAAATCGCGATAGAGAAAATAATCGCGGCTGGCGCTCAGCAGGCATTTCGTCAAGCGGCTGAAATCGTCTTCCAGCGCCTGCTCGTTGAAGGCAATGCCGGCGAGCCGGAGAAAGTAGTACTTGAAATAATTCAGATCCCACGCGATGGACTGGCGATCGAAGCTGGCGCGCGGATAGCAGACTTTGTAGTTCAAATCGCGGCCTGCTTCGATCTGAAAGCGCGGCAATATGGCGACAACTTTGCGATAGGCTTCGACTGCCTCGGAAGCCATGACCGCATCGCTGCGATGATCCGAGAGAAACTCAAAAAGCGTCGTGCTGCCAAGATCTTCTTCGAGATAAGCGCCCTGGCTTAGATCTTCCGCATAAATTTCCGGTACCGGCAGACCATGCCGGCGAAAGTGCCGCGAAAATTCCAAGAAGGCGACATTCTCTTCGCGCACGTCGTAGAGAATGCCTATCGCGCTGATCTGCTTGCTGGAAAGCCGGATGATCTTGCGGCCCGAGCCGCCGAGCTGGCCCTGCAGCGGCTGCACCCGCTCGACTGGCGAGTGGAAATGCTGCTCAAAAAGTCCTTTGAGAACTTCCATGAAGGGATTTCCAGCGATCCGCTACCCTCCTAAAGATAACATCGGACGCGCTGGCGCATCTGCTACTAGTGGAGGGCAGGTGTCCCGAACGGCTGGACGCGCCCGTCCCTCCACTTTTTTATTGATCATTCGGCTACCGCGCTAGGTTCCGGTCTGCAGGATTACCACTAACCGTCTTGGTCCATGCGCGCCCTGCACTAGAATTTTCTCAATATCGGCAGTGCGGCTGGAACCGCTGATGACGCATGCGAACGAGTTATGCTCGAGCAATCGTTCCTGCGAGACGCGGCTCAGGGCGGTTGCCAGATCTGGAACCAGTTGCGCGATCTTCGCGAAAACGATGTGGCAGGGCGCGATCACCGAGGCGCCTCGCCCGCCGCACGAAGCGGTCACCAGAATCGACCCAGTTTGTGCGATAAGAGCTTCGGCGAGCGTTACGGTTGCCTGCGAAGCTTCGCCTGGTGTGCCTTGACTAGACCAGCGGATCCCACGGCCAAGCGCAGCCATTTCGACAAGCCGGCGCAGCGATGGATCGTCTTGCACGAAAATTTCTCCTTCGGGAAGAGACCGGAGAACTTCCGAAAGCTGTCGCGCACTCGCTCCAGAATCGGCGGTCAGCACGCATTCCATGAGGTTGGCAACGCATTCCTGCTGGAATCGCTCGAGAGGATTCTTGATGGGTTCGAAGATTACACGGTCGGATCCCATCGCAGCCGGCTCCAGGACCGCGGTGCGCAAGCCGGCGCGAATCCGCTGCAGGATCTGGTCGCGACTCGAATTTTCAGTTTGCGCTTTTTCAGTCTGCGGCACGGTCTTTTCTCCAACGCGCACGAAATGATTCGGACGGCAGCGGCACCGGCGAGCGATAACGGTTCCACACTCGCATCGGGTCGAGGATCGATCCCGCGAGTCCCAGTCCGTAGATCATCCGAAGAGCCTTGCGCATCGACCAGCCACCTATCGCGTAAATCCGCGGATGAAGCATGGCGTGGCGCCATGTGCGGAATATCAGCCGCTCACTCGACTTTGTAGCTCCAGCCTCGGTGGCGTTGCGACGGTTTTGCAGCAGGTGGTGATGCAGATCGATTTTCACCGGGCAAACGCTGGTGCAAGCGCCGCACAGCGAGGACGCATAGGACAGATGTTTGAACTCCTTGATGCCATTCAGATGCGGCGTCAGCACACTGCCGATCGGTCCGGGATAGGTCGTGCCATAAGTGTGTCCTCCGACGTGGCGGAAGACGGGACAGATGTTCAAGCAGGCGCCACAGCGAATGCAGTGCAGCACTTCGCGTTGTTCCGCGTCGGCGAGCAACTGGCTGCGTCCGTTGTCTACCAGCACCACGTGGAATTCTTCCGGCCCGTCCACTTCGCCCAGTTGGCGCGGACCGCCGATCAGCGTGCCGTAGGTCGTGATCCCCTGCCCCGTGCCGGATGTAGCCAGCACCGGCCAAAGGACTGCCAAGTCCTCGAGACGGGGAATGACTTTCTCAATGCCCGTGACCACCACGTGAATGCGAGGAACGCTGGTGCACAGGCGGCCGTTGCCTTCGTTGGTGGAAATCGCTATTACGCCGGCGTCGGCCACCAGAAAATTCGCGCCCGAAATACCCATTTCCGCGGCAAAGAAGGCCTGACGCAATATTCGGCGTGCTGCCGCCATCAAATCCACCGGATCTTCGCTGGCGATTTCTGGGTCCAATTTCTCCCGAAACAACTTTGCGATTTGGCCACGATTGAGATGCATGGCGGGGGTGACGATGTGGTAGGGCGGTTCCTCGCGCAGCTGCACAATGAACTCGCCCAAATCGGTTTCCCAGACCTTAATACCAGCCTTCTCCAGAGCAGGGCTGAGGTGGATTTCTTCCGTCACCATGGATTTCGACTTCACCACCGTACGGACACCGAGCCGGGTGGCGAGATTTTTCACATAGGCGCAGGCTTCTTCGCTACTGGCGGCCCAGAAAACATATCCGCCGCGCGCGATTACTTTTTCTTCGAACTGGAGCAGGTAGCGATCGAGGTGATTGATGGCTTCCCGCTTAATCTCCTGACACTGTTGGCGAGCGGCTTCCCAATCTTTGATCCGCGCGCGGCCTTTAAGATGCGCAGCATCGTAGCTGTCCATACCGCGCCGGATGACTTCGCGGTGCATCAAATCCGCCGACTTTACGGCAGCATCCTGCAGGAAGCGTTGGGCCGCGGTTTGGCTCACGTTTGCTCCTGCGACTGACTTTCCTGCGCAAGGATGCTGGCGAGATAAATGGTGCGGGTTGGCGCCCGGCGTTTGCCCAGGATGCCTTGCAAGTGCAACAGACAACTGGGATCGGTCGCAGTCACGAACTCGGCGCCGGTCGCGGCCACACTCTCAGCTTTGGAATTTCCCATGGCAGCGGAGATGTCGGCAAACTTGGCGGCAAAAGTTCCGCCGAAGCCACAGCATTCCTCGGAACGAGTCATTTCAATCAGTTTCAGACCCTTCACCTGGCGCAGAAGCTGCAGAGGTTCGTCGTGAATGTGAAGCTCGCGGAGCCCGTGGCAAGAAGCGTGATAGGTGACCGAGTGAGGAAAGGTCGCGCCGACCTGGGTAACAGCGGCGACCTTCACCAGAAATTCCGAAAGCTCAAAGGTGCGGCTGGCTAAGGCGATGGCGTCCTCACGCAACGAACTGGCCGCCAGCAGTTCCGGGTAAAAAGTGCGAATCATGGTCACGCAGGAACCGGAGGGGCATACGACCACTTCGGCATGCTTGAAGACGCGAACGAAATGCTCGGCACAGGGCCGCGCGTCGTCCCAGTACCCGGTGTTGAAGGCAGGCTGGCCGCAGCAAGTCTGATCTTCGGGGAACTCAACCGCGTAGCCAATCCGGCGCAGCACCTTGACCGTGTCGACCGCCACCTCGGGCAGAAGCTGGTCGACGAAGCACGGGACGAATAGAGATACTTTGCCTTTCACAGCCCTACCTTGTTATTAGGCGATGGGAGATTCTTGCCCGGCCCGCCAGATCCACGCGCCCACCGCTCTTGACTTGTAATATCCAGCCCCTAAGAGCATCTGATATTGAAGAACTTGCGGCATCGCTAAAGCGATGGCCTGATACGAGTCCTGAGTTTCTCAGCAAACTGCAAAGCCCGCGTCCCTATTCGACTCTGGGCGGCACGGCTGAAGCCGTGCCCTACCCAAACCGATTCATGAGATCGCTTCTCCCGATCTCGCGAACCATCTACCGTAGCACCAGACGGGTAAACGGATATACATAGGCTTCGAAGGTCACCAGGATTCCCACCAACGCTGCCAGCGCGATGCTGTGGAAGAACACGTAACGCAGTATGTCGCCTTCGTGTCCGTACCACTCGGTGGCAGTGCTGGCCACGACGATGCTCTGCGCATCGATCATCTTGCCCATGACCCCACCCGCACTGTTGGCTGCGCCCATCAGGATCGGAGAGAGCCCGATCTGCTGCGCGGAGATCTTCTGCAGGCTGCCGAACAGCACGTTGGACGAGGTGTCCGAACCGGTCAGCGCCACGCCCAGCCATCCGAGCAGGGTTCCGAAGAACGGATACATCACCCCGGTTCGCGCGAACGCCAGGCCCATGGTAGCGTCCACACCTGAGTAGCGGGTCAGGATGCCGAGCGAGAGCATGGCAGCGATCGTCATGAGCGAGAACCGTACGTGCCACAGGGTTTGCCACCACATGGCGACGATCTTCGGGAGCGAGAGGCCCATGATGAAGCCGGAGATGACCGCCGCGAACAGGATTCCCGACCCCGTGGCCGAGAGCCAGTTGAAGCCGAACACGGCGGCCTCAGGCGTAGGTTTCGCCACCACCGGGGGCATGCGTTGTGACAACTTGTTGAGGCCAGTCACCGGAAACTGCGGGTTGGTGATCTTGCTCGGCGGAGTCGACCAGGTGCTCATAGATGTGAACACCTTTTCCGGAGTATTCATGACCTTCTTGCCGGTGAACGTGCCCCAGCAGAAAACGCATACCATGAGTACCAGCCAGGGCAGCCATGCGCGAGCGACCTCGCCGCGGCTGTAACCGTGATGACCGCGAGCCTCGCGCTGCTCACCCTCCTGGTGGCCCTGGTGTCCCCAAATCGTTTTCGGACGCCATACCTTGAGGAACGCGATAAGGCACAACATCGAGACGATGGCCGCAATAATGTCCGTCAGCCACGGCCCGTGGAAGTTTGAAACCAGGAATTGCGGGATGGCGAAAGTGACACCAGCGATCGCAACGGCCGGCCAGATTTCCTTCATCCCTTTGTACCCCGCATAGGCCCACACCAGCCAGAAGGGCACCAGCACGGAGAAGAATGGCAGGATGCGGCCGACCTGCGCGCCCAGGGTGATCTCTGAAAAGCCGGTAACCGCGGCGAGCGCAATGATGGGCGTGCCGAGTGCCCCATAGGCCACCGGGGCCGTGTTGGCGATCAGCGACAAACCGGAGGCCTGCAGCGGTTTGAAGCCCAAGCCGATCAGAAGCGCCGCGGTTACCGCGACCGGCGTTCCGAATCCGGATGCGCCCTCAAAGAACGCACCGAAGGAAAATGCGATCAGCAGCAGTTGGAGGCGGCAATCCTGGGTGATGCCCGTCATGCTTTCCTGCAAGACCTTAAAGCGGCCGGTCTGCAGGGTCATCCGGTACAGGAAGATCACGTTCAGGATGATCCAGCCAATGGGAAACAGTCCATAGCAGGCTCCATAGATGGCGGTGATACTGGCCATCTTGACCGGCATATGGAAAATACCAACGGCGATAAGCAAGGCGCTGACCAGACCCAGAATGGCGGAGTAGTGCGCCTTCATGCGGAAGATCGCAAGGGTCCCCAGGAGCACGACGATGGGGAAGGCGGCGAAAATCGTGGAAAGCCACCAGTGTCCGAAGGGGTCGTAGCCTTGCGCCCAAGGCGCGGTGGGAGTGACGCCGGACCAGGCCAGCACGACCAGGGTGACCAGAACCAATGCCATCAGGACGCCGAGTACCGGGCTTCCGGCTTCCGGCTTGATGGCCGAGGCTGGGGCGGAAGAAGGTTTACCTGCAACGGACATAAGCACCTCGTTTGTACTGGCCGCAAGCGGCGGCGCACCCATGAAATCGTACTAACTGGACTGCACCGACATCGAAGAGTCGTCGAGTCGGCGAAAGAGTGTAGAGCTGGATCCGAAGTCTCTCAGCTCGGCGTTGTCCTAACGACAACGCCCTTTGAAAAGTGGAATTCTCATATCATCGTTCAGCACAAGATGCGACGTGGCTCACCGATGCGTGTGATCCAGGTCACAAGCCAGGAACCGAAGCCAGGTCTTAGGGCGGCTGACGACTCCCTGTTTTCAAGTGTGTAGATCAGTGCCTAGCAGCAACCCATCTTCACTTCGCCCGCAGCGGTCAGTGGAGGACCGAAGGCCTCGACAGGAGCGGACGCACCGTTCAGCACCGCGATCCAACGTCGCACCGCCTCGAATACAACGACAATTACGCCCACGATAAAGATGGTCATCAGGACTGAGTCCAGGTAGCCGGTAAATACCTGACCGGGCTTGGAGGTCAATGGCCAGAAAATGTTCTTGATCCCGAGCACTCCCGCCGTAATTGTAGTGACCCCCACGAAGCACATCGGAATGGCCGTAATCCAGGCATACTGCTGCTTGCCCATGTTAATGAGGAAGGTAGTTGTAACCGCTAGCGCGATGGTCGCCAGCAACTGGTTCCCGGTTCCGAACAAGGGCCATATCGTGGAAATATTTCCGGTGTAGATCAGGTATCCCCAGCCCAGGACCACCACCGAACTGGTGATCAGATTTCCCGGCCACCAGGCGTTGTTGCCGAAGGGCTTGTGCACTTTGCCCATGAGTTCCTGCAGGACGTAGCGGGCCACGCGGGTTCCCGTGTCCACCGTCGTCAGGATGAACAGGGCTTCAAACATGATGGCGTAGTGGTACCAGTAGCCCATCAAACGATCCATCCCAGGCATGCCGCGGAAGATTTGTGCCATGCCGACCGCCAGCGAGACCGCTCCCCCCGTCCGCCCCGCCAGTTTCTCGCCGACTTCCCGCGAGAACATATCCAGATTGACCGTGGTCAAGCCCAGGTGGCTGAAAACCGCGGGCGTCGTATTGATGCCAAAGTAGTCGCCCGGATACATGGAGCAGGCCGCAATTAAAGCCAGCACGCCCACTAGCGATTCGGCGATCATCGCGCCGTAGCCGATGAAGCGAGCGTCGCTTTCCTTATCCAGCATCTTCGGCGTAGTGCCGGAGGACACGAGCGAGTGAAAGCCCGAGATCGCACCGCAGGCAATGGTCACGAAGAGAAATGGGAACAGCTTTCCTTTGATAATCGGGCCGCCGCCATGAACGAACTGCGTGAAGTTCGGAAATTGAATGTTGGGATGAACTATGAACACACCGACGATCAGGACGGCTATCGTGCCCAGTTTGACGTAGGTCGAGAGGTAGTCGCGCGGTTCCAGTACCAGCCAGACGGGAAGAACCGAAGCCACAAGACCATAGATGGCCATGAGGATCGTGATCTGATGGGGTGTGAACGTAAGCGCCGCTGCCGCTCCGCTCTGCGCCACCCAGTGCCCGGCGATTACGCTGCTGATCAAAAGCACGACACCAAAGATACTGGGGCCGGTGACCGTAATCTTTCCGGCATGGCTTTTGAACATCCACAATCCCATGATGACGGCGATCGGAATGGTCATGCCGATCGTGAAGACACCCCACGGACTATTGGAAAGCGCATTGACCACTACGATGCCGAGGCCGGCCAGCGTCACCAGAAGAATAAAGAGCACGGCGATCATCGCTACGAGGCCGGCAAACGGACTGATCTCGGTGCGGGCAATATCCGCTAACGAGCGGCCGCGGTGACGTATGGAAGCCACCAGCACGGTGAAGTCCTGCACACACCCGGCTAGAACGCCGCCGATCAGGAGCCAGAGGAAGCCGGGCGCAAACCCGAACTGCGCTGCCAGAGTCGGCCCCACCAACGGCCCGGCTCCCGCGATGGCCGCGAAGTGATGTCCGAAGAGCACCCATCGTGGTGACGCGACATAGTTATGCCCGTCTGCGTAGGTGTGCGCTGGTGTGATGCGGCGATCATCGAGGGCCAGAGCCTTGGCGGCAATAAAAGCACTGTAGTAACGGTAGGCGAGCGCGTACACACACAGCGCACCCAACAAAATCGGGAGAGTATTCACAAATGCTCCAGTTCAAGCAAGTAGTGGCCAGATACTGCAGCCCAATCGCACGCATCCTACACCCATCTTCGAATCCGGCACAAGGACTTCCCTGCCACTTCCTTTGTGCGCCACACGCGCTACAATGTCCGCCATATTCCTGCAAAGGCTCGGCAGGAATGCTGCTGGCGAGCCGAAAGGATCGAGTATGCACATGCCACGAGAGAAGCAACCGGCAACTCAGGAGCAACCCCTCGTCCGCTTTGGCCTGGGGCTCGCCAACTGGAGCGAGCGGTGGTTTCCGGACCCGCTGATTTTTGCGCTGCTGGGCATCGTGGTGGTCTTTGTCGTCGGCCTGTTGCTTCGTCAAGCTCCGACTAAACTCGCCATTCAGGGGGGAAAGAATTTCTGGGCTCTCGTCCCTTTCACCATGCAGATGGTGATGATTATCATCGGCGGATATGTTGTCGCCTCGACGCCGGTCGTGTATCGCGCCATCCGCGCCCTGGCCGGAATTCCAAAGACGCCGCGGGGAGCGGTTGCCATGGTGGCGTTGTTCTCCATGCTGACCTCGCTGATCTCCTGGGGTCTGAGCCTGATTTTCAGTGGACTCTTTGTTCGGGAACTGGCGCATCGCGTCAAGGGATTGGACTACCGCGCCGCAGGCGCCGCTGCGTACCTCGGGCTGGGAGCCGTCTGGGCGATGGGGCTCTCTTCTTCCGCCGCCATGCTGATGGCGACCAAGTCCTCCATGCCACCATCATTGTTCAACATTAGCGGCCTGATCCCGCTAACACAAACTCTCTTCTTGTGGCAAAGTATCGCGACCACGGCGATCCTGATCGTGCTGTCGGTGCTGATCGCCTACTTGTCCACGCCGTCTCCAGAGAATGCCAGGACGGCCGAATCCTACGGCATTCAATATGAACCGATTCGCTCCAGCCTGGAGGCCAAGAGCAAACCCGGCGAGTGGCTGGAATACAGTCCCCTGCTTACAATTTTGGTTGCCGCGCTGTTGTGCTGGTATCTGGTCGACGTGTTCCGCACGTCGCCGCAGGGTGCGCTGGCGGCGCTTGACCTTAATACTTACAACCTCATGTTCATCACGGTCGGGCTGTTATTGCACTGGCGCCCGAAACGCTTTATGCGCGCCGTATCGGAGTGCATTCCCGCCACCGGCGGCGTACTGATCCAGTTTCCCTTTTACGCCGTAATCTTCGGAATGATTGTAGGCACGGGGATCGCGGATGCGCTGGCGAAACTTTTCGCTTCCATCAGTACCCACAACACATATCCGCTGCTGGTGGCGATGTATTCGGCGGTTCTCGGGGTTTTCATTCCCTCCGGCGGCAGTAAGTGGGTGATCGAAGCGCCGTATGTCCTGCAAGCCGCGAATCTGCACCAGGTGCATCTGGGCTGGGTGGTGCAGATCTACAACGCTTCAGAGGCGCTGCCCAATCTGGTGAATCCTTTTTGGATGCTGCCTCTGCTGGGCATATTGAAACTGAAGGCCAGGGACATTGTGGGATACGGAGTGCTGCAGTTGATGGTTCACATACCGGTCGTGTTCTTCCTGTGCTGGCTGTTTGCCCGCTATATTCCGTATGTGCCGCCTATGAAATAGGATTGTCCGCTGCCATCGATGTGCAGCGGCATCCCCGGCAACTCCCAGCCGGATCGTCACGAAGGGTCTGGGTGGCACCCCGAGCAAGTGGGCAATGTTGAGCTGTCTTGCCCCAGTTTTCAAGTGGTTATGCCGACCGATCTGGCTTCGTTACGTGCCTTGCGAATATCTTTAACATCGCCCATAACGATGATCGCGGTGCCGGCTCGGATCACCAGCTTATCCGGAGGATTCACCCACAACTTGGGACCCGCTGCTCCTCCCCCGCTCTTCGCCGCCAGCACCAAGAGGTTGTGCTTGGACTGAATTCCGATTTCGCTTAGAGGATTGCCCACCCAAGGCGAATCAGCATCGATTTCGATGTCCTCTACGCGCAGGGTTTGCGACTGGTCCTTCAACAT
>CAVSWK010000021.1:0-506317 GCA_963731525.1 uncultured Acidobacteriaceae bacterium
TGAAAAAGTCACTGAGATTAGCAGGTGGAATTCAGCAGAAGCATGTTAGAAGAAAGTGATCCTGCCCATGCTCTGTTGGATTCTCATCGTCGGAGGCCTGCTGATCATGATGGGGCAACACGACCGCTCTGAAGCGTTGTTCTACTACTTCCGCCTGGAAGATCAAGTTCCTGAGACCCACCTGCTGCGGCTGATTGAAAAGCACATCAGCTTTGCCTTTGTGCGGGAGAGGCTGAAAGCGAGTTACAGCGATACCGGCCGTCCTTCCATTGATCCCGAACTCTTGCTGCGCATTCTGCTGATCGGCTATTTGTACGGCATCACCAGCGAACGCAAGCTGATCGAGGAACTGCGCATGCATCTGGCGTGGCGCTGGTTCACCGGTTTGGGCTTCGACCAGGAGATTCCGCATCACTCCACGTTTTCGAAAAACCGACATGGACGGTTTCAGGAATCGAAGCTGTTCGAGGAGCTGTTTGAGCAGATCGTGAAGCAGTGTGTGGAAGTGGGATTGGTGCAGGGCAAGCACCTGTCAGTCGATGGCAGTTTCGTAGAGGCCAATGCGGCGAAGGAGAGCCGGATTCCGCGGGGGCAACTGCTGGAAGCGGCGCAGGTCAACCAGACGGTGCGTCAGTATGTGGAAGAACTGGAACAGCAGAACCCGGTGGAAGAACCAGTGCATCAACAAGACCAGGTGTCGACCACGCATCCAGATTCCACCTATGCGACCAAGGGCGGCACGCCGGCCCGGCTGGGGTATTACGACAACTATCTGGTCGACAACCACAGTTGCGTGATTGTAGGAGTGCAAGCCACGGCGGCGCGCATGAGTCAGGAAACCGTGGCTGCGCAAGACATGCTCACACGTTTCGCGCAATGGCGAGGGACAAGAGCCAGAATCGGTGGCGGCCGACACGACCTACGGGAACGGCGAGTTCTTGCAATGGTTGGCGGATCGGAACATCACGCCCTATATGCGAACCCGCGACAGTATCCACAGAAAGAACAGTCCGTTCTACGGTCCCGAGCGGTTCACCTATCAACCCGAAAGCAACAGCTATCGCTGTCCTGCGGGGCAGCAACTGAACTATGGTGGCCGCAACCTGCGGAACCGCACCTACGCCTACATCGGGACCCGCAAACGTTGCGGTGCGTGTGCGCTAAAAGCCCAATGCACTAGCGGAGCGTTTCGCTTTCTTGCCATCCACATGGACGAACCCGCCCGGCAACGCGCACGGGAGTTGGCGAACACGCCAGAGTTTGCGAAGGCACAGCGGGAAAGAAAGAAGGTGGAAGCCCTGTTCGCAGAACTCAAGAATCAAATCGGATTGCGTCGCCTCCGTCTGCGGAGACTAAGGTTCGTGCGGGAGCAGTTCTTTCTGGCAGCCGTGGCCCAGAACATCAAGCGACTAGTGCGGTTCCTCAGCCAACCGACAACTCCCACCCTGGAAACCGCCTCTTAGCTGAGGTGAGAAGAAAAACTCGGCAGCCGCGATCACCACCGCCGAAAAGACACCCCGATCACGGACTTTTTCAACACCCACAGACGTTTACACTCATTGAAAATTGCGTCGATCCGGGTCAATGAGTGAAATCGGGATATTTCGCCAATCTGGGCAGTTTGCGGCGACCGGAAATCGGCCGGCATTTCTGCGGGATGCAGCCGTTTGTTATTTTCCCTAAGGGTTAGTTGGGTCAGTCGCACAGGATGCGGCGCGGGTGAGGAGGAGGTCGCGTTCGCGGGCGTTGCGGGTAAGGGCGGCGGCGCGTTCGAACTCGGTGCGGGCTTCGGCGTGGCGGCCTAGTTTGTAGAGGAGGTCGGCGTGGACGCTGGGGAGAAGATGGTAGCGCGCGAGAGAGGGTTCGGAAGCGAGGGCGTCTACGAGTGTGAGGGCGGCCTGGGGGCCGTGGGCCATGGAGACGGCTACAGCACGGTTGAGTTCGATGACGGGGGATGGAGTGAGCTCGGCGAGTTCGGTGTAGAGGACGACGATGCGGTGCCAATCGGTTTCGGATGGCATGCGGGCGCGGGCGTGGCAGGCGGCGATCTCGGCCTGGAGGAGATAGGGGCCGCGGGTGGTGTTGATTTTATGAGCGCGTTCGATTGCGGCTAGTCCGCGATGGATTAGGAGTTGATCCCATTGGGTGCGGTTTTGATCGAAGAGTAAGACTGGTTCGCCGGTGGAGGTGACGCGGGCGCGAGTGCGGGAGGCCTGGATCTCCATGAGGGCGACCAGGCCGTGGACTTCTGGTTCGGTGGGAGTGAGTTCGGCGAGGATGCGGCCGAGGCGGAGCGCGTCTTCGCAGAGGGCGGGGCGCATGAGGTCGTCGCCGGTGGTGGCGGAGTAGCCCTCGTTGAAGATGAGGTAGATGACTTCGAGGACTGAGGAGAGGCGGGCGGCGAGCTCGGGGCCGCGGGGAACCTCGAAGGTGATGTGCCCGTCGGCGAGGGTGCGTTTGGCGCGGACGATGCGCTGGGCGATGGTGGGTTCGGGGGTGAGGAAGGCGCGGGCGATCTCGTCGGTGGTGAGGCCTCCGAGGAGACGGAGGGTGAGGGCTGCGCGGGACTCGGTGGGGAGGATGGGATGGCAGGCGATGAAGACGAGGCGGAGGAGGTCGTCGCTGATGGTGTTGTCGAGAGTGGAGTCGAGGTCGGGCGAGGTTTGTTCGAGGGCTTCGAGTTCGCGGGCGAGCTCTTCGTGTTTGCGCTCGGCGACGGCGTTGCGGCGGAAGAGATCGATGGCGCGGCGTTTGGCGGTTGCGGTGAGCCATGCCGCGGGATTATCGGGGACGCCAGATTGCGGCCACTGTTCGAGTGCGGCAACGAGTGCCTCTTGCGCGAGGTCTTCGGCCAGGCCGACATCGCGGGTGAGGCGCGTGAGTCCGGCGATGACCCGCGCGGACTCGATGCGCCAGACGGCTTCGATGGTGCGGTGTGTGGCGTGATGTGGATCGGTAGCGGACACTGCTACCGATCACACCAGCTTTCGATCCGTGGTGCAAGTGCGGCTATTTGTTGGCGGTCTGATTTGGCAGCTCAGCCCGTTTCACTACTTTGTGCTTGATCTGCTCTTCGGTCAGGATGGGTGCGAAGTCTTCCATCTCAAAGACCTGGCGGATTTCGACTTCGTAGTCGCCGGGGCCGCAGTTGGGGCCACGCTTGACCCACTCGATGGCCTCTTCGAGGGACTTGACCTGCAAGATCGAGAAGCCGGCGATGAGCTCCTTGGCCTCGGTGAAGGGGCCGTCGACGACGGTACGAGACTTGCCGGAGAATTTGACGCGTGCGCCTTTGGAGCTGGGATGGAGGCCATCAAGGGCGAGCAGGACGCCAGCCTTCATGAGCTCTTCGTTGTACTTGCCCATCTCGAGCAGGAGCTGTGGATCGGGGAGGGCGCCTTCTTTTTCTGACTCTGGGGTTGTTTTGACGATGACCATGAATCGCATTGCGAGATCTCCTTTGGGTTGAACGATGGTTGAGAGCCAGTTGGATCGCTGTTGCTCGCTATCGTACTGGCTCTCTGCTGATACGTCGAACGCGGTGTGGCCGAATCGACATGAGAACGGAATTTAATTAATTATTTTTCGGGGAGACGAAGGATGGTCTAGATTGCACACGCCGCCATCTCAAGGGCACATTTCACACAGGCAAGTATAGTTGACGTAACCAGGCGTGGCTGTTGAAAAACTCCTTCCCGCGAAATTCGCAAAAATGAAATCGCGTCAGGAAGCCCTACAAGCGACTTTCTCGGGTCGCCTAGACATTTTCTATCCCCCAAATCTTGCTTGTTTGGAGCGGAAACGGAGTTTTTCAACAGCCACAGGCGTTAACGCTCAAAACCCCGGTCGATGAGTGCTATCGGGATGTTACAACAATGACCCGCCCAGTAGACTCAGTTGCCTTCGTAGACGGGTTGGAGAAGGGCGTCGTTAGCGTTATTGCTGGGACTGGAAAACCTCGTGCGGAATCAGTGGATGCGATGTGAGGTGATCCAATGCCAGTATCATGACGTAATGTCGACGACGATGCGGCGGGTTTCAACCGGGCGATACAGCACAGACGCGACGTTGGCCAAGTTTCAGAATGTGCCCAGCCTCTCTAGCAGCGAAACCAGAGACTGGCCCGCGGGCGTAGCCTGGACGGCGTTATCGAGCACGATCTGGCGTGCGCCGACGGCTTTGCCATAAAGGCGCTGGTCGGCGCTAGAGTCCGGCTCTAGACTGGCGCCGTTCAGTGACATGCCGGCAAAAAGTCCCTTGGCCCGGCCATAGGTCACAATCTCGGCACCGCCGACCGATCCGGTAGAGGTGGCGCCGCTGGGGCCCGCCGCCGCGGTTAAGTCGGTGCCAACCTTGATCTTGCTCTCCAGTACCTTATTCACTGCCGAGGGCGCCATCATAAGAAGGACAACATCGGTGGACGAGCCACCCAGTTGCAGACCGGCGCTGGCGCCACCAACGGTGTACATGGCAGGCGCTGACCATTCGTCGCCGCTAAAGTTCTTGCCCTTGCGGCAAGTCATTGGGCCACGGCCGCCGCTCCCTCCAACACCAACGGCGAACTTCTTCACGCCGGGCAAAACGAGGACGCAATTAGCGGTCACCAGTAGGCTGGCTGGAACGACCTTGCTGTCGAGCATTGCTTGTAACACTGCGGTGGCCTTCTCGATGGTCTCTTCGTCTTTGCCCTTGTCGGCGCCCCACGCAGGCAGGGTCGAGATCAAAAGCAGGGGTGCGAGTAACCAAGATACAGCTGTCCTGATTTTCAAAGTGGGCATTCAGCGCCTCCTTACATCGTGGCACAACGTGCCAAACACTATATACCCAATTTCTTTGGCTCCAGGAGCCGCCGACTAAACTAGCACCCGAATGTGACAGGGAGATTAAAATTTCGGACTGGTCCTTGCTGATCCTGCAGATTGCCTTAGCCGGGCGCCCCAGACAAGCGGGTGCCCCATTCATTCGCGCACTTTGCGAATGAGTGGGCCCTCGACCCCGGCAACACTCTCGACGGAAGCACCCCTTGTCCCGCTCACGATCCCCATTCTTTCATCACAAAATTCCTGTACCTGCATCACAGACAACTCATTCCGCCCGTGTAAAACTAGCGCCCTGATTGAGGCAGCGAAGCGTGCGCCCGTCGCCACCGGCGGGCTGTGCGATACTGCCCCAAAATCATCTCAGTGTTCTTTGAAAATTGAATGGGCACCATCGACCTCTACCTGGCCAAAAAGACCACTTTTCATACAAAAAATTCGTAACTCCTTATTCCGCCATACTTTGATATAACTCCTTTGGTTTCAAAGACCACTCCCAAAATCTCCCGCCAAGCCCATCATTTCACTAGCGTGGGGGGGAGGGGGGTACCCGGTACCAGGTAGTAAACATAAAGCCCGCGCCTCCGACTTTCTTCATATTTCACGCATTCATATTTCATACGTGGAGCAAAAAATGGCCTTATACCCGAATAGAATTGCGCGCTGTCAGCACATTAGAGTGAACGGTACGCAGTGCGGATCGCCGTCGCTGCGCGAGACCAAGTATTGTTACTACCACATCCGCTACCACTACCAGCAACTGGAAGCTCTGGAAAACAACCATGAGTGGCTTCAGCCGCTGCCTACTCTCGAAGACGCAGATTCCATCCAGGTTACTCTGGCCAAGGTAGTCGAGCGCTTGGTGTGTCTGGAAATCGACCACAAGCAAGCCGCTCTTATCCTTTACGCGTTGCAGACCGCGTCCATGAACCTGCAGCGCACCTCGCTCGAACCGAAGCTGCCCACGCAAGTAGTCATCGATCGCCAGTCGGTGGCGCGGCGTCCGCTGGGAGCTTCGGCCTGGTCCTCAGTCGAGGGACGCGAATACGACGACCTGACCGCCGAAGGCGACGGTAATGATAGCGCGCAGGGAGCGCAGGGAGAAAGATCGCCGGAAAAATATCTGCCCGAGTCAGCCGCCGACGGACAGCTGTAGTAAAGAAAAGAAATATCGAGATGCGAAGTTGGCGGCCGTCAGGTCTCGCGCTAGGTCACCCTTTCGCCTTTTTGATTTCTTCAATCAGCGGTGGCACGATGTCGAACAGATTCCCGACGACGGCAAAATCGGCAATCTCAAAAATTGGCGCCTCGGAGTCTTTGTTAATGGCCACGATGCTCTTCGATCCCTTCATGCCGACAATATGCTGGATCGCTCCCGAGATTCCGAGCGCCAGATACAGCTTCGGAGCGACTGTCTGCCCCGACGATCCAATCTGCCGGTCCATGGGCAACCATCCGTTATCGCAGATCGGACGCGACGCCGCGAGCTCACCGCCCAGCGCATCCGCCAACTGTTTGGCCAGTTCGATATTCTTCTGCTCTTTGATTCCGCGCCCGACCGAAACGATAATTTCGGCCTGCGTAAGATCGACCGCTTGCTTGGCCTCCTTGAAAACTGCCTGCGGTTGGTTGCGCACAATGCTATCCGGAACCTCGACGTTGACGGTTTCAACCGGCGTCGTCGTTGCGCCCGCTTCGACCTTATCGGCGCGGAACGAGCCGTTTTGAAACGTGACAAAACAAGGCCCCGAGCCCGCAAAACTTACGTCGGCCACAAACTTTCCCTGAAACATTTGCCGCGTGAACACGAGCTTGCCGCCTTCATACCTGTATCCGATCGCGTCGCTGATGACCGTGGTTTGCAAGGCGGTTGCCAGCTTCGGCACAAAATCCCGCACCTGGTAGGTATGCGGCATCAGCACCAGCTTCGCCGGATGCTTCCCCAAAAACTCCTGCAACGCATAGGCGAACGCGTCCGGAGTGTAGGGTTCGAGCCGCGGCGACTCGATGTCGTACACTTTGGCAAGCTTTTTTGCCGCTACCTCGCTTGCGATGGCAGCTACGCCAGAGCCGATCACGGCCGCTTCCAGCGTCCATCCGGTCTGAGCGGCAATCGCCTGTCCGGCGGCAATCGTCTCCCAGGAGACGCGGTTTAGTTTTCCCTCACGCTGTTCGACGATTACTAGAATTGTGTCCATAAAATCAGTTCTCGGTTCCCAGTTCTCAAATTACCCGCATTTCATTCTTCAGTTTGTCCACCAGCTTTTTGGCCACTTCCGCCGGAGGGCCTTCCAGAAACTCGGTATTTTTCGTCTTCTGCGGCACGTAGAGCTTCTCGATCTTCTGCAAATTTCCGCCCATGTTTCCACCCAACGCCGACTGCACTTCCCCCAGCGTTACCTTGCGCAGCGGCTTGGTTTTGGCCTGCTTGATCCCGATCAGCGTCGCGTAGCGCAGCTTGTTAATGCCCGACTGGATGGTCAGCACGGCTGGCAGAGGCATGTCGACAAACTGAAAGAACCCGGCTTCCAGTTCGCGCTTTACGCGGATACCGCCGCCAGTCTTTTCAATCTGCATAATGATGGTCGCGTGCGGCAAGCCAAGAATCTGCGCCAGAATCACGCCGGTCTGCGCATATCCGTAATCGTCCGATTGCAGGCCGGTGAAGATCAGGTCGAACTTCTCGTCCTTGATGGCCGCTGCGATCGCGCGCGCGGTGTTGAAGGCATCGAGGCCGACAAAAGCGGGATCCTCGAGATGGATGGCCCGATCCGCGCCTTTCGCCAGCGCCTCGCGCAACACCTGCAACGCCCGCGCCGGCCCGGCGGTGACGACCACGACCTCGCCTGTGTGCTTTTCCTTTTGCCGCAACGCTTCTTCAAGCGCGAACGCGTCCGGCTCATTCACTTCATAGGAAACATCTTCGCGGATCCACGTCCCCGCTTCATTCAGCTTCAGCGGAGCGTCTTTCTGCGGCACCTGCTTCATGCAAACCAGAATCTTCACGGATCGACTCCCTTGCAACGGTCAACTGGTACTGTGAAACCCATTAGTATAAACGAGGAGATGCAGCGGGGCGATACTGTGCGTGAGGCGCGGCACGTGTTCGGTGTCCAGCCACTAAGGAGAGGCGCATGGCCTCAAGGACTCGGCATCCGCTAACGCGATATCCTGCATGAATTCGGCATGGCTGAGGCCTGGTACGAAAGCGGAGTTTACCCCACCCAGCCACAAACGGCGGTAACCTTGACCGCGCTCTTGCCGCTTGCGATGCTGAGTTATCGTGAAGAAGGTTCAGAAGCCGCGCAAAAGTCCCCGGGCTCCGCGCATCCGGATTCCCAATCGCGAGCGCGCGCTATTTTTTATCGACGGCACTCCCTTCGTTGGCGTGCTGCAGCGCCTATCTCTCACCGGAGGATCGGCCATTCTTTCCAGAGGTCCGATTCGCCGCGGAACCATCGGTGACATTGCTATAAGAACGGACTTCGGCAAAGTCAGCGCGCATATTCAATTTCTGCAGACGGGCGCCGATGGCGTGCCGCTGGCCCAGGCCTTCTGCTTCATGGCCATGGAAGATACAAGTACGAAGCGCTTGGCCGCCGCCGCAAGGAAAATGGAAAAGGAGGGCTACAGCGACGCTCCGCGAACAAAGCCGTCGCCTCTTTCCACTCCAGCCTCGCAAGCGCTGGGCCAGTTGCTGCACAGTGTCCGCCGCCTCGCGGCCACACTCGTTGCCAACCGCGCCTCCGCTAAACGCTGACCGCCTTCTGGCTCGATCATTTCCCGGAATTGACTGACCAACGATGTTGTTTGAATGGTTGGAGGTCGAGATTCTGCCGGGTTCTCAACGGGCGGAAATCAGTGACCAGCGGCCGGCAGACCATCCTGCAGAAACGCGACGCTTTGCACGCCCGTAATCTCGAAGCGCTTGCGGCAGCGCATGTTCTTACACATCATCATGTCGTCCCGGCGCAGCATGTAAGACTGTGCTTTGGCGAATTTCGCGCGGTCGCGATCGTCCGCCCGTGGCGGGAGACTCTTCTTCTTCATGCGCACCAGCCACTGGATCTCATACTCCGCCGACTGGTGGCAGTGCGGACAACTCAAACTTGCCGGCTTTTTATCAGACCGTTCGTCAAAAAATTCACGCTCATCCATATATTAGGCCTCGAAACCAGTGCAGTGTCCCGAACAATCGGCGACATCAGCTTGAGTTGTCATCTTAACCCTGAGCGGAGTCGAAGGGGAAAGACCCATGCATTTTCTCGCAGCGCCGGAATGCATAGGTCCTTCGCTTCGCTCAGGATGACAGCGTGGATTTATGCCACGAACTTGTGGGCACCACGCTACGCCAACCTCAGATTATTGCACTTTTGCGGGTCGAGTGTGCGAAGATGCGGGGATTACTGCCATGCCACGCAAGCGCAAGAAAAAAGTTTTCTCCGCCGCCAAGATCGTCCGCGAAATGGCCCGCGAACGCGTGGGGAGTCCGAAACCGTCACAGCTCGTCGTCGCCAAGAAGACGAAGGCCGAGAAGCACAAGCCTACGCTGGGCAAGCTGCTGACAGATGAGTAGCGGCGGAATTTCTTAGTACTCAGTCTGGTTGGAATGTCGCTACCACTCCAACGCCGCCGACTGGGATGGTGACGTCGCAGACGTTTCCACTAGACGTAGTGCAGCCCGTCCACATTAGAAAGCTGTAACCCGAGGCGGGCGTGGCCGTGAGTGCGACCGAAGCCCCTACGGGGACCACGGCGATGCATGTAACCGACGGGCAATTGATTCCGTACAAACTGCTGATCACCGTTCCCGCCGCGGGGGTCACGCTGGGTGCGATCTGGACGCTTAACGTCCCTTCCGTGTTGCCACCTGGGCAAGTCGCAACGGTCGGATTATCCACGGTTACGGTTGCATATGCAACTACAATGTTCGACGCACCGCCCGTGCCTTCAGGAACACTAGCCGAGATATTCCCACCACCGCACGGTGGTAGCGTACCTGGTGGCGAGCCTGCTGGCGGAGCTGACGGAGTGAACAAGCCGGGGGTCGTCATCGTAACCACACCATCATCAATCTTCCAGGTCGCCTGACTGGTGACGTCCATCGTCGCCGGGGGATGGATATACGTTCCGATCGCGGTGTACTGTTCAGTCCCCGTCGGATACGGCTCCAGAAAAGTAAATGTTGCGGGTTGAATCTCAAGGCTCACCAGCTTCTGGTCGTGCCCGCAACTCGGCGTGCTCAGCACCGCTCCCACCGCTACCAGCGCGCCCAAGGCGAGCCCAATATAACTCCGCTTCATACCGACTACTCCTGGAGGCAAGTTTGCGGCTTGCCCGCTCATCAGACTAGGGAAATATGAAATCTAGTGGAAGCACGCTCAAAAAGCAAGAAACCGTAATCGCCGTTCGTCTCTCAGGTTTCAAATCTCAGCTCAATCGACGCTCCCAGCTCCTACTCTAAACCTGCTTTCGGGAAACGATGACCCACACTGTGCCGCGGCCAGCGCAGTAGCGGCAGCGTTCCTCGCCCATGGACTTTCCGGTTCCACGGCATTCCAGGCAGCTGGCGACAAGGTTCAGTTCCTGCAATGAACTTTCCGGCAGCTTGGCCGGATCCTTGAACAATTCGGCATGATGGTTGCCGCGGAGCCAGTAGACGAGCTTGCCTTCGAGGTCTTCGCGGTCTTTCGTGCTGAGTTGGGTGCAGCAGTGCGTCCACCAGTCGGGAATGCAGCCGTAGCAAACCAGTTCGCCGGCATCGAAGAGGGCGCCGGGATCGGAGCGGCGAGAGAATTTCTTACACCAGGAGCAGGCACTGACGCCCAGCAAGCCGAAGGCGTCCTTCAGCCGATTGAGGTCGAGCTCGTGGCGGGCCAGTAGCTGTTTTATGTCTGGATCGGATTCTTCGGGCATGTGTGGGCGCTCGGCGCCTCACGTCTCGAAAAGCGCGAAACGTGGAGCAACCGCAAGAAATATAACTGTTCAGGATACACAATCCGCCAAATCCTTAGTGCGGTGTATCTGTTTTCTCCCTTGCCGGTCGCCGGCCCCACAACCTTCACTTGGTCTCCGTATGCGTATGTTCAAACCCCGAATTCTCCAGCCAAATCGAAATGTCCCGATTGGAGAAGAACAGCGGCCCAAACTGCATTTGGAACTCCGTCCCGAAGCTCGAAGGAAACCACACTCCGTCCTCCAGCCGCTTGTAGACCACGTTGAAGCCGAATCCAGGCAGATCGAACCACATCGTCCGCACCAAAAGTGGGATACGCCGCGACATCCTGGTGAACACCCTAACGGGCTGGAATTCTGCGGTATCGATAAAAGCTTCGCCCGCCCACGTCGGTTCTCCCTCGTCCTTGGGCGAGAAGGCGATGTGGTAGACGTTGCGCCCGGCCTCAACCTCCTGCCCAAGAAGCTTGAACTCATAGCCCTTCTGCTCCTCGGACGTCAGCGGGAAGAGGTCGCGCGCCAAACCGTCCTTGGACTTGTCGTTTAACAGGTTGTTGCGCAAGTTGTGAATCAAATCCGCATCCGTTCTGCCCGCCTCGGGCACAGGCTCGTGGTTGCGCAAGTTGTGAATCAAATCCGCATCCTTGCTGCCGGCGTCAGGCACAGGCTCGCCTTGAATGTCCACGTACTTGCCTTTGTTCCAATAGCGCCCGGTTAGCAATTTGAGCCGCTTCTCGGTCCCGTCCGGCAGCGGCGCCACGTCGTAATCGGCGGTCTCTTCGCGCATCATTCGGCTCTTGGGCTTATGGGTCGCGATGTGGATGTGCTGTTTGTAGACGTATTCTTTCCGCAATGCTTCGCTGCGATCTTGGTTAGCCGCCACCCGCGCCATGATGTCGTCGGCCTTCAGCGGCTCGGTCTGGGCTTCGGGTTGTGCACTTTGGCCGTCTGCGAGGCCGGCAGCCAGCAGAAAGGCCAGAAGACGAACCATAGGACGAACCGTCGCCACAGGCCTAGAACCCCCACGTAGTGTATCCTCAGCGCCGACAGAAGCCAAAAGGGATAGACAATCCGGCGTCCAGCATCAGAGATTCGATGCGGCCCCCGGAACCGATCACCGGTTAGTCCACGTGCTCGCCCACCTCGAACCCCTCTTCGGACGCGGGCAGCACGTCGCGTTCGCCCGCGATCCACACATATAAGGTGGGCAGCAGGAAGACGCTCATAATGAGGGCGGCGATGAGGCCTCCGACGATTACGATTGCGAACGGACGCTGCGAGTCGGAACCAATGGCGTGCGAGAGAGCGGCGGGCAGCAATCCCAGAGTTGCCACCAGCATGGTCATCATGATGGGGCGCAGTCTCAGAACTGCGCCCTCAACTGCGGCCTCCTCGATGGTATAGCGCCGTGCTCGAAGCTGATTGATGTATTCGAGCATGATGACTCCAGTTTGTACGGACACGCCGAACAGCGCCAGGAAACCCACGCCGGAGGAGACACTAAAGTTGGTACCGGTGAACCAAAGAGCAAGCAGACCGCCAATGGGTGCGATAGCAACCGTCGCCATAATCAACAGCGCCCATTTGAAGGATTTGAACATGGTGTAAAGGATGATGAAAATAATGAGGATGGTAATCGGGAGCACGATCAGCAGGCGCGCGTTGGCTCTCTTCTGGCTCTTGTATTCGCCTTCCCAATCAATACTGTATCCGGTAGGCAATTTGACCTGTTCGTTCACCTTCTTGATCGCCTCTTCCACGGTGCTGCCGAGGTCGCGGCCGCGGACACTATACTTGATGGCAACATAGCGACGATTGCCCTCGCGATAGACTTCCGAAGCGCCATCGGTCTCGCTGATTTTACAGAGCTGTGCCAGCGACACTCGTTCCCCGGAGGGCGACAGGAGACGAATGTTCTCGATTGCTTCCTTCGTGTCGCGGTACTGCGGGAGGTAGCGCATTACGAGGTCGTATCGCGCTTCGCCCTTGAGTACCTGGGTGAGCGCGTTTCCGCCAACCGCTGTCTGCACCGCATCCTGCACGTCGGAGACGTTGATCTGGTAACGGGCGGCCGCCTCGCGGTCCACGGTCACGTTCAGGTTGGGCTGGCCGAGCACACGAAAAACTCCAAGGTCCTCAATGCCATTGATTTTTCGCATAATGCTGACGATTTCGTCGCTCTTCTGCTCCAGAACTTTCAAATCGTCGCCATAGATCTTGGTGGCCAGCGCGCCTTTCACTCCGCTGACGGCTTCTTCCATATTGTCTTCGATGGGCTGAGAAAAGCCCCATACGACACCGGGGATTTTGTCGAGTTCGCGTTGCATGGCGGCGATCAATTGGTCTTTGTTTTGGTGAAAGACAGGCCGCCACTCTTCTTTCGGCTTCAAGTCCACGAAGTACTCCGTGTTAAAGAAGCCGGTGTTATCCGTTCCGTCATCGGGACGCCCCACTTGGCTGGTGCATTGCGGTACTTCAGGAAAAGAGCAAAGCACGATTCGCGCCTGGTTCGCGACCCGGATGCCCTCGTCTGGGCCAGTGCTGGGCGCAAGCGTGCCGCGAACCCAGAGTGCACCTTCATCCAAATGAGGCAGGAATTCGGAACCGATGATGCCGCTGAAGGCGAGGTAATTCCCAAAGGCCACCAGAAGCACGCACACACCGACTGTGATCAAACGACGGCGGATCGCCCAGCGGAGGGCAACGCGATATCGTTCCGTCACGAAGCTCATGACCGGGTTACGCCATTCGTGGGCTCCTTTGGCGAACGCGAAACTGGCCAACACGGGTGCAACCAGGATCGAGAACAGCAACGCACCCAGCAGCGCGAAGGCTACGGTCCAAGCCATGGGGTGGAAGAGCCTGCCTTCGACACGTTGCAGCGTAAAGATCGGCAAGAAGGCGGTTATGGTGATGACGATGGCGTAGAACACCGGTCGCTGTACTTCATGCGAGGCAAAACTGATTCGTTCGGTAGAGGTCTTGATCCCATCGGTGTGGCTTAAATGGCGCACAATGTTTTCGATCAACACGATGGCGCCTTCCACGATTACACCGAAGTCGAGTGCGCCAAGGGATAGCAGATTGGCGGGAATGCGCATCAAGTTCAGACAAATGGCGGCAAATAGTAAAGCAAACGGAATGGTCGCGGCGACGATGAGGGCGCCACGAACATTGCCCAGAAATAGAAGCAGAATCACCGATACCAGGATCATGCCTTCGGTGAGATTGTGAAGCACGGTGTAGGTTGTGTAGTGAACCAGAAGACTGCGATCGAGGAAAGGGACGATCTTAACTCCCGGAGGCAAGATGTGATCGTTGAGTTCTTCAACTTTTCTATGAATGTTCGCGAGCGCCTTCTCGCCCGTTGCGCCTTTGCGCAACAGCACGATGCCTGAGACCACATCATCGTTATCGATGATCCTGCCGTCCTCGCGGTGAAGGGCTCGCGCAAACTGACCGAGCCGAATCTTAGGACCTTGCGAAACGACCGCAATGTCCTTCACCCGCAGCGGCGTACCATTCCTGGTCATGATGACCGTGCGCTCGATGTCCTGAGCACGGTCGACCAATCCGACGGAGCGGACGTTGATCTGCTGCAGACCTTCCTGGATGAAGCTTCCGCCGGCGTTGACGTTGTTGTTTGTGAGTTGCTGTTCGACCTGGGCCAGGCTCAGGCCATAGGCGACCAGTTTGTTGGGGTCAACGCGTACCTGGTATTCGCGGGTGGGGCCGCCGAAACTGGCGACGTCGACAATGTTGGGCACAGATTTGAAGCTTTTTTCGACGACCCAGTCTTCAAGGGACTTCAGTTCCATGGGGTCATAGGCCGGATTCGTGCTGTGCAAAGTGAAGAAATAGATCTGGCCGACCGGGCTCCAGTCCGTGCCCATTTGCGGGTTGACGCCCGGCGGCAGCGTAACTTGGCTCAGGCGCTCCAGAACCCGCTCCCGGTTCCAGTCGTTGTCCGATTCTTCGTCGAAAATCAGCTTCAGGTCTGAGAGTCCAAAGAGCGAAAACGAACGCAGATGCACCACATGCGGGATGCCGTTCATGACGATTTCGAGCGGAATCGTGACCTGCTGTTCGATTTGCTCCGCCGAAATCCCCGGCCATTGCGTGATGATCTCAACGTAGTTATCGGCTACGTCGGGATAAGCCTCGATGGGAAGATCATGGAACGCGACGATGCCGCCGGCAAAAAGTATCAGCGCAAAGGCCAACACCAGCAGGCGGTTGTCGAGAGCAAAATCAACGACGCGGCGAATCATTTATTGCTCCACCTATTGCTCCACCGTGTTTTGCAGTACCAAGGCGTTCGAAACCACTTGATCTCCGGGCTTAATACCGGAAACGACTTCCTGCATGTTTCCCGGAAGCATGTTTCCCGTAACCACCTCGAGGCGTTTGAAATGTCCCACGGTCTTTGTACTTGGAACTGGGGTGTAAACCCACTCGCGATCATGCAAGTGCAGAATGGCGGCGGCGGGAACGGCAACGTGGGTTTCGGGTTGTTTCCCGTAAAAAGTCGCGGTGACGAACATTCCCACGCGCATCATTCCGGGGTTGGCGACTTCAAGCCGGACTTTCGCAGTGCGGATATTGGGATCGAGAACGGGCAGGATGTTGTCGATCCGGGCTTTGAAGACCCGATTGGGGTAGGCATTCAGGCGGATATCCGCGTACTCACCGGCGTGCACGGCGTCGAGATCATTTTCGTAAACATCGCAGATGATCCAGACATAGGAAAGATCAGAGATGGTGTAGGGATTCGGGGAGCCCAATCCTTGCACGCCCGACGCGTTGGTAACTTGCTGCTCGGTGATCACGCCCGATATGGGAGCGAGGATGTCGACGATTCCCGATGGATGATCTTTGTCAATGCCGAGAAGCCGCAACTGTTCGGTGGCGGCATCCAAACCGGCTTTGGCGTTCTGTGCTGTGTTTTCGGCTTGTTCAAGCGCGCTTTTGGCGACGGCGCCTTTATCGTAAAGAATCTGCTGCCGTTCGAGCAGTTGTCGCGCCAGCAGTTCGTCGTTCACGGCCTTGCGATACACCTGGTAGGCTCCGGAAACATCGTTGCTCTGAACTCTCAGCAGCAACTGGCCCTTCTTCACGGTGTCGCCCAGCCTGGCCTTAATTTCCACAACTCGTCCGGCGGCTAGCGAGATCACGGGCACGGCGCGCGCGATATCGGGCTGCACCACGCCGGTGACATTGAGGGCCGGCGCCGCTTTATGCTCAACCGCCGTCACCAGTGGGAACTGTTCGGGGTGGTCGACTTTGAAGTTGTTGGCATCCAGGTCGGGCTCGACGGTTGCCGCAGGCGGCGCCTCGGCCTTGGGATCGGCTTTATTCTCGCCGCAACCGGCGAGGGAACAAGCAAGAGCAAGACACAGCGCCGCCCCAGCTAAGGATTCGAAGCATCGGGTTTTCATTGAATCACCTCCCGGCCCACCGCCATATTTAATTGAGCCGCAGCCGTCAAATAGGAGCCAACCAGGTTCACGTAGTTCAATTGCACGCTGCGATACTCCGCCTGGGCGTTTAGGAAATCCAGCAACGATGCCCCGCCGTGCTGGTAGGAGAACGTGATCGTGTCCCGTACCCTGACAGACTGTTGCAGGTACTTAGCCTTGTAAGGCCGCAGTAGGGCCAGGTTGCTGTCCACCGTGGCGTAGCTGGAATCGACGTCACTGAGCACTTGTGCTTCGGCGGCGTCGCGCAATCTTTCATTGCGTGTGATATCGAGCTTAGTGCGAAGCTTCTCTCCCTGGTTGCGGTCGAAGATGCGCAATGGGATGCTGACACTGACGCCGACCGTGTTGATAGAAAACGGGTTGTTAGTAGAGGAGTTATGCGTATACCACGCGCTCAAGGTCGGATCGGTTGAGCCGTTGGCGACCGCGAGTTTGTGATCGGTTTGGGCTTTGTCCACGGCTTCAACTGCTGCCTTCAGGTCCGGCCGCGTGTCCATAGCGATCTTCCGGAACTCATCGCGGGGCATGAGTTGGTCGCTGAAATCGTATGGCCCGGTTACGTCAAGTTGTTCAATCGGACTGCGGTCATTTAGCATCGTTAGGAGTTGGATCTTTGCGGTTTCCAGGTTCTCCTCGGCAGCCTGCAAATCCGATTCATACTGGACCCGTTGCAGTTCCAGCCGGTCGAGATCGATTTGCGCAATGTCGCCGGCATTGAAGCGATCCCTGCTGATATCGAGCACGTGGTCGTAGTAGACCAGGTTGTCCTTTGCCAGTTGCAGCACCGCTTTCGCCTGCAGAGTTGACACAAACGCGCCGCGCAAGCTGAAGAGCAGAGTTCTCTCCAGATCGGCATGAGTCGACTCTGCAATTAGGGTTCCCTTTTTTGCACTCTCCAGGCGTAATTCCCGTTTGTGCCGCCGTTCGTGCAGATAGCTGATGCCGGGCGACTCAAAGGTGCCAGCGAACGGCCGCCAGACGCCCCTATCTGGAGCGATTTGGGTCCCATCCGCCGTCAGAGTGAACTCTGGATTGGGACGCAGAAACGCCGTGATCTCCTGCGCCTTCGATTCGTCAATACTCAGCTTGTCGGCCAGCAGCGTGGGGTTGTTCATCTCGAAGCGATCTTTCACGTTCTCCCAAGTCAAGCTTTGGGCGGACTGGGAGGTAGACGGCTGCGCTGGCTGCTGTGCGGATGAAGCCGCGGCAACTCCCAGCGCCAGAACCAGGAGACGCCAGAAACACCGCTGGATTTTTGTGCGCATCCAGTAACTCCGTCATAGCCTCGGATTTTCCGAAGGCTTGGTTGATATGTGGCCTGCTGTCTCTGTGTCGCGTCCGCCAACTGGTGGACACGGACTTCCATGGGTATGTGGGCTCCCTCCTGAGAATTTCGTAATTCAATGAGGGAAGCCGCCGTCAATTCTTGGATGTAATGGATCGGCGATTTAGCGAGCTACCCAAGGTGGGAGCCCGGAGGTGCACGGCTGGCGCGGAGAGTCGAGGGAGCCACGGGCACCGAAAGAGGAACGGTGAAAAGCTCCTGCCAGCTCTCGCCGATGAGTCCGAGCGAGGCCTTGGTTGCGACAACAGCGGGCAGATTCTGCCAGGGGCTGTGCCAGACAGAGGCCTTTTCCACCGCCGCCTGGCAGACACCCCGCTTGCCGGGCGAGGATTCTTCCATCTCGGCGCGCATGGCGTGCAAGTCGTCGCTAGCCGAGATCACGGGGAACAGCAGAACGAATGCGCAGCCGAGAACGCAGAGGAAGACGAGCGGAGAAGCCGTGGGACTCTTTGCTCGACCATCCGGTCTAGTCGAACTATTCCGTTGCCGCCACAGCAGACAGGCGGGCGCCAGCAGGGACAACCAGCAGAGATTAAGAAAAAGCTCCATACCAAATGCCGAGATCTCCTGGACAAGACTGCACCAGCGTAACCCGGCCAACTGACTCAAGATAATCAGGATAGCACAGGGACGGCAAGTGACTTGCGTACCCGGCAGGGACGGGCAAGAGCCGCTACGGTCCCTGCAAGACCTGCAGAGCTTGAGGTGATTGAAGCCGCTGGCGAAGGATGACTTTCCGTTTCGGGATCTCGGCAATGGCATCGGCGTGGATCACGTAGGCGCCGAAGGGCAGCGCGTTGCCAAAGGAAATCTCAACATTGGTAGAACCGGCTTTGAGCGGGAAATGCTCATAGCCGATTGCGGTTGCTCGCCCATTGTCGGCGACGGCCACGATGATTACCGTCAGATCGAAGGTGTCATGGGTGCCATTGGAGACCAGGACGGAGCCGTCAATACGGTTGTCGCGGACCTTGGGGGATCGAAGCCATTCGAGCAACAGAGACGCCGTGACCACTATCCGGAAGTCTTTGTTAATGGTGTGGGCGGGATGGCCGGAGTCTTCGACTTTCAAGGTCACCGCGAAGTCTCCCGGCGTGGTGGGGCGTCCACCAAGGAGGCCTTCCGGAGTGAGGGTGATTCCATCGGGAAGATCGCCACTGGCTACACTCCAGACGTAGGGCGGAGCACCGCCGCTGGCGTGGAGAAGAACGTGGAATTCCACGCCCGCTTCGATTGTGGGCAAAGGCTCCTCCACCACGGCCAGCGGGGCCTGCGCGGCCAGCAGACTGGAGAAACAAATCAGGATCGCAACGAGCTTAACGATTTGGTTGAAATTCATTTCGCTCGGTTTGATTTTACGCTGGGCACGGCGTAAAAGAACTGCAATATGTCTTATCGCGTGTCCCACATGGTGTTCGGCCTTTTATTCTCTTGCTCGCTCGTCTGCTTGGTTGTCTGCTCGATGACCGCGAGCAGTCGGGCGCAGGCTCCGACATCGTCCAAGCAGAAAACGAATAACGCCGAAGAGGCTGCGGTCTTCGATCGAATCTTGAATCGTGTCCACTTTGAAAACGACGGAACCGAAGTGAGCGAGACCGAGGCTGTGGTCCGGATACAGAGCCAGGCGGGCGTGGAAGAATTCGGGCAACTGGTTTTCGGATACTCGTCGGCGACCGAGAAGCTGGAGGTCGAGTACGTCCGGGTGCGTAAACCGGATGGACAGGTGGTGGTGACGCCGGAATCGACGGCACAGGATTTCGCTCCCGACGTGCTGAAGGAAGCTCCGATGTATAGCGACTACCGGCAGCGGCATATTTCCGTGGCCGCGCTGCAGCCGGGTGACACGCTGGAATACCGCACAGTATCACGGGTTCTCACGCCGCTGGCGGCAGGAAACTTCTGGTACGAATACAGATTTCCAAAGGGCGTGGCGGTCAACGAGGACCGGCTGGACATAGATGTACCAAAGACGCGCGACCTGAAACTCAAGACGCCCACGCGCCAGCCGGAGATTCAGGAGACCGGCGACCGGCGCGTCTACACCTGGGTGGTGAAGGACATCCAGCCGGAACGCGACAAAGATAGAAATAAGGATGAGGACGAGTCGACCGGTCCGGATGTGCAGTTGACGACTTTCACCGACTGGAAGCAGGTCGCGCAATGGTACGCCAAGTTGCAGGGCGAGCGCATGACGGTGGACGACAGCGTGCGAAAGAAAGCCGAGGAGCTCACTAAGGGAGCCGACACCCCCACGGAAAAGGCTCGGCGCCTCTATGATTTCGTGGCGCGCAATGTGCGTTACGTGAGCATCTCGCTTGGAATCGGGCGCTATCAGCCGCACTCAGCCTCGGACGTTCTGCAGAATGGTTACGGTGACTGTAAGGACAAACACACGTTGTTCTCCGCATTGCTGCGGGCGGAGGGAATTCAGAGCTATCCGGTGCTCATCGACAGCTCGCGCAAACTGGATGCGGACGTTCCCTCGCCGGCACAGTTCGATCACGTGATCACGGCGGCGCGCCTGGGAACAGGGCTGACCTGGCTCGATACGACTCCTGAAGTGACGCCCCTTGGGCTGATTCTTTATCAGTTGCGCAACAAACAAGCAGTCGTGGCGTCGGAGGACAGCGAGGGAGGCGTGCAGCGGACGCCGGCCGACTCGCCGATTAAGACCTTCATGCACTTTACGCTTGACGGCAAGTTCACCGAGTTCGGCGCGCTCGATGCGACGCTTGAAGTCACGGCCCAGGGAGACCGCGACTGGCCCATGCGCGCGGGCTTTCGAAGAGTCCCGGAGGCGCAGTGGAAGGACTTTGTTAGAGCGCTCTCTGCGAATTGGGGCTTGCCAGGTGACGTCGATGACGTTCGGCTCGATTCCGTGGAGGATACGAGCAAACCTTTCCATCTGAAGTATCACCTGCATCAGGACCAGTATTTTGTAGTGCCGTCGACGAGCGTGGATTTTCGCCCGATCCCGCCGCTGGGGCTGCCTGCGATTCGAGCGTCGGAAAAAAATAAGGAGCCCCTGGACATCGGTCCCGCGGGTGAAATGGACTACCGGGTCCGCTTGCAGTTTCCCTCCAACTACTCGGTGCGCACGCCGACCGCCGTGAAGATGTCGCGAGACTATGGCGAGTATTCGTCGACGTATTTACTGAGCAAGGGAATTCTGGAAGGCGAACGCAAACTTGTCGTGAAGGTGAACGAGTTGGCGGCGGCGCGGCGCGCGGATTACGAATCGTTTCGCAATGCCGCGCAAAGCGATCAAGACGCGCTCTTATCGGCCACGATTCTCGCGCCTTCGGGGCAAGGGGCGCAGGCGGCTTCGAAAATGGAAGGAACGCCCGCGGACCTGCATAAAGCGGGGGTGAAAGCGCTGCAGAGCAAGGACTATCGTACGGCAATCGACCTGCTGAAGCGCGCAGACGATGCGGATGCGAGCTTGGCGACCGCGGGCATGAAGGACGGCTGGTACGACCTGGGACGGGCCTACGCCGGAGCGAACAATCATGCGTTGGCGATCGCCGCGTTCCGCAAGCAGATTGAGCTCGATCCAAATCACAAGCACGCGAACGGCGACATGGCAGTGGAGCTGCAGCAGACGGGCAAGAACGACGAGGCGATTGCGGCCTACCGCAAGCAACTGGAGATGGCTCCGTACGAAAAAGCGACGCTTAAGAATCTTGGCATGCTGCTGGCGCAGTTGGGACGCGACGCCGATGCGCGCAAGGAACTGGAAGCCGCCGCCGCGCTTCCGCCGGATGATCCGGAAACGAAGCTGGCGTTGGCGCAGGTGTATGAGCGGTTGGGAGAGAAATCGCAAGCGCAAGAGTTGATGAAGGGACTGACGGGCAGTGCCGGCGGGGATTCGGGTCAGGATATTTTCGCGGCGGCGTTAAAGAATGACATTGATCCGACCCAGACCGAGAACGACGCGCAACAGGTTCTGTACGACATTGGAGGACAGTTCGACTCGGGCGAACTGGACCGACTGGGGCCGTCGGCGTTTTCATCTATGCGCCTGGTGGCGTTGGCGTGGGCGCGGATGGGATGGGCGAAATTTCAGCGTGGCGAGAATCTGACAGCCATGCAGTTTCTAACGTCGGCCTGGCTCTTGAGCCAGTCGGGGACGGTTGCTAACCGGCTGGGGCAGGTGCTCGAAAAACAAGGTCAGCCGGAGAAAGCGCGGCATATGTACGCGCTGGCAGCGGCGGCAGGCGGAAGTGACACGCAGGATTCGCGGGCGCGGTTGGCGAAACTGGCCGGAGATCCGAGCGCCGCAGAAAAAGATGTCGCGCAGGCGCCGGGAGAGTTGGTGCAGGCTCGCACAGTGAGGCTCGGACCGATCACCAGCAAGCCAGCTTCTGCGCGCTTCAACCTCGTGTTCGACAGTTCGCCTCGTCCGGAACGCACCGAGTTTGTCGACGGCGACGAAAGCCTTCGTTCCGCGGCCGAGCAACTGCGGCAGAAGGATTTTCCGGTCAGGTTTCCGGATGTTTCGTCAATCAAGATTGTTCGGCGCGGCCAGTTGAGCTGCGGAACATCAGGCTGCGCCATCGAGTTGTTGCCGATTGAGGCAGAACAGCGCGCGGCAGGACCGGCGGCAAAATAAGGACTGTCATTCGGAAGTACCAGGATGTGTTGCACTTCGTTACTTGAAACAGTGACGGAAACAAATTAGCCGAAACTCGCGCCGCTCTGCTAGGAGCGCCCGGAACTACGGACGGCCTTTAACTGTTGCAAAATCCGATTTCACTCATCAACCGGGAGTCAAACGAGTTTTCCTATCGCTCACTTGTGTCAACGCTGTTAGCACAATCAGCGGCCTGTCCGATCTTCAGACTGGTCTTGCGCGCTTCCAGCGGCGAATCCACTTGCGCGCCCAACGATAATGACTTGCAGTTTCCGCACGGCAATAGTCACTGAGCGTCCACGTCGGCCCCATCCACTTGAACCGGCCTACCGCCACCAAGTCTGCATCGGGAGTGGCTTCGATAAGAGTGATCATGCGGTTATGAAAGACCTCATAGTCCAGTAACACAGCTTTAAGGGGACGGCGGCGATGTTCCTGGTAAATCATCTCGTTGAACCGTTTCAAATCTCCCCACGTCAATCCGGGTGCCGGTACGGCCGGGGTTTCACCTCGCTGCTCTGCCTCATGCCATTTCAGGATTCTCCCCTGCCAGCCCACGACGTGGGCCAGGATGTCCTTCACAGACCATCCGCCGGGCGTAACACCCGGCAGGGTCATCTGCCGGGGTTTGATCTGCTTGAGGAGCGCGTTGAGCGCCTCCCGCTCCACCTTGATTTCTTGAAATAGCTCACGCCTTGCCAGCCGCTTGCCCATGAAACTCTCCCGCTTCGAATATTGTCATTTACTCCCGGGTTGCGCTTCGCAATCCGTGCTTCTTCCGAGAGGAGTGCGGCGCGACCCCACGATACCGGCGCAAGCAAAGTTTTGGGAAGCGTAAAGATTAAGATGAGGTTCCGGACGAATTGTCGGCAACTCGGAAGTTATCGGAACCGCCACCCGAATAGGCGATCGTCTCAAATGGTGAAATCCCGTGCTTGTTGAAAAAGTCACTGTGATTAGCAGGCTGAATGGCGGCCAAAGCGTGGTAGAAGAAGGCCTGTTAACAACAATTGACCGGGTGGCGTCCCCAACAGTAACATTCCGACCTCAGTGCCAGAATCACGACTTACACTCGGCGAAATCCTGAACCGCCTGGAGAAGTTCTACGGCCCTCAGGAGCCGTCCTTTCCTGTAGATCCGTACGAATTTCTCGTCTGGTGGTATTGCGGCTATCCCGCCAGCGACGCAGCTTGTACCAAGGGTTGGAACTCCCTGACCCACGAGGTGGGAATCGATCCCGGCCAATTGCTGCATGCAAAGCCCGCGAAACTCGCGGCCGCGATCAAGCCTGGAGGCATGGTTCCTGAGCTACGCGCACAGCACCTCCAGGAACTTGCGTTTCGCGTGGAGAATGAATTCGGAGGCGATCTGCGTGCTGCGCTCGCTGGACCCGTCCCCAAGGCTCGCAAGCTCCTCAAGAGTTTTCACGGGATTGCCGACCCCGGCGCCGACCGCATTCTCTTGTTCGCAAGAATCTTGCCGGTTGCCGCCGTACCTTCCAATTGCGCGGGAGTTTTGCTCCGCACTCGCAAAAAGGCCGCGAGCAAGAACTACTCCGTGACCTACCGCGAGGAGCAAAAGATCATCGCCAGTGAATTGCCCGAGACGTTTGATGCCCGCGCCCGCGCCTACCTGCTGCTGAAACGTCATGGGCAGCATCTCTGCAAGCGTACCAATCCAAAATGCCCAGAATGCCCTCTCGGGCCGCATTGCGCATACGCTGCATTAAACTTTCCTGCCTGAGTGCAATCGCTGTTTTCAAAATTGCCCATGAAGATAAGATTCTGGTTCGCGACGATCAGTGTCTGTACGATCAATGCCCTGTGGATGCGGTCGGGAAGACGTTGACGTGGCGCGGGTTTAGTGGAGCTCTCTGCTATGGCTTCTCTTTCGGATCCTCTGGTTCGGCACTTATTGGAAAGCCGTTACATCGCCTCGCTCGCAACCGAGAACCCAGACGGTTCCACCCACATGGTAGCTGTCTGGTACTGGTTTGACGGTGCGCATATTTATATAGCCACGTCCTCGCGCACCCGCAAGGCTCGAAAAATGCAATCCACGCCCAGAATCTCGCTAATGATCGACTCCCGCGACCCCGCAGCCTCATGCGGAATAAACATCATGGGCGCTGCACAGATCTTGACAGCCGAATCGTCACGGAAATGGAACGGGCGCGTTCATGCCAAATATCTGAGCGACGCCGCACTCGCGGACCCCCGAGTTGGTCCAGTGTTCGCTGGGACGATGTGACAATCCAAGTCACACCGACCTCGGTCATCGCCTGGGATATGCGCGAAGCAGATAGGCAAGTCTTTGGCAGCGCGTTCGAGAGCAACCCCGCATACCTGTTGCCGCTGGAACGTTGAACGGACGGTGCGGCCCGATTGAGAGCGGGAATAAGACCAATGTGACCGCTAACTCATTGATTCTTAAATACCTTACAAATAAGTCCTTATTTCTCAAAGACCTGGGAGGGAACCAGTTCCTAAGTCTTTGAGTTTAAAAGACCGCATGGAGAGGGGTCAAAGCCAATTGGGCAGCAATGAGATTCTGCACTTTCGCCCGAAATCGCCTTGGACCGAATTTCGAGATCACATCTGCGTGTGCGGCGATGTCTCGACGCGTTCCCGTAGACTTCGGTAAGCTATTGGGTCCTCTTTCTTACAGAGTCGATTCTTAACAGTCATTGGAGGTTTCCTGATGCGCGAGGCCGTCGAACGGCTGTGGCCGGAAATTCAGTGGATCAGCGATGCCAAGCTGCGCGAACAGGTGACGCAAGCCTGGATCAAGGCGGTAGAGCGTAGTCCGCTGACACCCGACGACCTGAATCGGATTCCATTCACGCTGCTGGTTCCGAATTGTCCGATTACATTTATGGAGCACAAGCGCTGCGTGGTGCATATTGCGCGCGACAGTGCGAAAGCGATGGCCGACTTCATGGGCCGAGCGCTGCCGATCGACGCGGACGTGGTGATTGCCGGAGCGATTCTGGCCGACGTCGGCAAACTGCTGGAGTATGAGATCGGTCCAGACGGGAAAAGCCGGCAAAGTGAGCGCGGAGAAGCATTGCGGCATCCCTTTACGGGAGTCGCGCTGGCGATGGAGTGCGGCGTGCCCGACGCCGTGTGCCACATCATCGCCGCGCACGCCGCCGAAGGCGATCTGGTGAAGCGCACGACCGAAGCGTTCATTGTGCACCACGCCGATTTCATGGCGTTTCTGCCGTTCAAGAATCCGAAGAATGTGAAGGTGAAATGAGGTCTCAGGTGTCGGATCTCGGGTTTACTGACGGCTGAGAGCTGATAACTGACAACCGCAATTCATAGAGGAGATGTCCTTGTCGACACAACAATCTACTAGCAAGGAAACCATCACCGCGACCATGTCCCGCTGGGCTGCGGGGCTCGAATACAAACACCTCTCGCCGGGCGCGGTGTACCAAGCCAAGCGTTTTCTGCTCGACTCGGTGGGTTGCGCCCTCGGCGGATATCGGCAGCACGACGTGATCATTGCGCTCGAAGTGCTGAACGAGATTGCCGGGCGCGGGCCGTCGACCGTGATCGGCACCGGCCAGAAGATGGACGCAGTTTCGGCGTCGCTGGCCAATGCGCTGATGATCCGCTGCATGGATTACAACGACATTTACTGGAAGCAGGATCCGTCGCATCCCTCCGATATTTTTCCGGCGGCGATGGCGTGTTGTGAGCGCGCCAAAAGCGATGGCAAGGAACTGATTGTAGGATTTGTGTTGGGCCATGAGTTCGAAATGCGATTCTGCGAGGCGGCGTTTCCGGGCATCCGCGAACGCGGCTGGCATCATGCGACGCTGACGGCGTTTGTCTCGCCGATCGTGGCGGGACGAGCGCTGCATTTGAGTTGGGAACAGATTCAGCATGCGATTGGAATTTCGGCGTCGCGGCATTGCACCATGGGCGCGGTGACTGCGGGGAAGCTGACGATGATGAAGAACACTGTCGATCCGATGGCCACGCAGAGCGGCGTCCTGGCGGCGCTGCTGGCCGAGAAAGGCTACAGCGGCCCCGAGCACGTGATCGACGGCAAGGAAGGATTGGTGCACTGCTACGGTCCGGAGTGGAAGCAGAATGTGCTGACCGACGGACTCGGCCAGTCGTGGCGCATCACGCAGTGCGGGATGAAATTCTTCCCGACGGAGGCACTGACGCACGCTCCGATTTCGGCGGTGCTTGACCTGGTCAAGAGCAACGACCTGCGCCCGGAGCAAGTCGAGAAAATTCAGATCCGGTCGCTGGCGCGAGCGGCCGACATCCTTTCCGACCCAAGCAAATACGATCCTCATACCAAGGAGACGGCGGACCACTCGCTGCCCTACGTAGTTGCAGCGGCGCTGGTCGACCGGCAAGTGACGCCGGCGCAATTCGAGATGAAGAAGATCATGGACCCGACGATTCGGGCGCAGCTGAAGAAAGTGGAAGTTGTGGCGGATCCTGAGATCGAGAAGGTTTTCCCGGCGCTGCAGCGAGTGATTGTGAACATCACAACGACCGACGGACAGAGATTCTCGAAGCAACTCGATTATCCAAAGGGTGATCCGCGAAATCCACTGAGCGATGCGGAGGTCGAGGAGAAATTCCGGGCGCTGGCGGAGGGCGTGCTTTCGGCGAAGGCGCAGGACAAGTTGATCGACGCGATTTGGAATTTGGAGAAGTGCGCGTCGGTCGCGAAACTGATGGCGCTGATGAAGGCCGATGTAAAGAAGAAGGTGAAAGCGGCCAAGAAGGCCAGCAAGAAGCGCCGCTAACGTTCAGGAATAACTCATGGCGGATTTGAAATCGGCGATTGCATCAGACCTAGCGGCCCATTACGCAAAACTGGCGGGCGTGATTCGCGAGCTGGCGGCCCCGCTGAGCGACGAACAATTTTGGGCCAAGCCCTTCGCGTTCGGCAACAGCTTCGGCCACCTCGTGCTGCATCTTACGGGGAACTTGAACTACTACATCGGGGCGCAGATTGCGGCGACGGGATATGTGCGGGATCGTCCGCTGGAGTTCTCCGACGCGACGCGGCCATCCAAGGCGGAAGTGTTGAAGAAATTTGATCAGGCAATTGTGATGGTGATAAGCACGATCAACCGTCAGTCGGCGGACGACTGGTCGCAGGAATACACGGCAGTGGGTTCAGACGCCAAGGACCGGTTTGGCATGGTCCTGTCGTGTGCAACGCATCTGCATCATCACGCCGGACAGATGATGTATCTCGGATTCGAGTTAAAGCGGAAAGGGTGAGATTTGTTTCGTGTGGTGGCGGGGCTCCGCCCCGCCCGGACGGGGCAAAGCCCCGTCACCACACAATCAGAGCCAAAAGAGGTTCTAAATGGGCCAGACCATCGTTGAAAAAATCGCGCAGAAACACATGACCGAAGGGCCGGCGCGGCCGCTTCGTACCGGGGATTTCCTGTCGATTCGTCCGCACCGTTGCATGACGCATGACAACACGTCGGCGGTGATGAGCAAGTTCAAGGGCATCGGCGCAAAGAAGGTGAAAGATTCGCAGCAGCTTACGTTTGCGCTCGATCATGACATCCAGAATCAGGATGAGGCGAACCAGAAGAAGTACCGCGCCATTGAGGCGTTCGCGAAAGAGCAGGGCGTGGATTTCTATCCCGCGGGATCGGGCATTGGGCACCAGATCATGGTCGAGCGCGGCTACGTGGTCCCCGGTTCGTTCGTGGTCGCCTCGGATTCACATTCCAATATGTATGGCGCCTTGGGCGCGATCGGAACGCCGATTGTTCGCACCGATGCAGCCGCGGTTTGGGCCACGGGCGAATTCTGGTGGCAGATTCCGCGGTCGATTCAAGTTGTGCTGGAAGGTAAGTTGCCCGACGGCGTTACGGGCAAGGACGTAATCATCACCTTATGCGGGCTCTATAACCACGACGAATGCCTGAATGCGGCGGTCGAGTTCACGGGGCCGGGAGTGGCGTCGCTTTCGATGGACGCGCGGCTTTCGATTTCGAATATGACAACGGAGTGGGGCCCGCTGGTCGGCTGGTTTCCGGTGGACGCGGTCACGATCCAGTATTTGCGCGGCGTTCACCAGCGCCTCAAAGCGATCGGTGTGGAACGATTTTCAGAAAAAGACATCGAGAGTTGGCAGAAGAATCCTGTAACACCGGATGCGGACGCGGTCTATGCGGCGCGGATTACGCTCGATCTCGGGCAAGTGACGCCGCACGTCTCGGGTCCCGATACGGTGCAGGCGATGCAGTCGCTCGCTGAAATTCAGAAGAACAAAGTTGCGATTCAGAAGGCGTATCTGATTTCATGCGTGAATTCGCGGGTGGAAGATCTGGCGGCGGCGGCAGCGGTGCTCAAAGGTCAGAAGGTTGCTTCGGGGGTGAAGTTCTATTTGAGTGCAGCCAGCAAGTGGGTGCAGGAAGAGGCCGAGCGACGCGGCATCTGGCAGACCTTGACGGATGCGGGCGCGCACCCGCTGCCGTCGGGCTGCGGCCCGTGCATTGGCCTCGGCGTGGGATTGCTTGAGGCGGGCGAAGTCGGGATTTCGGCGACGAATCGAAACTTCAAGGGTCGCATGGGATCGCGGGATGCGAAGTGTTACCTGGCGAGTCCCGAAGTGGTGGCATCGTCAGCCATCGCCGGTTATATTCGCGGGCCCCATGAGTTCGCGGATCGCGCACCGCTGCGGGCGTATATCGAATTAGGGTCGGAGGCGGGCGCCGCGGAGAAAGTTGAAATCCTAGTGGGCTTTCCGCAGCGCGTAAGGGGGCGGCTGGTGTTCATGCCTCAGGACAATGTCAACACCGATGCGATCTACGGCAAGGACTACACCTATCGCGACGACATGACTCCGGAAATGATGGCGAAGCTGGTGATGGAGAATTACGATCCACAATTCGCCGCGCGCACGAACGCCGGCGACGTGATCGTCAGCCAGTTCAACTTTGGCACAGGATCGAGCCGCGAACAGGCGGTCACGTGCCTGAAGGCCAAAGGCATTCCGCTGGTGATAGCGGCTAGCTTCTCGCAGACCTATTTGCGGAATGCGTTCAACAACGGCTTTTTGGGTATCGAGGTACCGGAATTCGTGGCGCGTGTGCGCGAGCAGTTTGCGAAGGAGATCGCCGCTAGGGAGAGGACGATTATTCCGGGGGACGAGATTGATATTGATTTCACTACGAGCACGATCTGTTGGCGCGGGGAGAAGTTTGCTTTCCCGGCGCTGGGCAGCGTGCCGCAGTCGCTGGTGATTGCGGGCGGCGTGGAAAATCTGGTGGCGAAGCGGCTAGGTGTGGCTTAGTTCTTCTAGCGCAGAGATTCAGAGGCAGCCGAGACAGAAGCAGGTCCTTCGCTACGCTCAGGATGACAACGTTTGTAAAATATTTGGATTCTCGGCGCTTCCGGCGTTAGACATTCTTAAGGAGCATTCATGGCGAAATACACAGTTGTTACCATGCCGGGAGACGGCATCGGAAACCAGGTTCTGCCGGAATCGTTGCGAGTTCTAAGAGCAGTCGGGTTTGACGCTGAGTACATTCATGCCGATATCGGATGGGATTGCTGGTGCGCGCAGGGCAATGCGTTGCCGGACCGGACGATCGAGTTACTCACCAAGCATAAATTGGGATTGTTTGGCGCGATTACTTCGAAGCCAAATAAGGCGGCGCAGGCGGAGCTTAAACCCGAACTGCAGGGTAAGGGTTACGTTTATTACTCGCCGATCGTGACCATGCGGCAGAAATTCAATCTCGACATCTGCATGCGGCCGTGCGTCGGGTTCACGGGCAATCCGCTGAATTACATTCGCAAGAAAACGGGTGGCTACGACGAGCCGCAAATCGACACCACCGTGTTCCGGCAGGGAACAGAAGGGATGTACTCCGGCGTCGAGTGGACGAATCCTCCAGAGAACGTGCGCGTCGCGTTGAACAGCCATCCCAGGTTCAAGGCTTTTGCCAACGTGCCCGGGCCGGAGATCGCCGTGAGTTGCCGCATCATCACTCGGAAAGCGGCTCAGCGCATCGTAACGGCTGCTTTTGAATATGCGAAGAAGCGCGGGTTCAATGGAGTGACGATTTGTGAGAAGCCGAATGTGGTGCGTGAGACTTCGGGCATGATGGAAGAAGTAGCAAAAGAGGTTGCGAAGAATTATCCGGGGATTGCGCTGTGGTCGACGAACATTGATGCGCAACTGATGTGGCTGAACAAAAATCCGGAGGAGTACAACGTAATTGTGGCCTCGAATCTGTTTGGCGACATTCTTTCCGATGCTTTCGCGGGACTGGTAGGGGGGCTGGGATTCGCGGCCTCCGGCAATATTGGGGATGACGTGGCGGTATTCGAGCCGACACACGGGTCCGCGCCGAAGTATGCCGAGCTGAGTCCGCCCATTGTGAATCCGATTGCGATGATTCTTTCGGCAGCGATGATGCTCGATCATGTCGGCGAAGAGCAGAAGGCCAATCGCATTCGCAAGGCGATTGCGGATGTGGTGCGTGAGGGCAAGGTCCGGACATACGATATGATGCGCTTTACGGGCGGGCCCAAAGCGATCAGCCAGGGTGCGGCTTCGACGGTGCAGATGACGGACGCGATTTTGGAGAAACTGAAATAGGCCGCGAGTTGAGGATTTCGAGTTGAGGAAACTATGAGCAGCATTGTCGAGACTACGCCCCCACATTGTGCCGAGGCAGGCCATTGGGGCGAAGGAGTTCGATCGGATGTGCACGTCGCCTTTGAAGCGCGTGACAGCGGCGACGTCGAGATCTCACTAGAGTCGCGGGTTGCGCCTTATTACGGCTCGGCGATCCTGCAGCAGACGCGAGAGGTTCTGGGCGAACTCGGAGTGCAGCACGCGCGGGTTGCGATTCATGATGAAGGCGCTCTGCCTTTTGTAATCGCGGCTCGCATCGAGGCTGCGGTCAGGCGTGCAGGGCATGCGGTTGGCAAACGCTCGCTGCCGGAGCCGCATCCGCTGCCGGGGCCGTCGCAAAAGGACCGGCTGCGTCGGTCGCGACTGTACCTGCCCGGGTCTGAACCGAAGTACTACATCAATGCCTCATTGCATGCGCCCGATGCCGTGATTCTCGATTTGGAGGATTCAGTACATCGCGGAGAAAAAGACGCCGCTCGCATCCTGGTGCGAAATACGTTGCGGGCAGTCGATTTCGGATCGTGCGAGCGCATGGTGCGCATTAACCAGTTGCCGCTGGGGCTCGAAGATCTGGCGGTGGTGGTGGGCGAGAGTCCGGATCTGATTCTGGTTCCGAAGGTCGAGGAGCCCGAGCAAATAAGGGAAGTGGATCGCATGATCGGCGAGATCAAGGCGCGCCACGGAATCACCCGGCCGATCTGGATCATGCCGATCCTGGAGTCGGCGTTGGGGATCGAAAACGCATTTGCCGTCGCCACGGCGAGCGAAAACGTCGCGGCGCTGACGATTGGGCTTGAGGATTACACCGCCGATCTCGGCGTGGTGAAGACCGCGGAGGGGCATGAGTCGCAATATGCGCGTTCGCGCGTGGTGAATGCGGCGCACGCGGCAGGAGTACATGCGATTGACTCGGTGTTCAGCGACGTTGCAGACTTGGACGGTCTGCGACGATGGGGAGAAGCCTCACGGGCTGCGGGATTCGAAGGTATGGGATGCATCCATCCCGGGCAGATTCGCGTGATCCACGAGGCGTTTCAACCGAGCGCGGTCGAGATCGAAAAGGCGCGGAAAGTGGTGGCTGCTTTTGACGAAGCGCAGAGCAAGGGACTGGCCGTGGTCAGTCTGGGTTCGAAGATGATCGATCCGCCGGTGGTGCAGCGGGCGCTGAAGCTGGTGGAGCGGGCGAAGGCGATGGGAGTGATTTCGTGAGTGATACTTTGAGCGAACGCGTAGAACTGGCGCATAACGCGGCCGGGCGCGCGGTGCCGACGATGGTGAACGGCAAGCCGCAGATTCCGTTTCTGGGCGCGGGAAAATATCAGCCGCGCGGGCGGAAGGCAGCGCCAGCTATCTGTTCGAACAGAGATTATCCAGATACTGGCGATAAACGCGTGGCCGATCTGGAGACCGCGCTGCGCCGGTGCGGGCTGCGCGACGGGATGGTGATCTCAAACCATCATCATCTGCGTGATGGCGATAAAGTAGCGCTGATGGCGCTGGAGGCGGCGGCCCGGATCGGCGTCAAGGATCTGATGTGGTTTCCGAGCGCGTCGTTTCCTTCCCAGCAGGGTGCGATCGAACTGATGGCGAAAGGTGTGATCCACCACATCGAAGGTTCGATGAACGGGCCGTTGGGCGACTACTGCACCCAGGGGAAGATGCGCGGCATGGGTGTTTTGCGTTCGCATGGCGGCCGCTACCAGGCGATTCAAGACGGGGAGGTTCACATTGACGTTGCGGTGATTGCGGCGCCGACCGCCGATTCTTTCGGCAATGCGGATGGCTCACATGGCAAGTCGGCTTGTGGCTCGCTGGGTTTTGCGCTGGCGGATTCGACCTATGCCGACCGCGTGATCGTGGTTACCGATAACCTGGTGCCATTTCCATGTGTGCCCTGGCAGATTCAGGGCAACAACGTGGACTTTGTGGTGGAAGTGGAATCGATTGGCGATCCGGCGAAGATTGTTTCCGGCACGACGCAGATTACGCGTTCGCCGGACCGGCTGCGGATCGCGGAGTTGGTGGCGCAATTTCTGCGGGCAACGGGAATCATGAAGAACGGATTTTCGTTCCAGGCGGGAGCGGGTGGAATCGCGCTGGCGTTTGTCGAGTATCTGAAGCAGATGATGAAAGAGGATAAAGTAAAGGCGCGCTTCGTTCGCGGCGGGTCGACTAAATTTCTGGTCGAGTTGCTGCACGAAGGGTTGACAGATTACATTCTCGATGGGCAGACGTTTGATCTCGATGGCGTGAAGTCGATGGCAAACGATCCGCGACACGTGGCCACATCGCCCTTCACTTCTTACAACTATCACGGTAAAGGGAACTTCGCTTCGCTGGTCGATGCCGTGGTCCTGGGTGCAACCGAAGTTGACGTGAACTTCAACGCCAACGTGGTGACGCACTCCGATGGGCGGCTGCTGCACGGCATTGGCGGATGGCAGAACTGTCTGTTTGCAGGCTGCACCATTCTCGCACTGCCTTCGTTTCGCGATCGTATTCCCGTGATTGTGGACGAGGTCACGACGATGACGGGGCCGGGCGAGATGATTGACGTGGTCGTGACCGAGCGCGGGATTGCGATCAATCCGCGACGTACGGACCTGCTTCATGCGGTGCTGGGATCGAAGCTGCCGATTCGTCCGATTCAGGACATCAAGGCGGACGTCGAGAAAATTTGTGGCAAACCGGCGCGGCCGAAGCTGGGCGATCGCCCGTGCGCGGTGGTGAAGTGGGTCGATGGAACGGTGCTGGACACGGTGTGGCAGGTTAGCTGACGTAAAGCTTCGCGACGATGGCGGGATTGCGGGCAGACAGGTATCCTGATCTGCCCGATTTTATTTTGCGGAGGGGCAGGTGCGCGGGCTGAAATCAAAGCGAGTCCTGATCACGGGCGGTGCGAGTGGCATAGGAGCGGCCACGGCGGCGCGATTTCTTGACGAAGGGTCCGTGGTGTGCGTGCTCGACCGAGACGCGGAGGCGCGGCGGAGGATTTTGCAAGAATTGCCCGGCCTAGCCGCAGCGCTCGATGCCGATGTTTCGAATCTGACACAGGTGCAGGCCGCTTTCGCTGAAGCGATTCGTCTCATGGGCGGCGTCGACGTGCTGGTGAACAACGCCGGCATCAGCATCCGTCATAACTTTCTCGACATCACGCCGGAGGAATGGGACAAAGTGATGGCTGTGAATCTGACCGGAGTGTTCTATGTTGCGCAGACAGCAGCACGGCACATGCTGGAGCAGGGCGGCGGCGTGATTCTGCAAACCGCGTCGACCAACGGACTCGTGGGACAACCGTACTACGCCGACTACAATGCGACCAAAGCGGGCGTGATCGAACTCACCAAGAGCATGGCACTGGAACTGGCGCCGAGGATTCGTGTGTGTGCAGTCGCCCCGGGATACGTTATGACTCCGATGCAGCGTGCCGAATACACCGACGAAATGTTTGCGGCGCTGAATGCGAAGCTGCCCTTGCGCCGCCACGCCCAGCCGGAAGAGATCGCAGCGCTGTTCGCATTTCTCGCATCCGACGACGCACAGTACATCACGGGTCACGTGTATACGATTGATGGCGCCGAGATCGCGGGAGGGCTGGCCAGCCGTTAAGTATGCAGCTTGCGGGCAAAGTTGCGCTGATCACGGGCGGGGCGTCGGGCATAGGACGCGCGACAGCCCTGTTGTTCGCGCGCGAAGGAGCGGCGATTGCCCTGGCGGATTTGAATGCGCATGCTGGCCAGCGTGTCGCTGACCAGATTACCCAATCCGGCGGGACTGCCTTTTTTGAGCCCGTGGACGTGACCCGCGCCGCAGATTGCCAGCTGCTGGTCGAGCGTGCGATTCGCGAGTTCGGCCGAATCGACATTCTCTTCAACAACGCCGGCATCATTCGGCGGGCGACGGTTCTTGAACTCAGCGAAGACGACTGGGACCGGGTGATGGCGGTGAACGTGAAGTCGATTTATCTGCTGTCACGAGAAGTAATTCCGCACATGCAGAAAGCGGGCGGCGGAACGATCGTCAACACGGCTTCAGGATGGGGACTGGCGGGCGGCGCAAAGGCTGCGGTTTACTGTGCTTCGAAGGGCGCGGTCGTGCTGCTGACGAAAGCGATGGCCATCGACCACGGACCGCAGAATATTCGCGTGAATTGTATCTGCCCCGGCGACACTGATACTGGAATGCTGCGCGAAGAAGCGCTGCAACTCGGAGAAGAGAACGGCCGTTTCCTTGCCCAATCTGCAAAGCGCCCGCTGGGCCGGGTGGGAACACCGGAAGAAATTGCGCAGGCTGTGCTCTATCTGGCGAGCGGCGCGTCTTCGTTTGTCACGGGCACTGCGCTGGTCGTCGATGGTGGAGGGCTGGCGGGATCGGCTTGATTGATGCGTCTCGAAAACAAAGTGGCTTTGATCACGGGTGGCACGTCCGGCATCGGCGCAGCCGTGGCCGAAGTGTTTGCGCGCGAGGGCGCGAAGGTCGCCATCACCGGCCGCAACGAGTCTCGTGGCCACGCGGTCACGACGCGCATTCTTCAGTCCGGCGGGAATGCAATTTTTCTGCGCACAGACGTTCGCAAGGCCGCCGAATGCCAGCGGGCGGTGGACGAGACGCTGCGCTCGTTCGGAAGGCTCGACATTCTGTTCGACAACGCGGGAGTCTTCTTCCCGCAGACGGCGCTCGAGTGCTCCGAGGAACAATGGGACCTGCAGATTGACATCAACCTGAAGGGAACGTTCCTGATGTCGAAATCCGCGTTGGGGCCGATGATTGTTCAGGGTGGCGGAGTGATCATCGACAACAGTTCGGGCTGGGGGCTCGTCGGTGGCGACAAAGCGGTGGCGTATTGCGCTTCGAAAGGCGGAGTTGTTCTGCTCACCAAAGCGATGGCCGTTGATCACGGGCGGCAGGGCGTTCGCGTAAACTGCGTTTGCCCGGGCGACGTGGACACTCCGATGCTGCCGAAAGATGCGCAATTGCGCGGCCTGGACTGGAAGACCTATCTGGCGGGTTGCGAGAACCGGCCCTTGGGACGGATTGGGACCGTCGACGAGATTGCGAAAGCCGTGCTGTTCCTGGCATCGGACGATTCGTCATTCATGACCGGAGCGGCGCTGGTGGTGGATGGCGGTGGTACGGCAGGCTAGCCATCGACTTCGAACTACAATGACCACGAAATGACGACGAAGACGAACAAGCACGAGCGGTCGCACGATTGGTATGCGCGCGCGCAACAATCGCTGATCGAAGGCGTGAACTCTCCGTCGCGCGGCGCCGCTGTGTACTCGCCGGGACCGCTGGTGCTGGAGCGTGGCAGCGGATCGCATGTCTGGGACATCGACGGGAACGAGTATGTCGATTTCATGATGTCGTTCGGCGCGCTCATTCAGGGGCATGCGCATCCGAAAATTGTCGAGGTGGTTTCGCAGACGATGGCCGAAGGCTCGCATTTCGCAGCCGCCACTCCGGCGGAGGCGGAAGCCGCCGAGCGTTTCCTGCGCATGGTGCCGTGCGCGGAGGCGGTGCGCTTCACCAACAGCGGCACGGAAGCCACGATGCTGGCCTTGCGACTGGCGCGCGCACACACCGGACGAACAAAGTTCCTCAAATTCGAAGGCCACTATCACGGATGGTATGACGCTTACTGCTTGAACGGGCATAGCCACCCGGCGGAGCAACTCGGGCCGCGAGAGAATCCCACTCGATTTCCGGACTCGGCGGGCATTCCGGCGTCGGTGTTCGACGAAGTGGTGCTTGCGCCGTGGAACGATCTGGCAACGATTGAAAGCATTCTGCGCCGGCACGGGCAAGAGTTAGCTGCCGTGATCACCGAGCCGATCATGGCGAACATGGGTTGCATCCTGCCACGCGATGGATATTTACAAAGGGTCTGCGATCTCACTCAGCAGTCCGGTGCGCTTTTTATCCTGGATGAAGTTGTGACCGGATTCCGTTACGCACCCGGCGGATGCCAGCAGCTTTACGGCCTGAAGCCGGACCTGAGCACGTTCGGCAAGGCTCTGGGAGCCGGTTTTCCCGTTGGCGCCGTGGCGGGGCCGCGCGCGATCCTCGACCGCATGCGCTGGGGCAACGGCATGGTGCTGCACTATGGCACCTTCAACGGCCACCGGCTCACTATGCGTGTGATCGCCACAAATCTCGATCTGCTCGCAGAAAATGAGGGCGCGGTTTACAGGCAGATATACGATGTCGGTGATGCCGCCATCGCCGGTTTGCGTGATATTTTCCGGCGAAGAAAGATTGATGCGATTGTGCAGGGATTTGGCCCCATGTTTCAGATTTACTTCACCGGCCGCGACGCGATCAACGACGCGATCAACGATTATCGCGACTACTGCCAGCACGTCGACACGACGAGGTACTCGCGATTCGTCCACGAACTGCTCGATCGCGGCATCTACATGACGCCTTCGAACGGATTGCACTGGATTATTTCAACCGCACACACCATGCGGGATGTGGAGACGCTCTTAGCAGCCGCTGACGAAGTCTGCGTGGAGATGGCATGAGCACGGTCGTCTTCCTTGGCGGAGGCCGGATCACGTCGGCGATGCTGGCGGGTCTGCGCCTGGCCAAGACTAAGCACCACTTGCTCGTACATGATCGCAATCCGAGGAAGCTGCGTGACTTGAAAAAGCAAAACGCGGTTGCTGTCGAGCCCGATCTGAAGAGTGCAGTCAAGCAGGCGGACGTGCTGATCGTCGCCGTTCGTCCGAGTTCGATTCGCGAGCTTCTTTATTCGGTTGGGAAAATGAAGGGGGCAGGGCTTGCAATCAGTCTGGCTGCAGGCGTTCCCCTGCGTGCACTAAGCAAGTTGGCTGGCCCTCCCGTGAAATGGGCCCGCGCCATGCCGAGTCCGGTGTGCCGCAGCGGGCGCGGCCTCACGGCGGTGACCTTTCCTCGGACTCTGGCGCGCGCAGATCGCAAACGGGTCCACGATCTTTTTGCCACCTTTGGCCAGGTCATCGAAATACCGGAAACCAAGTTCGATGCATTCACCGTGGCCTTCTCATGCAGCCACGGCTATCACGCGCTGGCGACGCTGGCGCGAGCCGCGCAAGAGGCAGGTCTCGATCGAAGGACGGCGCTGCTGGCGAGCGCGCATGCGTTGGGGGATGGGATCGTCACCTGGCGCGAGGGAAAACATTCCCTGGAATCGCTGCTGCAGGAGGCGGCCACTCCCGGCGGCATTGCAGCGGCGACCACGACCGCAATGGACGCCGCCGGATACGGGCGCGCAGTGCGGCAAGGGGTTGCTGCCGGATTACACCGGGCGCATATGAATGCGGGCAAATGATTTTTAGGGAACTGATTACTATTCCCTTGCGTATTCGTCTAATAGAACACGGCTGTGTGTGGGGTAGTTGTTTGAACGCCAACTAAATTCTCTTCTGGAGTTCCAATGCGATTTTTAATCTGCTTGTTAGCCGTTGCCATGCTGATTCCGTCCGCTGTGGCCGTCGCCAATCCACCTGCCGATCTCGAAGCGCGGCGCAAAGCGCTGAACGACCTGTTGCGCGAGCAGTGGGAATACACGATGCGCACCAGTCCCATCTACGCCTCCATCCTGGGAGACAAGCGCTACAACGACAAACTCGACGACTTCTCTCAGGCGGCCATTGACGACAATCTGGAACAGACCCGCCGCTTCCTCGTCCGCTTCGAAGCGATCGACACCACTGGCTTTCCCGAGCAGGAGGCGCTGAATAAGCAGCTCATGGTTCGAGACCTGAAAATGGGTCTGGAAGGCGCGCGCTTCAAGCCGTGGGAAATGCCGGTGAGCCAGGAGAGCGGGATTCACATCGACGCGCCGCAATTGGTCAGCATTCTTTCGTTCCAGAACGTGAAGGACTACGAAGACTACATTACCAGGCTGAAGCTGCTTCCAGTTTTGTTCGACCAGACGATCGCGCAGATGCGCAAAGGCCTGGCCGAGGGGCGCATGCCGCCAAAGATTCTGCTGGAAAAAGTGGTGACGCAAGCGAACGGACTCGCCACGACGCCCCCGGAACAAAATCCGTTCACGCATCCTTTCGATAAGTTTCCCGATGCCGTTCCCGAGGCTGATCGCAAGCGGCTGCGCGAGGCGGGCTTGGCTGCTGTCAAGGATTCCGTGATTCCGGCCTATGTAAAGTTCACAGCGTTCGTGCGCGACGAGTACACTCCGAAAGGGAGAATGGAGCCTGGAGCCTGGGCTCTGCCGGACGGCGACGCGTGGTATGCGTTCCGCGTAAAAGAGAGCACGACGACGAATTTGTCTCCCGAAGAGATCCACCAACTCGGACTGGCACAGGTGAAAGAGATCGAAGGCCGCATGCTCGCGGTGGTGAACCAACTCGGCTACAAGGACTTGAAGAGCTTCAAAGCGGCCGTCGATGCGGATCCGAAACTGCACGCGCATTCGCGAGAGGAAATTCTCGACTTGTACCGCAAATATGAAAATCAGATGTACTCGCGGCTGCCGGAAATGTTTGGGAGGCTGTTCAAGTCCAAGCTGGAGGTAATGCCGGTCGAGGAATTTCGCGAGAAAGAAGCGGCGGACGCTTCCTATATGGACGGCACTCCGGACGGTTCGCGGCCCGGCCACATCATGGTGAATACGGGCGATTTTGCCAAGCGCACCGTGCTGGATATCGAGACAACGGCATATCACGAAGGCGTGCCCGGACATCACATGCAGATTTCTATTGCGCAAGAATTGCCCGAACTGCCGCTGTTCCGCCAGCATGAAGAATATACGGCCTACACCGAAGGATGGGCGCTGTACTCGGAAAAACTGGGCAAGGAAGTCGGGTTTTACCAGGACCCCTTCAGCTACTACGGCCACCTGCAGGACGACATGCTGCGGGCGATTCGCCTGGTCGTCGACACCGGCTTCCACTATAAACACTGGACGCGGCAACAGGTGGTCGATTATTTCCACGCGCACTCCACCATTGACGAAGTGTCGGTGCAGAGCGAGACGGACCGCTACATGGCGTGGCCGGCGCAGGCGCTCGGCTACAAAGTCGGACAGCTCGAAATTCTGAAGCTCCGCCAGTACTCGAAAGACCAACTGGGCGACAAGTTCGACCTGCGTGCTTTCCACGATGAAGTGCTTTCCGGCGGTGCGCTGCCGATGGATGTGCTGAGCATGCGCATTCACGAATGGGTGGGACAACAAAAGACGCAGGCTTCACTATCACCGTCGAGCCCGCAATCGAGTCCAACTTCGAGCTCGAATCAACACTGATAGCAAGCGCGTCTCTACAGGGACACCTGGAGACTATAATCGGCAGCGATGCGACAGTTTTTTCGCATGCTGCTTTTGGCTCTGGTCTTAATGACGGTGGCGCTGATTTCGGCGCTCACGGCCATGCGGCTTGCGATCCACGGGCGCGAGGTGACCATCCCGAAACTGGTGGGTCTGAGCCCGTTCGAAGCCGAACGCGCGGGCGCGGCTTCCGGGCTGCAAGTGGTTATTGAGCGGCAGTTCTACAGCCCTGACGTTCCCGAAGGAAAAATCATGACTCAGATGCCGCCGCCTGGAACCAAGGTGCGGCGAGGCTGGTCGATCCGCGTGGCGCAAAGTCTGGGGTCGCAGCGGGTGGCGATTCCCGACGTGACGGGAGGGAGCGAACGGGTCGCGGAGTTGAACATACGTCGTCGCGGGCTCAGCCTGGGTTCGGTTGCGCACATCAGTTTGCCGGACGTGGCGCTGGACCAGGTGATCTCGCAAAGCCCGCCAGCGAACGCCAGCGGCGTGTCGGCGCCGAAGATCAGTCTGCTGGTCAGCGACGGTCCTGAGCCAACGCCTTATGTGATGCCCAACCTCACCGGACAACCGCTGGGCAGCGCAACGCTGGCATTGCAGGATGCGGGCATCAAGGTCGGCAAAGTCAGTGTGCTTCCGCCTGTGTCGTCGCCTTTGCCGGGTGAGCCGCAAACCGCCCCAGTTGCGCCGTCTGCGGTCTCCGTGCCCGGTGCGGCGAGCATGATTGTGACCCAGACTCCCGCGCCGGGACAGAAAATCGCGGCGGGCAGCGCGGTGAATTTCGAAGTCCGCTAGCTTTCATTCCATTATCTTTCGTTCGATCTGCGCGGCGAAAAAACCTTCGCAAGGATGCACGCCCGGAATTGTTCTTAGATAGGGTCCAGCGAGAAGCGACGCGATATCTTGCCAGCCTAGTTCGGAGGAAAGCTCGCCAGACTGCCGCAGTTGCTCCAGCTCTCCTTTGAAATCCGCGCCCTTGAATTCCGCTGTTCCATCGAGCGCAGCCTCTACCACCGCTTCATTTTCCTCGGGCTCCAGCGAACACGTGGAATAGACGAGCCGCCCGCCCATCGCAAGCTCACGAAGCGCGGACTTCAGGATGGCTACCTGGCGCGACTGAAGATCGTGCAGGTCTTCGACCTTGAGCCGCCACTTGATCTCCGGATTGCGGGCCAGGGTGCCGGTGCCGGAACAAGGAACGTCGGCGAGGATGCGGTCAAACGCACATGAGAAGGGCAAATGACGCGCGTCCGCCGCGACTATGTGGACGTTCGGCAAGCGATTGAGGTTTTGCAGCAGGCGCGCGCGGTGCGGATGCAACTCGGTCGCGAACACTTTGGCGCGCGGGTTGCGCCGGGCGAGCAAGGCAGTCTTGCTGCCGGGAGCGGCACAACAATCCAGAATCTTACAATCAGCGATTGTCCGCCCTTGGCCAGCCAGCAACGCAACCAACTGCGAAGCTTCATCCTGAATGGAGATTCGGCCTTCCCGGTAGGCGCGCGTTGCTGCTATGTCGCCCGCAAGAACGCGCCGGGCAGCCGACAGCAGTCGGCCCGGAGCGAGCTGCACGCCGGCCTCGGCAAGTTCGGCATCAATGGCAACGTCATCAGATCGATAGTCGTGAAGGTGAATGGCCGTGCCGGGCACCTTCTGATCGTGGGCGCAGATTTGACGCGCTGTCTCCAGTCCGTAGCGCTCGGTCCAGCGAGCCACCAGCCACGGGGGATGAGCAGCGTTCTGAGCCAGCGTGATCGCGTCGGGAGAGTCGCCGATTCGCGCGAGGACGTCCTCTGCGCCCGTACCGGTAATTTTCCGGAGAACCGCATTCGCAAACGAAGCCGCCGAGCGCTTGCGCGACGCCTTGACGAGCTCCACACTTTCGAAGATCGCCGCGCGCGCCGGAACTCTGGAAAGAAACTGCAATTGATACACGCCGAGGCGCAATGCGGCCAGAACCTCGTCATCCAGCCGATCGAGTTTCTGCGATGAGGCAGCGGCCAGCCTCTGATCGAGCCGAGACTGCCAGCGGAGAACTCCCATCACCAGTTCGGTGGCGAGCCCGTGATCACGCGACGAAAGTTTCGAGAGCGGGGCGGAATGGAGCAGTTCGGCGGCGTAAGATTCTTCGCGCCCGACCCGGAGAAGAATTTCGAAAGCTGCGGCGCGAGCAGGAGAAGCGGCCATCGCAGGCTATTGTCCCAGATGGTCGCCGGACTTGGGCCGGTAGCCGTTGATGAATTCTTGCGCGGTCATGCGGCGCTTGCCCTCGAGTTGAACTTCGATTAGCGCCAGCGTCGTGTTCGTGTCTTTGCCGCAGCCGACGAACAGGCGCGTTTCCTCCACTGCCAGTTCTCCGGGCGTCAACCTCGCAGCATGTTGCACGGGTTGGGCGCGGTGCACCTGCAGCGCCTTACCCTTAAACTTTGTGAACGCCCCGGGCCACGGCTGAAAACCGCGCAGGCGATTGAACAGGTCTCTTGCACCACAAGAGAAATCCATGCGGCCATCTTCTTTTTTCAGAATCGGCGCGAGCGTGGCCTGCGAATGATCTTGCGGAGTCGGGCGAACTTGTCCATTCTCGAGTCCACGCAGGGTCTCGACCATCAGATCCGCACCGATCGCCGCCAGTTTCGGGCCCAAGGTCTCGGCGGTATCTTCCAGACCAATCGGACTTTCGCGCTGCATGAGAATGTCACCCGTATCGAGCCCGGCATCGATGCGCATTGTGGTCACCCCGGTGACTGATTCACCGTTGGCAATCGCCCACTGGATCGGCGCGGCGCCGCGATACTTCGGCAGCAGAGACGCATGCAGGTTCAAATTTCCGAACCGGGGAAGATCGATCATCCACTGCGGAATGATGCGGCCATAGCCGACGACAATGATCGCGTCAATGATCTCGTCAATGCCCGCGTCGGGGCGAATCGCCCGAAGCTGGTCGCGAAATTCGGCGTTGTCCTTGATAGTGACGGGCTGCACCACGGCAATGCCCAGGCGGGTTGCCGCATCTTTCACGGGTGAAACGGCAACCTCCATCCCGCGCCCGCGCGGCCGATCGGGCTGCGTCACCACCAGCGGCACGGAGTGACCTGCCTCGACCAACTTCTCCAAAGTCGGCACAGCGAAACCAGGAGTGCCACAGAAAACCAGAATCATAGATATGCGGCCGCTAGTGCTGGATCCTACTTCACCGGATCTTGTCATCCCGAGCGGAGCGAAGGACCGGCAGTTTGCGACGAAAAGCAGGTCCTTCGCTTCGCTCAGGATGACAATGCATGAGAAGAGTCGCTACCACTCGCCCGCCTTCACCATTTTCTTGATCTTGCGCTTGATGAGGTCGCGCTTCAACGCGCTGATGTGTGAGATGTAGAGCTTGCCGTTCAAGTGATCGGTCTCATGCAAAAAGGCGCGCGCCAACAGCTCTTCTCCGGTGTGCTCGAAAAACTTGCCGCTTAGGTCCTGCGCGCGCACGGTCACAGTTTTGGCGCGCGTGACGTCCTCGCGAAATTCGGGGATGCTCAGGCAGCCCTCGCTGCTCCGCTGCCGGCCTTCTTTATTAATGACAACCGGGTTGATCAGCACCAGCCTCGCGCCGGGGTCTTCCTTGAAGGTCACATCCACGACGGCGATTCGTTTCGAAATACCGATCTGGGGAGCCGCCAGGCCGACGCCGCGTGCCGCGTACATCGACTCGAACATGTCGTCCACGAGCTTCTTGATCTCGTCGTCGAAGCTGGTCACCTCGGCTGCAGGTTTTTCCAGGACCGGATCGCCAAATTTCACAATTGGGTAAATCATCTTAAGGGTTGCCAGTTCTCCGAAACTAATAGTTCCTCAGTTGTTCCAGATAGCCTTGAAAATTTCGTTTCGTTTCCTTCATCGAGTCGCCGCCGAATTTCTCAAGCGCACAGCGCGCCAGTGTCAGCGCAACCATCGCCTCGCCGGCAACACCGGCGGCCGGTACCACACACACATCCGAGCGCTCGTACGCCGCCTTCACCGGCTCTCGCGTTGCGAAATCTACCGACTGCAATGGGCGCCGCAGTGTGGAAATCGGTTTCAGATAACCACGAACCCGAATCTCCTGCCCATTGGAGACGCCACCCTCCAGACCGCCGGCATTATTGCGGGTGCGCGTGAAGCCCGCAAATCCCGTGTCGCTCTGGTAGCCGATCTCATCGTGCACGGCCGACCCCGGCGAATGTGCGGCATGAATCCCGCTTCCAATTTCGACCGCCTTCACCGCCTGCAACAACATGACCGCCGCGGCCAGCAGCGCATCCAGCCGCTCGTCCCATTGCGCGTAGCTGCCGAGACCGGGCGGAACATTGTGCGCCACTACCTCGAATACTCCACCTACCGAATCGCCCGTGCGCAGGACCTTGTCGACTTCTTCCTTCATGCGCTGCTCGGCGTCGGGATCGGCGCACGAAAGCAACACTTCGTTCTTGCGCGCGAGTGGCTCGATCTGCTCCCACGCGATTTCCCGATCCGCAATCGAAGCCGAGCCCACGGCGATCACATGACTCAGAACTTCCACCCCAAACTCGCGCAGCAGCAGCTTGGCGAGCGCGCCAATCGCAACCCGCGCCGCCGATTCTCGCGCCGAGGCGCGTTCCAGAACATAGCGCGCTTCCGTGAAATCGTATTTCAAAGCTCCGGCGAGATCGGCATGGCCCGGGCGGGGCGACGCCACGCGCTTGTGTTTCTCCGGATCACCCGTCTCCACCGGCAGCGATTCTTTCCAATTCTGCCAGTCGCGATTTTCGAGCATCACCGCGATCGGCGAGCCGATTGTTTTGCCGTGATGCACGCCCGAGAGGAAGTGCGCCCTGTCGGTTTCGATCTTCATGCGCCCGCCGCGTCCAAAGCCCTGCTGGCGACGCCAGAGTTCGCGGTCCACAAATGCCTGATCGACCGCCAGGCCGGCAGGCAGCCCGGAAAGAAACGCGACCAGGGCCTCGCCGTGGGATTCGCCGGAGGTGAAGTAGCGCAGCATGTGGAACAGGCATTGTAAATGAAGAACAAAAGTTCAGCTCGACTCGATTTTCGCGCCGAAGTCCTGCCTCATGCAGGTACAATAAAAATAGCAAATTGTGCGGGTAGTCGCCCGATCTGGGGTTCCAGACACATCGCGCCACTTCGTCACCGGACGCGAGGATTGTTTTCATGTTGACCACCAAGGCTGGTCCGTTCCATTCGAAAGTTACCGAGCCCATCCGTTGCGTGATTGCCGACGATCACGAGATGCTGCGCTACGGCGTGCGCCGTTTGCTGGAAGACGATCCCGACTTTGCTGTGGTGGGCGAAGCGGGCGATGCCGCCCAGGCGCTCAAGTTGGCGCTGGAGCACCGCCCCGACCTGGTGCTGCTCGATATCAGCATGCCCGGTATGTCGTCGTTTGAGGCCGGACGCCTCATCGAAGAACACTGCGCCGGAACGCGCATCGTGTATCTGACCATGCACGAGGATCGGGAATATGTACAGCAAGCCCTGCGCTCGGGCGCCAGCGGGTACCTGCTGAAAGACACTCCCGCGCCGCTTTTGTTACAGGCGCTGCGCGAAGTGCATGGCGGCGAACGTTCATTGAGTCCGCAGATCCAAACCAAACTGGAAGATGACGCGATCCTGCGGAAGCAGGCGATGCGGGTGCCCTTACGAAGAAGTACCCTGACTCTGCGCGAACGCGAAGTGATGAAGCTGCTCGCCGAAGGCAACACCGTGAAGAAAGTAGCGGCGACTCTGGGAGTCAGCGTCAAGACGGTGGAAGCCCACAAGTTTAACTTGATGCGCAAACTCGATATTCACAACAAGGCCCAACTGGTCACGGTCGCCATACAGAAGAAGATTCTTCCGCTTCCGGTTCCGACGACGTAACAGCCTGCCAAGCATCAGCCTTGCGCCCTTTCCACAGATGCGGCGAGGCTGGCAAGATCGGGAACCTCCAGATCGGACCGTCCCGCCGAAGCTCGAACCGCGCCAATTCCGGGACGAGCCGACTTCCGGTTCACCCACACCGTCGAGATGCCCAGCGACCGCGCCGGCACGACGTCGTGATAGACGCTCTGCGCGGCGTGCAGCAGCCGGTCCGGAGAAAGCGCAAGCGTGCGCAAGGCGATCTGAAAATTATTGATGGAAGGCTTATAGCTTCTCGCCTGCTCAGCCGTGATCACCCCATCGAATTCCACACCCAGATGTTTTCGCGTCTCCGCAAATAGATCGTCGTCAATATTTGAAATCACGGCCAGCTTGTAGCGTTTCTGAAGCTCGCGCAGCGCAGGCACCGTATCCGGAAAAGGCGGCCACGCGCGAACCGATTCGCACAGCGAGAGAATTTCGGCGGAGCTGACCTCGAAATGAACGCGATTGGCAAACGCCTGCACCACCGCTTGGAGCACACCCCGGTAGCTTTGGTACGGGCCACTCTCAGCCTCCGCCTCAAATTCCCCGTAGAGTTCGAGAATGTCGGCGTCGGGTAGAGTTTGGCCGTGGTTCCCGAGCACAGTGCGCAGGACAGGCAAAATCCCCGACTCCCAATCAATCAGAGTGCCGTAGCAATCAAAGCTGATGGTGGTGAAACGTGAGAAATCCATAGGCAAGGTGCCGGAAGGATTCGAAGCTCAGACGCTAGCTCGACGCCTTCTGCGCTCTCAGCTCTCGGTTCCCAGCTCTCGGTTCTTACTGAGCCACGGTTTTTCTGAGAACTGAGAACTGAGAACTGAGAACTGGGAACTGAGAACTATTCATGCTTTCTGCTCGCTGAACAGATCAAGCACTGACGAGGCGGATGTTGGGCTCTCCGGCGTTGCGGGCGAAGCCGGTGGCGCGCTGGGATCTTCCGCAGCAGCTTTCGCGGGCGCTTTCTCTCCCTGCATGAATTTCCTGGAATCGAGCAGCGGACGCCCCAGCGACGCGTTATAGCTGGTCCAAGGTCCTTCGAGTTCAGCCTCGCGGTCGAAGTGAGCGCGCATGGCTTCCATCTTGGAATCCAGATCGTCGAGATAGTGCAGCATAAGGGCTTCCGGGAACATCGGCAGTTTGGGCGATCCGAAGTCGTACTGCCCGTGATGGCTGATGATCAAATGCTCGAGCAGGGTTTTCAGTTCTGGGGGAAAGTCAGGCAACTTTGCGAGCTTCCCCTGCAGCATCTCCAGTTCGATGATCATGTGCCCGAGCAGTTGGCCGCGCGTGGTGTAGGAAAACGCCCGGTTGTAGGTCAGTTCCTGAATCTTGCCGATGTCATGCAGAAACGCTCCTGTCAACAGCAGGTCGCGATTAACCTGCGGATAGTTCCGGCAGATCAGATCGCAGGAGCGAAACAGCGACACGACGTGGTCGAGCAGTCCGCCGATGTAGGCATGATGAAGGGTCTTGGCTGCCGGGGCATTGCGGTAACGCTCGGCGATCTCCGGGTCCGCCATGAATAGTTCGACCAGCGACTTGAGGTGCCGATTCTGAAAGGTGGCAACAAACTCCGTCAGCGTTCTCCAGAGTTCGCCGATGTCCTTTTTGGTCTTGGGCAGGTAGTCGGTGAAATCGATATCGCCTTCTTCCATGCGCCGCAGCTTGTGAATCGTGAGCTGAAAACGATTCTTGTACTTGTTGACCAGCCCCTTGATCTTGAGAAAGTCGTCCTGCTCGAAGACGTCGATAAATTCTTCGACGTTATCCCACATCTTGGCTTCGATCTGGCCGGTGCGATCGGCGAGGATCAACGCCAGGTAAGGCTCGCCATTCTTCTTGGCCTTCACCTGCTTCGACGCCACCACGAAGCTGGAGGTGACAATCTTGTTTTCCTGCTGGGGACAATCGGAGATAAAGAACTCTTTCATGAGCCTCCGCGAAATCGGATTTCCGCATGCAGCGCCTGAAGGCGCATTATCGCTGTGCACGTGCGGCATGCCTGAAGGCATGCCCTGATACGAACCTCACCTATGCCACGGCTTGCTAGAGCACCACGGAAGATCAGCTAAAACACGCCGAGCTTCTTCTTCTTTTTCAGTTTCTTCGCCTTGTTTTCTTTGTCAGTGGTCTCGACCGGCTTGGTTTGCTTGGCGCTGGCGCCGGAATCGATGTAGCCATTCTTGATGTCGATGAAGGCTTCTTCGCGCAGCATGGTGAGATAAGTGCGCAGCGCTGGCTGCAGTTTCTGCATGTACAACGCATCCTGGATGCGCGGCTCAACTTCCTTCAGCGTGGGAATACCCGCCATCTGATGCTCGGTCGACTGCAGGATCACATAACCCTGCTTGGTGCGAATCACATCTGTGACCTCGTGAGCCTTCAGCGCAAAGACCTTATCCTCCAGTTCTTTCGAGAGAGTGCCACGCTTGAAATAACTGAGGTCGCCGCCGTCTTTGGCGGACGGCCCATCGGAATTCTTTTTCGCCAGGTCGTCAAACTTTGCGCCCTTGTGAATTTGTTCGAGAATATCTTCGGCTTTGGCCTTGGCGGCCTCCAGCGCTGCTTCCGTTTCCGCCTCCGTGGGCGGCTCCGGCTTTGCGCCCGGGCTGGGAGCCGGTTTGGCGGGTGTTTTGGGCGCAATCAGAATTTCGCTCAGGCGAACCTGCTCGGGCTGTTCCAATTCCGCGCGGTGCAGATCGTAAAACTTCTTCTCGTCTTCCTTGTTTATGGCAAGTTTCTGGCCCACTTCCTGCCCAATCACGCGCTGCGTGATGATCTGGTTGCGCATGTTCTGCTTGAACTCTTCATACGACGCGCCCTGCGCCTCCGCCGCTTTCTCCAGGTCCTCCATGGTTTCGAGGTTCATCTGCTTCCGCATCTCGTCAAGACGCTTGATGAGTTCGGTGTCGCCATTGATGCCGAGGTCTTTGCCCTTTTGCAGCAGGAGTTGCTGGTCAATCAGATCGCGCAGAACGTCGCGCTGCCTCTCGGCAAAAGCGCGGTCGGCATTGGCCGGGTCCTGTTGCTGAACTTCCTGCTTGAGCTGATCGCGGCTGCGGATGTACTCCGTGCGCGTGACGATCTCGTTGTTGATCCTGGCGATAATCTCTTCGACCACGGTGTCGGCGAACGAAAGAGATGGCAGCAACAGCGCGTACCCAACCGCCAACCACAGGGAAAGTCTGGTCTTCTTCATTAGGGCTCTCTTGCAACCTGGGCTAAACCCAAGGGGGAAATTGTTTTTCTATTTTACGCCGCGAGCAGCATGGGGGCCAATTGGGCAGGCAGGTTTGGTAGTGGATCAATCAGACTGATCCACTGCCGCAGGTCCAGTTGAGGGTGTTCCGGCTAATTTCCGCGGGTAAGCGTCAGGGCGGTCACGTCGTTGTGCTTTGGAGCCATGTGCATGAAGTCCTGCACGCGTTGCAGGATGTTCTGGGAAAGATCCCTGGCCGAAGAGGGCCCCGCCTGCATGACGTCCTTGACTCCCTCTAGACCAAATTCCGCGTTCTTCGACTCGGCCTCCACCACTCCACGTGAAACCACCGCCAGCGAACCCGTTGGTCCGAGGCCGACGATGCGGGCGTCGGTGGGGGCGAGCGAGAACAGCCCGAGCGGCAGGCCGGTCGCCGGCAATTCGACGACGCTGGAGTCGTCGCGCAGCAGGCCGGGGGTGTGGCCCGCATTCACGTAGCAAACCGTGCCCAACTCTTCGTTGTAGCAGCCCAGGAGGGCGGGGCAACTGCGCACTCCTCCGGCGGCGCGCATGATCTCGAGATTCAGACGGCGCGAGAGTTCGATCATAGCGTCCGATTCGTTCAGTTCGTCGGCGGAAAAGAGCTGCTCGCCGGACTCGCGGAAACAAGCTTGCGCGGCTTGCAGCACGGGGCCGCTGGTTTCGCGCTTGCCGGCCACGTCGAGCAATCCGAAGAGAAAACGGCGCGGGCTGACGCGCAGAAAATCGTGGAGATCGCCTCCGGTGCGCGAAGAAAAGTAAGCGACCGCCAGGTCAGCGCCCTGGAGCGCGGGTGATTCTCCCTGGACGATCTCGGGAGTTTCCTCCGAGGTTGAGCCAAATCCGAGTTTGGAAAGCAGGCCTGCCATGACGGGCGAAACTTAACACAAAGTTGGGGGCGGGGCAATGAGCGGGAAGTGCTAGTCGCTGGATTGGGTTGTGGTGGAGCGTTGGTTTGCGGCGACTACCCTAAAAATCCATGATTTCAAAGTACTTGCTGGCAAAGAACTACCAGGCCGCGGAAAACCTCGTGTTTCGTATCAGGGCATCGCTTTGGCGATGCCGAATGTTCCTCCCCAATCAGTGGCACCTTTAGGGGCGGCCGGATCGAAATCCGACACGACCTAGTTGCCATATCTTTCTTTCAACTTGCTCGTCATTTCTTCCTGGAGTTGGCGGTAGTCGGAGTGGACGGTGACCCGCAGAGCGGCTTCAGCGGAGCTGCCTTGCGAGAGGCGTTCCAGGATATGCGCGATTTCGCTCATGCCATAGGCGTCGCGAATGTATTCGGTGGCGGCCAGGGATTCGGCGTAGGCCACGGTAGCCTCAGGGGCGGAGAAGCTTATGAAACTGCCTTCGAGCATGTTGAAGGGGATCTCATTGCCGGCGGCGAACAGTTGCGCGAGTTGGCGTCCGTTGGAGGCAGACGACTTGCCCTCTTCAATCTGTGCGATGCCTTCGTTAAGCCAGGTGGGGCAGCGGTTGCTGGACATCTGTGAGACGAAAGAGTGAGTTAGTTCATGTTTCAGGACTCGAGCTAACTCGGGAGTGACGCTCTGGACGCCACTGATCGGAATGCGCAGCTTGCCATCGTTGATGGCGCCGCTCCAGGAAGGGGCGCGGGTCACGTCGAAGAACGTCTGCTGCGTGTAGAGGGTGACAGCGATGTTGTTGTGCGGCGAGTATCCGAGATCGCGGACCAGATCGTCATACTCGGAGTCGAGGGTAGCGAGCAGATCGCGGCGGAAGGTCTCGGAAGTGTCTTTTCCTTCGAAGTGAAGATTGAAATGGCTGCTTTCGCGTTGCGAAAAGGCGGATTCGGCCGTCGATTCGCGCTCGGCGCGAGCCAGGTACTGGCTGACCGTGGCATCGGGACGCAGCGCCAGCGACTTCTTCCAGGAGCGAATCGCGTCAGGCGTATGATCGCTGGCGAATTGAACGAAGCCCAGCATGGCAATGGCATCGGGTGAGTCGGGAGCGATGCTGGCCGCGTGTTGCGCGTAGGACAGAGCTTCCGCGGCATGGCCCGTGCGCATCAGCGTGGCGGCGTAATAGATGAGCAAGGTGGAGTTGTCCGGCTGGAAACGGAGCGCGGATTCGTAATAGCGCTTGGCCTGCGGGAAGTTACCGTGATCGGACTCGTGCTTGCCAGCCAGGAAATATGCGGTGGCAGCGAGTTCGGAATTGGCGGTTTGCGCGACGCTGGCGAGGGCATCGGTATCCACTTTGCCGTCGCGGATGACTTTTTCGGCTACATCGGCTTCGTGGTTGAACGAGGGTGCGGGTGGGGTGATGTCGGGTGCACTAATATTGCCCGATGTTCCGGCGTGAACGGGAGCAACGCCTCCAGTTTCGATGCGCTCGACAGAGGATTTCGGGATGGCGTAGGTGTCTTCGCCAAGGTCGTATTCGACACGGTCTTTGTTTTCGCGGACCTGGTCAGCCCAAATGGTTCGTCCATTCTTGAGATGGATGACGTCGGCGGGCGCGGGCAGCGCCGGAAGAAGCACTAGAATGAGGACGAGGGCTCGCACTCGGCTGATTCTAGCAATGGTATCAAGGGCCAGTAAGGTGACGATAGTGCTGTAGTTCAGGGGGCGGCAAGTGACCACGCCCCGGAGGGGCAAGCTAGCTTAGCCCAGCGCTCCAGCGCTGGGAGAAACCGAAAACCGAGTCAAGTCCCGGAGGGGACGGCCAAGGTCATGAAGCCGGAGTCAGGTTGGCGGATGATCGGGTTGGCATGGTGCCTTGCAGCTGCGACCTGCGCTCAGGCAGCAGAGCCAAGCCTCCAGTGCCCGCAAACCACGAGCGGGCTCTACGCGCGGATCCGTTCGGTCAGACTCGATCCGCAACGCGTGTACCACGTTCGGGACGCCTCGATCGACCGGCCGAGTCTTCATCTTGATTTCGACGACGGCACGCTGGCCTTCACGGAAGACATTTGCGGGCGGATTACGGGGGCATTCTTCGAGGGTGAGGGCGAGATTCGGCTGCGGCCTCCGAACCGGGTGGAGCGGGGATCGCTGGCGCTGTTTACGGGGATGGCGATTCTCGAAGAACAGTTCACTTCGGGATATCTGCGCTTCAACGACGACACGGCGGCGGTCTTGCAGCCGTTTCTGAAACCAGAACCGGACGGCTCGGAATTCACAAAAAATTGGGACGAGACGAGCCGCAGCCTGGCGGAATTTGACGCTCTGCGCTTGCTGCTGGACTTCAGTCATTTTCTTCCGGCGTCCGGTGGAAATGAGGGGGGAAGCGAGTTGCCTCGCAAATTTCTGCCCTTGCTGCACGCTCATTTGCTAGGCAAGAAACTGGGCGGCTTTGAAGTGTTCTGGGATGCGGCGGGCGCCGAGCCGTTGTGGGCGGGACAGCCGCGCGTAAAAGACGGCATCCCGTTCTTCGATGTCTGGACTTCGTTTGCGCCCACTGGAGCGGGCGGCCTACTTTCGGCTCCACCGGCCAGTGGCGCCTCGATCACGGGTTTCCGGATTCGGGCGTCGGTCGAGCCTCCGACGATGTTGCGAGCATCCACGGAGGTTAAAGTCCGCATGCGCAGCGGAGGGGAAAGGACACTGCTGTTTGAGTTGTCGCGTTATCTGAAGGTTGATGCCGTCCAGGTGGACGGGCGGCCAGTGGACTTCATCCAGAATCCGGCAATTGAAGGGACGCAGCTGCAGCGCAAAGGGAACGATCTGGTGGCGGTGGTGTTCCCTGCCCCGCTCGGAGCCGGACAGGAATTGAAACTGCGGTTCAGCTATGCGGGCGAGGTTCTGTCGGAGGCGGGAAGCGGACTGCTGTATGTGGGTGAGCGTGGCACCTGGTATCCGAATTTCGGTTTAAGCCCGGCGCAGTTCGAGATGGAGTTTCACTATCCGGCGAACTGGACGTTGGTGGCAACGGGCAAACAGGTCTCCCAAGCTGGCGGCGAGGAAGCGGAAACGAACGTGGACGCAGGGGCGGAAAAAGTTTCGCGGTGGACCTCGGAGCGGCCCATACCGGTGGCGGGCTTCAACCTGGGCAAATACGTTAGGGCGGAGGCGAAGGCAGGCAACATTCTGGTGGAGGCCTACGGCACGAAGGGAGTGGAGAAATCCTTTCCGAAGGCGCAGCCGGAGGTGATCGAACAGCCGACTTTCCCCAGCGCTCGCGGGCCGAAATCGCGGTCGCTGGGCCCGATCGTGGTGACTCCGCCGCCTCCGTCGCCAGCGCATGACGTGCAGGCGGTGGCGGACAAGGCGGCGAAGGCGATTATGAGCTTCTCGCAGTGGTTCGGGCCCTATCCGTATGGTTCGCTGGCGCTGACGCAGATGCCGGGGGAGTTGAGCCAGGGATGGCCGGGGCTGGTATTCCTGTCGAGCTTCGCGTTTCTCAGTCCGCAGGAGCAGACCGACCTGCGTCTTGACCCGGTGAATCGCGCGCTCGACGCCCAGGTTTTGGTCCACGAGACGGCGCATCAATGGTGGGGCGATCTGGTGCTGTGGAAGAGCTATCGGGATCAGTGGCTGGCGGAGGGTCTGGCGAACTACGCGTCGCTGATGTTGCTGGAGCAACAGAAACCAGCGCAATTCCGCCAGGTTCTGGAAAAGTATCGCCGCGATCTCCTGAGCAAGAACAAGGATGGAGAGCCGCTAAGCGACGCGGGACCGGTGACGCTGGGGCAGCGGCTGGAGTCGTCGCATTTTCCGCGAGGATACGACGCGATCAGCTACGAAAGAGGGACGTGGCTGTTTCACATGCTGCGCATGATGCTGCGCGATTCCGAAATGGCTTCCCGTTCTCGGAAAGGACACGCCGATCCAGACGAGCCGTTCTTCCGCGCCCTGCGGAAAGCCCGAGATCGCTATGCGGGAAAGAGCATGAGCACTGAGGACCTGGTAAAAGTCTTCGAAGAGGAACTGCCGCGCCCACTTTGGTACGAGAATCGCCGCAAGCTCGACTGGTTCCTGGAAGGCTGGATCGAAGGGACGGCGATACCAGAGCTGGAAGCGCGAGAGGTCCGCATCACGGAGAAGGCTGGTGTGACCACGGTTACAGGCGTGATCGTACAAAAGGACGTGCCCGACGATCTGGTGACGGCGGTTCCGGTCTACGCCACGATGGAAGGAAACGCGCTGGTCTTTCTCGGTGAAGTGTTGGCAGACGGCGCGGAGACCGCGTTTCGGCTGACCGCGCCGAGCGCTGTGCGGAAGATTGTGCTCGATCCCAAGCAGACGATTCTCAGCGCGCCCAAGTAGATTCCAAACATATTTTCGAATGGCAGAGACCTTGGTGCCGAACGCCACGCGGCGAGGTTATGTTATTGCTGAAGAGGATTGTGAATTGGAGCATGTCATGACTCTTCAGCCCTATGCATACGCGAAGGAAAAGGAAAAGGAAAAGGAAAACGATCGGCCCCGGCGGCGCACCATTCTTCTGGTCGAGGATGAACCTTTTGTGCGCGAGGCAACTTGCAGCATTCTGGAGCATGCGGGCTTTGAGGTCCTCCCCGCCGAGGATGCGCGCGAGGCAACCAAGGTCTATGAAGACTGCAAGCGCGGAATCGATCTGGTGATGACAGACATGGTGCTTCCGGGACGATCGGGCCAGCAACTGGGACAAGATCTGCGGGAGCGATCACCGGAAGTTGTGGTGCTGGTGACGTCCGGTTACGGCAACGCGGAGTACGAGACGGAAGCGCCCGAGTCTCGCACCTATTTTCTGGCGAAGCCCTATTCGCGGCGGACGCTGCTGGAGAAAATTGAAAAGATTCTTGCGACGGTGTCGCTGGCGCGCGCGGCGACGCAAGCGGGCTAGTGTGGAAGCCCACACAGGATGCGTTCCCCTTTGGCTTTAGCCTTTGGCTTTAGCCTTAGCCTTTGCCAACCGCCGATCTTCCACTGCGTTTATAATCCTCCGTTCCTGACTTCGATTCCTGAGTTTGATTCCTAAGTCCGGGTTCCTAAGGAGCACGCATGAAACTCGACGGGCGAGTTGCGCTGATTACGGGAGCGTCGCAAGGCATCGGTCATGCCTGCGCGCTGGCCTTGGCGCGGGAGGGCGCAAGCGTTGCGGCGGCGGCGCGCAATCGGCAGAAACTCGACGAACTGGTCACCGAGATCACTGCAGCCGGAGGCAAAGCCGCGGCTTTCGTCATCGACGTGGCGGACGAAGAGCAGGTCAAGTCCGGGATCAAGTCGGCGCTCGCGCAATTTGGCAAGATCGACATCCTGGTGAATAACGCTGGCATCACGCGCGATCAACTCGTCATGCGCATGAAGCGCGCCGATTGGGACGCGGTGCTGAACACGAATCTGACTTCCGCGTATTTGTGCATCCAGCAGGTGATCGGTTCGATGCTCAAGCAGCGCTGGGGACGAATCATCAACATCACCAGCGTCTTCGGGCAGATGGGTCAGGCTGGGCAAACGAATTATGCCGCTTCGAAAGCCGGGCTGATCGGGCTGACTCTGGCGATGGCTCGCGAGGTGGCTTCGCGCAATATTACTTGTAATGCGGTCGCTCCGGGATTTATTGAGACCAGCATGACCGCTGCGCTCAGCGAAGAATTCAAGCAGAGTGCGGTGAAGCAAATTCCACTGGGTCGAGTCGGCTCTCCGGAGGACGTTGCCAGCGCGGTGTGCTTTCTGGCCTCCGACGATGCGTCCTACATCACGGGACACGTGCTCAACGTGAATGGTGGGCTGTTGATGGGATAGTTGAGTCGGTGCTGATGTTGTCGCCAAAGAGCTGCGGTCCTCAAAGACCCCCTAGTCGCGGTCTTTTAAAGTCAAAGACTTAGCGGAGATTGTGGTACTGTTTCTCGCCAGGTCTTTGAGAAATAAGGACTTACTTGTAAAGTATTTTGGAATCAAGGAGTTAGCCTGGTGCCCCACCTTTCGCGTTTTTCGATAAGGTGGGATTCCAGAGTCGTGGCAAGCTTACGACTTTTACCACCGCGCGGAAATCACTCAGGGAGCAAGAACACGCGCCTGTCTCCCCCTCGAACTTTGAGTTCGCGATCTCGAGCCGTCCACTCCGATTCGATCTCGACAACGCCAATTTCCCTCAGCGCGTAGTGCCGGTAGCTGCTCCACTTCCACTGTTCGGGTGTTTGCACCAGTCCGCGTTTCACCGGATTCCTGTGCAGGTACCGCAGCTTCACCTTGAATTCATCGTAGTCCCGCACATTGCGATCATAGTAGCGTTTCTCCCAGAAAGACGCCAGAGGGTGCCCCAGGTTCGCGCCCGCCTTTTGGGCGCTAACCTGGGAGTCGGATGACCGTAGACTCCGCGCCCGTTTAGTGAAAGACAACTTCAGGTAGTGAATAGCGTCGGCCAGTGTTACGGAGGCATGGTGCCCCAGGTTCGCGCCCGTCCTTTGGGCGCTAACCTGGGAGCAGTCACCTCGGGAAGACTGATGTAATTCGAGGCCGCCCGGTTCACTCAGCAGCAGATGAACGTGTTCCGGCATGACCACATACCCATACACGCAAATGTCGAACCGGATCCGCATATTCTCCAGGCACCGAACGAACAAATCGAAGACCTCGGCGGTTGCGAAATAAGCGTGTCGGCAGCGGCAGCTAAAAGTTAGAAAATGCGATTGCCCGGATTCGTGAAAGCGTCGGAGACCGCGCGGCACACGACCAACCTACATCGCACTGTGGGAGAGGGAAAGTCTACTCAAGTGGACTCTCCGAGTCGGGCTCGCCCAGGTTCGCCTTCGCCCAGGTTAGCGCCCAAAAGGCGGGCGCGAACCTGGGGCACCGTGCACCGACTTGCGTCTCATGGGAGCGCAATAAAGGCGGCAATTACTCTGGCGACTCGGTATTCGCTGAAGCGCTGAAAGCGTCTGTACAGTCCCCATGCCCCTAGAGCGGAGATCGCCAGCACGACGCCCAACTCCCAGCGTGACGGGGCAAATATCGTGTCGCCGATAAGCAGCCGCAGATTTCCAGCGAAAATGCAGGCTGCAAGCCCGGCGCAAAACAAAACTGTAGCTACAGTGCTGCCACGATAGAACCCCTCCCGGTAGGTGAATATTTCACGGTCTCCTTGCTGGCCTGCCTGTATGCAGCGCTCATCCATCACGCGTTGTTGCCAGATATAGTCGATCGTTACCGCTATTGGCGCCACTCCTTGGATCAGCTGTGTGAGGCGATGTTTTGCTATGACGGCGGCTGGGTTCTGGTCAGACATTAGGCGTTCGTCGGCCCCCTTAAGCAAGGGGTTCGCCAGAGCCTGGACAAGGTGTCCGATCACATACGCTAAGAAAAGCAAGGTCAAGAGTCCGGACGGACTGAGACGCCAGAAGCTGAGTGGTAGGACCGAGTCGCCGTGAAAGGTGGCCCATAGAAAGATCGCCAGAGCCGCGGCAGCTATCGTGCCCGGCATCAGGTAGCCGAAAATCTCGTAAAGAGTAAAGTTCAATTGTTCTTTCATTGCAGCCTCCAAAAATCACCTGTCGGGGCTTAGCGTCCCGCTCTCAAAACGTCCACTTGCACGAGCCGTCAACGTCGGTTCTCCAGACACCCTCGGTGGAGTTGTCGGCGTACCTCTTCAATGCAGTTGGATTGGGCACGTTGTCGTATTTACCGCTTGCGGTCGAGATCAGTGTCCATTTCGCATTGCACTTCTTCACAAAATCGAGATTGGCGCCCTGCAGGCTTGCGTGGTGACTGGCGTGCAGAATGTCGTCGCAAATATGGCCTATCGTGGCGACGTCGGCGAGATTCGCATCCGAGGCATCACCCGTGAACGTACATACTCGGCTGCTCATGTCGGCGCGAAATACGAGGCAGGCGTCATGGAGTTCGCGGGTCTCGCTCGCTGCCGTGCTTTTCTTGGGTCCGAGCATCCAGAACTTCAGGCCGTCGGGGGCCCAGTATGGCTTGTCCCAGCTTTCCTGCCTGTACGGCGTAAACACTTTCGTTCCGTTCCCTTTGAAATAATCACGGTATCCGTTGAATTCGTCCCACTCTTCGCCTGTCACGCTCCCATCGTCGTACCTCCTGTCGTATGGGCTGTAGATTAGATTTTCGATGGTGTAGCCCTCATCTCTCAGGTACTCAAGACCCGAGTAGTGGTCGGAGTGCTGGTGGGTTATAAACACGCCGCGAAGTGTTTTGTTTGCGGGGAGAAGGTCGCTGTGGTCGCCGATGTTTTGGCAGTCCACAAGGAACGTGGCGGTGTTCGTGATGATGACGCTTGCGTCAGCACATCCCACATCGAGGCAATGCAGGCTACCCATTTTGATGCCTCCTGTCTTGCCATAAAAAAAGGGCCATGGGTTTCCCCATGACCCCCTCGGTCGGGATCATTATCTACCAGTCTCGACTAACGATGCAAAGACCATTTTGGGGATGGTTGGGTGGCGCCCTCGAGAGTCATGCTGATTGCCCAGGCTGGCCGCCTGCACCAGCTTGTGGTTTTGCTTGCGGGCCCCACGCCTGTCTGAACAGTTCGGCAAAGGTGTGGATCAAATTCCCGTCTTTCGTGCGGAAGCAAATCTCGCGGAAGTGTTCACCGCATATCTGGAACGCGAATACCGCTTCCACATCGTCAACTAACCACAGAAAGAAACGAAATCTCTCATTTGAATCCCGTATCTCTGCCTCATTAGTTTGGAGGGTTATTTTTCGATTGTGCTCCCGTTCCTGAAGAATCTTGATGAATGAGGCGTAGTCGGTTGGGTGGTCCCCCTTATGTTTTGCAAAGTACTGCTTGAATTTCGGATCATCTCGGATCGCCGTAAACCGTGGCTGACCCCCGAATTGATCATCGCGGCTGGTTTCATTCAGTTTTTCATCGTAGACAATCATTCGAAGTTGCACTTCCTTCGCCTGGGCCAGTTTTTCCAGTTGCTGAAAGTATTGCAAGAAATCTTCTGGGTTTGAGTAGTGGCCATACGCAGCGATGTCCACCATGATCTCTACGTGCACCTTTGCCTGCTCTAGGACCTCGGTGATAGTGCTCAGGTTATACGGAAATTCGCCGATAAACCCAGTGGACATCGAATTCGCAATCTGCGCTGTATAACGAGAGAGCAAAGTTGAGTTGTCCAGTAATTTTCTGGAATCTTCCAGAAGATTCTTAGCATCGCCTGCGATCCGCTCACTGCTGCCGAGAAGCCTCCTTACGTGTCTGAACTCGATCGCAGCAATGATCAGGGCGGTTATGCCGACAATCAGGCCGGAGAATTCTATGGCATCCCGATTAGTCACGAGCCATTCCCACATAGTTTGAGCAGTTTGCATTCTCAGCACCTCGAAGGAGGACTACCCCCGAATCGTATGGATGTGATGTTTTGTGCCCCTAAGCGAAAAAGGGCCATGGGTTTCCCCATGACCCCCTCGGTCGGGATCATTATCTACCCGTCTCGACTAACGATGCAAAGACCATTTTGGGGGTGGCTGGGGGCGTCCCCTCAAAACAAAGTCAAACTCCCAAGCGAGCGACGACCGTGGAATCCCACCCCTTCGGCTTCGCTCCGGGCAGGCTCTTGCGCCAAAAACGCGCAAGGATGGTGCGCCCGCCCCGCCTTGTCGTTAACTCGTTGATTTATAAATACTTTACATCTAACTCTTTATTCCTCAAAGACCTGGCGAAGTCCACCGCTAAGCCTCTGATTCCAAAAGACCGAGCAGAGAGGGGTCCCAACGCTAGTAGTCCAATCCAACACTCAATCAGCAGAACCACCTGAAGCTTAGCGAGGATTGTGAACGATCAGAATCATTCCTGGACGCAGGGCGGCGAGGTTGCGGTTGTCGTGCTTTAGAGCGGTCACCGTTGTGTTGTAGGAGTTGGCTATCGAATAGAGCGTTTCGCCGGGCTTGACTTTGTGATGAACCACTCCGCTGGGCTTTGCAGTGGACATTGCGGTTTGGGTTGCGGCGGGATGCTTTGATCGGCTTGAATGCTCTGCGGCTAGCTGAGTTTCTCCTGCGCGCGGAGTGACGGGCAAGTGGAGATACAAGACTTTTCTTCCGGCGAGGCTGTTGCCTTTGAGGCGGTTCCAGCTGCGAACCATTTTGGCGGAGACTCCGAAATTCTCGGCTACTGACTCGACCGTATCACCTTTGCGCACATGGTAGCGGGTGGTGGCGTGGGCGTAGGTGCTGGTGTCGCTCTGCTTTCCGGGAGCGATGGGGATGATCAGACGGCTCTCGGGGGCTACCGCTCCGTTGTTGAAGCCGTCGTTCAGGTCGTTAGCTTCGGCTATCGCTTTTGGATTCGTGTGGTAGGTGCGGGCTATGGAGGCTAGGGTTTCTCCGGATTGCACCTTGTGATAGCGCCACCAGACACGCTTGTCGGTCGGAATCGAGGCTACGGCGGTTTGAAACTTGGCGGCGGTTCCGGCGGGCAGGTGGAGCTCGAAGGCCTGATCTTTTCCGGTAACTCCGTTTTCCGAAACTCTCGGCGTGGTCATACGGAGCAGGCTGGGATTGAGGTCGAGCAGGTCTTGGGCGGTGGCGTCCACGCACTCGGCGGCTAACCTAAGATCGATGGGATAAGCGATCTTTACGGTGTCGTAGGGAACCGGCTTTTCCTTGACCACCTCATCCAGTCCGTACTGGGCGGGATTCTTGGCCATGATGGTTACGGCGAGGATGATGGGAACGTAGTTGCGGGTTTCCTTGGGCAACGCGTTGCGGCGGTAGAGTTCCCAGAAATCGGCGTAGCCGGTGCGCTTGACGGCGCTCTGCACTGTGCCGGGGCCGGAGTTGTAGGCGGCCATGGCGAGGTACCAGTCTCCGAATTCGTTGTAGAGGTCTTTCAGGTGATGAGCGGCGGCTCGGGTGGCTTTTTCGGGATCCTGGCGGTCATCTACCCACCAGCTGCGTTCTAGTCCGTAGCCTTTGGCTCGGCTGCCCATGAATTGCCACATGCCGCGGGCGCCGGCTCTTGAAACTGCCAGCGGATGAAAGCCGGACTCGGCCTGGGCGAGGTAGATCAGGTCTTGCGGCACTCCTTCTTCTTGCAGGGTGCGGCGGATCATATCTTCGTAGCGGCCGGAGCGGGCCAGGGCGCGCTCGACGGTACCTCGGCCTCGGTTGGAGAAATAATTGATGAAGCCGGCTACCTGGTCGGTCATCATCAGGGGCAGGTCGGAACGCGTGGATTTGATTTCGGCTTCGGCTTTGGCTTTGACGGTTTGGTCGACCGCGGGAGTTAGCTCGTTGGCTTCGTCGATGGGCGCGGGTTCCGACTTTTGCTCGGCGAAGCCGTCCCCCTGCTGCAGGGCGGTTAGTTCCAGGCCGTTGACGCCATCTAGAATGCGGTCGAGCTCGCGCTGCAGGCGATCATCGGAACTGGACTGCAGGTCGAATCCGCTGCCGAGGAGCTGGTTGAAGGCGGAATCGAAATTTTGTTTTGCGGCTTCGAGGTGGCCGGCTTGATAGTTGTCCTGGCCTGAACGGTATTCCTTTTCGACGCGGGCGATCAGTTCGGCTACGGGATCGGCCTGGAGGGCCTGCGGAACCCGCGGCTTAGATTGGGGTTCAGCGACGGCGGGTCGTTGCCTTTGCGGATCTGGCTGGCGGGTGGCCGCGATCAGGGCTGGCGCCTGCGCCTGAGCGGGAGGCATGAAAGACGTCTTTTGGGAACTCTGGCAGGCGAGGGTCGCTACCAGCGTCGCGGTCAGTGCGGCGGAGAGCAGGTTCGCTAGATACGGTTTAGAAGAAAACCTCATATTTTCAAAAAGTTATCGAAACTACTCCTGGACGCAACCGGGCGTCTCTCCAGTATGAGATGGTACTACCGCAAAATTCGTTGGGTCAACGCTACCGAAGGACCGTGACCCATGTTACTTTGGGGACCGGCTGGGCATATTACCTCAGGCCGGCGGAGGATGGCAACGAGTCTTTCGCCGGTTCGGAATCATCGAAAGCGCATATGAAAGCTATACAGATCAAGCAAACAGGCGGGCCGGAAGTGATGGAACTGGTGGACTTGCCGGTTCCACAGGCGAAGGCTAACGAAGCGGTCGTGAAAATACAGGCGGCGGGCGTCAACTTTATTGACGTCTATAACCGCGAGGGGCGGTATAAGGCTCCGCTGCCGTTGGTTTTGGGACAGGAAGCGGCGGGCGTGGTTTCGGCGGTTGGAACCGACGTGCGCGCGGTGGCGGTCGGCGATCGGGTGGCTTACACCATGACGATTGGGAGCTATGCCGAATTTGCGGCGGTTCCGGCCGAGCGTCTGGTGAAGATTCCGGCGGGAGTGGGAGAGCGCGAGGCTGCGGCCGCGATTTTGCAGGGGATGACGGCGCACTATCTGGTTTATGACACTTATCCGCTGAAGAGAGGCGAGACGGCGCTGATTCATGCGGCTGCCGGCGGCGTGGGGTTGCTGCTGGTGCAGATGGCGCACAACATCGGGGCGCGCGTGATTGCTACGGTTTCGACCGAGGAAAAAGCCAAGCTGGCACGAGCGGCGGGAGCGGACGACGTCATTCTTTATACGCAGGCGGATTTCGAGGCGGAGACGAAGCGGTTGATGGGTGGCAAAGGTGTCGATGTGGTGTATGACTCGGTGGGCAAGACTACGTTCGACAAGGGGCTGAATCTGCTGCGTCCGCGGGGCATGATGGCGCTGTTTGGAGGATCGAGCGGGGCGGTCGCGCCGATTGATCCTTTGGTGCTGACGCAGAAGGGATCAATCTTTTTGACTCGGCCTTCGCTGGGGAATTATGTTGCGACCTCGCAGGAGTTGCAGGCGCGGGCGGGCGCCGTGTTCGGCATGATTCGCGACGGCAAACTCAAGCTGCGCATTGAGCATGTGTATCCGCTGGCGCAAGTGCAGCAGGCACACCGGGACTTGGAAGGGCGGAAGACTACGGGGAAGTTGCTGCTGCTGCCGTGATGATCCGGCGCGAGACGAAGATTGCCGAGTCTGCCGGACTTCGTCCGGCTGGTCAGCGGGGGGCGGCTGTCCCTACGCGGATGTCGGATGCACGCAGTTCAACAGCCGAATCATTTGAGCGCACATGCCGTTTGTGGAATTGAAAAACTCGCCGCATGCGCCTGGGGTTCGGCCGGTTCGGATTCATTACAGGGACGTGGGTCAGGGACGGCCGGTGGTCTTCTTGCATGGTGGCTGGGGTTATGGGGTGTATCCGATTGACCGGCAGATCGAGGCCCTGGGGGACCATGTCCGCTTTGTAATTCCGGACCGGTCCGGCTACGGCCGCTCCGCGCGATTGCCGAGGGAGATGCCAACCGACTTTCATCGCCGGGCAGCGAAGGAAACTCTTCTGGTATTGGATGCTCTGGGGATTGAGCGCGCGGTTCTTTGGGGCCACAGCGATGGAGCGGTCATTGCCACGATGATCGGGCTGTTGGCTCCGCAGCGGTGCGCGCGTCTGATTCTGGAAGCATTTCATTTCTATCGGAACAAGCCGGGGTCGCGCAGTTTCTTCGAACGATTTGCTACCCATCCGGAAGAGGTTAGTGAAAAAGTGCAGGAGCTGTTGGTGGCGGATCATGGCGCGGCGCACTGGAGGAAAGCGATACAGCGGAATTGCCGCGTCTGGTTGAAACTCGCGGCCCAAAGCACGCGGCCGAGTGAGGACCTCTATGACGGGCGACTGAGCGAATTGAACGTGCCGGTGACGTTTGTGAACGGAAGACACGATCCGCGAACCGAGCCGGGAGAGATGGAACGAGTCCACGAAACGCTAGCCGGCGCGGAGATGCGTTTTGTCGAGAATGGGCGGCACAGTCCCCACAGCGAAAAGGCAGCGTGGCGGGAGTGCAATGACGTTCTCCGTGAATTGATGGGGCGAAAGACCATGGGGAAATTGCTGCTGCCGTGATCCCAACCCGGGCGCTGGCCAGGCGGGAATTCAAGTCCAACCCTGCATTCGGTGCATCTAACTTTATAAGCTGTATCCAGATAAATCGTGCGCCAGAGGAGAAGTGAATCTAGATTTCCCGGGAGGGGTTCGTGAACATCCTACGATACCAATTCGGCCCGATTGCTTGCCTGATCTCGGCTGCACTCGGCAGCCACGCATTTGCCCAACAGGCTCCGAACACAAATGGCACTCCGGTACACATGATTGTCACTGTCGAACCCCGAAAGAACTCCGAAGTACCGGTCGTGAATCGTGAGGACGTGATGGTATACGAAAGAAAGACCCGCGACCAGGTCACCGACTGGGTTCCAGCCCAAGGAGACCATGGTGGACTGGAATTCTTTGTCTTGATTGATGACGGCGCCAGTTCCGCATTCGACACGCAACTAGGAGACATCAAGAAGTTCGTTGCTGGACTGCCACCCACCGCCCAGGTCGGCGTCGCTTACATGCAGAACGGCATCGCTCGCATCGAGCAAAACCTGACCAGCGACCACGATCTTGCCGCGAAAGCCGTTCGCCTGCCGTTGGGCTATTTCGGCGCAAATGCCAGCCCGTACTTCTCTCTCAGCGACCTTGTGAAGCGCTGGCAGCCGGACGGTAACCGCCACGAAGTCATCATGATCACCAATGGGTCCGACCCCTATTACGGAGTCGGCGATACGCAGGATCCTTACCTGGCGGCGGCGATCGAGGATTGTCAGCGTGCCGGTATTCTCGTCTCTGCCATCTATGCACCCGGCGCCGGGCACTTCGGACATAGTCACTGGATTAACTACTGGGGACAGATCTACCTCTCGAAGCTGACAGAAGAAACCGGGGGCGAAGGGTATTACATCGGATTCTTTGGCGCGGCTCCGGACTTCTCGCCCTATCTGAAGGATGCGGCGGATCGCCTAAATCATCAATACCTGTTAACGTTCGTGGCGCAGCCCCAGAAGAAGTCGGGTTTGCAAACGGTAAAGTTGCGGACCGAGTTGCACAACGTCGACCTTGTGTCTGCAGACGAAGTTTACGTTCCGGCGAGCAAATGACGCCTCTGATTCTTTTTCCAGAGCGTAGTCACTAACTATTTCCTCAAGGTCTGTGGAGCCGGGTAGTCGACTAATTCTGTTTTGCTGCCTGATCGCTGTTCTCTGGGCAATTACTTTTCTTTTGTTTCCAAGTAACCTTGCCATCGCTTGTGATTTCAAGCGTTGCACGCTGTTGATTAGCAATGACGGAGCGCAATGGTACGAAATTATTGGATTTGTGCGATGCGGCTATGGCTTGTTCCTCCGCGAGTAGTTCTTCAGGTACGCCGGCAGCTCTTGCTCGCAGCGGTCGTCGCGAATCGCAGCGCCTACCTTCATCTCTAGCGGTATCACTCCTGCCCAGGTCGGAAACTCGTAATCCTCCTCGTCGTCTACGGGCGGGCCAACTCGCACTTTGGCTGAGAATTCAGTAATGGGCAGGCGCAGGACCGACGTGGCTTTCAGTTCTTTTTCGTTGGGCTGGCGTGCGTCGTCCCAGCGATTGGGGATGATGTGCTCGCTCAGCGCGCGCAGGGCTGCGAGTTTTTCTGCCGGGTCATCAACTAGCGTTGCCGTGCCTAGAATTACCACCGAGCGGTAGTTCATCGAGTGATTGAAGACGGAGCGGGCGAGAACTAACCCATCGACCAGCGTGACCGTGATGCAGACCGGGACGCCCTGATCGAGATTGCGCAGCATGCGGCTGGCGGCTGATCCGTGGAGGTAGAGCACGTCTCCGGAGCGGCCGTAGGAAGTAGGGATGACGAAGGGCTGGGCATCGGCGACGAAGCCGACGTGGCATAGGAAGGCTTCGTCGAGGATCTGGTTGACGGCGTCGCGATCGTACACCGCGCGCTGTGGTTCGCGCACTACGCGCGTGCGGGGAATTGTGGGATCGCTGAAGTTTGAATTGCTGGGCTCTGAACTGTTAGACATGGAGCTGACTTCCGAGGCAGGCGCCAAGAGTGGTGACGGAGAATTCTAGCAGGTTGGGCACGAGGTGATAGGCATCTTGAACGGCACTGCTATCCATAGGTAGCGAAGTGTTGCCCTCGGTCCTCAGCCCATGTGTTATTGGCTCGGGGCGGAAAAAGCATTTCGCATCGCCATCTCACCTCAGAGGCTAAAGCCGACTCTGAAAACGAGCCACCTATCGCAGCGGTGAACCGCGGCGCCACCCAAAATCGAGGGCAACATCGAGTTCTTCCGTAAGCTGTGAAGCCCTGCCGTTCCCAAAACGATTTATGAGATCGCTTCTAGTAAAATTGCGGCGCGAGGTTTCCGATAGTTTTATCGTCACTGAGAAAAAATTATGCCTTCAGGATTCGGGTTGTTGCTGGTATTTGGTATTGGGGTTACCACGGGGTTGCGATGTATGACGGCGCCCGCAGTTGTGGCTTGGGCGGCGCACTTGGGCTGGATCAATCTCTCCGGATCTCCCTTGGCTTTCATGGGTTCTGTCTGGGCAGTGGCGCTCTTCACTTTGCTCGCTTTAACCGAATACGTTGTCGACCAGCTTCCGTCGACTGCAGCGCGTACGACCGCTGGGCCACTCACTATCCGAATTGTCATGGGCCTGCTGACGGGTGCTTGTCTTGCTACTGGCGAAGGCGCGTCGGTTTGGGTTGGAGCTTTGATTGGCGCTCTCGGGGCGATCGCCGGAGCGTTTGGTGGTTACCAGGCTCGCGTCCGACTGGTTCGAGGGCTTCACGTTCCGGATGCTGCGGTCGCTATTCCGGAAGACCTGGTTGCAGTGGGACTCGGGCTGCTGTGTTGCTTCCAAATTCTAAAATTCCACGCAGCATTAGCCGACGTTTTAGCACACATGCAATTGCGAGCTTAATTGTGATCTCTCAGCAATACGATGCCATCATCATCGGCTCGGGGCAGGCAGGGACGCCGCTGTCGACCACACTTGCCGAGGCGGGGATGCGCACCGCTCTCATCGAGCGGAAACATGTGGGCGGGACGTGCGTCAACGAGGGATGCACTCCGACCAAGACGATGGTGGCGAGCGGGCGAGTCGCGTACCTGGCGCGGCGCGGCGCCGACTATGGAGTGCACGCTGGCGCCATTAGTGTGGATCTTCGACGGGTCCGCGAACGCAAGCGCAGTATCGTGGACAGCTTTCGCAATGGCAGCCAGACGCGCATCGAAAAGACTGCGAACCTTGAATTGATTTTTGGCGATGCCAGGTTCACGGAGCCGAGGGTGGTTGAAGTCCGATTAAACGATGGCGAACTGCGTTCACTCTCGGCCAAATATGTCTTCATCAATGCCGGCACCCGTGCTTCGCGTCCGCGGCTGGATGGCCTGGATGACGTTGAGGCTCTGGACAATGTCTCCATCATGGAGCTTGATGCCCTTCCCGAGCACTTATTGATTCTGGGCGGCGGTTACATTGGATTGGAGTTTGGACAACTTTTCCGGCGCTTCGGCAGTGCCGTGACGATTATTCAGTCGCGAGGCCAACTACTCACTGGCGAGGATCCCGACGTAGCGGAAGAAGTCGGCAAGATTCTTCATCAGGACGGGGTTGAGGTTTTGCTGAACGCGAAAGCGACTCGCGTCGGACAGACCGACGGGAAAATTCGGCTGGAGGTAGTGCAGCAAGATCATTCGACGACTCTAAGTGGTTCCCATCTGTTGGTGGCCACGGGACGAGTCCCGAATTCGGACACGCTGAACCTGACGGCGGCTGCAATTCAAACGGATGACCGCGGCTTTATCAGAGTGAACGATCGCCTCGAAACTACGGCGGGCGGAGTTTACGCGCTCGGCGACATTAAGGGTGGGCCGGCGTTCACGCACATTTCTTATGATGATTTTCGTATCATCCGGGCCAATCTTCTGGAGAAGAAGAATTGCACGACTAACGATCGTCAAATTCCTTACACGGTCTTCATCGATCCGCAGTTGGGGAGGGTCGGGCCAACCGAGACGGCGGCTCGGGCGCAGGGCCGTAATATTCGCGTGGCGAAGCTGCCGATGACTTCGGTGGCGCGGGCGCTGGAGGTGGACGAGACTCGCGGTTTCATGAAAGCTGTCGTGGATGCCGAGACGAATCAGATACTGGGCGCCGCCGTGCTCGGCATTGAGGGTGGCGAGGTGATGTCGGTGCTTGAGACTGCGATGATGGGGAAGCTGCCATACACCGCATTGCGCGATGGCATCTTTGCACATCCCACTCTCGCGGAATCGCTGAACAATCTGTTCACGGCGATGGATAAGGGCAAGTAAGACGGAGTTCGTCTCTCTGCTACAGCAGTCCGCCGGTTTTTATTGCCAAGGTGTTGAGCGCCATCTCCAGTTTGGTTATGGCTTCGCCGAGCTCGGGATGATTGCCGACCTTCTGCTGAAGTTCCTTGAGAATTTTGTGAGCACTGGCAACGTGCTCTGCCGCTTGGGCTGAATTTTGTTCGGGGTTCGGGTTAGTTGGTGTCGGCATGGTCATTCGCTCCCGCAGTACAACTTAATTCTATACAGGATCGTCTCTATATAGGTCATTGATATTCTGAAAGACATGCCGAAACTCTGCTCCTGGGTGACGATGTTGTTGCTGCTGCTTGGGCCTGCCAGGGGCCAAGAAGAGCCGAGTTTCACCGCTCAAAGCCACCTGGTACCGGTTCCGACGCTGGTGCGAGACGCGGCGGGGAATGCCGTTTACGGACTGGAGGCGCAGGACTTCGCTATCCAGGATGATGGCGTTGAGCAGACGGTTCATATGGACGAAACTCCGGAAGGTGAGCCTATATCGTTGGTGATTGCCGTGCAATGTGGGCGTCGCGCGCAGCGGGAATTTGGCAGGATGGCTGGCTTGGCGGCTATGCTCGATCCGGTGCTGAGCGGGGGTCGGAATGAAGCGGCTCTGCTTGTTTTCGACAGTGGGCTGAATCTGGTGCAGGATTTTACGAAACAGTCGGACGTCATCGAGGAGGACTTGAAGAATCTGGAGCCGGGAGACCACGGAGCCGCGATTCTCGACGCGGTGGACTACGCGGCGAAGATACTGGGCAGGCGGCCGGAGGGGCGGCAACGCATACTGTTGCTGATCAGCGAGACCCGCGATCACGGCAGCCACTTTGCGAAGATCGACGATGCCGTGAGATTAGTCGGAGTAACTCATACCATGGTCTATGCGCTGCCGTTTTCGCCGTACATTTCGCAGCAACTCGACACTGCCCGGGGTAGCAATAGGGACGAGTGGAGCCCGAACATCGATATTATCGAGAAACTTGCCGCCGTTCGGCAGGCGATGAGAAAGAACAGTGCCAAGGCTCTCGCCTCCATGACCGGTGGCGAGTATGAGTTGTTTACGTCACGCAAGAGCTTTGAGTCGGACATGCTTGGTTTTGCGAATCACCTCCACAGCCGATATCTGCTGAGCTTCGAGCCGAGAGATCCGCACCCCGGCTTCCATAAGATTCGAGTAAGTCTGCGGCACGCGGATTCGAATCAGACGGTGCTATTCAGGAGCACGTATTGGGTAAGCGGATCGAGGCGATAATGAACGATCTGCGAGAATTTCACTGGCGTCTGCGCGGAGTCTTACGCTGTGGTTCCTCTTCAAAGACTGCGAACTGGATTTTCTTCTCCACCGGATCGATCCGATCCACCAATACGCGGATGCGATCTCCCAGGCTGTAGGTTTTGCGCGAGTGCTGGCCGATGATTTGGCGGGTGTTTTCATGGTAGGTGTAGCGGTCATTCTTATCGCCGCTGTCGAGCGTGTTGAGCGGGACCAGGCCTTCGACGAATAGGTCGGTTAGTTCCACGAAGAATCCGAACTTGGTTACGCTGATGATCAGGCCGTCGAAGTCTTCGCCGATGCGGCGCTCCATGAATTTCATTTTCTTCCATTCCATCAGGCCGCGTTCGGCTTCGTCGGCGCGGCGTTCGGACTGGCTGGATTCTTCGGCAATGCTGTGGAGTTCTTCGAGCGTGATGGGGCCGCCAAGAGGTTCGAGCGCGTGCTGATGCGCGGCGTGGTCGCGGCGCTTGGACCACGGCGACGGCGGCGGGCCCTCCCGGTCCGCCTTTTTCTGCGGGCGAAAAGCAGGTCCTTCGCTTCGCTCAGGATGACAAATCTGTGGAGATAGAGACGCTCCTACCGGTACTTCTTCGTCCATCTTTTCGGGCGAATCGCGCAGGACATCTTTCAGGATGCGGTGCACGATCAGGTCGGGATAGCGTCGGATGGGGGAGGTGAAATGGGTGTAGGTGGTGGCAGCTAAAGCGAAGTGTCCGCGATTTTCTTCGGAGTAGCGGGCTTGCTTTAGTGAGCGCAGCATCAGGAAACTCAGGATCCGCTCTTCCGGCTTGCCTGCAATCTTCTCGGTAAGTTTTTGATACATGCGCGGGGTGATGTGGATTTCTTTGGGCACTTCGATTTCGCGCACGCGCTTGCCGGTGCCGCGGGCGTCGCGGCGGTCGGCTTTTAGTTGCACGCGCTGAATGGGCAATGCGCCTACTCCTAAGGAGTATCCGAAAGTGGCGGCTATGACTTCGAAGTCGTAAACGCGCTTGGCGTCGGGCTTTTCGTGGATGCGGTAGAGCGAGGCTATGCGTTTATTTTCCAGATAGTGGGCTACGCACTCGTTGGCCGAGAGCATGAATTCTTCGATGAGGCGGTGGGCGATGTTGCGCTCGGATCTGGTGATGCTCTTCATCATGCCGAATTCGTCAAACTCGATGACTGGTTCGGGGAGATCGAAGTCGATCGATCCTCGGCGCTTTCGCTTGCGGTTCAGGATCATGGCCAGATCGCGCATGCGTTCGAAGTGCTCGATTTGAGTTGCGTATTCGTTGCGGGCAGCGGCTTCTCCTTCGATTACGGCATTTACTGCCGTGTAGGTCATGCGGTTCGCCGAACGGATCACGCCTTCGTTGATTTCGTAGGCAACGATCTCGCCATGGTGGTCGATCTCCATGGTGCAGGAGAGGACGAGGCGATCGAGCTGCGGGCGCAGGCTGCAAATGTCGGTCGAGAGTTCCAAGGGCAGCATGGGGACAGCGCGGTCGGGAAAATAGACGCTGGTGCCGCGCAGACGGGCTTCCTGATCGAGCGGCGAATTGGGCGTTAGGTATTGGGCTACGTCGGCGATGTGGACCTGCAGTTCGTAGTTGCCGTTTTCCAGCTGCCGGACGTGGACGGCATCGTCGAAATCGCGGGCGGTTTCGCCGTCGATGGTGACAATGGGGAGGTCGCGGTAGTCGCGGCGGTGACGCAAGGTTTTGGCGGGGATTTCGGAGGCGTTGCCAGTTTCCAGGGCTTGCGCTTCTGCGATCACTTCGGGCGGGAAACGGTGGGGCAGATGAAATTTGCGGATCATGATCTCGACGTCGACTCCGAAGTCGTTTTCTTCGCCGAGAATTTCGATTACGCGGCCGCGCGGGCTTTGGGTGGCACTGGGCCAGTCGGTGATTTCTACGTCGACGACCACGCCTTCCAGATCCTGCCGGTCGGTGTGAACTGCTGCTTCTTCGCCGATTACGCGGTCTCGGGACTTTTTTTTCGCTGCTTTCTGTGGTTGAGATTTTTCTGAGGATTGCGGATGCTCCATCCCTGGCGGGATTACGATTTCCTGCGTCACTTTTTCGTCGATGGGCTTGACGTAGTTGTGACGGTGTCCGTAGTGGAAGATGCCGACCACGGTGGGATGGGCGCGCGACAGGGAACGGAGGATGCGGCCTTCGGCGCGTCCATCGGTGCGGACGGCGGAGACCTCGACCAACACGCGGTCGCCATGCATGGAGGATCCAATGGCGTGCGGAGGAATGAAGACGTCGCCGGCGAGGCGGGCCTTCAGACTGGCATCGAGCGAAGTGGCTTCGGGAATCACGAAGCCGAAGCCATCGCGATGCATGGTCAGGCGGCCGACTAGCTGGTTGCGTGACATCAGGTCTCAGGTCTCACGTGTCAGGGCGGGGCGGACGGGCGAAGACGCCCGTCTCTCCATCACTATTTCACTATTTCAAATACTTCTCTTCGAGTATTTTCCGATGATGCAAATCGTGGCCGGTAATTACATAGGCTAGAGCGCGCACGCTGATCTCATTTTTATTGGCCACGCCGCAGAGGGTCCAGGCGGGCTCGTCGAGATTGCGAAACAGGGAGACGGTAGCGCGGCGCACGGCGATATAGTCCTCGATCAAATCGGCCAGTGGACGGCGCGCGAAGGGGCCATTGCGGACGTAGTCGTCCTGCTCGAAGCCTTCGATGGGAGTGGCGTCGGCGCGCGCAATGCGCAGGGCGCGGTAGCTCATGATGCGCTCGCTATCGTTGATGTGGCCGAGTACTTCCTTCACGCTCCACTTCTCAGGCGCGTAGCGGAGATCGCCGTCGGCCTCGGTGCGTCCGGAGAGCAGCAGAAGCATCTGGCGGCGCTGTTCGTCGAGCGTGGCCAGAATGTTGTTGCCCGGGACCAGGGAGAGGTAGCGGTCGTAGTAGGGAGCGTATTCTCCGGGCTGGGGCCGGAGGTAGGCGTTCGCGGTTGAAGTCGTCGCAGTCAAAGGCATGGATTCCTCGTCAGGGATGGCGGCGGTTTGCTGGTGCCCCACGGCTCCATATTAACGCGATAGAAGAATTACCGCAGGCTGAGCAGGGCTTACACGATGAGAGGCACGGACGATGGTGCGGTGGGGGGCGGGGGAATCACGAGGGGAACTATGGAAAGCAATAAGAAAGCTGGATTTCCACAGGGCGCGGGGGTAACTCAGGCGTACAATTCGTTTTGGCCCCCGAAATGCGGCGGTGATTCAGAATCCCTTAATTTAATAAAAGGAAAGGATTTCGACGACAATGTGGAAGCCCACGAATCAACCTGCTACACCTGGCCGGCCGGCGGAGCCGGAGCGCCCGAGCGCGTCCACGGCGACTACGGCACCGATGAGTGTGAGCATGAGCGAGCCTGCCGCTGTGCCGCGTCCGGTTACGACCACTACTTCGGACCAAGCTACGATTGGCAAGTCGCTAGTGATTAAAGGTGAAGTGACCGGTTCCGAATCTTTGTATATTGACGGCCGGGTGGAGGGATCGATCAACCTCTCCGGCAATCGCGTCACGATCGGACGCAATGGCGTGGTCGCGGCCAACATCAGCGCGCGGGAAATTGTGGTGCTCGGCAAGGTGCGGGGCAACCTGACCGCCAGCGACCGGGTGGATATCCGCAGTGACGGTTCGCTGACGGGCGACGTAGTGGCGGCGCGCATCTCGATTGAAGACGGCGCGTTCTTCAAGGGCGGCATCGACATTCGCAAAGTGGGATCGGCAGGAGCCTCGAAGCCGGAAGAAGCGGCGAAGAGCGTTTCGAGTGCGACGCCGGAACCGGCGATGTCGGCAAGAGCGTAAGAGCGCTGTTCGTCGTTCGCTAATAGACGACAAGATGGTTAGGAGACGGGCCTCATATGGGGCCCGTTTTGTTTTGTGCTTTGCTCAGCAGCTGCCGAGTCGGGCTCGGTTTGGACGGGGCAAAGCCCCGTCACCACACATTCTTCCCCACACAAGCACCCTTACGGCTCCTTGCCAGTGGCCATGGTTTCTGCGGCTTGGCCTTCGGCCACGTCCGGGAACGCAGCCGATTTTTTCCTGCGAAGATCTGCGGGCAATTCCGAACGCAACAACCAGAGTCCTGCGGCTACGGCGGCGGCCCAGGTCACGGAGCCGAGCGCGAGGGCGAGTAGATCGGCGCGGCGGCTACCGTCGAGCGCTATGGTGCGCATGACTTCGTAACTCAATCCGCCGGAAGCAGCGCCTACCAGCGCGGACTTGCCTAATTCCTTCCAGTTCAATCCGGTAAACGACACCATGCCACGAAGATGCAGGAGTGCGGCGATGACGAGGGCGTTGGCGGTGATGCCAACGTCCGAGGCAATGGCCAGTCCGGTGACCGACAGCGTACGAAAGAACAGCGCGTACATGGGTAGAGAAGCGAGAGTGATGATGGTGGTGGCGATCATCGGAGTCAGCGTGTTGCCGGAGGCATAAAACGCACGGGCATAGAGCGCCTGACTGGACCACAAGGCCAGTGAGAGCGAAAACCAGAAAAAATAAATGGCGGTCGATTCGGAATCAGAGAAGGTGAAGCGGCCGCGGCGATAGACGAGGTCGATGAGAGGGACGGCAATGGCCATCATCCATCCGGTGATCAGGAGTGAAGCGGCCGTGATGCGGTAGACGGAAGCATTCACGGTGGCTGCGAACTCCTCGAATTTTTTTTCTCCGAAGAGACGCGAGAAAAAGGGGAGCGACGCCTGGCCTACGGCCTGTCCGAGGATGGCGATGGGAACGGCGAAGAGGCGCTTGGCATAGTTCAGGCGCGCGATGTCGCCGATGCCACTTGAGGCGAAGTAACGGAGGATCCAGTCGTCGGCGGTGACCAGCGAAACGCCCAGCATCAGAGGAATCGAGAGCCGGACCCACTCGCGGAAGGCGGGATTTTTCACATCGAAGGAGGGTCGGTATCCGGTGCCGATTTTGGCGGCGCCGAGTGCGTTGATCAGAAATGGTCCGGCAATGCTTCCGGCGAGTGCGCCGAAGGCCAGGGACGCGATTCCCATCTGGCGGCCGCCGATAACTCCGCCGGCGATGATGAAGACGTTGTAGATCAGCGGACCGAAGGCCGGCAGCAGAAACAGGCGATGCGAGAGCAAGACCGCCGACACGACTCCTCCGACATAAAAGAAAATCTGCGCTGGCAGAAGGATGCGGGTGAGATGAACACAGAGCCGCATCTGTTCGGGCGTGAAGCCGTGGAACATCCAGCCGGCGAATTGCGGGGTGAAGATCTCGGCCAGGATGGTGCCGGCGATGAGCACGGTGGTCATTACGGTGATGATGATGGAGAAAGTTTTCTGCGCATCCTGCTCGCGCTTTTCCGCCAGAAATCGGGTGTAGATGGAGATGAAGGTGATCGAAGCGGTGCCTCCGGCAACGATGTAGTTGAGCCAGTCGGGCAGGGTGAAGGCGGCGACGTAGGCGTCGGTCTGCTGCCCGGCACCGAATGCGTAGGCGATGTAGGCCTCGCGGATGTATCCGATCACGCGCGAGAGCGTGATGGTCGTCATCAGCAGCAGCGTCGCCGAGAAGGCCGTGTGCTGATGCGATGGCCGGAAGAAGCGGAGCAGACGCATCTTTTGCAGATTAACCCATCTGGCGGGGAGTGGGAGAGTTATCGCGTGGATGGAATCGGGAATGGCAATCTCGGCTTCGGCAACAAGGGCTATGTAAGATTCCTGGGTGGTGTAACCGTCTGAGTGCGTCAGTTATCATCAAACACAATACGAGTGCCACACGAGATGCCGTTGTGATTCGCTGAATGGAGTGAAAGACTTGTCGATGAATTCCTTTAGCTTGGGTGCGCAGGTCGGTGGGCGTCTAGCAAAAGCCGCTACCGCTCAGGAGCAGGAGCTTAGAGACATGTTCAATCGCTGGACTGGTGATTACTCATGCGACATTCGGGAGTTCGCATTCATTTTGAGAATTGATGGCGAGTTTCACACATATACGGAAATGTGGGGTATCTGCGGAGCGCAGAAGGCAAAGCGCAAACGCGATTGGATCGAAGTTGAGATCGGAATACCAGAACGCTGGTGGCGCGAGGCTCACTCCGACGCTTACAAGAGACGCCTTGCAGGTGAAGTAGAGAAGGGTTTCATCTCGATGATTGATTTGCTTCGCAGGAATCGACGTGATATTAAAGCCGAGGCTTTGCTGAACGATTGGAAGCAAATCAAGGCCGACTACCTTGCTCCTAAAACCAGACTACAGTAATCGCCGGTCTACGACAGCAATGTGCTCGCAACTTTACGCGGGCGGGGGGCCCCTTCGGCTTCGCTCAGGGCAGGTCCGCGCCAGGAAGAGAAACTGCGCTACACGTTTGAAATATATAGATTTGCCGGTCGACCTTCGTTTTACCTGCGGTGCATTGTCTTTGTTCCGCCCAAGTCTCATAGTGCCCGCAGAACGTGGGGCACTATGGCTATCTCAATTGTGAATTTTGCGGAGCAGATCAAACCCAAGACTTTGGCCGAGGCTCGCCGCGACGGGTTCCGGCAGGCTATGCGGGTTCACGGGAGTTTGCTGGCCGCCGCCGAGAAACGGGCTCTTGTCTGGTTGGCCGAGCGCATGCCCGGCTGGGTAAATTCCGACCACCTGACCGTCGTTGGATTTGCTGCCCAGATTGCGACTGGCGTTTGCTACGCCCTCGCTGCCCATGACCGCCACATACTGCTTGCGGCAATTGTTTGTCTCGCCGTGAACTGGTTCGGCGACAGCCTGGACGGAACTTTGGCTCGCGTGCGCCAGCGGCAGAGACCCCGTTACGGCTTTTATGTCGATCACATCATCGATTCCATCGGCGCTGTTGCGATGATGGGCGGGTTGGCGCTTTCCGGATACATGCATCCGGTGATTGCGATTGGATTGCTGATTGCGTTTCTGCTGCTTTCCATCCAGTCGTATCTGGCTACATATACGCTCGGCGAGTTTCATCTTTCTCTGTGGCATTTCGGGCCGACCGAGTTGCGCGTTCTACTGGTGGCGGGCAACTTGGCGTTGCTCCATTGGCCGTGGGCGATTCACGGGCGCTACCGGCTGTTTGATCTTGGCGGCGCGATTGGATTGGCTGGGATGCTGCTGATGCTGGTGGTCGTCAGCGCAAAGAATACGGTCCGGCTTTACCGGGAAGAGAGAATTGGATGAATAGCTGGTGTAGGGACGGGCGCCCTCGCCCGTCCGAGCCGAGCGAAGCTCGGCAGTGTTTTCTGCGCTGGATGAAGTTCAACGCCGTTGGCGGCATCGGCATCGTTGTGCAACTGGCTGCATTGGCCATTTTTCGCTCCTGGATGAAACTGGATTATCTTTTGGCCACGGGGCTGGCGGTCGAGATCGCGGTGATCCACAACTTTTTGTGGCACGAGCGCTTTACCTGGGTGGATCGGCCGACTCGGCGGCCGGTGCAGTCTCTGGTCAGGCTGGTGAAGTTCAATGCCAGCAACGGCGCGGTTTCTATTGTCGGGAACCTCGTGCTGATGCGGTTGCTGGTTGGGGTGCTGAAGGCCAACTACGTTGCGTCTAGCCTTATTGCGATCGCCTTTTGCTCGGTGGTGAATTTCCTGCTTGGCGATCGGTTTGTGTTTGGCGCCGAGGAGAAGGCGGACCCCGTTGCCCTCAGCGGCTAAAGCCGACTCTGAAAACAAGCCCTTTATCGCAGCGGTGAACCGCTGCGCCACCCAAAATCAAGTTCGACACCCCGCTTGAGCCGAGCTTCGCTCGGCTGGACAGCCGAGGGCGGCTGTCCCTACGTGGTTCGTGGTGCTTCGGCAGCTTTTGGACGTGGCCTTTGGGGTGCTTCTTTGGGGGTTACGCCGCGATCAAACGGGGGATATACTGTTGGTAGCTGCTATGCGCTCGAACGGCTACATTTCGCCTCTTCAGACTTGCTGGATCGAGGGACGTGCCTGTCCCCGACGGTATCTGTCCGTTCTGCCTTCGCATGTGCGCGCCAATCTCTTTGGCAGCGACTAATTCCCTTCCCGTTTCGTTGCACCGCTAATCGCTTTTAGCTTCTGGCTCCTGGCTTTTAGCTCTTGGCCCAAGCAGGGTAATCTCTTCGGACGCTGCTTAAGACTGGCCTGAACGAACCACCGAAAACTACGGACTCATCTGGAGGATCTCATGACTACCAAAACTTTGACCGCCGGCCCCAAGCTGAGGACTGCGCTTCCCGGCCCTAATGCCAAGCGCATTCTCGCGGGCGACGAGAAGTACATTTCACCTTCCTACACCCGTTCTTATCCGATGGTTGCCAAGCGCGGCCGCGGCATTGTCGTCGAAGACGTGGATGGCAACGAGTTCTTCGATTTTTCCGCTGGGATCGCCGTGACCTCGACCGGACATTGCCATCCGGACGTGGTGGCGGCCATTCAGAAGCAGGCGGGTGAGCTGATCCACATGTCGGGCACCGACTTCTATTACGAGGCGCTGGTGACCTTGGCCGAACGGCTCTCCAAGATCGCGCCGATGCCGGGGCCGCACAAGATTTACTACGGAAACTCAGGGGCCGAAGCCATCGAGGGCGCTTTGAAGCTGGCGCGCTATCACACGAAACGGCAGCAGGTGATCGCCTTCCTCGGAGCTTTCCACGGGCGGACGATGGGCGCGCTGTCGCTGACGGCCTCGAAGCCGCAACAGAAGCGGCGCTTCTCGCCGCTGGTGCCGGGAGTTACGCACGTGCGCTATCCCGACGTGTATCGCGGCTGTGCGGGCGGCGGTCCGCAAGATGCGGAGAATTTTGCGCTGGGTTGCGCGCGCTACATCGAAGACAAACTGTTTAAGACGGTTCTCGCTCCGGAAGAAGTTGCTGCCATTTTTGTCGAGCCGATTCAGGGTGAGGGCGGATACGTTGTCGCGCCGACAATCTTCATGCAGGAACTGCGGCGCATCTGCGACAAGCACGGCATCCTGCTGGTGGTGGACGAAGTGCAGAGTGGCATCGGACGAACGGGCAAGTGGTGGGCGGTCGAACACACGGGCGTGCATCCTGACATCGTTTGCATCGCGAAGGGCATTGCCTCGGGCATGCCGCTCGGCATCACCATGAGCAAGGCCGACATCATGGACTGGGTCCCCGGTTCGCACGCGTCGACTTTCGGCGGGAACCCCGTGTGCATTGCCGCCGCGCTAGCCACGCTCGATGTGATCGAGAAAGAAGGACTGTTGCGGAACTCGCAGGAGGTCGGCGACCACATGCTAAGGCGCATGGTTGACTGGCCGAAGAAGCACAAGATCGTCGGCGACGTCCGCGGACGTGGGCTGATGATCGGCGTCGAAATCGTGAAAGACCAGACGACCCGTGAGTACGGCAACGTTGAGCGCGATCGGATCGTGGAGGGGGCGTTCGAGCGCGGCATTCTGTTTCTGGGCTGCGGTCCGAGCACGATTCGGATTGCGCCGCCGCTCATCGTTACCAAGGACGAGGCTGACGTCGCCATGGATGCGTTGGAAGAGTCGATCACGAGCGTCGAAAGGAAAACCTAGGCGCAGGAGGTGCGTAATGTGGAACGGAACCGTGGAATCGATTCATATTGCATCCACTGCCCAGGGGCCGCCGCAAGCGGTTGGTCAGGTGGTGGCGATTCCGGGCGCGGGGCTTGAGGGCGACCGATACGCCCTGAAGCTGGGGACGTTCTACCAGCCCACGCCGGATCGCGAACTGACGCTGATTGAGGCAGAGGCGATCGAGGCGCTGCAGCGGGACTATCACATTGAGCTTGCAGCCGGCGATGCTCGCCGCAACATTGTGACTCGCAACGTGCCGCTGAATCATCTGGTGGGCAAGGAGTTTGCCATTGGCGAGGTACGGATTCGCGGCATTCGCCTGTGCGAACCTTGCGATCACTTGCAGAAGGTAACGGGGAAGACGGTGATCAAGGGGTTGCTGCATCGCGGGGGCTTGCGGGCTCAGATTTTGACGCCAGGCACGATTCGGGTGGGGGATGAGGTCACAATCCCGTAGAGACGCGGCTGGCCGCGTCTCAGCAATCTAAGACGGGGCAAGCCCCGTCTCTACATATTCCTGGAATTCATCAAGAAATTCTCACTGGGAGGAGGCTCTTCATGCCACGTTTCACGTCTCGAGAGTTGCCCGCGACTTCTTGCGCCACATGCCCCCTTCGTGCCAGTGGCGGTTTGACGTGCTCGCCGTATACTATGACCGCGGATACAGCCAACCCTCATTCGAGCTGTTTCAAAATGCGTTCCCTGTGTCGTACAATCGTGGTTTTGCGAACTCCTCCTGAAAGGATTTAGTACGTGCCTGAATTAAGAAAAGACCCCATCGTGGGCCGGTGGGTGATTATTTCCACGGATCGCGCCAAGCGGCCTACCGATTTTGTACGCGAAGCGGTGAAGATCAAGGGCGGATTCTGTCCCTTCTGTTATGGCAATGAAAACAAGACCCCGCCGGAGATCCTGGCGTACCGGCCCAGCGCCAACGGCAATACTCCTCAGAAAGACAGCCCTGGTTGGACGGTCCGCGTGGTTCCGAACAAGTTCCCCGCACTCGGCATTGAAGGCAGTTTGAATAAGCAGGCCGAGGGCATGTTTGACAAGATGAATGGCATCGGCGCACACGAAGTCGTCATCGAAACGCCCGACCACAACGCCACTCTGGCCTCACTTCCGGCGAAAAGAATCGAAGACGTTCTTTGGGCGTTCCGCGATCGCATTCTCGATCTCAAAAAGGACCGGCGTTTCAAATACATTCTGCTCTTCAAGAACCACGGAGAAGCAGCCGGCGCTTCGCTCGAGCACTCGCACTCGCAGCTGATCGCGTTGCCGATTGTGCCCATTTACGTGGTTGAGGAACTGCAGGGCGCCAAGCAGTATTACATCTACAAAGAGCGCTGCGTCTTCTGCGACGGCATCCGGCAGGAAATTGAGAGCGGCATCCGGGTGGTGGCTGAGAACGAAGATTTTCTGACTCTTGCCCCGTACGCTCCGCGGTTTCCTTTTGAAACCTGGATCCTCCCCAAGCGCCACGAATCTGCCTTCGAGAACTCGTCGTCGCACATGTTCGAAAATCTCGCGAGAGCGCTCAAGCTGCTGCTGATGAAAGCGGATCGCGTGCTCGACAATCCGCCCTACAACCTGGTCGTGCACACCTCGCCAGTGCAGGATCCGTCCAACGAGTATTACCACTGGCACATCGAATTTATGCCGAAGCTGACCAAGACGGCGGGATTCGAATGGGGGACGGGGTTCTACATCAATCCCACACCGCCCGAGGAGGCTGCGAAGTTTTTGCGCGAGGCCAGTGTCGAAGATGCGGCTCCCAACGCGGTGGGTGTGAGCTGAGCTCTTGCGTTGCCAAGCCTAGCCTTGGGTTCGGTCGAGAACTTCTGCATGCCATGCCATCTGGATGGCTTCCAGCTTGGCCTCGTTCGACTTTGCGGGATCGTCTTTGAAGCCGGGGAGCGCGATCACATATTTGTGCAGGTCGGTGAAACGAACCGCGAGCGGGTCGAGTTTCGGATGAGTCTCAGAGAGCAGAATCCCAATATCTTCAGAATCGCTCCAGGTGAGTTCTTTTGGCATGAGTGGGCTCCAAGGCAAAGTTTCAGAGTATCAGAGGATTCGCTATCGCAGTATTGTCGCTGGTTTCATTGAAACCTTGCAACTTCGAAACCTTGAAACCTGGCCCTTAATGCTCTTCCGAAACGTAATTCCGGTTCCACGCCGGGATTTCCACGACCAGTTTACCCGGCTTCTTGATCACGGTCTGACATCCGAGGCGCGAGTTTAACTGAAGATCGGCGGCCATGTCGAGCTTGTCGGCTTCGTCGTCTTCCATTTCCGAGATCAGGTCGGCGCCTTCTTTCACCCAAACGTGGCAGGTGGTGCAGGCGCAATTTCCTCCGCAGGCATGATCGAGATGGATGCCAAAGTTCAATGCTACATCGAGCAGCGACTCTTCCTTGCCATGGTCTTTATAAGGCAGCTTGCCGTGTTCGAAGGTCACCGTCTTGCCTTCGGGGAGAAAGGTAACCTCAACCGTGTTTTCACCGGGAGCATCCATTGTGGTTGTTCCTGTTCCCTGCATTTTTTCTTCAGACATAGAAAAATAATCCCCTATTCAAAATCTGCCTTCGCCACCGGATGGCCGGCCTGCGGGCCTTCCCCGAGATCGGTATCGGCTTCGTCCATGGCCTTTCCCTTGAGCGCGGTCGAGACCGCCGAATCCATCATTAATTCCGCCAGACGCATGGTGGCCTCGTTCAGCGCGTCGATGGCGGCGCGGATCGCGTGATAGTCGTCACTGCCGTCTTTTACTGCAACCAGAGCTTTCTCCAGCGTCTCGACTTTGCGGCGTTCGTCGTTTGTGAGCTCCTGCCAGGCAGGATTTCTCTTTCCCTTCGCGAGGGCCATCAGGATCGTATCCGCTTCGCGACGAGCTTCAATGATCTGCCGCTGCCGGAAATCCTCCTCCGCATAGTCAAATGACTCGAGCAGCATGTTCTCAACCTGTTCGTCGGTGAGGCCGTAACTGGGCTGGACGTCGATTTCAGCTTCTTTTCCGCTGCGCTGCTCGCGCGCCGAGACGCGCAAAATGCCGTTGGCGTCGATCAGAAACTTTACTTCAATGCGCGGCATGCCGGCGGGCATGGGTGGAACGCCCTTCAGATCGAATCGCGCCAGCGAACGGCAATCGCGCGCCAATTCGCGTTCGCCTTGCAGCACGTGAATCGCGACGTTGGTCTGGCCATCCACCTGAGTCGTGTAGTACTGCGTTGCCGAAGCCGGCACCGTGGAATTGCGCAGGATGATTTTATCGGTCACGCCGCCTGCCACTTCAATTCCGAGAGACAGCGGGGTTACGTCGAGCAACAGCATCTCTTTCGTGATTTCGGAACCGCCGCCCAGAATATTCGCCTGCACGGCCGCGCCGAGCGCCACCACTTCGTCGGGATTTAAATCCGTGTGCGGCACGCGCCCGAAGAGATCCTCCACCAACCGCCGCACCTTGGGAATGCGCGTCGAGCCCCCGACCAGCACCACCTCGTCGATTTGTTCGGGCTTCAGTGCTGCGTCTTTGAGTGCCTGCTTGCACGGACCGACGGTGCGGTCAATGATCGGTTGAATCATCTGCTCGAAAACTTCGAGCGAAATCTCGCGCTGATACTTTTTTCCACCGGGCAAATCGACATCGAGCTTCGCCGCCGGCTGCGACGAAAGAGTGATCTTGGCTTCAATCACGGCCTGGCGGATGCGCTGCACTGTTTCTCCGCTGCGCCGCAAATCGAGTCCGAGATCGCCGCGAATGTCGTCGAGCGCGATTGCGATCAGCAGATTGTCGATGTCGTCTCCGCCGAGATGGGTGTCGCCGTTGGTCGAAATCACTTCGAAAATGCCGTCGTGCAGCTTGAGAATTGAAATGTCGAATGTGCCGCCGCCCAGATCGTAAACCACCACGATGCCATGTTTCTTCTTGTCCAGCCCGTAAGCGAGCGATGCTGCCGTCGGTTCATTCACAAGCCGCAAAACATTCAGCCCGGCGATGCGGCCGGCATCTTTCGTCGCCTGCCGCTGCGCGTCATTGAAGTATGCGGGGACGGTGATGACCGCCTGGGTTACGGGAGCACTGAAAAAGCGTTCAGCATTGCGCTTCAGTTGGCGCAGCACCAGCGCCGAAATCTCAGGTGGGGTGTAGGTTCGCTCACCAATCTTGATGCGCAGAACCTCTCCTTGCTGAAGATCTTCCGCCAACTTGAATGGAAAGAGCTTCAGTTCATCCTGTATATCCTCGACGCCGCGCCCCATCAGGCGCTTGATCGAGTAAACCGCGCGCTCCGGCGTTTCGATCAGATATCTGCGGGCGGCGTTGCCGACAATGATCTGGTTGTTCTCGTCGAGCGCCACCACTGAGGGCACAAGATTCACCCCGTCTTCTCCGGGGATGACGACGGGGGAATCTCCCTGCATGTAGGCCACCAGCGAGTTCGTGGTGCCGAGATCGATGCCGACGATGTGGTCAGTTGCCATGCGTTCCATTGCAGAAGTCAGAGGTCAGATTGCAGAGGTAAAATCGAAGGCGAGAAGGTTGTTAGCCTCTGCAATCTAACCTCTCACCTCTGACCCAGCTTTTACCTCTGACCTAGCTTTCCATTGCCTCATTCACGTCGCGTACCAGGTTCCGGACATAATTCCTGCGGTTCAGCACATCTAGCACACTGTCGAGGATCTTCCGCCGGTCCGCTTCGGTTCCGCTATCCACGGATTTGTCCCAGTTGTTCCACTCGGCCTTGAGTTCGTTGAACAGAGCGTCGTATTTTTCTTCCAGCGAGAGTTTGGCCTTGCCGATTTCCTCAAGCAAAGCGGGGTCGTCTTCGCCCATCTTTTTCTGGTCTCGCAGTTCTTCCAGATGCATGTTGAGTTCGAAGACTTCCTCCAACAGATCGGGGGGCACTACCTGCTTTTTCAATTCGCCGGTGGCACGAGCTTTTTCGGTTGCCTGTTTCGATTGCTCTTCCAGTTCGACGCCTTCGAGGCGCAACAGGTACTCCGTGCGCTTGATTGGATCTTTCAGCGTGCGGTAGGCGTCGTTGAGCATGGAACTTTGTTCCAGGCTAAAGGCACGTTCCTCGGGGTTCGCCTGCGCAAACAGGTCAGGATGGAGCCGGCGGCTCAGCGCGTAGAATTCTTTTTCCAGCGCGGCCGTGTCCAGGTTGAGCTTGCGCGGAAATCCGAAGAAAGTGAAATAGTCCACCGGGACCGGCGGCTGTACCTTACCGCAGGAGTTGCAGAAGTGCACGGCGCGCATGGTGCCGCACGACCAGCAACTTGGGGTTGCTTCTCCGGCGCCGTGTCCGGGGATGATCAACGACGACTTGGATTCTATGTTTGCCATACAAAATTTAAGGCGAGCGCGCGGCCCGCCCTCTGACCATCCAGTCAGATTCTCAATAGACTTCTTCGCGGGCGCGGGCGCCCGCGCTATACTCTGCTACGAGAAGGAACTCCCACAGCCGCAGGACTTGGTCGAGTTCGGGTTCACGAACACGAATCCCTGCTGCATCAGGGTTTCCTGGTAATCGAGCGTCATGCCGTGCAGATAGATGAAGGACTTCGGGTCCACAAAAACCCGCACATCTCCGAACTGAAACACGCGGTCGCGCTCGCGCGGTTGCGTATCGAACCGAATGTTGTAGCTCAGGCCCGAGCATCCGCCGCCTTGCACACCCAAGCGAAGGCCACCCTGCTCCGGTGAAATGTTTTCTTTTACCATGGCGGAGCGAATCTTCTTGAGTGCGTTGTCGGTCACCTGGATGCCCTTGGCCGGGGCCGTGGGCGCGACGGGTTTGACGGCTTCGTCTTTGAGTGCTTGATCCATGATTTGATTCTAGCTTCGAGCTGCGAGCAAGTGCGGCCCTTAAAAGGGCGTCTGGTTTCGCGGAACTTGCGGCATCGCTAAAGCGATGCCCTGATACGAACCCCGAGCTCTTCCGCAGCCGTGCCAATCGCTGATCTACTGCGCCGCCCGCACTTCTGCAGGCTTCGCGGCTTCCTGCTTCTTCTTCCAGTCGCCGATGGCGGCTCGAATGGCATCCTCGGCCAGCACCGAACAGTGAATCTTCACCGGCGGCAAGGCCAGTTCCTTCACGATCTCGGTGTTCTTGATCGCGAGAGCCTCGTCAACTGTTTTGCCCTTGACCCACTCGGTGGCGAGGGACGAAGACGCAATCGCCGAGCCGCACCCAAAGGTCTTGAACTTGGCGTCTTCGATGATGTTGGTCTGCGGATTGACTTTGATTTGCAGCTTCATCACGTCGCCGCACTCGGGCGCGCCAACCAGGCCGGTGCCTACATCGGTATCCTTTTTGTCCATTGAGCCGACGTTGCGTGGATTGTTGTAATGGTCGATCACCTTATCGCTGTATGACATTTTTCTTCACCCCTTGCTAAAGTTTGACCTTGAAGCTTGACCCCTTAAAATCTGCCCCTAGTGCGCTTCTGCCGCCCACTTCACACTCTTCAAGTCCACACCCTCTTTGGCCATCTCGTAGAGGGGCGAGAGTTCGCGCAGACGCAGCACTGTCTCGACCACGCGGTCGGCTACGTAATCGATCTCAGCCTCGGTATTGAAGCGACCGATGCCGAAACGGATGGAGCTGTGCGCCAGATCATCGCCGGTACCGAGAGCTTTCAATACATAAGATGGCTCAAGCGTCGCCGAGGTGCATGCCGATCCACTTGAAACCGCGATATCGTTGATGCCCATCAGCAGCGATTCGCCTTCCACGTAGGCAAAGCTGATGTTCAGATTGCCGGGCAGGCGATGCTCCATGGAACCATTGATGTAGACCTCGTCAAGCCGGCTCATGATGCTGTCTTTCAGACGGTTGCGTAGGCCCGCCATTTTGCAGGACTCCTGCGGCATCTCTTCCTGCGCGATGGCGCACGCCTTGCCGAGACCGACGATGCCGGGGACATTGAGCGTTCCGGAACGCATGCCACGCTCGTGCCCGCCGCCGTCAATCAGCGGCACCAGTTGCACCCGCGGATTCTTGCGGCGCACATATAGCGCGCCCGCGCCTTTCGGGCCGTACAGCTTGTGTCCGGTGATGGACGCGACATCGATGTTCATCTTGTTCACGTCGATCGGCACCTTGCCGATCGCCTGTACCGCGTCGGTGTGGAAGATCACGCCGCGTTCGCGGCACATTTTGCCGATTTCCGCGACCGGTTGCAGTACGCCGATTTCATTGTTCGCCGCCATGATCGTGACCAGAATCGTCTTGTCGTCGATGGCGCGCTTCAGGTCATCTAGGTCAACGAGTCCGTCTTTCTGCACCGGCAGATAGGTCACGCGAAAGCCGAACTTCTCCAGATGCTTGCAGGTGTCGAGGACAGCCTTGTGCTCGGTGACCGCGGTGATGATATGGTTGCCCTTCTCGCGGTACATTTCCGCAACACCTTTGATGGCGAGGTTGTCGCTTTCGGTGGCGCCCGAGGTGAAGATGATCTCTTTCGCGGTCGCGCCGATCAGCCTGGCGATACGCTCGCGCGACAACTCGACGGCTTCTTCCGCCACCCATCCAAAGGGGTGATTGCGGCTGGCGGCGTTGCCGAACTTCTCCATGAAGTAGGGCAGCATTTCTTCGAGCACCCGCGGATCCATGGGCGTGGTCGCATGATTATCCATGTAAATGGGCAGCTTGATGCCATTGGGGGACGTGCGCTGTCCGATGTCCTGACTGGTTGGGGTCGCCGTCTTCACATCCGTACTCATGATCACCGTTCTCCTACGCCGCCCCTGAAGGGGCATTTATTTTCACCGCTTACGGCATCGCTGAAGCGATGCCCTGACACGAAACTCAATCTCTTGGGCAGCCTGCTGCTGGCTACGAAATCGTCACCAACTCCGTCGGCTTCCTGATCTCCTGCTTATTGACCTGGATGACTTCTGGCTCTTCCTTCATCTGCGAAATTTTGATCTTCTTCAGCACCTGCTCGATGCTTTCATTCACTTTTCGCAGCGGCTCACGAATGGTGCATCGATCGCTCTGTCCACATTCGCCGCGCACGGTCACGCAGGAAGTAATGAACAGCGGCCCGTCAATAGCCTTGATTACCTCAAAGGCGGAAATCATCCTTGGATCGCGCGTCAGCGTGTAACCACCGTTCATGCCATGCTGGGAGCGCACCAAACCGACCTTCGCCAGCCTTTGCATGATCTTGGCCAGCGCTTCCTGCGGGATGCCGTAGGCCTCAGCAACATCCTTGGCACTGCATGCACCCTGGTCGGCGTGCTCGGCCAGATGTTTCATGGCCATGAGCCCGTAGTCGGCTTTTTTTGTCAGCTTTAGCATGGCGCCGAATGCCGACCAATATAGTCGGATAAAATTCCGACTGTTTCGGTCGTATTTTGATTTTAACCGCTGCTACCAGTTCGCGCAAGGGTCATCAGGCATTGGCTGGATCTAGCAACTGAACGGTAAGTTTTAGCAGGTAAACGGCTTAGGGAGTGGGGACGTTTCCGGGGATTTTCGCCTGTTTACCAAGGGCTGTGAATCGCCCCATCGGTTTGAGGGCCCTCGACGGTCCTAACGGTTCAGGAGGCGGAAGAAGGTACTTCCCGTATTGCAATCTCACCTCCGCGGCTAAAGCCAACTGTGAAAATAGGGCATTTATCGCAGCGGTGAACCGCTGCGCCACCCAACATCGAGGGCACTTCGAGTTCTCAACAACCCGGCAGACGGTCCCGATCTAACCGAGCACTGATACAATGCTTGCTGCAAACTCGCCCGCGAGGGCAGCGTACGAAGAAGAGGATTTGAGGATGGAGATTACGGTTCGCCGGCGGTCCGATGTGCAGATCATCCAACTCCGTGGGGCGGTGCGACTGGGCCAGGGGGTGGATACATTTCGTCGGGCAATTGACGATGCCTTCTTGGCCGGAGACGTCCGTTTGATCCTCAACTGTGCCGAGGTTCCGATGATCGACTCCAGCGGAATTGGAGTGATGGTGAAGTCACTGAGTTCGGCGAAGCAGAGGGGCGGCGACGTCCGGCTGGTGAATCCTTCCAAATTCGTGACCCAAACGCTGCGGCTGATCGGTGTGCTGAACCTGTTCACCACCTACGAAGACGAGGACCAGGCGGTCGAATCGTATAGCTCCCAAGAGCGCGCGCAGTAGTCGCCGCGCAATAGCTCGCCGCCGGTTTCAGCACTCTTCCTTAAATAACTTCCCTTAATCATTTCTGGCTTAATAATTTCTAGTAATTTCCGGCGTGCGGACGGTCAGACCCTTCAGCACCAACCCGCAGATTTCGTCGGCGAAAGCTTTGTCGAGTTTGTCGTGGCGGATGAGAAAGCGCATGTAGATCGGGCCGTAGAGTGAGTCGAGGATGAGGTCGAGGTCGCTGCCAACGGGTAGTTCGCCGCGATCGATGCCGCGCTGCAGAGTTTGATAGGCCTGTCTGCGTTTCGGCCACAAGAATCTCTCCCGAAAAGCTTCGAGCAGCTCCGGGTCGGATTGACCGCCTGCGAGCAGCGCCGCTACGACTTTGCCGCGCTGGGATCGGAAGATGCGAATCACGCGCCTCATCTGCAGGCTCATGTCAGTTTGGACGGAGCCGGTATTCGGAAAGCGCAGTTCCTCGTCGGCACTAGCGGAGAAGGCGTCGGCGACCAGGGCGGCCTTGGTCGGCCACCAACGGTAGACAGTTGTCTTGCCAACATTGGCGTCGGCGGCGACAGCTTCAATGCTCAGGTCCGCGAATCCACCGTCCTGCTTGAGGAGCTTCAGGGTGCTGCGCAGGATCGACTGACGCGATTCCTCACTGCGTGGCCTCCCGGGTGGGCGCTTCCCGTTCGTTGCCTGGGCCCCGTTGGTTCGGTTACTTCCGTTCCCGGCCCCGGCGCGCCGAATGTGATTTTGATTCATGGTTGAATTCTATTATAATTTAAATCCGAAACGTACTGTTTTGAATCTTATCTGAATCCCAGGCGGTGGGGGCCTCGGATTGGGCAGCACGGTTTCGCCCGTATTGGGCTTCAGTACTAAAAGTTTTCGTTGGTCTTATGTGGATTGTTGCGTTAGCGCTTCGGCGTCCTTATACGTTCGTGGTGATGGCACTGCTCATCATTATCCTTACGCCCATCACCATCCTGCGCACGCCGGTTGATATCTTCCCCGAAATCAACATTCCCGTGGTCAGCGTGGTGTGGAACTTTGACGGTATGTCGCCGAGTGAGATGGCGAACCGGATCGTGAGCAACTCGGAGCGCGGATTCACGGTCACGGTCAACGACATCGAACACCAGGAGTCGCAGTCGCTGAACGGAAAAGCCGTGATCAAGATCTTCTTCCGGCCTGGGGTCAACATTTCCATGGCGGTGACACAAGTGACAGCGATGTGCCAGACCGTGCTGCGCGGGCTGCCGCCGGGCACGAGTCCGCCGCTGGTCATTACTTACTCGGCATCGACGACGCCCATAGTGCAACTGGGCTTGAGCAGCAAGACGCTGCCGGAGCAGCAGTTGTTCGATCTGGGACAGAATTTTCTGCGTACGCAGTTGACCACGATTCAGGGTGCGGCTACTCCGTATCCTTACGGCGGCAAGCCGCGCCAAATACAGGTGGACCTCGATTCCGCCAAGCTCCAGGCTTATGGTTTGGCACCCGCCGATATCGTGAATGCAGTGTCGGCGCAGAACTTGATTCTGCCGGCCGGTACGACCAAAATCGGGCCGACCGAGTACGAGGTGGAGATGAACGGCACTCCACAGACCGTCGCCGAATTGAACGATCTGCCGGTAAAGACTTTGAACTCGTCCACGCTTTACCTGCGCGATGTGGCGCACGTGCGGGACGGATTTATCCCGCAAACCAACATCGTGCGGCAGGATGGCGTGCGCGGCGTGCTGATGTCGATCTATAAGCTGGGTGGTTCCTCCACGCTGACCGTCGTCGATGGCATAAAGGCGATGGTGCCGCGGGCGGCACAGTCTCTGCCGCGCGAACTTACCATCAAAGCTCTGTTTGATCAGTCGCTTTTCGTGCGCGCTGCGATTCAGGGAGTCTTGCGCGAAGGCCTGATCGCCGCCTGTCTTACCGCCGTCATGATCCTGGTTTTCCTGGGCGATTGGCGTCCGACTTTGATCATCGCGGTCTCGATTCCTTTGTCCATTTTCGTCTCGGTGATTCTGCTGAGCGCGCTCGGCGAGACCATCAACATCATGACCCTGGGAGGACTGGCGCTCGCGGTCGGAATCCTGGTCGATGATGCGACGGTGGAGATCGAAAACATCGAGCGCAATCTGGCCATGGGCAAGGAGATGAAGAAGGCCATCCTCGACGGCGCGCAACAGGTCGCTGTGCCAGCGTTCGTATCGACGCTGAGCATCTGCATTGTGTTTGTGCCAATGTTTTTCCTGACCGGAGTCGCGAAGTTTCTTTTCGTTCCGCTGGCCGAAGCCGTGTCCTTTGCCATGCTGGCGTCGTATCTGCTGTCGCGGACCCTGATCCCGACGATGGTGATGTTTATCATGCGTGGACACGAGCACCGCGCCCTCGAGCCGACAAACTTCCTCGCGAAATACCAGCGCGGATTCGAGCGCTGGTTCGAAAGGTTCCGGGACGGCTATCGGCAACTGCTAGAGACCACGCTCGAGCACCGGACGTTATTTTCCCTCTGTTTTGCGGCTTTCTGTTTTCTGTCGCTCGGGTTGGTGTTCTTTTTGGGGCGGGACTTCTTTCCGCAGGTGGATGCCGGCCTAATCCGTCTGCACTTTCGTGCCCGGCCCGGCCTGCGGGTGGAAGAGACTGCGCGTCTGTGCGATGAAGTGGAGCGCGTGCTACGGAGCGAGATTCCGAAGGAAGAACTGCAGACGATACTGGATAACATCGGCGTCCCCTACTCGGGCATCAATACCTCCTACAGCAGTTCGGGCGTGATTGGGACGGGTGATGCGGAGATTCTGATTTCGCTGAATCCGGAACACCACCATCCGACGGCGCAGTACGTGCGCAGGTTGCGGCGCGAACTGCCATCGCGTTTCCCAGGCGTCGAGTTCTTCTTCCAGCCCGCCGATATCGTGTCGCAAATTCTTAATTTTGGATTGCCCGCGCCGGTCGATATTCAGGTAGTAGGCGCCGATATGAGCGCGAACTACGACATCGCGCAGGGCATCGCGAATCGGCTGCGCCAGATTCCCGGCACGGCCGATGTACATGTGCAGCAGATGATGAGCCTGCCCACTCTCTACCTCGACATGGACCGCACGCGCATCAATCAGGTCGGACTGAATGCCCAAGAAGTCGCCCAGAGCGTGTTGATCAGCTTGAGTGGAAGCTTCCAAACAGCCCCCAATTTCTGGCTGAATCCAAAGAACGGCGTGAGTTATAACATCGCCATCCAGACGCCGCAGTATCATATGACATCGGTGCAGGATTTGATGAACACGCCGGTGACGGGCGCGGGTGCGCAGCCGCAAGTGCTGGGCAATCTGGTGCAACTCACGCCGGTGGCGCGTCCCGCCGTGGTCAACCATTACAACGTCCAGCCGGTCATCGATGTGTATGCCAGCACGCAGGGGCGCGATCTGGGCGGAGTTGCGTCGGACATCATGAAGGCGCTCAAACCATTCCAGGACCATCTGCCGCGCGGCACGAGCATCGTGGTTCGGGGGCAGGTCGAGACCATGGAGTCCTCGTTCTTCGGCCTGGGCGTTGGTCTTCTGGGCGCGATCGTGCTCGTCTATTTGCTGATCGTGGTCAACTTTCAGTCGTGGCTCGATCCCTTTATCATCATTACAGCGTTGCCGGGAGCGCTGGCGGGAATCTGCTGGTTCCTGCTGATTACGCGTACCACGCTCAATGTTCCGTCGCTGACGGGCGCGGTCATGTGCATGGGGGTGGCGACCGCGAATTCGATTCTGCTGGTTTCGTTTTCTCGCGACCGCATGAATGCGGGAGCGCCCGCACGGCAAGCGGCGCTCGAAGCCGGCCACACGCGCATACGGCCCGTGATTATGACGGCACTCGCCATGATTATCGGCATGGTGCCGATGGCGTTGGGCTTCGGAGAGGGTGGTGAGCAGAACGCACCGTTAGGCCGTGCCGTGATTGGCGGTCTGCTCTTCGCCACCGTAGCCACATTATTTTTCGTGCCAAGTGTGTTTACGATTATTCACGGCCGCCGCGAGGCACGGCTGCAGTTGGAACAGAAGTAGAGTAGAGAAAAACAGAAGCAGAGAAGTTTTTGGAGAACGCAATCATGCCAGTACAACCGTCCGTAACGACGGAGCAGAACGAGACCGAGCCTGTGCGCCCAGATGACTATCGGCCTTCCGATCTGGGTCCAGCTCCGGCGGGCCGGGGAAAGATTCTGGTGGGCGCCGTTCTGCTCGTCCTGATCACCGCGGGCGCAGTTACGTTTGTGAACCGGAAGAGCGAGAGCGACGCGCTGGCGAAGGAAACCGAAGCCGTCTCGGTTCCGACGGTCGCCGTGGTGCAACCCGTATCCGAGCCGGGAAACGACGAACTCGTGTTGCCCGGAAACTTGCAGGCTTTCATAGAATCCCCCATTTTCGCCCGCACCAACGGCTATCTGTTGCGCTGGTACAAGGACATGGGAAGCAAGGTTGAGAAAGGCGAATTGCTGGCGGCAATTGACACACCAGAAATTGACCAGGAGTTGTCACAAGCTCGAGCCAGTCGCGAGCAGATCAAGGCAGCGCTGGCATTGGCGAAGATCTCCGCCGACCGGTGGGCAAATCTGCGCAAGACCGACTCGGTATCGCAGCAGGAAGCCGATCAGCAAGCGAGCGGCTACCAGCAGGCGCAAGCGAACCTGGCGGCAGCGGACGCCAATGTTCGCCGCCTCGAAGAACTCGAGGCTTTCAAGAATGTATACGCTCCTTTTTCGGGTGTGCTGACCCGGCGCAATGTCGATCCGGGGGCGCTCATCAATTCCGGGGGGCAAGCGACCGGCAAGGAGCTGTTCGATATCGCGCGCGTCGATCCGCTTCGCGTTTACGCCAGCGTTCCGCAGGCCTATGCGCCGAACATAAAAGTTGGGATGAAGGCGAACGTTACACTGCAGGAATTTCCCGGCCAGAAATTTATTGGAACGGTGGCTCGCACCGCCGATGCCATCGACCCCGCAACGCGCACCCTGAATACGGAAGTGGATGTCCCCAACAAAGATGGCAAACTGCTGCCTGGTTCGTTCGGCCAGCTGCATTTTGCAACCGGGACTTCTGTCCCGCGGATCACGATTCCGGTAAACGCCATGCTGTTTCGCGCCGAGGGACCGCGGGTTGCGGTCGTCGACAAGGACGGCAAGGTGCATATGCACCCGATCAACATTGGGCGCGACTTCGGCGCCACGCTGGAAATTCTGGGCGGTGTCGACATCAGCGATCAGATCATCATCAACCCGTCCGACTCGCTTGAGGAAGGGCAGCAGGTGCACGTCGCCAAGCCGACTGCAGGAGACGCTCACTCGTGAAGCGATTGCCACCTGGCATGAAATGCGCCTTGCTCGCTGCTGCGCTGCTCGCGGGTTGTACGGTTGGCTGCACCGTGGGGCCGGGATACAAGCGCCCGGCCGCGCAGGTTCCGGACACGTGGAAAGGCGAGGGGCCGTGGCAAACCGCTGCTCCGAAGGATGCGATTCCGAAGGGCGCGTGGTGGCAGATATTTCATGACGCGGAACTCGACCGCCTGGAGCAAGAACTGCTTCAGGCAAACCAATCGTTGGCGGCGGCGCAGGACCGTCTCTTCCAGGCTCGGGCGCAGGCGCGGATCGCATCCTCGGCGTACTTTCCCACGCTCAGCGCCGATCCCAGTGGGCAGCGCGAACGCCTCTCCGGCAACCGTCCGCTTTCGGGCAGCACGGTTCCGCTTACGCCCGTCACGCAGTACGATTTTGTCGTCCCGTTTTCCGCGAGCTACGAGCTTGATTTATTCGGACGCGTGCGCCGCAATCTGGAAGCGGCCAACGCTTCGTTGCAGGGGAGTGCAGCCGATCTGGAAAATGTGCGTCTGGTGTTGACCGCCGAACTCGCCGCCGACTATTTCAACCTGCGCGAACTTGACCGTGAAGCGGGAGTGGTACGGCAGTCGGTCGAAATCCAGCAAAAAGGGTTGGACCTGGTGACCAATCGGCACGAAGGCGGAGTCGCGAATGGACTGGAAGTCGCGCAGCAGGCGGCGTTGCTGGATTCGACTGCGACGCAGCTTTCCCTCGTACTGCAACAGCGGGCGCAATATGAACACGCCATCGCCGTACTGACGGGGAAGTCCGCCTCGGCGTTCAGCCTGGCTGAAGCGCCGTTCGACGCCGCGCCTCCAGCGATTCCCACGGGAGTTCCATCGGAGATTCTGGAGCGGCGGCCCGACGTTGCCACCAGCGAGCGCCAGATGGCGTTCGAGAATGCGCAAGTCGGCATCGCGATGACTGCGTTTTATCCGCATATCACGCTCTCGGGAAGTGGCGGATGGGAGAGCCGCGACATCGCTACCCTGGTCAACGCTCCCAGCGCTTTATGGTCGCTGGGCGGCGATGTATTGCAGCCGATTTTCAATGGCGGCCGCAATCGTGCCAACCTGGCCTCCACGCGCGCGGCGTATGACGAATCGGTCGCCAACTATCGCGAATCTGTGCTGGAGGCATTTCAGCAGGTGGAGGATGGGCTCTCCGGTCTGGCGCTGCTTGATCAGGCCGCGAAGACTCAGGGAAAAGCGGTCACCGACTCGCGCCGCGCGCTCGACCTCGCCAACGACCGTTATGTCGGCGGTGTCACAACGTACTTGGATGTTATCACCGCGCAATCCACGCTTCTCGCTAACGAACGCCTGGCAACACAGTTGCTCGGTCAGCAAATGACCACTTCCGTTTATCTGGTGAAGGCTCTGGGCGGCGCGTGGGACGCCTCCGAAATTCAACACGAACAGGTTGGACCGACGCTGGTTCAGGCCGTGCAGCAGTAACTCCACAGTAGGAGACAGCCCCACTGGGTGGCCTGCAACGATTTGCCCCGCATTTTCCGCGTCGCAGTCCCACCTCAGCGGCAAAGCCTGCTCTGAAAGACAAGCCATTTATGCAGGGGTGAACCGCTGCGCCACCCAAAATCAAGTCCGACACCGACCTTTTCCGCGGCCAACTAAGGATTCGACGATGCTGGTGGCTGACTCTGGGGAGGTTGGGCCACAGTGGCCGGTGAAACCTGAGTCTGTCGCGAAATAATCTGCTGCGAAGTTGGAAGCGTGGAGGCATCCCAGCCTCCGCCGAGCGCCTCAACCAATTGCACGCTGTCGACGATTTGCGTGATCCGCAAGTTCACAGACGTCTGTTGATTGCTGAAGAGTGTGGTCTGGGCCGTAATCACGTTGAGGTAAGGGTCAATGCCGAGGCGGTAGCGGTCGGTGGCCAGTTTAAGGCTTCGCTGCGCGGACTCGATCGCCGTGTCTTGTTGCCCAATTTCCTGGGAAAGGATGCGCAGGCTGGCAAGATTATCCTCGACTTGTTGAAACGCGGTGAGGACCGTGTTGCGATAGTTGGCGACCGTCTGATCATATTGCGCGCGAAACTGTTCGACCGTAGCACGACGCAGGCCGCCATCGTAAATTGTCTCGGAAATGGCGGTGCCGACGGACCAGAACCGGCTGGACCAGTTAAACCATTTGGAGATGTCCGGGGATTGAAATCCGGCAGAAGCGCTAAGCGTCACGGTTGGATAGTAGGCGGCTACTGCGACGCCGATTTGCGCATTGGCCTGAGCCATCAAGCGCTCGTTCGCGGCAACGTCTGGGCGGCGCTCCAAGAGTTGCGATGGAACGCCAAACGGAATGGCTGGCGGAGGAATCTTCAAGGGCTCGGCCGTGATCGAGAAGGACGAGGCAGGTTTGCCGACCAGGAGCGCAATCGCATGCTCGTACTGAGCCCGCAGAATACCAAGGTTGGTGTCCAGCGCCTGGGTGGCCTCCAGTTGAGTCTCGGCTTGCGCGACGGCTTCGTCGGAGTCGATGCCGGTTTCGTACAGCGCCTTGGTCAGGTTCAAGGACTCGGTATAGGCCACCACGGTCGCATCCAGCAATTGTTTGAGAGCGTCCTGCCCGCGCAGTTGGAAGTAGTCGACCGCCAGTTCCGCTTGCGCCGTCAGGCGGGTATTCTCGAGGTCGGCGGCGCTGGCTTGCGCGTTCGCGACGTTGGCGCGAACCGTGTTGCGCACGCGGCCAAACAAGTCGGGCGTCCAGGAAGCGTCGAAGGGTAAAGAGAATGTGTTGAATGTCGTCCCGGTGGTGTTGCCATTGGTTACGGCCACGGCCGTGCGCTGGCGAGTGGCGCTGGCGCCGCCGGTGAGAGTCGGGAAGTATTGCGCGCGAGCCTCTCGCACCAGGGCGCGCGCCGCCATGAAGCTGGCGAAGGCAGAGGCGACGTTCTGATTGGAGATACTGACTTGCTCTTCAAGCGCGTTCAGCTGGGGATCGCCGAAAATCTCCCACCACTTGCCGTGGAGGGCACTGTCCTGCGGTTGTGCGACTTTCCAGCCGTCCATCTTCTTGAGATCGTCGGGAGTGACCTCTTTGAACGTCCCCGGGGTGTCGACTGAGGGGCGATTGTAATGGGGACCGACAACGCAGCCCGGAAAGATGAGGAGGAGTGCGCTGCAGAGCGCCGCGGTCACAACGCGTATTTTGTTCGTTGCCTTCATTGGTGTCTCGGACTCCTTGCAAAGGGTATGCCGGCTTCGGCCCCATCCGGTCTTGAGTTCGCGTTGTGCATAAGAGCCTGTCATCCGAAAGACTCAATTTGTCTTTGCCCTTCTAGCTTCCCGTGAGCACGCAGCCATTTCACTCTCATGCGATCGAGTGAGAGATAAACCACCGGCGTGGTATAAAGCGTGAGCATTTGGCTCAAGAGCAGGCCGCCAATAATAGCCATCCCAAGAGGGTTGCGAAGTTCCGAACCCGTGCCTGTGCCGAAAGCCAGCGGCACCGCACCACAGATGGCAGCCATGGTGGTCATGAGAATGGGACGAAAGCGCAGGATGCAAGCCTGAAAAATGGCGTCGCGCGGGCTCTTGCCGTCGATGCGTTCGGCGGCCAGCGCAAAGTCGATCATGAGAATGGCGTTCTTCTTGACGATGCCAATTAAGAGAATGACGCCGATGATCGCGATAATGCTGAGGTCCTTGTGAAAGATCATGAGGGCAAGCACGGCGCCGACTCCGGCTGAGGGCAGGGTGGAAAGAATGGTGATGGGGTGAAGGTAGCTTTCATAAAGAATACCCAGCACGATATAGACGGCCATGAGAGCGGTGATTATGAGAAAAGGTTGCGTCGCCAGGGAAGCTTGAAAGGCCTGAAGAGTGCCAGAGAACATGCCGGTAATGGTATTGGGCATGCCCATCTTCTGTTCCATGGCGAGGATGGCCCGGGAAGCGTCGCTGAGAGCTACACCCGGGGCGAGGTTGAAGGAAATGGTGACCGAGGGATATTGACCCTGATGATTCACCGAGAGGGGAGCAGTGGACGGTCCGTAATGCGCTACGGCGCTGAGCGGAACGACTTTCCCTTGCGCGGCCCGGATATATACGTCGTTCAAGTTCACCGGCGACTGCCAGTACTTCGGTTCGACTTCGAGGACCACGTGGTACTGGTTGATGGCGGTATACATGGTCGACACCTGGGCTTGCCCGAAGGCTTCGTAGAGCGAGTTGTCGAGCATCTGCGGGGTAATGCCGAGGCGCGACGCGGTATCGCGGTCGTAGGTAAGCATGGCCTGAAGACCGCTGTTCTGCTGGTCGGTATTGACGTCGGTGAGGATCCGCAATTTCCGCATCTGTTGCAGAAGCACTGGTCCCCACTGCACAAGGTCCTGTAAGTTGTCGCTCTGGATGGTGTACTGATATTGCGCGCTGCTCCCCCTTCCGCCGATGCGAAGGTCCTGTGCGGCTTGCACAAAGGTGTTTGCACCCGGGACAGAAAGCAGTTTAGGGCGCAGGCGGTCAACGATCTGGCTGGAGGTTGCGTGGCGTGTTTCAAACGGTTTCAAACCTAGGAAGATGAAGCCGCCATTGGTGGCGCCGCCGCCGCCCGTGAACGCCATGGCGTTGGCGACGCCTGGGTCGGTTTTGACGACATCAACGATGCGCTCCGTCGCCTTTTGCATGGCCTGGAAGGAAATGTCCTGCGATCCCTGGATGCCGCCGAAAATAATGCCGTTGTCTTGCTGCGGAAAGAATCCTTTGGGGACGATCCAAAAAAGGTAGAAGTTGAGCGCGATGGTGAAGCCGAGAACGGCCAGGGTCAGGCGGGAGTGTTCCAGGACCCAGCCCAAACTGCGCTCGTAGAGGCCAAGCACCCAATTGAAGGCGCGCTCGCTGGCGCGGAACAAGTTGCCGTGCTCCGCATCCCGTTGCTGCCGGAGCAGGCGAGAACACATCATCGGGGTCGTGGTTAGAGAAACGCCCAGGGATACCAGGATGGCGACCGAGAGGGTCACAGCGAACTCGCGGAAGAGCCGGCCCACAATGCCACCCATCATCAGAATGGGAATGAAGACGGCTACCAGAGAGATGCTGATGGAGAGGACGGTAAAGCCAATTTCGCTGGCGCCCTTGAGCGCCGCCTGCATGGGCGCCATGCCCTGCTCGAGATAGCGCGTGATATTTTCGATGACCACAATCGCATCGTCCACCACAAAGCCGGTCGAAATGGTGAGCGCCATGAGCGAGAGATTGTCGATGCTGTAGTGGCACAGGTACATCACGCCAAAGGTGCCGATCAGGGAGACGGGGACGGCGACGGCGGGAATCAAGGTGGCGCGAACGCTGCGCAGGAAGAGAAATACCACCAAAATAACCAGGGAAATCGAGATGAGGAGGGTGCGCTCGGTATCGCGAACGGAGGCGCGAATGGTTTGCGTGCGGTCGATCACGATTTGTGTGTCGATGGCGGAAGGGACAGAGGCCTTCAGTGCGGGAATCGCGGCGCGGATGCGGTCCACGGTATCGATGATGTTGGCGCCCGGCTGGCGGTAAATGATGATGAGCACCGAGGGCTTGCCGTTGACGAAGCCGGCGGCGCGTATGTTCTCAGTGGAATCCTGGACGTTCGCGACATCGGACAACTTGACGGCGGCGCCATTGTGGTAGCCGACCACCAGCGGCATGTAGTTCACCGCCTTGAGAAGCTGGTCGTTGGTGACGATGTCCGCGCTGGTTGTGTCATCTACAATTTGTCCCTTGGGACTGTTGGCATTCTGCCGGCTCAGCATGGAGGCGACGTCCTGCAAGCCGAGGCCATAGCTGTTAAGTTGGGTCGGATTCACGTCCACGCGCACTCCCGGCAGCGAACTTCCGCCCACGCTCACTTGCCCGACACCCTGAATCTGAGAGAGACGCTGCTGCATGATGGTGGAGGCCGCGTCGTAGAGCGCTCCACGGTCGTACACAGGTGAGGTAAGCGCCAGAATCATGATGGGAGAATCCGCCGGGTTGACCTTGCGGTAGGTGGGATTGCCGGGGAGATTCGAAGGCAAGTAACTGCGCGCGGCATTGATCGCGGCTTGGACGTCGCGAGCGGCTCCGTTAATATCCCGGCTCAAATCAAACTGCATCGTGACGCTGGTGGTGCCGAGATTACTGGACGACGTCATCTCCGTAATGCCGGCAATTCTCCCGAACTGGCGCTCCAAGGGAGTAGCGACGGAGGAGGCCATGATCTCGGGACTCGCTCCCGGCAAACTGGCACCCACTGAAATTGTGGGGAAATCGACTTGCGGAAGCGGCGAGACCGGCAACTCCCGAAAAGCCACGGCGCCCGCCAGCGCGATAGCGGCGGTCAGGAGGGTAGTGGCGACAGGCCGCCGAATAAATGGAGAAGAGAGACTCATCGTAATTGATCCGCGCAATTAATCCGCATTAATCCGCTGGGACAGCCTCCGGTCCGGTTTCCGGCGCGCGGCCCGAAGAATAACGATGCGCGAGCCGGTCGAAGAAGATGTAAATGACCGGAGTCGTGTAGAGCGTAAGCACCTGACTCAAGAGCAAGCCGCCCACCATGGAGATACCCAAGGGGCGGCGAAGCTCCGCGCCAATTCCGGTGCCGAGGGCGAGTGGCAAACCGGCCAGCAAGGCGGCCATGGTGGTCATCATGATGGGACGGAAACGCAGCAGGCACGCTTCATAAATAGCTTCTTCCGGCCGCTTGCCCTCTTTGCGCTCCGCCTCCAGCGCGAAGTCAATCATCATAATGCCGTTCTTTTTGACGATCCCGATCAGCAGAATAATTCCGATGAGGGCGACAACACTGAGTTCCTGGCCGCAAATCAACAAGGCCAGAATTGCACCCACCCCGGCGGAGGGTAGGGTCGACAGAATGGTGATGGGGTGGATGTAGCTCTCGTAGAGAACACCAAGCACAATATAAACCGTGATCAAGGCCGCGAGAATCAACAACGGCTCGTTCGACAAGGAAGCTTGAAACGAAGCGGCGGTACCTTGGAATGCACTCTGTACGCTGAGCGGCATTCCAATTTCCTGCTGGGCCTTGTCGATGGCTTTGGTGGCTTCACCCAGCGAAGCGTTGGGCGCCAGGTTGAAAGAGATGGTGACGACGGGAAACTGTCCCTGGTGATTGACGGACAGGGGGCTGCTCTTGGTTTCGAAACGAGTGAAGGCGCTGAGAGGAACACCGCCGCCATTCAGCGCGGTTACGGCGCTGGGATTGGCGGAACCTGAACTGGTAGCGGTGTTTGGCGAAGCGGAAGGGCTCGGCGCGGCACTGGAAGCGGAATTGCCGGAAGCTGTGGTCGCGGTAACCGTCTGCGTGTTCGAAGAGCCGGTAGTGAGTGCGGTCGGAGCCAAAGCAGAACGAACATAGATGTCCTGCAATTTCGAGGGGTTCTTCTGAAATTCGGGTTGAGTTTCGAGAACGATATGGTACTGGTTCAACTGCGTGTACATCGTCGAAACCTGCCGCTGCCCAAAAGCATCGTAAAGCATCTGGTCGATGGCCTGCGGCGTGATGCCCATGCGGGAAGCGGTTATACGGTCGATAACGAGGGAGGCGGCCAGCCCTGAAGTTTGCTGGTCTGTGGCCAGGTCACGAAGCTCAGGAATCGCTTGCAGTTTGGCCATGAGCTTGGCCGTCCAGTAATTCAGTTCGCTCTGGTTGGGATCTTCGAGCGTGTATTGATATTGCGTCCGGCTGACGCGATCTTCGACGGTGAGGTCCTGCACCGGCTGCATATAGAGGGTAATGCCATCGATCTTTTCCAGATTGGGCTGGAGACGCCGGATGACATCCGAGGCGCTGATCTTGCGCTCTTCCAAGGGCTTCAAATTGATTTGGATACGCCCGCTGTTCAAGGTTGTGTTGGTACCGTCGACGCCGATGAAGGAAGAAAGACTTTCTACGGCAGGATCCTGCAAGATCAGGTGGGTGAGTTCCTGTTGCCTTTGCGCCATGGCGGGAAAGGAAATGGACTGCCCGGCTTCCGAAATGCCCTGAATGATTCCTGTGTCTTGCACCGGGAAGAAGCCTTTCGGGATGAAAACGTAGAGAACGACCGTAAGGACCAGCGTGGCAGCGGCCACCAGCAGAGTTGCGGTTTGGCGTTGCAACACCCACTTCAAAGTTCTTCCGTAGAAGGCAATGATGCTTTCGAAGGCGTGCTCTGAAGCCACGTAGAAACGGGTTTGCTTTTGTCCGTGGGTACTTCTCAACAGGCGCGAACACATCATGGGCGTGAGGGTTAGCGAAACCACCGCGGAGACGAGGATGGTCACGCTCAGGGTGATGGCAAACTCGCGGAAAAGCCGGCCGACGATGTCGCCCATGAAGAGCAGGGGAATCAACACCGCAATCAAGGAGATGGTAAGCGATACGATCGTGAAACCGATCTGCTCCGAGCCCTTGAGGGCCGCTTCGAGCGGCCGATCTCCCTCTTCGATGAACCGAATGATGTTCTCGATCATGACGATGGCGTCATCGACGACGAAGCCGGTGGAAATGGTGAGCGCCATCAGCGTGAGGTTGTTTAAGCTAAAGCCCGCGAAATACATGACGCCGAACGTGCCTACGATGGAGAGCGGGACGGCAACGCTAGGAATGATGGTGGCGGAAACATTGCGTAAGAACAAAAAAATGACCATGACGACCAGCGCCACGGTGAGCATGAGTTCGAACTCGACGTCCTTGACCGAAGCCCTGATGGTAGTGGTTCGGTCCGTTAATACGTCCACTTGAACGGCGGCGGGAAGATTGCTCTTCAGGAGCGGAAGCAACTTCTTAATGCGGTCGACGACCTGAATGATGTTCGCGCCGGGCTGGCGTTGAATATTGACGATGACCGCCGGCGTTTCGTTCATCCATGCCGCCTGGCGATTGTTTTCCACGTCATTGTCGACCGTAGCCACCTCCGAGAGCTTTACGGGCGACCCGTTGTGGTAGGCAATGATGACTTGCGCGAAATCGGAGGCGCTGAGCAGCTGGTCGTTCGATTGAATCTGGTAATCCTGTTGCGGGCCGTCGAAGTTGCCCTTCGCCTGGTCGAGGCTGGTCTGCTGCAGGGCGGTACGCACGTCTTCGAGGTTTATGCCGTACGAGGAAAGCGCGGTGGGATTTACGCGCACACGGACGGCCGGTTTTTGGCCGCCACTGATACTGACGAGTCCCACTCCGGGCAGCTGAGAGATTTTTTGCGCGAAGCGGGTGTCGGCGAGATCTTCGACCTGCGACAGGGGAATCGATTTGGAAGAAAGCGCCAGGGTGACAATCGGCGTGTCCGCCGGATTCGATTTGCTATAGATCGGCGGGACCGGCAGATCGGAAGGCAGATACGTTTGAGCGGCGTTGATGGCGGCTTGTACTTCCTGTTCGGCGACGTCGATGTTCAACTCGAGTGAAAACTGCAAAACAATAATGGAGCTTCCGTCGGAACTCGTGGAAGTCATCTGATTGAGGCCTGGGACCTGACCGAACTGCCGCTCCAGAGGTGCGGTTACGGCCGAGGCCATCACGTCAGGACTGGCGCCGGGATAAAACGTAACCACCTGGATGGTAGGGTAGTCGACCTCGGGCAGAGCGGAAACGGGTAGTTGGAGATAGGCGACGAAGCCAGCCAGTAAGATGGCGGCCATCAATAGCGATGTCGCTACCGGCCGTAAGATAAATGGACGAGAAGGACTCACTGATGCGAGGCTCCGTTTTTGCCGCCGCCGGTGCCTCCCTTAGAGACTCCCGGAGCGGATTGGTTCTCGTTATTCTGCTCGGTTTGAGACTGCTGGCCGGAGGCTCCACCGCTGCCTTTCGCAGGCGTGCGAATGGTGACTTTCGCGCCATCGAGAAGCTTGTCGAATCCATTCACAGCAATCACTTCCCGCGGTTCAAGACCTTGGACGGCGGTCACGGATCCATCCGTCGTGCCGGGCGTAATGGTCCGCATGGAGGCGGTCTGGTCAGCCGTAATTGCGTAGACGAAAGCGCCTTGGGCGTTGCGCTGAATCGCTTGCGTAGGAATCAAGGTCGCATTGTGTTGCGTGTCGACGAGGAGTTTGACATTGACGAACTGGCTGGGGAAGAGAGCGTTGTCCGAGTTGTCAAAGATGGCTTTGAGTTTCAAGGTCCCGGTGGTTGGGTCAATGACGTTATCGAGAGTCAGCAGCGTGCCGGATGCGAGTTTTGTGCTGGCTTCGCGGTCAAGAGCGTCGACCGTCAATTTCTTTCCCTTGAGCAATTGCTGTTGGATCTGGGAGAGATGATCTTCGGCGATGCTGAAGATAACCGTGATGGGCTGAAGCTGCGTGATCACAACCAGGGCAGTGGTGCTATTAGCCTGCACGATATTTCCGGGATCGACCAGCCGCAGTCCCACTCGCCCCGCTATGGGCGCGGTGATGTGCGTGTATACCAGATTGACCTTGGCATTTGCCAACTGGCCCTCGTCGTTTTTCACCGTGCCTTCATCCTGCAGCACGACTTGCTCCTGATCGTCCAATTGCTGTTTGGCGATGGCGTTGCGATTGAAGGCTTGCTGGTAGCGTTCCAAATCGATCTTGGCTTCATTCAAAACCGCCCGATCGTGCGCCAGTTGTCCCTCGACTTGCGTTAACGCCGCCTGATAAGGGCGCGGATCGATTTCGATGAGCGGGTCGCCCTTCCGAACCATCTGCCCTTCGCGATAGTAGACCTGAGTAATTTCGCCTTGCACCCTGCTGGTCACGGTTACGGTATAAACGGGTGTCACCGTGCCCAATGCGTTCAAGTAAATCCCGATGTCGCCTTGCTGCGCTACCGCCGTCGATACCATAACGGGCCGGGAGGCCGCGTCACCGCCGGCTTTCGCCTCGGGGGCCCCGCCACGTTGCCAGAACACCACGCCGCCAACGATAACGACTGCGACGATCAGCCAGATCCACCAGCGGCTCTTGCGAGTGGTCGAATCCCTGGGTTTGCGCTCGGATTTTTTGGAATCAGCTGAGTCTGGTCGTTGTTCCGTCACTTACACTCCTCAAGTCGACGAGGGACAACAGTTCTCATTTGTGGCTTTCGGATGAATTTTATCATCTATTCCGCTATCTATTTGACGTGACGAAGGGTCAAACCGCGCCGAGTTTTTTGTGAAGAATTGTCAACACTCCGGCCTCAGAGCCGGTTCGCGGACGGGTATAATTCAGCGCGTGACCGCGGTCGAAGGCGACAAATCCGGCAACAAAACCGGCTCATGGTTCCGGGGGATCGCTCTGAGATCATTGTTGGCTGGGGTGGGCCTGCTGGCAATCGTGTATGGTGCGGACTATTGCGTGTTTCGATATCGTCTGGCAACGAAGCGCCAGCCCTTTGGCAGCGTAACCGTCGAACACTACGACACGGTGCTGCATAAGGACGGAAAGAGCGAGTTTATTTTTCATCCACCGGTGCAGGAGACGTGCGTGCACAGCCTTTTCCCACACGCCGGGGATCCTCCCTGCTGGTTTCTCAGCCGGCATGCTGAGCAGAGGACCGACATGTAACTATCCCCAGCGGGGGCTGCGAGTGTGGCTGGCAAGCATTCGCTCGCGAACTCGACCACCGAGCCTTGGTCGGATCGCAACCGTCGCAGAGCCAGTAGGCAGTGCGCAGCAGGACGAGGCTGCGTTTTAGCGCAGCGCTCGCACGACCGGCGCCGGGAGTTACGCCGTGTGTTGTTCCTGACGGCCCTGGCGAGAACGAATCTCGCGCTCCGCAATCAGCCAATCCTGGTTCTCGTTGCCGTTCTCGCCGCCCGCAGTCGCCCGGCGCTGCAGGTAGAGTTCGTAGGCGCGGCGGCGAATCTCTTCTTCGAGATTGATAGGAACGACGTTGGCCGGCTTCCCGTTGCGGGGGACGTCCTTGCGAATGTCCTTTACCTCCGACGCAACCTGCACAGCGGCAGGAGGAAAGGAGACTTCGGTTTTCTTGCTGCGAGTGGTGGTGGTGTTTCCGGTTGTCTTGCGAGCCATGCAGTACTCCTTACAGATACCCAACTCCAGGAATGGTCTTGCGTAATGAATAAGCGACATACGCGTACCCCGATAGCCGCTATCCGACTCTTTGCGACGAATGGTGATTCAAATATAACCCGAACGCCTGTGGAATTGTGCCGCGATTTTCTTCTTCGTACAAGAAAAGGTACCTATTTGGACAGGGACAAGCAGTAGCTCTCGTTGCCCGAGGCAGCAAAAGTACTCTGGTAACTTGTCGAGATGTTGCTGACGCCCGCAGGATGGATGAGTAACGACTTATGGCCGCAAATATGTCATCCACTGGCAATCAGGGTTCCGCAGTCAAAGCCGCCAAGGCCAGCCTTGGCGAATTGGAGAGCATGCTCTCGGAGTCGCCGAGTTCAGACAGGGCTTGCCTTAAGTTGGCCCAACTTCTGGGAGTGCGCCGCAGCGAAGTGGCCCTGCTCAGGTTAGAAAAAGGTAGTCTGCGATTTATCTTTCCGCCGGAACTGCGATCGGCGGGCGTACTGCCGCTTACTGGATCGGCGGTGGCAGCGCGAACGGCAGCGACTCGCTCTCCGCTTCTGTCGAATAGCTTCATGCGGGTAAAACATGCCAGCCTGTTTGAAGCGGTCAAGCTCGGGGCCGAAGCCGACGAAGAGGATCGAAGCCAGCAAATGCCGATTCAGAAAATCATGTCCGTGCCCGTGGTGCAATCCGGGGGCAACGTGATGGGCGTGGTGCAGATTTCGCGCAAGGGACTGGATGCTTCGGTGGCAGGCGCTGACTTCACCAATGTAGACCTGAAGCAACTGGAGCAGGCCGCGGAAATTCTCGCTCGCATGCCCTTCATGCAGGAAGGCGCGGAGATTTAGTTCGAGACTTGGCAATGCCGCGTCGAGCGCCGGCACTTGGCGCGAGAAAACGTCACAACGCCTGTCCGGCGCAAAATCCCGACGCCCACGCCCACTGGAAGTTAAAACCGCCAAGCTGGCCGGTGACGTCGACCACCTCTCCGATGAAAAAAAGGCCGGGCACTTTTCTTGATTCCATCGTTTTGGCGAAAAGTTCGCCGGTGTCGATGCCGCCCGCGGTGACTTCCGCTTTTCCGTAACCCTCGTTTCCTTCCGGCTTGACTTCCCACGCATGCAGTTGACGTTCGGAGTCAGCGAAGGAGTGATCGGAGTTGCCGGCTAAAGGATAAGTCTCGACCCAGCGATCTGCGAAGCGGCGAGGCAGAACCTCTCTCAACAGCAATTTCCAACTCGACTGATCGCGATGGCCGCGGGTTCGCAAATCGGCGGCGAGGTTGCGATCGGGCGCAAGGTCGAGGTGAATCGGTCCCTTGCCATCCCAGTAAGAAGAAATCTGCAGAATCGCAGGCCCGCTGATGCCGTGGTGAGTGAAAAGCATGTTTTCCCTAAACGTCTGTAACGTCTGTTTCGGGCCGCGGGTGGAAGCAACCACCTCGGTGGAGACTCCGGCCAGATCACACCAGCGCTTGCGGTCTTCTTCGCGGAAGATGAGAGGGACCAGGGCGGCACGTGGGGGCTGGATCTGCAGTCCGAATTGCCGGGCCAGGTCGTAACCAAATGAGGTGGCGCCAATTTTCGCGATGGATAAGCCTCCGGTGGCGACCACCAGGCGGGGCGCGGCGAAACTGGCGTCCTCGGCTTGAAGGGTGAACTGGTCCTTTTTATGTTTATGTACCTCCTTATGATGTTTATCTGCTTCCTTATGCACGTCGTTCTTATGCACCTCATTCACTTTCGTGTTGCAACGAATTTCGACTCCGGCGCTTCGGCATTCCTGCTCCAGCATCGCCGTGATTTCATTCGCCGTACGATCGCAAAACAGCTGGCCGAGTTTTTTCTCGTGATAGGGTATGCGATATGTTTCGACGAGGCGGATGAAATCGGCCGGAGTATAGCGGGCGAGCGCCGACCTGGCGAAGTGGGGGTTGGCCGAAATAAAATTCTCCGGGCCAGTGTGCAGGTTGGTGAAATTGCAGCGGCCGCCGCCGGAGATCAGAATTTTCTTGCCGATGCGATCCGCGCGTTCGAGCACCAGGACGCGCCGGCCCCGCTTGCCGGCTTCTATGGCACACATCAGGCCGGCAGCGCCTGCGCCGAGAATGATGACGTCGTATTCCTGATTCACGCAAGACTGATTCACGCAGAAACGAGCTTAGCAGGGCTGGCGGGCCGCCGGAGCTCTACGGAATCAAGGTTCCTGGGCCCTGGTCACCTTGCTTGTCACACCCCGCTTGTCACACCTTGTTTGTCACACCCAGTTTGTCACAGCAAGGTGTGTCGCTCGTCACAGATCGCCGTAACGACCAGTGTTGTACTGGGTGTCGGAGAACTGCCGTGTGCCTTGCGATACCAGGGAAAATCCTCGAAATCCAAGAACTGGGTTCGTTGCGTGCGGGCCGCGTGCAGTTCGGCGGGATCGTGCGCCAGGTCTCCCTGAACTTTGTCCCCGAGGCTATCCTGGGCGACTATGTGATGGTCCACGTGGGCTTCGCAATCAGCCGGGTGGACTCGGCCGAAGCTGAGCGCACCTACAAGCTTCTGGAAGAGATGGGAGCGCTGGAAGCGGAGTTGCCGCCAGCGGAACCGTAATTTTCGCAGGCACGCACTCCGAAGGACTCGCCCGGCCGTCTCTGGCACGACCTTTTTGGCTCAATCTTCGCTGGCTCACCCTCCCCGGATCTAACTGACGACATGGTTCTGGCTCACATCAAGCTGTGATCTTTATCACCGATAGGCGGTTCGCCTCTGGTTAGAGTCATGCCTACGGGTTTCGCGCTGGGTTCGAGTTTGGTTTTCAGCTTGGTTTTCAGTTTATGAAGTATCTTGACGAGTACCGGGACCATCGCATTGCCTTGGCGTTGGCGGCTGAGATTCGCCAGCGCACGACCCGGCCTTGGGTGCTGATGGAGATCTGTGGCGGCCAAACCCACACCATCATGCGCTACGGCATCGACGAACTGCTGCCGCGCCATATCGAACTCGTGCATGGCCCGGGCTGCCCCGTTTGCGTCACGCCGCTCGAAACCGTGGACAAGGCAATCGCGCTAGCGCTGCGGCCGGACGTCATTCTGGTTTCCTATGGAGACATGCTGCGGGTGCCGGGGTCCCGATCGGATCTGTTCCGGGCCAAAGCCCAGGGCGCGGACGTTCGCATCGCGTATTCCCCGATTGAAGCTGTGAAGATCGCCGGCTCGAATCCCGATCGTAAAGTTGTGTTCCTGGCGATTGGTTTCGAGACCACAGCTCCCGCGAATGCAATGGCGGCATGGCACGCTCGCGACAAAGGTCTGACTAACTTTTCCATGCTGGTTTCGCACGTGCTGGTTCCGCCGGCGATTCGCGCCTTGATGGCCTCCGAGACCAACCGGGTGCAGGGCTTTATTGCGCCTGGGCATGTCTGTACCGTCATGGGGTGTAAGGAGTATGAGTCTCTGGTTCGCGATTTTCGCGTACCGATTGTGGTCGGAGGATTCGAACCGGTAGACATTCTGGAAGCAGTCCTCATGCTGGTCCTGCAACTCGAGGCAGGGGAAGCGCGGCTGGAGAACCAGTATGTGCGATCGGTGAGCTACCAGGGGAACTTGCCGGCACAGCAACTCATGGCCGAGGTGTTTGAAATCGCCGACCAGAAATGGCGCGGCATCGGACCGATCCCGCAGAGTGGTTTGCGCTTGCGCGAGGAGTATGCTGCCTTTGACGCCGACCGAGTCTTTGAATTGGGAGAAATTACAGTCGACGAACCCGCCGAGTGTATCAGCGCCCAGGTTTTGCAGGGATTGAAGAAGCCGACGGATTGTCCCGCGTTTGGCATGCGATGTACGCCGGAAAATCCATTGGGAGCGCCCATGGTCTCGAGTGAAGGGGCATGTGCGGCCTATTATCACTATCGGCGCCATAGGGTTGCGAGTTAGGAGAGAGCGTGTCAACCAAGAGCCCCATCGAAGTGAAATTCGAGCTCAGTTGCCCGACGCCGCTCCCGGCCAAAGACACAATTCTGCTGGGGCATGGCAGCGGCGGCAAGTTGAGCGCCGAGCTGATTCGCGACATCTTTCTGCCTGCATTCCAGAATCCAGTACTGGCGCGTCTGGATGACCAGGCAATCGTCAATGTGAACGGCCAGCGTCTGGCCATCACCACCGATTCCTTTGTGGTGAAGCCTCGGTTTTTCCCTGGCGGCGACATCGGCTCGCTCGCGGTCCATGGAACGATAAATGATTTGGCGATGGGCGGCGCAACTCCCCTGTTTTTGAGTGCCGCCTTCATCATCGAAGAGGGCTTCTCTATGGACGAACTCCGGCTGGTGGTGAATTCGCTACGCCAGGCGGCAGCAGGAGCCGGCGTGCACGTGGTTACTGGCGATACCAAGGTCGTCGAGAAAGGCAAGGGCGACGGGCTGTTCATCAACACGACAGGAATTGGACTGGTTCCAGAAGGAGTCGACCTTTCCGCCGACCGCGCCTGCCCTGGAGACAAGGTGCTCCTGAGCGGCTCGATCGGCGATCATGGCATCGCGATTCTGGCACAACGCGAAGGATTGGAATTCGAAACTCAGATCCAGAGCGACAGCGCGGCCTTGCATACGCTGGTGGCCGCGATGCTGGGCGTAAGTCGCGACATTCGCGGTATGCGCGACCCGACGCGAGGCGGTGTCTCCAGCACGCTGAACGAAATTGCGGAGCGATCGCGGGTTGGGATCGAACTGGAGGAGAGTTCCCTTCCCATCCATGAAGAAGTTCGTGGTGCGTGCGAGTTGCTTGGGCTCGATCCTCTCTATGTGGCCAATGAAGGCAAGCTGATCGCGATCGTGGCGCCCGAGGCAGCCAGCACGGTGCTGCAAGCTATGAGACGTCATCCCCTGGGAGCAGAGGCGCAGATCATTGGCACGGTGAAGAAAGAAAACCCGGGGCTGGTGACGATGCGAACGCCGCTCGGCACGACCCGTATCGTGGACATGCTCGCAGGCGATCAGTTGCCGCGCATTTGCTAACAGTTCAGTAGAGCAATTATGCACGAGATGGGAATCGCGAATTCGGTGCTGGAAGCGGTCCGAACCGAAATGGGCCTCCATCCGGGAACCTATCCGTGCAAAGTCGGGGTCCGGATTGGCGAAATGGCAGCCATCGATCAGGACGCTTTACGTTTCTGTTTTGAAGCGATCATTCACGAGACCGATCTAGAGTCGCTTGAGCTGGGGATCGAGGTCTGTCCCCGTCGCCATCGTTGTCAGCTCTGCGGACGCGAGTTCATCGTGCGCGATTACGATTCGCGCTGTCCGCAATGCGCCAGCCTGGAGACCACATGCATCAGTGGAGATGAGTTGGAGTTGGCGTATCTGGAGGTGGAAGAGTATGGATCGAGTACCGTTGGAGCGAAAAGTACTCAGTGAGAACGACCGCATCGCGGCTGAGTTGCGCGCCCGCTTTCAGGAGCATGGCGTTCTGTGCCTGAACCTCATTAGTTCTCCCGGTTCCGGCAAGACCAGTCTTCTGGAACGCACCCTGGAAGCGCTGCCGCCGCGTGATCGCGTGGCCGTATTGACGGGCGACATTCAGACGGAAAACGATGCGAACCGGCTGAAACGATTTCATTTCCCGGTAAAGCAAATCACAACCGGCGGCACTTGCCACCTGGATGCTCGCATGATCGAACGTCACTTGGCCGACTGGCGTCTCGAAGATCTGGATCTTTTGCTGATCGAAAACGTGGGCAACCTGGTTTGTCCATCCAGTTACGACCTGGGCGAAGCGGCCAAGATCGTAGTGTTGAGTGTCACCGAAGGCGAAGACAAGCCGTTGAAATACCCATCCATATTCTTCAAGTCCGACTTGCTCGTGCTCAGCAAAATCGATCTGCTTCCCTACGTCCCGTTTGACATCGAGGCGGCGGCGGAAAATGCCCGCAAGGTTCATCCGGGGATGGAGATTCTGAAGGTCTCTTGCCTGAACCGCAACGGATTGCACGATTGGATGATGTGGCTGGGAGAGAGACGCAAAGCATACAAACCGCTGGTGCAGCAGACTGCGAGCTGACCATGTATGGAGGTCCGGCGCCAGATCGAGGTTTCCGGCATTGTGCAGGGAGTTGGATTCCGGCCCTACGTCTATCGTCTGGCTACCGGCAGGCGCCTTAGAGGCACGATTCGCAATACCTCCGCCGGAGTCACCATCGAAATACAAGGGCCGGCGGAAACTGTACAAGATTTCGTTGAGCACTTGCCCGCCGAAGCGCCGCCCCTGGCGCGGATCACCGGCTTCACCGTAAATGAAGTCCCGTGCATTGCTACGCAGATCGGCGATCCGGACTTCTGTATCGTTCATAGCCACGAGGGCGAAGAAGTTCGCACGCTAATTTCGCCGGACGTTGCGATATGTCCGGACTGCCTGCGCGAAATGGTCGATCCGCACGACCGTCGATATCGTTATCCATTCATTAACTGCACGAACTGCGGGCCGCGCTTCACCATCATTCGCGATATTCCCTACGACCGGCCGAGCACGTCGATGGCGGTGTTTCCCATGTGTCCGGCGTGTCTTGCGGAATATGAGAATCCGCTAGACCGTCGCTTTCACGCCCAGCCCAATGCTTGCTGGGAGTGTGGACCTCGGGTGGAACTCTGGGATAAGTCCGGGCGGAAAATTGAATGCCGCGATCCCATCGTCGAAGCGGTCTCCGGTCTGCATGCCGGACTGGTCGTGGCTGTAAAAGGACTTGGCGGGTTTCATCTGGCCGTAGATGCGACCAACCCCGCCGCAGTCGCTCTGTTGCGTCAGCGAAAGCGCCGGGTGGAGAAACCGTTCGCTGTCATGGTTCCGGATTCGCAGGCCGCCCGGGAAATCTGCGAATTAGATGAAGCGGCGCAGACGGTTCTGCAGTCTATTCAGCGACCCATTGTTCTGCTGAAAAGAGTGCTTCTATCGAAAAGGCCGCCTAGCGTCATTCCCGACGAGGTTGCGCCCTTCAACCGTTATCTAGGACTCTTTCTGCCCTACACGCCTCTTCACTATCTGCTGCTTGCCGAGGGAGGGTTCAAGGCTCTGGTGATGACCAGCGGCAACCTGAGCGAGGAGCCGATCGCAATTGATAATCGGGAAGCAGTCAGTCGATTGCACGGTCTCGCCGACTACTTCCTCGTACATAACCGCGACATCCTGCTGCGCTGCGATGATTCCGTGGTGCGAGTCACCGGCGGCGTCACGCGGCAACTGCGGCGTTCCCGCGGCTTTGTTCCCGTACCAGTTTTCCTCAAGGAGGATCAGCCGTCGGTGCTGGCCGTCGGAGGCGAACTCAAGAACACCATCTGCCTCACCAAAGGAAAGCACGCTTTCTTGAGCCAGCATGTCGGAGATTTGGAAAACGCCGAAAGCTACAGGTTTTTCCATGAGGCCATCGAGCATCTGGAGCGGATTCTGGAAATCCGCCCGGAGATCATCGCCTACGACCTCCACCCCGACTACTTCTCCACCAAATGGGCGCTGCAACAGAGTGGAGTGGAGTTGGTTGGCGTGCAGCACCACCACGCCCACATTGCGAGTTGTATGGCGGAGAATCACCTCGAAGGCCGGGTGATCGGATTCGCCCTGGATGGAACGGGCTACGGCAGCGACGGAAATATTTGGGGCGGAGAAGTGCTCATCGCCGGCTATGAAGACTTCGAACGTGCCGCTCATCTCGAGTATGTGCCTTTGCCCGGTGGCGCAGCCGCGATCCGTGAGCCGTGGCGGATGGCGGTTAGCTACCTGGCACATCATTTCGGGCGCGAGGCTCTGAGACTTGATATTCCGTTCGTGCGTCAGCTCAATCGGCCAAAGGTCGACCGGTTGCTGCGCATGATGGAACAAGGCGTGAATTCACCGGTCACCTCCAGTTGCGGGCGTCTGTTCGATGCCGTGGCCGCGCTAAGTGGAATCCGTCAACAGGTCAACTACGAGGCCCAGGCTGCGATCGAACTGGAGATGGCAATGGCATCGCCAGGGATTGAATCGTCAGACAAGGACGTTGCTTATCCGATGAAGCTCGTGCCGGAAGACGACCACTGGATCATCGGCACTCGGCCGCTGTTTGAGGCGCTGCTGGACGATCTTGGCCACAACCTTCCTGTCGCAGCGATCAGCCGGCGTTTTCACAACGGTTTGGTTGAGGGGTTCGTCGAGCTGGCAACTCTGCTGCGAGGGAGAACCGCTCTTAACCGTGTGTGCCTGAGTGGCGGGACCTTCCACAATATCTACCTGTCGCAGCGGCTCGAAGCGCGGCTATCCGAAGCTGGATTTGAGGTATTCACCCAGAAAGAAGTACCGTCCGGGGATGGGGGTTTGAGCCTGGGACAGGCTCTGGTGGCGGCAGCGAGACTTCACGCGTAGGGACGCGCGACCTCAACCGCTCGTCGGGCTTATACTTCGGCGTTGGCGGGAGGCGTCCATGACGAGTGGACAGACTGGAACCGGGGAAAGTCCAGATCGTGGCACTCAGTGGCCGACCGCAGTCGCTTCCCTGGCCGTGGGCGCTGCCTTCCTGGCGCCGTGGTTCTGGTTGCTGCCAATCTGGCTGGGCTTTCGGGTTGACCTGGGAGGGGCGGCGCGATGGCGCTGGATTGCGGCTGTGCCTTCGGCGCTTGGTTTCGCAGTGGCACTGCGCTGCGTGTGGGACTTCGGATGGACGGGGCACGGGACGCCGGCGCCCATGGTTCCGCCGACGAGGTTGGTTGTGGTGGGGTTCTATCGTTACGTGCGGAATCCTATGTACCTGGGGTTCTTCGTCGGCTGGGCGGGTCTGTGGGTAGTCTTCGGGCGGGCAAACCTGGCCGTGATCGCGGTGGCGTGCGCGGTGGTGCTGGGAACGGCTTTGTTCGTTCTGCTGTACGAGGAGCCGCACCTGCGAAAGATATTCGGCGCGAAATATGAAGAGTATTGCAGGAACGTCCGCCGCTGGTTGCCGCGGATGCGCGCATGGAACAAGTGAGACTTTCAATCACCTGTCTGACGTCTTCTGGTTGAGCCGATCCGCGATTGTTTCCAGCAATCGAGCGGCGGCTTCACCGGCATGGCTGGTGGAAAAATCACCGCCCAGTTCGATCACGGGGAGCCTGGCGCACGCGTCCCGGAAGGCTGGCGCAGAGGCCGGGGAAGCGGTCATGTCGGGACCTACCAGCAGGAGATCGAAATGCGTGACGCGCATCAGGAGCAGTGCGTCGGCCACGCGGCTGCTGCTCTGGACGTCGTATCCGGCGCCGCGCAGCAGTTCGCGCAGGTAGGCGAGCACGTCGGCATTGGAGTCGAGACACAAAACGCTGCGGCCGGTGGGGACAGGTGTCTCGGCGCGGGCTCCGGGCCGGTAGAAGGCGGCGACTGCCTTCTCCTCCGAATCATGCGCATCGAACACCGTCGTCAGGCGCGACATTTCCAAAACCTTGCGCACGAATTCCGGCACGTTACAGAGCTTCAGATCTCCGTGCGCCTGGCGGGTGCTGGTGAGGGCACGGACCATGGTGCCGAGACCGCTGCTGTCGATGAATCCGACCTCGCCCAGGTGCAGGACGATCGAGCGGCGATCGCGCAACAACCAGGCTACGTGCTCGCGCAGGGAGTCGCTCGCGCTACCGGCAACGATCCGTCCATTGCAGTGCACGATGGTAACGCGTCCGACCTCGCGAGTGTCAAGCGACAGGGGCAATGGGCCTCCGATGCAGCTGGTATCTAAGCCAGCGAAACCGCCACATTATATCCTTGAGGGCGCGAACCGGGGCGTGAAAACCGGGAAGAAGTCCGAGCGGCAATGCCCTTACCTCGTCCGCTGACGACGGTAGTGTCCTAATTTGCCCGCTCTAGCCGCTTGTCATGCGACGTTTGGTTAGTCATGGTGGAAATAGAAGAGGTTCCCGTCCAGATCCTTTACAGTGAACTGCCGTAATCCCCAAGGCTTTTTTTCCAGAGGATCCACGATGTTCGCACCTAACGACTTCAGTCCCTGATACGACGCATCGATATCTTCAGCGAACACCCAGTGAACGGCAGGTTCGAACGGCGGGTTCCTCTTCCGAAAAAATATTGGCCCCATATCACCGTGTGACACGGCCCCAATTTCTTTGCCTGGGTAAAGCCATCCAATCTCAAAGCCGAGCGCATCTCTGTAATGCTGTTGTGCGCGTTCGACATCAGCGACCGGCAACTCCGGCACTGGCTTGCCAATCGAGTTCATTTTCTCTTTTGCGCCCACAGAGTTCTCCTCGTGCTCTCCTTTATGCAACAAGACCGCCCACGCGTCAAATTAGGACACTGCCGACGACGACCACACCATTTGCGCAAACCGCTAAGCTCCGGCATAATAATGGTTTGTCTTTATCTCACCGGACTCTTCCGGGCAAAGGACACTGAAGTCTGTGTTAATGATCCGACTGGCGCGCTTTGGCGCGCGCAAACAACCGTATTACCGAGTGGTGGTGATTGAGAAGGAGCGGGCTCGCAATGGCCGCCCGGTGGAGGTGGTGGGCACGTATAACCCGCGCACCAATCCGGCTACTTTCGACCTGAAACGGGAGCGCATTGAGCACTGGGTTTCAAAAGGCGCCCAATGTTCGGACCGCGTCAGGAAGTTGCTTGCCCTCCCCGCGCCGGCTGCGGCCGCTTCGGTCGCTTAGCCGTCCCTACCCTCGCGAATTCAGGAGCCGAGTTCAGGAACAATCTAATGATCGAGCCCAGCGTCAGCCCACGCGCCATGATTGAATACATCGCCAAAGCGATCGTCGAAACCACGGGCGAGGTCTATGTTGAAGAATACGAAGACGGGGACGAAACCGTCGTCGAACTCGAAGTGGCCGAGGCCGATTTGGGCAGGATCATTGGACGCTCAGGACGTGTGGCGCGTGCCTTGCGCAACCTGCTGAGCGCGGCGGGGTCGAAGCTGAACAAGCGCTACGCGCTGGAGATCGTTGAATAGAAGATCATCGAGTAGGAGATCGTCCAGCAGGAGATTGGCAAATCGCAGCACCGGACGCAAGCGGCGAATGGATCACCCTGGCGGTCGTCATCAAGACCCAGGGACGCCGCGGAGAAGTAGCGGTCGAATTGCATACCGATGTTCCGGACCGCTTCCGGCAGGAAATGCGGCTGTGGGCGCTCCGAAGAGACGGCCAGCGCCGCGAAGTTACGGTCGAGGATCTGTGGCCGCATAAGAGCTTTCTGGTGCTGAAGTTTCAGGGTATCGAGACGATATCCGATGCCGAGCCGCTGGTCGGCGCCGAACTTCAGCTTCCGCTCAGTGAGCGCGCCCGGTTGGAACCGGGCTGGACATATCTGAGCGACCTGATCGGTTGCACCGTGTTCGATGGCCCGCGCAAGATCGGCGAGATAGAAGACGTGCAGTTCGGCGCCGGGGAAGCGCCGCTGCTGGTAGTTCGGAATAAAGATTGGAATAAAGAGCAGGCAGCGAAGCTTCCGTACGAGATCCCCTTCGCCGAGGCGTATCTGGAGAAGCTGGATCTGGAGCGGAAGCAGGTCCGGATGAAGCTGCCGGAAGGCTTGCTGGAAGTGAACGCGAGGAAGAGCGATTGAGTCATTGAATCATTGAGGTATTGAGTCACTGGCTCACGTTTCAATGACTCAATGATTCAATGACTAAATGCCGGATCGACATTCTCACCATCTTTCCCGACTTCTTTCGCGGACCACTGGATTACGGGATTGTGCGCCGGGCGCGGGAAACGGGCCTGGTGGAAATCAGCATTCACGATCTGCGGGCGTTCACGAAAGACAAGCACCGCACCGTGGATGACCGCCCGTTCGGCGGCGGCGAGGGCATGGTCCTGAAGCCGGAACCGATCTTTGAATGTTTGGAATCGTTCGGCGACGTGGCGTCGCGTGAACTCCGCTTAAGCGCGGACGCGAAGCAGTCGGTGATTCTGCTTTCCGCACAGGGCCGCAGGCTCGACCAGACGCTGGCGGCGGAACTTTCGGCGCTCGATCGGATCGTCCTCATCTGCGGACGCTACGAAGGCGTTGACGAACGCATCAGCGAACATCTGGCGGATCGCGAGGTTTCGATTGGCGACTATGTGCTGAGCGGTGGCGAACTGGGGGCGGCGGTAATTGTGGATACGATCACGCGGCTCATCCCTGGCGCGGTTGGCAACCAGGCTTCGACGCGGCAGGAGTCGTTCACTGAGGCGCGCGCCGAGTCGCTTGCCGAGCCAGCGGACCTGGCCGGCGACGGTCCGAGTTCCACCTGCGTTTCCGGCGGATTGCTCGACTATCCGCATTACACGCGTCCCGCGGATTTTCGCGGCATGACAGTGCCGGAAGTGCTGGTGAACGGGAACCACGACCAGATTCGCAGCTGGCGCCGCAAAACGGCGTTGGCAAAAACGCTGCGCAACCGTCCCGATTTGCTGGAGCGGGTTGCGCTGACGGCGGAAGATGAGGAATTGCTGGCCCAGATCAAGGGCAAGGTTTAGGAAGGAAACGTTATGCGCAATCCGATTATCGAAAAACTGCTGGCGAAATCGCGCCGCACCGACATCCCCAAGTTTGGTCCCGGCGATACGATCAAGGTACTGGTCAAGATCAGAGAAGGCGAAAAGGAACGTCTGCAGGCGTTCGAAGGCGTCGTCATTTCCCGGACGCGAGGCGCCCAACCCAGTTTTACGGTCCGCAAAATCAGCTTCGGGCAGGGCGTGGAACGTATCTTCCCCATCGACTCCAAGGTCATTGACAAGATTGACGTCATACGCTCCGCTAAGGTCCGCCGCGCCAAGCTTTACTACCTGCGCGGACTCAAGGGCAAGGCCGCACGACTAAAAGAAGTCGAACAGCAGTAAGCAGCGGTTACGTTTCTGCCGACAGACTTGGTGTGGGGACGGGGCTTCGCCCCGTCCAAGCGGGGCAAAGCCCCGCATCCACACAGTCGTCGAACATCGGCTCTTGCTTCTCACCACTTCTTCGGCGAAGATGCTGAGAAGATCCCGTGTCCAAATCCACGCGCACGCCAAGACCCTCAAACGCCGGGAAGCTTTCGGCATCGGCCGCCAAGCTGCGGTTGCTGAAAAAACTGCGCTGCACTCTCAGTTTTGAAAAGCGGGCATGGGCCGCGGGCGCGGAACACGTTGCGGGAGTCGATGAAGTCGGCCGCGGATCGCTGTTCGGCCCAGTCGTCGCTGCCGCCGTTATTCTCGACCCGGCGTACCGCATTCGCGGACTGCGCGATTCCAAACTGCTCCCAGCCGAGCGGCGCGAACAACTCGCGGTCCTGATCCGTCAACATTCCATCGCCTGGGCAGTTGCCGCCGTGGATTCTGCCCGCATCGATCAGATCAATATCTATCAGGCTTCGCGCCTCGCTATGCTGCATGCGGTTCAGCAACTGGCGCCGGCGGCGAGCTATCTTCTGGTCGATGCTGTCCAACTCGATTGCGAACTCCCGCAGCACCCGATTATTCACGGCGACGCGCTCTCTGCCTCCATCGCCGCCGCCTCCATCCTCGCGAAAGTCGAACGCGACCGCATGATCTCCGCGTGGGACCCGGTCTTTCCCATGTACGGCCTGGCATCGAACAAGGGATACTGCACGCCGCACCACCTTGTTGCGCTGCGCGAGCATGGCCCGTCGCCGCTGCATCGGCAGTCGTTTTCGCCGGTGTGGAGCGCACCGATTCCGCAGGAAGTTTTGGGATTTATGCTGGACGAGGCCGTTCCCGAAGTGATTTCGAGTGACGCGTAGGTACAGCCGCCCCCGGCTGTCCGGCGGGGCAAAGCCCCGCCGCTCATGAGTACGCCGACGGACCAATAAAGAACGCGGCGAGCTGCGCTCGCGGGACAGCCGAGGGCGGCTGTCCCTACGTGTTTTATTTCGCCCGATAAATTTCCGTCAGTAGATCCGGCTTCGACTCGTCCCGCATCAGGTGTGGATACTTTTCGCCACCGTGATAATCGAGTTTCACGACGCGGAAGTAGTCTGTGTTTTCGACGATGAGCTCAATCGCCACCGGGCTGGTCTTGGCGGCGTGAATGGCATCATGCCAGGCATCCGCCGAAAATCTGCGCCCGTTCACCGCGACAATCTTCATCCCCGGCCCGATCCCAGCTTTGGCGGCAATCATGCCCTCGACCGTATCCCGAACCACGCCGTCACCGCCGGCCATCAATCCCACCGAGTAATGCGCATGGATCGACTTTTCGCTATCTCCCGCGCGATCCAGCTCTGAAGGAGTCTCGTCGTAAACGAGTTTCCATCCGCTGCCTTCGACGCCGCCGAGCGGAGCGCCCGGACCGTGGTTGGAAAGCCGGTCCGTCCAAAATCCGCGCCAGTCGTTAGGAGGAAGTTGGGGAGCGACCTGGTTTAGCGCGTTCACAATGTCGTCGAAGGTATAGGTCTTTACCATCGGCGGACCGCTGGGCGCGCCATAGAAGAGTTTGCAGAAATCGTCCAAAGATTTCGTGCCCTTGCTTTGCTGACGGATGATCACGTCCGCCCACAGCCAATTGAGTACATCTTCGTCGTAATAATCGAGCCCGCGGCGGTAATCTGCCCAGGCGTGGGGAGCCTCCTGCATGGTGGGAACGCCATCGGCCGTGTCCTGCAGATTGCGCCAGACTCGGCCCGAACGACGGTCCAGATCCGCCGCCATCTGCGCCAGCGCATCGCGAGCCAATGAGGGTGTGCGCTCGCCGCTGCGCGCTGCGAGCATGTCTCCCAAGTATGATGTCAGGCCCTCATACACCCACAGCAAATCGGTCTGCATCGGCTGTTCGTAATCGGGCGTCGCCAGATCCGCCGGACGCCGGTACTTGCCATTCCACGAATGCACATACTCGTGCGGCAGAAGTCCAGCGATCAGTTTCCGATCGTTCTCTTCGATCAAGGACCTCTCGCCGACCCGGCTGTCATTTGACTCGTGATGCTCCAATCCGAAATGCGCGACGTGATCGCTCAATGTCAGCAGGAAGTGGTAGCCGGTGTAGTGCCGCGCGCTAAACAATATTCCCGCTTGCTTCACCAGATTCCGGTAGTGTTCCCAGACTTGTTGCGGAGCGTCGAGGGCGGCGGCGCTGTCGGCCGCTAGATCGAGTTCCGCCGGGGGATTCTCCATGGGCGACGTCAGTGGCACCACCTTCAAATACTCGCCCGTGATGACCGGACCATCCACCAGCATGGTCAAGGAAACGGGCGCAAAATGAATCTCGTTATCGTTGCCCACCTGATTGGAAACATGCAGCGACGTCCCAAACTTCCAGCCTGCGGGCAGCCGCAAGCTCGCGCTATACGTAAGTTGATCGGAACCGTAGCCCGCGGGATAGAGCAACAGCGTGTTCCAGTTGACGATGTACAACTTATCCGTCGCGGACATTCCGGCGCTGTATCCAGGCTCAAACGACGCGGGGGAAGCGTAATCGAGATTGGCGACTACTTCATTCTCGCCCGGCGGAACTTCTACGTGAAAAGCAAAACCATCGATCAGATCGCGTCGCCATTTCAGCGTCGTTCCACTCGCGGTAAACTTCAGGCCGGTCAAGTCCGTGATCGGACCGGTCGGCCCGTGCTCGCCGGGAATCCATTTCGGATAGTAGAGAGTGAGCGTCCCTGGCTTTGCGGGAATACGCAATTGCGCGTGGAAGATCTTGCGCGGCGCTTCCGAAGCATCCACAGAGAGCGCGATTGTTGTGGCATCTGCACCAAAGACTGAAAATGACGACAACAGAACAATTGCCAGACCAAACAAGCTTCTGCCCCCACGTGAACCCATTCCACCTCCAATAGAACCGTACGTTAATATATCAGTCTGGCAGGATCAGTTGGCCGCCGCTCTGGCCATCCACAGGCAAATGAGAGTCGGCTCGCCTGCTATCATCTCCGACGTGCCCGCGCGCGGAAAATTTATCACGTTCGAAGGCCTCGACGGCAGCGGCAAGAGCACGCAAGTCGAGAAGCTGGCGCGTTCCCTGCGCGCCCACGGCATCTCTGTAACCGTAACCCGCGAACCGGGCGGCACCACCACGGGCGAAAGGATTCGCGAGGTGCTGCTGCACTCCGCCACCGCGGGAGTTACTCCGCTGACTGAAATGGCCCTCATGTTCGCGTCCCGCGCCCAGCACATTCACGAGGTCATTCTGCCCGCCCTCGCTGAAGGACGCATCGTCCTCTGCGATCGCTTCACCGATTCAACCGAGGCGTACCAGGGTGGAGGCCGCAAGCTGGGCCCGAAGCCGGTGCTCGAGATGCACGAAGTCCTCTGCGGCAACCTGCAGCCCGACCTGACCGTCTTACTGGACAATGAGGTGGCTTTCAGCGTCGAGCGCGCCCGGCGCCGCAATCGAAAACACAAAGGTGCGCGGTCAGAAAAAGGCTCGGAAAGAGACGAGAACCGCTTCGAGCAAGAAAATCGGGCATTTTTTGGACGCGTCCGCCACGCGTACCTGGCCATCGCCGCCCGCGAGCCACAGCGCGTGCACGTCATAAACGCCCGAGGCACGCCCAGCGAAACGCATGCGATTATCATGGAGTTGGTGCGCAAGAAATTGAAGATCTAGTGAAGGGACGGGCATCTCGCTCGGCACTCCACCAGCAAATTGGATCGCGGTGACGGTCAGTCCTATGCCCTTTTCCGAATTCGCAGGCAACCCGGAGACTATCCATCGGCTGCGCGAGATGCTGGCGCGCAACCGCTTTCCGCACGCCGTCATTCTTTCGGGCGCGCACGGATCGGGCAAGTACACGCTGGCTCTGATGCTAGCCCGCGCCATGAACTGCCTGGAGCAGCCCATTAACGGGGGCACCGACGGTTTGCCCGATTTCTGCGGACGTTGCTCGAACTGCACTCGCATCGCTCAATCCTCGGACCTCGATTCCCGTTTCGCCGAAGCGGTCGAGGCTCGCGAAAATCTGCGCGACTCGGACAAGAAAGATACCCGGCTCTTCGTCCAGACCCATCCCGACCTGCTCATTATCCCGCCCGATCCACCGCAGCTGATGATCAAGGTGGACCAAGTTCGGCATGTGATTGAGACCATCTATTACCGGCCCGCGGAAGCCCGCGAACGCGTGTATATCTTCACCAGTTCGGCGTTCATGAAAGAGGCCGCCAACTCGCTCCTCAAAGTTCTGGAAGAGCCGCCCGAGTTCGCCACCATTTTTCTGCTCACCGAAAACCCCGGCGAATTGCTGCCCACGATTCGTTCCCGCTCCATGACCTTCAACCTGGGCGCGCTCGCTTCCTCCGAAATCGAGAGCCGGCTCGCCCAGCATCGTCCCGATTGGAATGCCCGGCAGCGCGCGCTGGTCGCCCGCCTCAGCGAAGGTGCTGTCGGACGCGCCTTATCCTTCGATCTCGAAAGCTACATCGCGGCTCGGGGCCACGCCGTCATCCTGCTGAAGTCCGCGCTCGGGGGCAGCGACCATAGCGAGTTGTTCAAGATTACCGAGAGCTACCGGTCCGGCGCCGAAGGCCGCGAGAAAATCGGGAACCTCCTCCGCACTCTCTATGCATTGCTCGAAGACCTGATGTTCCTGCAATCCGGCGCGGTGCAACTGGTCCGCAATACGGACATTCTGGGCGAACTCAAGAAGATGTCTGAATCCGCCGACCTCGCCTGGGTGCAGCGCGCGGCGGAAGGTCTCGGCGAGGTGGAGCGCGGCCTGCGCCGCAACCTGCTGCGTTCGCTCTCGCTTGATGCCTTTGCAACCGCGCTGGAACGCGTCTCCTGAAATGCAGGCTGCGCAAGAGTCGGATTCCGATCCCAACCCCTAAAAGGAGCGTCTGATCTTGCCGAGTCTCGGCATCGCTGAAGCGATGCCCTGATACGAAGCCCTGGCCCTTTCCGCACCCTGTTGAGCCGGAAAGCGGTACGGCTTAGAACCGTATCGGAAGGGGTAAGGTTGAGGCGGTTCGCACAAAAAGACACTTCACAAAGATTGTCATCCCCTGCCCGCTGTGATACCGTAACCCTCAGTTCACGGCTCTGGACCCACAATTCAGGCTCAAGTGTTGTGGCATATTCTGCCCGCCCGGCGCGCAGGTGGTGCGATTTGAAAGACGCTCTTGACTCGATACCAGCTGAACCATCCACGGATCAGGAAAGCTTCGCGAATCGCAAGCTGATCCGTCCGACCCTCAACCGCGCCGATCACGCGCACAATAACCACGGCCACAACCACCCCCCCGCCGAACGCAGGGATAGGGAGAGAGACAGGGATCGGGACAGAGACCGCGACCGTTCCGCTGGTGCGCCGCCCAAGAGGACCGCGCCCAGCGAGCAGACCAACGCCGAGAATTTTTATTATCAGAAGCAGATGCAGAGCAAGACTCCCATGGTCATCGTGCTGCGCGATGGCGAAGAAGTCCACGGCTATATCGAGTGGTACGACAAAAACTGCATCAAGCTGAACCGCAACGGCGCCGCCAACCTGATGATCTACAAGCCCGCTATCAAGTACATGTTCAAGGAAAGCGAGAACGGGAAGAAGTAGGCGTTAGCGCGGTACTTGTGACACGGATTTCCAGACCTCACTTCACCGGTTTCTCAACGTTTCCCAATCTCACCTGCGTATCGCCGAAGTTGGGCGCCAGCTTCAGCGCGGCTCGATAGGCCTCGGCGGCGGCCGGGAGTTGTCCCTTTTCTTCGAGAACACGGCCTTGCCAGTAGAAGGCCAGGGGCGAGGGCGCAGCTTGTGCGGCCCGGACAAAATCCTGCAGAGCGGCGTCGAGTTTGCCCTCTTCGTGCTCAATCAACCCCCGGCCAACCAAACTATTCTGTTCATACGGGTTCAGCGCGATGGCTTTGGTGAACTCCGCTACCGCCTCGTCCCGCCGCCCGAGTTGATTGAGCAGCACGCCCAGATTGTTGTGCGTCTGCGCGGCTTCCCGCTCGTCCAATCCATACTGCAGCGCGAGTTGATATTCCTGGTGCGCCCGAACCAGATCATTCTGCCTCTGCAGCAACGTGCCCAAATCGTAGTGCGCGGTCGAGAATGTGGGCATCAATTGGATGGCGCGCTGCAAGTGTGATACGGCCAAGTCCGGGTGTCCCGTTTCCATCAATGCCGATCCCAGATTCCCCTCGGCAATCGGATTCGAGTCCGTCACTTGAATCGCATGGGCAAACAGGCTGTAGCTGTCCCGCCAGTACTGAATCTGGATGTGCGTGGCTGCCGAATATCCGATCAGCACGGCCGCTGCAATAGCAATCTGCGCCGTCCGGCTCAGCGAAATCCGCGTGGCGCCTTCAGAGGCCAGCCAGACCCCAATCACGAACAATCCCCAAAGAGGAAGATACGCGTAGCGGTCCGCCCATGCCTGGCGCCCGACCTGGACGATGCCGATCATCGGAGCCAGCGTGCCCAGAAACCACAACCAGCCCACCAGCAGATAGCGGCGCTCGCGGAAATGCCAGCAGGCAGCGGTGATCGCAGCCAGCACCGCCGCCGCAATCAGCACTTTCCAGAGCGCGAGCGCGCCCTCGGGATGGGGATAAAACACCGCCAGGCGCGACGGCCATACCGCCTTCTCCATGTAAATGAGGTAGGAATAAATGGCGTTTTTCACGCGCATCGTCAGCGGCAGTAGTTCGGCTGAGCCGACGGCGCCACCCGCGCGCTGCGCATAAAGAGTAATCGCCGCGCTGGCCGCCGACAGCACCAGAAGAGGAATCTTCTCGAGAACAAGCTTGGCAAGTGGCGTCTCCGGAAACCGTCGTAGCGGCCAGAAGTCGACGAGCAGCAGGGCAAACGGGAGCGTGATCACCATGGGCTTCGCCATCAGAGCAAGCGCGAACAGCAGCGCAACCAGCAGATAACGGCTTGCCCGCGCCCTCTTCACGTACCAGCCATAGGCGCCCACGTTGAGAAGGAAGAAGAAAGTGCAGAGGACAGTTTTGCGCTCCGCGACCCATGCCACCGACTCCACGTTCAGCGGATGGACGGCAAACAGCGCAGAGACGACGGCGCTGCGTCCCACGAATCCGGTCGCCTTCGCCAGCAGCAGGAACAGCAGCACCACGTTGACAGCGTGCCAGAGGACGCTCTGGGCGTGATGTCCCGGCGGCCGCAGCCCGAACAACTGCACATCGAGCATGTGCGAAATCCACGTCAGCGGATGCCAGTTGGCTTCCGCGTTCGCAGTGAAAGCCCACGCCACGCTGCGTGAGGTCAGGCCCTGTTGAACGTGCCAGTTGGAGGTCACATAGGCGGGATCGTCGTAGTTGACGAAGCCGTTTTGCAGCGCAGGGGAGTAGAGCGCCAGAGTGCAGAAGAACAGCAAAAGCCCGACAAGAGGTACGACTGTTCGACGCTTCGGCACCATTACTTATTTTCTAGCAGGCCGCAGAGGAACTGGGAATAACGACCTGCATCTTCGCCGCAGCTTAGGGCTGAGTACTGACAGCTGAGAGCTGACGGGCCGCCCTTCACAGCTTCGGCAGCACGATCCCCTTCTGCGCCTGGTACTTTCCCTTGCGATCCTTGTAGCTGGTTTCGCAAACCTCGTCCGACTGGAAGAAGAGGATCTGGCATAGCCCTTCGTTGGCATAGATCTTCGCTGGCAGCGGCGTGGTGTTCGAGATCTCGAGCGTGACGAAGCCTTCCCACTCCGGCTCGAACGGCGTGACGTTCACGATGATGCCGCAGCGCGCGTAGGTCGATTTGCCCACGCAGATGGTGAGCACATCCCGCGGAATCTTGAAGTACTCGACCGACCGCGCCAGCGCAAACGAATTCGGCGGCACGATCGCGACATCGGCGTTCACAGTGACGAACGAGCGCTCGTCAAAATGCTTGGGGTCAACAATAGTGCTGTTGACGTTGGTAAAAATTTTGAACTCGTCGGCCACGCGCAGGTCGTATCCGTAACTCGATACGCCATAGGAAATTACTCCCGCGCTCACTTGCTTTTCCGAGTACGGATTGATCATGTCGTGCTCTTGCGCCATGCGCCGTATCCAGCGGTCACTCTTGATCATGAAACTCCTTAGGACTTTGTGATTGGTAATTTGTAATTGGCAATTTTGGCGGCGAATTGAAAGCCGGAACAGTAGGGATTTCAATCACAAATTACAAATCACCAATTAGAAATTTGCTTCGGCTGGTGCTGCCATATTACGAGAATGGTCCCCCGGTTGACAATCTGTCCTATCCCCCTTAGCATCAATAACTTGAGGCATACCAATCCTCGGGAGACGGGGGATACCCGTGATTAAGCTCGACATCATCAACGAAGTGGTCAACCGCACCGGGATCACCAAGACCAAGGCGGAGCTTGCGGTCGAAACCGTCTTCGAGAGCATGAAGAAGGCGCTCTCGAACGGCGATCGCATTGAGCTGCGCGGTTTCGGCGTGTTCAACGTGCGTCCGCGCAAGACCGGCATTGGACGCAATCCGCGCACCGGCGCCGAAGTTTCCATTCCGCCGGGCAAGGCCGTCCGCTTCAAGCCTGGCAAGGAGCTGCAGTCGATTGACTAGCTGGTCTCGGATTGCAGAGGGCAGAGGTCGGATTGCAGAAGCAACCCCACACCTCTGCAATCTGACCTCGAACCTCTGACCCCAGGTTGCTATGTCCGAACCCGCATCCCCTTTTCCGTCCACCCTCGAATGGGAGCAGCAGCCTCAGCCGCAGGTCTGGGTGGTTCGGCCTCCGCGCCAACGGTGGTGGCTGCACATCCTGCTTCTGGCCGCGACCTTCCTGAGCACCCTGGTGGTGGGTGCACACATCTACGCCAATTTCGCGGCCCACCAGCCGGTTTTCTCGTTTGGCGATGACAATTTCTTCCCGGTGGAGTGGATGTGGGAGGCTCCGGCAAGATTGATGCATGGGCTCCCCTTTTCACTCACGCTGATGTTCATACTGCTTGCGCATGAGATGGGACACTACCTCTACGCGCGCCACTATCGCGTGTATGCGACGCCACCTTTTTTCATTCCATTTCCCAGCTTGATCGGAACGCTCGGAGCTTTCATTCGAATTAAGGGCCCGATTCCCAATCGCGCTGCATTGTTCGACATCGGGATTGCGGGTCCAATTGCAGGCTTCATCCCTTCATGTGCAGCTGTCCTGGTGGGACTTTCGTTGTCCCATCCGCTGGCCAGCAGCGCGCCACTCGACAATCAACCCGGATTTCCCCTAGCTTTTTATCTGGCAGCTCGCCTCCTGCATCTGGACATGCCGCTAGCATCGCTGTCCTTGCATCCGATCGCGGTCGCCGGGTGGGTGGGAATGTTCGCGACGGCGCTGAACCTGTTGCCAGGCGGGCAACTCGATGGCGGGCACATTCTATTTTCGGTGTTTCCGAAACTGCACCGATGGGTTTCCCTCGCCGTCGTGTTCGCGCTCGTCCCGCTTGCCAAGTACTGCTGGATCGGCTGGCTGCTTTGGGCTGTGGTGCTGTGGCTGACCAGCCGGCATCCCCCGATTCCGAATCGTCCTAGAATTTCCACTGGGCGAAAGTGGTTCGCGGTCTTTGCAATTGCAATGTTAGGGCTGGCGTTCACACCGACGCCCATAACAGGCGCTTCCGGCCGGGAGAAATGGCCGGACATGCGCGACTTCCTCCGTGACGAGGGGATTCAAGCGGCGCACTTCATGCGCGACCACGTTCGCCATCTGCTTCCCGGCAAATAATCGCTGCCGATGCTCGGCGGGGCGGATTCGCCTGGGAACGACCAACGACTACGACCAACGACGCTACATCAGCCACACCGCATCCACATCCACAATCACCTGAGTTCGCGGAATCTTCCGCACGGCGGCCTCCGCCAACATCGCCCGCAAAAGAGCATTCATCTTTTCGCGGCTGGGAGACTTCAGAATGAAGTGATAGCGGTAATCGCGCTTCAACCGTGTGATCGGCGCCGCCGCCGGTCCCAGCACGCGTATTCCCTCATGCCGCGTCTTCTCAAACCAGCGCCCGAGATCGCCCGACCAGGTCAGCGCGTCGTCTAACTCCTCGGAGCGGATGAGCACATTCGCAATCGCGCTGTACGGCGGATAATGCATCCAGGCGCGGAATTGCAGTTCTTTTTCGTAAAACCCCGCAAAGTCATGACGTGCGGCAAACTGCACTGCGTAGTGGTCCTGAAAATAAGTTTGCAGCACAACCTTCCCCGGAGACTGCCCACGTCCCGCGCGACCTGCCACTTGCGTCAACAACTGAAAGGTTCTCTCGGCTGCGCGAAAATCTGGCAGCCCCAGCGCCATGTCCGCTCCGACCACGCCGACCAACGTCACACCGTGGATGTCGTGGCCCTTCGCAATCATCTGCGTTCCCACCAGCATGTCGAGCGCGCCTTCATTTAACGCGTTCAGCGCATGCTCGAAATCTTCGCGCCCGCGGACCGTATCGCGATCCAGCCGACCGATTCTCGCTTGAGGAAACATGCCGTGCAGCAACTCTTCCAGCTTCTCCGATCCCGTCCCGACAAAGTACACATACTCGCTGCCGCAGTGCGCGCATTTTTCGGGGATGCGCTCGACATGCCCGCAATAATGGCATTCCATCTTGCGCTCGCGTTTGTGGTGAGTCATGGAGACGGCACAGTTCTTGCACTGTAGTGTCCTGCCACACGCGCGGCACAACACTACCGGCGAGTACCCGCGCCGGTTGAGCAGCACCATGACCTGCTCTTTCCTTCCCAGCCGCTCGCGGATTTCCTCCGCCAATTTGCGCGAGACCACCTGCTCCTGGCCCGTCTCCTGAAACTCCTGCCGCATGTCAACAATCTCGACTTCCGGCAGCGGACGCATCTCCACGCGATCCGGCAACTCCACAAGCGCATATTTATTCTTCTTAGCGTTGTAATACGACTCGAGCGATGGCGTGGCCGAGCCCAACACGACAACAGCTCCCGCCATCTTCGCGCGCATCACGGCCACATCGCGCGCGTGATAGCGCGGCGTCTCTTCTTGCTTGTACGACGAATCCTGCTCCTCGTCGACAATGACTAGCGCCAGGTCGCTCAACGGGGCGAACACTGCCGACCTCGTGCCCGCCACTACCCGCGCCTCACCGCGCCTTATGCGATGCCACTGTTCCGCCCGCTCTGCATCTGACAGCCCCGAATGCAGGATGGCAACTTCATCGCCGAACACCTGGTGCAGATCGGCCGCCACCGCGGGAGTCAAACCAATTTCAGGAACCAGCAGGATCGACGACCGACCCTGCTCCAGCACCTCACGCATGCAGGCCAGATACACCGCCGTCTTTCCCGACCCGGTGATGCCGTGCAGCAGCAGGCCGCCGAACTTTCGCGATGCTACGGCCTCGCTAATCTTCGCGAGCGCTTCTTTCTGCGCCGGGCTGAACTCGAACTCAAACGGAGACTGCCGCGGCTTAAGCTTTGAAGCGATAAAGTCCTGCGGCTCATCGATTAACTCAATCAACCCGCGCCGCACCAAAGTGCCGAGCGTGCTGCGAGGCACATCCAACCCCCGCAGAGCCTCGACCGGCAAGCGTCCGCCGGAAGCAGCCAGTGTTTCGATCAAAGTGCGCTGGTTTTCATTCAGCTTCTTCGCCGCGCTCGTGTGGGGACGGGCGCCTCGCCCGTCCAGCGGAGGCGAAGCCTCCGCTCGCTCCTCAGCCGCCAGCAGCACCGCAACCTTGACCAGTCGCACCGCATCCCGAGCCGCCGACACATCCTCGCGCGCAATCCACTTCTTCCGCACCATCCCACTCAGCAACGCTTTCGAGACCCGTGCAGCTCCGCGCAACCTCTCGTCTCGAACGCTCTCCCGCTCCGCCAGAGAATCGAGCACCCGAAATTCAACCAACTGCTCGTCCGGAGTCCGCTTCGATCGTGCCGATGACCCCGACATCCCCGCCAGATGCAACGCCATCCGCCCCTGATCGGTGATGCGATACGCGACCGAGCGTTTAAACTCGGCGGAGAGTGGCAGCATAGTGCGAAAGACTTCACCGAGCGGTGCGAGATAATAATCGGCAATCCACTTTCCAAGCTTCAGCAATTGCTCATCGAGAACCGGCGAGAGGTCGAGCGCTTCGATAACCTTCTTGATTTTTATTTGCGAAGCCGCGATTTGAGAAGGAACGCCCTGCGGCGGACGGTCATGCAGCTCAACCACAATGCCCGACAGCCGTTGCTGCCGGAACGGCACCAGCACCCGCCCGCCCACCGCCGGTTCCATGCCCGGAGGAATGGCGTAGGTGAACACCATGTCAAGCGGCACAGCGAGGGCGACGTCGCACAAGAGGGGCATGTAAGGGGACTGATCAAATCCTACCGCATTTTGGAATACTACCGCTTTACAATAGTATCGCGATACGTTAGTACTGTACTGAATGATCGCGAGTTTCCGGGACAAGGAAACCGAGAGGCTGTGGCAGTCGGGCAGAAGCCGCCGTCTCCCAGCGGATTTGCAGCTACGAGCCTTCAAGAAGCTCGCTATTCTGAACGCCGCAATCACGCTCGACAATTTACGGGTGCCGTCGGGGAATCAACTGGAAGGGCTTCGCGGCGACCGTGCCGGACAACACAGCATTCGAATCAATGATCAATATCGCGTGTGTTTCGTGTGGCGGGACGGAAATGCTTTTGAGGTAGAGATCGTCGATTACGAATAGAAAGCGGAGTAGCACATGGCCAAATCGAGGAAGGTATTTGCGGTTCACCCGGGGGACATTCTCAAGACCGAGTTCATGGAACCCATGGGCGTAAGTGCTTATCAACTGGCGAAGGCCCTCAGTTTTCCGGGCATTTATGAAGTCGTCCGGGGAGACCGCGCCATCAGCGCAGACACGGCCATTCGTTTGGGAAAGTACTTCGGCCTGCCCGCGCAGTTCTGGCTCAATCTGCAGAACGACTACGATCTGAGAATCGCAGCGGGCAGCGGCATCGGCAAAGGAATTCGGCCCCGCAAAGTTGCTTACGATGCCGAACTTGCTGGCACGCGCTGAAGCGTCCGTCCCTACGTGTTCTCCCGATCCCCGTGTGAAGGCGGCTGCGAAACAACCAGGAAATGAACCTCGTCACGCGAGTCATTCCGCATCTGGTGCGAAGTACCCGGTGGAATCCAAGTCCCCTCCCCGGCAGTCAGCGCCACTGCACGGCCATCCACTTCCATGACGGCCTCGCCCGCAAGCACGTAAAAGAACTGCTGTGCGTGATGATGGAAGTGGCGAACCTCCGCCGTGCCCGCCGGCATGCGCTCCTGAATTACGCTTAGTTGCGGGTTCTTTACCAGGTGCCAGCCATCGCAGCGGTTGCCCCAGAGATAGTGCTCGGCAGTTGCCTTGCTGATCGCGTTGGTGTCCATACGAGTCGCTGAAAATTACAGTGATCGCTACTGAGTGCTCTTGGCTGGCGCCCTCATCCCCAACTCCTTCATCACCATCTGCAAATCTTTCCACGCCTCGCCCTTCTGCCGCGGATCGCGCAGCAGAAACGCCGGATGGTAGGTGACTGCCAGCTTGCATCCGTCCCAATTGGGATCGTTGCTGCGCACACCCGCCGGCCTGAATTCGTAAAAGCGCCCGCGCAGTTGCGCCATCGAAGCGCTCATCGCCAGCAGGGTCTTCGCCGCCACGGCGCCGAGGGCCACGACCACTTTCGGCTTGATCACCGCGATCTGGCGCATCAGAAACGGCGAGCAGGTCGCGCACTCTTCGCGCTCCGGCGTGCGATTGCCCGGTGGGCGGCACTTCACGATGTTCGCGATGTAGACCTGCTCGCGCTCGATCCCCATGGCTTTGATCATGTTGTTGAGTAGTTGCCCGGCGCGCCCGACGAACGGCTCGCCCTGCGCGTCTTCATCGGCGCCCGGGCCCTCGCCCACGAACATCAACTCGGCGGTTGGGTTGCCAACGCCAAACACGATCTGCTTCCGTCCCTGCTTATGGAGCACGCAGCGTGTGCAGTCGCCCAGGTCTTCGCGGATGATCTTCAGCGCCTTCACCGGATCGCTTACACTCTGCTCGGCCTTCGGCGCGATCACCTCAAAAATATTTTCTTCAACAACCGGTATCGCGACCGCAGCGGCTTTCCGTGGACTCATCTCTTCTCCTGGATCGAGTGTGCGCTCCGAAATACGTGCTTCTTGTTTATCCACTTCAACCGTCTTCACAGACTCCCCGGCGCGATCCGACAGAGGCCGCCGGTAAAAGTCGTAGATCCCCATTTCGTTGTAGTAGCGGATGCGCGTTGCAAGAGCGCGGCGGAGTTCAGGATCAAGAGTGCGGGGCATTACAGATAAAGGATAACAAACCGTGTCGTGCACTCTGAAAACTACCGCAATTCAATCTCCACAATCTGCCCCACGGTCGTGCCTTCGTTGGCCAGCGAGTGCGTGACCTTGGCATCGACCCAATGAATGTCTCCTGCCTTCACTTCATGAGTAGACGATTTCCCTTCGGGATCCGTCATCTTCAGCATGAGTGGCGTAGCCGAAATAATCAGGTAGGGGCGCTCGTGGGTATGCATCGCGGTCGCAGCTCCCGGCGCCATTGTCCACTTGTAAACCCGCGCGCTTGGATTCTCTGCTTCCACCTTCCCCGCGGCCGGACCCGAAGGCTTCGTCGGCCGGTGAAGCAGCTCCACATCCAGCACTTCAAAGACGGCGTTGCCGGCGTTATGCACGAGGTGGGTGTAAGGCCCATTCGACTCCAACGCCGCGACGCCTCCAGGCTTCGTCGCCTCGGGTGCGCTTTCGGGCTCGCCAGGCTTTTGCAGGTTAATTGTAGTGTCGGTCAAATCAACCGCCACACGGTCATGCAAGTGGGTGTGAAAAAGCGTGCTTTCACCCGGCAGAAGCTTCACCCTCAGGACCATGACGGAATCATTTTTCAGCACCAGATGATGGTGCGGCTCCTCGTCTACCGGAACGGGCTTCACCGGAACGGATGACTGCTGCGAGGCAACGAGAGTGGACAACACCAGTACCGAGGGGGCGCACAAACAGATGTTCACGGGATTCTCCTAACGAGCAAACTAACGAACAACCGCGCCACGGTGTTTCCGCAGCTTCACCACCTGGTCGAGCACGCGGTGCGCAACTTCCCATTTCGAGGTTTCGGGAACCTCGACCACTTCGCTGTGCGAGATGATCGTGACCGAATTGCGGTCGGAATCAAAACCAATTCCATCGCGCGAAACGTCGTTCACTACGATCGCATCCAGCGATTTCGAGGCTAGCTTCTTACGTGCGTTTTCCAGCACATTCTCGGTCTCTGCGGCAAACCCGACGACGATTTGGGTAGTCTTCCGGCGAGTCACCTCCGCCAGGATATCTGCCGTCGGCTCCAGTTCCAGCGTCATCTCGCCTTTGCGCTTGATCTTCTGCCCCGCCGCCGCCTTCGGCCGGAAGTCCGCCACGGCCGCCGTCTTGATCACCACGGTACTTTCGGACAGCCATTTCAAAACCGCTGCCAGCATCTCTTCCGCTGTCTCCACACGCGTCAGTTCCGCCCCACCCGGAGCGGCAATCGCAGTCGGCCCGCTCACCAGCAGCACGCGCGCGCCGCGACGCAGCGCCGCTTCCGCAATGGCATATCCCATGCGGCCGCTCGACCGGTTCGTCAAATACCGCACCGGATCGATCTTTTCCCGCGTTGGCCCGGCCGTCACCAGGACCGTTTCGCCAACCAGATCCTGAGCGGCGCCGAGCGCTTCCATGACCGCTGCGACGATTGTCTCGTTCTCCGCCAGTCGCCCCGCACCGGTCATCCCGCACGCCAGATAGCCCTCGCCCGGTTCCACGATGCGAACACCGCGCTTACGCAGGATTTCCAGATTCGCTTGCGTGGCGGCGTGATTCCACATATTGACGTTCATCGCCGGAGCTACGACCACCGGAGCGGTGGTCGCGAGATAAAGCGTGCTGAGAAAGTCGTTGGCAATTCCCTGCGCGAAGCGCGCCAGCACATCGGCCGTCGCCGGAGCCACCAAGAGCGCATCAATCGATTGCGCAACCGCAATATGTTCGATCGCCGACTCCACATTCGCCTGCCCATCACCGGATCCAGATTCAAAGCCGAACATGCCGGTGATTACTTTTTCTCCGGAGAGCGCTGCGAAGGTCAGAGGACGAACGAACTCCTGCGCCGCAGCCGTCATCACGACTTGCACGTGAATGCCGCGGTCTTGCAAAAGGCGCATGATTTCCGCCGCCTTATAAGCTGCGATCCCACCGGACACGCCCAGCACGATTTTCATAGGAGGAAGACGGCGGCCACAGCCCTAAAAATCCAGCCCCGCCTACAGAATTGATGCCGCCACCTGGCGGGAGATGCAAACCCTACGTTGGCGGCGCAAAAACGCCGGCGTTCAATTTAGGTGCCGGCGATTCGTGTCTACGCGTCTTCGAGAAACACCTTGTTCAGTGTCTCGCTGGCAACCACGACCGGCAATTTCGGAATCTCCGGAATCAGCCATTTCACCTTGCCCGCCTTGATTTCATCCTGCGCGATGCGGCAGGGTTTGCGCGATCCGGTATCGATCACCGGCGGTGCGCCGCCTTGCAGTTGCCGTGCCCGCCGTGCCGCCACCAGAATGTAACGATAGTTACTGTCGAACCCTTCTACCAGCTTCATATTCTCTCCCCCGAGAAATGTCACGTGCCTCTTACCACCTTAAACGAACCCAGAATCGGCAGCACCCGCTCGCGCGCCCGATCCAGACGGCAAGCTTGTGCAACTTCCACGCGCCGCTTTTCCTCATCCGAAAGTTCAACCCTGCTTCGCTGCAATCGCTCTGACAATACGATGTCCTTCAGTTGGCCGGCGGATTGCTCAAGCACGTTGTTTACTAATATATAGTCGTATTTCGTGTAATTCTCAATCTCTCGTCGGGCCGTGTCCAACCGGCGACGGATGACCGGTTCCGGATCCAGGCCGCGGCTCCGCAGGCGGCGTTCCAGAGTCTCCCAGTCGGGCGGAAGAATAAAGATGCTCACCGCGTCCGGGATTCTCTGCATGATCTGACTCGCCCCCTGCACATCGATATCGAGCAGCAGGTCGTTGCCGCGAGTTTCGGCTTCGCGCAGAAACCGACGCGCCGTACCGTAATAGTTTCCGAAAACATCGGCATACTCCAGAAACTCATCGGCGTCGATCATGGCCTTAAATTCTTCCCTGGACACGAAAAAATATTCCTTGCGGTTCTGTTCTCTTCCACGCGGCGGGCGTGTGGTATAGGATATCGAGAAGTCCAGGTTACGAACCATCTTGAGTAGTTCAGCCACCAGCGTCGATTTGCCTGAACCGGACGGCGCGGAAACAATGTAAACGATGCTCATTCCAGGTTCTGCACCTGCTCGCGCGATTTCTCGATCTCCGATTTCATCAGCAGTCCCATCTCGGTAATCTTCAAGGCCTCGCCCGCCAGACCCGAAGTCTTTGACAGCAGCGTGTTCGCCTCGCGGTTCATTTCCTGCAGCAGGAAGTCCATCTTTTTGCCCACCTCGCCGCCCTGGTCGAGCAAACCGAAAAATTGCCTTACGTGCGCGTTCAGCCGGACTAGTTCTTCCTGGACGTCGCTGCGATCGACCAGCACCGCCACTTCCTGCAGGATCCGTTCCTTGTCCACCTGTGCGCCGAACAATTCCTGCATGCGCGACTGCAGGCGTTCCGAGTAGCTGCGCAGAATGGTGCTGCGATGGGCTTCCACTCCCGCCGCCGCTTTTTCCAGACTCGCCATGCGCGCGCGCAACTCGGTGCCGATGCTGCGGCCTTCTTCTTCGCGCATCTCATTCAAACGGGTAAGCGCTTCTTCCACTCGCGCCATCACCGCGCTCTCCAGTGCGTCTCCCGATCTCTCGGCGCCCGCATCCATGGCACCCGGCATCCGCAGAACCACGTTCAGATCGGGCTCACCCTCAACCCCAAATTCATCGGCTGCCGCGCGGAACGCCTCCACATAGCCGGCAATCAACTGCCGATTGAGTGCAACGCCGTTCTGGCCCGAGCGATCCAGGTTCAGGATCACTTCCACGTGGCCGCGAGCTATTTTCTCTTTCAGCATCCGGCGCAGCTTCATCTCTAACGCGTCGGTATCGCTGGGCAGCCGGAAGTGAAGATCGAGAAAACGATGGTTCACCGATTTCAGCGACAGCGCAAACGCCAGTTGCGCGTTGGCCTGCCCTTTGACCTGCGCAAATCCCGTCATGGAGCGAAGTGACATAAAGTTCGTCTCGAAACCCGTAGGGACAGCCACCCTCGGCTGTCCCTAAGAAGGCACCTCTGCCTTGGGCGCATCCGATTCGGCAAACTGCAACTCGTAAAGCCGGCGGTAGGTGCCCAACTTTTGCATCAGCTCTTCGTGCGCGCCAATGTCGCTGATCGTGCCGTTTTCGAGCACTACAATACGATCCGCGCGCCGCACGGTCGAAAGCCGGTGCGCAATCACAAACACAGTACGCCCGCTCATCAGATTTTGCAGCGCCGATTGCACCAGCGACTCAGACTCGCTGTCGAGCGCGGACGTGGCCTCATCCAGAATCAGGATCGGCGCATTTTTCAGGATCGCTCGCGCTATCGCGATCCGCTGCCGCTCGCCGCCCGAAAGCCGCACGCCGCGCTCGCCGATCATGGTGTCGTACCCTTGCGGAAGCCCGCGAATGAATTCATACGCTCGCGCCGCCCGCGCAGCTTCTTCCACCCGCTTCTGCGACACATGCGGCTGGCCGTACGCGATATTGTTCCTCACCGTATCGTTGAACAGCACCGTGTCCTGCGTGACAATCCCGATCTGCGATCGCAGCGACTCCACCGTCACATCCCGCACATCGTTGTCGTCAATCAGAATCCGCCCGCCGCTGACGTCAAAGAAGCGCGGGATCAGGTGCACCAGCGTGCTCTTGCCGGCGCCGCTCGATCCCACCACCGCCACCACCTCGCCCGCCTTCACCTCGAGATTGATGCCATGCAGCACGACCGGCGAATCCTCGGCATTGTCATAAGAGAAAGACACGTCCGCAAACCGGATCGACCGCACAAACTTCCCCATCCGCTTTGCTCTCGGCTTCTCCCGTACTTCGTCTTCCATATCCATGAAGCGGAAAATTTCCGATGAGGCTCCCACTGCCTGCTGGAAATTGTTATTGAAGAGCGCGAACTTGCGCACCGGGTCATACAGCTTGAAGACGGCCACAATGAACGCCAGAAAGGTTCCCGCCGTAAAAACGTGCCGGTTAATCTGGTTCCGGCCCATCAGCACCAGCAGCGCGATGGCAATCGAGCCCAGAATATCCATTAGAGGAGAGCTGATGGCGAACGCCGCCACCAGCCGAAGATTCGCCCGGAACAGGCGCCGGGCGGCAGCACGGAAGCGCTCCACCTCCCAGTTCTCCATGCCAAACGCCTTGACGATCCGGTTCCCGGTAATAGTTTCGTGCAGAATGTTCTGGATCTCGGCGAGCTTGTCTTGCCCTCCCCGCGTCGTGCTGCGTACTTGCCGGCCGATTTTTCTCGACGAATACAAGATGATGGGAACAAACAGCAGCAGCACCCACGCCAGCTTTCCTCCCAGCAAAACCACCACCGCGGCGGTAAAGATCAGAGTGAAAAACTGCTGCAGAAATTCCGCCAGCACGCCCGACATCGCGTATTGCACCCGCTCGATATCGTTGACCATGGTCGAAAGCAGTGTGCCCGTGGTGTGCTTCGTGAAAAACGCCGCCGAACTCCGCAGAATGGCGTTATACAGATCATCCCGCAGGTCCGTGATCATCCCGAAGCCCGCGTAGTTGACGAGGTAGGTTCCGGCGTAATCGAAGATCCCTTTCAATATCGTGGCTGCAACCAGCGCAAAGGCCACCACTGTCCATGGATTTTGAAAGTGCGACGGGACCAATTGTTGGAGGTTAAGAAAACGTTCGGTGCCCGGCAGTTTGAACAATTGGATGGTTTTTCCCTGGGAGCCGGGATTCAATACGCGATCGAAAATCGGACCGATGAGCAGAACCCGGCCCGCATCGAGCAGTCCCACCAGCGCCATCAGCGTCACTGAAGCCAGAACCTGCCACCAGTAAGGCAGAACGTAGCGCAACAGGCGGGTGATGGGACGAGTTGGACGGGGCTTTGCTGGTGTTCCTGCACTCTTCGCGCCCGCCACTGTGGAGGTTGCCATGCGTGTAAGGCTCAATTCTACATGCGATTTCCCGCAGAGACGGGGTATGCCGCGTCTCCACAGGCGTAACCGTAGTCACCGGAAGCCTGTCATGCGGCTCTATTTCGGACTATCCCGATGCACGACCTTCACTTTGTATCCTGCCTTCCGCAGCCGTTTGTTTACATCCTCAGCAATCATCACCGAGCGGTGCTGACCGCCGGTGCATCCGAAGCTGATGGTCAGGTAGCTCTTACCCTCTCGGATGTAGTGCGGCAGCAGGTAGACGAGCAGTTCTGAGATGCGGTTAATGAACTCCTGCGTCTGCGGAAACGATCGGATGTACTTGGCGACCCGCGGATGGCGCCCGGTCAGCCCGCGAAACTCCGGCACGAAATGAGGATTGGGGAGAAAGCGCACGTCGAACACCAGGTCGGCGTCGTCAGGCACGCCGTGTTTGTATCCGAAGCTCACGCACGAGACCAGAATCGTCTGCTGGCTTCCCGACTGCTGTTTGAAGCGGTCGGTCAAGTGCGCCCGCAGTTCGTGAACGTTGAATTTGGAAGTATCGATGACCAGGTCCGCAATCTTGCGAATCGCCCGCAGATGCCGTCGCTCGGTGCCGAGCGATGCCCGCACCGTTGTGCCCATCCCCAGCGGATGCGGCCGCCGCGTCTCACTGTAGCGCCGCAGCAACGCGGCGTCGCTCGCTTCCAGATAAATCACGCGCGTCGGGATCGTCCGCTTCACCGACTTTACGATCGCCGGCAGCTTCTCCAGTTGCGTCCCCTCGCGCACATCGACCACCAGCGCGGTGCGCGGAATCTCTCCCGACTGCAAGGCCAGTTCGGCAAAGCGCGGAATCAGTTCCACGGGCAGATTGTCGACGCAGTAGTAGCCAAGATCCTCGAAGGCTTTCAGCGCCGACGCCTTCCCCGATCCGCTCATGCCGGTAATGATGACCAGTTCCGCCGTGGCGTGCGGCTCGCCCTTACGCCCGCGAATCGTCTTTTCCGCATGCGTGACTTTCTTCAGTTTGCTGCGCAGTGGCATGCCGGAAATCTTAGCATTTCAGAGGGAGTGGAGCCGGGAAGGTCGTCGTGCCGTGGAAAGCCGGGCGTCTCCGCCCGGCTGAGCGGGTGAGATGCCCGTTTCTCCACCGTTATGATTTGTCGCGGCTACAGCGAGCGCAGGAAATTCAGGAGGTCCTGAACCTGCGACGGGCTGAGCATTTTGAAGTTGCGGATCACGCCGTCGGCTTCCGAGCCACAGTTGCGCTGGTCGGACCGGTGGTCGTATTGGTTCCGACAGTTGTCAGAATCGCTGTGGTCTTTGATGGCCTGCAACAGGTCGGAAGTGCGTCCGTCATGCAGGAAAAACAGGCGCTGGCCGACGCCCCATAACGGAGCGGTGCGGAACTGATCTGGCCCGGCCGCGCCCTGGTTGATACCGTCCGCCAGACCCGGCCCCATATGGTGGAGTACGAAATCGGAGTACGGATTGTAGGTCACTCCGCTCATGCCGGTGAAGACCGAGGACCCTGTGGTCAGCGAGGGCGAGTGACACAGCGCGCAGCCAACTTTGTTGAACAGGTTCGAACCGTTCAGCGTGGATGCAGTCGGAGCCGCTGGTGTCGGAGGCGCCGAAAGCCGCATGAACGCGGCAAAATTGACGATATCCGATGACATCTCCGACACTGTGCCTATGGTCATGTTGAAATTCGGACTGTCCGGATTGCCATTCACCATGACGCTCGAATCCTCCGGCGTCGAATTGAACACGCACCCGGGCACGGCGTTGCGCTCATTCGGGAACATTTCATTCGAGACGCCCTGCTCGACGTTGTAGGCTTCGCCGGCGAAGATCACCAGCGATTTGTTCTGCGCCTTCCAGCCGAAGCGGGTGATGGTGCCGTCGTTGCCGCTGGTATTGAAGGTGCCGCCGATACCGAGCTGCGACCGGGCAGCTTGCGTAGTCGCCAGGTTAGCCCGCAGAGTAGCGTCGGGCGTGTTTTCCACCAGGCCCAACCCGAAGACGGGAGTCGGGATGCGGAAAATTACGTTGTTGGCGAGCACCTGCTGGGCGAAATTCGGCTGGGCAAGAGTACAGCCCAGTGCATCGGTGCGGCCGGCAATCGTATACAAGCCATGAACGCCACCGTCGAGCGAGCCGTCCTGATTTCGGATGAAGCGCGCCTCGCGCACCGGACCATTGGCAGTGACGAATCCGGGGACGAAATTGGTGGCTCCATCAAGAGTGGCGAGCGCCACCTGCGGATTCTGAACCGGTTTCTGCGGACTGGTCAGACCCGGGCTGCTGCCGCCGATCATCGGCTGCGCATGGCACATGGCGCAACTGTTGCCGTTGAACGTCGGCCCCAGACCGCTTCCTGCCTCAATGGTCCCCGACACCGAGGCTACTTCCTGGAAGCGCAGAAATGCCTGGCTGAAGAAAGCCTGTTCGTTGGCATTGAGCGTTGGATAATACGCCGTTGTTCCCGTGAGGCCGGGCCGTGGACCTGGATCCTGCTGCGCCCATGCCCCGATTGAAATCCCCAGAACAAAAAGCAAAGCTACGCTACTTGCATTCCATCTCTTCATTTTGAACACTCCTTGGCTGGCCAGACACACTACGGCTCATGCCGTTTTGTCGAGAGACGATGGCGCCGTGCTTGATGCCATCCGGTCGAGCACAGGCCGGCCAGCGATCGCTGACGTCGTCCTGTTCGTGCGAGGACAGTTGCGCCTTGGGCCGGAAAGGCCCGAGGCTGAAAGCATCCGCTAACCGCGCGGAGGTTTGAAGCGTTGAGTGGCAATCTACGTTTGAAACCGCGTGCGGTCAATGTGCCCTTAGTGCACCAGGAACCATGTGGCAGTACACACAAGGGCATCGTTCGGAACGCCCAGACGCGATGTCCAGATTCCCAAGATAGGAATCGGCCCAAAACCAACCTAGCCCGCTCGGAATACTCAAATGCGATGTCCGGATTCCCGAAATTGGCATCGGCCGTGTTCCTCTTTTGCTCGGTTGCAGAGTGCGCGCAAGGCAGAGGTTCAAGCGCAAGACAGAAGTGGCCGGTTCAGCAAGAATGAGGAAATAGTTTCGGCACGGGAGGGATAGCTATCGAAAACAGCCTTTCTTTGTTGTTATGATTTATTAGATTGTGAGTCACTCTATCCGCGCTTCAATCCGTAGTGTTTCGTTTATTCTTTGCCTCATTCCTGCCGCCATTCGCGCGGGCTCGGCACGCCCCGTCAGTGCACCGGACGCTGTTACCACGACGCCCGTCATCGTCATCGGTTTCGTCGGCGGATTCGTCAGGCACGATGACATGGTCCACAGCGCGGTCCAAGTCGCGGCGCATCTGCGGCTCGACTACCCATCGGGCGTGTACGCGGAGGTTCTGGAGAATCATCGCCGGGAAGAAGCTCACGCGGAGATCGTTCGATTGGTCGACACCGATCACGACGGCACACTATCGGCCGCTGAGAAGAAGAACGCCCGCATCATCCTATACGGACACAGCTGGGGTGCTTCGGAAGCCGTCACGCTGGCGCGACAACTGGAAAGAGAGGGCATTCCCGTGTTGCTCACCATTCAGGTGGACAGTGTCTCCAAACGTGGCGAGAACGATAAGGTCATTCCCGCCAACGTAGCCGAGGCCGCAAATTTCTATCAACTGAATGGCTTTCTGCACGGCCAACCCCAGATCCGCGCTGCCGATCCGGCACGCACGCACATCATTGGAAATTTCCGCTTCGACTACAAAGCGAATCCGATTGATTGTAAGCAGTATCCCTGGTACGACCGTCTCTTCATGAAGGCTCATACCGAAATTGAATGCGATCCCAGGGTTTGGACTCAGGTGGAATCCCTGATCCAGTCGAGACTACCCCGGCAACACCAGTGATAGTGATCAATGATAACTGCGTAGCCTAATTGTCTGCTGCGAATCAGGGCCCCAAAAAAAGGAAGGCTACTGCAAGCCGGCTCCGGCTTGAGTCCGGTTAGTATTCGTCGAGGAGGGCGTGATGGCAACTTCTTTCGGCTTAAGTGAGAGCAAGTACTGGAGCAGCGCCAGATCTTTTTTCACGTCACTGGACGAAGTCTTGCGAGCTGTGGCGGGCCGCAATTCCTGGCGGAGCCGCGCCTCCAGAAGTTTCGCAGCCAATTCCGACGAGTCAGAAACGCTCGAGATGTTGGCCCGCGAGAGGCCCACTTGAGCCAAATCATCCCCTGCGCGCAACTGCAGGACGGGTCGCCCGGAAGTATCGATTCCAGGCGTGGCGCTCGCTTGCAAACGCTCCCAGACTTTCCCTTCTTTGGTCTTTCCTTCGTTCACGGGGTCTGTCGTGGAAGGGGTTAGGCTCAGTTCGTCCAACCGACTCTGGTAGGCAAGACGCTCATCGTGGGTCATGGGCGCATTCAACTCGTGGTCGGAGTCTAGGATAAGGGCGTTTCGTCCCGGATCGAAGCGCCGATGACCAAAATACTCGACCAGCAATCCGCCACCTATGTACGGATGCAATACGACCAGGGGCACCATATATTTTTTGGCGGCCATCACCGATTCCAATACTCCGTGGACGGGTTTGCTGCGCCGGACCGAACCCGGGACCTGCGGCACCAGGAAATCCGAGCTCTGTAACTCAGGATGGTGGGCACTGTATCTCGCCAGCATTTTCGCGATCTGCTTGGGAGTCGTAACGCCGAGATCGCCAATCACGCTGCGATGCAGCGCGTGCGGATAATAAAAATCGACGACCTCGCGCACAAAATCAGCACAGTTTCTCTTTACGAAGTTGTAGCGTTCGCGGTTGGGCTGGCTGTTGAACTTGCCGATCAGCAGCGCATCTTGTTCCGGGCTGGTCTCAATCTCGAATCCATAAATTGTCCGGTCATAAGATGAGCCGATCATTTCATACCAGTTGCCCTCGGGTATTCCGCCGTCGGGGCGATCGGGGGCTAGCGATTCCAGATAGTCGCGACGATATTGATCTCTGAGAAAAGCAACCAGTCTTGCGTCGGCGAACAGCGGGATGGCTTCCGGCCGGTCAACCGCGTAGAGGTAGGGGATGAGAGGGATCGCAATCCAATCGTATCCTCCGATGCCGTCGTAGCGGCTCAAAACTACGCCGGATTCGCCCTCGGCACATGGACGCAGGACCACCGGGGACTCAGCACAAACGTTGCTGAGATACACAGCCACGTGGCCAGTTCCGGCGAAAGCGCCATCGTAACTGTACGGCTCTTCCAGAAGCAGCGTCGCTGCCGCTTGCGCATGCCGAATGCTGCAAAGGCAAACGAGCAGAATGGTGAGTAGCCTCGCCAGTCTCCAGGCGTCTCTGGTCCGCGCAGCAACCGGTTTTGCGAAATCACGCATGTTCATTTGATGATTAGAAGCCCCGTGGGGGCTGCCCGGCGCTAAATCAGGGACCGGAACAGCGCGATTGCCAGAGCCCCTAAGTCCTTGCCAGAAGGAGGCTTTGTGACCCGCGTGGCATCTCAAAAGCAGCAGAATTTTCGGTTTCGTGCAAGAAATACCGAGTTACTTCTTGAATTGGCCGTGAAGCGGCTGGGATACCACTAACCTCCGCGGCTTTCGTTGACGGAAGGACCTAGCCTTCGCGTACCTTGTGACCGGCCAGATTGCCCAGCCCTTCGTACGCGGCGTACTTATAGGTCTCGCTGAGCGTTGGGTAGTTGAAGACCTGTTCGATAAACTCGTCAATCGTTCCGTTATGGTCGAGAACCTGCATTCCGATGTGAATCAGCTCAGTAGCGCTCTCGCCGATGATGCTCAATCCGAGCAGCTTCTTGTCGGCGCGCGCGAAGACGAGTTTCAGCATTCCCGCCGTGTCGCCGATGATGTGGCCCCGGGCATTGTTGGCATAGAGAGCCCGCCCGACACAGTAGTCGATCTTTTTCTCTTTGCATGATTCTTCCGTCTCGCCCGCGGCGGAGATCTCCGGGATCGTATAAATCCCCATCGGCAGCATCGAGGCAACGCGTTGCTTATATTTGAAGCCGAAAGCATGGCACACGGCGACGCGTCCTTGTTCCATCGACGTCGAAGCCAGCGCGGGAAATCCGATGACGTCGCCCGCGGCGTAGATATTTGGTACCGTGGTACGATAATGCTCGTCGACGGATATGTATCCACGTTCATTGACGGCCAAACCCACCTTTTCGAGAGATAGTCCGTCCACTGCGGCGCGGCGCCCGGCAGCGAACAGCGCCGATTCGACTTGCAGCGTCTTGCCGCTCTTCATCACCAACTGCACGTCTGACGCCGTGCTTTGCACTTTCACCGGCCGTTCGTTGAACCAGAAGTGCATGCCAATCGCGGCGAGCTGCACCCGCAGTCTCTCGGAAATCTCCGCATCCAGGAATGGCAGCAAGCGGTCCCGGCCATCCACCAGCGTGACCCGCACGCCGAGCGCAGCAAAGATGGACGCATACTCGCAGCCAATCACGCCGCCGCCGATCACTGCCAGGCTTTGTGGGATGCGATCCATCTGCAAGAAAGTGTCGGAGTCAAAAACCCGGACGTCGTCGAAAGCGATTTCCGATGGACGGTGGGGCTTGCTTCCAGTGGAGACGAGAATCACATCGCCGCGCAGTTGGCGTATGCCATTCGCACCGGAAACGGACACGGTATGGGCGTCTTCGAAAGAACCCCGGCCGCGGACGAGCTCGATCTGATGAAGGGCGAGATTCTTCAGGATGCGCTGGCGCTCCATTTCAACCACTTCCCGCTCGTGGTGCATGAAGTCATTGACGGTGAGATTCTCTTTCAGTGAATAGTCGATGCCGTAGAGACCGCGTTGCTTGAGGCCGGAAAAGTAGAGTGCGCATTCACGAAGCGTCTTGCTGGGGACGGTGCCGGTGTTGATGCAGCTTCCGCCCACATACTCGGCGCCCTCGATGACGGCAACGCGTTTGCCGAAATAGGCGGCCTGCGCGCCCGCCTTTTCTCCCGCCGGGCCGCAGCCGATCACAATGAGGTCGAAATTTTCGCTGGAAGTCACCATGGGGCAATCTGAATGGTGGGCGCTGTAGGATTTGAACCTACGACTTCCACCGTGTGAGGATGGCACTCTACCGCTGAGTTAAGCGCCCACTGTTTGCGGTTTTGCCATTGTAACAAATCGTGTCGGCCCTTTCGGCATCCACCCAGCCTCTTGACCGGCTTCGCCGCTCCCGATAGCCTCTTTCCATCGCCCCTTCATGGCCGCCTCCGACATCCCCGATGCTCGATCCGTAACTGATTCACGGGAAAACACTTCCGCCCACGCTCGTGACACCGAGGAGGCGCAACTTTCGCCCCCAAACGGGGTTTCTACTGATGTGAGCAGCGTGGCCATTGATCGTGGATTGATGGATCGAGGGCTGCTGAATTTTGCAGGAGCGCCGTCCTCGTCTGCACCCGCCACCATGGCAAACTCCAGCGAGGCCGTTTCCGACGTCGACGTGATGCTGCGGGTGAAGACGGGCGACGAGTCCGCGTTCGCCTTTCTGGTGCAAAAGTATCGCCGCCCGATGGTGGGATTCATGTACCGCATGTGCCACAACCCGTCGACCGCGGAAGAATTGGCGCAGGAAGTGTTTCTGCGCGTGTACCGCTCGCGCACCAGTTACGAGCCGAGCGCCAAGTTCACGACCTGGCTGTATCGCATCGCGACCAACCTGGCGGTGAACCACGCGCGCGATACGCGTCACGAGCGTCCGGAAAATACGGTGCGCCTCGATGAGCCGGACCAGGAGACGGGCACGACGCCCGACCTGGCCGACGAGTCGCTCTCCGCGGAGGAGCAGATATTGAAGCGGGAGCGGCTGGCGGCCATCCGCCGCGTAGTGAATGCACTGCCTGAGCGCCAGCGCGTGGCGGTCATCATGCATAAGTATCAGCAGATGGATTACCGCCAGATTGCGGGCGTGCTGAAGCTGAGCGAGTCCGCCACCAAGTCGTTGCTGTTTCGCGCCTACGAAACCTTGCGCGAGCAGCTGAAAGAGTTTGTTTCGGGGAAGTAGAGGAAGCAGTATGAATTGCAATCAAATTCGCGAGCTGTTGCCGGATATGGCCGCCGGCATGGACGCTGCAGCACTGCAGCCAGAGGTCGAAAAACACATCGCATCCTGTAACGACTGTGCCGCTCATCTGCGGGACTTGCAGAAAACCATGGCGCTGCTGGATGAGTGGCAAGCGCCCCAGCCGTCTCCGTATTTTGACACCCGCCTGCAGGCGCGTCTGCGCGAAGAAATGGCGCGTCCGCGTTCTGCCGCACATGCCGGATGGTTCAGTTGGCTGCGGCGTCCGGCGTGGGCCATGTCGCTCGCTGCCGTGATATTTGCGGGAGCGCTGGTGGTCGGCAACAAGTCATATATTCAGACCGCAACCATTTCGACCAAACCGCCATCGCTCGGTCTGCCGGTCGAGCCGGGAACCGCCGTCGGCGATCTGCAGGCGCTAGACAGCAACGACGATTTGTACGCCGATTTCGATGTGCTCGACGATCTGCAGGTGCAGGACGACGTAACCACGAATCCGCAAGATTCGCAGGCTATAGATAAAGCTGACTAGCAGGAGACCAAAACATGTTGGGACGGGGAACAATTGCCGGCTGTCTGGCAGCGCTTCTGCTGCTGACGCCGTCGTTCGCCCAAGTCCGGCATGCGCAACCACAACGTCCGGATGGGCAATGGCACCACTTTCAGAAGGAAGGTCGTCCCAACCCCAGCCGCCCCAATGGAGCACATCCTGCGCAGAACCAACCCGGCCACGCCGGAAACTGGCTCCGCCGCTATAAGGATCTGCCGCCCGCACAGCAGCACCGCGCGCTCGAAAACGATTCCCAGTTCCGAAGGCTTCCGCCGCAACAGCAGACCCGGTTGCAAAACAGGCTGCAGCATTTTTCCAGCCTGCCTCCACAGCAGCAGGAGCGCGTGCTCAACCGCATGGAAACCTGGGAGCACCTGACTCCGAATCAGAAACAGCAGGCGCGCCAACTCTTTCAGCAGTTCAAGCAGTTGCCGCCCGATCGCCGCCAAGCCGTCAACCGGGCGATCCGCGAGATGCGCGGCCTGACGCCGGCGCAGCGCGACCAACTTATCAACTCCGGGCAGTATAGGAGCGCATTCTCGCCGCAGGAACGCGGCATCCTCGGTGGAGCCGCCCACCTTCCGCTCGCGCCCGGCGACGGCTGGTAGGCCTGTGTGGCGGCGGGCTTGCCCCGCCAGGACGGGGCGGAGCCCCGTCACCACATGATCAGGGATGGCTATAAGGCATTCGAACTTTGTCGGCTGGAAGTCGGATACTGAGAAATGAGAACTGGGGACTGGGAACTAGCGGCTGATTACAGCAAGCCCCCCAGCTACCTGCGAATCAGCGCCATGATCCATCCCGCCACGAACACTCCACCGACGAACAGGGCGAAGCAGTAGAGGCCGTACTTCAGCTGCTCCATCGTCGAATTGCGCTGCGTGATGCCGAAAACCACCGACGCGAACAGCGCGAACACCACCGCCGCCGAGAAATGCGACAAATTGATGGTCACGGTTTCTTTCCCAGCGCAATGTGATGCGCATCTGCCGCTGCGATAAAGTTCAAAAGGCCGGCGACGATCAGAAATGTTTTGCCATAATCTGCCGCGGCATTCGCGGCCATCACGTTGCCCCAGTCCATGATGCGCGCCAGAAAATAGAGCGCTCCCGAGCCCACGTCACCCACAAAGCCAAGTATGTCGAGGATGTCTCCGCCGTTCGGCTTGTAAATCCGCCCCTGCATGCCCAAACCGATCAGGAACATCGCGACCACCGAGATCAGCAAGAGAATGCCACGCCCATAGCGCTTCAGCAGAATGTGTCCGCCGCCCGGAATCAGCCAGCCCACAATGGGCGCGACTACCGCCATGGTCGTGAGCGGATACTCCGGCTCGCTCACTGTATTTTTTGATTTGTCTTTCGTCTTATCTGTTGTCGGCTTGGCCATTCAGATCGTCACGATCTCTCGTTGGATTTTACCAGTGACCTCGGCGCTTCCCGGCCGCACCAGCACATCCACCTCCAGGCGCACGCCAAACTCAGGGAGGTAGATTCCGGGCTCGATCGAGAACAAGGAGTTGGGCAGAATGCGCCGCTCGTCGTGAATCTCCAGGTCATCCATGTTGGCGCCATTCGCATGCACTTCGCTGGCAATCGAGTGGCCAGTGCGGTGGATGAAGTACTCTCCAAACTTGGCCTGCTTGATGTGGTTACGCACGGCGTGATCCACTTCCCATCCCGCGATCGGCTTGGCGGCAGAGTTCGAAGAAGAGACCGCGACGGCGTTCTGCACCGTCTTCACGCCGATATCGCGTGCCTCGCTCACAATTTTGAAAATCTCGCGCTGCCGGTCTGACGGGGTTTTGCCCACGATTCCCACCCACGTGATGTCGTAGTAAACCGCGCCCGGCGTATTCTTTTTCGCCCACACGTCCAGCAGAACAAAGTCGCCTTCATGAATCGGCACAGGATGGCTTGCGCTCGGCTCGTAGTGCGGGTTGCCGCTGTTGGCATTCACTGCCACGATCGGCGGATCGTCAGTCACCATGTTCTCGCGCTGGAATGCTTCCATGAAAAATTGCTGGATTTCATGCTCGTGTGTGCCGCCGTTGCGCACGCGTCGTCCTATTTCCTTGAAGGCCTCGGCGGTGACCGCGTCAATCACATCGCGCGCCGCGAAATGCGACTTAATCTGCTCGTCGCTCAGGGTCGCCTCAAACTGCGCGATCAGGTCCGCCGCGCTGACAATGTTCTTACCCAGCCCGCGGATCATGTCCGCCGTTCCCGCGTCCACCATGGAAATGGTGAAGACAAAATTGTTGGGCGAGTATTGCATCGCTATATCGCGATGCAGAGCCAGCATCTGTTTCAGACCGTCGAACAGTTCCTGCCATCCGGCGTACTGTTTTTTCGTGCCGGGCAAGGTATCGAGATGTCCCGACTCGATCTTGTGAACCAGTTTGACAGGTTCGCCTTGGGCGGGGATCAGATAGTACCAGCGCCGCGTGACCATGAGCCCATCCGGCAGCCCGAGAACGCGATAAGAAATCGGGTCGCGATGGTGATGATCGTAGAAAAGCCAGGCGTCGATGTTGCGCTCGCGCAGGGCTTGCTGGATGGCGGACAGGTCCATATATGCGATGGATTATTTTACACGACCGCTGGCATCGCTGGATTCGGGAGCGAGTGACCGCGTGATCATGGGCGCGGGCCGGTCGGCAGTCGCGGCACTAATTCTTAAATGGGTCGAAGGTTCGGACGCCGAGCTGCTTGAAGTCTCGTTCATTTCTGGTCGCAACAATCAGACGATGTACCCGCGCCGTCGCGGCGATCATGGCGTCTTGCAGCAACTCTGGGGACTTCTTGTCCATAATGCGGCCCCATTCTCGAAAGCAGGCAATATCCATTGGGAGCACACGGTAGACTGCTGGCACACGATCAACCCAGCGCTCCAGTTCGCTCGCCTTCGAGGGGTCCTGACGTCGTGTCCGCTCGATCCCTACCTGCAGTTCTCCCAGCGTTACGGCAGAAACGAACAAACTCGCTTCTTCCATGGCGCTGATCCAGGCCGTCACCGCTCCGTGGGGACGCACTTTTCGCAGTTCGGAGATTATGTTGGTATCGAGCAGGTATTGATTCACTCGAACTCCACTACGGGACGGCTGCGCAGCTTGCCTCTCTCAAAGGTGAGGTCGTCACAGCGAGGTTCGGGAGCGAGCAACCATTCCTTCAGGCCGGGCCGGGCAGCCCTTTGCAGCCGGTTCCATTCCTCGATCGGGACCAAGACGGCGGTTTCAATTCCGCGGCGAGTAACCACCTGCGGCCCCTTCTTGATGGATGCATCCAGGAACTCACTAAAACGCGCTTTCGCGTCTTGCACTTGCCAAGAAGCCAAAGTTCACCTCCTTGCCACCGTCCCATTATACTGACTAGTCATATAACTAGTCAATTCGAACCGTGGATTAACTGGGGACATTTCCATCGGGGCTTGACAAATGGGCCTTCAGGCACTTGACATCCTCAGTCCGCCGCCGCAAAATATCGCCAATTCGGGGCAAAACTCACATTCCCTCTCGCGAGACGAACAGTCGGCAAGTTTATGACGCTTAGCCAGCCGTCGCAGTCCCCTCAGAAGAAAGTCAGTCCCGAACAATGCAAGCATCCTCGGGTCCAGATCGTCTCCCGCGACGCGGAGTCCGAATATGTGGAATGCCAGGAATGTGGGGACGTTTTCGAATCCAGCGAATTGAAGGATATGGCGATCGAGGAGAAGAAAGAACCCGAGGAAGAGTGAGCCTCGTCTCGAGCGCGCTCACCTGATCTTTATAACCACGTTTCCCGACGCATCCACCCAAAACCTCTTCCCTGCTGGAATCACCGTGGTCGCGCTGTATTCCGTGATCACGGCCGGTCCCCTCATCGCTCGGCCAGGGACAAGATCCCCACGTTCAAACACGGGCGTGGTCACGGTTTTGTCATGAAAGAATACAGCCGCGCGCTCAACGGGCGCCACGCCTGCCGACGGCTTACGCGAGGTTTCATGCCGCTCAACCTTGGACTTGGACTGGGACCGGGGCTGAGACTTCGAAGCGGGCGTGCGCAAACGAGCGCGCAAACGCAGCGTAACCAGTTCAATCTCCCGCCCCGCGTGATGGTATCCGTATCGACGCTGATGTTCCTCATGGAAGCGATCGGTGACGTTCTCCGTGGCAGGTACGTTGAGTTCATAACCCTGACCTCGATACCGCAGGTCCAGACTCCTTTCATAATGAAGAGCACCGCGCCACCGTTCCGCGCGAAATTCCTTCTGCGCCGCCGTCTCCAACCTGCGAAACTCTTTCTGCAGCTTTGCCCGCGGCACTGCTTGCCGTGCCTTTTGCCCTGAATGACCGGCAAACCGCCACAACAGCGTGCGCGAGTAATCTTTGACCACATCGCTGACCAGGATCCCAAACGCCGAAAGCGCTCCCGGCCGCGCCGGAATCATCACGGTCGGAATCGCCAGCGCCTCCGCCAGTTCGCAGGCATGCAGACCTCCCGCTCCGCCGAACGCCACCAGAGCAAATTCGCGCGGATCGTAACCACGTTCAATGGAAACCACGCGCAAAGCCCGTTCCATGTTCGCATTCACCACGCGCACGACGCCGGCAGAAAATTGTTGCAAGCTTAAACGCGAGCCACGTTTCTTCAGCCATTCCGATGTGATCCGCCGCGTCCTTTCGACGTCGAGCTTGAACTCGCCGCCCAGAAAACGATCGGGCCGAAGGCGTCCCATCAGCAAGTTGGCATCCGTCACCGTGGGTTCGTTCCCGCGGCCATAGCAGATCGGTCCCGGATCCGCGCCCGCCGATTCCGGTCCCACGCGCAGCGAGCCGCCGGCATCGAAGCGAGCCAGCGAGCCGCCGCCTGCGCCCACGGTGTGAATCTCCAGCATGGGGACTCCCACCGGAAGCCCGGCCACTTCCGATTGGCCGCCAGTTCGAACCTCGCCCTGCACGGCCGCTACATCGGTGGAGGTGCCGCCCATATCGAAGGAGAGAATCTTCCGAAGCCCGCTGCGGGCGGCCATGGCCGCCGCTCCCACCAGTCCGCCAGCCGGGCCCGATAGCACGGTGCGCACCGGTTCCCGCGCCGCCGACTCCAGCGCCGTGATCCCGCCGCTCGATTGCATAACGAAGATCCGTGACTCAACTCGCGTCCGCGCCGCGCCGGAGCCAGTTCCTGATTCTTCAATCTGCTCTCTGGCGCGCTCCGCCAATCTTTCCATGTAGCTCTGCATAAGCGGCTGGAGATAGGCGTTCACCACGACCGTGCTCGTGCGTTCGTATTCCCGGAACTCGGGCAGAATCTGATAGGACACAGAAAGCGGTTTGCCGAGTTCCGCCACGGCCGCAGCTACGGCCGCTTCATTCTCCGGGTTGGCGAACGAGAACAGCAAAGAAATGGCGATGGCATCCGGCTCGGAACGCCGCACCGCCTCCCGCAGTCGTGTCAACTCCGCGTCCGATGGCCGCTCCAAGACCCGGCCTTCGGCATCGGTCCTCTCCTTGACGCCGAATCGCAGCTCTCGGCGCACGAGCGGCGCAACCCGATCAAAGAAGAAGTCATACAGACGAGGCCGCGCCTGTCGTCCAATCTCGATGACATCCTCAAATCCCGCCGTTGTAATCAGCGCGACGCGCGCGCCTTTTCTTTGCAGCAGCGCGTTGGTCCCGACAGTGGTGCCGTGCAGCAGCGTGACAGCAGCTCCGGCGTCAGTCTTTCTTTGCGCTTCGCCGCGCTTTCTTTTATTTTCGCCCATCGTTGTTGTGGCTTCGCCAATCGTCGTTCTAGCTTCGCTAATCTTTCTCAAAGCTTCGGCAATCGCGCGCGAAGGATCATCAGGCGTCGAAAACACCTTTAGAGTTTTGAGAGCACCACCCTCCATCCACACGCAATCGGTGAACGTACCTCCGGTATCGATTGCGATGCGCAGCACGGAATGCGACGCGCGAGTCATGGAGTTGAAAGAAGAACAGGGAAGACTACCACTGCTCGCGTCCCGCGCAGAAGGGGCAGCGCCCGTGCCCGAAACATAACCGCCTTGCGCCCCCGACTGCCGTATTCTGAAGAAATGAACGAGAGGACGTGGAAGGCGTGGCTGGTCCCCGGCGGTCTGTTATTGGCGCTGGCGGCGACGCTCGTCAGCAGTTCGCTGTTCGTCCAGGTCGCGCCCTCGCTGTCCTTCTACTATGTTGCGGTGTTCGCTGCCGGATTGCTTCTTGCCTGGCGTTTCAATTCCAGCCGCGTGCTGTTTTCCTTGCTGATTCTGTTGCTCGCGCACCGCGCCGTCGATTTTTTTTCCGCTGGCCAGGTTTACGACGGTCAAGCGCACACCGGACCCGGGCGCACCGCCGTAGCGCTCGCCGCCCTGCTGATCCCGTTGAACTTCATCGTGTTTGCCTCAATGCGCGAGCGCGGCCTGACCATCGCGGGAATCGCGCCCCGCTTTGGATTGCTCTTCCTCGAATCGGTAGTGTTCGCCGTTCTGTGCCGGCCGGAAAATAGCCCCGCCGATCCTCATCACTCCGGCGCGAATGCGATCCCGCTCTGGATTCTGTTGAGTTTTGTAGCCGCCGTCGCAGTATTCATCCGGCGTTTTTTTCAAACTCGTCAGCCGCTCGAGCCCGGCTTTGTGTGGTCCGTGACCGCCGTTTTCATATGGCTGCAATTCGCCCCGGTCGGCAAAGCGTCGGACGCCTACGTAGCCACCGCTGCCTTGATCCTCGCCGCCTCCCTGATCGAGACTTCCTACGTGCTCGTCTACCACGACGAACTCACCGGCATTCGCGGACGCCGCGCCTTCAACGAATCCCTGCTTTCACTCGACCAGCAATACGCCATCGCCATCGTCGATATCGACCATTTCAAAAAGTTCAACGACACCTACGGACACGACGTTGGCGATCAGGTGCTGTGCATGGTGGCCTCGCGGCTAACTCAAGTCGGAGGCGACGGCCAGGCGTTCCGCTGCGGAGGGGAAGAGTTCGCCATCGTCTTTCGCAACACTTCCGCCAAGGAAGCATTCGAGCATCTGGACGCACTGCGCCAGATCATTGAGAACTCCACGTTTCATGTGCGTGGCTCCGAGAGAAGAGCCGAACGAAGTGCCGAGAGAAGCGCCACTAGCAGAAGTGATCGCCGGACGGGAACAGGTGAGTCGGATCGCAGAAACTCCACCCAGAAGGCTTTGAAGGGGCGCGGCTTCAGCCGCGCCGTGAGGCAAGCAAAATTACCGGCGGCTTTAGCCGCTGCGGCACGACCGCGTAAACAGAAGGACCTTTCCCCGGAGCCCGCGAACCACCCCCCCGATCGTTCATCCGATCATCTATCGGTGACAGTCAGCATCGGCGTGTCCGAGCCAAGCACTCGCTACCGCCAGCCCGAGCAGGTGATCCAGGCGGCCGACCAGGCACTCTATCGCGCCAAGCACAAAGGAAGGAACCGCGTGGAACTCGCTTCCACAGCACCATTGCGGCTGGCTGTGGGCAAGCGTTCGAAGGCGTCGCGGCTTTGAGCCGGCGTTCGTATTGCCAGATTTGGGAACCCTATAATCCCAAAGCCTTCGCGCAACCGAACGAATCGTCCCGCCAAATTGCTCTGCGCTATGTGCAACCGCGGACTACTCCATAAGTAGTATTCCGGACCGAGACTAATCCACGTGGGTACTTGTAAAGAACTCACGAAGCAGGTAGCTGTAAGGAACTCACAAAAAGAATGACAAGTGGAAGCGCCCCGAGCTGACCCTCCCCCGGTTCACATGGCGCCCACCAAGAACGACACGCGCAAGAGGAGGATCCAAGAAATGAGACGGCTTGGATGGTTGCTACTGCCAATCGCCTTGACGCTTGCGGGAAATGCCTTCGCTCAAAACGTGGGGGACAACAGCGTCTATTTCGTCATCTACTATTCTAATGCGAACACCGCTGGTGCCCCGGATGCAGTCGTGCGCATCGTCAACGATGGCAACCAGGCAACGACCGCTGTCGAGGGAGTTGAAAACGGAACCCTGTGGGCGGCATTCTATGTGTTCAATGACGGCCAGGAGTTTGAGTCGTGCTGCGCCTGCCCGGTAACGTCAGATGGTGTACTTTCGGAATCCGTGAACAAACAGCTCACATCCGTCGAATTCAGCACTCGGTCGGAAACTTCACGTGGCGTTATCAAGGTCATTTCGTCTTCGACGAATGACCCGACCAACCCCGTGCCGTCCCCGGGATTGCGGGGATGGGCCACGCACATCGGGGCAACGACGAACATCCCTGAGAAGGGGCCGTTCTACGTTACCGAGACCCAGTTGGCCGACTCGAACCTTGGGACGACCGAACTATCAAACCTCGGGATCCTGTGTTCTTTCGGGCTAACGCTGAGCGGCGGCTACATAAACTGCCCCTGCACGGCCGAGGACACTGATTTCTAGCCTTCGGACTTGAGTGCGCGCTAGCGTTCTCAAAATGCCGTGCAGGAAATGAACCTTCGAATCACCACTCAGAAAGATGGATGAGAAACAGAATCACCGTTGCCCCCAGCGGCAGCAGTAACCCAGCGCGCAGACTTCCCGTGGAATGAGAGATCACGCCCACCATCCAAGGAATAACTGCCGGTCCCACCGCTGCCAGCGAAAACATGACCGCGCCAATACTTCGAGCGGCCACGCCGAAGCGCTGCGAAAGCCGGGCCACGGTGATCGGATACAACGTGGCAAAGCTCAGTCCCGTAATCAGCGCCCCGCCAATCACTCCCGCCAGTGCCGGAGCCCAGAGCATCAGCCCGATGCCTGCCGCTCCCGCCGCATAGCCCGCCCGCAAAACGCGACGTTCCGAAAAGTGACGCAGAAACGCGGTGCCCAGAGCCCGGCCCACCGTCAGTGCCGACCAGAAAAACGCCGGCATCATGGACGCCATCGCGGCCCCGCGCGATCCCAGCCGCGAAACATAAGAGCCGATCCATCCTCCCACCGCGGTTTCCGCTCCCGGATAGAGAAAGAACACGGCTGCGAAAAGCCAAATCGCCGGACTCTTCGCCATCTCTCGCCACGAAAACGACGCCGACGATTCCGCGGACCTCGCCGCCACGGGAAACGGCAAATTGCGCATTGCGAACGCTAGCAATACCAGAAACAGCGCCACCGAGCCAAGAAAGAATGGGAGTAGCTTGTGCGCCGACGTCCACGCCACCATCAGCGAGCAGAACACCGCGCCGACGCTCCAGAAGAAATTCAGCAGGCTCACCGCGCTTGCTCTCGAACCAGCTCTCGAACTCGGGCCCGAACCCGAACTGATTTCGGCAATCAGCAGATTGTCAGACGGGATCATTAGCCCGAGCCCCAGCCCGTAAGTCGCCACCGAGGCCAGTCCCAGCCCGAGCGATCCCATATAGATGGTGGCCACTCCGCTCGCCATCAACAGCAGCCCCAACAGAAACGCGGGACGGAATCCCCACCGCGCCAGCAAAACTCCCGCGAGCTGCACGCCGACCAGCGACGCCAGGAATTGCACCAGAAACAGATTGCCGGCCTGAGTGTCATTCATCGCCCAGCGCGTAATCAGGATGGGCAGCATCGGCCCCAGCAGCGTGGTGAGAATGCCGGTGGGCAAAAAGGCAATCTGGCCGGCCATGACCAGTTTCCGGTTCGACGATGACGGTGAAAGCTCGGCTTGAAAGCTGGCCATGCGAAAGAGACTGTTCCCAACCTGGTGTTAGGACTTTCAGCATAACGCACCGGCCACAGCTTCAAACTGACGGGAAAAGAAATTCGCGCCCGAGGTAGCGCAGCCAAAATGACCGCTCGCACCAAACCGAACCCCCGCCAGTGGTAAACTATTAATTCCGCAATGCCGGAGAGGTGGCCGAGAGGCTGAAGGCGGCGGTTTGCTAAACCGTTATAGGGTCTAACAACTCTATCGAGGGTTCGAATCCCTCCCTCTCCGCCAGTCCTTGCAATCCCAATCACTTAGCCCTTACTGAATCGTGAAAGGCTCCACGTTCAAACTGCTGTCTTGTGTCCCGTTAGTGTCCGATTGAATCCGATCCGCTTCTGCGATGTGGTTTTCCAGCTTCGTCATCGCACTCCGAACGTCAACAGCGGCAGTCTTGATGTAGTACGTCGCCGTTGTGCTCACGTTCGCGTGTCTGAGGATTCGCTGGATCGCCATATCCGGCACGCCCAGCCGGTACAGGTTGCGTTCTAGTCCCAACAGCAGGGGAATTTATAGGCGAACGCAGAATTGCAGATCAACTCGTGGAGTTTGGAATCAACGGCCGAGAATTTGCACTTCGAGCGGAGCAAGCGTGACCTGCATGCAATTCAGCGGACCCGTGCCCGTGGTGCCGTCCGTTTCCTGAACCGTAACCGCGCCTGCAGCCAACTGCTCGACCGCGCTGGGAGCTTGCGGCTGCTGTTTATTGCTGTAAAGAATGCGGAGCTGATCTGCTGGATTGTTGAGCGTGATGTCGACAATCACGTAAACCGTGCAAGCGTTGACAGTATCTGTGTTGGCGACGATCACGATTTCCTGATCCATCAGGATGCGCGAGAAGGCCAGGGTGCCGTTGAGGAAAGTGGAGACGCCAAAGTGCTGTCCATCGCCGGAGATGGGCCGGAAGTAGAATCGTCCGTAGCGCAGGGCGGGACTCTCGCGGCGAACTGCGGCAATTTGCGAAATGTGCTGGTAGTAGGCGACGTTCTGCCCAAAGCCGGGACCGCCCCACAACGCCTCGCGAACCGCGAGATCGGAGCCGACGCCATGCAGGCCTTGCTCCGTGCCGTAGTAGAGACACGGAATTCCGGGCAAACTAAACAGACAAGCCAGACCGAGCGTGACCTGATCGTCATACCGCGTCGGATTCGCGGAGTCGACGTAGCGAATGCGCTCCTTGATATCGTGATTGTCGAGGAAGGTGACGAAGTAACGCGTGGCGTCGCCGTGGGAGCTGAGCACATCGGCTTCCACCTGCTTGCGAAATACGTACATGCTTACGAGTTCCGATGGCGGCGCAAAACCTTTTACGACCGGCTTGAGGTCGAAAAAGAGCGGATAGTCGAGAGCCGCATCGACGCCGACCATGTCGGTGCCCTCCGTGGTGGTGCGGCCGATGAAGCGGGCGATCTCTTGTTCGGCATCACCCGACGAAAACTTCGCCGAAGGTGAAGAAGTTCTTCTTGCCGATGCTGAGCGCAAATTCGCGAATCGAGTTGCCGAATAGCAGCGGCAGATTGTTCTTGAGATAGCGAAGCGTATCGATACGGAACCCGTCAATGTCGAAGCGGGCGATCACATATTGGTAGGCGCGGATGAGGAACTGCTGGAGAGTCAGGCAGATCGGTCCGGAATTGCTTGAGTGAGTCGAAATCGCCAATCGGTGTCGTCATCGGGTCCGGGCATTCCCTGGCGGCGAAACCAATCGTTTTTCTGCAGCTCGGTGGGCCAGACGAGAGCATCGGGCGATGGGTTTGGGATGTTGGCGATGTCGGGCCAATCGGCGCTGCGCGTTACCTTGCGCGTCGCGCCACTGAATGGAACGGGCGGAAGCTCGGAAATCGGCTTGCGAGCCTTGGGAGTTGATGCAGTCGGTTTCGCCGGAATCGCAGACATAGGCGAAGACATCGCCGGTGTGGTTCAGGACGATGTCAAGGATGATGTAGAGGCCGAGATTGTGGGCGGCGTCGACCAGGGCGCGAAGCTCATCGTCGGCATTGTTGGGATCGCGGGCGAAGCGGGGATCGACGTGCAGAAAATCGTGAATGCCGTATCCGTGATACGTTCCCGGTTGAAGAGGACACATTCTTGAGAACAGGACTCAGCCAGATGGCGCCTGCGCCGAGTTGCTTGATGTAGGGCAGCTGATCCTGAATGCTGGCCAGATTGCCGCCCTGAAAATCATTGTAAGTCGGGATCGATCAGAGGACGGCAGGAGTGGCGCGGCGGCGCGAGAGAATTGTTGAAGCGATCCACCATGAGGAAATAAATCCACTGATCGCGCCAGTCCGGGGGTGAGGCAAAAGCCTGGAGCGGACCGCCAGTGTCGCGGTAGCGGTTGAAGATAGCCAGGAAGTCAGGCGCGTATAGAGAAGTGGACATCGAACCTTCCTCCCTCCGGTAACTGAAACTTTTCCACGCCTGCGCTGTTTTGTAGGCTCATCCGAACACTTAAACACAGGCACAGCTCGTCGAACCGGTGTGTTGCTCAAACGCTTACACAATAGGTTCCGCTTCTCGTCTCGAAGCCGCTGCGAGTGTCGGGCATTGGCGGGTTCACGAGCTTTTCTCCGACCTTCCGTGCCCTAGTGCTGCTGAGAGAGGTTACGGAGCCCATGCCGCCCTGTTGACAGTAGTTGGTTGTTCCCTGAGGATTCTCCTTTCCACTCTACGGAAACTACTGCGCTTTTCCCTGACTCACCCTTCCGCCACCTCATTCTCTCTTCTGCGTCCACCGATTCCCTAACAATGTCGGTTATCCAATTTCATTCTCTACCTCAATCCCCCCAACCCAAGATGCGCCACCAAGGCGCGGATCATTTAAGAGCTTGCGTACCAGGCTGCAACCAGGAGCTCACGAAGTTGGTAATTGATGGAAACAACGTCGTCAGCAACCCCAGCAGCGGGCCGACACCGAATGTGAACAGGTGCAGCCAGAACTGTCCGCCCAACTCGCCCGGTTCGGTGTTAGTGATATGGCTGAGAGTGGCGTCGCGATGCATCTGGGCGAAAACGACAATCAGAGTCCCGCCGGCAATTGTGAAGACTGCCAGGAAGACACCACCGAGAACCGGGAGCGGGTCGAAGGGATAGCTGGATACGGCAAACGTGGCCGCCACAAAAAGGAACAGGCTACCCAGAATCATCGTCCGCATACGTCCGAGAGTGTTCTGGATGAACCCCAGATAAGGGAGCACAAAGAATTCTTCCGCCGCCCGAAGGTATGGTGGCACGTTCTCAGGTGCAGCATGTGGGACCGTTTTGTCAGCTTCTTCCTTTTGACCGGCTGCCTTGGGATCGCCCGGGGTTCCGTCTAAGATAAGCGAGTCGGTTTCACCGTGCCACGCCGGTAACAGCAGGTTTGTCATGACCGACCCGGCGGTCGCCGCCAACTCCTCCTGAAATTTCTGTAAAGGCTCAATCTCATTGAAGTTACTGTCGGGATCGACGTACCATTTGACGAAATCTTGTCCGGCTTCGAGACACGCTTCGACTTTCTCCAGGGCTTCGACCTTCTCCTGCACCTTATCCTCATCCTCGTTCGCGGAGTTCTTCGGGGCGAGGTCTTCGAGGCGGTTTCGCAGATGCCGCAGACTTTCAAACTGCCGGGAGATGAGGCGATAGCGTTCTTCCAGCGTATTTCCACTCACGGTCCAAACCGACTTCCATAAGAGTTCTGGCAATGACTTCAGGGTGCGGCGCAAAGGGACCCGATCGAGATAGACCAACAGCGGTCGGAGTTTCCTCCAGGTGACCCATAGTTGCGCCGTGTCGGCCAGCACGATCGCAATGCACAGGCTCAGCCAAATGAACATCACGGTTCCGAACGAGCGCTCTGCAATCGTCCGCAGCGTGTAACCCTCAAGCACCAGCCCGAAGACTGCGCTGGTCGCTAAGAACGTGAGGAGGAGCGTAATCAGATAGTGAGACCCCACTGGAATCGCCTCCCTCTTGACCGGCTCAGCGGCGTTGTCCCGGCTGAACACCGGCATCAGGCTCTTACGTTTCGCGGGATCGAGGGGCGGCAGACGATCCAATTTGGACAGCGACGGACAATTGTCTTTCGCGGAGTTGAGGAGCGGTAAGGAATCCAGTTTCGGCAGCAGCGGGCGATCTTCGCCGAACAGGGCCAGACCGCGCAGAGAGAACCAGAACCAGAGGTACATGCCGACAATCAGCAGTAGCTGAGGCATTAGCCCTGAGACTCCGCTGAGCAGGTGAGCGCTGCGCCAGTAGGCAGGAATTTTGTTCGTCAGGTCCAACTTGCTAACCAGCCAGACGTGGAGTCCCAAGAAAGCGAAAAAGAATAGGACACCGGCCCCAGCAGCTCCGCGTTGCCATGTGCCGGACTTATCGTCTGTGGAAGGCGAGCCTTTCACGCGCGGTAAAGTGTAGTTCTTCCCGCAGGCGAGGCACGAAGCCAGAACAGTCGATACGCACCACACGGCAAGGACAGCGGCACGCCAACCGTTGAGGCTCCCATCGCGTAGTCCACAGGCCGCCGCCGTAACCACTGCCACTGCCGCCAGCAAGAAACTACCGAAGGTGATGAGGGCCGGGTGTTGTTTCATCGGCAGCGGAGCGAATTGCGCCAAACGGAAGAGCGCGGGAAAGGGCTTAATGGAACCGCGCCAGCACCAGAGGCAGTGCAGCCCGCTCCACACTGAGCATGCGATGAGCAAGATGACTAATTCCGTGGGGATGCGCAGGGGGTGGCGGGCGTCAGCGTCGACCGCCGCGACTGGCTCGCCGCCGCGACATGTAGCTGCCGGCAGCACGTCACAATCCGTGCCGCTGGGGATGGGCAGAGGGTGGGCGTGAGCGTCCGTGAAGGCTCGATCATCCTGAAGATCGTCCCGACGGCATGAAACCGTCGGCAGCAGTTCACAAATTTTGTTCTTGGAGCCCTTGGACTGAAGGACTGCCACTGGCCAAAATTGGTGGTGGCCAATGACAGACAGCCACGTCGCCGGGCGCTGGCCGTCGCCGACGCCATCCGATGCCAGTGCCCACGCGGGGGTAGCATAGTTGCCAATCGGGACCTTGCACGGTCTCGCATCAAAATCGCATAGGTTCGGATCCAAGAACAGCTCACGGGCGGCGATGTACAAACCCTCGGCTGAGTCTTGCCCGAAAATTCTGTAGGATCGATTCTTGGGATGCATCGGCGACGTCCAATCCTGCTGCCATGTGAGCAAAGGATAGGTCGACAAAGTCATCACGCCGCGCAGGGAGGAACCCTCCGCCCCGCGTGCGAACAACAGATCCGCGGCGTCGATGACAATGCGGGCTGCAGGATAAGCACGCTTGAAAAACTGGGCGAGAAAAATCTGGTCGAGTGAGTTCGTACTGCGCAGGACCACGAACTGGATCCGTCTTGCTTTAAGAATGTTGACAACGCTCAATAGCACGGATTCCTGTGCCAGCGGCGTCAGTTCGCCGCCGTAGCTGCGCACTGTGTCGTGATCGCTGCTGTCCGGTTCACTGAGGTCTCCACGCAGTGTCGTCGATGCGGCATTGCCAGTCGAGCCCTGCTTTCCGGTGCTCAGAATGGATTGCCGCTCGTAGGCCGAGCGCAGCGTGGCGATGTCCCGCGGATAATAAAGATAGATCGGATGTTTCTTTTGGTTGGCTTCCTCGCCGCAGCGCGTATCTTGATTGTCTTTGTCGCTGCTTTCCTCTTTTTGGGTTTGCCCAAAGGCCGTCTCGTCCTCGGAAATGATGGCCACGCAGCCCAAGGGGTAGTTCTGACCATCCAGATACTGAAGAAGCCGATCCACCATGAGGAGGTCCCCCTCCTTCGCAGTCAGGAAGATCCCGGAATGTTTCTGTCTAATGCGGTCCTGAAACCATAGGTAGCTTGACTGCGACGATACGCTACCGCTGGAGACCGTGATGGGGACCTGTTTCAATTTGTCCGAGTCAAGCGCTTGATCGAGCGAGGGCAGCGAGCCGGAGAAGGATGGTCCAAGAATCTTCAGCGGGCGCGCCGGCGACAATCCTCCCAGCCATTTGATCCAGGTGAGCGCGCTTTCAAATTCCTTTCGATCAATGCCGCCCGTGGGTTGTTCAGCGACGACAAACACCACCAGCCCGATCTGATAGGGTCGGTGATCCCTATCGCGCATCAGTTCCTCGTCCACGGCATGCCGGAACACGACTACGCCAGGCTGGGTCTGCTGCAGCTTTAGTGCCTTTTCGGCCAAAAGTTGGTCGGTAAGCGAGGAATAGTCCTTGGCTTCATCCCAGGGAAACCAGGAAGAGTCGTACGCGTATTTGTCATCCTGCGCCGCTTGCTCGATGACCTCGATCAATCGATCGAACAAGAGTGGCAAGTGAGTCGAGATGGGGTTGGGAGCTGTGGCGATGACAAAATGCACGTCCGGCGAAAGTCGCGATTCGTATGTCTCTTGCGGCGCCTTGCCGCCGTCATAGCAGAAACCGGGACGCTGCCAATCCTGCTGAGTGTTGCCGTTATCTACCGGGGGTTTTTTCTCAAGGAAAGGTTTTAGACGCTCTCCGATTTCCTCGCAGGCAGGGGATAACACAGGCGTTTTGCTTCCGTTCGGCTTCGCATGGGATTTCGACTTGTTTGCTGTCTCCGATGCCGTTCCTGGGCTCGGAGTGCTCTTCGGCAGATTCGAGATGCCGAAGAAAGCTAGAAAAACCGTCACGACTGCGATGAGGCCAGCATTCTGTTTCATGACGACGCCTTAATTAGGACCTCCACGACGGAGTGCTTCCGCCTGGAACACTTCGGCGTACGCACACTTCGACATGAGCGCAGCAACTTATAGCTTTTTCGGGGAAGTCAGCGGGTGGGAGCCCCCTCGGATGAGAAGCTGGTAAGCTTCACTCTCCCGTTCGCCGAAATCGCATTCAAGTTATCCCTTGAAGTTCCTAATGTCAAGCAAAGACACCGCACGCCCGTGGGTCTCAAGAGCAGCCTCTTGTGGGTTCAAATCCCACCGGGCCTACTAGAATTCCTTTTGTTCTTTGACAACTAAAAATGGACGACGTGGGCTACGACTCAAGAAAACTGATTGCGTCGGTGAAGGGCCTGGTGGAAATTCGTTAACCCGAATTTTTGAGTTGCTGTTTCGAGAGGCTTCCGAAACGGTGAGTGGTCGCTTCCATGAGGCCAGTCTAAGCGCGAGCTCCTTTGTTTTCTCGAACGTCCGAGATGCCGGCCAATACTATCGTTGCGATCCCGTGGCCCAGCACACTACCTACGTTGGAGCCAGCGTCAGCCGGCCAGTGCGCGCCGATTACCCCGACAGGTCAAGTCTATGCCAGTCAAACATTTGCCGGACTCGCGGCCTCGGAAGGGGGGAAGGAGTTTCGCTGCGACTATGTGGGTCAAACTTCGATGGCAAAAAAGTACGGGACCTTTCCAACCATTGTCGTGCTGCGTCGAAAAGATGGCGACCCGGAGAGCATCTATAACATTGTGGTGAAAAGACTTGCTAATCGTTTTGGCTTCGATTATATAAGACTATCTCGTGGACTTGCGCATCGGACCGCGAAAAGAGTACCCCTGATATGGCCCGCATTCTCGATTCAGTTCCGGCGATTGGCAGCTGCCTCCTCCCACTGCCCACTCGGAGGAAGTCATGAACTTTCAGGGGGATGCCTTCATCAGCTACGCGCACATGGATAATGTGGAACTGATCGAAGGGCACAAGGGATGGGTCACGAACTTGCATCGGGCGCTGGAAATCCGGGTTGGACAGCTCCTCGGCAAACCACCTGAGATCTGGCGCGATCCTAAGCTTAAAGGCAACGATGCCTTTGGGGAGACGCTGATGGAGCGACTCCGCCTTGTAGCCTCGCTGATATCGGTGGTTTCGCCTCGCTACGTCAAATCAGAATGGGCTCGCAGGGAGTTGACCGAATTCTGGAAAGCGGCGGAGTTGCAGGGCGGTGTCCATTTTCGCAACAAGGCCCGCATCTTTAAGGTGCTGAAGACGCCCGTCCCCTTGGAATTGCAACCCGCCGAGTTGGAGTCCTTTTTGGGCTATCAGTTCTTCAATATCGACCCGGACACGGGAAGAGTCCGCGAATTGGACGAAGTGTTTGGGCCCGAGGCGCAACGAGATTTCTGGATGCGGCTGGATGACTTGGCCCATGATATCTGCTGCCTGCTCGAGATGTTGGAACCCTCTGGAACAGCGGTCGTTCCGAACACTGACAAGGCTCAAGAAGCCATCTTCTTAGCGGAAACCACTTTTGATCTAAGGGAGCAGCGCGAAGTCATCAAGCGGGATTTACTACAGCACGGTTACACCGTGCTTCCCGCCGGACCATTATCGCAAGTCGAATCGGAAGTGAAAGAGGCTGTTCGCGTGGATCTGGCTCAATGCCGGATGTCGATTCACTTGATAGGCAAGAACTACAGCCTCGTGCCTGAAGGAGGCGTGCAGTCTTTGCTGGAGATTCAAAACGACCTCGCGATCGAACGAGGCACTAAGGCCGATTTTTCGCGCCTGGTGTGGATTCCTCCCGCTCTGCAAGTGGAAGACGAACGTCAACGAAAGGTCATTGAGCATCTTCGAATGGATCCCCGCATCCAAAAAGGAGCGGACTTACTGGAAACCTTTCTCGAAGATCTGAGGACCGTAATCCACGAGCGATTGAAGGAAGTTCAAAAGCCTGCGCCTGCGGCTGCGCCGGCTCCTGCTCCTGCGCCCGCACTCGCACCGCCCCGACCAATCACTTCGGTGGTTGCGGGCAGCGAGCACGTACGGCTCTACCTCATTTACGACCAGCGAGACGAGCACATCACTTCGCCGTGGGAAGATTTTCTGTTCGAGCAAAAATTGGAAGTCATCCGCCCGGTGTTCGAGGGCGACGAGGCGGAAATTCGCGAATATCACGAAGAGAACCTGCGGAGTTGCGACGGAGCCCTGATTATGTATGGCTCAGGCAACGAATGCTGGCTGCGCCGAAAGCTGCGGGAACTGCAGAAGAGCCCCGGTTATGGCCGCACCAAGCCAATCCCGATCGTGGCAATCTCCCTGGTGCCTCCGAGAACACCTAACAAGGAGCGCTTCCGAACGCACGAGGCGCTGGTCATCCCTCAGTGGGACGGATTTTCCCCTGAACCGTTGCAGCCATTGATCTCTAGCCTGAAAGGCTAAGAGGAAGGGTTGATGCCACCTGGATCGCTGTTCAATCCTTTCCCGGGCCTTCGTCCGTTTGAACCCGACGAAGATCATCTCTTTTTCGGCCGCGAAAAAGAGATCGACGAACTGCTGCGGCGGCTCCGTGCCAGCCGATTTTTATCGGTCGTGGGCACTTCCGGCAGCGGGAAATCATCGTTGGTGCGCTCTGGCCTGATCCCCTCTCTTTACAGCGGTTTCATGGTAAAGGCCGGTTCGACCTGGCGGATCGCGACGCTCCGGCCTGGGGAAGACCCTATTGGACACCTGGCTGCGGCACTTAACGGATCCGATGTGCTGGGAGCCGAGGGAGAGATGGCCAGCACCAACCGGGTGCTGCTGGAAGCAACCCTGCGGCGCAGTACTCTAGGGCTGGTGGACGCGGTGCGCCAGGCGAGAATTCCGCCCGAAGACAACCTGCTCGTGATCGTCGACCAATTCGAAGAGCTGTTCCGCTTCCGGCGAAGCCGCCAGATTGAGAACTCCAGGGACGAAGCCGTGGCATTCGTCAAGCTCCTGCTGCAGGCGGCGCAGCAGCAGGAGGCTCCGATCTACGTTGTGCTGACCATGCGGTCAGACTTCATCGGCGACTGCATGGAGTATCCGGGTCTGCCGGAGGCCGTCAACGCAGGTCAGTACCTGGTTCCGCGCATGACTCGCGACGAGCTGCGTTCCGCCATCACCGGCCCGATCGCGGTCGCAGGCGGAGAAATCGCCCCACGCCTGGTTCTACGTTTGCTTAACGACTTGGGAGACAACCAGGACCAGCTTCCCGTATTGCAGCATGCCTTAATGCGAACCTGGGACCATTGGGAACGGCATCGCAGCGAGTATCGGACCGACGTTGAGCCTATCGACATTGTCGACTACGAAGCGGTTGGAAGCATGCAGCGAGCTTTATCTCTGCACGCAGAGGAAGCGTTCCTCGAGACCGGCTCCGACGCTAACCGCAAGATTGCGGAACGGATATTCAAGGCTTTGACGGATACCTTTTCAGATCCCCGTGGAATAAGACGTCCAACTTCGGTCCAGGAACTCGCAGCTATCTGCGAAACGCCTGAAGCGGAGATGATCCAGGTCATCGAAGTCTTCCGCCACCCCGGTCGCAGTTTTCTGATGCCGCCAGCCAAGGTTCCGCTGGTCTCACGATCAATTATTGACGTGTCCCACGAGAGTCTGATGCGGTGCTGGACGCGTCTGATCACCTGGGCAGCAGAAGAGAGAGCTTCAGCCGCGGCTTATGTCCGCCTTTCGCAGGCCGCCTCCTGGTTTGAGCAGGGAACGGCAGGTCTGTGGCGAAACCCGGAACTCGAACTCGGCCTGCGATGGAAGCTCCGGGAGCGGCCCACCGCTGCCTGGGCGGAGCGTTACGACTCGTCCTTCGCGCGGGCGATGGAGTTTCTGGATCGTAGTGAGAAGGAACGAGCCCGGGTCGAGGCCGAACGGGAACAGGAACGAAAGAGAAAGCTGAGGCACGTCCAATGGGCCGCCGCGGTCCTCGGAATCCTGCTGGTGGTTACTGCGTCCCTGGCTTATTTCGTCTGGAGTGAAAAGCGCCGAGCTGAAACCAATCTGCAGCTAGCCAAGACCGCGGTCGATGAGAGCTTATCGTCAGCCGGCAGCCAGCAGGCGCGCGAAGCGGCTGACGCTCCGCAGATGGAGCAATTCCGGCAAGGTCTGTTGGAGAAGGCGGAGGATTTCTATGTCAAATACTTAGGCAAGCAGAACCCCGGCAACGAGAAATTTCGCCTGGAGACGGCACGAACGCAAACCCGATTGGGTGATATCTACCGTTTGATGAGGAAGTATCAAGACGCAGTGAATAAGTACCAACTGGCCATAACCGAGTTGGAGAGCCTGGCCCAGCAGCATCCCGACAATCCCGAATACCGGCAAGCGGAGGCCTACTCTTATAACTGGCTGGGCGAGACCCTAAGGAACTGGCTGCTGGAAGCGCAGAAGCCCGTGCAGTACACGAGCGGGGATGCGGAAAGAGAATATGACAATGCCTTGCGCCTGCAGCAGGAACTGGTGCACCAGCTACCGGGTAACCCCAGCTACCAGCAGGAACTGGCCCGCACCTACTACAATCGCGGCATTCTTCGCTATGCCGGTGGAGACCTCGCAGCAACGGAATCAGACTTCCGCCAGGCGGTTGGGCTGCTGGAGCGGATAGCGGAGAAGAACGTGGACGCCTCGACGGCAAACAAAAATCCGCCACCATCGCAGGACTTGGCCCGCGTCTACAATAACCTTGCCACCCTGTTGGTACACGAGAGGCGAATGCCGGAGGCGGCACCGTTGTACGAACGCGCCATTGCGATTCACGAGGGGCTTCGCAAGAAAGAACCCGACAATCGGGAATACAAGATGGAACTGGCACAGTTTTATGAAGGCCAGGCAATTCTGCTAATGCATGAGAATCAGATCGAGCCTGGCCACGCAGAGAAATCAACTTGCGCTCGATCTCTTTGAGGATTTGGCCAGGCCGGGTTCTTCGCTGGCCGGGGAACTCGGTAACGCTCAGAAACTTCACAGGTGGCTCGTGAAATCCGGGGGTAAGAACAAGCGTTAAGGAAAGTGTGGGCCACGGGCTTGACGCCCGCGCCTACACTTCATGGCTATCCCGAATTCCACGTTCGATGTGCTAATCTTGGCGTCAACGAAATTGAGCAAACAATGGGGAACAAGAACTCTCCACGGAGACAAACGATGAAGATGAAAAGGCTGATTCTTATTCTTATCGTCTTTCTGGCAATCGCGTTTCTACCCAGCATACTGATCGCGCAGCACACGGACTCGAGCCGGATGAAAGATCAGCCCGGACTGAACGTCTCGGGGTTGGAAGAGGCTCCTGCGCCGGGAGTCTTGGCGGACGCCTCCATGACTTCCAGTGTGAACGGGACATCCCCGCTTGGGTCTGGATCGCAGCCGGATCCGCAGTCGCAGCAAGCCAGCAAGTCGACTCAGACCGAGAAAACGGCGCCCGCCAAGGAACCCTCCGGCCCGCCCCTTGAGGGCAGCATGGTCGGCTACGTTGACGACGCCATCGTCGGTTCGCAGATTCGAATTCGCTTCGACGCAGGCTTCAAAGACAATGCTCCCGATCGCGCGGAGTTCTTCTACCCGCAATGCGGTTGCAATCCCGGCGGGCCCGGGCCGAGGCCCGGCGCCTCGAATGACATAAATTTTCAGCAACTCTATCTTCAGGCGGAATATGCTCCGGTCCGCCGCTTCTCGGTCTTCACCGAAGTCCCGATCCGCTGGATTCAGCCACAGAGTTTCATTCCCGGCACGGGAGATGTCGTGCAGGGCGTGCATACCGGACTTCCTCCTTTCTCGAACCAGTCGGGAATTAGCGATGCTCGAGCGGGATTCAAGCTGGCCGTAACCGCCTCTTCCAATCACTCGCTAACCTTACAACTCAAAGCTTACTTCCCGTCCGGGGATGGTTCCCGAGGACTGGGCACGGACCACTACAGCATCGAGCCCTCACTGCTCTACTATCAGCGACTTTCGGAGCGCTGGGCGGTCGAGTCCCAGATCGGGGGCTGGCACCCGATTGACGGATCCACCAATAGCGCGGGTGCCGACTATGCCGGCGACATCTTCTTTTATGGCTTCGGACCCAGCTATCAACTGGTGAATCGCGAGAACATCAAGTTTGCACCCGTGATCGAGTTGTTTGGCTGGCACGTGCTCGGTGGCCTACAGACGGGGGGTCCGGATCCCAGCGGCACCAATATTGTCAATCTCAAGGTTGGAGCGCGCACGTCGTTCGGCAGACACAGCTCCATCTATGCCGGATTCGGGCAAGCGGTCACGCACCAGGTTTGGTACGAGCACATCGTCCGAGCCGAATACCGTTATTCGTTCTGAGTCAATTCGCTCCGCTGGCACCCGTTGCTCCCGCCTTTTCCACGAGCCTCCAGGTGACACTCCGTTCGAATCAGCGGGATATGATCTGACGGGATGGGGTGTCTACAGTGGCGATAGTTCGTCCTCTTTCTCCTCCTTTTTCCCCGCAGCGAGTCTTCTCTCCAGGAACTCCCGCGCCAGATCCTTGCCTCCGATGCCGAACGCGATCGCCAGGCCGAGCATGACCGCTCCAAAGGCAGTCCCGAACGCGATCAACACCGTCTGTTCCGCAATCCCCAACACTTCGAACACCATGGAGAGGGCAAAGATGCTGATCACGATCCGGATCGAAATACTCAACAAGCGCGACGAACGAAAATTCGCATTGACCGCTGCCAGCAGTGCCGCACGGGAGACAAAGTTAGCGGCTAACAATCCAAAGAAGAGAATGAGCAGAGCCACAAACAGCCGGGGCAGAAAGAGAAAGAACCGCGCGATGTAATCCTGCAAACCCACGATCCCGAGTACGCTCACGCCCAGAAGAATGAAACCGATCCAGGCCACCCAGAAGACAAACCGGCTCAACAACTCCGTGGAGGAAGGTAGTGCCGCCTGATGCAGCAACTGGGTGGCACCTGCGTTCTCCGAGAGCTTGGAAAACTTTGTCAGGCGCAGGATACTGCGTACCAGCACCTTCAACACGTAGGCGACGACCCACCCTGCGAAAGCGACGATTAACATCACAACCATACGTGGCAGGTAGTGCGCAAAACCTGCGGCCAAGTCCTGCAACGCCTGAGTCAGTTCGGTGATGATGATTTCCTTCATAGGCGTCTCACTTTCTATCAGCCCAAACCTCGAGCAGGTACGGCTTCAATCGTTCGAACTCGCCGCACAGAGATTCCACATTTCTTTCGATGTCTTCCCCGGAAGCATCTCGATTCTCCAGCAGAAAAGACAAAGTCCGCCCGCGGTATAGAGGAACCAGGGCTTGGACAATATGGTCACGACTGATGACGGATTTGTGATATGCGGCAGCGAACTCAAACACGGTCTTGGCCCACACGTCCGCCGGGTAATTGAACTCGCTGAATTCAAGGGTCGCGATCCTTTGCAGTTCGGCGAGCGTCGGCGCCGAGAGGATCGACCGGAAAACAGGTTCCAATTCGGCGACGCCAGTAGCAAACATCTCCTGAAGCCGCTTGCGGTTTATCCGGACAGGTTCCGGCATGACTTCCGATTGAGTACCTAAAGTGGGCACAGGTTGGGATCCGGTGATCGTACTCCAAAGCGGAAAGTTACTATCCAGGGACACGAACAAAGCGCCCACTGTCCGGCGCATGGCTGAGACTAAATCGCTGGCGCTCCGAGGCAGCTGTGTCTTCGTCCCCAGGAAAGATTGGCAGACGCGGTATTTTCCTGTGATGGCCGTAACGGTGAGGCAGATTTCGGGCCCGATTCTTCCCCATTCGTCACTCCAGATTTCTTTGGCCAGGAAATCGGTTGCGAGGCGTCCCGAGATAGCGAATTCCGACGCGTAGGGCTCACGGATTCCATAACCGTAGATGGCGCGGGTCATGGGGTAAAGCAGATTTCGCATGAGGACGCCTTCAAACTTCTGCCGGCGATAGATGGGGGAAACGAGGTCGAAGTTATCGTTATAGACAGGACGGACAAGGCGCTGGAGCCAGTCGGGTTCGATCGCTGTCGAATCGGGTGAAACTACCACACAGGCCCTGGCGCGCAGCAAGTCGGCAGCCGCCAGAATCGTTCGCAGTGCAGTTCCAGGCTCCGGACTACGCGCATACTGGGTGCTGATGGAGTGCAAGGTGCGTAAGGCATACACTTTGGACCCCTTCCGCAGCTCATCCCGTGGATCATCTTTCTTAACATCATCGATCGAGGCACCGACTACCAGTTCCGGAGTTCTATCTTGCGATCCACCATCGGCATTGATGATTACGGCGCGTTCGCGGGGGAAGCATTTGAGAATGCCGGCCTGAATGGCTTGGATGACAGGCTCAATGGTTTTGGCATTGTTATGGGTCGGTAGGCCGACCAGGATGTCTACCTCGCCTACGTTGATGAGCTGGCGAAGAAAATCATCGGTTAAGAGGGTCTCTTCCGCCAAGTCAACCTCCGAGCGAAGTCTTAAAGCTGTGACTCAGTATGCGCATGCCCAACCAGACATCCCGCTAGATCAGATCCGTCGCAGCCGGAACCAGTAAAACTGGTAAGGGCCCATGGTTAAAAGGTAAGGCAGATCGCCGATGCGAGGAAAAATATTCCGGCCAAACATCTCAATCAGAATATTACCTTTGTAGGGGCGCAGATCCAGTTCGACCGCTTGTGCGGCACTGGAGAGATTGTTCACCACCAAGATGGTCTCCTTGCCCAATTGCCGGATATAGGCCAGCACCCGATGATTCGCTGGGTACAAAAATTCGATCGAGCCCGAGCCGAATACCGGACTGGAACGGCGAATCCGCAGGATATGCTTCATCCAGGAGAGCAACGAATGCTCGGTGCGCTTTTGGGACAACACGTTCACCGCCTGGTAGCCATAAACGGGGTTGAGAATCGGTGGCGAGTACAAACTTTCCGGATCGGCCACCGAAAAGCCTCCATTCCAGCCGCCATTCCACTGCATCGGAGTCCTTACTCCGTTGCGATCTCCCAGATAAATGTTGTCGCCCATGCCAATCTCGTCCCCGTAATAGATGATGGGCGTGCCGGGCAACGACATCAGCATGCCATTCATCAATTCGATTCGCCGCCGATCGTTGTCGAGCAGCGGAGCCAGTCGCCGCCGGATGCCCAGATTCAGCCGCATCGACTTGTTGCTGGCGTAGATGTCATACATGTAATCACGTTCGATATCGGTAACCATTTCCAGCGTCAATTCGTCATGGTTGCGCAAAAAGAGGCACCACTGACAGGAGGCGGGGATCTCTGGCGTCTGTTGCAGAATTTCTGTGATCGGCTTGCGGTCTTCCAGCCGCAAACCCATGAACATTCGCGGCATCAAGGGAAAGTGAAAGGCCATGTGGAATTCATCCCCGTCGCCAAAGTACGGACGGAGATCAGCGGGCCATTGGTTGGCTTCCGCCAGAAGCATCGTGCCCGGGAAATGATCGTCGACTTTCTTGCGCAGTTCCCGGATCACCTCGTGCGTCTCTGGCAGGTTCTCGCACGACGTGCCCTCGCGCTCAATCAGGTAAGGCACAGCATCCAGGCGGAAACCGTCGACGCCGAGCTCCAGCCAGAACGTCATGACCTTCCACATTTCTTCGCGTACCGCGGGGTTGTCGTAATTCAGATCCGGCTGATGACTGAAGAAGCGATGCCAATAGTAGGACTTGGAAATTGGATCCCAGGCCCAGTTCGACATCTCGGTATCGAGGAAGATGATTCGGGTTCCACGATACTTCGTATCGGTGTCGCTCCACACATACCAGTCGCGTTTGGGATTGTCCTGAGAACTTCGGGATTCCTGGAACCAGGGGTGCTGATCGGAAGTATGGTTCGCCACCATCTCAATAATCACCCGGATCCCACGGTCGTGAGCACCCGACAGGAACGTCTTGAAATCTTCCAGATTTCCGTAGCTGGGATGAACCGATCTGTAATCGGAAATGTCATAACCGTCGTCCCGCAAGGGCGAGGGGAAAAACGGCATCAGCCAGATCGCGTTCACCCCAAGTTCCTGCACATAATCCAGCTTCTGGGCAAGACCCTGAAAATCGCCGATGCCATCAGCGTTGCTGTCAAAGAAAGTGCGGACGTGGATCTGGTAGATGATCGCCTCTTTGTACCAACCGGCTTCGCGTTTCAATGGCAACCTGTCCCTCCCGAACCATGTCCAGCCCGCCTGGAGTCGGCGTCAATAGAATCTTAATTCACGAGCGCACCTTGCGGATGGAACGGACTTTCAGCCGCCCAACGGTGCGTAACGGAATGTCTACGGTTCCGAGTACGTAGGCCTGAATTTAGCGCCAGGCAGTCGGCTGAGAGATCGGGAATATGGGCAATGACGATGAGCGGATCCCGGGATAGAAAGCAGCGGACTCTCTGGTGGTGAGCGCAAGCACTTCCGAGACTCGCAGGCCGTGCTCGAATTCATGGGACTTTCACGAATTTGCAATACTCCAGCAATCTCTCGCGGCTATTTTATCGACAATTGCCCTTCTAACCGGGAGGGTTTATCGGGACGGCCTTGGGGGGCTCCGGGCTGTCCTTTTTTATTTTTTTCGAAGGTTCTTCGGCGTCAGTCTGAGGCACTAGCAACCCGACCGGCGATTCTTACCGGGGTCGAACAAGCTTGCTCCCTCATCACACCGTCGCGATATTGGTCCGATACGCGCAGCCTCTCTTACTCAGCGCACGGCGAACAATCGATCACTTTAAGTACGAGCGCACAATTTCAATGAGCTCATCGGTGGCGAGAGCCTGCTCGGAATTCAGTTGCTTGGGGTTGATAACGTGAAAGCGGATGTGCCCTTCGAGCAATTCCGCCATCAACCCGTTCATGGCGCCGCGCGCGGCCGTGATCAACTGCAGCACATCGGAGCAATCTTCGTCTGCTTCCAGCGCGCGCTCGATGGCGGCGATTTGGCCCTTGATCCGTTTGATCCGCAGGATGAGCTTGGGTTTTTCTTCGACGGTATGCATTGTTTTTCGTCTCTCTGGTAGTATACTCCCCTATGGTATGTGACCGCGTAACATTCTATTCATTGACGGTGTGCATACTGGTGAACTCGATGTGCCAGCGCGATTGTAATCACAATGCAGAGTGATCGGAGGCGTGGCTGCGTGCGGCGCGAGCGCGCTAGTTTGTTCTCATGATATTGAAATTGAAATTCATTTTCATTATGAACGGCCTCCTTATGAACGGGGCGGGCGGGCGTCGCGCCGCCGCGCCGGCCTTGGCCCTGGCGCTTGCGTTCTTGCTGGGTTTCGCCGCTTCCGCCAGTTGGGCGCAGCCGCAATCCGCCTCCAGTTCTACCCAAACTGCCGCTCCCGCCTCGCCGGACGTGAACGATCCACCCAGCCCGCCTAGTGATGCCATTGCCGATACCAAAGCGATGTTCCCGCATTTCCCGAACACGCGGTTCTGGCTCTCCGGGCAGGCGAACTTCATCTTCCAGACCCATCCCGACTTTCACGCCGACTACAGCGGGTCGCACAGCCTCAGTCCAGACTATGAGAAGGCCACTTCGCGCGTCATGACGCTCTACACCGGCGTGCGGCTCAACAATTCCACCGAGCTTCTGGTGGACATCGAAGAAGCGGGCGGCGCGGCGCTTAGCACCGGCCTGGGCCTTGCCGGAAATACGGATCTGGACATCGTGCGTAATCCGCTGTTGAGCAAAGAGCCATATCTGGGGCGCGGCATGATCCACAAAGTGTTCGCGTTGAGCAAAGACAGGATTGAAAACCAGCGCAGTTTTCTGTCGCTGTTCGATGAGTTGCCGCGGCGGCGCCTGGAAATTCGCTTCGGCAAGTTCAGCATGCCGGATTTTTTTGATATCAATTCGGTCGGCACCGACACTCATTTCCAATTCATGAACTGGTCGGTCGACAACAACGGCACCTGGGACTACGCCGCCGACACGCGCGGTTACACCGTGGGGGTGTTAGCGGACTACGAGGACCGCAACTGGGGTTTCCGTTTCGCCGAAGCGCTCATGCCGAAAGTTGCAAACGGAATCGATCTGGTGTGGCGGCCGTGGCAGGTTCATGCGGAGAATTGGGAATATGAACTGCGCCATGGCGTCATCCCGAAGAAATCAGGCGTCGTGCGGCTGTTGGCTTATACCAACTACGCCAACATGGGCATCTACCGCGATGCGAACGCTCAGTTTATAAATCACACGTCCCCCGAGCCGGAGACGGTCCCGGAAATCACGAATCATCCCTGGCACATCACCCGCAAATATGGCTTCGGCATCAACCTGGAACAGAATCTCATGCGCTACGTCACTGCCTATGCCCGTTGGGGATGGGATAACGGAAAAACCGAATCATTCGCCTACACCGAAATTGATTCGACGTTCAACCAGGGCGTAGGAGTGAATGGCGCGCTATGGCATCGCAAGCAAGATCGTGCCGGCATTGCGTTCGTATCGAACGGGATCAAGAAGGATCACCAGGTATATCTGGCAGATGGCGGGGAGGGTTTTTTACTGGGTGATGGAGGATTGCGCTACGGGCGGGAGAACATTGTCGAGTCGTATTACACGGCACATGTTTGGCGCGGAATCTATATTGCCCCCGGAGTGCAGCACATCAACAACCCCGGCTACAACCGCGAACGGGGGCCGGTGGTGGTGCCGACCCTGCGGGCTCATGTGGAATTCTAGGCATAGTTCTAAGTCGTCAGTTCTCAGCTCTCAGCAAAATGGGCAACCTTGAACCACAGGGGAACGTAATCTCTAGAAGGTCCACTTTAGCGAGAACTGCATTATGCGCGGGCCGTTTAGGGCGTTGATGACCTGAAGCGTGCCGAAGCCTCCGGGCCCCGTGTTCGGTGTGAGATAGCAGGTCTGGTTTAGAGTCATTCCGTCGCCGCAGTTGCTTCCGGAGGGTTCGTACTGAATGTAATTCACCCCATTGCCGTTCTGGACATAGTAGTTGGCATGATTCATCACGTTGAACACCTGCGCCTGAAAGGTGACGGCATGCCGTTCCGTTACTTTGAACCTTCGCGCCAGCCCAAGATCGATCTGTTCGGTCCAGGGACCATAAAAAGAGTCCAAGCCAGTGAGGGGACTTGGGCTGCCGGAGTTGATGCCAAGAGCGGAGTTGGCGGTGGCCTGCAGAGCGGCGCTGTTGTTGATCGAATTCGGCAGAGCACTGACATCAAGCAGCGCTGCGTAGGGACGGCCAGAGGCGAACTGCATTACCGTGCTGAACGTCCAGTCCGACAGGGCTTCGCGCAAGAACCCATCGTGCAAATTGGCTGCCAACCCCGGTTCGTAGACGCCGGCGACGGAGAGGCGATGGCGTTGATCCAGTAAGTAGGGCGCGTGAGTGTCGCTGAAGTCAAACTGGTTATTGAAATCCACGCCCCGCGACATCATATTTTTGGAAAACGTATAGGCAGTCTGAAATGCCAGCCCATGGCGGAAGCGTCTTTGCCCTTGTATGAACAGTGAATTGTAGTTATTAATGCCGGGGGAGATCAGCGCGTTGATTTGTTGGAACGCGGAAGTAAGCCGCCCCTCTGTCAAAAGGCCTGAATCTAAATTGGGCAGCACAACTGAACGTCCCGTGTCGGTGGCAATGTAGGTTGTCGTTCCAGTGGGCGGCATCAGATTCAGATCGTAAGCGCTCGAAGACTCCAAGTGGACTCCGTGCGTCCAGGTGGTTCCGATCGTGACCACGGTATCGGGCAGGATCTCGCGCTCGATCTGCAAACTTCCCTGCAATATGTAAGCGAACTTGAAATGCGGGTCCACCAGCGATATGTCGGAGGCCGAGAACAGAGAAGGGTCCGAAACCTGATTGGGGAAGACGGCTATCTGCTGGTTAGGAGCGAGGGTCGGATCGTAATCGAGGGAGACCGAGGCCTGCTGCGAGAGCAGTCCGTTGGAGATGACGGCGTTGCGGTAATTCAGGCCGTTTAAATTCTCGTAAAACTTTCCGAACCCGCCGCGGACTACAGTCTTGTCCAGCGGCTGCCAGGCGAATCCGAAGCGCGGCGCGAGGCGCTGATATTGGTTGGGAAATTGGCCGGTCAAGGCGAATCCTGGGTTCGCGCTGGGCTGCGGATAGATCTGGAAATCTTCGCGCACACCGAAATCAAGCGTAAGACGCGGGCGAATCTGGTACGTGTCGTGAACATAGAACCCGAGATAGGGGACGTTGAAAGAAAACTTGGGCCGGCCCGTGCTCTGAAAGAAGTTGTCGTAGATTCCCAAGGCAAAGCTGGGCAGGTCGGGAAAACTGTAGGTGCCGCGGAAAGTTCCGTTTTGCTGTTGGGCATCGGGATCAAAGCCGCCGAAAGCCAAGTCGGTGAGATGGGTGCGCGTGAACTCGACTCCGAATTTTAAAGTGTGCTTGCCACGCACATAACTCACGTGGTCGGAAATCTGCCAGATGGCTTCGTCAGTATGTCCGCCGGCAAAACCGGCGTTACCGAGTTGGAAGTCGGAAACGTCACCTTCCAGATCGGCGGTTGGATAGACGGGATTGACCTGCCCGGTGGGCGTGGAGAACTGATCGTCGCGCGAGAAGCTGGCGTGGATTTCATTCAGCAGATTGCTGCCCCAGGCGTGGCTCCAGCCGGTGCTCGCGTGGTAATCGCGCACGAAGGCGTTGGCCAGCGCGCTCCTGCCGAAGAGCGCAGTTTGTGGCCCCGGAATGAAGCCGTTTGGGGAATCAAAGCGGTTCCAGTTCAAGCTAAGGTAAAAGCGGTCGTCTTTTGCATCGCGGTAGTCGATTTTCGAAAACAGCGACCAGTCATAGCCAAAACGAGATTGCACCCCAAGATTCGATCGGATGGCATTCAGGGCATTGGAGACATCCTGCAAATAAACGGGATTCGTAGGATCCGGCGAAGACAGGTTGCTGGGAACGGGGAAAGTGGCATTGGGGGCTGGAAGCGACACGCCGGCGGGCACGCCGAAATCGGTCTCATCCAGTCCCGTAAAACCAGGGTTGATGGCGGTGATGGGATTCTTGCGGCGCTGTTGCTCGTAATCCACGAAATACCAGGCACGGTGCGAAACGATAGGACCGCCAACGCTTCCGCCGAACTGCTGCAGAATGTCGACCGGGCGAGAAAAGCCGTTGGCCTTATCGATGGCATCGTTCGCTCCGGTTCCAGAATTGCGGTTGTAATAAAAGGCGCTCCCATGGACAGCGTCACTGCCGGAGCGCGTCACCACGTTCACGAAGCCGGTAGCGGCTCCGCCATAGTCGGCGCGATACGGAGAGACGGCAACCTGGAACTCCTCGATAGCATTCTCGCCAAAAATGTACGGAACTTTCTCGCCGCCGCGGGCGTTGCCGAAGTAGTTGCTGGTGGCGCTGGCACTGTCCACGGTAAACGAGTTGGCGCCATTACCGTTGGCGTAGCCTGTATCCTCGCCGCCTTGTTCGCCCGCGAAACTTACCAGTCCCGCCTGGCCGTCGGGCGTGGCATTCGGAACGAGCAGCGTCAAATCGAGGAAACGCCTTCCGTTGAGCGGCAGACTCTCCAGGAGCTCGCGATCGACCACGGAACTCTGGTCAGAGTCTTCGGCTCGCAGCAGAGGGGATTCGCCAGTTACGGTAATCGACTCGCTAGCGGCTCCGGGCTGGAGGCGGACGTTCACGGTGATGGGCTGCCCGACCTGCACAGTGACGCCTTCGACGACTTCCTTGCGGAACCCCGCAGCCGTCGCTTCCAGGCGGTAAGTTCCGACGGGCTGGGAGGGGAAGACGAAAATCCCGGCATCATTAGTTGTACGCGCCGACTGCTGGCTGGTATTGCGAGCCAACAGAACAACCGTGACACCCGGAACCAAAGCGCCCGAACTGTCTCGGGCCACTCCGCGCACGACGCCTGTGGTCACGAGAGTCTGAGAAAGCGATTTCAGTGAGAGCACCCCGAAGAGGAGAACCAGAACCCAACCAAACTTCTTCATTTTCGATTCCATTAGCACGGCTGCTCCCATGCTAAGACAGCCGATCGCATTAGCCGATTGAACTAAGATACTCCCGGCTGTCCCCATCGGAAAAGGATAGCCGGGAATGCTTGCTGGATTACGGCTCGGTGCTTATTCTGAGCCGTTCCTGCCCGCTTCCTTCGTCTCGGACACAGTCTTGCCGGGCTTCAACGCGGGATAGGGCTTGCTGCCCATTATGCCTTTCCAGAGGATCCGATTGAATTTCTCCGTAGGGATCCGGTCTTCCTGGCTGAAGTCCATGCCCTTGGTTTGTGCTTCCCACCAAGCCGCATCGTGCGTCGGCTGTGGCAGGTTGTCCCGGTTGATAACGTACTTGTTGAGGATCGGCAGTGTGGTGTTGTAAAGGAAGCTGGACGGGATTGCGGAATAGGTCCAGCCCGCTTGCGAGATATTGAAGGCGTCCGTCATGGGCGGAACACCCGCGTCATGTACGCCCAGCGGGGGCAGGCCCAGGACTTCTTCGATCGTTCGGACCATGCTGACCGTCGAGTAGGGATTGGAAACGACAGCACCCTGCTTCACATAAGGCCCAATGATGAACGCAAGGCTGCGGTCGCCGCTGACGTGGTCCGCGCCATCCTGGGGATCGTCTTCAATCACGAAGATGAGCGTGTTGCCGGCGTAGGGGCTATGGGCGATCTTATCGGCCGTCAGCCCTACCGCGTAGTCGTCGTCGGCAATTTGAAGTTCCGGCGTGTTCACACCGAAACTAGCAGTGCTGAAGTTGCCGAAGTGGTCATGATCGTAGCGCAGCAAGGTCAAACTGGGCATATTGTTGTGCTTTACCTGCTGGTCGAATTCCCGCGCCCATTCCACGTAGCGGAAGAAATCCGGAAAGCTCTGGTCGAAGGGACGGAAACAGAGATCGGTGCGATGGAGCAGTGCGACGTGTGCCGGGAAGGCAACCTGAATCGGAGGCTTCGCGGCGCAAGGAGCGGTGAGATAGGGAGAGATGTTTCGTACATCAAAAGCACCTAGATCGGTGTAGAACCCGTAGTTGCGAACGGTAAGGTGAGCCTTGATCGCGGCATCCCAGATATAGCCTAAGCCCTGTTCGCCTTCGGGACCGTCGGCGGCAACTTCGTTGGCGTTTCCGGGTAGCAGGTTCGGATCGGGCGGATAGAGCGGTTGTTCCACCTGACGAGCAGCGACGCCCGTGATGGCAACGTTAATGTTGCGTGCCGTGCCTTCGCTATCGTACTGGCAGCCACCTTTGCCGTAGTTGACTTTAACGCACTTCTCGTTCATATCGAGAGCGCGTGCCGCGGTGGACCACTGCCAGCCGTCCATGCTCACCATCGAGCTGTCGTCGAAGTTGTCGAAGGTCACAAAGTTGTTGGCAAAGTTGTGGAAGTTCGGCGTGACTGAGGCTGGGAACTGGGTGTAGGCCGGATCCGCGTTGGCTCCGTTCGTCAGGTCGCCGAGGATCTGGTCGAAGGTACGATTCTCTTTCACGATGTAAATGACGTGTTGAATGTGCTGTTGCAGGAAAGTCATGGTCGCAATGTCGTTCGCGCTCAACTGGAAGTTAAAGCCGTTGTTTTGCGCCACTTGTCCAGTTAAGTCCGCGAGTTGAACCGCATTGGGCACGGGCAGCGTCAGGAACCCTGAGTACTCGTTCTGCCACGCATACTGCTTGCCGGCGCCATCCTGTGAAAATAAGGTTTGACAGGCCGAACCGAAGCCACCGCCGGGATTGTTATTGATGTAGCGACAGTTCGCCGGATTCGGAGTTTCTACGCTCTTGCCGTTCACGACGTAGAGAGTGGAACCATCCGGGCTGGCGCTGACAGAATTGGGGTACCAGCCAGTGGGGATGAGCCCTGTGACGACTGGCTTCTTTCCGGTGAGGCTGATAACGGCCACCGCGTTGGTGCCGCCGTCCGTGACGTAGGCCGTGGTCTCGTCGGGCGAAAGCGTAACGCTGTTGGGATTGCTGCCCTTAGGCACCGTTTTGCCATTGCCCAGAACACCGGCCGGCGCACTGGCATTGACCTCGCTCATCACCGTGTTGGTCGCGGTGTTAATGATGATCAACTCGTCGGAGTTGGCCGCCACGACGAACAACTTGGTTTGGGCGGCATTGAGAGCCATCTTTTCCGGATTGCAGGCGACCGGTATCCGGTTGGTAAGCGTTAGAACACCATTGGTAAAATTCAGCACGTCGATTTCGCGGTCGCGAACGCTGGAGACGTAAACGGTGTTGTTGCCCACGACGGCGACTCCATATGGGAACTCTCCACCTGGAACGCCCGTTTGTGCGCGATTGATGATGCCGGGACGAAGATCGTATTCCTGCAGAACCGCGCCGTGGACCAGGTCAACCGAGGTGACGGAGTCAGTTTCGTGGTTCGCTACGAAGAGCGTATTGCCATCGGCGGTGACGCCGAGGATCGCAGCGGTCGGGCCGGTTTCGGTCTCCTGGCACATCAGATCGCAGTTATGACCGAGGCTGATCGGCGTGCCGAGTTCCGCCCACTGTCCGCTCTGCAGCGTGAAAGTGTGCACCTCGTCGTCGCCTCCGCCACCAACATAGAATGCGGAGCCGTTCGGGGCCCACACGATCCCGTCGAAGGTTTCTGCAAAGTTCAACAACTGTACTACTTGTGTTTCCACCGGCGCACCGGGCGTGGAGATGTCATAAACGAAAACAAACTCACCGGAATCCGCCCCTGGAAAGTTGCCGCTTGAGTTTTCGTTCAGGTTGTAACCGCTGGTCAGGATCATCAAAGTCTTGCCGTCCGGGCTAATGACTGTGGTCTCGGCACCATCCGGCGTATAGGTCGGAACGTCCTGCAAAGAAGTTGTCAAAGGTACAAACACCGAGCCCGGGGCCGCGCTCGGTGTAATGGTTGCACCGGTCGGTAGAATTTGAGCGAACGCGAAGCTTGTCACGGCCAGAAGCGCCGCGAGGCCGACTCCGGGAAGGAAACTCGTGATCTTCATATCGTGATCCTCCAAGATCGTTTCGGTTGAAGCTCCAAGACCAAGACGGTCGAACAACTATTGAAAGAATCGAGAGGTGGGAATACCGCATTGATAAACCCGGAATGTTAAGGCTGGATTATGGAATTGTGAAAAGTTGCGCACATCTTTTTTCTGCGCAACTGACGGGAACCGGGGAAAGTTCGGTTTTTTGCTTCTATTGTGCGTTGTGGCCGAACATTGCCAGAGACCAGAGATGCGTCAGAACGGCTGCGAGCGCCAGGCCGACAATAAACAGCGCCCACCGGTGGCGTAGCCAGGAATTGCGCATGCTCGACATTTGGGCAAAGACATCTGGCACATAGGCTGCGCAATACGCGACGTTCGCAAGCACGGCCAGCACGAACAAAAGCAGAAGTGAATTGAACTGCACAACGGTTTTCGAAAACGGCAGTTCCTTCACAAAATGAGCGACCACGATGGCCGCGAGCAACAGGTTATACAAAATGCGTCTTGGTTCCCAATCGCGAATCGCGTCACCGAGATAGTCGCGCCATTGAGCGGTTTCCATGTGTCTCCTGCGTTCTTCTGCTATACGGGACGTTGGACTCCCGCTTCCTGCTTCTGGATAGTATGCAGCGCCCAAGCCATGCGGGGAGTATTGTGGGCAATTCCGTAGCGGCCCCGAGCATCGAGCAGAATGATACCGCCGTGGCCGTTGAGGCGCTGCTTCAGATAGTTCATCGCTTCCCTGGCCACCCATTCGGGCAAACTGCCGGATTCGACGCGATCCGCCGCCCACTTCGCGAGCACGAGCTTCATGATCGGTTCGCCCCATCCGGTGGTCGAAACGGCGGCGCTGAGATTGTCGGCATAGCAGCCGCAGCCGATGAGCGAAGAGTCCCCGAGGCGGCCGGGATCTTTATTGAGCGTGCCGCCCGTTGAGGTCGAAGCCGCGATATTGCCATGGTGGTCGAGCGCGACGGCTCCGACGGTGTCGTGCGAAATGGCGGGAGCGAAGAGATCGTTGCCGTGATTTGAGCCCTGCGCCTGATATTCGCGCAAGCGCTCGATCTCCCTTCGAATGACGAGATCCTCGTTGCGGCAGAGAGCAATGCCGTGCTCGGCAGCAAAGCGCTCGGCGCCTTCGGCGACAAAATAGACGTGCGAGCTGTCGCTCAAAATTTTCCTGGCGGCGCGCACCGGGTTGCGCAGACGCTCGACGCAACCAACGCCGCCGCCGCGGAGGGTCGAGCCGTCCATGATGAAAGCGTCGAGTTGCACCTTACCGTCGCGGTTCAGGAAACTGCCGCGGCCGGCGTCGAAGGTTTCGTCGTCTTCGAGAACGACCACGGCTTCTTCGACCGCATCAAGAGCCGAGCCGCCGCATTGCAGCGCGCGCCATCCGGCGGCGGCGGCATTGCGCACGCCTTTGAGGTGCGCGTCGACCATGTCGTCGGGAATGGCCCACGCACCGCCGTGAACGACTAGAACGGGATTTTGTGGCACTTTCAGACCTCGATCAAAGTTGCGGCAAATAGTCTAGCACCCGAAAAGTCTTGGTTTCGATGAGCAGCGATTTGGACACGTGGTTCGCGGTGGACGGGCGGAGACGCACCGTCGCTCCATCGTTCAGGTGCGCTCAGGCAGCCTTGGCGGGAGCGTCCATTTCCGTTGTCCGCTGCCAGGTGTAGAGGACGCGGTGGATTACGGTGATGGTTGAAAGCACGGCGATCACCCAGAGCACCGGGGCCATGACGTTGAACAGGGCGCCGATGATCAGCAGCACCAGGCGCTCGGGGCGTTCCATGAAGCCGACCTTGCAGCTGCCGATGAGCGACTCCGCGCGGGCCCGGGCGTAGCTGACCATGATGGCGCTGATCATAGCCAGCGCAGCCAGCACTACGTAGAAGAACCGGTTCCCACGGCCGTAAAAAACCAGCAATCCCAGGAAGAGCGACGCATCGCTGTAGCGGTCAACGATGGAATCGAAAAAACCTCCGAAGCGGGTGACCTGGTTGGAGGCGCGGGCGACGCGGCCGTCTACAAGGTCGAAGAATCCCGATCCGATGATGACCAGTCCGGCGTAGAAAAACATGCGGCGCTGATTGTCGCCATTGGCGTATCCAAATAAAAACGCGGCATATGTGTTGACCAGCAGTCCCATCAGGGTCAGAACATTCGGATTGATGCGCGAGAGAGCGAGCAGGCGCACGATGGCATCGAGCAGAACGCCGCAGGTGCGACCGACTCCGCTGGTCCAAGTCATAGGCCCATACTCCTAACCTTGCCGACAAACTGGTGACACTACTTCACCGCTCATTCCGTTTCCCGTTCCGGTTCCGCTTCCAGTTCGGCTTCCAGCTTGGCTTCAGCAATCTCGTGCATGGTCGAGAGCTTCAGGATTTCCATTTCGCGGCTTCCGCCCGGCGTGACGACCGTGGCGGTGTCGCCAACTTTCTTATTCAGCAGGGCGCGTCCGATCGGCGAGGTGGTTGAAATTTTGCCGGCGGCCACGTCGGACTCTTCGCTGGTCACCAGCTGATATTCCATTTCTTCATTCTTGGTGCCGTCGTAGATGGTCACGGTCGAGCCCAGGCCGACCTTATCCTTGGGGATGTTGTTCATGTTGATCAGCGACAGGTCGGCCAGTCGCTTGCCCAGTTGGCGGACGCGCGCCTTCAGGTACTCCTGGCGCTGCTTAGCCATGTGATATTCGGCGTTCTCGCTCAGGTCGCCCATGGCGACGGCCTTTTTGAGCTCTCTGGGTATGTCGTGGGCCAACTCATACTCGAGCATGTTCAACTCGTCGCTGAGCTTCTTTTTGATCTGGTCCGTCATCGCTTTGGGCATTATAACCCTCCGCCATTGGGAACCGGCACTCGGGTTGGCGATTTTACCTGCTACTCCCTCCCGGTCCAACCTACTAACCCAGAATGACTTAACCCGGGCAGCCCGGCCCTGAGCTTCTTCGGTTGCCTTCGGTGACGCGCTCGGCTAAACTAACAGGAGTTATCCAGCACCCTCGGGCGAGGGCCCCCTCCATGAACGGCAATGGCGTTTTCCACATCGGCGATAAGGTCGTTTACCCTAACCACGGCGTCGGAATCATCGAACAGATCAGCAGCCGGAACATGGGGACCACGGTCGAGAAATTCTACCTGCTGAAAATCGCAGCCAGCAGCTTGAAGGTGATGGTGCCGTTTGCTAACGTCAACAGCGTCGGGATGCGTCCGGTGGTGCGCAATGGCGAGGTAGAGAAGATTGTGGAGTACCTCTCGTCCGGCGAATGCATTAACGCGGCGGACTGGAAAGACCGGTTTAAGGAGAATTCCGATCGCATGCGCACCGGGTCGCTCTCCGACGTGGCGGCGGTGCTGAAAAGCCTGCTGATCCTCGCACAGGCCAAGTCGCTCTCCTTCCGCGAAAAAAAGATGCTGGAACGCGCCCGCTATTTGCTGGTCAGCGAAATCGCCATCTCGCGCAACTGCGATGAGAGTCTGATTGAACAGGCGCTGACCAAGGCGCTAACGAAATGTAACCTGCGCTTCCCGGAAATTACCGAACTTGCCTCTTGACCCCGTTCGATGCGCTCCTTAGCAAGAGTTCCGTGGACCCCTGTTTCTTCTGTGGTAAGAGGTGTTCACTACTGCAGCCACCGAGGGCGCAGGGAAGGCCTGTCTTTGTCAGCGAGCGGGGTGGGCTTCCATCCAGGATTGAAGAATCAGGATGGCGGCCATCCGGTCGACCGCTTGTCCGCGCTTCTTGATTGACAGATCGGTTTCACGCAGCAGGCGGTTGGCCTCGGTTGAGGTCCAACGCTCGTCCCACAGATGGACGGTCACACCGAAGTGAGCGTGCAGATCGTCGGCAAAACGGCGCATCTTTTCCGACTGCGTTCCTTCCGCGCCGCTCAAGCGCAGGGGCAGGCCGACCACAATCTCCCGGACCTTGTATTTCGCCAGCACTTGCCCCAGGGCCTCCAGATCGCGACGTTTGTTCTGACGCTGGATCGTATCCAATCCCTGCGCGGTGATGCCGAGCGGGTCCGAGACGGCCACACCGATCCTTTTTGAGCCGACATCGAGGGCCAGAATGCGGTTGTGGCCAGGCATCCCAGGTGCGTCCATCCCTTAATTGTAGATGCACAAGCGAAAAGCTCCTTGCTTCTGCAATGCTGGTGGAGGGACGGGCGTCTCACCCGTCCAGCCGCTAGCACAATTGGGCTCGTGCAATTCTCTCGGCAGTAGGGCAGAATGATTGCCCAGTCGGGAGTCGAGGTGAGCCACCACACCCTATGGAAACCACGGAAACACGAAACGGGCATCACTGGTCGCTGACGCTGCTGGGCATGGGCCTGATCGTCATGTTCGCGTATTACGGCGAGTCGGTTTTGGCAGTGCTGTTCTTTGCCATCCTGCTGACCTTTATGCTCTCTCCGGTGGTGCAGGCGCTGGAGTATCTGCACATTCCGAGAGCCATGGCCGCGCTGATCAGCGTGATCGCGCTGCTGGCCGTGCTCTATGGCGTCACCGTTGCCTCGTATAACCAGGCTCTCACTTTCGCGGACAACCTTCCCAAGTATTCGCAGAAGATCCGCTCCATGCTGCAGCCCTACCAGCAGCAGGCGGAACGGCTCGAGAAGACGGGCGAGGTGGTCGGCCCAGAGGACACGAATGTTGTGCCGGTGCGGCAGGTGCAGAGTTGGTCCGAGGCGCTTACCCACGGAGCCGGCACAGTGACCGACATCCTCCTGGCCGCGTCGTTCGTCCCCTTCCTGGCCTACTTTCTGCTGACTTGGCACAGCCACGCGCGTTCGGCCACCGTGATGCTGTTTCCTTTCCACCACCGGCACACGGCATTCGTCACGCTGGGACTAATCGGGAAAATGTTGCAAAGCTTCATTGTCGGGAACCTGTTGATCGGGCTCATGATTTCGGCCGTGAGCGTGGGGATTTTCGGGTTGCTGCACGTGCCGTTCTTCTACTTCGTCGGCTTTCTCAGCGGCTTTCTGAGCCTCGTTCCGTACCTTGGAATTGTGCTGGCCATGGTGCCGCCGATCCTGGTCGGTCTAGGGCAACTCGAGCCCGGAGACCTGGTGGTGGTGGCAGTTTGCGTGGTCGGAATGCATCTGTTGGCGCTGAATGTTCTCTATCCCAAGCTGCTGGGGAGCCGGCTGAAAATCAATCCGCTGGCGGTGACGATCGCGCTGCTGTTCTGGGGAGCGGTCTGGGGAGCAATCGGGCTGGTGCTCGCCATTCCGATCACCGGCGCGATCAAGATCGTCTGCGATCACGTCGAGTCGATGAAACCGTATGCGGATTGGCTGGGCGAGTAGAAAGCATTTTGACCGCCGAGACGTGTGTGGGGACGGGGCTTTGCCCCGTCCAAGCGAGGCCCCCGCTTCCCACATGGCCCTGTACTCCGGCCACTTTGTGGCATTCTGAAAAGCCCTCTACACTAAAACCTTGCGCACACTGATCACACTATTCTTGCTCGTCGTTCTCGCCGTTGGCGGCTGGGTGGCGTGGCAGGTCTATGTCCCGGTCACGCCGCCCGCGAAGACCTCTTTGCTACTGCATCCCGGGTATTCGACGCGGCGCATTGCGGCAGAGTTGAAAAAGGCGGGAGTAATCCGCAGCGAACGTGTTTTCTGGCTCTGGCACGCGCTGCACCCCAAGCCCTCGTTGAAGGCGGGCGAGTATCGTTTCGAGCGCGCGGCGACCCTTCCCCAGGTTTACCAGCGGATCGCGCGCGGCGACATTTACTTCCACGTGGTCACCATTCCCGAGGGCTATACGATGTTCGACATCGCCAAGGCGATGGAAGATGCGGGGCTCGGGCCGGCGGCCGATTTTCTGCAGGTCGCCGAAACCCAGACTCCGTTGATCTCGGATCTGGCGCCGGAGGCCAAATCGCTCGAGGGCTATCTCTTCCCCAACACCTACCAGTTCACGCGGACGCAGAGTCTGGAGGAGATGGCAGCGGAGATGGTCCATCAGTTTCGGCAGGTGGCGCAACAGATCGGGCTGACGGCCGAAGTAGCAAGGGTCGTCACCATGGCCTCGATCATAGAAAAAGAGACTGCGGCTCCGGAGGAGCGGGCGCTCGTGGCCAGCGTGTACTACAACCGGCTGGCGCAAGACATGGCACTCGATGCCGATCCGAGCGTCATTTACGCGGAGTTGTTGACGGGGACGTACCAGGGAAGCCTCCATCACGCCGACCTGTCGGTGAAATCGCTCTATAACACTTACCGATTCCCTGGGCTGCCGCCAGGGCCGATCGGCAATCCGGGGAGAAGCTCTCTGGAAGCGGCTTTGCACCCCGAAAACACGAGATTTCTCTATTTCGTCGCCGATGGCAACGGGCATCACCGCTTCGCCCGCAGCCTCGAAGAACATAATCGGAACGTCGCCGCCTATCGTCGCTCTCTCGGCCTGCGCTAACTGCTGTCTAATTTCGTCACAAACATCCGGGCCATGCGTCACAGACACCCAGACCGCCGCACGAGACAACTTGATTGGGGCAGTTCCGAGGCGTCCCCGTCCACCAAGACAGCCCTTGAAGCTGCCCCAAAGCCATTTTCAGCGCGGTTTGACAAGTAAACCCTTATTCCGGAATATTTTGCATGTAAGTCCTTTATTTTTGCTTAACTCTATCATTCCAAAAGATCGAGGGTCGTTTTTTCGTGGAGTCCCAGGCTAGTAACCAAGAAGTAAACAACGCAGTAAACATCAAGAAACAAGCCGATAAACTCCTGTTGGAACGTGGTGGTCACGCCCTTGATACGAACCGTTCTCGCCCCTGCTTAAGCGCCGAACCCTCCGCTGCCTTATACTAGTCTGATACCCATGTGGCAAGAGTCTCCTCAGGTACTGGCATAGGAATGTATCGTCCTCATCTGCGCCTGTTTTTTGTTCTATTTCTGTCGGCGGCCACTGTTCCGCTGAGCGGATGTCTTTTCCGGACACGGACTGTGGACCGCCAGTTCTCCGACCGTCCGTTGAAAACCGCGACGCAGCAGGAGTTGATCGACTACGTCAACACCCAGGCCGCCAAGATTCAGTCCATGCAGGCGACCGTGGATCTCGACGCTTCGTCTGTAGACGTAAAAAACGGCCGGGCCACCGACTACAAAGAGATTCGCGGCTACGTGCTGGCGCGCAAGCCGGCCATGCTGCGCATGAAGGGCCTGATGCCGGTGGTGCGGAATACGGCCTTCGACATGGTGAGCGACGGGCAGGACTTCAAGGTGTGGATCCCGCCGCAGAATAAGTTTGTCGTGGGCTCGAACCATGCGGACAACTACCAGCCCGACAAGCGGCTGGAGAACATGCGGCCGCAATACATTTACGACGCGCTGCTGCTGCCCGAAATTGGCCAGGACGAAGCCGTGATGGATAACGGCTTTGAAACCGTCCTCGATTCGAAGAAACATCGTGTCGAACAGCCGAATTACAGCCTGCTGGTTATCCGCAACGGTCCGCAGGGCTGGTATTTGTCGCGCAAGATCGAGTTCAGCCGAACCGACCTCCTGCCGTACCGGCAAAGGATCTATGACCAGCAGGGTAACGTCGCGACCGACGCCCACTACCAGGATTACAAAGACTACGATGGGACTCTGTTCCCGAATATTATTCAGATCGGACGTCCGCGTGAGAATTACGACATCATCCTGAGCATGGTCAAACTGGAAATCAATAAACCGCTGACCGACGACCAGTTCGCGCTGGAGCAACCGCCCGGAGCCGACGTAGTGAACCTCGACCGGCCCAATGCCAGCGTGCCGAAGACCGCGAATAGCCAAAGGAAGTAGTTCTTGGTTAGCCTCTGGAAGAGTCATGATGAATCGCATGATCGTCGGGAATCTCGTGTACCGGCCGGTCCGATCGCTGATTAGCATTGTGGCCGTAGCGCTTGAAGTCACGCTGATCCTGCTGATCGTAGGCCTCTGCCTCGGGATGCTGCAGGACGCCCGCAACCGAACCGCCGGAATCGGGGCCGACGTGCTGGTGCGGCCGCCGGGGTCTTCGTTCATCGGTGCGTTTTCGGGCGCGCCTATGCCGATCAAGGTCGGAGACGTGCTGGCCAAGTTAACCCATGTGCAGAATGTGGCCCCGGTGATCACGCAGGTCGCTTCGACAGGCACGCTAGAGATTATTGCGGGTATCGATTTGCCCACCTATGAAGGCATGTCGACCGGCTTTCACTACCTGGAGGGCGGACCGTTTCAGGGGCCACACGACGTGCTGGTCGACGATCTTTTTGCCAAATCCAATCATGCCAAGGTGGGTGAAACGATCGAAATTCTAAACAACAGGTTTCGCATCTGCGGAATCGTGGAACGGGGCAAGGGTGCCCGTAAATTTGTTCCGCTGAGCACGATGCAGGACCTCATCGGCGCCAAGGACAAGGCCACCATCTTCTATCTCAAGCTCGACGACCCGGCGAACGCGGACGCGGTGGTCGACGAGATCAAGCGCGTGCCGGGCATGGAGCGCTACGTGGCCACCTCGATGGCATCCTACCTGGCCATGATGACCACGAGCAATTATCCGGGGCTTTCCACTTTCATCAATGTCGTGGTCGGTATTTCGGTGGTCATCGGATTCATCGTGATCTTTCAGGCAATGTACACCGCGGTGATGGAGCGGACCCGCGAAATAGGCATTCTGAAGTCAATGGGGGCGTCGAAGCTTTACATCGTGAATGTGGTGCTGCGCGAGACGCTGCTGCTGGCCCTTGGTGGCATCGTGCTGGGCATCGTGGTCAGTATGGCGGCCCGGGCAGGGCTGGCCCGCAAGTTCCCGCTGCTGCAGGTGGTGGTAGACGGTGGTTGGATCGTGCGTGCCACCCTGATTGCGGTCGTGGGCGCGATGGCCGGGGCGCTGTATCCGGCGTTCAAGGCGGCGCAGAAGGATCCTATCGACGCGTTGGCATACGAATAGGACCGGCGACGTTCTCCGATTTCGCCTTTATTTCGCCAGGACTTACCCTGTCTTTTTCTGTCTCATAATTTTCCTCGCAAATCGGGAGAGAATGCACGATACTGCCCCGTGAAACTGTCCGTGCTATAATCGCGCGCCATTACCGAGAAGCTTGTGCAGTTTCGCAGCGGGTTGTCCTAATTCAAATATCAGGAGGAGATATGCGCTTCGATGATCCGACTCTCTACGGTCGGGACGATGAGACGGACGAATACGGTGACAGCGGCGCCTACGGCGAATCGCTGGAAGAAGATTTGGAAGAAGAGGAAGAAGAGGAAGAAGAACCCGTTCTCGTAGAGGAAGACGACGAGATTCACACGCCGCCACCGGTGCGAGAACCTGCGCCCGTAATTCCATCGGGTGGCGGCGAAAGCGAGCCTCCGAAGACGAAGGCGCCGGCCAAGAAAGCGCCAGTCAAGAAGGCTCCTGCCAAGAAGAAGGCGGCAAAGAAGCCGAAGAAGAAAGCCGCAAAAAAACCGGCTGCTAGGAAAAAGGCTAAGCCGGCTAAGAAAAAAGCGGCAAAGAAGCGAGCAAAGAAGGCGGCAAAGAAAAAAGTTGCCCGCAAGAAACGCCGTCGTTAGCGGTTCACGCTGGCAGCCCACGGCAAATGATGGCGGAAGCCTGGTTCTCGCTCCGGCTTCCGCCATTTCATTTACTCTGCGTTGGGGATGATTGCTTCCGCTTCGATTTCCAGCAGCATCTCCGGAGAGACCAGGGCGGTGATCGCCATCATCGTGCTCGCCGGACGAATGTCGCGGAAAAATTCTCCGTGGGCTTTTCCTACTTTTTCCCAATCCGCAATGTTGGTGAGGAACACGCGCGTGCGGACGACATCTTTCAGTGAAGCTCCAGCCCGCTCCAATGCGCGTTCGATGTTCGAGAGGGTCTGAACCGCCTGCGCGTAGGCATCGCCCGCGCCGACGATCTTGCCGTCGGCTCCAGTTGCGGTTGTGCCCGCAACGTGGACATACGCGCCGACACGAACCGCACGAGAGTAACCGACAATCGGCTCCCAAGGTGTCCCGCTTGAAATGTTGATTCGCTCCACTGCGCCTCCGTCTTAGTACCTCATCGTGTAAATAGATTCAGTAAATCATGTTTTTCGATCCGCGATGCAGAATTGGCAGCCGCCCGCGTTGACTGCCAGCAATACCGCCGAAACGCCGCGCCCCACGCGGGCTTCTAACCAAAGCAGTGGCTCGAACGGGTACTTGTGTTAGATCGGGATTCACGGTATCTAATCCGCACGAGGTTCTGTTCCGATAGGAACCATAGGGGACCGGTTTAGGAGGGAAGTGGGGCCATGGAAATTCCGGAGGCGCATCCGCTACAGCAGTTGTTTCTTGAACTGGTCGGCCGTCATTATGCCGAGGAGATTGGCATTCGCGATCCACAAATCGTGAACTACGTCGCACATCTGCTGTCGGAGTTTTGCGATGCCGAGCAGTTGTTGAAAATTCGCAGTGCGTCGGGGAAGCCGCTGAACGATGTGGGCGAAATGCTGATCGAGTCGGACCCGATCTACGGTCCGGCGCCCTCGTTCGACCGCGAACGCCAGGTCCGCAAGCACATTGGCGACTTTACGCTGTTCTATGCCGGCATGTTTCCGGAGAGCATCAATCACTATCGCCTGCGCCGCCAGAGGGTGGAAAATTTCGTCGATTGGGTGAAAGCCGGGAAAGAAAGTTACTACATCGTCTCCAAGTTTGAGCACTTCGAATACGCCAAGGTGGCGCCGCTGTTCGCGCAACTCTCGCACAGATTTGAGCAGTGCGTGTACGGACTGAACCTGGTGAAGAACGAACTTGAGGTGATGCAGCACCCGATCGTGAGGAAAAGCAACGAACTCATTATGTAGGATTGCAGAGGTGAGAGGTCAGATTGCAGAAGTAAAATCTGGGATTCACGACGCGTCGGGTTTCACTTCTGCAATCTGCCCTCCGCCCTCTAACCTCGCACGAGCCGCCTGCCGGCGATTTCAAATCTTCCTTCCAGCACAATCTTGATTGCTTCGGTGTAGGCGATGTGTTCCTGCTCGAGTATGCGCTCGGCAAGCGTGTGCTCGTCGTCGGAGTCGAGCACGGGCACGGTTTTCTGCACGATGATGGCACCGTGATCGAGTTCCTCATCCACCAGGTGCACCGTGCAGCCTGATACTCTCACCCCGTAGGCGAAGGCCTGCTGCTGCGCTTCGAGGCCGGGAAATGCGGGCAACAAGGAGGGATGGATGTTGAGAATTCTTGCCGGAAACTGCCGCACGAACCAAGGCGAGAGCAGGCGCATGTAACCGGCGAGGCAGACGAGGTCGACTTTGTTGTCCAGAAGCGCAGCCACAACTTCGCGGTCGTGCTCCTCGCGTGGCTTGCCTTTGGATGGAATGGCGAATGCGTTCAGACCCCGCTGGCGGGCGGTTTCCAAGCCGGGAGCATCTTCACGGTTGGAAATCACGATAGCAATGCGGGCATCCGATATCCGGCCAGCCGCAATGCTGTCGGCGATGGCCACAAAGTTGGAGCCGCGTCCGGACAGCAGGATGCCGAGATTCTTCACAGGTCTATTGTAGTGTCACGGCAGGGTGCGGCTGGAGCACGGAGTTCTAGCGAACTCGTCCGTAGCGCGCATCGAGCGCAAGATTCAGTTCGAGTACGTTCACCCGCGGCTCACGCAGGAATCCCGATTGCCGGTTCTCGGAGTTCTCACGAACCAGCTGTGCGACTTCAGCTTCCGGGATCTTGCGTTCCGACGCCACGCGCCGAATCTGAAACTCCGCCGCCGGCGAAATATCCGGATCCAGTCCAGAACCCGATGTCGTCACCAGATCGACGGGGATGGAAGTGTCGGGATTCTCGGCTTGCAGCTTGGCAACGTCTCCATTGACGCGAGCGATCAACTGCGCGTTGGTCAGGCCTAAATTTGAGCCGCCGGAAGCGCTGGCATCGTAGCCTGCGGCGGATGGCCGCGAATGGAACTAGCCGGGCCCCGAAAATGGCTGCCCGATGATTCGAGAACCAACTACGACTCCGTCTTTCCCCTTGATCAACTGGCCGTTAGCCTGCTTGGGGAAGATGAGCTGTTACCAGCAGGGGATACAGAATTCCCAACAGAACCGTCGTCGCAATTGTCATGAGTACCGCTGTGATCAGATTTTTTTCATTGTCTTCTCAACTCGATCTTCTCGATACCGGCCTTCGCTACACCAGCTTGATACCGGTGATGAACATGTCGATTAGCTTTATGCCGATGAACGGGACCACCAGTCCGCCAAATCCATAGACCAGCAGATTCTGCCGCAGCAGAGATTCGGCGCTCATCGGCTTGTACGCGACTCCTCGCAGCGCCAGCGGAATCAGGGCAACGATGATGAGTGCGTTAAAAATAACGGCGGAAAGTATGGCCGACTGCGGCGTTTGCAGCCGCATGACGTTCAGTGCATTCAGCACCGGAAAGGTTCCGGCGAACATGGCCGGAATGATGGCGAAATATTTGGCCACGTCGTTCGCAATCGAGAATGTGGTGAGCGCCCCGCGCGTCATCAGCAACTGCTTGCCGATGGCCACCACCTCGATGAGCTTGGTGGGATTGGAATCCAGGTCCACCATGTTCCCAGCCTCTTTCGCGGCTTGCGTGCCGGTATTCATGGCCACACCCACATCGGCTTGAGCCAGCGCGGGCGCATCGTTATCGCCATCGCCGGTCATGCAACCAGCTTTCCGTCGGCCTGCTCACGGCGAATCAGGTCCATCGTTTCTTTCGGAATCGCCTCCGCTAGAAAATCGTCCACGCCCGCCTCGCGTGCGATCACCGCCGCCGTCAGGGGATTGTCGCCGGTGATCATGACGGTCTTGATCCCCATGGCGCGTAGATGGTTGAAGCGCTCGCGCATCCCGCCTTTCACGATGTTGCACTTACAATCAGCATGATGATCGATTCAGCATTCATATTGATTTGCCTCAGGCGTTTTGTCCTCAGCGAATTCGATCGCAGAATTGCACATAACCCAGCGATTGCGCAAAAAACGCAATCGCGATTGCGACAAAGATCAGATCTTGCACACAACCTCCTCCAAGTGCGGACCAATTGGGCACGAGGGAACACGGCAAACTGATAGGTATCTTCCGACATCGCCAGTAAGCAGGTTTCCTCATAAAAGTGAGGTAAGCAGTTTGTAAAGAAGTCATAAAGAAAAAGGGCGATCAATCTCCAGGCTCGAAGCGATAACCCACCCACGGGTCGGTCACAATATAGCGTGGAGAAATGGGCGAGGGCTCGAGCTTCTTGCGGAGCTGCGCCACGAACACACGCAGGTATTCGACCTGTTCCGTGCTTTCGCCACCCCAGACCGCGCCCAGCAAGGCGCGATGCGTCATCACTTTGCCGGCGTGGCGGACAAAAAACGCGAGCAAGTCAAATTCCTTCGGGGTGAGATGGACCGCCCGTTCTTTCACGAAAACGGTGCGGGATCCGGGGTCGATCTTGAAGTCGCCGGCTTCGATCGGCTCCAGATCCGACGCCTCCGTTCGCGCGCGGCGAAGACTGGCGCGGACGCGCGCCAGAAGCTCTTCCATACCGAAGGGCTTGGTCACGTAGTCGTCGGCGCCGGCATCGAGAGCCTGGACCTTGGTTCGCTCCTCACCGCGCACCGAGAGCACGATGATCGGAATTTGCGTCTTGGTCCGCAGCCGCCGACATAACTCCAGTCCGTCCATGTTGGGCATCGTCAGGTCGGTAATGACCAGATCCGGCGACCAATCTTTCATGATCTCCAGCGCAGTCTCGCCGTCGTTGGCGACACGAATGTCATATCCGTGACTGGACAGGGACGTCCGCAGCACCCGCGTGATCTGTGATTCGTCGTCCACCACAAGAATGTGTTTATGATCCAACGTTTATACTCCAACGGGCTCGATTATCCCGGTTCCTGGGTCACGATGTGCACGTCGACCGCGGGGGCGTCACGCAAAAATTGATGGATCGCGGAAAGATAGAAATATCGTTTCCATCCCCGCGTCGCGGAGCGTCCGAAAACAACCTGGGTGATGTGTTTCTCGTTGACGAATTCTGCGACCGCTGCGGCCACGCTCTTCCCCTTCAGTCGCACGATCGATGCTCCAACATTTTCCGCGAAACGGACGTTCGCGGCCAAAGTCCGCTGATTGGCTTCGCTGGCATCCTGCCCGAGGTCGATATAGACGACGAAGAGCTCGGCATTCATGGCCTGGGCCATGCGAGCGCCACGCGCAATCAGATACTGCGCTGCCGGGTTCGAGCTGATGCACACCGCGATGCGTTCGCGGATCGCAACCGCGCCTCGATCTTCCTCCTCCTCTCCGCGGTGCTGTTCGAGGCTTTGATCCACCTGTTGCGCGACCTGGCGCAATGCCAGCTCCCGCAGAGCGATCAGGTTTGTCTCGCGGAAGAAATTTCCCAGCGCCCGCCCCACCCGCTCCTGCGGATAAACATCTCCGCGCCGCATGCGGTTCTGTAGCGCCTCCGGAGTCAGGTCGATCATCACCTCTTCGTTGACTCTTTGCAGCACCCAGTCCGGAACCGTTTCCCGTACCTGGATCCCAGTGACTCCCGTCACAGTCGGCGTCACGCTCTCCAGGTGCTGAATGTTCATGGTGGAAAGAACGTCGATCCCCGCATCCAGCAACTCGAGCACGTCTTCATAGCGCTTGCGATGCTTGCTGCCCTCGATATTGGTGTGCGCCAGTTCGTCCACCAGGACGACGCAGGGCTTGCGCGCGAGAATGGCGTCCACGTCCATTTCTTCGAAGAGCGCGCCCTTGTACTCTATTGCCTTGCGCGGCACCACTTCCAGGTTCGCGATCAGGTCCCCCACCGCTTTCCGGCCGTGGGTTTCCACAACTCCGATCACCACATCTTCGCCGCGGGTGTGCCGCCGGATCGCCTCGGTGAGCATGGTGTGAGTTTTGCCCACACCGGGAGCATAGCCAAGAAAGAGCTTGAATCTGCCTCCCTTCTTGGACGGCGAACATTCCTCCAGCCACTGGTCGGGAGTCTTGGGCATCGCGATTATTGTCGTTGAGACGTCGGACTTTGTCGATGTCAGTTACAATCGCCTCGTGAAAGCTGTCGCCAGACCCGGAACCGGATACCTGATCGGGGCGCTGTCGGTGGCCGGAATTACTCTCATCGGCTACCGCTGGCTCCATCTTAATCCGACTACGATTGCGCTCTTGTTTTTGCTGGGTGTCATCGGAATCTCGGCTTCCTGGGGCTTGCGGGAAGCGGTTTTCATGTCGGTGGCTGCCACCATCGCCCTTGATTACTTTTTTCTGCCTCCGATTGGCGTTTTGGCCATCGCCGACCCGCAGAACTGGATCGCACTCTTCGCCTTCCTGGTCACCGCGTTGGCGGTCAGCCAACTATCGGAGCGCGCCCGGCGCGGAGCACGCTCGGCCATCGAGCGGCGGCAGGAACTGGAACGCCTCTACGCCTTCAGCCAGTTGCTGCTTTCGAGCGACAGTCCGGCCGAACTGTTGAACCTGATCCCGCGCTACATTGTAGAGTCATTCGGCATAAGGTCAGCCGCAATTTCACTTTCCAGCCGCGGCGACATTTATCGCTCTGGTCCCACTATCGACGGATTGGAATCGCGCGATCTGCAATTGACTGGCGTGCGCGGCGAACCACGCTTCGACTCTGTCCATCAACTGGCATTCATGCCGCTACGCATGGGCACGCGGGTAGTGGGCGGCATGGGTGTCTCCGGGTCGGTGCTTTCGCGGCAAACCCTGGAAGCCATCGGCAGTCTGGTTGCCATCTCCATCGAGCGCGCGGGCGCCGTCGAAAAACTCAGCCGCGCCGAGGCCGCCCGCGAAAGCGAGCAACTGCGATCCGTCCTGCTCGATTCAGTCACGCATGAGTTTCGCAGTCCGCTCACCGCCATCAAAGCTTCGGTGACGTCGCTGCTCGGCAGCCCTAGTCATTCGCCGGAGGAAAGACAGGAGTTGCTGACCATCATCAACGAGGAGAGCGATCGGCTAAACCGGCTAATCGGAGAAGCCGCCGAGATGGCGCAGTTGGATGCCAACAAAGTGGAGTTCCGCTTCGCATCCGCGGCCATCGGCCCCGTGATCGAGGAAGCGCTCAACGACATGAAGCAACTCCTGGTCCAGCATCCCGTGGAAGTTAGAATTCCCGCCGGCCTTCCCAACGCGCGCATGGATTCCGCTCATACCAAAGAAGTCCTGGTGCACTTGATCGAGAACGCCGCCAAGTACTCACCCGCCGGCGCTCCGATCCGCATCACAGCGGAAGCCAAGGACGGAGACCAGATGCTCACCATCAACATCGCCGATCGCGGGCCCGGTATCGACGATTTTGAGCAATCCCTGGTCTTCGAAAAGTTCTACCGCGGCCGAAACCAGCGCGTGCAAGTCCACGGAACCGGCATGGGACTGGCAATCTGCAAAGCGATCGTTGAAGCCCACGGCGGACGGCTTGGCGTCACCAGCCAGTTAGGGCACGGGTCGGTTTTTTACTTCAGTCTGCCGGTGGGGTGATGCTGACGGAGATGGCTGAGATTTTGGTGGGCCCGCCTGGATTCGAACCAGGAACCAACAGATTATGAGTCTGCTGCTCTAACCGTTGAGCTACGGGCCCCGCTTTCATCTCTTAATCTTACACATTCAGCGCACGACTTTGCCGGCGGAGAGCCGGGCGTCCCCGCCCGGCCCGCACCCAACTGGATGGGCGAGGACGCCCGTCGCTCCACCAACCTGCTTTCTACCATGTGCGTGGGATGAGATTCAGACAGCGTCGACCGGCTGGCCACATCCATGTCCCAAATCATGCGCCATGCCTGCCAGGGTTTCAATTTCCCGTTCGAGAACTTCGAATTGGGCCGCGCTCCAACTGAGATTCTCATAGCGCTCGACCCGACAGTCGGCGAATGAGATGGCCATACCAACCAGATCTCCCAGATGACTTTCGATCTCGCGGCGATAGGAATCATCCAGGCTGAGGCGGTCGATGTCGATGACCAGATGGCATTGTGGCTCTCCGAGCCGCCTCACTAAAAGCCACATGAAATAGAAGATGAAGTAAAGCCGGCGCAAGACGGTCTCGTCCACAAGCCTGCCCCGGAAGGCCTCGCGCAGACCGGAGAACTCCAGCAATGCTGGCAATTCAATGGCTGAAAGCAGCGGCGCGAAGGCAGGCGCTTCCATATTGTGACGGAGAATGATCACGCCGCGTTGCAGGAAATAGGGATTGCCCTGCACCGCTTGACGCAGCATCGACATAAACTGCCGGCGCGGCTCGCGGCGGATGAAGATATGCGTGCCGGGCACCCGGGTGCGGAACCAGCCCACCCTCAAGTCGGTGCGTACGAAGCCGTAGACCGGACGGCGGCCGAGCCGCATGGCAAGCCTCGCCAAACCCGCCAGATACGCTTCCAACTCGGGCAAAGAGTCATCGCTGCCTGCGCAGTATCGCCCGAAGGTGAGATGGGTGGGAAAACCTGGTATGCCGCGTTCGCCGTTCCGGCCGATCAGCGGAAGAAACTCTTCCAGGTAGGGAGCGTCGAGCGCCGGGTGATTGGCAAAGGACCAGGGGACAAAACGATTGACAATTTCCGCCGTCAAGGTGAACAGATGTTCGTTGAGCGGTTCGAAATAACAGTAGGTATCGGGCCGCTGCCGGAACTTCGACCACACATAGGTGCTCGCTGCGCGCCAGCTCGAATGCAGGAAGATCGCTTCTTTTCCCTGAACGCGGGTCTCGACTTTGACCATCCTCTTCTCCACCGGCATCTCGATGAGGAGAGCAAGTCTCGTGCCAATGCGCACCCAGATCACGGAGTCAATCTAGACAGTTGAATGTACTTGGCTAATGCGCTTCGGGTAGTCGATTCCATTAGAGCGGATTAGGAAACGATGCTTTTCCGTCGTTCCACTTTGGAACCGTGGGACCGAATCATCGCGGCTTCGGAGTCGATCCTGCCGCTCGATAGAAGCGCGCGGCGTGGTCACCGACGAATTCGTAAGGGCCAGAGTGGGTTAGTTTGCTCGCGGCATCGATCCAGATCTCGCCGCCGATTCGCCGCCAGCGTCGACAAAAGGAATAATCCTCACTCAGATAGACGCCCGTCTCGGGGTCGATGATGCAATCAAAGAGCGCAAAGAGATTGGAACTCTGTACCGTCTCGCGCCGCAAACCGGATAGCGGCATGCTATGCACGTGGTTGAAATGAGTTTCGGGATAAGCGGCAATCATTTTCTCCAACGCACTGCGGCGAATCATCTGAAAACCTCCGCCGGCATAAATTCCCGTGACAAAATCTCCCTCCTGTTTGCGCTCGGCCTCGGTGCAAAAAGTTCCGACATAGGACAGGGCAGCCTGTTGCACGCTTTCGCCGCGCTCGACACAGCGTTGCGGGATGAAATCCCAATCGATCGACTTTAGCGGATACAGCGCTCCGGTAAATTCCTTGTCAAACCGCAGCAACCGCTCGACCTGCTGCGGCTCGAAGCTGATGTCGGCATCGACGAAGAGCAGGTGCGTGGCCGCCGAATTGTCCAAGAAAGCAGCGACCAGGGTGCTGCGCGCGCGAGAGATCAGGGCGTCATAGCCAAGCAGCGACAGCGACACGTCGAACGCGGCAGATTTCGCGTGGCTCATGAGCCGTATCACGGATAACATGTAATTTTGCGAAACCATGCCGCCAAAGCACGGCGTGGCGATGAGAATCAATGGCTTGAACACCGGGGGCTGGGACATGGTCTCACTCGAAGAAACTCTGCCGCGAACTCGATAGTTTGGTACCGAGTTCGGGCATTTCTTGATGGCGGCTCAGTTCACCGGACCCATGAGCGACGCAGAGACCCGCCTGCTTCTCCAGCCCCTCTAGTGGGTGCTGGGTGCCGCGGACGGCGGGGGCGGCGCGGGAGCAACGTCCGCTGTCGCGCTGCTATTCACCAGATCTTTCAATTCCTTGCTGGGCTTGAAGAACGGAATCTTCTTTGCCGGAACTTCCACCCGGTCGCCCGTCTTCGGATTCCGGCCCACGCGCGGCTTGCGCTGGCGCGTGCGGAAGCTGCCAAAACCGCGTATTTCGATCTTGTCGCCTACTCGCAGCGAACGCACAACGCTATCAAAGATCGTGTCTACAATCACTTCGCTGTCTTTGCGGGTTAGTTCCGCCAGCCGGGAAACTTCTTCGATCAGGTCAGCTTTCGTCATAAGCCTCTTTGCTCCCTTTGGGGCCAATTCCCTTGCAGGAATCCGCGTGCCCGAGGGCCTAGCCGCCCCCGCCTGCTTATAACCTTCTCAAATTTAAGGGGTTCTGCGCAAGTGCAGTTCTCAGTTCCCAGTTCTCAGTAAAGCACACCCGGCCTCTTTCTGAGAACTGGGAACTGAGAACCAGCTATTTCCAAAGATAATAAAAGCCGACCTGCTGCTCCAGTAGTTTCTCCCGCGTAGGCAAATAATCGGAAACATCGCCAAACAACAGATCCAGCCCCGACCGCCGCTCTTTCGGCGGCCAGACCAGCGTCGGCTCGCCCGAAATATTCACCGCCCGAGCCGTATCCTTCACCGCGCCTTCGAAATCGGCGATCTGATCCACCAGCTTCAGTGAAGCCGCCTGCTCGCCGGTCCACACTTTCCCGTTCGCGATGGCGCGGATGTCGGCTTCCTTCGCATGTCTTCCGTCGGCCACCGCCTGGATGAACTGGGTATGCATATTGTCGATCAAGCCCTGCATGTACTCGCGTTCAGCGGGCGTCATTTCGCGTGTCGGGCTGCCCGTGTCCTTGAATTCTCCCGCCTTCATGGTGATGGCGTTCAGTTTCGCCCAGCGCAGCAGTTCGCCATAGTTCACCCACTCCGCAATTACTCCGATCGACCCCACCACGCTGCCCTTGTCGGCGTAAATCTTGTTGGTGGCGGAGGCCACGTAATACGCGCCGCTCGCGCCCACTGTTTCGATCGAAGCCACAATGCGTTTCTTCTTTTCGTCGCGGATGCGCTTCACCTCGCCGTAGATCTCCTCCGATGCGGCCACGCCGCCTCCGGGCGAATTCACATGGATAATGATGGCCTTGACGGAATCGTCATCGGCAAACTTCTTAAGCTGGGGAACAATCTGCTTGGGAGAGAAAATTACGCCATCAAGCTCAACGACGGCAATTTTGGGCCCGAAGCCGGAAAACGCTTCTTCATCCTGGCCGCCAAAACTCAGGTACACCAGCGTAAACACTGCCCCTACGAACACCACAAACAGCCCGCCGCCCACGAGAAACCATATCCAAATCCGCGAACGCCCTTCAGCCATAATCAGACGAGTGTAGCACCGGGCGCCGCGGGGCGCGCTGATATCACTACGAAATTCTTGGGGTCAAGAAGTCGTCAGAAATCACATTCCAACGCCGCCTATCTGATTTCACTTCGCGTCAAAGGCGCGAGGATCGATCGACATATTATTCGATACCTCAAGCCCCTTCAGATCCCAGTCAGACAGTGTCGTCCTGCCATTTTCGAGTTCCTGCGAAAACTGGATGTCGTAGTGAGTCGGCAGGGTAACGCCATCCACGGTCTTGAAGTCGCTGAATTTCTCGGTCAGACGATAGCGGTTTAGATACTGGCGGGCCGAAGCCAGTTCCGCGGTTCCGCTCGTTAAATTGCCCGCACCTGCGCTACCACCGGCGGCGTTACCCCCGCTTGTGGGCCCGACGCCTACCGAGGTTGATGGCTTCAAATTCGCGAAATTCTCTGACGAACTGTAGCTGTAAGTCGTTTCCACGTGGCGATAGGTTTGAGGGTCGAAGTAGAGATGAATTTCCAAGTCAGAACTCTTGTGTGGGCGATAACGAATATCGTAAAGTTCCTGGCCGTCTATTTTCTTGAGGCCGTCAAAACTCAGTTTGGCTTTGCGCTCGTCCAAGTTCAAAAGCGGCCACGCCGTCGTTAGCACGCCACCCAGCAGACCCTCGCGGATGACCGCATCTTGCACAAACACAAAATTCCCGAAAGCGGAACGGGCTTGTCGCGCGGTAGAGAAGGCAACCTTATCTTTCTCGCCATCAAAGATAAATTGTTCGCCTCGATACTCGTTGTTCGGTAGTTTCATCACGAGTTGCAGCTTCTTGCCGTCGGATACCATCTGAGCCTTCCCGTCCAGAACTCCTGCGCCGCCGACTAGGATCGAGTAACGCACGGGCGCTTGAGCAACGCGAGTCTTAAGCCCAACCCGAACTTGGGCGCTCGCGATCGAATCCAGATGTTGGGCGACGAGTTCGTCAGCATTAGTAGGCGGATTAGCGGCCACGACTCTGCCAAGCAGGACGAAAGCCGAGCAGATGAGGACTAGCACTGCAATTGTTGCATTCTTCTTGATGTTCATGATTTCTATCTCCTTGATTCTTTGGAATTCAGAAGTTGCTGCACTGCACCCCAAGCATGTCCGCAGGACCGATCTCACGTCGAATTCTACTCCTTTTCGGAGGCCGTTTATCGGGAAAACCTGCCGTTTGTCGTCCTCACTTGACCCACCCCCCGTCTAGGAGGCGAGAACTGTAACGTGCCTTTTCCGCTGGCGCGTTTTCACTCCTGCGCGCGCCTGCTCGCTGCCGAGCGCACCCGGACCCTGCTTCAGCGATCACCGGCCGTCTTCACATCTGGCACCCGCAGTGGAAAACAAGACAAGCATGAGAACCCATACTTAGGAGGGTTTACGACCAATCTCCTTGGACAGCAAGAATTCGAGTATGGTTCTCTACATTTTCAAGATGGCGTACACTCGTCACGCGCATGCGTGACCCGGTCGAACTCGAGGTCTTCAAGAACCTCTACCACTCCATCGCCGAAGAAATGGGAGCCGCCCTGCGCCGCACTTCTTTCTCCCCCAATATCAAAGAGCGCCGCGACTACTCCTGCGCCGTCTTCGATTCCGAAGGCCAGGTCGTCGCCATGGGCGATCATATGCCAGTGCATCTGGGTTCCATGCCCATGTCGGTCGCTGCGGCAGTGGAGCACTGCGCTCTCGAACCCGGCGACATGGTCATGCTCAACGATCCCTTCCGTGGCGGCACCCATCTTCCGGATATCACGCTGGTAATGCCGGTATATGTGAGGTTGACAAGTCGCAGCCCCGACTTCTACGTCGCCAGCCGCGCTCATCACGCCGATGTGGGCGGAACTTATCCCGGATCCATGGGCCCCTGCCGCGAAATCTACCAGGAAGGACTGCGCATCCCGCCCGTCAAAATCATGCGCGGCGGAAAACTCGTAGCCGATGTCTTGGCCCTCTTACTCAACAACGTCCGCACACCTGAAGAACGCGAAGGCGACCTCGGAGCTCAGATTGCCGCCTGCCAGACCGGCGCCCGGCGCCTTCGTGAGATCTGCGACCGCTACGGAATCGCACGCACCAAGAAAGCCGCCGCCGATCTGCTCCTCTATTCTCAAGAAATGATGCGATCGTTTCTACGCACCATCCCACCCGGCCACTACCAGGCCGAAGACTTCCTCGATGACGATGGCGTAGAAGACAAACCCGTGCGCATAGCCGTGACCATTCAAGTCAAGGCTTCATCTCAGAAGAAATCTCCTGTAGAGACGGGGCTCGCCGCGTCTCCGCCCGCGGCGGCGGGCAGCCAGTCCGCCCACGTCACCATCGACTTCACCGGCAGCGACCCGCAAGTCCAGGGCGCGATCAACGCGGTCGAGGCCATCACCTACTCGGCCTGCTTCTACGTTTTCCGCTGCCTGCTCCGCGAGGACGTGCCCGCCACCTCCGGCCTCATGCGCCCCATCCGTGTAATCGCGCCATCGGGAACCGTGGTCAACGCAAAGCCTCCCGCCGCCGTCGCTGGAGGCAACGTTGAGACTTCGCAGCGAATTGTCGACGTACTTCTGAAAGCGCTGGCGCAGGCGATTCCCGACCGCATCCCCGCCGCTGCCTCCGGAACCATGAACAACCTCACCATCGGCGGCATTGATTCTCGAAACAATGATTCTCGAAACAATGACCCGCGCACCCAGCAGCCTTTCGCCTATTACGAAACTATCGCCGGTGGCATGGGCGCTCGCTGCACGAAAGACGGAGTCTCCGGCGTCCACACCCACATGACCAATTCTCTCAACACTCCTGCTGAGGCTCTCGAATACGCTTACCCAATTCGGTTGCGGCAGTATTCTTTTCGCTCCAACAGCGGAGGCGCGGGCCTCCACACAGGTGGGGACGGAATCGTGCGTGAAATTGAAGTGTTGACCGACGCCCAGGTTACTCTGCTCGCGGACCGCCGTTCCCGTGGACCCTACGGCCTGGCCGGCGGAGCCGACGGCGCGCCCGGCCGCACTTTGATCATCCGGCGTGATGGTTCCGCCGAAGAGATCCCCGGCAAGACTAGCCTTCGGCTGCGTTCCGGGGAAAGAATCCGCATCGAATCCCCAGGTGGTGGCGGCTGGGGCAGATCAAATCGCTGAACCGCAGAGAACGCAAGTGTGGTGACGGGGCTCTGCCCCGCCACCACACAAACCATGCATCCTCGGTGCGTACTCTGCGGTAAATCCCACTTTTTCGCTAGAATCAAACTTCGAGCTAACAAGGATTGACCACGATGAGATTCTTGCGTTCTTTTCTTTTCGCAATTGTTCTGGCGTCCGCCTTCTTCTACTTCACCACCTATCGCAGCGGTCTCCATTCCCCTAGCTGGATCAGCCGTCCGCAGCACGTTGAAATCACCGAAGCCGCCGGCAGCGAATCGCTCGATGCCGAAGAGCAAAACAATATCAGCGTCTACCGCAAGAACATCGCCTCCGTCGTCAACATCACGTCGCGCGTCATGACCTACGATTTCTTCTATGGCTTGGTCCCGCAGGAAGGCCAGGGCTCTGGCTTCGTCATCGACAAAGAAGGACACATCCTCACCAACTATCACGTTATCGCCGAAGCCCGCCAGGTCGAGGTCACGCTCCACAACCGCAAGAAATATAAGGCCACCATCGTCGGAACCGACAAGTCTCATGACTTGGCCATAGTTCAGATCAAAGCGCCCGATCTGCAGCCAATCACGCTCGGTGATTCCACCAATCTGCAAGTCGGCCAGAAGGTCTATGCCATCGGCAATCCCTTCGGCCTCGCCGGAACTCTGACGCGCGGCATTGTCAGTTCCATCCGCCAGGTGCAGGAACCGGACGGCCTGGTCATCGACGAAGCCATTCAGACCGATGCCGCCATCAACCCCGGCAACTCCGGCGGCCCGCTGCTCAACTGGCACGGTCAAGTCATCGGCATTAATACAATGATCGCCTCCAGCGTCGGGCAGAGTGCCGGCATCGGCTTCGCCATCCCCATCAACACCGCCAAAGCCGTGGTCAACGACCTGGTCACACTAGGACGCGTGCGCCGTCCCGCGCTCGGCGTTCGCACCATCCCCATCGATTCCGAAATTGCGGAAGAACTTGGTCTCGCCGCCGACTACGGACTCCTCATCGTGCAGGCCGTTCCCGGAGGCTCCGCCGATAGCGCGGGATTGCGCGGCGGCTCCGAACGCGCCTACCTCGGCAACATTCCCATCACCATCGGTGGAGATCTAATCGTCGCCATCAACGGAGAGAAAGTAGAAAGCCAGCAAAACCTCGCCCAGATCATGAACAAGCACCGCGCCGGCGACACCGTCAAGGTGACCATCTTCCGGGGCAAGAAACAGCTAGAAGTTCCGGTGGTGTTGGGCGAAGCCAGGGATCAGGTGTGAAACGTCTCTATTGCTGTCCTTACAAGCCATATGAATCCGCATGAGCAGATGTTCGTCGAGTCTTTTGTCCAAAGTGCAAAGCGCGAACGTGTTCGCGTTGGTCTCGCCAATCCCAAGAAACGCCGCAAGTTCGTGAACGAGTTCGCTCATCGCGGAACCTACATTCTCGACTCCGAATGCTTTAGAAGCATAAAAGCAAATCAACAACACCCTGATTCGATCTACTCGATCCTTCATAGTCTGGGTGCTCCCGATACTTGCTACCTGATTTCTGAAGACAGAGACTTCAACGGCAAGGAAATGGATCTGTTGGCGGCTCTGAAGCAAATTGTCGGTTACGGCATGGGAGCCGTGATTTCCTGTCTTCCCGGACGGCTTGGATATTTCGAGGATGAATTGAGGGAACGCTACATAATGCAGAAGTAACCCGTTTTCAACCTGTCGGCTATTACGTGAGTTCTCTCGCAAACTGTCGTATCCTATCTCCCAGCTTATGACCGCCGTCCGCTAACTCGCCCTCCGCTCCTGCTGGCGACACCGCGCACCCCAAGTGTGCCCGCTCGCCACGCGTCCCTCCAGACGTTCGTCCAAACATTCGTCCAAACCACGAAAGGATCACTACCATGCAATTCGTAGATCGGGCGCTCGCCCGCCGTTTTGAATCTGCGGAAGAAATGCCGCAAGTGCACCACGCCCACGCTGACCAGAAGATGCGTCCCCACATCGGCTCCGCCGTCGAGCCCATTGCCGGAGGCCACATGATCTTCGCTGGCCTCGGCTCGCCCATCGGACGCGCCGTCGGCATGGGCTTCGATGCTCCCGTCACTGAGGCCGACTTCGACCAACTCGAAAATTTCTACTACTCGCGCCAAGCTCCCGCCCAGATCGACTACTGTCCGCTCACCGACGGCAGCCTGCTCGAAATCGCCAGGAAGCGCGGCTACCGAATCGCCGAACTCAACAACGTTCTCGCCCGCAAACTCGATCCCACCGAAACCTCCCCGCACGGCCCCTTAGGCTTCACCATCCGCCCCGGCAAATCCGAAGAAGCGCTTGCGTTCAGCTCGATCGTCCGCCAAAGCTTCTTTCCCGACGGCGGCGAGCCTGCGGGCTTCGACGACATGCTGGCTCCCATGTTCGGCTTCCCCGGAGCGCTCACTTTCGTTGCCGAAGCCGATGGCATTCTGGTCGCCACCGGCGCCGGCCTCATCATCCCCGAGCACAAAATCGTTGCGCTCTTTGGGGCCGGCACGCTCCAGCCGTATCGAGGCCGCGGCCTGCAAACCGCCATCTTGCGGAGAAGACTGGAACTCGCAGCCCGAGCCGGATGTGAGTATGCCGTCATCGTCACTCAAGGCGGCACCACATCGATGCGCAACGCCGAGCGATTAGGCTTCACCCTGGCCTACAGCAAAGCGACATTGATCAAAGGGCCGCCGGGTTGAGGAGTCATCTGGTGGCCGCGTTATCATCTCTCACATGCCCGACGTCGAATGGATCCGCAAACTCTGCCTGTCCTTCTCCGAAGTAACCGAGGATATGCCGTGGGGCGACGACCTCTGCTTCAAAGTCCGGGGCAAGATCTTTACCGGCATGGTCCTCTCTGACGGCCGCTTCCCTCGCATCACCCTCAAGTGCGCGCCGGAAACATTCGATGAACTGCTCGAGATCGAAGGCATCTCGCCCGCGCCCTACGTCGGACGCTACAAATGGGTGATGCTCGCCAACTCGAATGTCCTGCCCTCCGGCAAACTCGAAACCCTTATTCGCCGGTCGTACGAACTGGTCATGGCCAAAGCGCCAAAGAAAAAAGCCGCGCGCAAGAAGGCGCCACGCAAACATCGCAAAAGGTAAGCGGGCTTTCTCTGTGCCCCCTGTGGTTAAGCCTTAGTTTTTCTCGGTGTCCTCCGCGTCTCGGCGCTGACTTCCGTTTGACTGCCCGCAACCCCCTGGACTAGCCTCGTAGTTTCGCCGCCCGAATCCATGCTCATTCAACATAGCTTTCCAATACGTTCTCTAATCCGTTTTCTGACCCTCTGCAGCCTATGCGTTCTTTTCGCCGTCACGGTCACGGCCGCGCCGCTGCGTCCGACGCACGCGCCGCACGCCATTGTCGCCAGCGTCCACGAGCTCGCATCTCGCGCCGGTGTCGAGATGCTGCGCTCCGGAGGCAACGCCGTCGATGCTGCCGTTGCCACCGGATTCGCGCTCGCCGTCGTCCATCCTCAGGCCGGAAATCTCGGCGGCGGCGGCTTCATGCTTTTCCGCAACACTGACGGGAAAACTCACTTCATCGACTTCCGCGAAAAAGCGCCTGCCGCTGCCACCGAAAGCATGTACCTGGATGCGCAGGGCAACGTCATTAAAGACGCCAGCGTTGTCGGATACAAGTCCGTAGGCGTGCCTGGCACCGTGGCCGGTCTCATCTACGCAGAGAAGCAATACGGCACGCTGTCGATAGAAAAAGTAATCGCTCCCGCGATTAAGCTCGCCCGCGATGGCTTTCCGCTCGCCTACGAAGACGCGCAGGATCTGAAGAAGGATGAGCACCTCGCCGAATTTCCGGAATCCAAACGCATTTTTTTGCGCAACGGAAATTACTACCGGCCCGGTGAACTATTCAAGCAACCTGAACTCGCCCACACCCTGCAACGCCTCGCCAAAGATCCCGACACGTTTTATCACGGCGCCATGGCTCGCGAACTCGCCGCCGCCATCCACAAAGGCGGAGGCCTGGTCACCGCCGAGGATCTCGCCGCCTACGAAGTCAAAGAACGCGAGCCCGTTCGCGGCACCTATCGCGGCTACGACATCATCGGCGCTCCGCCGCCATCTTCCGGCGGGGTAGCGCTCGTCGAAATTCTCAATATTCTCGAAGGCTTCGACCTCGCGAAATTCGGCAACCGCTCCGCTGACGCCATTCACCTGGAGGCCGAGGCGTTCCGCCGCGCTTTCTACGATCGCACCGACTTTCTGGGCGATCCCGACTTCGCCAAGGTTCCAGTCGCGCAGCTCATCGACAAAAAGTACGCGGCGGCATGGCGCGATTCCATCGACCTCAACCACGCCACCGCGAGCAAAGACCTGACGCGCCCGTCAATCTTCAGTGAGCTCGAGCGCGTCGCCCAGTCACGGTCCACCGCGATTCGCGAACCTGAAAACACTACTCACTATTCCATAGTCGATGCCGAAGGCAACGCCGTTTCCGTAACCACCACGCTCAATGCCTCTTTCGGCTCCCGCGTCACCGCCATAGGCCTGGGCTTCTTGCTCAACGACGAAATGGATGACTTCGCCGCCAAACAGGGCGTCCCCAATACCTATGGGCTGATCCAGGGCCCGGCCAACGCCATCGGTCCCGGCAAGCGCCCGCTCTCCGCCATGACCCCGACTATCGTGCTCAAAGACGGCAAGCTTTTTCTGGTTCTCGGCTCGCCCGGCGGCCCCAGGATCATCACAATTGTTGCCAACATTCTGATCGGCGTCGTCGATTTCTCCCTCGATATTGAGGAAGCCGTCAACGCGCCCAGGTTTCATCATCAGTGGCTCCCCGATCAGATTTTCGTCGAAGACCGCCTCTCTCCCGATACAATGAATATTCTGCGTTCCAAAGGACACAAACTAAAAGTCGATTACTCCTGGGCAGACTGGGGAGACGGCGAGTGCATCATGATTGACCCGAAAACCGGCGAGCGCCTCGGGGCCAGCGACGGACGCAACAACGGGAAGGCGGTGGGTTACTAATGCTGAGGGCGGTATCGACATACGTCTATGTGAAGGAGCGGCTCCATCCGGGCTTGCTCGACGAACTCGTCAAGTCCGGAGCCCAGACGATTGAGATCTTCGCCGCCCGCCAGCACTTCGACTATGCCAATCGCAAGCAGCATGTCCGCGAAATTGCCGACTGGTTCCGCTCCACCGGCATTCCACTAAATTCCGTGCACGCGCCTCTGTACTCCGACTACGATTGGGGACGCAGCGGATCGCCGCCCGTCAACATCGCCTCTACCGACCGCGCCGGCCGCATCGTTGCCATGGATGAGGTAAAGCGGGCACTCGAAATCGCCGAACAAATCCCGTTCCGCTTTCTGGTTCAGCATATTGGCATGCCCAACGATCTCTTCGACGAAAAGAAATTTGAAGCGGCCATGACCTGCGTCGAGCACCTGCGCGCCTTCGCCAAACCGCTCGGCGTCAGACTACTCGTCGAGAATATTCCCAACGAACTTTCCGCGCCCGATCGCCTGGTCGAGTTCATCAAAACCATGCATTTCGACGACATCGGCGTCTGCTTCGATTGCGGTCACGCCCACATGATGGGCGGCATTCCCGAAAGCTTCGCGATATTGAAGGACCACATCTGCTCGACCCACGTGCACGATAACAACAAAGACAAAGACTCGCACCTCTGGCCGGGCCGGGGATCGACCGACTGGAAAGAGACCATGGGATTGCTGCGCACCGCACCGCAAAAGCCGCCCCTGTTGCTCGAAATCGAGGGCGAAGAAAAGAAGAGCCCTAGCGAAGAAGTGAGCGTAACCTTCCAGAATTTGGAAGGCTCATAAAGCGAGGTCAGAGGTCAGAGGTCAAAGGTCAGATTGCAGAGGTTACCCCACCGCCAACTCGACCCGTTTTACCTCTGCAATCTGACCTTTGACCTCTGACCTAATTTTATGTCCTCACCCATCAGCACCATCGCAGAAATCGGCAAGCACGAAGGCCAGTCCGTCACCATCCGAGGATGGCTCTACAACCTCCGCGAAAGCGGCAAACTCCTTTTCCCCCAATTTCGCGACGGCTCCGGCATCATCCAGGGCGTAGTTCCGAAGAACGCCGTCCCGTCCGAAGTCTTCGACGCCATCAAGGGGCTCACGCAGGAATCCAGCGTCATCGTCGAAGGCAAGGTACGGGCCGATAAGCGCGCCCCGGGCGGCTATGAACTCGATGTCTCGAACGTCCAGGTTGTGCAGCGCGTGCCCGAGTCGACTCCTTACCCCATCACTCCCAAAGACCACGGCGTCGACTTTTTGATGGAGCACCGCCATCTTTGGCTGCGCTCGCAGCGCCAGGCTTCCATTCTGCGCGTGCGCGCCGAAATCATCCGCGCCGCCCGCGATTTCTTCGACAGCAATGGATTCACCCTCACCGACCCGCCCATCCTCACGCCCGCCGCCTGCGAAGGAACCTCCACGCTCTTCCCCGTGGACTACTTCGAGGAGCAGGCCTATCTCACGCAGTCCGGCCAGCTCTACATCGAAGCAACCGCGATGGCGCTCGGCAAGGTCTACTCGTTCGGTCCCACCTTCCGCGCCGAAAAATCGAAGACCCGCCGCCACCTCACCGAATTCTGGATGGTGGAACCTGAAATCGCTTATGGCACGCTCGACGACCTGATGGAACTCGCCGAAGGCTTGCTGACCTTTTTGGTCAAACGATGTCTAGACCGCCGCCGTCCCGACCTCGTGACCATCGGCCGCGACCTCACCAAGCTCGAGAAAATCGAGGCTCCCTTCCCGCGCATCACGTACGACGAAGCCGTCGCAAAATTGCAGGAAGGCCACGCCCAGGGCAAGCTCGAAAACAAATTCGAGTGGGGTGGCGACCTGGGCTCGCCCGATGAAACTTATCTCTCGTCTCTCTACGACCGCCCCGTCATGGTCCATCGCTACCCCGCCACCGTGAAGGCGTTCTACATGGAGCCCGATCCAGAGCGCCCCGACCTCGCTCTTTGCGTGGACGTGTTAGCCCCCGAAGGATACGGCGAAATCATCGGCGGATCACAGCGCATGGCTTCTCACGACTTGCTTCTCCAGCGCATTCACGAGCACAATCTGCCCGAAGAAGCCTTCAAGTGGTATCTTGATCTCCGCAAGTATGGCAGCGTTCCCCACTCCGGCTTCGGCATGGGCATCGAGCGAGCCGTAGCCTGGATCTGCGGATTGGAGCACGTGCGCGAGACCATTCCCTTCCCGCGCATGCTCCATCGACTATATCCGTAGAGCTTTTCACCGCCGAGACGCGGAGGACGCCGAGAAATGCGAGAAAGCGACAGGCTTGATGAGATTTCGCACCGCATTATCGGGGCCGCCATCGAGGTTCATCGACATCTAGGGCCGGGCCTGCTCGAATCTGCCTACCAATCATGTCTGGCGTTTGAGCTGAAGCAGCTTGGCCTGAAAGTGGAGGAGCAAAAACCATTGCCAGTTGTATACAAGCAAGTGAAACTCGATTGTGGCTATCGCCTCGACATGGTCGTGGAAGACGAAATCATCGTCGAGATCAAGGCAATTGAAAAGCTACTTCCAATTCACGATGCACAGCTCTTATCGTATCTAAGGCTAGCGAAGAAAAGAGTAGGCCTTCTCATGAACTTCCATGCCCCGGTTCTTAAGAATGGTTTGAAAAGAATAGTGAACGAATTCCCAGACGCCGGTTGGGAGAAGAAACAAGCGCCGCAAACCGAGTAGATCAAGAAAAAGGTTTTCTCGGCGCGCTCGGCGTCTCGGCGGTGAATAGGAAGCGTATGCCTCAACGAAGCACGACTTACAGCAGCATCACCCCACGCCAGATCCGCGTGATCGGCGTTCCGCTTGACCTTGGCCAATCACGCCGCGGCGTTGACATGGGTCCTTCCGCCGTCCGCGTCGCCGGACTCGAAGCTCGCCTCGAAGCCATTGGGCATATCGTCGAGGACGCGGGCAACATTTCCGTCGCCATCCCCGAGCAGAAAAAAGAAGGCGCGGCCAACTCCAAATACCTCAAGGAAATCACCGCCACCTGCACCAAGAGCGCCGACTTGGTGCTGAAGACGCTCGAAGCCGGCAAGGTTCCTCTCATCCTCGGCGGCGATCATTCTGTAGCAGCCGGTACGGTGTCCGGCGTGGCGGAATTCTACCGCCGCAAGAACCAGAAAATCGGCCTCCTCTGGATCGACGCGCACACCGATATGAACACGCCCGACTCTTCTCCCAGCGGCAACGTGCACGGCATGCCGCTCGCCTCAATCATGGGCCTTCCGCCCTTCGAACTTGGCAAGATCTATGATTTCTCGCCCAAAGTGCAGCCGGAAAATTGCGTGCTCGTCGGCATCCGCGACGTCGACAGCTTTGAAAAGGAAAACATCCGCAAATCCGGAGTCGAAGTTTTCACCATGCGCGACATCGACGAACGCGGCATGCGCGCTGTTATGGAGGAAGCGCTCCGCATGGCTGGACGCGGCACCGCCGGTTATCACGTCTCGCTCGACATGGATTGGATCGATCCCGAAGACGCGCCCGGCGTCGGCACTCCGGTCTGGGGCGGAGCGACATATCGCGAAGCGCATCTCGCCATGGAAATCATCTCCGACCATGGACGCATGCTGAGCTTCGAAATCGTGGAAGTGAATCCGGTTATCGACGAGCACAATCAGACCGCCGACTTGGCCGTCGAACTGGCGCTCTCGGCGTTTGGGAAGAAGATCCTCTAACAGGCCGACGCTCGATACCCAAACCCTAAAAGGACGTTGGATTTCGAAGAGAGTGCGGCATCGCTAAAGCATTGCCCTGATACGAAGCGCGATCCTTTTCTGCCGCGGCTGAAGCTGTGCCCTTTCATGAATCCTGCCGAACTGCGCTCGGCTTGGACTCCTTTGCGAAGGACTGAGGACAAGGACATGGTCAAGATGCTTGCGGTAATCCTCTTAACTTGTGTTGGCTCTAGCCTGCTTGTCGCGCAGGCTCTCCGCACTGACAACAGTGTGTTGCGCCGGCATTATCGCGAGGGAGAAAAGTTGACCTACCACATGAAAGGCATCAACGAGGACTGGCACTACGAAATTCAGGCTGACGGAATCGTAAAAAAAGACTCCGCCGGAACTTACTTTGAGGAGTATCGCTGGTCAAATTTGATCTCCAACAATCAGAAAACTGCTCTTTCCCCGGCAAGTCTGGATTTTCGCCAGCAGCTTACGCTCGATCCGAATCACAATTCCGCATTCCCCGATCTCAGCCAGGTTGACCCCAGTCTCATCGGCCCCATCACTGATTTCATGAGCTTCTATGTCGATTTGCGACTCGCCGTAAAGACAGGCAAGCTCGCCCATCCCGGCGATCACTTCTATTTTAAGCGTAGCACCCCTAACTCGTGGGCGGATGGCACTCGCGTCCTGGTTGGCGAAGACGCAGTCGATTTTGATCTCACGCTCAAAGACGTCAACCGGTCTGACCACACAGCCACGTTCGTTGCTCGTCATGTGCCGCCCGAGAAGCCTGAAATCAGGCTCACGGCAGAATGGATGCGCAAACCGGTGGCCGATACTGCCAACAACTGGGTTCAGGTGCGGAAAACCAAAAACGGGAAATATCTGGCAGCGGTGGGCAAGGAAACATTCGTTGTGGAAATAAAGGTGAGTCTGGTGGACGGAAAGATATTGTCTGGCCGCATAGATAACCCTGTGGACACAATCGAGCGCGAATGTGAGGACGCCGCCCTTACCAAGTGCGGCGATGCCAGGCCTCATCCCATCAGAAGGCAAATCGAGATTTCTCTGGGACGCTAGCAAGTGCCGGCGAGATTGGCCTTCCAGTGCTGGGATGTCCTTGGATTCTGTGCAGTTGATCGATCCGGCGCACCTGCGCACGGGCAGGAGCGCCCGCACTACACCACAACGTTGCCGAGTTGCGCTCGGTTGGGACGGGCGATGGCGCCCGTCCCAACACGAGCTAGCGAAACTCCCGCTCACTGCACATCGGCCACTTTTCCGTTAATAAACGTGACTTTAATGTCCTTGTAAACAAAGATCTGCTTGGCGCCAAGGTTGACGATCTTGTCGGGTTGACCGAGCGCCGCTTTCACTTGCTCGGGGGTTTGCCCTTTTTCAATCTGCGCGGGCTCGGGCGGGGGCGCTTGTTGCTGTTGTTGTTGTTGCGCTTGTCCTCCACCCTGGTTGCCGCCTTGCTGATCGTTACCGCCTTGTTGTCCGCCCCCCTGATCGCCGGCGCTGTCATCGAACGCGAGCAGTCCGGCGATAGTGTCTTCTATCTGTGACGGGTTGGCACTCGCCAGCGATCCTTTGGCGAACTGGAAAATCACGTCGGCCTTGTAGAACGTAGTCGGACTGGTGTTATTACAGGAATCGCAGGCGATGATGCTGAGTTCTACCTGGTCTTTGGGAAGATTGACCGCGATCCTGGAGGGATATACCTTTTCGCCCACCTGCATCAAGCGTGTCGTTTGCGTCTTCCCCATTTTTCCCAAACCGAAGCCGATACCTTTCATCACCATGCTGTTGGGAGAATGAACCGTCCCGTCCTGGTACTTGGTGGGGACAACACTCGCGTCCCCGTAAGGCACGCTGAGGATCCCACCCTTCTTGATCACCAGGATGGTACCCTGCTCCACTACGGCAGCTCCGCCCGTGTCTGCGCCCATCTTCACCAGCGTATATTGCGCTTTGAGCTGGTCTTCCAGCGGAACCGCGGGAGCTTGCGCAAGCACTAGACAAGGTGCGACTCCGACAACGATCAACGTGACAATCAGGACGGCCATCTCGATTCTTTGCCGCATGGCAAACCTTCCTCCTGTGGAGCTTTGCTCCCTTCCCAGATGGGCAAGAGCGTTCCTTGTTATTTTCCGTGAGGCTGGTCGAGAGCCGGGCGTTTCCGCCCGGCTGCTGCTCAACCATTTCTGCGTTTCTTCCCACTTCACTGTTGCTGCTTGGCTTCCGTTTCCGCCGCGTCAGCATCCTTTTGCTGCTGTGCCAGATCGCTGCTTACGCTCGTGTCTGGTGTAGGTGCTGGGACTTCACCAGCCTGCGTTTTGGTATCGGGAGCGGGTGGCATTCCGTTCTTTCCCTGCTTTTCGGACAACTCCTTAAGCCCGGCATCCATCGTTATCCGCAGTTGATTGTGCATCTCCTGGATATCGTCCGCGGATACTCCGACCGTCGCGCCCACGGCACACTCATCTTTCTTGCTGCTCTTTACCGTGGCGTCGACCATGTTGTCATCGTCCGGCTTGTCGGTGGTACGGTAGATCACGTCGCCGGCAGTGAGTGTGCATTCCGTGCCGTCCGACGTGGTCAGATCCTCGTCGCTGGATACGACGAAGATGCGAATTTTGGGATCGAGCGCCGGTGGCACCTGGTCCCCAGTCGCAGCAGGAGCATTCTGACCAGCTGCTGCCGCAGACTTTTCCGCCGCGATCTCGTACTTCATCTCGTCGGTAATCGCCTGTTTCACGTCAGGACTGAGCTGCGTCGCACTGCCAGCTGCCGGAGGTGCCCCTCCGCCCAACATATAGGCACCATAGGTGGCCTGGAGTTTTGCGGCAACCAGCGGATCGGTCGACCACAACGCAGCAATTTCATCCGCCGACGCATTTCGAATCGCCGGTGGAATGACTTCCCCGTTGTTGTCGCCGCCGTCGGCGGCCGCCTCCTGTTGCGCCGCATAGGCAGCTTGCAAATTCGCCGCAATCAAATAATCCGTCAGCCAGAATGCAGCCATCGGATACACCGGATAGGGTGCGAAGTACGGACCGTAGACGCCATACCACGGCGCCCCGCCCCAACCCCACGCGCCTACACCCCAGTAAACCGGCGCGGGCCACGGGTTGTACGCCCATCCGTAGTATCCGGGACCCCAGTAATAGGGGGGAGCGTAGCCGTAATAAGACCGCCCGCCCCAGCCGTAGCCGCGATACCCATAGGCGTAGTAATGTCCGCCCCTATAGTAGGTTCGCTGGTAATAGGCCCTCCCGCCGCGGTTGAAGTAGGCGCGCTGGCTGTATCCGCCGTGTCTTCCGTAGCCCACCACCGTGCGCCCGTTGTGGACGCTCCTGACTTCCCGCCCGCCGCGCATACCGTGATTGATGGTCATCCCGTGAGCTTGGATCGAACGAACGTGGCCGTCCTTACGGAATGTCGCCTTGCCGCCGCCCTTCATGGCAACGGTCCTGCTTCCCGCAGGCTGATGCCGATTGTTGGCGGCGTTCCCACCTGCCCGATTGTTGCCCGTGTTGCCACCCGGACGATTGCCCGTGTTGCCACCCGGCCGATTGCTCGTGTTGCCACCCGGACGAGTGTTGGCAGTGTTACCGCCCGGCCGATTGCTTGTGTTGCCACCTGGCCGAGTGTTGGCAGTGTTACCGCCCGGCCGATTGCTCGTGTTGCCGCCCGGCCGAGTGTTCGCAGTGTTACCACCCGGCCGATTGCTCGTGTTGCCACCTGGCCGAGTGTTGGCAGTGTTACCGCCCGGCCGATTACTTGTGTTGCTGCGATTGTTCGCGCCCCCCGGCGCTCCAGGCCGCTGGGCATTGCCACCAGGGTGCTGGGCCGGGGCTGCGTGCGGCGTACTCGCGGCCGGCCTGCTCGGAGCAGCCGCGTGGGGAGCAGGAGCAGGTGCGCTCTTCTTCTGTGCCGATGCAAATGCGGTTATAGTGAGAAAAACCAGCAATACGGACCATTTCGGCAGGACGTTCTTTCCTCGGTTGCTCAAATTCATAGCCACTCCTGTGAGATGCGAAGCTCTTTCCTCATAAATCCACCGCCGGGAAGGACGCGCGGACTCGACACAAATCTCATCTTCGACATCCGGCAATCCAGTATCCGGCGATCCGGCCTTCGATCCCGCTCATGGATTTCTTCGATGAGAGCTTCTCGGTCCGTGTGCCATGGGGGAGTCCGAGCACCGGCCTTCGAAGTCCCGACAATTTCACACCCGTTTCACTACCGTGTCAAGGCAAAGCCCGTCCAAATTTACATATCGAACCAAGTGAAGGACCTGCCTTTCGCGACGTAGACCTGGCGAACGCCTGCAACTGAACCCACACCAGCGCCGAATCCTCTCCGGACTTTACCAACCTCATGGTCACCTCCACGAGTAACTACGGTAATTGGGGAGTGCTCCGCCGTTCGCCGATGGAGCTAATGGACGGCAATGTTCGCGCATGGGCACACTCGGTCGGCACTCCTGGCTCTCTCGGCCTTGACTTATGTCTTGGCTTGCACTGCGGCTGCCGACGACACGAACGCCTCCTCTGGCCTGCCTGCCTATCGCAGCAACGTCTCTGAAGTACGGGTTACATTTTTTGCCACCGATGAAAATAATCATCCGCTCGAAACCCTGACCAAGGCCGACTTTGCAGTCGTCGACAACGAACGAGTGGTGCGCGTTTTCCGCAGCTTCACGCATTCCGATGAGACCTCGCTCGACGTGGTTCTGCTGGTTGACCTGAGCGAATCAGTCGCGCCGCGGCTTCGAGCTACCATCATCGACGTGTTGCAACTGGTTGCGCGGGAGCGGTCGATTCCCGATGACAACGTCGCCGTTCTGGCTTTTGGAGGAACTGGTGGTGGCATGTCTGGAGGGACGTCCGGCGGATTGCAGCCCGCAGTCCTCTGCTCCAGCGGGTGCCGTTCTTCCGACTCCGCCAGCAAACTGCTCGCGGTGCAAGGCGGCGGCACAACGCCGCTGTTCGACGCGCTGATCTTCGGAGCCGACTTCATCGCGCAGCATCGCCGCGCTGATGTGCGGCCAGTCCTGATTCTGTTTTCGGACGGCTACGACACCATCAGCCTGCATTCCGCACCCGAGGCGCTGCAGGCGGTGCTGGACGAGGGCGCGCTGATCTATTCCGTTGATATGGGAAAAGCGGAGAATCAGTCGTCGAACCAAGGTTCGGGCAGCACTTTCTTGCGGCGAGTTTCGGATGCCACGGGCGGGCGCTATTTCTCCTTTTCCGGGGGCTCCTCCCGGCAAGACGGCGCCGCCGTGGTGCTGAACGCAGTGCTCGAGGATCTCCGTGCTTCCTACGTGGTGACCTACGATCTGCCCAGCCACGAGGCTGGATTTCATTCGCTTCGTCTGTTGCCAACCCACAACCTCAACCTCACATTCCATAGCCGGAACGGTTACGACTACGAACCCAGCGACCGATGACTGAGATCGATGATTGGAGATCACTGATTGAAGACCGCTGACGGGAGACTTATGAAATCCACATTGCTATTAGCGCTTGTATGGACGAGCATTTCGATGGCTTTCGCCGCGCCCCTCGGTATCTATCAACACGGAACCGTGGTTCGTATGCGCATGGGCGACTGCATGCTCATGCACCGAGGCTTCATGAATCAGTTCGGGCCTCCACAAGCCGCAGCGGTCGAGGAAAGCTGCCCGGAATACACCCTGGTGACCGACAAGGTCGTGTATCTCATCGTGGGCAAGTCATCGAATCAACTGGTGCCGCTGGCGGAAGTCATCGATTTCCGTCTCCAGAACAAAGAACTGGCAGTGCGCGTCGATGATGCTCGCAAAGAATCCAAGTTCGCCATCAAGGAGATGACGCTGCGCTCGGAATGGGAACGCATCCAGAAGCACCTCGAGGATCGGCTCAATGACTCGTCGCATCAGCCGGTGGATACCTCGATGGCGCTGCGCAGCCGGGAATAGTGTGGGGAACGGGCTTTGCCCCGCTTCCACAATGGAACCACGGCTGGGATTGACGCGGAAGACGCCGAGCGCCAGACTGAAATGTCATGGCAAGAGCAAAGATTCGGGTTGGCATCCTTTTTGGCGGACGCAGCGGCGAGCATGAAGTGTCGTTGCTGTCGGCGGCGTCGGTTCTCAATGCAATTGACAAAACGAAATATGAAGTGGTTCCTATCGGCATCACAAAGGACGGGCGCTGGCTGACCGCGGAACATGCCGAGAGATTGTTGAAGGGCGAAAAGCACGCAGACGAGGGCGCCCACGCCACACGGACGCCGTTTCAGACCGACGCTTCTACGCTCCGTCGAGCATCCGACCGCGCGATTAACGTCGATGTCATATTCCCCGTGCTGCATGGAACTTTCGGCGAAGACGGCACGATTCAGGGTCTGCTGGAACTGGCCGACATCGCCTACGTCGGAGCCGGCGTGCTCGGCTCTTCCGCGGGCATGGATAAAGACATCATGAAGTCTCTGTTTCGCGCGGCGGGATTGCCCATCGTGAAACACGTGACCGTGTTGCGCGGCGAATTCGAGCGCGAGCCTAAGAAAGTGCAGAAGTTGGTGGAGAGCAAGCTCAAGTATCCCGTCTTTGTGAAGCCAGCAAATCTCGGATCGTCGGTGGGAATCTCGAAGGCGCACGATGGCAAGGAACTCGGTCCCGCGATCGCGGAAGCGGCAAAGTTCGATCGTAAGATCGTGATTGAAGAAGGCGTCGGCGGAAAGAAGAACAAGGCGCGCGAGATCGAGTGCGCGGTGCTCGGCAACGACGATCCGAAAGCGTCGGTTGCGGGAGAAATCATTCCCTGCAAAGAGTTCTACGACTACGACGCGAAGTATCTGGTGGAAGGCTCCGAAGCGGTGATCCCCGCAAAGCTCACCAAAGCCGAAATGAAAACCGTGCAGAGGCTCGCGATCGCGGCGTTTCAAGCGGTCGATTGCACTGGCCTCGCGCGCGTCGATTTTCTGATGGAGCCGAAATCTAGACGGATCTTCGTCAACGAGATCAACACCATGCCCGGCTTCACCGCCATCAGCATGTATCCGAAGATGTGGGTTGCATCAGGAGTGTCGTATCCCGAGTTGATTGACCAGTTGATCCGGCTTGGGATCGAGCGGCACGAAGACAAGAAGCGGAATCAGTACAGTCGCTGATTGTCATTCCGCCGAATGAGGCGATGCTGCCCCTGTGTTCCCCAGTAGCAGCCCCAGTGGTTAAGCCTTTGATCTTCCTCGGCGCACTCGGCGTCTCGGCGGTGAAAATCCCGCTTGACAGACCGATTGGTCGGTTGTAACATTTGATGCCAAGTTTGCTCTTAATTGAGTAAATCGGAATTTCATGCAGAGTGGCTGAGGGACGAGCCCTAGGACGCCACGGCAACCGGATCGGGATCATATATCTCAATTGCAGGTGCCAACTCTCGCCCGGTAACGGGGACCATGAGATTCGGGGTTGAGCGATTTTTGTCGCACCCGAGCCTCTTTTCCCATTCGGAAAAGGGGTTTTGTCGTAACTGGGGTATTTTACCCGGCTCGTCCCGCAGTCACGGAAAGAAGTTGCAAAATGGAGACGAGCACCTACCAGCTCCGCTGCCGCGAATGCGGCAAGACCTGGGGCAACCAGCCCCGCAGTATCTGCGAAGACTGTTTCTCGCCACTGGAAATTACCTACGATTACGATTCGCTGCGCTCGCGCATTTCGCGCGACCTGTTCGCTTCGCGCGCTCCGAACATCTGGCGCTATCGCGAACTGCTGCCGCTGCCGGCGGGATTTCATCCGTCGCTGCCGGTGGGATGCACGCCGCTGGTGAGCGCTCCGCGGCTGGGCGAAAGGATTGGATCGCGGCGGCTCCTCGTCAAGAATGACGCCGTGTGCCTGCCGACTTTGAGTTTCAAAGACCGCGTGGTTGCGGTCGCGCTGGCGAATGCTCGCAGTTTTGGATTCGATACCGTGGCTTGCTCGTCGACGGGGAATCTGGCGAACGCGGTGGCGGCACAAGCGGCTCGCGAAGGGTTGAAGGCTTGGATTTTCATTCCTTCGGACCTGGAGCCTGCGAAAATTTTGGGCACGCAAGTGTTTGGCGCGGAGCTGGTGCGCATCAACGGCAGCTACGACCATGTCAATCGGCTGTGCTCGCAGATCGCCGATGAACATCGCTGGGGATTCGTGAACGTCAATCTTCGTCCGTATTACGCCGAAGGCTCGAAGACGGTCGGCTATGAAATCGCCGAGCAACTGGGCTGGCGCTTGCCCGATAACATCGTGGTCCCGATGGCGGGCGGATCGCTGATCACGAAGATCAAGAAAGCGTTTGATGAATTGATTCTCCTCGGGCTGGTCGATCCCAAACCGGTTAAGTTTTTTGGCGCGCAAGCGACTGGCTGCTCGCCGATTTCAACCGCGATCAAGCAGTACAGCAGCGAGATTGAACCGCAGCGTCCGAAGACGATTGCACGCTCGCTCGCGATCGGCAATCCGGCCGATGGACATTACGCATTGAAGGCCATCGCCAAGAGCGGTGGATGGGCGGAGGACATTTCCGATCACGAAGTTGTCGGTGGCATCCAGTTGCTGGCGGAGACCGAAGGCATCTTTACCGAGACCGCGGGCGGCGTGACGGTCGGGACAGCGCGCAAGCTGATCCAGCAGGACCGCATTCTGCCCGATGAAACTACCGTGCTTTGCATTACCGGCAACGGGCTCAAGACTACCGACGTGCTGGCGGATAAGTATCAAGCCGAAACTCCAATCGCACCGAAGCTTGCCGAATTCGAGGCGTATCTGGCTTCGAAGGCGGCGAGCTTGCCGGGAGCGGTTGCGGAGACGGTGGCAGCGGTCGTGGGTCGATAGTGGTTTTATTCGGGCATTTTTGCCCAGGAGGCATTTTCTATGAGCATCACGATTGAAATTCCTACAGCTTTGCGGCGGCTTACGTCCGGCACACCGCGCGTTGTCTGCTCGGTGGCGAATCTCGGTGAGCTGTTTTCGGAGCTCGACTCGCAGTTCCCCGACTTGAAGCCCCATTTGCGGGATGAAGCGGGAGAGACGCGGCGGTTCCTGAACATTTATGTGAATGAGGAAGACATTCGCTTCCTGGGGGGCGCTTCGTATTCGTTCCAGGATGGCGATGAGGTACTGCTGGTGCCTTCGATCGCGGGCGGAGCGCGGTAGACCGCACTTACTGCGACTACTCGCAAGGGCTGAAACTCTCAGTTAGTGTGATCGCTGGTTTTCAACAATCGTCCAAAGCATTGTCCTCGTCGTCCCATTGATAACCGCACGACTTGCATTCACACACTTTCTCGTGAACAGGAAGAGGCACGCTGAGCCAGGCGCCAGTAGACATAGGTTTGTCGAGTTCGCGGAAAGTGATATCCAGGGAGTAGCACTTTGGACAGCGAGGTGGCTGATCGTTTCCTTCGTCTCCAGAGTCAACACCCTCCGGAGTTGGTCGCTCCAGGAGTGCGATGGCCGCCTCGGCATCAGCCCTATTCACCTTCATCCTGATACCGCCAATCACGTTTGAAATAAACCCAAGCATACGGCCTGTGTTATCGTCCGCCAGGAAGCACTCGATGCCAGCCGAATTAATCATCCCCTTGGCGAGCATGGCTTCGGAAAGCTCGCGGAAGCTCTGGATCGTGACCAGTTCTCGTTCAGGATCTCTGTCTGCCATGTTAAGAAATCATACCGGAGCGTGTTTCGTCCGGAAAGTATAGCCGCATGCGACAACCATCAGTGCGAGATGCTCTGACCCTTCATACAATATTTGCCGCGCTCATTCGTCTACATAGGTGGATGGGCAGAGTTGGATGGATCAAGCGCTGAGAAGACAGTGGGCGATGGCAGAGCAAGACCAGCGGATCTCTGAAGCGATCGAGCGGGAGCAATCCCGGCTGCGCAACTTCATCCGCAGACGCGTGGCCGACCGCGAAGACGCCGAGGACGTCCTGCAGGATGTCTTCTACGAACTCGTCGAGGCCTACCGCCTGATGAAGCCGGTGGAGCAGGTCACCGCCTGGTTGTTCCGCGTGGCTCGCAATCGGATCATCGACCTCTTCCGGAGGAAAAGCCGGGAGGCGCTGAGGAACCAGCCGCCAGCGGTCACAGAGGACGGGGAGACGCTTCCACTGGAAGAGCTGCTACCTTCGCTCGATGCCGGACCAGACGCAGTCTACGCGCGAAGTGTGTTGCTCGAAGAACTGGACGCCGCTCTGGATGAATTGCCGGAGGAGCAGCGCGAGGTGTTTGTCGCTCATGAGTTGTTGGGTTACAGCTTCAAAGAGCTGGCGGCACAAACTGGCTTGAGTGTGAACACGCTGCTCTCGCGCAAGCACTACGCAGTTCTTTACTTGCGCGAGCGTCTGCAGGCTATCCACGACGAATTTACGAAAGGATGAGGATGAGAGACATGATTAGGAATCGGATTGCGAAAGCACTGATGTTCGTGCTGTTTGCCGCGCTGTTTGTTACGGTGTTTGGTTATGTGGTTATGCGCCTGTGGAATTGGCTGATGCCGGCTCTGTTTGGCTGGCACCTGATCAGCTTCTGGCAAGCGATAGGGATTTTGGTCCTTAGCAAAATCCTCTTCGGCGGATTCCACGGCCGGCACGGCGGCCGTATGCACTGGCGGCACCGCATGAGAGAGCGGTGGGGGCACATGACTCCTGAAGAGCGCGAGAAGTTCCGTCAATCCATGCGCGGTCGCTGCGGTCCATTTGAAGCACCCGCTGCGGCGCCGAAGGCTTGAGGGGGAGCCTTGGCCTTCCCCCGTTTCGCCGTGCGTAGTTTGGTATCCCCTGCCGCTGTGCTATCATCTAACTAACTGGTTAATTATATGAAGGCATCGCGCGCTATTGTTCAATCGCGTGGGTTTCGTCGTCCCCCGGCCCACTCTGGCGGCGGACGGCTCGCTCCCCGTCTGGGAACTCGGGGGCGGCCGGAGGAGAGCCGGGCGGCGATCCTGAAGGCAGCGGTGGCGGAATTTGCCGAGCATGGGATTGCCGGGGCTCGGACGGATGCGATCGCGCGGTCGGCGCACGTCAACAAGGCGCTGCTGTATTACTACTTCCAAGACAAAGATTCTCTGTACGAAGCCGTGCTCGACCAGGTGTTCAGCGGACTGCGGGCGCGGGTGATGCCAGTGCTTGAAAGCAAGCTGCCTCCGCGGCAGAAAATGCTCGAGTATCTGGGGGCATATTTTGATTACATCGCGGCCAATCCACAGTTTCCCCGGGTAGTGCAGGGAGAGTGGATGCGATCGGGCGCGAAAGGTAGCGCTCCCATGCAGCGGATTGCTCGGGAATACTTTCGTCCGATCTTTGAGAAGCTGGTCGATGTGTTGCGGGAGGGAATTAGAACTGGGGAATTTCGAACCGTGAACCCGATGGATTTTGTTCCGTCGGTGGTCGGGATAATTGTGTTCTACTTCACCGCCGCGCCGCTGATGAAAACTCTGCTGAAGATGGACCCGTTGTCGGAGAAGCGCATTCGGGAGCGGCGGGCGTTTGTGCTGGATTTTATTTCGGCCGCGCTGTTCGTTTCTTAGCTGTCAGGAGATTTTCGATGAGTGCTCGGAATAAATTCGTGATTATCCTGGGGATCATTCTGGTGATCGCCTCGGTGTATTACTTTTTCTCTACGCCCCGGGGGAAAGATCTGGTGCTGGTGGGAACCGTGGACGCTAACCAGATCGTGGTGAGTCCGCAGATTCAGGGGCGCATTCTTAAGCTGCTGGTGGAAGAAGGAACGCAGGTGAAGCAGGGGGATCTGATCGCGCTGCTGGATCCTTCGGAGTTGGAGGCGGAGGAGCGGGCGGCGGCGGCAACGATCGCGAGCATGCGGTCGCAGGTGAGCGCGAACGAGTATACGCGGCAGTCGACCAAGGGATCGACATCGAGCGACGTGTCGAACGCGCAGGCGAAGCTGCAATCGGCACGGGCGCAACTGGCGCAAGCAGAGGCGATGTTGACGCGGGTCGAGAGCGACAGCCGCCGGACGATTGGGCTGGCGCAGGCGGGTGTGGCCTCGGATCAGGATCGGGTGCAGGCGGAGATGAATCTGAAGGCGCAAGAGGCGAGCGTGCAGTCGCTGAAGGACCAGGTGACGGCGGCGCAGGCGGATTTGAATTCAGCGATAGCGCGCACGAATCAGGCGACGGCGGCGCAGAGTACGGTGGAATCGACGCGGGCACAGGTGGATAACACGGTGGCGCAGTTGAAAGAAGCGGAGGTGCGGCTGGGATACACGAAGATTTATTCGCCAGTCACGGGGACGGTGCTGGTGCGGGCGGCGCGCGAAGGTGAAGTGGTGAATGCGGGACAGGCGATCGTGACCGTGGTGGATTTCAGCGACACGTGGGTGTTCGCGGCGATTCCGGAGACGGACGCCGATCATATTGGAATCGGAGACACGCTGCGGGTGCGGCTGCCGGGGGGAACGGTGCTTCCGGGGAAAGTCTTTTATAAGGCAGCGGAAGCGGATTTCGCTACGCAGCGGGATGTGGGCCGTCGGAAGCGGGATATCAGGACGATTGCGTTGAAGGTGCGGCTGGAGAATCCGAAGGGGGCTTATGTGCCGGGGATGACGGCGGAGGTTCTGGTGTCTCCGCAACAGTTGAAGGGGAGTTAGTGACATCAAGTTTCGGAGTTTCAAGGTGCAAACCATGAGTGAAGAAGCTAAAAAAGTTGACGGGAACACTGCGAACGGCATGAGTGTTGCGGCGTCGGAACTGAGCCTGCGGGGCGAGGTTGCGGCGGATGCTCCCAATACGATTGAAGTGGAACATATCGTGAAGCGATATGGCGAATTCCTGGCGGTGGACGATGTTTCGTTTACGGTGAAGGAGGGGGAGATTTTTGGGCTGCTGGGGCCGAATGGAGCCGGGAAATCTACGTTGATCCGGATGATGACGACCCTGATTCCGATTTCGGGCGGTGCGGCGCGGGTCGCGGGCCATGATGTGGCGCGCGATGCGAATGCGGTGCGGCAGGCGATTGGAGTGATTCCGCAGGCACTGACCAGCGATCTGGATCTGACGGTGGAAGAGAATCTGAACATTTACGCGAAGCTGTATGACGTTCCGGCGAAGCAGCGCAAGGAGGCGATTGCGGAACTGCTGGAGACGGTGGATTTGACGAAGTGGCGGGATGCGCAAACGAAAACGCTATCGGGCGGGATGCGGCGGCGGTTGGAGATTGCGCGGGGGCTGGTGCACAGTCCAAAGATTTTCTTTCTGGACGAGCCGACTACGGGCCTGGATCCAGTGTCACGCGTGGCGGTGTGGGAGATGCTGACGAACGTCAAGGCGAAGCGCAAGTTGACGATACTGATCACCACGCACTACATGGACGAAGCGGACCGGCTGTGCAACCGGATTGCGATTGTGGATCACGGGAAACTGGTGGCTTTGGATACTCCGGAGGCGTTGAAGGCCAGCGTGCCGGGATCGAACGTGATTGAGGCGCACTTTGAGCATCCGCCTGAGGAGTGGGAAGAGCGGCTGCGGGCATTGCCGGGAGTGACGTCGGTGCAGAACCAAAGCGCGGGAATGTTCCGGGTGCTGACGTCGAATGGGTCGGGCACGACGACGGATCTGGTGGAGATGGCGGTGGTGGCGGGGGTGCCGCTGAAGACGCTGACGGTGCAGAACACCACGCTCGACGACGTATTTGTCCACTACACCGGGCGGCAGTTGCGCGATGAATTGGTAAAAGCGTACGGGTACCAGATGCCGCAGCGGCCGGGGTTGCAGCCATGAACCGGATGATGGCGATTATCGAGCGCGAGATGCGTAAGTTTTTCCGCTCGCCTACGCTGATGATGGTATCGATGGTGATGCCGCTGGTGCAATTGATCGTCCTGGGCAATGCGTTTGGGGGAAAGATCCGGGACGCGAAGATGGGGATCGTCGATGAGGACCATGGGACGCAGGCGATCCGGATCAAGGAGGCGTTCGACGCGGTGCGGGCGAATATGCGGACGTTTATTGCGGTCCCGTATGACAACGAAGTGCAAGCTCGGGAGGACGTACGCAACGGGAAGATTCAGGGAGCGGTGATTATTCCGCCGCAGTATTCGAAGATGGTGTACGAAAAGAACCATCCGCGGATTGCGCTGATCGTGGACAACAGCGACAACTTCATGAGTTCGACCCTTGAAGACGAGATGAATGCGGTAACCGACGCTTTGAACCAGCCGGACGTGTCGCCGCGCCTGTTGCAGCAGACAGCGCTCGAGGTAGTCGAGCTATATCCGTATATCGAGTACATGAAGTTTCTGCTGCCGGGATCGATCTCGCTGGCGATGTTCGTATCGGTGATGATCGGCGGGGGGATGCTTTATATCGACGATAAGGCGCGCGGCGTGCATGAGGGGTATCTGGTAACTCCGATTACGAAGGCGGAGCTGGTGTTGGGACTGAACGGAGCGGGGGCGATCAAGGCGGTGATGACCGGGGTGGTGATTACGCTGGTCGGATCGCTGCTGGCGGGAGTGGGGACGATATTCCGCATGGAGACGATACTGGGGTTGCTGGTGATGATCGTGCTGACCTCACTAGCATTCAATTCGATGATGTTCTTGTTGATGGCGCGGGTCGAGGACCCGCTGGTGCCGCGGGCCATGTTTGGGATTCTGAATACGCTGCTGTTTTTCCCCAGCGGAGCGATTTATCCGGTAGAAGCGTTTCCGGCGTGGCTGCGGGCGATTGCGAAGGTGGATCCATTTACGTATGCGGTGCATGGCTTCAAGTCGCTGTTGCTGAAGGAAACGGGGCTGGGGGCGATTGTTCCGGACATGATTTATCTGAGCATTTTTGCGGCGGTGACGCTGGCGGCGGCGGTGCCGTTGTTCAAGCGGACGCTGTAGCAGCTTGCGGAAAAACTCGATATTGCCCTTGATTTTGGGTGGCGCAGCGGTTCACCGCTGCGATAACTGCCATGTTTTGAATAAGGCTTTAGCCGCTGCGGGACGGTTCTCGCTCGGAAACTCCACTCTTATGCGGGTAAGGCGTCGAGGACCCACTCCCTCTCGATGTCGGACAGGCGCGGATCCTTTGTTAGGGCTAGCTCGCGCAAGCGAGTACCGAGAGACATAACTGTGTCGTTCGCCGCTATGAAGCGTTCGGATATCTGGATCGGCACGCCTTGTTCCTCAAGAATCTTGAGCGACTCCGCACGAAACCACCTGGGCAGCTCGGCGAGAAGGAGGGAGTAGTTAGCTTCAGCGTACCTTCTCCTGACAAATAGCTCTATGACGGCGAAGTATTCGGGAAGATCGAATTCGGCAGCGCGTAGAAATTTGAAGATATTGTCAATTCCCCCCGGATTGCCTCTATAGCTCTCTGAGTGCCTTGCGAAGAAGCGAACCATTGAGCTGCTCTCTCGAAGCTCATTTATGTAGAAGGCAAGCTGCTTGGACGAGCGGCATCCAAACCTTGAGGGCTGTTTCACTTTGCACACGATCTCGCATAAGGCTAGTATGTTGGCGTACAGTGGGAACTTATTCCACCTCAGGTCCGCCCCTCGGTCAAGAGCCTCGTCCGTCTCGACCTGCAGCTTCTCTAGTGCGTCAATTCCAATTGTCGAAAATCGGCGTAATTGGGACGGGTTTAGGCCGATTCGGATCGCCATTTCCTTCACACGGTCGGTAACAGCCGGGGTTGCATCCGCCTCATCGATGTGGAGGACAAACTCGTCGGGTGCATCATCAAGTTCCCCAAAGAGTGGGGCATTTACGCCGATTTCTTCTCGCCCCGGTGGCGCGTGGAACAGGTAGACCTGCCCGACGTGGTGCTCCCCCAACCGCCCGGCACGGCCGCGTATATTGGAGAACGTGAAGAAGTCGTAGTCTTGCCGATTAATGTCCTTGTCATAGATCAGCACTGATTTAGCCGCGGTATTGACGCCTTCAATTAGGGTGGAAGTGCAAATCAGGATCGGCAGTATTTTTCTGTTGAACAGCCTCACAAAGCGTGAAGCAAGCGCTCGCGGTATCCGCCCATGGTGGACTCCAATCCCGGCGGCGACTGCATCGCTGAGCCCCCATTTGCCGCCGTAATTACGTATCATCCACCGGGCGAGGTCCCCGCCGCTTCCCGCATGAACGTCTCTTTGAACAATTCCCGCCGCCAAGTCGTTTGCCCTGTCTGGCGAAGACACAAACACCAGAGCTGGCCAGTTGGTCTCGCGTCTAATCTCCTCATGAAGACGTTCTTCCTTATCCGTGATATTTCTAAGGTCGAAGGTGTCGACTGCGACGGTTGAGAATCGGGTCTTGAGGAAAGAAAAGCGCCATCGGCTTCCGCTAGAGACGCTAACACTGTCGATATTGGGGCCTAGAAAGAAAAACTGTTTCGCGCGGTTCAGAAGCCGGTAGACCGCTGCGTTGAGGGTGACACTACGCTCATCCTTTCTTACTGGATCGAGTTTGTAAAATTCGTCAACCACGACGAGTTCGAGGCTTCCGAGATCGTCGCGGTTGATTAGCCTTTCCTGCGTTCCCAGAAATATCACTCGGTCTCGGGTCGCAGCTTCGGAATGGTGCATCAAGACGTCGTATCGATCTCCAAACCGTCGTACCAGGCGCCGCCGAAACTCATCTAGCAGGGCGATTGTCGGTAAGACAATAGCCACACGCCTGTACCGCTCGTGAAGCAGCAGAGCATCGATAAGAATGCTTTTACCGAAACTCGTTGGCGCACTGAGAATAAGGTTGTGGCCAGCAAGAAGGGTATTCAGCGCCGCCAGTTGCTCCCGGTGCAGGACGATCCCCAATTCGGGCTCGCTGGCAATCTCCGCGGCGAGTTCGTCACGCGCATCGGCTGCCGACTTGTCGATGTAGTTCCAGAGACCAACTGATCGAGCCAAAGCACTGAACGCCTCTTCGAACCCTATGAGATCAGGCCGTGTTTCGATCAACTCTGCCAGCCTCGGAACAACGGCTAGAAGCGAGGGGTCATCGACCTCGCCGGTCTGAATTTCCAATGAGGCCTGTTGCAGAATGCTAAAGACTTCTGCTCTGAGGGGGACGCCTGAGAGCCCGGTTACCGAACGCCAATCGATATTGGCTGTCGTCATTGCAACCCCGTCAGTCGGTTGTCAAAAGCCTCGACAAGTTCGGCCTTACCAGCCAGCGGCACATATACAAGCACCATCTTGAGCCTGGTCACTAGGCCACTAGAGACCAGGTCTGCGACAAGAGCGGCGAGCTCACTCGTAGTACCTGCCAGATACTTCGCATCTCGTTCCTTGGCCTCCTTGGCGGAGACGCTGTCGCATAAGATGCCAATAGCAAATACTGCGCTGTTCAGGAGCGCGTCGAGACTCGTCTGTTTCTTGAAAATAGCGCTGATCTCATCGTACCGAGGTGTCGTTTTCGGAATCTGCGGTCCCAGTAGGAGCTTTTCGTTTGATAGAAAGCCAGCGTCTATGTGGCCACGTATCGAGGAAATGGCGTCGGCGATGGCGGGCGATCCGTTAGTATAGAGCTTCGACTCCCCCAGCCAAATCTCAACGGGTGCACCCCGGGGAAGGCGAGCGTGCACCATATCGAACGCCTTGACGACATCGTTAGACGCAGACTTATAGAACACCCTAGGAGATATTGGTATTGTTCCGAAGAAGTCGCGGCAAACGGCATGAAGGGCGATCTCGCCCGCCTCACCACGTTTTTCATATTTGCTGCTTGTATAAACGCGAACGGCCGCTTGATTGATTTTGACAAGGCTGTTGGCGTGGTTGACGCTCAATTCCTCCTCCGGAAGAGCGTAATCCGGAAGCCACTCGGCCAAGTGAAATGCAAAGGGGTTGCACCGCCACTGGCCCAGTTCAAAGCCGGCGCACAACAAGTCGGAGGAGAGTTGCATTATTTCTGTCCTATGCAGCCTCTCAAGAAATCGCTCAGGCTTGTTGTCGTATACGCTCAATGCGCGAACTCCTTTTGCGGCAACTGCCTCTTGGCCACGGCCAAGTACCCGCCCTTCCCTAACAAAAAAGGGTCATAGGTTTCCCCATGACCCCCTCGGTCGGGATCATTATCTACCAGTCTCGACTAACGATGCAAAGGACAATTTGGGGATGGCTGGCTTGGCGATTGCGTCCCTTCAAAGACAAGGTCAAACTCCCAAGCGGGCGACAACCGTGGAATCCCACCCCTTCGGCTTCGCTGAGGGCAGGCTCTCGCGCAAAGAGTACCAAAGGTCGGCCCCCCGGCCCGCCTTGTCGCTAACTCATTGATTTATAAATACTTTACATCTAACTCCTTATTCCTCAAAGACCTGGCGAAGTCCGCCGCTAAGCCTTTGATTCCAAAAGACCGAGCCGAGAGGGGTCCCAACGCTAGGAGTGAACGATGCACGTCAAAATAACCGATGCATGTGAAAACAATTATGAGGTTGTCATCCTGAGCGGAGCAGAGACTTCACGAAGTGAAGTCTCTGCGTAGTCGAAGGACCCCTACGCTCACAACGGTCCTACGGAGTTTGGGTCGCCGTTTGGTAGTCGTTCTTCAGGAGTCGCTCGTTGCGGGTAAATGGGAAGTGACGGGGTGAATCGGCGGCCAAGCGAAAGACAAGATTGGTCGGGATGGAGCGCAACGATGCCGAACTGCGCGCGGGCGGACTGACGAGAGCCTGTCCTGATTTTGCCGAAACAACGCCCGTCTCTACAGGACCACGAACATCCAGCCGCAGCCAGATAAAACGCCCGATGCGGCTTAGCCGAACTTGTCCGGGAGTGAGCCGGGCGGTGTAACTGGAGGCGATGCGTCCCATTTCGGCGAGGTCGTCCATGGGTCCGAATTCCACGTCGCTGAGGCGCGGAATCTGCCGCATGAAGTCAAGTTGGCGGGCTATGCCTTTCCGTCCGGCAACGCAAGGTTGGGTGCGGCAACCGAGAACTCTTTCGATGGCGTAGAGAGCAGCGTGGTCGACGCGCTCCCCGAAAGCGAGGTAGAGAGTGTTCGTCGAGGACGCGTAGTTGAGGGGCAGCATTTGAAAGGCTTCGAGGATGGGAAGCGGAATGCTGCCGGGAGAAGAGATGGTGGAAGGATCGAAGGAAGAGGCTACGGGACATCCCCATTGCAGAGCCAGGGCGGATGTGACTTCCTGTTCGGTGGCAAAGCCGAGTTTCTCGATCCACTCACCGATCTTTCCGTAACGAAGCAAAGGCGCGGGGCCAGGGGATGCTCGGGATCGCGCGCCGGATCTCGCGGGATTGGAAAATTGGTGGACATGCAGATCACTCTGCAACGGCGATGCCAGCCCGGCATAAATTGCCTTAGAACGCGCTTATGCCTGGTTCGGATGAAGACGACCTGTTGCTCGCCCAGGCTGGTTACGGAAGAACCGCGTCCGATTCCCGTTCTAGCGTCTAGTGCGAATTGCGAAAGCTGTCATCGGCGAGCAACAGATGTTCGGGGCGAATCAACGGTTGGTCTTCGGAGAGGATCAAGGCGCGTTCGATCGCGTTTTGCAGTTCGCGAATGTTCCCATTCCACGGCTGCGTTTTCAGCAACTGCAGCGCTTGCTGAGACAATTGCGGGGCGGGCAGGCGCGAGGCATATTTTTCGAGAAAGTGCGCGGCCAGTTGCGCAATGTCTTCGGAGCGGTCGCGCAACGGTGGAATTTCAATGGGGAAGCCGCAGAGACGGTAGTACAAATCCTCGCGGAATTTTCCCTCGCGGACGAGGCTCAGCAGGTGTGCGTTGGTGGCGGAGATGATGCGGGCATCGACGCGCACGACTTCGGAGCTGCCCAGGCGCTGCAATTCTCTCTGCTCCAGAAATCGGAGCAGCTTGGGCTGGAGGCTCAACGGCATCTCGCCGATTTCGTCGAGGAAGAGCGTACCTCCCTGCGCCGCTTGGATTCTTCCCGCATAGGATTGCATGGCTCCGGTAAAAGCGCCCCGGGCGTATCCGAAGAGTTCAGCTTCGAGCAGGGTTTCAGGAATGGCGGCACAATTGACCACCGCGAAAGCCCGCCCGGCGCGGGGGCTCAGATGATGAATGGCGCGGGCGACGATTTCTTTGCCGCAACCGGTTGGCCCGGTGATCAGGACGGTAGTGTTGCGCGGCGCCAGCAGTCGCGCCAGACGGTAAACAGGCTGCATGATGCGCGAGTTGCCGATCATTCCGGGCAGGGGATCGGCGAGAATGGAGTGGACGGAGGGAGTGGTGGGCAAAAACTTGTCTTCGGCGCCGTCCATTGCCGAGCTTCGCTCGGCTGGGGCGGTCATTTCCGGAAACAGGCCTTCTTTCTCTTCGAGCGCGGTGCCTTCGCCCCCGCTTTCTGCATCGAGCAGGACTACTTCGATTCCAGGAAAGCGTTGTTGGACGGTGTGGCTCAGTTCCTCGGCATCGAGGTCGGGCAGGCGGCGGTCGAGAAAGAGCACCTGCCAGAAGCCGCTCTCCAAATGGACCAGGGCTTCGGCTCCTCCAGCGGCTTGTTCGAAACGGCGGACTGGGGAACGTAGACTTTCGAGGACGCGCTGACGCACGACGGCACTGGGACTGGCCACCAGGATGTGGTCAGCATAGTGAGGCCGGATCGGGAAAGTCGTCATATTGTCGATTTGAAACGGATGCGGTTAGAACGAGATTAGATGAAGATTAGAAAACTCTGTCGAAAGGAAACCATGGTGTAGCGCGAGCGGCAAATTTTGCTTTACAAGCGGGCGATTTCGTAGGTGTCGGCATTTTCTGCAGTGTGTTCGTGTGGGGACGGGCGCCCTCGCCCGTCCAGGCCGAGCGCAGCTCGGCTCCGCGCGCTTCGTCGCGGCCGCTATTTCTCCACAAACACCAGTTCGCCGTTCTCTACTTTGATGTCTTTTACGTTATTGGGGAGCTTGAGCTGATCGCGTTGCTCTGCCAGTTTTTTCTGCAATACCTCGTTAACCAGCGATGCGGGGACGGAGAGATCGCCGATTTTCACTTCGGTGGCATCGAAAGTGGCGTAACCATCTTTAGAACCGAGATGTCCGGCCAGAGTGAGATATACGTCTTTGCCGGCGATCTGGGTGAGGAATTGACCGCGAACCAGGTCGCCATCCATGGAAACCTGGTAATCCTGGATATTGGGAACCGCGCCGGGGAACTCCATGCCAGGGCTCGCGGGGGAAGAGTTGGACGGGTTGCCGGTGGCAGTATTCGCGGGCGTGGGGGCGGTTGTCGGCAACAGTCCTGCAGCTTGCGCGAGCGCAGCCGACAATTCGCCGGAACTGACGCGGACTTCGCTCTCCCCTTCTCCGGGCATCTTGGGCTGCGCGAGTTGGTTCACCTTCTCTTGGAAGGACTGCGCATTGGCGGCAGCCGCGGCTGGCGGGAGCGTAGGCGCGACGGGCGCGGGGCGCTTTAAGACGAGGACGAGCGTGAGGATCGAGATGGCCAGCGTTGCAAAACTGATGATGCGCTGCAGCTTCACGAAGAGACCTCCCGCCGTTGCCAGCTTTCCCATGGTACGCGCAGGGAGAGACGGATTTGAGATGACGTAGGTGCTGGGGCTGGGGGATGGTTTGGGCTGCTGGTTGTGGCCTAGGGACTGTCTGATTGCGCCCCAAGGCAAAGCCGAGCGGCGCCCGGCCGCGACGGGCGAGCCGTCCGTCCCTGCACCAGCGTTTTCATTCCACGATGGCTAACACATCGCCGGGGTTTACCGCTGCGCCTGGGGTCGCCGATATTTTCTTTACTATTCCCTTCTTTGGCGACTTGATTTCGTTTTGCATTTTCATGGCTTCGACTACGACGATGCCCTGGCCGGCTTCGACCTCGGAATTCTCCGCGACCAACAGACGGACGATGCGGCCGGGCATGGGGGCCAGGATTTTTATGGGGCCTTTTTCGTCGCCAGCAGCTTTCTGGCGCGAACGCAGGGAGCGCGGATCGCGCAACTCGACCGCAAAGCGGGCACTGCCGACCCACATGTGGAGATCGGTGGCCGTCTGCTCGCGCTTGATCTCGTAGGAGTGCCCATCGACTAACAGCGACAAAACGTCCCGTCGCGGGATTAACGCGTCGACATGGAACGGTTGCCCGTCCAAGCGGCACTCCCATCCGGCGACGGCTTTTTCGAGTTCGAGCCGGTGGGGTTTGCCTCCTCCCGCCTTGTTGCCAACGATGACTTCATAAACCATAAGATCAGCGCAGACCTTCCGAGCGTCCCTGCTGTTTCCAGTTGGATAGAACCGTCGCCGGCCCGCTGGAACCTGTGCCACTGGTGCCGCCATTCTTACTAACGGACGAAGCTGGGTCGAGTATGGCAAACATTCCGGCGGCAAGGACGGCGATCGTCTCCATCGCTTTGATCTCAGGCTTTGGTGCGAGCGAAGCTACGGCCGGATTGGCTTTTGCGAGCAGGCGATCGAGGTATCCGGTATCGAGCTTTCCAGCCTGGAAATCGGCATCGCCGAGAATGCGCAGGAAGAGCGAAATATTGGTCTTGATGCCGGCCACGAAATATTCATAGAGAGCGCGCTCCAGGCGCATGATGGCCTGTTGCCGGTCGCTGGCGTAGCCAATCAGTTTGGCGAGCAGCGGATCGTAATCCATGGGAACAGTCCAGCCTTCGTACATGCCGCTATCGCGGCGGATTCCCGGTCCCGAGGGCTGGAGCAGCACCGTGATCTTGCCAGGGCTGGGGAAATAATTGTTGTCGGGATCTTCGGCGTAAATGCGGCACTCGATGGCGTGTCCGCGAATCTGGATGTCGGACTGGGCAAAGGGCAGCTTCTCACCGGCCGCGATGTGGATTTGCAGGTGCACGAGGTCGAGTCCGGTGGTCAACTCGGTGACCGGATGTTCCACCTGCAGGCGCGTGTTCATTTCGAGGAAGTAGAAGTTCTTTTGCTGATCAACCAGGAATTCGACGGTGCCGGCATTGGTGTAGTTGGCGGCCTGCGCGACTTTGACCGCAACTTCGCCCATACGATGGCGCATCTCGGAATCGACAATCGGCGAAGGCGCCTCTTCGAGAACTTTCTGGTGCCGGCGCTGGATGGAACACTCGCGCTCGCCCAGCCAGACCGTGTTGCCGTGCTCGTCGGCCAGCACCTGCATTTCAATGTGGCGGGGGTTGACGATCGCCTTTTCGATATAGACTTCGCTGTCGCCGAAAGAACGTTGCGCCTCGCTCTGCGCGGATTCGAGAGCGGAACGAAGCTCGTGGCGGGTGTGCACCAGCCGCATGCCTTTGCCACCGCCGCCAGCCGCAGCTTTCAGCATTACGGGATAGCCGATGCGCTCGGCGACTTGTTCCCCCTCCTCGGAAGACGCCAGGCCGCGCGAGGTTCCGGGAACAAAGGGCACGCCGGCTTTTTCCATTTGCTGGCGGGCGCTGGTTTTCGAGCCCATCAGTTTCATGGAGTGCGGAGTGGGCCCGATGAATTTCACGCCGGCGTCGGCGCATGCCTGGGCGAACGTCGCGTTCTCCGAGAGGAAGCCATAGCCGGGATGAATAGCCTCGGCGCCGGAGCGTTTGGCTACGTCGAGGATTTTGTCCATCCGAAGATAAGACTCGGCGGCTGGAGCCGGGCCGATGGGGTAAGCCTCGCCGGATTTGCGGACGTGGAGTGCGGCGCGATCGACGTCGGAATAGACAGCGACAGTAGCGATGCCCATTTCGCGGCAGGCGCGAATGATGCGCACTGCGATCTCTCCGCGATTGGCGATCAGAATCTTCTTGAACATTCTGGTTGGGCGTAGGGCCGACCTGATTTTACCTGTGGGAGCAAAAGTGTGCATGATGGAAATCACAGGCGGGTGTGACCCAGCCCTGGAGGGGCCCCAGCTTAGCCCCCATTTCAGCGCGGGGTAAAGTGGAACGACGAACCCAAGTCCCGGAGCGACGGCCGAAGCGCTAGGATTTGATACGAGCCGGAATTTAGAGTAGTGAGAATCTGCGGCCGGGGAAGAGCGCCGGCCGCGCTGGGACGGGCGAGGCGCCCGTCCCCTCACGGGCATTTACTTGTTCTGATCCATGACGATGCCCCCGCCGGGCTGTTTTTCAGCCTTGGCTTTCTTGGTGGCCATGGTTTTGTCGACCCACTCGTCGGCGGTCTTCAGATCGGCGGCGCGGGCTGCCAGGTCATCGCACTGGATATCGGCGCGTTCCCGATACATCAGGTTCATATAGGCCATGGCATCGTCGTAGTCGGGACGAAGCTGCAGCGCCTTGTTCAGATTATCGATACCCTCCTGCACGTTGGGGGTATTTTTCTCCTTCAACATCGCACAGACCTTCTTGTCCTTGGCGGGCAGCGAATCATCCGGCTTCATGCCGAGTTTGGCACGCTCTTCCTGACGCGGGACATAGGTCTGCGTCCAATCGATGACGGCCACCGAGTAATACGGCTCGGGATCGTTGGGATCGACCTCCGAAGCTTTCTTGTAAAACTCTTTGGCCAAGTCGAATTTTTTCATCTGCAGGTAGAGGTAGGCAATGCCCTTGATGCTATTGATGTTCCTGGGATCGACCTGCAGCACTTGCTTGTACTGATCAATCGCCTGCTCGCCATAGCGGTTGTTGTCGGGAGTATCGGCGCCCGGAATGTATTGCTGGGCATAAGCCGTGGCCAGATATAGGCGGGCATTGATGAGGGACGGGTCGAGGGCGACGGCTTGCTGGAAGTGATCAATCGCCTGCTCGAACTTGGAGTTTTTGTAAGCCTGCACACCCTTGTTGAGGTGGTCGCGCGCTTTAAGCTTGTTGCAGCCGGTGCTGGCGAGCAGCGCCAGTGCCGCGGCGAATACCACCAGGAGCCTTCGAGTAGTTTTCATTGCTTTATGAATCTCCCTTGCTGCGGAGTGTCGGAAAAAGAATCAGAGGCGCAAAGACCAGCGAGACAGAAGCCGGAATGCCAGTCTTTCGCTATCAAATCATAGGGTTCTCAGATCATCCGATGACCCGATCGCCCGATTTCTTAGCCGCCCGCTTCGATTTTTGCTGTGATTAAGCCGACCTTGTCCACCCCGGCCGAATGCGCGATATCAATGACGCTGGCGACGTCGGCGAAGGGTACATTGTCATCACCCTTCACGAACATGACCTTCTCGGCGCGGGTTTTGAAAATATCTTCCAAGCGGCCCTGCAGAGTTTCCCAAGTGGCTTCGTCCTGATTGATCTTGAGTCCCGGAGGATTGCCGGCGCCGTGGTCGATCAGCTGCACTACGATGGTGCGATCGGGAGTGGGCGGCGGCGCCTTCTGATCTTTCGGCGGAGGCTGGGGCACCAACGCCTCCAAGCCTTTCGGCGTCAGGGGCGTGATCACCATGAAAATGATCAGCAGCACCAGCAACACGTCAATCAGCGGCGTGACGTTCATGTTCGCGTTCTGGCCCCCTTTGGAGCCACCAATTGCCATACCCATAATCGATCTCCTGTATCGCTACTGCTGTATTGCCATTGCGTGCTATTGCCCGCCCGTCGGCGGCGTCGGTGGTATGGCGCCCGGCGGCGGGGCCATGTTTCCGGACTTCTTTTGGTCCGTCAAAAGGCCGAGTTGGTCAACGCCGGCCGCCCGAACATCGTCAACGACTTCGACCACCCAGCCGAACTTCGCCCGCATGTCGGCCTTCAGGAAGACCCGTTTGTCGGTCCGGTTCGCCAGCTTGTCCTTGATCTTCTGCGTCAGGTCGTCGGGCTTGACGACATCGGTGCCGAAGAAGACTTTGTCATCGCGAGTGACCGCAACGAGCAGCGCGTCTTCCTTGTCGGCATCGTGCATATCGATGGGATTGTTGACCTTGGCCATGTCCACGGGGACGCCATGCTGCAACATAGGCGTGACCACCATGAAGATGATGAGCAGTACGAGCATCACGTCCACCATAGGTGTGACGTTGATGTCGGAACTGACTTTGGATCCTTCGTCTCGCTTTGCTAATGCCATGGAATTCTGTCTCCTGCGTACGATTGCCCTTAGAGCCGCACCGGTCTGATTGCCACTGCGACCGCCCTAAAACTTGCTGGTGGAGAGCCGGGAGTCCCCTCCCGGCGGGGCGGGCGAGACGCCCGTCCCTCCATCGCTTCAGCAACTCATGGCTGCGACTGTGGCCTAGGACCGGCGCATGCTCCGGCGCTTCAGGAAGTAATCGATCAGTTCGCTCGAGGAGTTATCCATCTCCACGTCGAACGCTTCCACGCGGCCAGTCAGATAGTTAAACATCATCACGGCCGGAATCGCCACGAACAGACCGACGGCGGTGGTAACGAGTGCTTCGGAAATGCCGCCCGCGACCGCTGCCAAGCCGGTTGCCTTTTCTTTTGCGATACCGTTGAAGGCGTTCAAAATGCCGACCACTGTCCCGAACAGTCCCACGAAGGGGGCCGTCGAACCGATTGTGGCCAGACCGCCCAAGCCGCGCTTCAGTTCGGCGTGCACAATGGCCTCGGTGCGCTCCAGTGCGCGCTTCGACGCTTCAATGGTCTCGCCTGGAATTTCACCCGGGCTATCCTGGTGGGCTTTGAATTCCATCAGGCCCGCGGTGACCACCTTGGCCAGGTGACTTTTCTTGTTGCGTTCGGCGACTTTGATCGCCTCGTCAATCTTGCCTTCGCGCAGGGCTCCGGCAACCGCGGGAGCGAATGAGCGAGACTGATTGCGGGCGGCGTTGAAGGCCATCCAACGGTCAATCATCACGCCGATGGACCACCCCGACATGATGAAGAGAATGATGACCACGGCTTTCGCCAGAAGACCCATCTGCTTCCAAAGCGAAATCGGGTCCCAACCGACCGAGCTGTTGTCTTGAAAAAGCCAGGCGGCGAAAAGATGGAAATTACAGAGTGCGACTGCTGCCAGATTCAATACCATGAGTTGCTTTTCCTCCTCAGAACTGTTTCTAAATCGTTGCTAAACGCTTCCCAAATTCTTTGTAGAGACGGGGCTTGCCCCGTCTCACTCGGTGGCGGGAGACACGGCAAGCCGCGTCTCTACGACAAAACAGGCGTCCCAAACCCAGCCGGAATCAAGACCTCTCCGCAGCCAGTCGATCAGAATCGTTTGATGCAAGAAAACCAAAGCGGGCAGGGTCGCCCCCCGGGTGGTCGAAACCACCCTGGTCCCGTCTTGGGAAAAGGTAGGACGGGGAGGGCCCTTGACTGCCATAAACTTAACTCTAAACCGGCACAAACCGAACCGACACCAGCACGGAGAGTCTAGCCTCCGGACAAGCTGAAGATCACATCCACCTGGGTCTCCACAGCGACCGGCTCGCCATTGAGCAAGTAGGGCTTATAACGCCACTGCTTGACGGCTTCGATCGCGGCCGGCGCCAGCATGGGGTGTCCGCTAATCAACTGCAAGTTCTGAATGGTGCCGTCCTTGCTGATTTCCGCCTGCAGCAGGACATGCCCTTGAATGCGGGCCTGTTTGGCCAGCGGCGGATAATTGGGCTGAACTTTCTTGATCAAAAGACCGGTCGACACGCCGGACGAAACGCGGATGCGCTGCGGCGTCGCGACTTTCGGGATATTGACGTTGCCCGCACTGAGGATACCACCCATCACGCCGCCTGCCGAGCCTCCGGGAATGCCGCCCGGGACACCGCCCGGGACGCCGCCAGTACCCAGATCCGGGGGCGCTTCATCTTCCTTGATCATCTGCACTTTGTTTGGAATCTTGGTGGGGGTGCGCAGCTGGCCATTGATAATTTCGCTCTGGATCTTCACCACCTTAACGGCCGCAGCCGGCGGGGGTGGCGGTGGGGGCGGCGGCGGCGGCGCTACCAAAAAGGTCATGAGCTGCGTTTTGGGCAACGCATCGGTATAGATCAGAGGGATCAGGATCAGGATCCCGATGAGCGCGAATTGCCCAAAGAAAGACAAGATGGTGGTGCTCAACCGCCGCTTGGCCTTGAACCTGTTGCCTGACTCAATGAGGCTGTCTTCGAACATAGGCTTCTCCTACACACACCAGACCGTACGAGAGTTTAGACACCGGCCCCAACGTCTTTGCTCCCGTTCTTCGGGACCTTTGCCCGGCGAGCTTTCGGGCCTGCCAACCCCGCCTCTGCGGGTAGATGAAGATTCTACGCCAAATGGCCCGAAATTCAGACCTTAACTTTTTCCTTCGGCTGGGCCGGGCCGCTGCCCGACCGCAGTGGCATGGCAATCGGCTTCTTGCCCCGCCCTCCCCGCCAATCCTGGTAGGCAACCAGAATCGGGGCGGCAATGGCGATTGAGGAATACGTCCCAATCAAGATGCCGATGACCAGGGCGAGGCTGAAATTATGCAACACCTCGCCGCCGAAAAGAAACAGAGCAAGCACGGTAAGGAAAGTCAGGCCCGCTGTCAAGATAGTTCGACTTAAAGTTTGATTAATACTCTTGTTGACGATGTCGGAGAGCTTGTCCCGCCGCAGCAGCTTGATGTTCTCCCGGATGCGGTCAAAGACGACGATGGTGTCGTTATTGGAGTATCCGATCAGGGTCAGGATGGCCGCGATCACGGTCAGGGATATTTCCCTGTCCACCAGGGAAAAGGCGCCCACCGTGATCAGAGTGTCGTGGAAGACGGTCAACACGGCGGCGACACCGTAGATCCATTCGAAGCGGAACCCCAGGTAGATCAACATCCCTCCCAGCGAATAAAGGGTGGCCAGGATGGCTTGCTTGCGGAGTTGCTGTCCCACTTGCGGGCCGACAATCTCGACGTTGCGGATGCCAAAATCGGAGACAAAGAAGTTGTCCTGAAGCGAGGCGACGACGGCGGGATCGGCCACACTCTTCAACTCATCAATAGTACCGAGCACTCCGCTTTTCGTCTTGTCGCGGTAGTCAACAATGGCCTGAGCCAAGGCGGTGTAGCGCGGGTTGGCGTCGGAGCCGGAGCCGAGGTGGAGCGGGTCCTTCTCCAGAAGATAATTCTTGATGGTCAGGGAGCTGGAGTTGTTGAGATCCTGCTTGCCTGCGGTGGCATTGCTTTCGAGCGCCTGAAGGATCTGGATCTTGCCCTTGTCCAGAGCCTGTTCGCTGGTCTCCTGAATATCGAGAGCGATCAGCACTTCGTTGTTGGAGGCTTGTCCGTAGCGTTGAACGCGGGCATTCTTCAATCCGGCGCGTTCGATCTCATTGTGGATGGCGGACGGATCGGGTGTGCGCGCGTACTTCACATAGACCAGCGTGCCCCCGCGGAAGTCGACACCCAGCGGGATGTGATGCCAGAACGCCATGGAAAGCACTCCGGCCACGCTGAAAATCAGCGAGAAAGTAAGGAAGTACCACTTCTTCCCGAGGAAATCGATGTTTGTGTCTCTAAAAAATTCCACGCTGCTTACGATCCCTTCAAAATCAGTCGTTGGTCGTCAGTCGTCGGTCGTTCAGAGTGCGTCGCTAACTTGAGGTTCGCGAACGACTATCGACTATCGACTGCCCTTAGATACTCAAAGCTTCGCCGCGCTGTTTGCGGCTTAAGACCCAATCAAAAATCACGCGCGATACAAACACCGCCGTAAACAGGTTTGCGAGCAAGCCAAAGACCAGCGTCGTCGCGAAGCCCTTCACCGGCCCGGTTCCAAAGATGAACAGAATCGCGGCCGAGACGATGGTGGTCACGTGAGTGTCGACGATGGTGATCCAGGCATGGCTGAAGCCCTGCTCCACGGCCGAGGGCGGCGTCTTTCCGTTCCTCAGTTCTTCGCGGATGCGCTCAAAAATCAGGACGTTCGAATCGACGCCCATACCAACCGTCAGGATGACGCCGGCAATGCCCGGCAGCGTCAGCACCGCTCCAAAGTAGCCCATGAACCCGAGCAGAATGACCAGGTTCAGGATCAGCGCGATATCGGCATTCACGCCCGCCCAGCGGTAGTAAACCAGCATGAAGATGAGGACAGCAAGCATGCCATAGATGGCCGCCTGAACGCCGGAACGAATCGAATCAGCGCCGAGCGACGGTCCGACCGTGCGCTCTTCGAGATACTTAATCCCGGCCGGCAGAGCACCAGAACGCAGCGTCATCGAAAGGTCGCGAGTCTCCTGGTCGGTAAACCGGCCGTTAATGATGCCGTTGTCGCGAATGGCGTCTTTGATGACCGCCACTTCCTGCACTTTGTTGTCGAGAACGACCGCCAGCTTGTCGCCGACGTGAGCCGAAGTGAAGGCGTAGAACTTGCGGCCACCCTCGCCGCTAAGAATAAACTTGACCGCCGGCTGGCCATTTTCGTCAGTGCTCGGTTGCGCGTCCCGAAGATCGCGCCCCGTCACCGCCGAAGCACGAGAGATCAGATACCAGGATTCGCCGCCTTCGGCGTTGCGGGAACCGATGCTCTTGCCTTGCATCAAGACGGCGTCCGGAGGCAGCACGCCACCGTGCTCTTGTAACGCCTCCTGCTCGCTCGAATAGGGCCCGCCGAGCGATTGTTTGATTTCAAGCATCGCCGTGGACTGCATGATTTCCTTCACCCGCGCCGGATCATCCACGCCCGGAAGCTGGACAAGAATCTGGTACTGGCCAAGACCGTGCTCCTGGATGACCGGCTCGCTCACGCCGAGCTGGTCGATGCGATTACGGATAGTCTCGATGGCTTGGCTGACCGCGCGGTTCTTCAGATCGGCGAGGTTTTGCGCCTTCATCGAAATGGTCCAGGAATTCTCCGCGCCCGAGGTGGCGTCATACTCCGGCAGCCGGTCGGAAATTATGCTCTTGAAGTCACTGGTCTGTTCCGGCGGAACGCCTTTGACCACGATCATTTCGGGATGGTTCACGGGATCGGGCTTGGTGATGTCGGCGTAATTGATCTTGCGCGTGCGGAAGTCCTCCTGGAGGCGCGCAATGGCGTTGTCGGAGTCGACGTTGACCGCGTCATTGACCTGCACCTGCAGAATCAGGTGCGTTCCGCCACGGAGATCGAGGCCCAAATGAATGCGGTCGGTGATGGACGCCAACATGCCCCTGCCCGACCATTCCTTCGGAATGCCGAAGATGCCTGCCAGGAAGACCAGCAGGATTCCGACGATAACGACCAACTTCCAAGTAAGGTTCTTATTCATGACTTGAACACGTAGGGACGGACGCATTCGTCCGTCCAGCCGGGCGAAACTCGGCAGCTAAGATTTCGTTCCTTCTTCCGCCGTCGTCACCGACACAACCGATGCGCGGCTGATTTCGAGCTTCAGATTGTCGGGCGGCACGCGCAAGGTCAGCGCATCGTCCTTGAGGCTGATGATCGTCCCGCGCAGGCCCCCGCTGGTTACCACCTTGTCCCCGTTTTTCAACTCGCTCAGCATGGCCTGCCATTTTTTCTGCTTGCGCTGCTGCGGCATAATCAGCAGAAAGTAGAAAATAGCAAAGATGAACACCAGGGGAGCCAGCCCGAGCAGACTTGTGCCCCCGGGAAGCTGCAACCACAACGCCAATCCGCCTGGCATACCAGGTAAAATGATTTCCACTGCCAAGTCGATCCTCTGTAACGAATTACCCGATTAAACCGCAGCCGCCGGAAGCGCCCCGTTTAAGGCTGGGCCGAGCGGAACTCGGCACAAATTTGCTGCTTTGCCGCCTGACGTTCTCTTAAGACGTTCTCTTGAACTACGGGAATCTTCTCTCCTCAGGCCCGGGAACAACAGCTTGCGGGCTGGAACCGGCTCCGCAGCGCCCCGGTTTCGCCCGGAACGGCACAGTAAGAAACGCACCTTATCCCCAAGCTAAATAGAATGCCGGACGGCTCGCTAGGTGTCAAGGCGGGTGTATCGTATTTGTTGGGTAGCAGCGGCTGATTCTTAACTCAGCCGCTGCCACGTCGGTTCCTGCGGTCTATCGTGGCTCTCCAACCCAGAACTGCAGCTTGTTATCGTCGTTAGCACCGAGGAAAACAAAACGCGTCGGGTTCTCAGTGTAGCAGGCTACTGCATTACCCAGCATCGCACCGGGCTGTTTCCTGTTGGCTTTGAGCTCATCGTATGTCGCGAGCTCGTGGCCCTCGAGATCGATAATCTTAATGATAAAGTCGAAGCTATGGGAGTCGACAAAAGTCACGGCAATCCGATTTTGAAACACGTGGATAGACGGCTGCTCGTAGCCGGAGACCCCTGGCTCTACCTTGAGACGCCGAACCACTTCGCCGCCTGGCGAAATTGCGTAAATGATTGCCGGATTGGTCCAGCGCATCAAGTACCCGTTCCCATCCGCCGCCATTTCAATCTGGCTTAGATCAACCGCTCTATTGCCGTTCGGCATCATGGGCGAACTGACGCGCGAGTCGCCTGAAGCGGCCATGTCGTGAAGTGTTTCATCATCCTCCAGCTTGACTTCCTTTAACAGACTGCCGTCGGCGGCGAAGATGCCCGTAAAGGGCCACTTGGCAGCAGCCCGATCGCGGTCATATTCAGAGCCTGCCACCAACAATTGCCCAGAGGGAAAAACGGCCAACGCGTGCGGGAACCATACGAAACCGGGTTTCAACTTAATTGCAGACTTGAAAGTGGCATCGGGCTTATACACAAACACGTAGCGATCAAATTCGTGAGGCATCACCAATTGATACAGGTCGCCGTCCGGAGCGAGAGCAAAACGCGCCGCGGCGTCAATCTTCTTGTCCGTGTTTGCGGCGGCCTGAAACAAGGCGACGTGATCCCCCTTTGGGTTCAGCTTGTGGATGGCGTCAGTGCCTATTCGAAAGTAGAGATTGCCATCACTGTCACACTTCAAGGGGGTCATGAAGCTGTTCACTTCCGTCGGCGCGGTTATGGTTTGAACCCGAACCAGGTGTAGAATGGCCCCCTCGGTGGTCCCGTGGTAGGTACTTGGAGTTCTCGTATCAATGCGCGGCGACCCGCTTTGACCCGAGACAAGCGCCGTTAGGAACGAGAAGGCCAGCATATGCCCAAAGCTTTGTCGCACCATAATCAAATCCCTTCACGTGCCAGCGCTTTCCCATGTTCGACAACGAGCACGTAACTGTGGCTACAACGACTGAAAATATAAACGAGCTCGGGATCTCTGGAGCTCAGATCGGCGCTGAGCATGATGAATCCCGGAGTGTAACCCTGTAGAAGCTCGGCGCGGTGCTCTGGGTTAACTTGCGACGACTTGGCATGGATTCGGGGGCGGGCATCGCCACACTCCACGCCGCTACAGTCGTTACCTCTGTCTCCATAGATTTGAGCATAGTGGTGCAATACTCCACAGCACTCCGTGCTGTTGCTCATGCTGCATGTTCCGGAGACGCAGCCGAATCCACAAGTTATATCCTCCCATTGGCTTTGGCACTGGCCCACGGTGCAGGGTTGAGGGCCGAAATCCCAGTATTCGACACAATCGGCCTTGGCGGTGCGTGTTCCAAGGGCCATACCCAATATAACTGAGAGGGTCAACAAGGCAAGCCTGGTCGTCATAGTAGCGTCTCCTTTGTGAGGTTAGTTGGAGAAACGGGGCCCGACAGACAATCTTGCACACTATATACCCCCCCCCCGAAAGAATGTCAAGAGTTATTTGCCGAGTTAGATAGCACATTGCCGCACAGTTAGTTGGATCTCTTGGACCTAACAACCCCGCAGCCACTAACTACCGGCGGCGGGAGAACGGCCCGCCCGAATCCAGGCCCGGACGATCCGCATAGTGGCCAGGTAATAGTGCAGGTTGTGGACCGTATTCAGAACTTGGGCCAGCAGTTCGTTCGAGGCGTAGAGATGTCGCAGGTAGGCCCGGGAATAACGCTGGCACACGCGGCAGTCGCAGGCGGGATCGAGCGCGCTTTCGTCTTGCGCATATCGGACTTGCTTGATCGACAGCTTGCCTTCGGAAGTAAACAGCAATCCATGGCGGGCGGCGCGAGTGGGCAGCACGCAATCCATCATGTCAACGCCGGCCTGCGCATACTCCGCGATCTCCTCGGGAGTGCCGACCCCCATCAGATAACGCGGCTGGTTAGAAGGAAGATGCTCAAGCGTGGACGAGACGATCTCGCGAGTAATCTCGCGAGGTTCGCCAACGCTCAGTCCGCCGATGGCGTATCCGGGAAAGCCAATTTCGATGGTGCGCTCAGCAGATTCGCGGCGCAGCCCAGGGTCCATCCCCCCCTGAACAATGCCAAACAGAGCCTGAGTAGCCGAAGCTCGCGTAGGGGCGGACGCATTCGTCCGCCCCGCGGAGCGAAGCTCCGCAGCCTCGGCCCAAGCCACCTCGCGCTTGTGCTCCTCAAAATAATCCTTGCAGCGCGCGGCCCAGCGCAGAGTTAGTTCCATCGAGTCTCGCGCACGCTGAGTATCGGCCGGATGCTCCGTGCACTCGTCAAACGCCATGATGATGTCGGCACCCAGTCCGATCTGCACCTCCATGGCTTTTTCAGGACTCAGAAAGTGCGGCGAGCCGTCGAGGTGCGAGCGGAACGCCACGCCTTCTTCGCTGACCTTGCGCAGATCGGTCAGGCTGAAAACCTGGAAACCTCCCGAGTCGGTGAGAATGGCTCGATCCCATGACATGAACCGGTGCAGCCCGCCCATCTGGCGAACGGTCTCGATACCAGGCCGCAGATAAAGATGGTAGGTATTGGCCAGAAGAATCTGGACGCCAAGTTCCTCAAGCACATCCTGCGAGACGCCCTTGACCGACGCCAGCGTCCCGACCGGCATGAACACAGGCGTCTCGACTTCTCCGTGAGGAGTGATGAGCTTGCCGGCGCGGGCAGAGCCGCGGGTGGCTTCAATCTGCAGGCGGACGGACACGGGGGGATTCTAACGGAAGTCAGGAGTTAGAAGCTCAGATTGCAGAGGTTAACCCGCACGTCACATCGGTTTGTGACTGCTGACCTTGTGGCAAGTGGTGGACGAAGTCAACATAAACGCAGGTCAACATATAGTGGCCAAGAGGGAGTCCACTGTGTCGTTCACGGACCGGGTTCTTCTCACTCTCGCTGTGCTTTGGACCATCTTCACCGTGGGATCGCTCGGAGTGATTACGGCGATGATCGTAACGCAGCCTGCGTTTCCGCTGGGCCTGGGTTGGATTCGGACCAACGGTCTGGCTGGCCTGTGGGTCACCGTCCCGAGCGCCTTGCTCGGAATCGCCGGCCTGATTCTGCTGAAGACGCGGCGCACCACCGGCTTCTGCCTGCTGCTGTTCTACTCCGGACTGTTCACCTTGACGCTCGTTCCCGCGATGCTCAAAGAGTTGCCAACGATCGTGCGGCACCCGCTCGCTTATTGCGCCGATGGAAAATGCACACCCTGGGTGATTACGGCCGCAATCACCGTCGCGTTCACCCTGTCCACTCTCTGGTACGCGCGCCAAGCCTATCTACGGCTGGGTCGGAGCTAAAGATCTCCCGACTCATCAGCAATCAGTCCTTTACTTCTACTTCGCGTACTGATTCTTGACCACCTCGCCGCCCTTCATCACAAACTTGACGCGTTCGAGAGTTGTGACGTCGGCCAGCGGATCGCCGTCCACGGCGACGAGGTCGGCCCACTTGCCCGGCTCAATCGTGCCGATCTTGTTGGACCAGCCGAGCAGGTCGGCGTCGTTCACGGTCGCTGCCTGGATCGTCTGCAGCGGCGTCAGCCCAAGCTTCACCATAACCGCGAATTCATGCGCGTTGAGCCCATGTGGATACACAGCAGCGTCGGTGCCGAAGCCGACTTTCACTCCCGCGGCGAAGGCGCGCGCGACGTTCTTACGCGCCGCCGGCATCACTTCTCGTCCCTTGGCGATGAGTTCGGCCGGCGTGCCAATCTTCTCTGCGTTTTCTAGAAACCAGTCGGCGAGGTAAAGAGTCGGTACCAGATAGGTGCCGTTCTTCTTCATTTCGGCGATGGCCGCGTCGTCGATGTAAGAACCGTGTTCGATCGAATCCACGCCCGCCTCCGACGCCCAGCGGATGCCTTCCGCACCATGCGCGTGCGCCGCAACCTTGCGGCCAAGCCGGTGCGCATCAGCCACGATGGCCCGCATCTCTTCGAGCGTGTACTGCGATGCCTGAGGATTGTCGCCATGCGAAAGCACGCCGCCAGTGGCGCAGATTTTGATCAAATCCGCGCCATACTTGATAATCTCGCGCGTCTTGTGCTGGACAGCTTCAATGCCATCGGCCACACCTTCGTTCTGCACGTGCCACTCAAACGGCAGCAAATTGTCGTCGCAGTGGCCGCCGGTAATGCTCAGCGCCGGACCGCTGACCAGCATGCGCGGTCCGGGCACGTCGCCGGCATTGATGGCATCGCGCAGGGCAACGTCGGTGAAGCCGCTCGCACCGACGTTGCGGATGGTCGTAAATCCGGCTTCGAGCGTGACGCGAGCATTACGCGCTCCGATCAGGGCTTCGCGCGGAATGGAAATCGCAAGGCGCGAGTAGCCGAAGTTCGGAGTGAACGTGATGTGCGTGTGCGCGTCAATCAATCCCGGCAGCACGGTGGCGTTCGAGAGGTCGACGACCGCCGCCCCGGCAGGAACCTGCGTCTCCGATCCAACGCTTACGATCTTGTCGCCCTGGATCACGATGGTTTGGCTCGAAAGCATCTTGCCGGTCTTCACATCGAGCAGGCGTCCGGCGTGGACGACTACCGTCTTCGAAGCGGGCGCAGCTTGCGCCCAGGGAAAGTTCATGCAGGAAAACGACAGAATCAACGCAAATAGACAACGGATGATCTTCATTCCATCCCCCAGGGGTAAATTGAATTGACTCTTGGCGGAGTACGTTACAGCCTCGGAGCAGGAACGGCAAGTTTTTCGAATTCGCCACGCGACCGGCCGGTGATATACAGTCAGTGGGAAGTAGAAGCGAACGCAGCGCGATTTCCAGTTCGCATGTCGAAGCCTCGTCGCAAAGCGAATCTTCCGCTTGACAACACTCTCTTCGCCGTCAAGCAGCGAAAGCCCGTCCCGCACGAATTCGTGCTCGACGCGCTCGCTCCGCTGTCGCCCCGCACCCATCCCATGTTCGGCTGCCTCGCGATCTATGTTGAGCACCATGTTGAGGAAAAGGTCGAGGAGAAAATCGTCCTCATCCTCCGCGACAAAGGCGGCCAGACGGCAGATAATGGCGTATGGCTCGCTACCACTGAGGAGCACCACCAGAGCCTGCGCCGGGAGTTCCCCAACATGCGATCCATCAACGTGTTGGGAAAGAAGGTGACCGGCTGGCAAGTCCTTCCCGCAGATGCGGAAGATTTCGAAGAAGCCGCACTGCACGCCTGCGATCTCGTTCTCGCACGGGATCCGAGAATTGGTAAGGTCCCGGGGGCGCGCCGCGCCGCAAGATCGGAGAGCAAGCCGGCGCCGAAATCCTCGAAGCGGGCGAAGCCACCCCGGAAGGCCGCGAAAGGTCGCGCGCGCTAGCGCGGAACATCATCGTGTCTTCTTATGAAGACGCGAGAAGAATCGGCGGGAAATTCAACCAGCGTCACGCCCACATCCCCGCTGCATTAATTTTCGGTTAATTTCGGTCGATCCAATTGACCGGGCTTCGGCGCGGAATTAACCTCCACTGTCTATGAGCAAAGAGGATCTCGATCCATTGCGCCTCGCCTACAAAAAGGCTGTCGATGAATGGGTAGACACCATTCGCGCCGAAGAAGCCTTAGCTACTCCCGACCATTCGATGACCGCCATGGAGCATTGGGATGACGCCCACTTCAAGGAGCATGACGCCCACGCGAAGGTCACGAAAGCGCGCGAAGCCTACAAGGACGGGCTGCGCAGCGTGAATTACGGCATCTAGCTCGGTTCTTTGCATCGCACGGGACACGGCAATCTTTATCGAGTTCTGTTAGTCGGATAAGACGCGAGGGCTAGAGCACTCGCGATGCGAAACGGTCGGATGCACTTCTGAGTCTGCGGTTGGCCCCAGGCTATGTCAAAATCGCAAAGGTTCAGTTCTCCGCTCCATTCTCGCCATTGAGGTGCCAACGTGTTGATCCCTCATAAACACACGTATGTATCGCGGATCGTGCTAGCGGCAGCCCTCCTGGCCGGTCGCGGCTCGGCGCAACTGACGAACTCCGGAAATTTTTCCGGGGCGGTTGCCACCCAGCGTGACCGCGCTACCGACACTCTTACTGGCCGCGCCCGAATGGCCAGCGTAACGCTGAGCCCTGCCCACATCACGGGCGGCGATTCCACCGAAATCACGGTTAGCCTGACCGAGCCTGCTCCGGACGACGGGATAACAGTGCAACTCATAAGTTCGGACGCGAGTATTGTCGCAACTCCTGCAACCGTGACAATTCCTTTTGGCCAGACCAGCGCCACGGTCGCGGCTTTGACATCGCCGGTCGTTGCCGCTACCACAGTCGCCATCACCGCGCTCTACGGAGATACCGTCGCGGGGACCTCGCTCACTGTCGCTGCTCCCGAGGCCAAGGCTCCATTTACAGTCGCGGTACGTCCAGCCACCGTCACGATAGCCGCTGAGCAATCCGGTTCGGTGAAAGTTATAACCAAGGTGACGGCCGGATACAGTAACGCGCTGCAGTTGACCGTCTCGAATGTGCCCGCCGGGGTCACGGTGACGCTTGATCCTCCCGTGATTCCCGCTCCCGGAGCGGGGACTTCCATAGCAGACATCGCTGTTTCGGGCAGTGTTGCGCCTGGAAAGTATCCCATGGAGGTGACAGCCAGCGACGGCCAGACCTCCGAGAGCGCCAAATTGACTCTAAAGGTGGGCTCCTCGGGACCCGGGGCGACATTCCAGGGATGTTGGTACCAGAAGAACGGTGATCGCTACCAAGGGGTTGAGATCTCGGTCGCCAGGCCGGGCACGTATCCGTTTGACGCGGTCCTGTACTACGGCACGACCTGCAATCCCAACAATTGGGCCGACGAGATTGGGTTCGGAACTCCCGTGCAATTTGGCGAGTGGATTTTCTGGTTTTCCGCTTTCCCCAATCAGAGTGACATGTCCGCGTTCTGGTACGTAGGGAATGACAAGTCGCAATGCGTGAACTACACCGCTGTTCCCGATTGCTAGCTGCGGATCTAGCTGCGGATAAAGATGCGAGAGGTATCGGACGGGAACTCGACCAGGGTCATGCCCGCATTTCCGCGATCAAGATCTTCATCCTTGCTAAGAAACTACGAGCCGCGATGCACGTGTGGGGACGGGCGCCCTCGCCCGTCCAAGCCGAGCAAAGCTCGGCAGCTGCCCGTGGCCACACCGACTCTGGATTCGCTAAAGAGAGCCTGTGAAGGATAACTCCACCAACCCGGTCCCAAACGGAGTGCGAGCCATCGCCGCGTTGTTCGCTCTCTGTGGAATTTATCTGGGCATCGTAGGCGGAGTAATGCTGCTGCGCCCGGGTACGATCTCGATGTCGGCAGGCGCGCCGCTTTTGTTCGGACTGGAATTGGCAGGGCCGTACATGTTCCTGCTCATGACCATCGTCGCGAGCGGAGTCGCCTGGGGTCTCGTGGAACTCAATAACATCGTCCGGCACGCAGCGCTACTGATCGCCATCGCGGGAATCGTAATGCTGGTGCCGTCAGTCTCAGCTGCGACCGTGATGGTGCAACCGAAAGCGCTCGCCTTCGGCGGGCTGGGAATTATCGTGCGCGTGATGGTGGCATGGTATTTGTCGCGCGGAGAAGTGGCCGACGCGTTTCGCCGTCCCGCATAAGCCCTCCCCGAAAAATTACGCTAGCCCTCTCAGCCGGCTCTTCAGGTCGTCCGGATGCACCGCAAATTCGAGGGCTTCCTCCCGATCCAGGTGCCCGCCTTTCACGAGCCGTGACAGTGACTCCTCCAAGCCGATCGATCCCTTCCCCTTGGTCATCGTGATTTCCTGGTTCAGGTGTTGCAGCGCGTTATGGCGGATGTGCTGACGCGCCCCGTATCCGATCATCAACAGCTCAACTGCTGGAATGCGCCCGCCCTTGCGGCTCGGCAACAGTGTCTGCGTCAAGACCGCGGAGATCGCCATCGCCAATTCCTGCCGAATCGTGCTCTGCCGTTCCACCGGGAACGAATCGGAGATTCGGGAGATGGCAGATGCAACGTCGGTGGTGTGCAGGGTGGAGAGCACCAGATGTCCAGTTTCGGCCGCTGAGACGGCGATAGCCATGCTCTCCGGATCGCGCATCTCGCCGACCACGAGCACGTCCGGCGCCTGGCGCAGTGCCGCCCGGAGAGCCGTGGGAAAGTCGGGCGCGTCGGTTCCAACTTCGACTTGCTCGATGACGCTACGCAGGTGCTGGTGCTCGTACTCGACCGGATCTTCGATAGTCACGATGTGGCGAGCGTCGCGCTGGTTGATCTCGTTGACCAGCGCCGCGAGCGTGGTGGATTTCCCAGCGCCGGCCGCGCCTCCGATCAGCACCAGCCCGCGACGGAGCGCAGCCAGATTGCCGATCTCGACGGGAAGTCCCAGTTCGCCAAGCGATGGCACCTTCATCGGGAGCGCGCGAATCGTGGCGGCGGCGTGACCGCGCTCGCGATGCAGGTTAATGCGGAAACGTCCGAGTCCGGGAATTCGATAAGAAGAATCGGCGATCTGCACCGCACGATACTGTCCGGCGGCGACTGGGGTCAGAACCGACTGGACCAGAGATTCGATTTCCGAGCCTTCCAGAGGAACGTCACCGATCTTCTCAACCTCTCCGTTCTTACGAATCGCCGCCGCAGTTCCGTGAACCAGCAGCAAGTCACTGCCTCCGCGCCGGAGCAGTTCCTGCAGAAAATCATGCAGCTTTGTGTCTTCAGCCAATGCAGTCTTCCCTCCGGGCAGAGTCACCCGTAACTACTGATCGTACCCGAGAGAGATTCGTGCGTCAGGGTTGTCGGTTGTGGGGACGGGCGTCTTGCCCGTCCAGTCCGAGTGCAGCCGGCAGGCTTTCCGCTGCCTCACCGCACCAGCATTACTTCTTCGTCCGCGCTGGTTCTTTTTCGCCCACCCGCTCGCTAACCTTGAACGCCATCTTCCCCGTTTTCTTATCGGCGTCCACGACCACGTGGTCCCCGTGCAGCACCGCGCCGTCCAGAATTTTCATCGCCAGCGGATCCTGCACCAGCTTCTGGATGGCGCGCTTCAGCGGACGCGCTCCAAAGTTTGGATCGTAGCCTTCGGTGAAGAGAAGTTCTTTCGCGGGGTCGGTCAGTTCCAGAGAAATCTTGCGATCGGCCAACAGCCGGCGCAAATCTTCCAGGCGCAGATCGACGATCTTCACCAATTGCTCCTTGCCCAGCGGATGGAAGATGATGATGTCGTCCACGCGATTCAGGAACTCGGGTTTGAAATGCCCATGCAGCGCGTCCAGCACCTGCTTCGAAGCGCGCTCGAAGGCATCGGCGGACTGAATGTTTTCCGACTGCAGGTACGCCGAGCCCAGGTTCGAGGTCATGATGATAACCGTGTTTTTGAAGTCCACATGGCGGCCCTTGCCGTCGGTGAGGCGGCCGTCATCCATGATTTGCAGCAGGATGTTGAACACATCGGGGTGCGCCTTCTCGATTTCGTCGAAGAGCACGACCGCGTAAGGATGCCGCCGCACCTGCTCGGTGAGCTGTCCGCCTTCTTCGTAGCCGACGTATCCGGGAGGCGCGCCGATCAGACGCGATACGGCGTGCTTCTCCATGTATTCGGACATATCGATGCGGATCATGGCGCGCTCGTCGTCGAAAAGAAATTCGGCAAGCGCGCGGGCAAGTTCGGTTTTGCCGACGCCGGTTGGCCCCAGAAAAATGAACGAACCAATCGGTCGCTTCGGATCGCTCAACCCGGCGCGCGAACGACGGATCGCATTGGCTACGCGTTCCAGCGCTTCGTCCTGTCCGATGACGCGCTGCCGCAGACGATCTTCCATGTTGATCAGCTTCTTGACTTCGCCTTCGAGCATTTTGGAAACTGGAATGCCAGTCCACTTGGAGACGATGCGGGCGACATCTTCTTCATCGACTTCTTCTTTCAACATGCGATGTCCGGCTTTACCGTCGATCTGCGCGGTGACTTTGTTTAATTCATCTTCAGTGTTGCGGATGAGCCCGTAGCGGATCTGCGCCACACGTTCCAGATTCCCTTTGCGTTCCTCGGCTGCTTCTTCGATTTTGAGCTGCTCAAGCTTTTCTTTCAGGGCGCGGGCTTTCGCGATGACGTCTTTCTCCTGTTTCCACTTTGCCTTGAGCGCGTTTGACTGTTCACGAATGCCGGCGAGTTCCTTCTCGACATGCGCGAGGCGTTCTTTGGAATTCGCGTCGTCTTCCTTCTTCAGCGCCTGCTTTTCGATTTCCAGTTGCGTGGCCCTTCGTTCGAGCTGGTCGATCTCGGTGGGCATGGAATCGATCTGGATGCGCAGCGAAGAGGCGGCTTCGTCGATCAAGTCGATAGCTTTGTCGGGAAGGAAGCGGTCGGAAATATAGCGATGCGAGAGGGTCGCGGCCGCGACTATGGCCGAATCCTTGATGCGCACGCCGTGATGCACCTCGTACTTTTCCTTCAGGCCGCGGAGAATCGCAATCGTGTCTTCGACATTCGGCTCGCCCACGAAAACGATCTGGAAGCGGCGTTCAAGGGCGGCGTCTTTCTCGATGTACTTGCGATATTCGTTCAGCGTGGTGGCGCCGATAGCGCGCAGCTCTCCGCGAGCGAGCGCCGGCTTCAACATATTCGAGGCATCGATCGAGCCTTCGGCAGCTCCAGCGCCGACCAGCGTGTGCAATTCGTCGATGAACAGAATGATTTTGCCCTCGGAGTCTTCGATTTCTTTCAGCACCGCCTTCAAGCGGTCTTCAAATTCGCCGCGATATTTCGCGCCCGCCAGCATGGCTCCGAGATCGAGCGCGACGACCCGCTTGTTCTTCAAGGCTTCAGGCACGTCGCCCGAAATAATGCGCTGCGCCAGGCCTTCGACGATCGCAGTTTTGCCCACACCCGGCTCGCCAATCAACACCGGATTATTCTTAGTGCGCCGCGAGAGTACCTGCACCACGCGGCGAATTTCTTCATCGCGGCCGATCACGGGATCAAGTTTGCCGCGGCGCGCCTGTTCGGTCAGGTCGCGGGCATATCGCTCCAGCGCCTGGTACTTCGCTTCCGGATTCTGGTCGGTGATGCGCTGCGATCCGCGAACCGCAGTGAGAGCCTTCAAAATGGCGTCGTGCGTCGCACCATGACGTGCCAGCAACTCCTGCGCTGAGTCTCCGTGCTTTAGATCGCGCTTCAGGCTGGCGAGCGCCAAGAGCATATGCTCGGTGGAGACGTATTCGTCTTTGAAGGTGTCGGCTTCTTTGAAGGACTTCTCCAGAACCTGGTCGATTTGCGACGACATGGTCGGCTGCTGCGCGCCGCCGCTGCCCGAGACTTTGGGTAGCTTTTCAATTTCTTTGTAGAGGTCGCTGAGCACAGCCTGCGGGCCGATGCCGATTTTTTCCAGCACCGGCGCAACGATGCCTTCGCGGTCCTCGACCAGCGCGGCCAGCAGATGCAGCGGGGCGAGCTCCGGATTGCCGTGTTCGGAGGCGAGTTCGTTCGCGCGCTGGACGGCCTCCTGCGCCTTGACGGTGAATTTGTCCCAACGGATTGCCATGGCGTCATTCCTCTATTGCCGATTGCTTTGTCAGTCTTCAAATGAAACGGGAGGCGCTGGTTCTCGCCTCCCGCTGAGTTTACACAATGCTCACGTAGCGCGGACGCATTCGTCCGCCCGCCGGGCAAAAGCCCGACAAGAGTTTACGCGGCCTTGCCGACGTTCTTCGGCTCTTTGCCTTCGATCGCCTTGGCGCTGCCGACGTTCACTTTGATCTGCTTCGGCTTGGCTTCGGCTTTCTTTGCCAGCTTGATCTTCAACACGCCCCTGTCATAGTCGGCCTGGACATTGTCATGGTCGACCGTGTTGGGGAGAGTGAAGGTGCGGGTGAAGCTGCCGTACTGACGTTCCACTCGGCGATAGTTCTCTTCTTTCTCTTCCTTCTCGAACTTGCGCTCGCCATGCACGGTCAGCGTGTTGTTCTCGATGCGGACATCGATATCTTTCTCGTCAATGCCGGGCACTTCAATCTTCAGGGTTACGTTGTGCTCGTCTTCATACACGTCGACCAGCGGTGCGAATGCAGTGTTGGTGAGTGCCTCTTCGCGGCCCTCCGGCGCATAGAAATCGCGAAACATACGGTTCATGCGGTCTTGGATCGTGGCAAACTCACGGAAAGGCTCGTAACGGGTCAGCAAAGTCATAACTTCTTTCCTCCTACTTCAGATTACGCTGGAGCTGTCGGAAGCTCCTGGGTTATTCGTTAGCGTGATTACAACATAAAACCTTAGCGTATTATTGTCAAGTGTAATTATCTCGTTATTTTTCAGTTTGTTACACTCAATATCAAGCACTGCAGGTAGCTGGTTTCTGGCACATTCAACAATATCGGGTGGTCCTTTGCCGCTCCCCGATTCTCGACTACGCGCAGGGTTTGGTGAGCGTCCTGGGCGGCGGCGGCCACGACTTTGAGGAAGTCCGCAGGGCTGACGTGGAAGGAGCAGGAGCAGGTGACGAGAATCCCCCCGGGACGCAACATTTTCATGGCGCGGAGGTTGAGTTCCTTGTAGCCGCCGAGGGCTTTTTCCAGGTCGCGCTTCGTCTTGGCGAACGCAGGCGGATCGAGGACGATGGTGTCGTAGCGGCGGTTGGCGGCGGCGTAATCTCTCAAGAGGTCGAAGGCGTTGGCCTCGATCCACTCCAGTTCGCGGCCGTTCAACAGCGCGTTCTTTTCCGCCATTTCTAGTGCCGGGCGCGAGCTGTCGACTCCAGTCACGCTGGAGCACTTTGCGGCCAGGTGCAGCGCGAAACCTCCCTGGTAGCAGAAAGCGTCGAGGGCGTCGCCGTGGGCGTACTGCGCCGCCGCGGCGTAGTTTTCCCGCTGATCGAGGAACGCGCCGGTTTTCTGGCCCTCGAGGCCGTCGTAGTGGAAGCGGATGGCGTTTGCCTCATCGCCTGTCGTTTCCACGCCATTCATGTTGATGACGGTCGAGCTCTTCTCTCCCCAAAGCAAACCGGACTGCCGCGGCGGCAATTGCTCAAGTTCTCGAATGTGGGCATCGACGCGCTCGACGATTCCTGCCGGTTGCAGTTCTTCGCGCAGCGTTCGCAGAACGGCTTCGCGTACGGCAGCAGCGTCCATTGCTTGCGTCAGGATTTGCAGCGTAATCACATCGTTGTAGCGATCGGCAATGAGGCCGGGGAGGAAATCAGCTTCGCTGAAGACGATGCGGTAGGCGTCGGTGTTAGAGACGAGGTCTTTGCGGTAGGCGATAGCAGCGCGAATGCGCCCCGCGACCAGCGCAGGCAGATCGGGCACGGAACCATGAGAGATCATGCGGATCGCGATCTGCGACGAGGAGCTGTAGAGTGCGGTGCCCAGAAATTTGCCGCGCACATCAAGGATGCGGACGAGCGCGCCGGGAGGGATGTCGTTCGCGTCGGCGACATCGACGTCCGAGCGGTAGACCCATGGGTGGCGGGCTTGCAGGCGGGCAACACCTCGGGGGGAGAGTTTTACGGAGGGCGCCGCGTGCTTGACGAAGGCAGCTTGTTTTTTCAGCATGGATAATGGATAGATGTTATCGCGTAGCGAAAGGTGCGGCGACTGCGGTGCGGGAAGCTCCTTCAAAACGGTTCCGTGCTCGCTATAAACAGTTGTGCGCTTCTTCAATCCTCCGTCCTTTCATTGGTTTTTCCCCGTGTCCCTGCGTCTCCGTGGTGAAATAGAAGCGTGCAACTTCGCCAAGCTCTGAATGTGGCAGTCGAGCGGCTGACTTCCGCGCGCGTCCCTTCCCCACGCATGAACGCGGAACTTCTCATCATGTTCACACTCGATTGCGACCGGGCGTACCTCTACGCGCATCCGGAGCGGGAACTCAGCCCCGGGGAAATGCAGCGCTACGACGAAACTCTAGTGCGTCGGGCTACCGGCGTTCCGGCGCAGTACATCACCGGGCACCAGGAATTCTGGGGGCTGGATTTAATCGTGTCGCCGGCGGTGCTGATTCCGCGTCCAGAAACAGAGCATGTGGTGGAGGCGGTGCTGGCACTGGCGAAACCTAAGCCTGTGGAGCGACGGGCATCCTCGCAAGCCTGCCCTGAGCGAAGTCGAAGGGTCCGCATCGTCGATCTAGGCACCGGTTCGGGAGCGATTGCGCTCGCCCTGGCCAGGGAGTTGCCATCAGCGGAGATCCATGCGACCGACATCTCTGCCGAAGCGCTGGAAGTCGCGCGGGCCAATGCAGCACGGCACGAACTAACTTCACGAGTCGAGTTTCACCGGGCTGATTTGCTCGACGGATTCTCGCCCGCTTCATTCGACTACTTGGTTTCGAATCCTCCCTACGTTGGCGAGGCGGAAGAAGATGCCGTACAGCTCGAAGTCCGCAAGTTCGAACCGCGTAATGCGGTGTTCGCAGGACCAACAGGTCTGGAAGTCATTGAGCGACTCATTCCTCAAGCGCAGATGGTGCTCAAGTCCGGTGGCTGGCTGGTATTCGAGATCAGCGGGACGATTGCCGATCGAGTGCACGGGCTACTGTCGAGTTGGGATGAGATCGAGATCCGGAACGATCTGCAGGGGATCGCGCGGGTGGCGATGGCGAGACGAGCGGCTGAAAGCGCCTGAATTTCCCGTAGAGACGCATCCGAAAAAGACGGTCCAAGCCCCGTTTTGCGGAACAATTCTAGAACGTCACGCGCAAGCCCAGCTGCGCCGCGAACGGAATTCCGACCGTGGTGCCGGGACCAAAGAAATCTCCCAAGCCGCCGGCGGGTATTTCGAGCTGCCTCAGGCTGGTGACTGGCACCGTCGCTGAGCAATCTGGAACCGTGCAAATGGCGGTGACGTTTGTGCCATCGGGCGTCACCACAGGGAGCAACGTGATGCTGGCAACGTAGTTCGCGCCGGGATTGTTGCGGTTGAAGAGGTTGAAGAACTCGGCGAATGGGTCGATCTGCCAGCGCTCGCCCACTTTGATGGGGCGGCTGACACGCAGATCCGCCTGAATGTAAGCCTTGCCCCGAAATTCGTCGAGGCTGGTCGGCACGCCATTCACGGAAATGCGGCCCCTGTTGTCTGCATTGGTGATCGTGAAGGGGCGGGCGCTCTCGGCCTGCGTGATGGTGGTCAGTTCGAAACCGCCGGGAACGTGCAGCGTGCCGGCGAGCACAAAGCGGTGGCGAACATCTTCGCCGGATGGACCGTAGTCGCCCCGATCGAACGCTTTCAGCGGATCGCAGACACCGTTCACATAGTCGAAGAGTTCGCCGAGCAGGCATCCCCAGGTTTGTGCTTTGGAGAGCGTGTAGTTCGCGGTCAGGCTGAAGCGGCGTGAGACATTGCCTTGCAGATGCAACATCAGGGAGTTATAGCTGGAGCGGTTGTCGGAACGGAAGACAGTATCTGGGACGGGAGTGGTATATGAGTAGGCGCGATAGCCGTGGTTTCCTTGCTCATGGGTGTAGTCGGCGCTGGCGATCCAGTGCTCGTTGAAAGCGTGCTGCACGCCTCCGGTCGCGTGAATGGCGTAAGGAGTTGTGTAGTTGGGATCGATAAGCGATGGGGGTGCGACGGTTTGCGGATTCACCGACTGAAACGCGGTGGCCCATCCGTTCTGCGCGAGGTTGTTGTAGAACATGCCGAAGCCGGCGCGAATCACGGTCTTCTCGCTGCTGCCGGGCGAATAGGCAATTCCGAGGCGAGGCGCGAACTGCTTGCGGTCATCATGTGGCACCGCTTGCGGATACCCCAGCGTTCCCAAGTCGCCAAAGGAATAATTCGCCGCCTGGCTCAGCCCGGAAGCGGTAAAGAGTCCGAAGGTGGTTTGATAACGCAGACCATAGTTCACGGTCAGGTGGTGCGAAACGCGCCATGAATCCTGGGCGTAGAGTCCGAGTCGCTGAACGTTTTGCGAGAAGCCGCCATTGCCGGCGGGAGTAAAAGTGCAGGTTATAGGGTTCATCCCAGGGAGCGGCGAAGGCGGCGGTGGATTGCACATCGAGGCCGGCGGAGTGAAATAAAACTGCAAGGGAGTCGTGATGCCCCCACAGTCGAGGCCGGGCGGATTGATGTAGCAATCGGGGTTGGACGGATAAACGATGAACTGCTCCGCCGTCGCGGCGAACGCTCCGCCGAGCACGGGTTCGTGAATGAAGTTAGCTCCGAACTTCAGAGCGTGGCTTCCCGCAACGTGACTCAGGTCATAACGCACCTGGTATTTATCCTGATTACGCAGGTCGGGGAAAAGAGTAATGGGAGTATCGAACTGGTTGTCGCCAAACGTCTCGAAGCCGGAAATTGTTTGCGTTGTGGTGCTGAAGGGAAACGCCAAAGCGAAGCCGAGATCCGAGTTGCGCGTCTGGGTCAGGTGCAACAGGCTGGCATCGAGAACCAAGGTGCCGAGCCACGTTGGACCAAAAGTATAAGTATTGCCGAGAGCCGTGTTCCAGTAATTATTGTGCGTGGTCAAGCCGGTGGAGGGCAGCGTTCCCTGCTGCACCAAAGCATTGTGCGTGAGATAGCTGTCCTCGGACGTGCGTAAAAACCACTGCGATTTCGAAGATTGCGCCCAGTCAAAACGCAGCGAGCCGATGTAGTCGCGGAAAGGGATGGGGACGTCTTGCGGGGCGATGGCAGGGACACCGGGTATCGGATTAAGCGGATCCGCAGCCAAATGCGCCAGTGCATCAAATTGAGCGGCGCTGGTCGGGCTGTAGGCGATACTGGCATTTTCATGCACATGCTCGAATGAAGCGAACATCCAGAATTTGTTCTTCGCGATCGGACCACCGAGAGTGCCCACGTAATTCTGGCGCGAGAACGGCTGCTTGGGATTGGGCGCCGGATTTTCAATCGGGAAGCGGGCGTTGAGCTGCGCCGCGCGCTCGTAGAAAGCCGCGTCGCCGTGCCACTCGTTGGTTCCGTGCTTGGTGGTGATCACGACGGACCCGGCCGTAGTGCCGCCCGTATCGGCGTCTTCATTGGCGGTGCGCACGGCGAACTCCTGAATGGCATCAGGCGAGAAATTTTGCAGAAATCCGCCAATCCAGTCGTCGGAGTTGTCCGCCCCATCGACGGACAGTTCGTTGTTCAGGCCGGAGCTTCCGCCGGTAGAGACAGCGGTGATGCGCGCCTTGGTCGGATCGGAAGGCTCAACCGGCTCGGTGCCGGGTACGAGATAAGCGATGTTGGCGAAGCTACGTGCCGGAAGCGGAAGCGATTCGAGGTCCTGGCTGCCAATTACGCCCCCATGCACCGCGCTCGCCGTGTCAATTGACTGGGTCGTGATCGAGGACGCATTTCCTTGCACGTTGACGGTCTCGCGCGCGTTTTGCGGTTTGAGCGTGACAGCGATATCGCGCACCACACTGACGGCAACATCTACATCGGCCGTGGCCCGCGCAAACCCTTTGGCCGTCACGGTAACGCCATAGAAACCAGGCAGCAGGCCTTCAATGCGGAATTCTCCCCGCTCGTTTGCCGTTGCCTCGCGAGTAATCGAAGATCCGGCGGACTGCACGACCACCCGAGCACCCGCCACGCGCGCCGCGCTCGCGTCCTGAACCTCTCCCCGCAACGTGCCGTTCGGATTCTGCGCGCGCACGAGCGAAGGAAAAAAGGCAAAGACAAAGACAAAGATAAAGATCCAGAGGATAGCGGCCGAGATCAGCCAATTCGATCCTTTCATCTTAGACAACGAAAAACTGACGAGCATGAGAAGTCATCCGTTGAACGACGGGATTGCCGCGGTTCTGACTTGCGACGGGAAATCGTCTGCGCGGCTGAGCAGACTTACTGATCGAGAGTAGCGGGGCGCGCCAGCTACTACCAGCAATAGTGGGGTCAAAATGGGGTGGCGTAAGAAATAACTCTGCGCGTGGCTGCAAAAGCTAGCGGACGAGCCACTCCGTAACTTCGTGGGTCAGCGTCAGAACCGGGCCGTAGGTGGCAAACACGCACAGCAGGGTCACGAGCATCGGTGGAATGACGTACCACGGTCGAATTCGCATCGTTTCAGCCTTGTGCGCTTCGTCCCAAGCCAGCAGGCGCGCCACGCGGGCGCTGATGGATCCGGTCACGAACCCGACGGTGCAGACCGGAGCGGCTGCGACAGGAAGCAGGCGGGAGAGCTTGACCAGGGCTGCGGCAAGGTCGACGGCGTCGCCCAGATTCGAGACCGCCGCATCATCGGCAGCCAATTCCGCGGCTTGGGACCACGCACTTTCGAGCTTGGCCATGCCGGGGAACGGACAAAAACGGAAGACGAGCTTCTTCAGGTTGTCGCGAGACTGCATGTGCGCGAGTTCATGCTGGAGCGCGATGCGCAGTTCGTTATCACTCAGAAGCGCAACCGCAGATTCTGAAACCAGTACTGTCGGTCTGCGGACGCCCACCAGAGTGAGTGGCGGAGTTTCGCGTCGGGAGCGGAAGCTGACCGTCAGGGCTTCAGTCTGGGCGGCGGCCTCCACATACAGAGGATTCGCACCTTCCAGCCAGCGAGCCACCACGCGAGAAGTCTTGGTCTGGGCAGCGATCACGCGAAAGCAGCCGCAGGCAATCAGCAACAGAGCGCAGATACCCAGCGCGAGCGGCACCGCACCAATACCCTCATCAATATCAATCGAACGGGGTTCCAGCAACTGAAACGACGGCACGACAAAAGCGAATGTAACGACAACGGAAGCCGCTAACGGGAGAACCCGCAACGCGAAGAGCAAAGCGGCCAGGCTCCGTTCGGTCGCATGCAACCATTTCAGCGAGCGCCATGCGACTGCCACCAGCGCCGACAGCAGGCAGTAGACGAGAACGAAAAAAGTGAGCGAGACGGCGATTCCGCGCAGGGCAAACATCAGCGTTGCTCCCGGGCCTTGCTTTCACGGCCCTTGGTTTGCCGACTCTGGAGTTCGCGGCGCTTTTGTTCGACCAGGAGTTGCAACTCATCGAGCAATTGCGCGTCGTGAGTGCTGAGGGCTTCCACCAGGTACGAAAGAGGCAGCGAGCAGGCGTCGCCCGATCCCAGCAATTGCCGGATGCTCTCCAGTGCCGTGACCCGTTGCAGTTCTTCGGGAGTGTGGCGCGGCGTGTAGCGGAACGCCCTGCCTTCGGCGACGCGATCGAGCAGTCCCTTCTTGTAGAGACGGTCCACGGTGGTCATCACGGTGGTGTAGGCCTGACGGATCTTGCCATCCGCAAGCAGCTCTCGAACCGTGGCACTGCCATGCGACCAGAGCTTCTGCAGCACCTGCTGCTCGAAAGGTCCGAGCTGAGGCCGGGAGCTGGAACCGAAAATTGAAAAGGCTTTCGTCATCAAAGAGTTCGACCGGTGCAAGGTCGCGTGCCCGAAAAGAATACCATTCGGAGGATGCGGCATGCATTCCTTAAATGAGATTAAGGGGCGCATTTCCCTCAAGAGAAGCACAAAGTTTGCACAAATCGTGAAGAGGTCCAGGAGAGGTCCAGCAAATCTTTGAGGTTGCAATCTGCAACCTCAACACCCGAACAAAGTGAGGGACCCTGCATCTTACGGCGAACTGCAGATCTCTCACTTTGTTCCGATGATAACGCTTGATGAGTTGAGAGTTGACGACCGTGGCTTTACTTTCGCCGCGCTCTGTTATCGCGAGGCGCCCGCTGGCAGTATCTCTTCCACGTCCACCTTCGTAGGATACTTTCCCGTATAACAAGCGGAGCAGTAAGTGGTTTTCTCCCCGTCCCCACAAGCTTTCTTGAGACCTTCGAGCGAGAGATAGGCGAGCGAATCGGCGACGATGAAGTCGCGAATCGACTCGATCGTCTTATTGGCGGCTATGAGTTCTTTCTTGGAAGGCGTGTCTACTCCGTAGAAGCACGGGGAGATGGTCGGCGGGCAGGAAATCCGCATGTGGACCTCCTTCGCCCCCGCGTTACGAATCATACGGACAATCTTCTTGCTGGTGGTGCCACGCACAATGGAGTCGTCGACCAGAATCACCCGTTTGCCTTCGAGCAGGCTGCGAACGGCGTTCAGCTTCAGCTTCACGCCAAAGTCGCGGACCGACTGCTGGGGCTCGATGAAAGTACGACCAATGTAGTGGTTGCGGATGAGGGCAAGGCGAAACGGGATACCACTTTCGGCGGCGTATCCGATGGCCGCGGTATTGCCCGAATCCGGGACGGGAACGACGATGTCGGCGTCCACCGGAGCTTCGCGCGCGAGCTGGCGTCCCATGGCGTCGCGGCTTTGATCGACCGAGCGGCCAAACACCAGGCTGTCGGGACGCGAAAAATAAACGTGCTCAAAAATGCAGCTCGATTGCGCCGGGGATGGCGAGTAAAAACGCGAGCTGATGCCTTCAGGCCCAACGATGACCAGTTCGCCGGGTTTGACGTCGCGTTCGTAGGTGGCACCGAGCAAATCAAAAGCGCAGGTCTCCGAAGCAAAAACGACCGTGTCTTTCTTCTCACTGGTCAAGGCCGGGATACGGCCCATGGCCAGCGGTCGGAAGCCGCGCGGATCGCGGGCGGCGAAGATACGGTCACGGCTGATCATGACCAGCGAAAATGCGCCTTCCACGCGGCGCAGGGCGTCGGCGATGGCATCGGGCAGAGTCTCCTCACGCGAAAGCGCGATCAGGTGAACCAGCACCTCTGTGTCGCTATTGGTTTGGAAAATCGACCCCTGGCCCTCCAGCTTGGCGCGAATCGCCAGCGCGTTCACCAGGTTGCCGTTATGAGCGATCGCGATCGTGCCCTTGTTGGACTGCACCATGATGGGCTGGGCGTTCAACAAGGCCGAATCGCCAGCGGTTGAATATCGGGTGTGGCCGATGGCGAGAACGCCGCGTAGAGAAGCCAGTACTTCATGGCTGAAGATATCGGCGACCAGACCCATGGCCTTGTGCTGGCGCAGGCGCTCGCCGTCGGAAGTAACGATGCCCGCCGATTCCTGTCCGCGATGCTGCAGGGCATGCAGTCCCAAATAGGCAAGCTTCTCCGCCTCCGGATGGGCGTGGATGGCGACCACGCCGCATTCATCGCGAAATTTGTCGCAAGTCAGCATTTAGCTCTTAGCCCTCAGCACCTAGCCAATTCAAAATCGCTCACGTGGGGACGGACGCATTCGTCCGTCCAACGAATGTTAATCCGCGGCGGCCACGCTCGCTTCCGTCCGCAGCGCCCTTTCCAGCGCGCCCTCATACGCTTCTCGCAACTCCGCAACGCTAGCGGAGATTACCGACTCGCCATTCACCGCAATCTCAACCCTATCCGACCCCGTTTCCCCCAGCACATCCGCGAAGACGCCGTACTCCTCCGCTAGCTGTTGGATTCGCGGCAGGTGGACCGGGTCGCAGCTTAGTACGACGCGGCTGGCATCTTCCGAGAACAGCAGGAACTCCCGCGCTAATTGCTGGCTCGGCAATCTGACGCTCAGACCGACCCCGTCCGGCAGCGCCGACTCTACCAGCGCCACAGCTAAGCCGCCGTCCGCGCAGTCGTGCGCGGACTCGACCAGTCCCGCCTGGATAATGGCTACCAGAGCACGTTGCAGGGTGGCTTCTTTCTCAATATCGAGCCCCGGCGGATAGCCCCACACAGCTCCGAAAATTTCTTTCGCGTACTCGGATGATCCAAACTCCACCTCGGCATCGACCGCATCCCCAGCTTCGTTCGCGTGCAGCAAAACAATCTTTCTTGCGGACTGGCGCCCAGCCTCCGCGAAATGCATCTTCGCCGTCTTGTGGACGTCTTCGAGAAGGCCCACCACTCCAATTACCGGAGTCGGATAAATTCCTTCGCCGAGCGTTTCGTTATAGAAGCTGACATTGCCGCCGGTAATCGGCGTATCCAGTTCCTCGCAGGCCTTGGTGATGCCGTCAATCACCTGCGAAAACTGCCACATGATGTGCGGTTTTTCGGGGTTGCCGAAGTTGAGGCAGTTGGTGGCGCCAATCGGAGTCGCTCCGGCGCAAGCCACTTTGCGGGCCGCTTCGGCGACCGCGTGCATCGCGCCGAGCCGAGGATCGAGATAACACCAGCGGCCGTTGCCGTCGAGCGCCATGGCGAGTCCGCGCTTGGAGCCTTTGATGCGAATGACGCCGGCATCGCCTGCTCCGGGCGCCTCGACAGTATTGGTCTGCACCATGTGGTCGTACTGCTGCCAGACCCAACGCTTCGAACAAATGTTGGGGCTCGCAAGCAAACGCTTGAGTTGGAGCGAAAAATCTCCACTTTCGGAGAGCCGGATGTGCTCCGGCATTTCGCGATCGACCGGCGGTTCCCAGCGCGCGAGCGGACGCTTATACACCGGCGCGTCATCGGTGAGGGCAGCGTTCGGAATTTCAGCGACGACTTTGCCGTGTTCGAGTACGCGCATCTTCGCATCGGAGGTGACGCGGCCGATTTCCACTGCGTCCAGTCCCCATTTCTGGAAGACGCGGAAGACTTCTTCTTCGCGGTCCTTCTGCGCGACCAATAGCATGCGCTCCTGCGATTCGCTGAGCATGATCTCGTACGGGGTCATGCCGCTTTCGCGTTGCGGGACGCGGTCCAGTTCGATTTCGACCCCGGTGCCGCCACGCGCGCCCATCTCGCAGGTCGAGCAGGTCAGCCCGGCAGCGCCCATGTCCTGTATTCCAACGATCGCACCCGTCTGCATGGCTTCCAGACAGGCTTCCAGCAGCAGTTTCTCTAGAAACGGATCTCCGACTTGAACGTTGGGCCGCTTCGCTTCCGATCCCTCGCTGAACTCCTCGCTCGCCATGGTGGCCCCGTGGATGCCGTCGCGTCCAGTCTTGGAGCCTACATAAATTACGGGATTCCCCACCCCCGACGCGCGTCCATAAAAAATCTGGTCGCGACGAACCAGGCCGAGAGCGAACGCATTTACCAGCGGATTGCCGGAGTAGCAGGGTTCGAACTTCACTTCGCCGCCAAGGTTGGGGACGCCGAAACAGTTGCCATAAGAAGCGACCCCAGAGACTACGCCTTCCATGACAGAGTGGTTCTTATGAATTTCAGCCTGTGTAGCGCGGGCGCCCTCGCCCGCGTTCTCGGCAGCCTGAATCGGCCCAAACCTCAGCGAGTCCATCACCGCAACCGGTCGAGCGCCCATGGTGAAAATGTCGCGCAGAATTCCGCCCACGCCAGTAGCTGCTCCCTGAAATGGTTCGATAAACGACGGATGATTGTGCGACTCGATTTTGAACGCGCAGGCCCAGCCGTCGCCAATGTCAACGATGCCGGCATTTTCACCCGGCCCCTGGACGACCAGCTTGCTGCGCGTGGGCAAACGCTTCAGGTGAACGCGCGACGACTTATAGGAGCAGTGCTCGCTCCACATCACGCTGAAAATGCCGAGTTCGGTGCGGGTAGGCTCGCGTCCGCCGAGCAGTTGTTTGATTTTTTCGAATTCTTCCGGAGTGAGGCCGTGCTCCCGGATCATCTCCGGCGTAACGGCAATAGGAATGATCGCAGAGGCAGTGGTCATCGGGGAATCTTTATTGTCGCATCTCCACCAACTTTTCGCATCAGGGTTGTGTAGAGCGGGCGCCCCCCGCCCGCTTGCTTTTGATCTTGATCTTGGTGTTGACCTTGATTCGAGGGTCATCTCAACCCTCCAATTTCCAGAATCAAGGTCAAAGGCAGCCCACAAGAGTGTCCGCCCCACATAGCCGTCTATACTGTCGCAGATGAAGTCCGTCATCGTCGGCACGGCCGGACATATCGATCACGGAAAAACGGCCCTGGTGAAGGCGCTAACCGGCATTGACGCCGACCGTCTCGAAGAAGAGAAGCGGCGCGGAATAACGATTGACATCGGGTTTGCCCACTTCGAACTCCCTGCCCCCGATGGCAGCAGAATTCGCCTGGGCTTCGTCGATGTCCCCGGCCACGAGCGCTTTGTGCGCAACATGCTGGCCGGGGTTGGCGGCATTGACCTGGTGCTGCTGGTAATCGCCGCCGATGAAGGGATCAAGCCGCAGACTCGCGAACACTTCGATATCTGCCGCCTGCTTGCGATCCGCCGCGGCATCACCGTGCTCACAAAATCCGATGCGGTCGATGCCGAGACCCTCGAAGTGGTGCGGCTGGAAGTGGAAGATTTTGTGCGCGGATCATTTCTCGATTCGGCGCAATCGCCGATGGTCGCGGTGAGTTCGTTGACGGGCGCAGGTCTGGATGAGTTGAAATCCGCACTCGCTCGAGTCGCCTCCGAAGTTGCGGCGAAAGACTCGGCCGCGCTGGCTCGCCTTCCCATCGATCGCGTATTCACTATGAAAGGCTTCGGCACGGTCGTCACTGGCACTCTGGTTGCCGGGACGATCCGCAAAGAAGCAGAGCTCGAAGTGTTTCCCGCCGGCAAGCGCGTTCGAGTTCGTGGAGTGCAGGTTCATGGCTCGCCTGCGGAAGCCGCCGTCGCCGGACAGCGCACCGCGCTGAACCTCGCAGGACTCTCTACCGAAGACTTGGCGCGCGGGATGACGCTTGCGGCGGCGGATACTTTTCGTTCCGCGTCGCGAGTCGATGCGCTCCTCTCCCTTCTTCCCTCGGCGAAGCCGTTCAAGGACGGTGCGCGAGTGCACTTCCACGCCTACACCACGGAAACGATCGCGGAAGCTCGCCTATATGGAACGAAACAACTGAAACCCGGAGATGAAGCGTGTGCGCAACTGCGATTCGCGGGGCCCATGCTGCTTCTGCCCGGCGATCGTTTCATCGTCCGGCAATTTTCCCCGGTAGTGACCATCGGTGGTGGGGTTGTGCTGGATGCATCGCCTGCGACGCGCAAGCAACGTGTCGAAGATGCGCTCGTATTTCTCCAGATCATGCGCGAAGGTTCTCCGGAACAAATGCTGGCAGCGCGCGTGGCACGGCGAGGGGCGATCGGTCTGCGCCTGGATGAGATCCCCGGAGAAATGAACATCCGGCGGGAAGAAGCGACGAGACTGGCCCTAAAGGCGGGACTAGTTTGGTGCAATCCCGTGCTGGTTGCTGCGGTTGCATTCGCAAAGGTAAAAACAGATGTACTTCAGGCCCTCAAGAAATTCCACGATGCCAATCCTCTGGTGGCGGGGATGAGCAAAGAAGAGCTGCGCGATCGGGTCAACCTCGGTCCCGAGGTGTTCTACAGCGTGCTGGGAAAATTGGTGGAAGAAAAGAAACTGGAGGTTGCCGGCGAGCTCGTCCACCTGCCCGGACGCGGCGTGGTCATGAAAGACGAAGAAGCCGAGTCCAAGAGGATCATCGAGCAGGCGTTTGCTTCCGCCGGGTTGAAAGTCCCGTCGCTGAAGGAAGTATTGGTGGGGCTGAAGGTAGATAAAATCCGCGCCCAGAAGATTGTCACTCTGCTTTTGCGCGACAAAGTTCTGATCAAGATCTCAGAGGAGCTAGTCTTCCACCAGAGCGCGCTAATGGATCTTCGTCACAAGGTCGCCGCGCTCAAAAATACCGCGCCGAAAATTGACGTCGCCCGCTTCAAAGATATGACGGGAGTCAGCCGCAAATATGCAATCCCGCTGCTCGAATATCTGGATCGCGAGCGGGTCACCCGCCGCGTGGGAGACGAGCGGCTAATTCTATGATCGTGTGGTGACGGGGCTTTGCCCCGTCCAAGCCGAGCGCACCTCGGCCTCAACTCCGAATCGGAGCCCGCCTAGATTTTTTCTTCCGGAAATTCGACGTCCAACGCCAGTGGCCCCGTAACGCGGTTGGTCAGGTTTGCCAATCCAATCAGCATGTGCAAATCGACAATTTGCTCGTCGGAAAGATGTTTCTTGAGTTCCGCGAAATCCGCGTCGCTGGCGGCATCGGGAGTGCGCGTAAGCTTTTCGGCATAGCGGAGCGCTACCTGCTCGGCTGCGGTAAATCCCGAGTAGTTCCCCTCCTTGAGAGCCTTCATCTGCTCCGGTGTGAGTCCGACGCGTTTGGCGCCCTGAATGTGATGCTGTGTGCAGTAATGGCATCCGTTGATCAGCGAGACTCGCAGATACACGGCCTCGTATACCTTGCGGTCGAGCGCACGTCCCAAGCTGGCATAGAATCCCAGGAAGCTGCCGAGCATGGCGGGACGGTGCGCCAATGCTTTTTGGATGTTCCCAGGCTTGCCTTTCAGCTTGCCATCGTAAATCTCTTTCACTTCCGCGCTGGCTTGCACGGGTTCAATCAGACTTATCCTTGCCATCTCTTCTCCTTTAAATGTCGCTCTATAATAAATGCGGGCGTACCCGGGTTCGACTCACTCGCAATGTCAACAATTTGTAATAAGGCGTTAGACGCCGATTCTCTGGACGAGTGGCGCAGCGTTCTTCTGGCGGGATACGGCCTGCGGAAATTGACGGAAAAGGGCTTTGATGAGAGTACGCATCGTCGGTGCTGGCCTGGCGGGATCGGAAGCGGCGTGGCAGTGTGCCCGGCGTGGCGTCGCTGTTGAATTATTCGAAATGCGGCCGGTGCGCACGACTCCCGCCCACCAGACGGACAATTTCGCCGAACTGGTCTGCTCCAATTCTCTGAAATCCGAGAGCGAGAATACTGCGCCATGGCTCCTGAAAGAAGAGATGCGGCGAGTGGGTTCTCGGCTGCTGGAGATCGCGCGAGAAACCGCGGTGCCCGCCGGGCACGCTCTGGCGGTGGACCGGGCCGAGTTTTCGCGAAAGGTGACGGAGGCGATTTCCCGCGAACCACTCATCACGATTCGCCGCGAAGAGGTCACGCAGGTCGAAGCCAACCAGCTCACAGTCATCGCTACTGGCCCCCTGACTTCGGACGCGCTCTCGCAGGAAATTGTGCGGCTGAGCTCTTCTTCCGGCGCGGCTGGAGAAGTTGGCCTAGACCCCACGCGGGCGGGGGCGCCCGCGCCACACGACAATCTGTATTTTTACGATTCGATCAGCCCCATTGTCGAGGCTGATTCCATCGATATGAGCAAGGTCTACCTGGCGGCCCGCTATGACAAAGGATCCGCCGACTACATCAATTGTCCGATGTCGAAAGAGGAGTACGACCAGTTCTACGACGCGCTGCTCGCAGCGCAATCGGTGGAGCAGAAAGACTGGGAAAACCTGAACTACTTCGAGAGCTGCCTGCCGATCGAAGAGATCGCCCGGCGCGGACGCGACACGCTGCGCTTTGGGCCAATGAAGCCGGTCGGGCTCAAAGACCCTCGCACCGGCAGGATGCCCTACGCTGTTGTGCAATTGCGGCAGGAAAATCTGCGCGCCGATTCCTACAATTTTGTCGGATTCCAGAATCACCTCAAATTTGGCGAGCAGGCGCGCGTGCTGAGTCTGATTCCGGGACTGGAGCGCGCGCGGTTTCTGCGCTATGGGCAGATTCACCGCAACACGTATATCAACGCGCCCACGCTGCTTAGTCCCAGGTTGCAAATGAACGCACATCCCCACGTGCTATTCGCGGGACAAATCTGCGGCGTCGAAGGCTATGTCGAGTCGATTGCGACCGGCCTGATGGCGGGAATGAATGCGGCAATGCTTGCCAAAGGCGGCGAGCCGGCGCCTCCACCGAGAGCGACGGCGTTGGGCTCGCTTGTCCATTACATCACGCAGGCAGAGAGCAAGAACTTTCAGCCGGCTAATATCACATTCGACCTCTTGCCCGCGCTGGAGTCCCGGGTTCGCGACCGCAAGGAACGCCACCGCCGGCAATGCGCGCTGGCGTTGTGCCAGTTCGACGGATGGTACAGCAAGTGCATCGGGCAAACTGCAGATCCCGCGGTCCGCGCGGGATGACAAGATCTTCATAGTCTGATGATAGTTTGATGAGAGGTTCTTCTTGTTTTTTCAGACGATTGGCTTTAGGGTGCTGATGTCTGAGTGAGGTCAGTCCCGTGCCGGTTTCTGCCGTTGATTGCGTACAACCCGCCCTGCAGCACGCGCGTGCACAACTCTTCACCCATTTCCGCTGGGGACAATGGTCACGCCTCGCGCTAGTCGGAATTCTGGCGGCGGAACTGCATGTCGGCGGATGCAATTTCGGAAACCTCGGGGGCAGTTGGCCTCGTGCACCTCGAAGAACCCACAGCGAGTTTCTGCCATCTTCGAGTCTGCCGTCCGCTTGGCCGCCCTTCAATTCCGCGCACATCTCCGAGCACATCGCGCAGTTCATTGGACTAATCGTGGTTGGAATCTTCGTTGCAATCGTGCTGGCGTTCGTCTTCCTGTACATCAGCAGTGTGTTCCGCTTCATCCTGTTCGACTCGGTGCTGCGACGGCACTGTTCGATTAGTGAGGGATGGCAAAAATGGCGGCGCGCCGGCGGCCGATTCTTTCTGTGGCAGATTGTGTTTCAGATTACAGCCATGCTTTTTCTGGCGGTTCTGGTTGGCGTGCCCGTCGCCCTGGCTCTGGCTGCAGGCTGGACAACAAATCTGAAAGAGCACGTCGGCCGCCTGATTGTCGGAGTGATTCTACTCGTCGGCCTGTTCATAGTGTTCGTGTTGACCGCCGCTATAGTGCAGGTGCTGGCCAGAGATTTTCTAGTCCCGGTTATGGCTCTCGAGGATCTTGATTTTGCCGACGGTTGGCACCGTTTGCTGGCCATGGTCCGACCGGAGAAGGGGCGATTCGCCATCTACCTGCTGCTCAAGGTGGTGCTTTCGATAGCGGCAGCCATCTCGTTTACCATCATCGCGATCATCCCAGCGCTTATAGTCGTGGTCCCTGCTGTGGTTGCGGTGCTGGCAGGCAGAGCCGCGGGGATGGGATGGAGCGTGACGACCATCAGTCTGGCGATCATCTTCGGAAGCTTGCTGCTGCTCCTCCTGATTTACCTGATCGCCCTGGTGTGCGTGCCGGCGACCGTCTTCTTTCCTGCGTACGCGATGTATTTTTTGGCTGCTCGATATCCGAATCTCGACGCGTTGTTGAATCCTGCGCCTGCGCCTCCGGCTCCGGAATTGCCACCCGTTCCGGAATCTCCGCCGCCGTTCGAAACGCCTCCCCTGCCGCCGTCGCCGGAGCCCATCTAACCGCGTCTAACAAACGATCGCTGTGTAGCAGAAGTGCCGTGGAACTCTCCGTACCGTGCGGGTGTCCAATGATTCAGACACGCGCGTGCCGTTCCCCTTCTTAGAGAGAGGAAATTCCAATGGCATTCTCCACGGCAGGCGGTGGTCCGTTTTCTACCGGTCCAAAGATGAACGTCACTCCTTTGATTGACGTTCTGCTGGTGCTCATCATCGTGTTCATGGTGGTTGTGATCGAGCAGCGGCCAACCGGTTTGCAGACAGAGCTTCCACAACAGCCCAAACCCACGGATCACACGATTCCGCCGCCGCAGTCGACGATCGTTATTCAGATTCATCACGCGAAGCCGGGAACCGAGCCTTCTCAGGCAGAACATCCGCAGGTGATGGTGAATGAAGAACTGGTGGAATGGGATCACTTGCGCGAACGGCTGCGGGATATTTTCGCCATTCGCGTGGAGCGGATCGCCTATGTCGAAGCCGATGACGACATTGATTTCCAGGATGTGGCGGACGTGATTGCGATTGCTCGGATCGCTGGCGTCGACCGCGTGGGGTTGCTGACCGAGGATGGGAAGCATGTTCCGATGGCGGGATAGGAGCTATCTCATAAGCTACCGGGGCGCAAGAGGACTAAGAATAGGCGGGGTAGCCGCCTCATTCTCACAAGTAACCCGGTTGTGAGCGGGAATCCTCCAGGTGGGATAATGTTGCCTTCAAGGAGGCTTCCTATGGGCAGTGTGGCTCTTCTGCAATCGCTGAAGGAAAATATTCTCGGTCAAGTGAGCGTGAAGACCATCTTCGGCGAACCTATCCCGGCACACTTAAAGACGATTATTCCAGTGGCAAAGGTAATGTACGCCTACGGTGCGGGTGCGGGCACCGGAGGCGTGGGCGATACCAGCGCCCGCGGCGAAGGCGGCGGTGGCGGCGGCGGAGCACGAGTTATTCCCCTGGGTGTTATCGAGATCAGCGCGCAGCAGACGACGTTCGTTCCGATTACCAGCCGCAAGAAGCTGGCTGGAGTTCTGCTGGCTGGAATTGGTTTCGGTATGTTGCTGGGTTGGCGCAGGCTTCGCTCACATTAATTCTGTCGTGCGGTTACTGGCTTGTCGCGCGGTTCGGACAGTTGGACTGCGCTAGTTCACGAAAAGATCCCATCCTCAAATTGACTGCCGAGCTTCGCCCGGCTTGGACGGCCGGGGCGGCCGTCCAAACACGAATCTCTTCCACTTCCGTTCGGTGGACTTCAGGTCGATGAACCTCAGGTCGATAGTTAGTTGCAGCCTTCGCCGTTGGTTATGGATGTCAGGACATTGGCAGCGGCCGTGAGGTCGCGGCTGTAGCAGTATCCGGTGGAGTTGGTAGTAAAGAAGTTTTGCGCGCTGGCCTGATTAGAGTTGCCGGTGAAGTTTCCGCTGGAATCGAAGTTGAGGGTGTCGGTAGTGGTGACCCGGTTTTGAAGCAGGCTCGAGGTCGTGGCCTTCCCGTTGTGCTTGCCCGCCTCGTCGAGTTCGAAGTACTGGTTGCTGGTGGTGGTCTGGGTTTCGGTGCCGTCGGGCGCAACCAGCACCGTGATGTTGAGCAGCAGAGGGTAGTTACGCTTCACGACGTTGACGAACCTCCCTCCGGCATTATCAATGGTGACGTTGGAATAGACGGTGTTGCTCTGGTTGATGTTCTGCTCGAATTCGGTGGAGGTTAATTTGAAATACTGCAGACTGGTGAAGTTGATATTTTGGGAGACGGTGGTGGTGACCGGGCCGAAGGAGGTGTTGACGTATCCGGAGATTTTGAAGTTGTGACTTGACTTGGTGTTGACGGCGCCCTGGATGTTGCCGTTTTTCGCGACACTAATGTTTTCAAAGACACTGGGTGCGGGCACGGCTAGCGTGTTCGCGGTGACGGCTCCGGTTAGCTGCGTGGCGGTACTGTCCAGATAGAGAAGGAGCGACGCGGTGGCGGAGAAGTAGCTGTTGGCGTTGAATACGCTGAGGGCAATGGTATGTGGTTGGCCATTATCCAGCAGGGACGCAAAGGGCGTGAGGTTGACCCGGTAGGGCCGGAAGTTCAGGGTCTGTACGCCGGGGATGGGAACCCACAGGAAGGGATCGATGCCTCCGGTAAAGATCCAGGGATAGACGGGGGCGACTCCGGCGGGAGTGCCGTCGATGGTGATTTCAGATTCGCGGAAGGCAGTGTTGCCGCAGCTTTCGAGCTCGTTGGCAACGTCGTTGGGTACGCAGGCGTACCAGAATTCGTCGTTCGACTGGCTTTGCGCGAAGACGTCGAGGTAGGCATCGGTGATGTTGGTGGGAAGGGTTACGGTCTGCTCAAGCAGGTCGGTGCCGGTGTTGAGGGCGACCGTGCCTCCGGTCGGGCCGGAGGAGAAGGCTATGACCTGATCAGCGGTACGGGGCGGGAGCTGATTCTGGGCCAGCGGATAGAAGAGGAGGTCGGCGGATCCGTAGAGGACGCCGGTGTACTGGGAGTTCACCAGGTTACCTAGATCGACGGTACCGACCTGGGCGACGGTGAAGATTGAACTGTAGTCGGTAAGATCGCGCTCGACGTGCCAGCTGCGACCCTCGTTGGGCTGATCCTCGGCGGTGGTGCCGAAGTAGACGTTGGTGGGACCGATCCAGATGTTGGCGGTGCGGTCGTATTGAATCCCTTTGGTGATCGAAAGGTTGACTTCTAGAATGACTTTGTCCCAGGGGCCGGGACAGTCGGCGGGCGGGGTGTACGTGAAGCTCCTGGGGTTGAAGTCGTCGAATTTGAATTGCTTATAGAGCTGGACTTTACAGGGCGTGGTGTGCGGACGCTGCACGGGCGGATCGGCAAAGGCGGTATTGCCGGAGCCGATCTTGAATTGCGCGGTGGCGACGGCGGATAACAACACGAGCAGCGATGCGAACGTGGCGGCGAATTTCGAGAGCTGGGGGATGGTCACGGGAGCCTCCGAGTGTTTGCTGGGTAGACGTGGTGTGCGCGGCTAAAGGCCGTGGTGGACAAGGAGTTTAGTGGGGATGGGAGCGCGTGTCAAGGCGGGGCGGGCGGATGACAGATGCCGGAAATGGCGGGCCGGGAGGCTTCAGGTGAAGAAGTTTGTTTTCGTATTGGCGGCGGTGGTCGCTTCTTGTGGGAGCGCGTTTGCTGAGGATCACGCCGCACCTACTCGCGTGGTGGTGCTCGGGACGGGAACGCCGAGTGCGGATCCGGAGCGGTGGGGACCGGCGGTGGCGGTGGTGGTGAATGATCGGGCGTATTTAATCGATTGCGGGCCGGGAGTGGTGCGGCGGGCGGCGGCAGCGGAGAAGAATGGCATTGCGGCTCTCAAGGCTAAAGAATTGAAGATTGTTTTTATTACGCATCTGCATTCGGATCACACGCTGGGGTATCCGGACCTGATTTTTTCGCCTTGGGTGCTGGGGCGAAAAGAGGCGCTGGAGGCTTATGGTCCGCATGGGCTGAAGAATATGACTTCACACATCGAGAAGGCTTGGACGGAAGATGTGCGGATTCGGCAGCGGGGACTGGAGCAGGCGAATGCTACCGGATACAAGGTCAATGTGCATGAGATCCGGCCGGGAGTGGTCTATCGCGACGAGAATGTTACGGTCACTGCGTTTCCGGTTAAGCATGGAATATGGAAAGAGGCTTATGGGTACAAGTTCGAGACTCGCGATCGGAAGATTGTGATTTCGGGCGACACTTCGCCCACGGATGAAGTGGTGAAGGCTTGCGATGGCTGCGATGTGTTGCTGCATGAGGTGTTTAATCCGCATGGTGACGAGTTACTTGACCCACATTGGAAGGAATACTTTCGTACGTTTCATACTTCTCCGGTGGAGTTAGGGGAGATTGCCCGGCGGGCGCGGCCTAAGTTGCTGGTGGTGTATCACCAGGTGTTGGAGAGATTGCCGGAGTCGGATTTGGTGGAGCAGATCAGGAAGGAGTATTCGGGGAACTGGGTTTCGGCTCGGGATTTGGGGGTTTATTGATGCAGATGTTCAGGACACGATTTAAGCGCGATATTGTTACCGAGTTTTTGCCTCCGGCTCGAGTTGGGAAAAGGCAAAGGGCGATCATTCTTTGCGATGGGATGCCTTCGATTCCTCGCAAACAGCCTTTGGCTGAATTTCTTTCCGGGAAGGGATACTGGGTGTTTTATCCGCGCTATCGCGGAGCCTGGGAGAGTGGCGGGGAGTTTCTGGAACGGTCGCCGCATTTGGACATTCTGGACGTCATTAGCGGACTTTCGAAAGAGTTTCGGGAGCTGGCATTTGGGCGGCGATTTCGCGTTTCGGTTCATGAAGTGTTTGTGATTGGAGGGAGCTTTGGCGGGCCGGCGGCCATTCTTTCTTCGCTTGATCCTCGGGTGAAAAAAGTTGTTGCGAATTGCCCGGTGGTGGATTGGGGCATTCTTCGGCGCGAGCAGAAGAAAGAGACTTCAAACACCAGCTATGCCGCGTATATTCGCGCGGCGTTTGGGAATGGATATCGGCTGTCCGACCGAAATTGGGAGAAGTTGCGTGGTGGAACGTTTTATAGTCCCTTGTATCACGCGCGTGAGGTTACTGCTTCGAAGGTCATGATGTTTCATGCGCAGGACGATCCTTATATTCCGTATCGATCGGTCGGGAAATTTGCCCGGCTCACGGGAGTCCGGTTGAAGTTGTTGCGGCGGGGCGGGCACCTGAGCACGGACTTGATTGTTCGCAAGTATTGGCCGCAGATCGGGGATTTCTTTGAAAGGTGATTATCCCCTCTGGCCCCGGGTCTAGTTGGACGGCTTCGGTTCGGCGGAAGGTTGCTTCCTGGATAGGGAGCGGACGTAGTTGACCAGATCCCAGAGTTGCTCCGGCTTGACGCGATCGCCTTCGGGAGGCATGTTGGCGTGGCCATTCTTGAGGATGTAGAAGAGCTCGCCGTCCGTATGGTCTTTGAGAAGCGCGGGGTTGGCGAGGTTGGGGATCTTCAGATCTTTGGCAACATCGGTTTTGCCGTCACCGGTGACGCCATGACATTGCGCGCAGTCGTATCCATAGATCTTCTTGCCTTCCGCGAGGGACTCGGGAGTGGACTTCACCGGGTTAGTCTCTCGCGCAGCCTTGACGGGAACCGGGCTGTAGACCGTCTTGGGAGCCGGCTTCGTTTCCTGCGCCGCGGAAAAGCATGCGAGAAGGAGGAACAGGGTAAGAGCTAGCGCGGGTTTGCGCATGGCGGCCTCCAAACAGCGAGCTAACGATCCGCTATCTATCTTAACTCTGGCAGGCAAGCGGCGGGACAGAGCCTCTCCTGCGCGAGGTTGGCTGCATTTTGCGGTGAGATCTTCGGTCGCTTTGAGCGTAACTGCCAAGCTGCGCTCGGCTAGGACGGGCGAGGACGCCCGTCCCCACACGAGCGATTCGACTACTTCTTCAGCGACGACTGGTAGCGCTTGTTGATTTCTTCCCAGTTGACTACGTTCCACCAGGCTTGCAGGTATTCGGGACGGCGGTTGTTGTACTTGAGATAGTAGGCGTGCTCCCAGACGTCGTTGCCGAAGATGGGATGGAGGCCCTGCGATATGGGATTGTCCTGGTTGGGCGTGCTTAGGATTTTCACTTCGCCTTTCGCATCTCCTGCCAGCCAGACCCATCCGCTGCCGAACTGGCCTGCACCGGCGGCGTTGAATTTCTCCTGGAAGGTCTTGAAATCGCCGAACGTCTTTTTGATCACCTCGGCGATGGGGCCGTGCGGATCGCCTCCGCCGCGGGGCTTCATGATGTTCCAGAACATGGTGTGGTTGACGTGGCCTCCGCCATTGTTGCGGACGGCGCCTCGGATGTCTTCGGGGATCGCGTTCAGGTCGCGGAGGAGATCTTCCGCGCTTTTTTTGTGCAGCTCGGGATGTTTGTCGAGGGCCGCGTTCAGGTTCTTGACGTAGGCGGCGTGATGCATGTCGTGATGCAGGTGCATCGTCTTTTCGTCGATGGTGGGTTCGAGCGCCGTGTAATCGTACGGCAGGGGGGGTAGCTCATGCGCCATTTTCTTCATTTCCTCCACAGCTTGTGCCATTTTCGTTTCCTCCAAAGTCTTAGAGATGACGGGGTGCGGTTGAAAGATTCATGCGAGGCGGGTTCGGTTGTCTTGGCAGCACCATATATTTGTAACACTCTGGCGCGGTTCAGTCCTTGACCTCCTCTAGATCGAAGCGCCCTCTGCTCTCAGAGTGCTTTTGAATTCCTTCAGAAAAAACTGCACGTTATCTTCGGTGGCCAACGGACCCATTACGCCGATGCGGAAGACTTTGCCGGCGAGTGGTCCGAAACCGCCGGCGATTTCAATGCCCGGGCCGTCCAAAAGTTGTTTGCGCACTTTGGCCTCGTCAACCCCCTGGGGCACGCACACCGTGTTCAGGGTCGCAATGCGATGCTCCTCGGGAACGTGCATGCGTAGACCCATCGCTTCTACGCCTTTGACAAAAGACCGATGGCAGCGGCGATGCCGCTCCCAGCGATTCTCGATTCCTTCCTCGGCGATTACGAGGAGCGCCTCGCGTAAGGCGTAGAACATGGAAATCGGCGCCGTGTGATGATAGCGGTGCGATAGCGTGGAGTAGTCGTGAATCAGCTTCAGGTCCAGATACCAACTGCGCGAAGCAGAAGTGCGCGCGCGGAGCGCTTCCATGGCCCGCGGTGACAGAGCCATGGGAGATAACCCCGGCGGACAGCTCAGCCCTTTTTGCGTGCAACTGTAGGCGACGTCGATGCCGGTTTGGTCGAACTGCACCGGGACTCCGCCGAGCGAGGTGACGCAATCTGCGATCACCAGAGCGCCTGCATCGTGGGCAGCGGCACAGATGGCCTGCCCCGATTGCAGCGCTCCGGTGGATGTTTCGGCGTGAACATACGCCACAACTTTGGGTTTTTCGCGACTTATGAAATCTCTTGCTTCGTTGTCGGTGAAGATCTCACCCCATGGCTTTTCGAGGCGCACTACGTTTGCGCCTTGGCGCTTCGCCATTTCCGCAAGCCGATCGGAGAAATATCCATTGGCGAACACCGCGAACTTGGTCGCGGGCTCGAGGAAGTTAGAAACGGCAGCTTCCATGCCGGCGCTGCCGGTGCCGGAAATCACCAGCGTGGCGGCGTCGGTGGTGCCGAAGGCGGTCTTGAGCAATTGTTGAACGTCTGCCATCACCTGGATGAAGTAGGGGTCGAGGTGCCCGACAATCGGCTTCGACAGCGCCTCGTAGACCCGGGGGTGAACCATGCTGGGGCCCGGTCCGAACAGATAGCGGCGCGGCGGCTGCAGGGCGGAAAAATTGGCCTGTCCTTTGTCCTGTGCTTTTTCCTGTTGTATGGCGCTCATAGTCCTCGATTCTGCTGGAACATCTAGTTTGATATTACGGCAAGGAGCGGACAATCTCCAGAACCGCGTGCGAAATGTGAGGCCCGGGATGCAGCTGGACAATGAGTCATCGGAACAACTCACCCTTATAATTCTCGCTAGATCTAATTCTCGTTCATCATTGAACATTATTGCGGTCGAGTTCCGGGAGGGTCTTTGAAGGTTCTATTGCTGGAGAACATCAGCGGGGTGGCGGCTTCACAGTTTGAGGAAGCGGGGTTCGTGGTGACTTCGCTTAAGGGAGCGCTTGACGAGCGCGAGTTGGCCGAGAAGGTGCGCGGGACTTCGATTCTGGGGGTGCGTTCGAAAACGCGCATCACTGCGGCTGTGCTGGATGCGGCGCCAGACCTTGTGTCGGTGGGGGCTTTCTGCATTGGCGTGGACAAGATCGACCGCGCGGCTTCGAGCGAGCGCGGGATTGCAGTATTTAACGACCCGCACTCAAACAGCCGGTCCGTAGCCGAACTGGCGATGGGGGAGATCATCCTGCTGATGCGGCGGACGTTTGAGGCGAGCACGCGGTTGCACAGCGGGGTGTGGAATAAATCGTCGGCGGGTTCGCACGAAGTGCGCGGGCTGACGCTGGGGATTGTGGGCTATGGAAAGATCGGATCGCAGGTATCGGATCTGGCCGAGGCGCTGGGCATGCGGGTGGTGTTCCACGATCTGGCGCATGTGCTGGCGCGCGGCAATGCCCGCCCAGTAAGCTTTCGCGAATTACTGGAAACTGCCGACGTGATCACTCTGCACGTGGATGGCAAGGTGCAGAACCAGGATTTGTTTGGCGAGGATGAGATCCGCGCCATGAAGGAAGGCGCATGCCTGATTAATTTGAGCCGCGGGTTTGTGGTGGATCATGAGGCGCTCGCCCGGCACTTGAAGAGCGGAAAGCTGGCCGGAGCGGCGGTGGATGTGTTTCCGCAGGAACCGGAGACGGGCGGCGCGTTTTCCAGCCCGCTACGGGGGCTGCCGAATGTGATTTTGACGCCACACATCGGCGGCAGCACGGAGGAGGCGCAGCAGAATATCGGGCAGTTTGTTTCGGCCCGGATGATCGATTATTTCAAGAGCGGGAATTCGCTGCTGAGCGTGAACCTGCCGCAGTGTCATCTCGACTATGAACCGGGATCGCACCGGATGACGCATATGCATCACAATGTGCCGGGAATTTTGCGGGCGATTAACGACATTCTGGCCGATCGCGGGATCAATATTGAGCGGCAAGTGCTGGATACTCGCGGGCCGCTGGGATACGCGATTTACGACATCAATCAGGCTTGCGATGAACAGTTGCTGGCTAAGCTGCGCGCGGTTCCGCAGACGATTCGGGTGCGGGTGCCGGGCGAATGCGGGTAGATCGCATCCAAATACATGGGTCCTTCGCTTCGCTCAGGATGACAGGGCGTATTTATACCCAGAGCTTCCAGGACGCCATCCCAGCGGGTTAACCGAATCAGCGCGTGGCGGACGCAGCGGCGGTCTTGGCCGGAGTTGTGGCTCGGTCAGGCTCGGAGATCCCTTCCATGCGCGGGCCCGGGGTGGTTACCGGAGAGACTGGGATTCCGTTGATGTAGATGGTGGGGGCGACGGTTCCGCCGCGGACAGTTTCGCCCGCGGGCAGAAGACCCACTGCCCGATTTCTTCCCGAACCCTTGGCCTGGTAAAGCGCATAGTCTGCGAAGACGAGTACCTCCTCCTGACCCACGAGCTTCGGCTCCATCTCCGTCCAGGGAAAAACCGCCCAACCGATGGAACAGGTGAGGCGCAGATCCGGCTTGCCGGCTTCTACGCGGTAAGGCCCGGATCCAACCGAAGCGAGAACGCGATTGGCGAGGGTGTGGGCTTCTTTGCGGTCGGTGTAGCGCGAGAGGAGGAGAAATTCCTCGCCGCCCCAGCGGATCACCGCATCGGAGAGCCGAGCGGCCGAACTGATTCGCCTTGCGACCTCGACCAGGACCTGATCTCCAACCCCGTGCCCGAACTGGTCGTTGACCTTCTTGAAGTGGTCGATATCGATAAGATAAAAAATAAGATCGCGATTACGAAGGTCGGGGGGCGGATTGCTCACAAACGAGCGCAGCACCTGCTGCACGTCGGTCTCGATCGTGTTGGCGAAGAAGCGTCGGTTGCGAACGCCGGTGAGCAGGTCGGTCAGCGACGCGTCGAGCAACTCACGATTGGCATTAGCCAGTTCGTTTTCGAGGCGCGCCTGTTTCACAATGCCGACAAAAGCGAACACCACCACCGCGACCAGCGACAACACCACGCGGAATTTCCAGACCGAGTTGGGCAGACTGCGGTCGAGGAACGACCACACCGCTAGCAGGGGCAGGATCAGAGTAATCGGAGCGGCCAGACGCGACGCCCACCGCCAGTATCGTTCGCTGGCGGGATCGCCACGCTCCGAGAAGGGTTCCAAACGGTGCGCCATCAGAGCGGCAAACGTCATGCCCGCGAGACAGGCCGCGGTCGTGACATCGTACCAACTGCCGGAAAAGTAAACACCGTCCTCGGAGAGCGTATCCACGAAATACTCCATGACCGTGTCGAAGGCGACGATCGCCGTGAGCAGGGCGTAGAAATATCGCCACCGGCCGGAACTGCGGAGCCAGCCGTGGAGAACGATCGCAAGCAAAATCAGGTCCTGGGCCAGGGCGAGATACTTGTAGGCTGGGCCGTACGACTGGGGCTCGGGGGCCAGGTACTGCCATGGAATGACCAGAAACAGGTACAGGTACAGACCCCACAACAGAAGCAAGAACAGGTCGAGCGTTCCCAGGCGCTGATGGTGGGGGGTCAGCTCGACGTGCGGCCGTAGCGCGAAGGCCAGAATGAGGGCGGTCCAGGCGAGATAAATCCCAGCGTCGCCCAGACTCATGGCGGGCATTTGCTTCACCACCAGCTCCCAGTGCATCCACAACATCTGGCTGCAGGCTTCGATGGCATACCCGCCGCCCAGAAGGACCCAGACCAGGCGTTGTTGATGGCTACTGCTGAAGGCGTTCCGGGTAAAGGCCAGGGAGGCGGAGGCCATCAGGACAAAGCCGATCCAATCGGTGATCGCGGTCAGCCGATAGGATCTCGGAAGGAGCATCGACGCGACCACCTGCGCGATCACCAGGCACACAACGGCCCCTGCCCAAATCTTCGAGCTTGATCGCGGACGCACTCTTCCCACATTAGGATTACAACTTGTTATCCAGGCAAACCCAAGTGACAGAAGTAACCTCTCGGCGAGTCAGCGAAGCTCGATTCGATCAGATTTAAGACTGAAGACTGTCATTAATTGCAGACTGCACGAAGTTGCGGATGTATTGCAAGGACTTGCATCTTCCCCGGAAGGGTCCGAATGGGTTTGACCGAATGGAACTTCGCCAGTATCCTTCCGACAGTCAGGTTGTGCCTAGCTGCAGACACCCGTCTGATCGCGCAGCCTGAGCCGGTAGGGCGTTTTCTAGTTTCAAACTCAGTCTTCCGGGAGTCCATATGGTTGCTGCGATTTTGCGCGCTCGTGCGCTCGTCGTTTGTGTTTTGCTTTTTGTTCTTGCCGGAGTGACCGTCGGCGGAGCACAGGTGGCGGTAACGACGTGGCACTACGACAACGCGCGCTCGGGGGCCAATCCGAACGAAACGATACTGACTCGGCTTAATGTGAATTTCAACCAGTTCGGGAAGCTTTTCACGCAACCGGTGGATGGTTTAGTGATTGGGCAGGCGTTGTATCTCCCGGGAGTCACGATTCCAGGAGCGGGCGTGCATAACGTTGTCTATGTAGCGACGATGCATGACAGCGTTTATGCGTTTGACGCGGATAGCGCGACGGGGGGCAACGCGAACCCGCTGTGGCATACGAGTTTCCTGATCAATGGCGCGACTACGGTTCCGATCGCGCTGCAGGGATGCGCGCCAACCACGCAATGGACGGAAGTGGGAATTGTCTCGACGCCGGTGATTGATCCCGTGGCGGGGACGCTTTACGTGGTGGCGAAGACCTACGAGAATTCGACGTTTGTGCATCGCTTGCACGCGCTGGATGTTACGACCGGCCTGGAGAAAACGGGCAGCCCCATCGTGATCACAGCGAGTTACGAGTATGCCGGGACGAACTACATCTTCGAGCCTGCAATGCAGGTCAACCGCCCTGCCCTGCTTCTGGAGAAAGGGAATGTCTACATTGCGATTGGATCGAACGGGTGCCGCGGCGGCAAGGAGGAAGGGTGGGTGGTGGCCTACAACGCTTCGACGCTGCAACCGGCAGGCGCGTTTGACGACGAACCGGGGGAGTCGGCGGCGGCCGTCTGGATGAGGGGTGGCGGGCTTTCATCCGACAGCTTCGGCAACATCTATGGAGCGACTGCGGATGGACCCTTCGCAGCGGGTACAAATTTCGGACAGTCGGTATTCAAGCTGTCGCAGTCGGGCAGCACGCTGCAGTTGGCAGACTGGTTCACGCCTTACAACGAGGCGTATCTGGACCGGTGGGATCTGGATATGAGCGAACCCGTACTGATCCTGCCGAATCAGCCGGGCAAGTATCCGCATCTCGCCCTCGCGGTGGGCAAGGAAGGCACGATCTACCTTCTGAACCGCGACAGTATGGGGCACTTCTGCGCTACGTGCACCGACGCGAGTGGGGACACGAATATCGTGGAAGAGTTGCCCGCATTCTCTCCCGACCCCGGAGCCATGATTTACTGGAACAACACCATCTATACCACGGGAGTCGCGGCGCCGATCGCGGCGCTGGCGCTAACCAGAGGGAAGCTGACGCCAACGCCGTTCGCGCAATCGCAGAAGTCGGCGAACGGACATTCGCCCGTGATCTCCTCCAATGGAAAGACGGAGGGCATTCTGTGGCAGCTCAACGGTACCTACCTGTGTGCGTATGACGCGCTTACTCTGGTGAGACTCTATGGCAGCGGCCAGGCTCCCAATGGTCGCGATCTCCTGCCCGCGCTCCCCCACTTTGCAAATATGGTCGTGGCGAATGGCAAAGTGTATGTCGGAACGAACAACAGCCTGGTAGCGTTCGGATTGCTCTAGGCAACTGCGGAAAAACTCGATCTTGCGGTGGATTTTGGGTGGCGCAGCGGTTTACCGCTGCGATAACGGGCGTATTTTCAGTGCCGGCTTTAGCCGCTGAGGTCCGACTGCGACAACCGACGGCACTTTTTCCGCAAGCTCCTAGGCGACTGGCGGCTCGTGCCTGCCTATTTTGCGGCGGCGGCTCGTCGGAGACGGTCATGGATCGCCTCCCACTGGGGCGTGGTAGGCGGGAGATCTACCGCGATCCAGTAGTAATTCCCGGCGTCCGCCTGGTGAAGAGCTTCATACAGCGCGGCTGCGTAGGCGCCGGCCGATTGCGGCATCTGGTGGATCGTAACGTTGGTGCAACTGGGCGGATGAAGGTGCTGCAGGTAAAGTCCTTGTTTTTGTCCTTGACCTTGGCCCTGATCGGGCAATTTTCCATTGGTCGCTAGATATAAAGGAGTGCGCGGGCTGTAGTGACGTGGATGCATTCCGGGCGCGGGATGGGCTCCGGCTTGAACTTCGTTCGCAGAAGCGACGGGTCCGACTACCGCCTCCAGCTCCCTCCGCGAAATTCCGCCCGGACGAAGCAGGACCGGTCTTTGCTCATCCGGTCCAGGCTCGGCAAGCGAAAGCACGGTGGATTCGATTCCCACCTGACAGGGTCCGCCATCGAGGATGAGATCCACGTCAGAGCCGAGGCTCCGGCGGACGTGCTCAGCGGTCGTCGGAGAAAGTTCGGTGAAGCGGTTGGCGCTCGGTGCGGCGAGGGGAACGCCGGCGGCGCGGATGAGGGCAAGGGCGATGGGATGCGCTGGCATGCGCAGACCGACGGTGGGGAGATTGGCGGTGACGATGGCAGGGATGACTGGTTGCTTTTCCAGTTGCTTTTCCAGGACTAGGGTCAGCGGGCCGGGCCAGAATCGGCGGGCCAGGCGGTCGGCGATTTCTGGCCAGTTCGCGACCAGCGATTGCGCCATTTCGATCGAAGCTACGTGAACGATGAGCGGGCTGGTGCCGGGTCTGCGTTTGACGGCGTAGATGCGGGCTACCGCTTCGGCATCGAGGGCGTTGGCGCCAAGACCATAAACGGTTTCAGTGGGGAATGCGACAAGCCGACCGGCGCGGAGGAGTTGGGCGGCGCGGTCGATTTCGCCGGGAGGGCAGGCTTGGAGCATAGGTAATTGTAGATTGCGAAACGACAGATCGCGGGGCACTTACGAGAACGGCCCTACCGCGGGGCTCAGAGGAACACAGGGCAAATCAGAGGCAGGCCTCATCCCGGTAAGTGAGACTAGCACTGGGACCGCGTGATCATTCTACGGTGGAGGAACGGGCGCCCCCCCCGTACAGCCGGGCGGAGACGCCCGGCCTCCGCCGGCGAGCTCGCGAAATTACTTCTTCTTCTCGTCCTTCTTCGCTTCTTCTTCGACTACCAGGTTGTTGGTCACTGAGAATGCGCCTTGGACGCTGTTGGTCTGTATGCCGGCGATTTGCTTGTCCATGGCACGGGCGACTACGCCCTCAAGTGTAATGTTTCCGTTCTTGACGATAATGTGAATGGGCGGAACGGCGCGCAGCTGGTACTGGTTCAGGACGCTGTTGCCGTAGATGGCACGGTAGGCAGCGCGGCGGATGCGGTCGTCGTTGATGGAGGTGGGCAGGACCTCGATGTTGTTGACGACCTTTTCTACGCCTTCAATGCGCTTGACCACGTTTTCAGCATCGGACTTCAAGGTGGGACGCGCGACCTGGCCGAGCAGCGTCACGGTGCCGTCCGCGTCAACCTTGTAGGCGAGGTTGTCGAACACGCCGTAGTAGGGAAGCATCACGAGTTCGTGACGGACTTCCTTGTAGATGCGATCGAGACTCTTCTGACTGAGCGCGCCGGCTGGTTGGTTGTCCTGGATGGCGGGGCTGGCGAGGGCCACCATCGAGAAAATCAGTGGGACAGCAAGCACTGCGAGCAGTGATTTTTTCATCGTTTCACCTCATGCAAGATTTCTTACGATCTGGTGAAAACCCCTGATACATTCCGCAATTTTCAGACGCTGGAAAGAGCCGCGAAGTTGCTTTTTCTTGCGCCGGGGACGAACCCATGACCGCATCGGCTTCGACGGCACGACCATCGTCCTCAAGAACGGATCTACTTTCCAGGTCTACGCGATCGTCTTGGGCTCAAGCCCATAAAGGGCGACCCACTGATCGTAGGTCTGCTGCGTGGCGGGCCACTGAAAGCAGAGGCCGTAGCCGTCGGGATCGGTGACGCCCAACTGCTTCATGCCGTACGGCGCGATCTTGGGCTCTTTCACATTGAGGCCATGCGCGCGGAGGTGGCGGTAAGCGGCGTCCAGATCCTCGCAACCGAAATAGAGGCAGGTATCTCCGTGGGCGGCGACGCGCGCGGGATCGGGAACCTGGGGGCGCTGGTCAGCTTCGTAGGCGGTATTGAGCATCAATTCCGCTCCATTCAACTTGAGCCACGCCCAATTGCAGTCGTCCCCGGACTGAGACGTGTCCCAAACTTTGAAACCCAGCACGTCGCGGTAGAAATGAATTGCGGTCGGCATGTCGAAAACCTGAAGCAGTGGAGCGATGCCGTGAATGTCCATGGGGATACCAGCCTCCTGTTCGGCTGAAAAATATCTGAGTTTATCGCGAATCTATGATTGCGATGGGTGCCGAGCTGCGCTCGGCTCGGACAGCCGAGGGTGGCTGTCCCTACGCAAATCTGGACCGGCGAGGCGCCCGTCGCTCCACCGGCCTAAGGCGCCTGAGGCTTGCGGCGGCGCTCTCGGAAGCCCTCGATTAAGAGATAGAGCACGGGAATAAAAAACAGGTTGAGGATCGTGCTCATGATCATGCCGCCGAAGACGGTGGTGCCTACGGAATGGCGTCCATTCTCTCCCGCACCGCTGGCGGTGACCAGGGGAACGACGCCCAGAATGAAGGCAAAGGAAGTCATGAGAATCGGGCGCAGGCGAATACGGGCGGCTTCGACGGCCGCGTCGAGAATGGTCATGCCGCGTTCGCGCAACTGCTCGGCGAATTCCACAATCAGGATGGCGTTCTTGGACGCCAGGCCTACGAGCATGACCAGTCCCACCTGGCAGTAGACATCGTTCTGCTGGCCGCGGATCCATTGGGCGGACAGCGCCCCCAGCAACGCCATGGGTACGGCGAGCAGAATTATGAAAGGCAGTACAAAACTTTCATACTGCGCCGAGAGCGTCAGATAGACGACCAGGGTTCCGAGGCCGAAGAGGATGAGCGTGGTCGATCCCGACGCCAACTCTTCCAGCGAAATTCCGGACCATTCGTAAGTGTAGCCCTGAGGCAGAAGCTTCGCCGAGAGTTGCTGCATGGCGTCGAGGGCTTGTCCGGAGCTGAAGCCGGGGGCAGCGGAGCCGTCGATTTCCGCCGAGCGGAAAAGGTTGTAGTGGCTGATGACTTGCGGCGCGACGTTCTGGGTGATGCTGACCAGGTTTTCCAGCGGAACCATGGCGCCGGAATCGGAGCGGACGTAGTACTGCTTGATGTCCTGCGGATGCGAGCGGAATTGCTTGTCAGCCTGCACATACACACGATAGGAGCGGTTATTGAAATCGAAATCGTTGACGTAGGCCGAACCCATGTAGACGCTGAGCGTGTCGGTGATCTGGCTGAGTGGGATGTGCAGGGTCTTGGCTTTTTCGCGATCGATGGTGACGACAAACTGCGGGTCGCTCGCGGTATAGGTGGTGAAAAGTCCGGCAAGATCCCTGCGCCCGAAACCAGCGCGAACGAGGTCGTGGGTGACTTTGTCGAGATCCTGAAGAGTGTGATTGCCCTGATCCTGGAGTTCGAATTGGAATCCGCCGAACTGTCCGAGACCTTGCACCGCGGGCGGTTCGAAGGCGATCACAATTGCGCCGGAAATCCCGAACAATCGGGGACGCAGTCGATTAAGGATCGCGGCGGCGGTGTGATCGTGGCCCTTGCGTTTCTCGTAGGGCTGAAGGGTCAGGAAGGTGAGGCCGGAGTTGGGAGTATTGCCTCCGAAGCTGAAGCCGGAGACGGCAAAGGTGCCCAGGATGTCAGGGAAATCCTTGGTGATGGCGGTCACCTGCTCACCGATTTTCCGCGTGTATTCGAGTGAAGCTCCAGTGGGAGCCTGCACGGCGACGATGAGGTATCCCTGATCTTCGGTGGGGACGAAGCCCTGGGGCACTTGCCGGAAGACGAAGTACGCGAGGCCGAGTCCGGCGGCAAACAGAATTAGGGCGACCACTTCGAAGCGCAGAAAAGTACGGAGAGCGCGAACGTAGCCGTTGTTAATCGCCGCCAGGACGCGATCGACGCGCTTGAAGAACCAATTCTTCTCGCCGTGCGGGCGACCGAGCAGAAGCGCGGAAAGCGCGGGCGTAAGTGTCAGCGCGTTGAAGGCGGAGATCGTAATTGAGAAGGCGATGGTCAGTGCGAACTGGCGAAACAGAATGCCGGTGGTGCCGGGAAAGAAGGCGACGGGCACGAAAACGGCAACCAGCACCAAAGAGGTGGCGATGACGGCGCCGGTGACTTCCTTCATGGCGTCGGACGCCGCTCTGACGGGATTGAGTTCGCCTTCCTGTAAGTGGCGCTCGATGTTTTCGATGACCACGATGGCGTCATCAACCACGAGTCCGGTGGCAAGCGTAATGCCGAACAGCGTCAGCGTGTTGATGGAGAAGCCGAGCAGCTTGACGAACGCGAAGGTGCCGATGAGCGAGACCGGGATGGTGACCGCCGGAATGATCGTGGAGCGCCAGTCCTCGAGGAAAACGAAGATGACAAGAATGACCAGGAAGATGGCCGAGCCGAGGGTCGAAATCACGTCGCGGATGGATTCGCTGACCGCGTCAGTGGTATCGAAGGCAACCTCATACTTCATGCCGGGCGGAAAGCGCTTGGAAAGGCGTTCAAGTTCGGTCAGGCACTTGCGGTGCACGTCGAGGGCATTGGCGGTCGATAGCTGGGTCACGCCGATGCCCACCGCGTCGTGTCCGTTGTAATCCAAGGTCTCGCTGTAGTCTTCGGCGCCGAGCTCAACGTGACCGACGTCGCGCAGGCGGACGAGCGTGCCATCGGCATTGCTCTTCAGGATGATGTTATCGAACTGCGTGGATTCGGAGAGACGGCCGACGGCGCGGACGCTGATCTGGAACTGCTGGCCGGGGATCGAAGGCTGGGAGCCGACTTGCCCGGCGGCGACTTCGACGTTCTGCTCCTGGAGAGCGCTGACCACGTCGTCGGCGGTAAGGGCGCGGCTGGCCATGCGTACGGGATCGAGCCACAGGCGCATGGAGTACTTGCGTTCGCCGAAGATTTCGACGTTGGCCACGCCGGGAACACGCTTCAGGTTGTCGCGGACATAGACATCCAGGTAATTGCTCATGAAGAGCGTGGAATAGCGAGCGTCGGGAGAGAAGACGCCCGCGCCAAAAACGAAATTCTCCGAAGTCTTGGCGACCGTAACTCCGACTTGCTTGACCGCGTTGGGCAGACGACCTTGCGCAGTGTTGACGCGGTTCTGGATGTCAACCGAGGCGAGGTCGGGATCGCGGGTGATGTCGAACGTGGCGGTGATGGTGCTGACGCCGTTGTTGGTGCTGGAGGAGGTGATGTACTTCATGCCCTCGGCGCCGTTGATCTGCTGCTCCAGCGGCGTGGTGACGGCGGATTCGACAGTCTGCGAACTGGCTCCGGTGTAAGTGGCGGTGACGGCGACCTGCGGCGGTGCGAGATTGGGGAATTGTGCAATGGGCAGCGTAGGAATGCAGACGGCGCCCGCGAGAATAATCATCAGGGCGCAGACGGTGGAGAATACCGGGCGATGAATAAAAAAATCGACCATCAGAAACAGTTCTCAGTTCTCGGTTCCCAGTTCTCAGTCTTTTAGCCGCTCGTTCGCCATTTGTCCGAGTTGGCTTCGAGTAAGCTTTTCCTGGAGTTTTGCTAGCTGCTGCTTTCCTGCGGGATTACGGGTACGCCATCGATTAGAAACTGGGTGCCGGAGACCACCACCTTGTCTCCCGGCTTTACGCCGTCGAGGACGACATAGTCGTTGCCGACGATTTGGCCGATCTGGAGCGGCTTTTGGTGGACCACGTATCCACCTTTCTGGTCAGCCTCGGCGACGAAAGCGAAATAAAGGCCGCCGATTCGCGATACGGCCACGACCGGAACCACCGGCCTTTCCTGGCTGCCCCACACGACACGAGCGCGGATGAACTGGGCGGTGCGCAGGCTCTCGTTCGCGTTTGCGATCTGCGCTTTGACCAGCACGGTCTGCGTCGAGGTGTCGACTTGTGGCGAGATGAAGGTGACCCGGCTGGCGGCGAGTAAGTTTCCTGAACCGTCAACGATCTGGACAGGAAGATTCATCCTGAGCTGGCCAGATTTTTCGATGGGGATGTAGATGTAAGCTTCGAGGCTGCCGGGACGGTCGACGGTGGTGAGCGTGGTGGTCGTAAGGACGCGGTCGCCAACGCGGACGGGTACATCACCGACAATTCCGGCGCGCGGCGCCACGACCTGGTAATAGTGCAGCTGGACCTGCTGCTCGTTGACTTGAGCATCAAGCGAGTGCAGTTGCGCCTGGGCGGCATCAAGAGTCGCGCGCGCCTGGTCGAGATCCTGCTTACTGACGACGCCGGCACTGGCCAGACCGCTGACGCGCTCGTAATTCTGCTTCGCCCATGTAACCTGGGCGACCTGGGCGGCGCGAGCGTCCTCCTGGCTCTTGACCGTGGCCTGCTGCTTGGCGGGGTCGATCTGCATCACGGGAGCGCCGGCGGCGAGGCGCTCGCCGGAGTGGACGAAGATCTGCGTGATGATGCCTTCGACCTGCGGCATGACCACTGCGGAGTCGCGGGACTTCAAGGTGGCCACATAGTCGGTGGTGTCGTCGACTTTCTGGGCCTTGGCCGTTTGGACTTTGACCGGCATGGCCTGCGGGGCGGCAGCTTTGGCTGCTTTGCCGTTGCCGCACGCGATGGTGAAAAGGAGCGCGGCTAGAAGGGTCCCGGGCACAATCATACCGGGCAGAATCGATGACGTTCTGGCGAAGAATTGAGACATAGCTATTAGATATAGCAGGTCCAGCGCTTAACAAATCCGCTAGCCCACGGAAACATTGGATCATCCATATGGATTCATGGCAAGGGCAGGTGGCTCCGAAGAATTTTCGCTTCTGCTAAATTGTTTTGTCATGAAACCGAGTCGAAGTTTTGCGAGCGACAACAACGCGGTGGTGCATCCCGAGGTGCTGGAAGCCCTGCGGCGCGCTAACCACGGGCACGTCGTTGGCTATGGGGACGATCCGCACACGGAATCGGCGGTGCGAAAATTTCGGGAACACTTTGGGGCTGATATCGCGGTCTTCTTCGTTTTCAACGGGACGGCGGCAAATGTGCTGAGCTTACAGGCGCTGACGCGGCCGTTTCATGCGGTGTTGTGTCCGGAGTTGTCTCATATTTATACGGATGAATGTGGTGCGCCGGAAAAGTTCACCGGTTGCAAGCTCGTGCTTCTGGCAGCGCCGGATGGAAAGCTGACCGTGGAAACAGTGGCCCACGCATATCACGGAATTGGAGACCAGCATCACGTGCAACCGCGGGTAATTTCGATTACGCAATCGACCGAGATGGGCACCGTCTACAAGCCGCAGGAAATCGAGGCGCTGGCGCAGTTTGCCCACGAGCGGAAAATGTTCCTGCACATGGACGGCGCGCGGATCTCAAACGCCGCAGCAGCGCAGCGGCTGACCTTGCGGCAGGCAACGCGCGATTTGGGAGTGGATGTGCTTTCGTTTGGCGGAACCAAGAACGGGTTGATGGGCGTGGAGGCAGTGGTTTTCTTTCGTCCGGAACTGGCGGAGGACTTTTTGTTCGTGCGCAAGCAGGGGATGCAACTGGCATCGAAGATGCGTTACATGTCGGTGCAGATGGAAGCGTTGCTGACGAACGATCTTTGGCGGAAGAATGCGGAGCACGCAAACCGGATGGCGCGACTGCTGGAACAGGAAGTAAAGAAGATTCCACGAGTCAAGATTGTATATCCCGTGGAAGCGAACGGGGTATTCGCGCAAATTCCGCGCGAGGCGATTAAGACGATACAGGAGCGGTACTTCTTTTATGTGTGGAGCGAAGAGGAGTCGGTGGTGCGTTGGATGTGCTCGTTCGACACGACGGAGGAGGACGTCGAGGAGTTCACGGAGTTTGTGGGGGCGGTGCTGCGGGGCGCCCCGAACTGACGCTCCCGGGGGTGGGCCTCAACGGGCTATCCGATTTCCGTAGAGACGCGGCTTGCCGCGTCTTGTACCGAATCCAGCATCTGAGGTGCGACACGCAGAGACGGGGCATGCCCCGTCTCTGCAGGGCGAAATTACTTCTTGCCTGCCCTGACCCGTGCCCACCTTGCTCTCTGCGCAGCCGCGATTCTCTTGCGTCCTGCAGCCGAAATCGTTCGCTTCTTGCGAAGGAGTGCTGGTCCGCGTTTGCTCCCCTGCAGGAAGACTTTCCCGAAGGTAGTTAGGGCAGCGCTTACTCGCTGGAGTTCATCCTCAAGGCGTGCCCGTTCCTGTTGGAGTTGTTTGACTACAGCCTGAATCAGTGTTTTTGCCATTCGCAGATTTTATCACTCATAACTCGAACTCGAAACGAGTTCCCGATGGGGTAGTGTCCTAATTCCCCGCGCCGCGATTGTAGCGCCGCCGTCCGGGCGGCTGTCCGGCGGGCGTCACGCCCGCCGAGCCGAGGGCAAGGATGCCGGCGCTACTTATGCGGCAACTGGTGCCAGATTGGGACACTGCTCCCGATGGAGAGGCTAACTGGGAAAAAATCGGGAGCAAACTGGTGCTGGAGTTTGCCGGTTGCGTTGGGAATGGCGTGACGCGTGTATCTGGTGGCGCTCTCCTGATGGGCGCGGCGCTGCTCGCGCTGATGATCGCTACTTAGGGCAGTTAGTCGTCAGTAACCCGCTGACCAACACTAAGTCACCAGACTTGCAAGGTCTTCGCTCTGGCGCTGGTCTGAACTTACTCCAGCTCCACTTCAATCTTCTTTGTCGCGGTGTCAAGTCTTGCGATTCTGAACTTGCGGATCTGCCCTGCCCGCAACGATTCCGGTTTGGCCTCGACGGCGGGAGCGCCGCTTTTCCAGCGTGCTTGCAGCATCGAACCGAGCGACGACAAATCCGGCCTCGAAGATGCCGGAGAATCCAGTTCAGTGCGCTGGTCTTCCTTCGCTGGATGCTCCTCGGAGATTCGGCACGTCGCGAGGACGCCTTCCCCGAGCTCCACGCGGGCGCGTCCTTCGGAAACTTCGACCATGCGGCCCGTGACGATGTCTCCTTCCTTGTGTTCGGCTAGGTATTCATCCAGGCCAGTTGGGACCATTTGTTTCATGCTCAGGCGTATGAGCCGTTTTTCTGGATCGAGCGCGAGCACCTGCGCCTTGACCACTTGCCCAGCCTTCAGCACTTCTTGCGGGTGATTGATGCGCTTCTCCGCACTGATTTCACTGATGTGGATCATGCCCTCAACGCCTTCGGTAAGCTGCACGAAGGCGCCGAACTTCGTCAGGTTGGTTACCGGGCCTTCGATCACCGTGCCCGGCGCAAATTTTTGTGCAGCCCCGGCCCAGGGATCGCCCAGCGCCTGCTTCAGGCCGAGAGAGATGCGCCGTTCTGCGGCGTTCACTCCGAGAATCACGGCTTCAACCGTCTCGCCCGGTTTCACTACATCCGAGGCAGTTCGCACTCGCTTAGCCCACGACATTTCGGAAATATGAATCAGACCTTCAATGCCGGGTTCGAGCTCCACAAACGCGCCGAAATCGGCGATGCGTGTAACCGCACCTCGTACGCGTTCGCCTGCCTTGTACCTGTCGGCGACGGCGTCCCACGGATGCGGCTGCAGCTGTTTCATGCTGATCGCAATGCGCCGCTTCTCTGAATCAATCTTGATGATCATGGCTTCGATTTGCTGGCCTACGGAAAGCACGTCAGAAGGCTTGTTGACGCGGCGCCATGAAATTTCGCCGACATGCAGCAGGGCGTCCGCGCCCCCGATATCGACGAACGCACCATAATCGGTTAGGCTGCGCACCTCGCCGTTCACCGTGTCTCCTTCTTTAAGTTCGGAGTAGCGGCGCTCTTTACCCGCGCGTTCTTCATCTTCCGCAATGGCGCGGCGATCGACTACCACGTCTTCGTCTTCCACATCGAGCTTGATGATGCGGCAGCGGATTTCCTGCTCGACGAGCCTCTCCATTTCGGAAGCGTCGTGTGTTCCGCTCCGCGAAGCGGGCATGAAGGCTCGCACTCCGATATCGACGCTCAAGCCGCCCTTGACCACGCCCGTCACTGTGCCGATGATGGTTGACTTCTCGGCGAAAGCTTTCTCCAGCGACGCCCAGTCGGTGGGACGCTCGACCTTGCCTCGGGTCAGCTCGTAATAGCCTTCCGGATCGCGGCCCTTGATGGTGACCTGCACTTTGTCGCCGGGTGTCGGCGGCTTGTCGGCCGGGAACGCGGTGAGCGGTAAAACGCCCTCGGTTTTGTATCCGATATCGAGAACGATGGAATCGGCGGTCACGGCAATCACCGTGCCTTCGCGACCCTGACCGCCTGCTTCCTTCTTGCGGGAATGACTTTGTTCGTACTCGGAGAAGATATCTTTGAATGATTCGACGGGCTCGCCGGTTGGCGCGGGTTCCGGAGCGGTTGCGTTGGGCGCGGTTGGTTGAGGCGTGGTTGGCTCGGACATGTCTGGATTGGACGACCCTGATTTGGACGACATTGGATTGGTCATGAAGAGGTTAGAGCCCTGCGGCGTGACCCCGCCTAGGATAACACCGCTCAGGGCTGGTCTGGAGACTGAGCTAAGGCGGGATTTTACGCCTCCGGGTGTGAACTATTTTCCGCTTCCCCAGTCAAAGAGCTTAGGCGGAATCGGTGGGGCCGAAAATGTTAGTGGGGGCACGCCAAGTCCCGCGCGCTCAAGACGAACGATGTGAACCGGGCCGCAAAAGTGCAGTAGCGACTCACCAGATATTGTAATAACCATTGCGGCGGGCGAGTTCCACCTTGAGGCCGAACAGCTTGCCCAGGGTTTCGGCTTGCAGGATTTTTTCCTTGCCTCCGTCGGCCACGATCCGGCCGTTCGACATGAGCACGACGCGTTCGATCTCCGGGACGACGTCTGGGATGTCATGCGTCACCAGAATGATTCCAATCCCCGAGTTGGCCAGCGAGCGCATCGTTTCCCGGAGAGCGTGCTGCGCCATGATATCCAAGGAATTGCAGGGTTCGTCGAACAGCAGCGCACGGGGCTTATGAACGATCGCCCGGGCGATCAAGACGCGCTTGGCCTCCCCCGACGACATTTCCTGCACCGCACGCTCTGCCAGATGCGAGACTCCCAGCTGGGCCAGGGCGCCCTCGGCTAATGCTCTTTGTCCGGGATCGACTGTGTGGTTGGGGAAGATGCGGGTGCTGCTGAAGAAGCCGGACAGCACCACATCCATGCCACTGGCGTCACCGGTGCATGAGGACATCAGGTCGTTGGATACGATGCCCAGCAGGGAGCGCAGTTCAAAGACATTCCAGATCCTCTGGCCGAGGATGGTCATGCTCGACCCTGCGCGGACTACCGGATAGCACTCGCGCGTAATGGTCTTGATCAGGGTGGATTTTCCGCAACCATTCGGCCCCAGCACCGCCACATGTTCGGCGACATCAATGCGAAGGGTAAAGTCGTCGAGGACAATCTTTTTCCCCCGCATCACGCGAACCTTCTGCAGATCGAGTAAAGGGGCTTCGCTTTCCGCGCGGTCGAGTGATTTCACGCTTACAGTATCGCAAGTATTAGTGCTGCTGAGCGAGACTGGTGGCGGCGGTTGCCGATTCGTGCTTCAGGGTTTGGCCGGGTCGTAGTTGGGAACCTTCGGCGTCAACTTCCGGATGACAAATTCTTGAAACAGATTGGCGGCGGCACTGGCGCCAATCCCGAGTGCCCCGTTTTCGAGCGTTAATCCCGCTCCACTGCGATCTTGCGCGGGATAGTAGAGATTCGAAATACCGCCCGCGGCCAGGCTTCCGAGAATATTCGAGTAATTCGGCTGCCAGTGTCCATTGTCGCCCTTGCAGATGACTGAATTCGCGATCGCGTACAGAAACCGCAACGGCTTGCTACCGCTTCCCTTGTAGAAATAACGCGGATCCTGTTTCAGAAGCGACGGCAGTATGGCCCCTCCGATGAACGTGCCCGTCACCGTGTCGGCATAGCCGGCGCCGAAGCGCTTTCCATAACCTTCCGCGCCTTGCCCATATCCGGCGAAATGATTTTGCGCCTGCTCAACTCCCGCAGCGCCCCCCACAAATACGAAGGTGAATGGATCCACCACCGTCCTCAAGGCAAGCTTGAACTTTTGCTTCGAGTCGAGGGGAGCTGCATTGGGGATGTAGCTGACATAGAAATTTGGAAGGACCCCGAGCACGCGCTGCTTCTCTTCAACCTTGATCTGCTCTTCTGCCACTTCGGTCTGTGTGAGGCTGACCTGCACTTCAGAGATATTGGTAGCAACCGCCAACGCGTTCTTCGGGACAACATAGGTCTCCCCCGAATGCAGGATTCCAGAGAATGTTTGCGTCGCGAAGCCCGCCGACGTAATGGTGAGCTGGAAAGATCCTGGAGCGATGTTGGCAAAGGAGAATTGCCCATCGACGCCCGATAGCACCTCTTGGTTTAGAGATTGATCTTCGCCGGTAAGCCTCACCCGGGCTCCGGCGACGACAGCTCCACTTTGATCGAAGACCGTTCCGCCGATGCTTCCGGGCAATCGCCCACCGGGCAGTTGTTCGCCGGCTGAGGTCGCCGCAAGCTGTTCCGGACTCTTTTCCGGACTCTGTTGCGGACCAGGCACAGGCGCTTGCTGAGGGGTCTGTCCCAAGCAAAATGTCGTCCAACTCAGAGTGACAAACGCAAGAACTACGAGTCCAGATTTGAATTGGAGCGCCATGAATAACTTAACCTTATCCTCTCCCGTACTTCCTATTCAAATCACCAAAGTGATCCACTCTCGGGCCTTCCCCTGCGCCGAAACCGAAGCGCCGGTTGCAGCACACGTTCGCTGCGAATCACAGCATGGCCGCCTTTCCCTCTCCCAATCCCGCTCTGCGAACTTTGATGCTTGATGTACCCAGACGTTTGCACTCACGACCCGGTCAATGAGCGGAATGGCAGTGTTTCGGCAACCGCCCCCTCAAATTCTTGCTCGATGAAGTGGCCCGCGAGCAAAGGCATCCGCCCGCTTTCAACGCGAAGCCATGCTCGTGAGGCGCGTCACATGTGTGAGTGAGTAGCCTGCCAGTGCCGTCACTTGGCACTTCGGAGCCATTCCCGAAGCTTGGCACAGAGCCTAAGTTGGAATTGAGCAGTTTTCGGGGGAGGGCTGTTCAACGATAGCGCCCCACGACTCGATGAGTCAGGGGCGCTTTCGTTTCTTCTCGGGGCGAAATGTCCAATGTTTTTCTGTTCTGTCGGGGAAAACCCTTGCCTGTCACATCATTTCCACCGAGCCGCTTAGAACGTCAGCCGCCCAGCGAGTTGCAGGATGCGCTGGGTTTGCACCTCGTTCGTTCCCGATCCAAGCGTCGTGCTGGTAATTTGACCGAAAGTTCCGTCAAAAATGTTCGTGTCCGGATTGGCGAATTGCGTGTGGTTGAAGACATTGAAGGCCTCCAAACGGAGTTCAATGTTCACGCGCTCGGTAATCGCGGTAGTCTTGGCCAGAGCCATGTCAAGGTTGACACGTCCCGGCCCGCGGAAGAAATCTCGCGCCGTTGTGCCGTAGCCAGACCCCGGAACATCGTTGACCGCCACGAACGCACTGCAGTTGAAATACAGATTTCCGGTATCGGTCTGACCAGTGTTTTGATTGTTGCAACTCCCCGTGTTCCTGGGATTCAGGATCGTAATCTTGTTGAATCCGGGCGCGAAATTGACATTGGCCAGGTAGCCGTCGCCCGCTCCCGAGGGTCCCGGATCCGAGGGCCCGAAGGAATCGAGCAGCTGCGAATTGATGCTGAGCGGAAACCCAGTCCGCCAGCTGAAGATGGGGTAGAGACTCCATCCTTTCACCAGGCGCTTTGGTCCCGACGCCCAGGCTCGGTCAAAAGGCAAATCCCATCCACCACTGAAAGTGAACCGTTGCGTAATGTCGAAGTTGGAGGAGGCGCGGAACAGACCAGGCTGGTAATACGGCACCTGCGAATCCCGGTTGCGGAATCCGGATGAGTTATCGATGCTGTGGCCCCAGGTATAGGCCAAAGTGAAGTAAGTGTTGCCAATGATACGGTTGTCGCCGTTTTGTTTCGTCAAGGAAGCTTCCAGGCTGTTGAAACTGGCGAAGCTGATGTTGTTGAACTCCGATACGTTTTGAAAAGGACAATCGGAAGGGCCACCTTGACTCGCACAATACTTGGTCATGTTGACGCTCTGGACTTCATTCAGAATTCGGGCCGGCGTGGGACCGTTGATCGTGCCCAGGTCGAACGGGTTGACATCCTGTAGCGAGGTAAGTCCCTTCGAGCTGCTGCCCACATAGTTGAGCTCGAATATCACGTTTCGCGCCAGCTCCTGCTGGATACTCAAGTTGTACTGGTAGGTATATGGAGTGTGCAGATGCGGGTTCACGAGGAACACCGAGCCTCCTGCAGCCGGAAGAAAATTGTAGTAGGGGCAAATGTAGCCGGCGCTTGCGCAAGTATTGAATGCGGTAGCGGGATTGGCCGCCATGGACTTAAAGGGGTTGGCCGCAAAGGGTGTGTAGGTGTTCTGCCACGGCGCGCTGTAAAAGGGTAGGGCCGAGTTATAGGGCGTGTTGGCCGGGTCGCTGGTGGGGCAATCCGCATTGAGTGAGGATGGAGTGCACAGGAAAACGACGAAGGGTTCGCTGTAGAACGGTGGGGCGCCGTTGAACTGCAGGTTGTCTTCGCCCTTCAGGACGTCGTAGAAGACACCGAAGCCTCCGCGGATACTGATCTTGCCGTTACTCCGTGGACTCCAGGCAAATCCGACTCGCGGGCCAAAGTTCTTCTTGTCGGGAAAGTTGACGCCGCGCGGCGCGCCCGGGTCTCCGGGGAAAACCAAGCTGGTCGGCGCATTAGGAAATTTCACAGATTGATCCCCGGGGACGATGGAAAAAGATCTTCCCGCAGTGTCGAGTTTGGGTGTGCTGTACTCATAGCGAAGCCCCAGACTCAAGGTCAGGTTGGGTCTTACCCTCCATTCGTCCTGCGCGAAAGCATAGGTTGTCTTGCTGCGGATATTGTTGGCCGCGTTTGGACCCTCAAACAGGTTGTTGGGAGCTCCCACCAGAAAGTCGGCCAAACTGTTGCCGGTGCCATCCCCGCCCGCGGCATATCCGGCAAAATCGAACTCGCTGTCGGTAAAAAAAGCGTAGAGCGTATTTTGTTGATAGGCGGAAAATCCCGCGCCGAATTTCCACGTGTTGTGTCCCTTCACCCACGTGAACGTATCCGCAACCGCAAACGTGCTGCCGGCAAAGTGAGTTGGACCGTACGGGTCAGGACCAAACGTCAAACCATTGTCGAACGTCATGTCGGGGGGACCGGTGGAAATGTCCGACACGATTCCGAATCCCATGTTGGAAAGGTTGGGAAAGTTGGTAAGTGGCTTGTCCTGCAGGTTGCTGTGGCGCTGCGCCGTGCCACGAAGTTCGTTCAGCATGGTAGGCGAAAAGGTTCGAGTGTAAGCGATATTGAGAAAGTAGGTTCTGTTTTCGGTGGTGCTGGGAAAGCCGGGCGCCGTGTTTGCGCTGAAGCCCCCAAAGGGCGAAATCACGGGATTTCGATTACCGCCAATGGTGCCAGTCAGCTTGTCTTTCGAGGTGATGTCGAAATCGATCTTAGCAGTGAACTCATTGGCGTTGTTCGTGCTGCTCCCGGAGGGAAAAAACTCCCCGGTCGCATTCGACGGAATCATTGGTTGGCCGTTGGCGAGCTTCGCATTGATGTAGGCTTGAGCGGCAGGGTCGATCTGGTCGATCTTGCCATTGTTCTCATCAGCGGCGTTATTGTTTGCGAAGTAGGGATTCGCTTGCAGGAACGCAACGACGTTGGGATCCGGGCCGCCGTTTGGGCCAGCTTGCGAAAAGTCTCCCCCGAGTTCGGCCGTCGTAAAGGTCTGTTGTTCCTGGAGGACGTCGGTCTCCACCTGGCGCTGTCCCTGGTAGGCAGTAAAAAAGAAAAGCCGGTTCTTGACGATGGGGCCGCCAAATGTCCCGCCAAACTGATTGCGTTTGAGATTGTTCCTGGGTATGTCTTGCTGGATGTTGAAATAAGCGTTGGCGTCGAAGTCGGTATTGCGCACGAATTCGAAGGCGCTGCCATGGAATTGGTTCGAACCCGACTTGGTTACGACACTGATGACTCCCGCGCCGCTGCGGCCATACTCTGCCGTGTAGTTGCTGGTCAGAATGCGGAACTCGGCGATCGAGTCCGGATTCGGGTTGTACACCACGCCGTTATCAATAAGATCGTTGTTGAGGCCTCCGTCTAACAGGTAGGTGACGGAGTCTGTACGTCCACCGCCTATATTGAAACCTTGGGTTGTGCTCGTATCATCGGGATTGTCCTCGGTGACTCCAGGCTGCAAAAGAGCCAGACTGAGGACGTTGCGTCCGTTTAAGGGCAGATTAACGATGGGACGGCTCGTGACGGACTGGCCTAGCGTCGGGTTTATCGTCTCCACTCCCGACGCCTGCGCTTCAACCAGCACCTCTTCGGTGGCCGCGCCCACTTCCAGCTTTAGGTCGGCCCGCAATGACTGGTTGATCTCCAACGGAGCCGTGGTCACTTCCACCGCTCGAAAACCTTCGTGGCGGGCGACAATCTTGTACGTGCCGATCGGCAGATCCAAGGCCTGGTAAAAGCCCCCCTTGTCGGTGATTGTTTCGGTAGACACATTGGTCGCCGTATTCGTGACTGTGACCTTAACGCCGGGTACTACCGCCCCTTGCTGGTCAGTGATCGTGCCCACGATCTTTGCGGTCGCCTGTTGTGCCGTTGCATAGGTTGCAAACAGCAGGGCCATGCACAAAACCACCGCTACTCTCAGTAAGTGTCTTGATCTTCCGGTCCCGGGACGCATGGGGAAGCCTTTCCTGTTGCGCTTTCTGTGAAGGGCGAGATTTTCCGCCACGTCTACTGTTTTGTCAACAACGTATCCAGTGCGTATCGAGTGTGCTTTTTTTCTATTTGTCCTTTTTATTTTGATGCAGCGCTGCAATGTTTGCACGGGTTTCCGAGGATCAGATTACCGCATGGAAGAACCCGCAAACTCACAATTACAATTCATTACAATCTTACTTGCAGTCACCTGAGTTGGAGACTCTCCCAAAGTGCGGTCTTTCCCTGGGTCATTGAAAATAAACCCTAAATTTGGTGGCGGCGGTAGGACTCGAACCTACGACCTACGGATTATGAGACCGTCGCTCTAACCACCTGAGCTACACCGCCAATCCGGAAATGCGCGGAAGGAAACCGAGGGACAGCCCGGAAATGAGCACAGAATCCCGCAGACGCGGGTGGACGCGTCCCTACTGCATTCTAAAAGTGCATGGACTGGGGTGTCAATGAAACGAAGTGTCAATGGAATGTCGTGTCAAACCGCATAACTACATGCGAAACTGGGCACATGAAAGTCATTGCTGTAATTCCGGCGCGGCTGGCTTCGACGCGCCTGCCTCGCAAGATGCTCCGCGAGATCGCCGGCGTCCCCTTGCTGGCATGGGTGTATCGGGGAGTGCTGCGGTGTTCGTCGGCCAATCAAGTTATTGTCGCTACGGATTCGGATGAAATCATGCGGTTCTGCGAGCAGCAAGGGTTTGCCGCACGCATGACTTCGGCGGCGCACCGGTCAGGCACGGAGCGAGTCCATGAAATCTCGACCTCGATTCCCGCGGATGTTTATTTAAACGTTCAGGGCGATGAGCCGCTGATACGGCCCGAACACATCGAGAGCTTGATCGCGGTGATGCAGGGCGCGGGAGTCGAGGTCGGGACGCTGAAGACGCCCGCCGCGGAGGTTGACGTCAACAATCCAAGCGCGGTGAAGGTGGTGACAGATGCGACCGGACGGGCGCTGTATTTTTCGCGGGCAACCATCCCGCATGACCGTGATGGAGTACGTCCGCGATACTACAAGCATCTTGGCTTCTACGGCTATCGCAAGGACGCGCTGAACAAGTTCGTACGCTGGCCGGAGTCGTCGCTCGAGCGCAGCGAGCGTCTGGAGCAGTTACGCTTCCTCGAAAACGGAGTTCCGATCTACGTGGCAGAAACGCCGTTCGACACTGTCGGCGTCGACACGGAAGAGGATGTGCGGCGGGTGGAAGAGATGCTGAGGAAGAATCTGTAATCTTGTGATCGCGTAATTTGGTTACTGACATCAGCAAGGCGAGCTACAGTCGGCACGACGCCTCTAGCATAGAAAATGGGGCTGGTTTCAATCTCGGACGTGGATGAAATAGAAAATTACACCCAGCACACAAAGAATGCGTGGCCAATATTTAACCGGAACATGAAACAGCGTGTCTTGTTCCCGGAGTAAAGACTCTCTCTTCCCTTCCTGAGCACTATCGGAATCATCGCCTTCACGCGGAGACAGCCAGTAGACGAGACCTGCAGCGATCAGAAAACCGACGAGTTTGGGCCATCCCTGTCGCTGATAATACGCGTTGTCATGAAAGAAGAACCTAGTCAGCAACTCGGAAAGGAGGAGACATCCAAACGTGATGATCGCTACCAAAATTCCGCGACCGCGCCAGACGATCATATGGTTAGCGTAGCACGCACTCCAGCAGCTTGCGCGCGTCAGGTTGTTTTGATCTTCAATTACCAAATTATCCGATTGCAAGACTGCCAAATTTTCAGTGCGCCTTCGCCCAGGCTTCAGCGGCGGCCACTCGCTTTGCGTTCGCGGGATGCGAGTGCAGAAGCCATTCCACCCAGCGGGACGGCGTTTTTTCGGCGAGATTCTGTTCGGCCAGCTTGTTCATCGACGAAATGAAGGGTTCGACACTATCCACGGACTCGAAGCAGTAGCGGTCGGCCTGCCGCTCGTTGAAGCGCGAGTAGGCGTTGAGCGCGGGCATCAGCAAGAACGAGAGCACGGTTGAGACCAGGATCAGCAGCGGCAGATTGGCGAAATCGTGCATGGTTTCGAACAGGTTGCGGCGCTCCACGGCGTAGCGGAGAACTTCGTTGGCCAACCAGAAGCCGAACAGCGTAATTCCCGCCTGCACGAAAATACTTTTCAGAATGTGACGATGCACGTGATGCCCAAGTTCGTGCGCGAGTACGGCTTCGATTTCGTCGTCAGAGTAGTTGTCCAGCAAGGTATCGGCGAGAATGATGCGCCGGGTTGCGCCCAGGCCGGTCAGCGCGGCGTTGGCCTTCTTGCTTTTCTCGGAAAGATGCCACTTGTAAACACCTCGCACACGCGTGCCGGCGCGCTCGCTGAGAACGATCAGGCGGCGTTTAAGTTCCTCGTTTTCGAGCGGTTCAAATTTGTAGAAAATCGGAAACAGCACGACCGGCGCGAGTTGCGCGAGCATTACAAAGAGTCCAAGGAAAACCGCCCAGGCTACTAACCACCAGTGCTGCGGCGTCTGGCGCATGAGCAAGTAGAGCAGTTCGACCACGATCGTGGCCATGACCAGGCCGATGAGCAGACCTTTGAATTCGTCCCAGATCCACGACCGGAATCTCTGGTTGGAAAGGTTATAGCGGTGTTCGAGCCGAAAGCCGTAATACTCCAGCGGGGTTCCGAGCGCTTTGCTGATCAGCATCAGCATCAGGACGTAGAGGAAAACGGCGAAAGAATAATTCTGCCAAGCTCCACGCTCCGCCAGATCGCGGAGGGTACCAGTCCATCCCGTAGCCAGGAGCACGACGAGCAGAACGAATCCGAGCGCGAAATCGGCGATGCCCAGCCACCGCTTGATGCGGTTGTAGCGGCGCGATTCCTGAGAATCGGCGAGAACCGGTGTGGTTTCCGTGGTGGCCATTATCCTGAGATTGTCATTATCCTATCGCGTTCCGAGGTTGGCTAGAACGCGAAAGTGCCCCTTGGCTCTTGGCCTTTAGCTGTTGGCCCTTGGCTTTCCGCTTCGCGTCAGTCCTGCCGCACGAATCTTTCGCCGGTTTCAAGTATTTCTTCGACCAGCTCGGGCGTGGCGGCCTCAACGTAGCACCGCAGCATAGGTTCAGTGCCGGAGGCGCGAAACAATACCCAGCCGTCAGCGCCGTTGCCGTGCTTGGGAGCATCGAGGTAGAACTTCACGCCGTCGCGATTCTCCTTGCGCAGGACGGAATAAGCGCCGAGCCTCGTCGTCTGCGGATCGGCGGCGCGGCGGATGGCGCCGTTCTTGATTTCATCGGAAATGTGCAGATCGCGCCGGCCATAATAGTGCGCGCCGAATTCACGCTGTAGATCCGCGACCAGTTGGCCGAGTGGCTTCTTTTCTTCCGCCATGACATTGGCCAGCAGCAGCGCGTTGAGAATGCCATCGCGCTCCGGAAGAAAGCGGCCGTAACCGATGCCACCGGATTCCTCTCCGCCGATCAGAATTTCATGCTCCATCATCAGGTCGGCAATGTATTTGAAGCCGATGGAGGTCTCGTGCAGCCTGCGTCCGTATTTGGCGGCGATGCGGTCCATCATGCCCGTCGTGTTGAAGGCGCGCACCACATCCCCCGGCCACTTCTTGTATACCAGCAACCAGTTCAGCAGAACGGACATACACTTGTGCGAATCGACGAAGCTCCCATCTTCAGCCACGGCGCCGATCCGGTCGGCATCACCGTCGGTGACCAGCCCGGCGTGGCATTTTTCTTTCACCACCGTTTCCTGCAGCAGTGCGACGTGCGGCAGAATTGGCTCGGGATTGATGCCCGGGAATAACGGGTTCACTTCCTGGCGGATCGCCACGTAGCGGATGCCGTGCGCATCAAATATTTTCGGAAGAACTCCGCGGCCGGAGCCGTACATGGAATCGATGGCAAACTTGAAGTTCGCGCGGCGGATAAGATCGAGATCGGCGAACTCGGAGACGGCCTCGACATAGGCGGGCTTCAGATCCACTTCTTCGATTTTCGCCGGTGCCAGCGCTTGTATGGGGACGGGCGCCCCCGCCCGTCCAGGCCGAGCGAAGCTCGGCAATTTCCCGTGGTCCGAACTCTGCATTTGCTCTAGTTCGTCTTCGATGAACTTCATGATCGCGGGCGTGGCCGACCCTCCAAACTTGGCTTTGAACTTTATGCCATTCCAATTCCACGGATTGTGGCTAGAGGTGACCATGACTCCGCCGGCTGCGCCCAGCTTCTTGACGTTGTAAGAAACCGCGGGCGTGGGCACGTAGTTGTTGGCCAGCCGCACGGGAATTCCTGCGCCGGCGATCACTTCAGCTACGGCACGAGCGGCGCGGTCGGACAGGAAACGCGTGTCATAGCCGATAACTACGCCGCGCGTGGGATCTTCGTGCTTGAGGACATAGCCGGCGATCGCTCCGGCGACGCGGCGCACGTTGTCGAAGGTAAAGTCGTCGGCAATAAGGCCGCGCCAGCCGTCAGTGCCGAATTTGATTTGGGTCGACATCAATTCTAAGCGTTTCGGACAAGGGCAGGCGACTGGTAGGTCCTTCTTTTCCCCGCCAGCTTCGGCACTTTCCAGCCGGCGAGCTTCAGAGTTGAGTTATAGGAGATTTTCTTCCACCGACCTTGGGTCTCATAGTCGCACCGAAATTGCCAAGACAGCCAACCGCTACGGTAAATGATTCGAGTGTTGTGGGTCAGCAATTTCTCAACTGTCTCACAGAAGCGCTGGTCGAGTATCTTCGTCGAGCCGCTGTAATCGGCGTCTTCAAACGGCAAGTACCAAAAATAGTTGCAATCGGCCCCTCCTTCGATTAGTCGGGCCCCAATCTGCGTTTCCGGACGAATCCACAGCTCGAACAAATATTCAGCGCCGACCGCTGTCGGAAGGTCAATCCGAGTGCTCCGGGTATGCCCGTCGCCTTGCGATACCGGCTGCACAACAAAGTCTGGAAGCAGGCGATTCAACGTCTCGATGATCTTTTCCACATCTCACTCCAACCATCGGATTACTGCTATGTAAGTCTCCTCAACTTCTTCTCATCCAAATGCTTCACCACTTTGCCGACATCCTGCGATTGGTCGAGCGTGGTCACAAGCAGGGCGTCTTCGGTTTCGACAATCACCAGGTCGCTCACGCCGACCAGCGCGACAAATTTTCCAGGGACGTGAACGTAGTTATTCTTTGCATTCAAAGCAAAACTTCCGGACGCAGAGACGTTGCTTCCGTCGCCGGGTTTCGACTTGGCCACGTGGTGCTCATGCAGCGCGGTCCAGGACCCGAGGTCGTTCCATCCGAAGTCGGAGGGCAGGCAGAAGATGCGTGACTGCGCTTCTCCCTTGGCCGAGCGGGGTTCGAGGATCGCATAGTCGACGCTAATGTTTTCGCACTTCGGATAGAGCTTGCGAAACGTGCCCGCGAACTTGCGCGTGCCATAAGCGGTGGCAATCTTTTCGAGGAGCAGCGCGGTGTTGGGAAGATGCTCGTGCAGCGCATTGGCGAGCGTGTCGGCGCGCCAGAGAAACATGCCGCTGTTCCAGAAGTAGTTGCCCGCGTCGAGAAACTGCCGGGCCGTGGCCAGATCCGGCTTTTCGGTAAAGCGGCGTACGCGCAGCGAGTCCTGCTGATCGGGAGCGCCCGCCTCTATATATCCGTAGCCGGTTTCCGCGCGCGTCGGGCGGATGCCGAGGACAACGATGTTTTCTCCCGAAGTAGCGATCTCGATTGCGTGGGTGAGAGTTGCACGGTATTTGGCGGGATCGACGATTACGTGATCGGAGGGAAACAGACCGAGCACCGCATCGGGATCGTGTCGAAGCAAGAGAAATGCCGCTAGGCCAATGGCCGGCGCGGTGTTGCGTCCGGCGGGCTCGGCGATAATCTGCTTCGGCGGAAGCTTCGGAAGCTGACGAAGGATGGCAGGACGCAGGTCGTCATTGGTGATGATCCAGAAACGACTGGGCGCGGCCATGGGCGCGAGGCGCGCGACGGTCTGCTGGATCATGGTGTGTTTACCGTCGAGCGCGAGCAGTTGCTTGGCGCGGCGCTTGCGGCTCAGCGGCCAGAAACGCGTGCCCCGGCCGCCGGCCAGAATTACGGGATAGAAGTGCGGGTTCGCTCTCACGGTTGTAGAAAGCCTACCATTTACGCATGGGTGTGAGAAATCTCACATGCGCGTGGCGGGCTCAGGCGCCGCCGCACTCGGCACGCAGGCTTTCAAGAACTCCAACTGCCACTGCGGACGAACGGCGAAACCTTGCAGACTGGCTGGAATCACCACCGCGTCGCCTTTGGCCAGTGTTACCGAGTCGCGCCCCTGCGCCTCTACGACTCCGCAGCCTTCGACGGCGACCAGGATTTGGGCGGAAGTTTTGCCCGAATCGTTTTTCTCCAACTTGATCGAGAAATCCTGCGGCTCTTTCAATTCAAACAGGTCCACCGTGAAGTAGGGCGCGGCGATCATGGACGAGCGCCGGTTCCTGCCGCCGTTAATCGCGACAGGCGCGGGGCGGATCACTTTGCCAGAGCCGGTGCGCTCCTTGACCGAGGCGAGACCGCGCTCCAGATGCAGCGGGCGCGGGCGTCCGTAGTCGTAGAGACGATACGTGGTGTCGGACTGCTGCTGCGTCTCCAGCAAGACGGCTCCGGGTCCAATCGTATGCACCGTACCGCCGGCCATGTAAATCATCTCGCCCTGGTAGATGTTGACCCAGTTGAGCATTCCTTCGGCGCTTTTGTCATGGATGGCTTGCTCGAATTGAGCACGGGCAACGCCGGGCTTCAGTCCGAGCGCAATCTGCGAGCCGGGCCTGGCATGGGCCACGTACCAGCATTCGGTCTTTCCCCAGGGCTCGCCGAAGCGCTGCGCGGTGGCGTCGTCGGGATGCACCTGGACGGAGAGTTTCTCTTCGGTAAACAGAAACTTCAGCAGCAACGGAAAGCGCTGTGGGTCGGGCGCTGCCGTGCCCACCAGTTCGGAGCCGAATTCTTTGCTCAGGTCTGCCAGCGTTCGTTTAGCCAGCGGACCGTTCGCGACCACGCAGTTGTCGCCGGTAAGCCAGGCTTCTCCGATGCGTTCGTTAAATTTGTGATTTGGATAAATCGCGGAGAGATCGAGCGTGCCCCAGGGGCGCGGGTCGAAGGCTGGTTGCATCAGAAGTGGGTAGAGTTCGGTCATCAGACTTGTCCGGGACTACGGGCTCAAAATCGATGACGGATGCGTTTTGCGGATTTGCTGGGGTGTTTTTTCATCTCACTCTCTAGAGATCCCAGTTTAAACATCAACGCGATAAAAACAATCCTGATGACGATTGCAAAGGGACCAAAGACCGCGCCCCTCCACCAGTTGTGATACATAAGGCCAACGTGCCAGAGCGAGTCAATGCCAAAGCCAATAATCATCAGCCCAATGATGACAAATATGATTCGGTTCAATGGACTATTTAGATCTGACTTGAACATTGGGCCTCAAAAGATGCAATCGCTTACAGCCCGCCAAAGAACTTCCGCATCCGCTCCAGCCCACGGTCAAGTTCGGCCATCGACGTGGCGTAGGAGACGCGGATGTGTTCCTTCGTGCCGAAGCCTTCTCCAGGAACTGTGGCGACGTGGACCTCGCGTAGAAGTTTGCCGGCGATGTCGGAGGCGGAGTTCACCCCGCTACGCCCGAAGAATTCCGAAACATTGGGGTAAGCATAGAACGCGCCTTCCGGCAGCGTGCATTGCACGCCGGGGATGGAACGCAGTCCCTTGACCACGTGATCGCGCAGCTTGATGTACTCCACGCGCATGTCTTCCACGCATTGTTGCGGGCCTCTAAGCGCCGCGACCGCCGCCTTCTGCACGATCGAAGTCGGATTGGAAGTGGACTGGCTCTGCAGCTTCTGCACGGCCGTGATGATCGACGCCGGACCAAGCGTGAAACCGAGACGCCATCCGGTCATGGCATAGGTCTTCGAAAGCGAGCCGACGACCAGAAAGCGGTCGCGGCACTCGCGCAACGAACCGACAGAAAAGCGCTTGCCGGTGTAGTTCAGATAGACATAGCACTCATCGGAAATTACCCAGATGCCGCGCTGATGGGCCAACCGCACAACCGCGGTCATGTCTTCCGGGCTGATCACGGCTCCGGATGGATTGGAGGGCGAATTCAGGATAATGAGCTTGGTCTTAGGCGTCACCAATCGCTCCACCATGTCGGCGGTGACGCGAAAACCCTGCGATTCGTCACTCTGCAGGAGCACGCAGTTGCCGCCGGCGTAGCGCACTATGTCCTTGAACGAGACCCAGTAAGGGACAGGCAGAATGACCTCGTCGCCATGGTCCACGAGCACTGAAATGACGTTGAACAGCGCGTGCTTCCCGCCCACCGAAGCCGCCGCTTCTTCACGCCGGTAATCGGAGTCGAAGTCCACGGCATGACGGTGCACGATGGCGTCCTTCAGTTCGGCGGTGCCGCCGACGGGGGTGTACTTCGAAAAATTGGCCTGGATCGCAGCGATGGCGGCGTCCTTGATGTGCTGCGGCGTGGAGAAATGGGGCTCGCCCGCGCCGAAATCGACGACATCAATACCCTGCTGGCGCAGCTTGTCGGCCTCAGCCACCACCGCCATGGTCGCGGAGGGCTCAATACGGTTGATGCGTTCCGTCAGGCGGACGGGGTGAGTGACGGGGGTCGTTACTGTGCTCATGTTTACTGTGCTCAAGCTTTCTTTTTCCTGGACTTGCTCTTGCCTTCGGAAGGCGTCTTGCCCGGGGGCTGCTCGCCGGTCGCGAATTTGTGAGCTACGTCCATTTTCTCACGGAGCTTCTGCTCGACAAGCTCGGGCACCAGGCATTCGATGGACCCTCCGAGCTGCGCGACTTCCCGCACCAGACGCGAGCTCAGGTAAGAATACTTTTCGGCGGGCATCATGAACACCGTCTCCATGCCAGGATGCAGTTTGCGATTCATCAGCGCCATCTGGAGCTCGTACTCGTAGTCGCTGATGGCTCGAATGCCGCGCAGCATAGCCTTCGCCTCGACCCGCAACGCGTAGTCCACCGTAAGGCCCTCGAAAGTGTCGACCGAGACATTGTCAAAGCCCGCGGTCATCGCCTCCAGCATCTTGCGCCGGTCGGCAACGCTGAACAGCGGGTCTTTCTCGGGGTTGCGAAGAATAGCAACGACCAGCTCGTCGAAAATCTTGCTGCCGCGCTCGATTAGGTCAAGATGCCCGTTGGTAGGAGGATCGAACGATCCGGGATAAATGGCTTTAATGCGCTTCACAGGGGCCCTCGGCCGACGAAAGTTCTAAGAAAGAAGGATTGTATGCGGCGGCTGGCGGGGATGGCAATCGGAGGGTGATGGAGAGCCGGGCGTCCCGGCCCGGCAGGCGGGCGAGACGCCCGTCTCTCCATCAATTAATTAGCTGTGATCGAGGCTACCGTCTCGCCGCAGGCACTTTCGCAGCTTCCGGCGCCGCCATCGGCATCGTGGTGACCCGTCCCTGGGTACCGGTCGCTTGCGCCGGAACCGCAGCCGGAGCCGCCGACGCTGCTGCCGGGATCATTCCGAGAGCCTTCCGCACCTCGGCATCCAGCTTCGCCATCGTGTCCTTGTTTTCCTTCAGGAACGCCCGGGCGTTCTCGCGTCCCTGGCCGATGCGCTCGCCTTTGTAGCTGAACCACGAGCCCGATTTCTCAAGGATATTGCTGTTCACCGCCAGATCGAGCAGGTCGCCTTCGCGCGAGATACCTTCGCCATAGAGGATGTCGAACTCCGCCTCGCGGAAGGGCGCTGCCACTTTGTTCTTCACGACCTTGACTCGGGTGCGCGAGCCCGTGACCACGTCTCCTTCCTTGATGGCCGCAATGCGGCGGATGTCAATGCGCACCGACGAATAGAACTTCAGCGCGCGCCCGCCGGTCGTGGTTTCCGGATTCCCGAACATCACGCCAATTTTTTCCCGGATTTGGTTAATGAAAATCAGACAGGTGCGCGACTTGGCAACCGTCCCCGTCAGCTTGCGCAGCGCTTGCGACATCAGGCGCGCCTGCAGGCCCATGTGGCTGTCGCCCATTTCTCCGTCGAGTTCGGCCTTCGGAACGAGCGCCGCCACCGAGTCCACCACCAGCACGTCGATGGCGTTCGAGCGTACCAGAGCTTCCGTGATTTCGAGCGCCTGCTCGCCATAATCGGGTTGCGAGACCAACAGGTTATCGACGTCCACGCCCAGCTTCTTGGCGTAGCCCGGATCGAGCGCGTGCTCGGCATCGACAAACGCCGCCATGCCACCGGCCTTTTGCGCCTCGGCAATCACCTGCAGGGCAATGGTCGTCTTGCCGGAAGACTCCGGGCCAAAGATTTCAACGACCCGCCCGCGCGGAACGCCGCCCACGCCCAGCGCGGCATCGAACGAAATCGCGCCCGTCGAAATCACCGCGATCGGGACGATGGCTTCCTTCGACCCCAGCCGCATGATGGAACCCTTGCCAAATTGCTTTTCAATCTGCGCGAATGCGAGATCAATTGCCTTGACACGTTCGTTATTGCGCTCGTCTGCTCGGCTACGCTCGTCGGCCATAATGGCTGCTCCTGTTTGATGAATCTGGAATCTGGGTACGAATCCCCGTAGCCTACACCCGCGGGCTGGAGCGTGAAGTGTTGGCTGTCACATCCGTTTTGGTCAGTTTAACACGAAGCGAATGAAAGGCGAAGCTGAAAGTTGATGCAGATGGTTCCGGGGCGCCCCGAAATGGCTGTCATCGCCGACATAGGTCTTTACCACAGGGTACACAGAGGGTACGTCGCCCCTGTGCGCTCTCCTCCGTGATCCCTGTGCCCTCTGTGGTAAGGATTTTCTTGTTAGACTTCCAACATGCGAGCGAAAGCACAACCTGAAACAGCGAATGGCCGTGGAACTTTAGGACCCGGCTCGTCCCTCTACCTGGTTGCCACTCCCATCGGCAATCTGGAAGACATTACGCTGCGTGCGCTGCGCGTGCTCAAGGAAGTCGACCTGATCGCCTGCGAGGACACGCGCCAGACCCTGAAACTGCTCGGCCATTACGGCATCCAGACGCGATTGGTGAGCTATCACGAGCACAACGAGATGACGAAAGCCGCCGAACTGGTCGTCGACCTCGAAGGCGGCGCCCAGATTGCGCTGGTCACCGACGCCGGTATGCCCGGTATCTCCGACCCTGGATTCCACCTGATTGCGCTGGCTATCCGACATCACGTGCCGGTCGTGCCGATTCCGGGACCGTCGGCGTTTCTCGCAGCGCTGGCCGCGAGCGGCCTGCCCACCGATTCCTTCCGCTTCAGCGGCTTCCTCCCCGCCAAGTCAGGACAGCGCCGCAAGCTGCTGGAGAGCATTAAAGACTCTCCGCGCACCCAGGTGTTCTACGAAGCTCCTCACCGGCTGCTGGAGACGTTGGCCGATGTGGTCGAGCTTCTAGGAGGTGACCGCCACGTAGTAATCGCACGCGAAGTAACCAAGCTGCATGAGGAGTTTTTGCGCGGGCGCGCGGGAGAAATTCTCAAACAATTCAAAGCCCGAGGAGAAGTCAAGGGCGAGATTACTTTGCTGATCGCGAAAGCCGAAGAGGGAGCAGCTCCGGCCGCATCCGAGACGGTAAGCGTCGCCCAGCGGGTGCGCCAAATCATGTCCGAAGAAAAGACAGACGAAAAGGCCGCGCTAAAGAAAGTTGCCAAAGAGCGCGGGATTGGGAAGAGCGAAGCGTACCGGGAGTGGCAGCGAGGCAAATAGCAGCGCGACCCACGTAGGCCCGGACGCATTCGTCCGGGCAGCCGAGCGCAGCGAGGCGGCGTGATCTCCTCTCCCGGACAATCTCACATCGCGGATGTCCACGCGTCACCGACAAGGTGATCATAAGCCTTCTAAATTCGACTGGGGCGGACGAATGCGTCCGCCCCTACGTGGTCTACACATGACGTTTTACCGGCGTAACCTGCCGCACCTGCAACGAGATGCTAAGCGGCACTTTGTCACGTTCGTTACCAGGGATCGATGGATACTGCCGGAATGGGCGCGCGACATCGTGCTCGAATCAATTCGCCATGGTGACGCCCTTCGCTATAACTTGGATGCCGCCGTAGTCATGCCCGATCATGCCCACCTCGTGCTTACACCAGGAATCGATGAGCTGCGGCAGAGAGTGATGCCGCTATTTGAAATCATGCAGGCGATCAAGGGAGCGTCAGCACGCAAGATCAACCAACGGCTTGAGTGCCATGGCGCGATATGGCAAGAAGAGTCGTTCGACCGCGTATTGCGATCAGCAGAGGACAATCACGCCAAAGTGATGTACGTCCTCGAAAACCCGATTCGACGTGGACTCGTCAGCAACTGGCATGAATACAAGTGGCTGTGCCATCGTCCCTTCCCAAACCCATACGAGCCTCCACGACCCACGTAGCCCCGGACGCATTCGTCCGGGAAGCGAAGCCTTCAGCGCGTCCTTGATTCATGACGAAAGACAACAATGCGATCAGGAAGAGGTTCCAGCCGTAGCTCCCGACGTAGTGCAGAACGGATATTCGCGACCAACGGGTCCAATGACGCCGCTCGATCCTTCGCAGCGTCGCCGTAACAATGAGAGGCAGGAACAGACGGGGCGGACGAATGCGTCCGCCCCTACGTGGTTCGTGGTAATCCAACTACTTCCCCGCCAACTCCTTCTTCACCGCCTCGCTAACAACCTTCCCATCCACGCGCAACCCGGTGGCCGCGAAGCGGGCCATCGCGGCTTTCATCGCCGCTCCCATGTCTTTCATCGTAAGCGGACCCGTCATGTCGGCCATCGCAGCGCGGACTCCGGCGACGATTTCCTCTTCGCCAGCAGCCTTGGGCAAATAGGTTTCGATCAGCTTGATCTCGGCGGCTTCTTTGTCGGCCATCTCCTGGCGACCGCCTTTGGTGAACTGCTCGACCGAGTCCTTGCGCTGCTTGATCAGCGTGGAGAGCACTTGCTGCGACTCCTTGTCGTCGAGCGGCGCCATCTTGTCGATCTCGCGGTTCTTGAGCGCGGTCTTGACCATGCGCAGGGTGGAGAGCCGCTGCTCTTCGCGCGCCTTCATAGCCGCCACGATGTCTTTCTGGATCTGGTCGATGAGGGGCATGACGGGATTATAGAACGCTGGAAAGGTTAGAGGTCAGAGGTCAGATTGCAGAGGTGAAACCCCTAGCTCTCAACGAGTGGTTCTAACCTCTGCAATCTGACCTCTGCAATCCCTTCCCGAATCTGCGGCCATCGCATATTCTGATACTTCCCATGCTCAAGAAAAACAGGCTCTTCACTCCCGGACCGACGCCACTGCTGCCGCAAGCGCAGACAGCGATGGCTTCCTATGGCGCGCACCATCGCACCGCCGAGTTCCGCGCTCTGTTCACGCGCGTTCTGGTTGATGTGAAGGAGTTCATCGGCACCAAGAATGACGTGCTCGTGCTGACATCGTCGGGCACAGGCTTCATGGAAGCCTCGGTCTCGAACCTGACTTCGCCGGGAGACCGGGTGCTGGTGCTGTCCGCCGGAAAATTCGCTGAGCGCTGGACCTCTCTGGCCAATGCGTTTGGCTGCGCCGTGGAGACGGTGACCGCTCCCTATGGCGAGACCTTTGTTTTGGACGACGTGCGCCGCAAGCTGACGCCCGAGATTCGCTGCGTTTATATGCAAGCGACCGAGAGCTCCACAGGCGCGCGCCATGACGTCGAGGCGATCGCGAAACTAGTACGCGCTTTGCCTGACACCTTACTGATCGTCGACGCGATCACCGGGCTGGGCACGACTCATCTCGACGTGGACGCCTGGGGAATCGACGTCATTATTGGCGGCTCGCAGAAGGCGCTCATGATCCCACCCGGCCTGGCCTATGGCGCCATTAGCGAGCGGGCGTGGCAGCGCATGGAGCGGGCCATGTCTCCACGGTTTTACTTCGATCTGCGGAAGGAACGGAAAGCGGCGGCCAAGGCGGAGACCGCGGCCACGCCCGCGACTTCGCTGTTTGCCGGAATGGCCGCAGCGCTCGATTATGTGCGTCAGATGGGGGACGGAAACCTCGCGGCGGGACGCGACGAGCTGATCGCGAACGCGGAGTTGTGTGCGGCCATGACGCGCGCCGGAGTGCAGGCGCTGGGGCTGAAGTTATTCGCGCCGAGTTCTCCAGCGGCCGCGCTGACCGCCGTCGCCGCGCCGGCCGGCGTCGATTCCACCGCCATTTGCAAACGCTTCCGCGAGCAGTTTGGCGCGGTCGTGGCCAACGGAAATGCAGAGTTAAAAGGACAGCTTTTCCGCATCGCGCACATTGGCTACTACGATTATCTGGACACGGTAGGAGTACTGGCCGCACTCGAACATGTAATCGCCGAAGCCACAGGGAAGGCAGTTGAGTTTGGATGCGCGGTGCGGGCAGCGCAAGAAGTTTACGCGAAGGCAGTTCGCTAAGACGCTGCGCTAGGAGTCCAGCGCTTCCCGGCGCAATTTGCGGCTTTCGGCCAGCAGCGACATGGAGTGCATCAGGTTCTGCAGGGTGACGATTCCGACCAGATGCTGTTCGTCGACAACTGGAATGATGCTGAGATTGCGCGCGGAGAGCTTGCGGAAGGCGGAGGCGAGCGACTCCTGTCTGGCGGCAACATCGAAAATACGATTCATAACCGCCTGCACGTAGCCGTTGCCTTCGGCCCGCAGCGCTTCGAGAATTTTTTGCCGGGAGACAACGCCCACCATGTCGCTGCCGCGTACCACCGGAAAATCGTCCTGCAAGGTGTGCACGGCTTTTTCGAGCGCGTCTTCCAGCGTGTCAGCGGGCGAAAGCGTGGCAAAGTCGGTGAGCATGACTTCTTCCAGGCGCACGCTTTGCAGCACGGATTGAAATACCGCCGAACGTTCTTCCAGTTGCGCGCCCACGAAGAGGAAGAATCCGATCATCACCAGCCACCAGTTGCTCATCAGCATTCCGACCATCATGAACATGATCGAGAAAACATGGCCGATGCGGACGGCGCGTTGGGTGGCCTGCACCATGTCGACGCGGCGCGAAAACAGAGCGCGCAAAACGCGGCCGCCATCCATGGGATACGCCGGCAACAAGTTGAACAGGCCGAGGTAGAGATTCGCCCAGACAATGCTCCGCAAGAGGACGCTGGAATGGAGAAGTGGTCTGGCAGTGAGCGAAAAGCCAGGTATGACCGCGAGCAGTATGAGTGCGGATAAACCGGCGATGAACAGATTCACCAGCGGTCCGGCGACGGCGATGCGGATGTCACGCTTCCAGCCGTTGACCGGGTCCGGCACGGCGTGCGCTTCGTCGAGAATGGTGATTCCGCCGATCGGCAGCAGGATGATGCCCTTCGCTGGAATGCCCGAGCCGCGTGCCACCAGAGCGTGACCGAGTTCATGCAGAACGACGCTGCCGAATATGATGCCAACCAGTGCGAGTACTCGCAGGGCGGCGCTGGCATCCTGTGTAGCACCTTCGATGCTCAATACAAAAAACAGCAAAAACGCGAAGGTCAAATGAATGCGGATTTCGATTCCGAAGAGACGTCCGAGCGGGATGGACCAACTGCGCATCGACATGCCTACCAGTATTCTATCTAGTTAGACACCGATTGACGCTGTGGGGTTGCGAACAATCAAATCGGAAGGGCTGGGTCGAAAGATGAAAAATGAGAGACGCAGAAGCCTAGCCTGTAGAGACGCGGCTTGCCGCGTCTCGGGCGGCGGAGAAGACGGGGCAAGCCCCGTCCCTTCAGGAAAATTATGAGAGTGATTGCTGGCCAATACCGGCGCCGGACCCTGCGGTCGTTGCCCGGACTCGAAATCCGGCCGACGGCGGACCGCTTGCGCGAGACGCTGTTCAACGTGCTCTGTGCAGGCGATCCGGCTGCGCTGGAGGAGTCGACGTGGCTCGATCTGTATGCGGGGACAGGCGCGGTCGGCATTGAGGCGCTGAGCCGCGGCGCGCAGATGGTGTTTTTCGTCGAGCCGTCCAAGGCAGCGGCGGAGTTGATCGCCAGGAATATGAAGTCGTTGGGGATTGAGCGCGGCTTCCAGATCGTGAAGGTCGAAGCTGCGAAGGCATTGCGGCAACTGGAGGCGGTCGGCACCGTTGCCGATTTCGTATTTCTCGATCCGCCCTACTCAATGCAGGACGAGTACGCAAAGACGCTGGCCGCTCTGGCGCAATCGAAATTGTTGCACGAGCGGAGCGTGGTGATCGCGGAGCATGAGAAAAGGTTTGATCCGGGAGAGGCGTTTGGAGAATTGCGGCGATATCGGAAACTGGCGCAGGGAGACGCCGCGCTGAGCTTCTATCGACAGCATTAGTGTAGGGACGGACGCATTCGTCCCTCCCAGCCGGGCGGGACGCCCGGCTCTCCACAGCGAGATCGCTATAATCGAAACGCATGGCAAACTTTCCACCGGTTGACGAACAACTGGCATACCTCAAGAAGGGTGCGGCGGAGATTGTCAAGGAATCCGAACTGCGCTCGAAGCTCGAACGCGCGCTCGCTTCGGGCAAGCCGCTGCGGGTGAAGGCGGGCTTCGATCCGACCGCTCCCGATCTCCACCTGGGGCATACCGTCCTGCTGCGTAAGCTCAAACATTTTCAGGATCTCGGCCACACGGTCATCTTCCTTATCGGAGATTTCACCGGGATGATCGGCGACCCGACCGGCCGCTCGGCGACGCGGCCTCCGCTGTCGCGGGAGCAGATTGCGGAGAACGCCGAGACCTACAAGACACAGGTCTTCAAGATTCTCAGTCCGGAAAAAACGGTGGTGGACTTCAACAGCCGCTGGTTCTCGAAGTTTTCGGCCGAGGATTTCATCCGGCTGACCGCGAAATACACGGTCTCGCAGATGCTGGAGCGCGAGGACTTTCACAAACGCTTCCATGACGAGAAGCCTATCGCTATGCACGAACTGCTGTATCCGCTGGCGCAGGGATACGACTCGGTCGCGCTCGAAGCGGACGTTGAGCTGGGTGGCACAGATCAGAAGTTCAATTTGCTGGTAGGGCGCGAGTTGCAGCGCGCATACGGGCAGGAGTCGCAAGTGGTGCTGACGACGCCGATCCTCGAAGGCCTCGACGGCGTAAACAAGATGTCGAAGTCGCTGGGAAACGCGATTGGAATTCACGAGCCGCCGCTCGAAATGTACGGCAAAGTGATGTCGATTTCGGACGAAATGATGTGGCGGTATTACGAGCTGCTGACCGATGTGCGGATGGAGCAGATCGCAGAGATGAAGGCCGACGCTGCAAGCGGAAAGTCGCACCCGATGGCGCTGAAGAAAGAGCTGGCGCGATCGATAGTGGCGGACTTTCACTCGGCCGAGGCAGCGGCGAAGGCGGGAGAGAATTGGGCGAAGCAATTTCAGAAACGCGAGGTGCCAGAGAATGTCGAGGAGGTCTTGATCACCCTTGCCGACATCGGGGGCTATGTTGCGGAGACGGACCGCGGCAACGCGGCAACACTAAGGGTAGATCGACTCTTGGTTAGATGCGGGCTCGCTACCTCCACAACCGACGCAGCCAGAAAACTGAAGCAGGGCTCGGTGAGAATTGACGACCATGTGCTGAAGGAACCCTATTTTTCGCAGACCGCTCCTCCCCCAATGAGGTTACCGCTGAGGGTAGGCAAACAGCTGCGAATTGCGGTCATCAGTTGGTAACCAGCAATTCGGGCCTCTTCTCGTGCCACTCTGTCGCTTGCTCATAAGCATTTGCCGCCTGCAGCAAAACGATCCCCCGCCAGGGAGCGGCGGCTAGTTGCAACCCGATCGGCAGCCCATCTTTTGTGAATCCGCAGGGAACGGAAATCGTCGGGATTCCCCAGACGTTGAATGGCCGCGTATTCCTGAGCATGATCAGCTCCTGCGGGCGCAGTTTGTCGGGATGCTCGCGAAGCTCGGCAATCGCGGGCGGCGGAATCGGAACGGTGGGCGTTAGCAACACGTCCACTTCATCGAATACCTCGTGGATGGCGTGACGGATCGCCTGGAGATCGCGGCTGGCGCGGAGAGCGTCGTGCGTGGAAATGTTGGCTCCGGACTGGATGCGCGCCAGTGTAGCGGGCTGGTAAAGTTCGGGTGAGCGCTCTACGAACGACTTGTGATAAGCATAGGCTTCAGCGCTCGCCAGCGTCCGGTCGGTGGAAACCTCAAGCTTGATGTCGCGAATCTCCGCCGGCAGGCCCCCGAAGACTTGAATTGCTTTTTCGATGGCGTCGGCAATCTCGGGATGAAGATCGTCGAAGAAAAACGCCCGTGGCACACCGACGCGCAGGGTCGGTGGAGGTTCGTCGAATGCAGAGACGAGACTCGGCGCCGGCTTACCGGCGCGGGGATTCGGTGAGTCGTAGTCCGACAGTACCTGCAGCATCAAAGCCGCGTCATAGACCGAGGTGGTGATCGGGCCGACGTGATCGTAGGACGATGACAAGGGCACGACTCCGCGAGTGCTGATGCGACCGTAGGTCGGCTTAACTCCGACCACGCCGCAGTAGGCAGCGGGCAGGCGGATGGAACCGGCGGTGTCGGTGCCGACGGCGGCAAATCCCAGGCCAGCGGCGACGCTGGCGGCGGAGCCGCCTGAAGATCCACCTGCGATGCGCTTCGGGTCCCATGGATTGTGGACCTCTCCGAAGAAACTGATCATCGAACTGCCGCCATAGGCGAATTCGTGCAGATTCTGCTTGCCCAGGATGACGGCGCCTCCGGCGCGAAGACGACGGACGACTTGGGCGTCTTCGGTGGGAACGCGATCTTTTTGCGGAGCACTGAACAGCGCGCTGGCGGCGGTGGTGCGGACTCCTGTGACGTCGATGATGTCTTTGAGTCCGATGGGGATGCCGTGTAGAGGCCCGAGATAGGTTCCGTGGTAGATTTCCCACTCGGCGTGACGAGCTCGGTCGAGAGCGGATTCGGCGGTGACCGAGATGAATGCGTTCAGCGTTGGGTTGAGCTTTTCGATGCGATCCAAGCAATCGTGAGTGAGTTCGACGGGAGAGATGGAGCGGTTGAAAATCTTCGCGCTCAGTTCGCTGATGGCAAATGGCATATGACCTTCATTAAATCTACCCTGCTTTGGCCGCTTTCTCCGCGGCGCGCTTAGCGAACCATTTCGCCACAAAATACACAACTGGACCGGCGGCCAGCGCCCACGGACCCCAGCGCATCGCGATCTTAGGGCTGTTACCCAGGGCGACGCAGGTCATCGCCAGCGGCAGGGCGATCACATAAATCAGCCCGAGGTTGCCGCCGGGGATGCGGAAGGCTCGCGGCAAATCGGGCTGTTTGCGGCGCAGTCCCCATGAGGAGAGCACGGTCATCACGGTGGTGGCGCCGCGCAGCCACCCATAGATGCTGATCAATTCGCCGAGCGAGTGCAGCGCCAGCGACGCATAAATCGCGGCGGAGATCAGGATCGCGATCCAGGGCGTGCCGTAGCGCGAATGCCGGCGGGCGAGGAATGGCGGCAGGTATCCGTCCTCGGCGAGGGTGAAGGGGATGGGGGTAGCGGTGAGCATCGTGCTGTTGAGCAGCGCGACGGTGCTGGACATGGCGGCGATCGTCATCAGATGGCCGAGCCAGGGGCCGCCGATGAGCAGAGCGGCGGTGGGGAAGTAGCCGTCGCTCCATTGTTGCCAGTTTCCGAGCGCGGCCAGCCCGGCGAGTACCGGCAGAAAGTACGTCGCGATGGAAAGCGGAATGACCAGGCCGAGCGCTCGCGGATAAGTGCGCTGCGGGTTCTCAACATCCCCGGCCACGCTCGAGAGTTGCTCGTATCCGGCGTAACCCCAAATGGCCAGGGCGAGGCCCACTCCGAATGCTTTGGAAAACGGCTGAAGCGGCGGGACTAGCGGAACAAACGGGTCGTGATGCCACTTGGCGAGGCCGAGCACGACCATGGCGATCACCGGAATAAACATGAATAATTCGAAAATCGTGGCCGCTTTACCGACCATCTGAATGCCAAGAATATTGACCCAGGTGACGAAGGCGACGAGCGCGAAAGAAACTAGCCAATGCTTCCAGCCGGTGATACCGGGAAAATAGAAAGTCAGATAGTCGGCGAAGAGCACGGCGTAGGATCCACCGAGAAGGAATGAGGCGGACCAGTTCCACCATCCGGCGAGGAATCCCCAGAAATCTCCGAAGGCAGCGCGACTCCAGCGGTAAAAGCCACCCTCTACCGGCATAGCGGTAGTGAGTTCGGCAGTCACCAGCGAGACCGGGATGCACAAGAAGAACGGAATGATCAGGAGATAGAGCAAGCTCATGCCCGGACCACTGGTGCTGATCATGCCCTCGAGTCCGAAGGGGCCTCCGGTGGTGTAGGAAAACATCACGAAGACGAAATAGAAAAAGCTGGCCTTGCGGACGGTGGAAGCGGTCGTTGAGTCTGGGACGTTCACGATAGCATTCGCGATGAAGCCGGATTCAGTGGAAGACGAGGCCGCTGAACATGGCGGCTAGTGTACAGGAATCTCGCCAAAGGTCGTCGATTCATGTCCGGCGGAGAGCCGAGCGGCTAGCCGGAAGCAGACGAGGCACGCCGTTGGCAGAGGGCGGCCATAGTATCGAGCGCGTCCTTGACCAGAAAGCCGACCGCTTCGTGGAAGGCGCTTTCCGACAACTCGGACGACGTACCGATAAAGTCCACGGTCATGCGAACGCGCGTGCCGCCTCTGAGATCGGGACCAAAGGAGACGATTTGTTCGGCAGTCACGCCCAGAGCGTGGTTAAGCAGGCTAATCGCGCGGGGTGGACTGATGGAGCTCACAACGGCGGAAATAGCGGTTTGGAGAGGCTTAGCGACGACATAGCGCAAGCGGCTGCCAACTTGCCAGGGCGTGCCCTCGACCCACGAGACCTCCACGTAAATTCCGCGGTGAAGCAGGCGTTCGAGATCCTGAAAGGCCTGGAACGCCGCATCAACCGAAACCGGGACGGTAACGGAGTATTCGATGCGCGGCAGCATGGGACCCCTCCCACACGTGGCCGAGATTATGCTCCGATTCGGAGCGGAAGGCAAGGATGATGACGACGATGACGGTCATTCGCTGGACCAGCATTCGCCTGCTCCAGGTCGAGCAACTTGCGTTTGATGTCGAGACCGCCTCCGTAACCGCACAGCGAGCCGCTCGATGCGATCACCCGGTGGCAGGGCACAACGATGGCGATTGGATTCCGGTTGTTTGACATGCCGACAGCACGGTAGGCATGCGGGTGGCCAATGGCTTCAGCGATGTCGCGGTAACTGCGGGTCTCGCCGTAGGGAATTTCGAGCAGTGCGCGCCAGCACGCAAGTTGGAAGTCGGTTCCGCGGAGATCAAGCGGGAGAGAGAACTCGCGGCGCTTGCCTGCGAAGTAATCGTTGAGTTCGCGGAGATAGGGCGCGAGGACTGGTTTGGACTCGCGCAGCTGAGTCGCACCTGGATTCAGTTTCACCATGCGGGCTTCGAATTCGAGCCGCACCAAGCCTTTTGCGGAAGCGGCGAGAAAGAGTGGACCGACGGGTGAAGAGGTGCGGAGGTAGAACAGACTTTCCATGACGCGTTCGAAGCATAGCACGAGGCTGACTTGACTCTGCATTGCCGATAGTACAGAATTCACGCCTCACCCGGAACGGCAAAGACTGCCCCGGATCTCACCGCAATGCTCATCAGGAGGATTATGCGCTCGACATCGCGTGTGTCGGACAGCCGGCGGAAGTTTCTTCGGTATCTTGCGCTCAGCCCGGTTCTGGCGAGTCCGGCACTGCTGAAGTCCTCCGGCTGGAATGTTCTTGCTTCGGCGATGCGTGGTGGGAAATTGCTGGCGACGAAGGAAACTCCCGGACAGGCTGCCGAACTGGTCAAGAGCGCGGGGCAGGCGCTGGATGTGATGGAGTTTGAAGCGGTCGCACGCAAAATGCTCCCGCCAGCCCACTTCGCATACCTGGCCACCGGGGTCGATGACGATGCAACGGTGGCGATCAACCACGAGGCGTACAGCCGTCTGGAGATCCGGTCGCGAAGGCTTGTCGACCTAAGCAAACTGGACACTTCGGTGCAGCTCTTCGGAACGACCTGGGAGACGCCAATCTTCCTCTGCCCGGTGAGCGCGATGAAGGCATTTCATCCCGAGGGTGAAGTGGCAGCGGCAAAAGCGGCACGAAGCCGGCACCATCTTCAAATACTCTCGACCGTCGCCAGTACATCGGTCGAAGAAGTAACAGCGGCGAGGGGCGCGCCGGTGTGGCAGCAGCTTTATCCAACCAACGACTGGAACGTGACGCGGGCGATTATCAAAAGGGCAGAAGCGGCGGGGAGTCCAGTATTGGTATTCACGATCGATCTTCACGACAACAGCAACCGGGAAACGGTCGCGCGCGCGTGGCGCGTGGACAGCCGCGACTGCTCGGTTTGTCATGAAAAAGGATTCGCGGGGTATCTGCACCAGAGTCCAATGTTTGATGGCCTGGATACCGCCAAAGCCACCGAGTTGTACGATCCGAGTTTCACGTGGGATTTCGTGAAGCGCCTGAAAGATGCGACCAAAATGAAGCTGCTGCTGAAGGGCATCGTGACGCGCGAGGATGCGCAGCTGGCGGTCGAGTACGGAGTCGATGGAATCGTGGTTTCGAACCACGGTGGGCGCGCGGAGGAGTCTCTGCGCTCGACGATCGAGTGTCTGCCCGAGGTCGTTGACGCAGTGCAAGGAAAAGTTCCCGTGCTGATCGATGGGGGCATCCGGCGCGGCACGGACGTTTTCAAGGCTTTGGCGCTGGGCGCCACGGCGGTTGGCATCGGACGGCCCTATGCGTGGGGATTGGCGGCGTTTGGGCAGCCAGGAGTCGAAGCGGTACTCGCGATCATGCGGCGCGAACTGGAAACCATCATGCGGCAGGCGGGGACGCCGTCGGTCGCTCGGATCACGAATGCATTCGTGTCACGGCTCGAACCTAGCCACGAAGGCAAAACGATTTCCGAAAAGCAAAAAAGCCTCCCGCTTTCACGGGAGGCCTTCCAGGGGAGGTAGTACTGCTACTTCTGCTGCTGTTGATCCTGCGTCGACGTCGTGCTGGTCGAAGTAAGCTGCTCCAGATTGTTCTTCAGGAGGCTGATCTCAACCCGGCCGCCGCTGATGCGCTTCGGCTTGGCTTCGCCCGCAGAGGCCGCAGCCGGAACCGGTGCGTTGCCCATGCCGACGAGGTAAATCCGGTAGATCGGAATGTCGTGGTTCAACGCCAGATAGCGGACCACCGACTCGGCCATCTTTTGCGAGTTGGAGATCGCGACCTGTCCATGACCGGACGAGAAGCCCTGCACTTCGACCACATAGCCACGCTGGTCCTTCAGGGGAGTCGCCATTTCATCGAGAGCGGTCTTGGCGTTCTGGCTTAACACCGTCTGTCCGGGCTTAAACAGGATTTCGGTTTGGGTCGTGGGCTGGTATTGATCGATGTTGGTGACCACCTGCTCGACTGTGTTCAGACGAGTATGCGCCTGTTGCGCGGTCTGCTGTGCCGCCTGCGCCTTGTTGCCGGCTTCGATGGCATGCTGGTCGGCTTCATTGGCCTTGGCCGAAGCGAGCTGGATTCCCTGCTGCGCCCGCGCATCGGTATCCTTGATCGCCCTGGAGTTGGCGGCCGTCAGTTCATCGAGCTCGTTGATGCGGTCGCGGATTGGCTGCGTCTGGCGCGCAACGTATTTCTTGCGCGCGAACGGGTTCACGCGGCCCCAGAAGCCTTCGCGCATCTCCGGTTGCAAAGGATCCTTGCCGGTGGCGGTGTCGGCCTTGGTCATCGGCTGGGTCGCGGGTTGAGCCGACGGTTGAGCCGACGAAGACTGGGACATTGCAGGTTGGGTCGTTGCCGGCTGAGTCTGGGTGGCGGAATTGTCCTGCGCCAAAACTGGCACAGCCAGGACGACGGCCAGCAGCAGAGCGAAGATCGTTCGGTTTTTCATTTTAAACTTCCTCCAAAGTGGGAGTGGGGGAGCCACTCCGGGCGCCTTCTTGGCGCGATTTTGATTGCGTCTTTTCAATAACAGATTCGATATGACTTCGGAAGGCAACCCCAGACGCCACGGATGCCTCAAGAAAGCTTGCCTCAAAAAGCCGACCCGATCACGGGCCTGCATTTCTACTAACAGTTTGCGTGCCAAATGCCAAGGTGATGGATGTGGAATGCAAGTGCTTTATTTTCATATATATTGTACCTCATCCCTCCTCAGTTGCGCACCGCGCCTGGCGGTAATTTTGGCGGAACCGATATAAAAACTGCGTGCATGCTGTCTTCCCTGCTCCTTCAAAAAGATGAACAAAGCCAGCCGTGGGATCATCCCATCAATGTATGCAAAAATTGAATATCCCACGACTATCGCTTGCGCTGCTTCTTTTTCTGTTGGCACTTCTGGTTCACCCCGATTTTGCTCACGCCGAGAAAACCCGTTTCGATCTTGCGCAACTGAAAGCGCCGCCGGGGTTTCACATCTCAGTTTTCGCCGAGGACGTTGACGGCGCGCGCATGTTGATCTTCAGTCCGGGCGGCGTGCTGCTGGTGAGCGAATCGGGCGAGGGCAAGGTGGTCGCGCTTCCCGACTCCAAACGCGCGGGCAAGGCTGAGCGGGCGGTGACCGTTCTCGACGGGCTGAACGAACCGCACGGGCTCGCGTTTTACGAAGGCAAGCTGTACGTCGCCGAGAATGACAAGGTCCGCCGCTACGACTGGGATGAGGCGAAGCTGCGGGCGTCCAATCCGCAATGGCTAGCCAAGCTGCCGACCGGTGGCGGACACTCGACCCGCAGCCTCGTGTTTCACGGCGACAAAATGTACGTCTCGGCCGGATCGAGTTGCAACGTCTGCATCGAAAAAGATCCGCGGCGAGCAACCGTAATGGAATTCAATCCAGATGGCACCGGCCAGAGAATTTTCGCGAAAGGCCTGCGCAATGCCGTGGGGCTGGCGCTGAATCCGAAGACGGACACAGTTTGGGTCACAGTAAACGGACGCGACTGGCTGGGCGACGATCTGCCGCCGGAAACGATCTACGATCTCGGCAAAGATGGCGGTGATGCCGGCTGGCCTTACTGCTATGGCGACCGCGTGCCCGATTCCAACTTCACCAAGCCCGGAGACAATCGCTGCCAGAATGTAATCGAGCCCAAGGTCCAGATGCAGGCGCACTCCGCTCCGCTCGGACTCGCGTTTTATGAAGGGTCGCAATTCCCTGTTGAATACCAGAACAACGTCTTCGTCGCGTTTCATGGATCGTGGAATCGCAGCGTTCCGACCGGCTACAAAGTTGTGCGCGTGAAACTCGACGACAAAGGCCAGCCTCAAGGCGGCGCGGAAGATTTCATCACCGGATGGCTGGCGCCGGGCGAGAAGCAAAAAGGCCGCTGGATGGGGCGTCCGGTTGGGATTGCGTTCGGCGGCGATGGGTCGATGTACTTGAGCGACGATGCGGGCGGCGTGATTTACCGGATTACGTACGCAAAGTAATTTGCCCCGATAGAAGGCCATTGGGCCGCAAACAAGAAAATCGGGAACTTACTACAACTGGGATTCGTATCCCGTAAGCGAACCAACGCGGCGGTCCGAGGCTCGGCCGTCCCCTCGCGAAGTGGAGATCATAATGCCGATTGAAAGCAAGAGAGCGTTTTTGTCAACGCTGCTGGGTCTCGCTGCCATTGGCATGACAGTCGGCCTCTGCGGCACAGCTCTGGCTCAAAGCTCGGGCGCAACCGCAGCCACGGTGCAGTTGAAAGAGGAAGGCTTCATCCAGATCGGCGGAATAGGCCAATGGATCACGATTAAGGGCGAGAACAGGCGCAATCCGGTCATTCTCTTTCTCCATGGCGGGCCCGGAGACGCAGGGAGCCCCTTTGCGGAGTCCGTGTTCGGCACTTGGGAGAAGGACTTCACCCTGGTGCAGTGGGATCAACGTGGTGCCGGCAAAACGTATGGAAAGACCGGACCGTCGATCGAACCAACCATGACGATCGATCGCATGGTCCAGGACGGTATCGAAGTCAGCGAGTACCTCACGAAGCACCTTGGAAAGAAAAAAATCATTCTAGTCGGCGGATCCTGGGGGTCGATTCTCGGGATCTACATGGCCAAGCAGCGGCCCGATCTTTTCTACGCGTACATTGGCATGGCGCAGCTGGTAAACGAAAGAGCCGGTCAGGCCGCGAGTTACGCGCGCGTGCTTCAACTGGCGCGCGCCGACGACGATCAGAAGACCGTCAGGGCACTGGAAGTACTCGGCCCACCGCCGTGGGACTCGCTCCGCAAGTGGCCGGTGTTCCACAAAGCCCTGCTGGCATATCAGGCCAAGCGGGTAACTGCCGCCTCGCCACCGATAACCATAGACCCCGCCTATGCTTCAGTCGCCGAGCGGGCACAATACGACGAAGCCGATGACTTCTCGTTCGTTCACTTTTTCGGGATGACCATGTCAGGCCCCATCGAGACAGTCGACCTCCCCGCGCTAGGAACGGACTTCGCGATCCCAATCTTTTTTGTTCAGGGCCAAGAGGATTTGACCGCATTGCCGGAGCTTGCCAAAGCCTACCTCGACACGATCAAAGCGCCCCAGAAGCAATTCATCAGTGTGCCGGGCACCGGTCATGAGCCGTCGGCCGAGTCGCTCAAAGTGACGCTGGAGCTGCTTACGAAACAAGTGAGGCCGAACACCATTGAGCAGTGACTCGGACTTTGGCGGCAGAGCTCGCCAACACCCCCAAGCCCCGTCACTCCGTCAGATTGTAAATTAGCCCATTTGGATCCTTGATATAAACTCTTGGGAAATTGGGCTCGTCCTTGATTACCTGGCAACCCTTTTTCTGGAGCCTCGCCTTGGCTTCCTTGACGTTCTTGACCCTAACCTCCAATACCGGCCCAAGAGCAGGGCCAGGCTCAATAAACAGATTGATGTTTTCCCCGTGGAGGCCGATCATTTTGGGATTCTTATCCGTAATCTCAAAGCCAAGTTCCTTGACATAGAACTCGGCAGCCTTCATTGGGTCTTCGGCTTGAATCAAAATATCTGTACCAAATGTGTTTGCCATACGCTCTTTTCTCGCTACCCGACGAGCCTGCCGATTTTAGCAGTCGGGACTTAAGGTCGTCGTGGATTTACTCTCCACAATACTTCTCATACTGCTGATAAATAAACGGGTCAGTCATCCCCGCGATGTAGTCGCAAATCACCCGCGCCAGTGGCTCCTGGGCGGCTTTTTCGCGGTAGCTGCGCGGCAGATCGTCGGGCTCTTCCATCCAGTGGGCGAAGAGCTCTCCGGTGATGCGCTCGGCGTCTTCTTTCTCCGACGCCAGCGCCGGGCTGTAGTACAGATTCTCGTAGAGAAAGGTTTTCAGCCGGCGGCGCTCATCTTCGACGGGCGGGCTGAAGGCGGCGAGCCGCTCGCGGTGGCGGCGGACATCTTCCAGAGAATGCGGGTCTGCCGCTTTCACACGTTGCTCGGTGTGCGTGATCAGGTCTCCGACAAAGTCGTCGAAAATCCTTTTCAACGCCTCGTTGAAGACCAGCTTCTCGGCGGCATCCGGATACCGGCTCTTTGCCTCGCGATAATGCCTTGCGAACAGATCCACGCTGTCTGCAATCTGCTCGACCGTTAGCAACCTGGCTTCGTAGCCATCGTCCAAATCAGCGGTGTTGTAGGCGATCTCGTCGGTAAGGTCGATGAGTTGCGCTTCGAGCGGCGGCCGTTGATCGAGCAGATACTCGGCGAGTTCAGGATGGTCTTTGGCGTCGTAATCGTGCGAGTGCTTGATGATGCCCTCGCGGACTTCGAAGGTCAGATTCAGTCCGCGAAACGCAGCGTAGCGAAGTTCGAAGTCTTCGACAATGCGCAGCGCGTGCAGATTGTGATCGAACAAAAGCCCGTGCTGGCGCATGGCGGTGTCGAGCGCTTTTTCTCCGGAGTGGCCAAAAGGAGGGTGGCCAAGATCGTGCGCCAGGGCAAGCGCCTCCACCAGATCGGCGTTCAGTCCAAGTTGCGCGGCGATGGTGCGCGAGATCTGCGCGACCTCGATGGTGTGCGTCAGCCGGTTGCGGAAGTGGTCGGAGTAACGGCGGGTGAAAACCTGCGTCTTCGCCTCCAGACGGCGAAAGGCGCGGGAATGGACGACACGATCGCGGTCGCGTTGAAAGTCGTTGCGGTAGGGATGCGGCGGCTCGGGATGGCGCCGTCCGCGCGACTCGTCCACGCGGACCGCATAGTCGGCCAGCATGGAAAGAGTTTAGCAGCGTTTAGGGTTCGTATCAGAACAGCAGCGTTTGGGTTCGTATCAGGGCATCGCTTCAGCGATGCCGTAACGTCTCGAAATCAGATGCCCCTTTAGGGGCTGGGCATCCGCCGCCACTCTCCACTACTTCGTGCCCTCTTCCTTGGCCAGCTTCATCTTCGCGGAGTCGAGCTTCTTCTGCACCCGCGCCTGGTCTACCGGATCGACTTCAACGGCAATTGCGCGGTTCCACTCGGTGAGTGCGCGCTCCCAGTTGGTCGCGGCCAGTTTCAGCCGTCCGGTTTTCTGGTACAAATCGCCGAGGTGATCGTGGACCGTGGGATCGGTATTGATCTTCTGCGACGCTTTTAGCAGATTGTCTTCCGCCAATTCATACTTTCCCAGGCGGAAGTACGCCCAGCCCAGCGAATCGAGATAGGCGCCGTTGGTGGGATCGAGATCCACTGCGTGCTTGATGTATCCGAGCGCTTCGTCGAGCTTCACGTTCTGATCGGCCAGCATGTAGCCCAGATAATTCAGCGCCGAAGCATGCTCCGGATCGCTGGCCAACACCTTCTTGAACTGTTCTTCCGCTTCGGCGTAGCGCTTTTCCCGCTCAAAATTGGCGCCGCGAAGAAACCAGACGTACTCCTTGTCTTCCGGCTTGCTCGAGAGCTGCTCGGCCTTGTCAAGCGCCTGCGCGGCATCGCTGAAACGGCGCAGCCGCGTGTTCATCTCCGCCAGCCTGATGTAAACGTCGCGATCGTCGGCGTCGCCCTTCAACATCGCGCGAACGTCTTTGAGTGCCTTGTCGGCGTCGCCTAGATCGGCCTGCTGCGCCGCCAGTACCATCTTCAGTTGGGGACTCGGCAGTTTCTGAACCGCTTCTTTGGCGGTATCGAGAGCCTTCTGCCATTCCTTGGCCTCGCGCCAGGTATCGATGATCTCCTGATAACCGCGCTCGATGTTGTCGTCGCCACCCAGGGCAACGATCTCGCGGAAGATCTGGTTGGCAGCCTGAGTGTTCCCCTGGTCGCGGTAGATCGTGCCCAGCCTTTCCAGAAACACCGCCCGATTGCTTCTCTCGCCAGTCGAGTACTTGCCGTCGGGCTTCTCCGATTTCTTCAGCAGGTCCTTCATGATCGGAACCGCTTCGTCGTAACGGCCCTGCGCCTGGTAGATGGCGGCGATGTTGTACGGAACTTCGACCGAGTCCTGCACCATGGACTCGGCTTTTTTCAGATTATCCAGCGCCAGATCGTACTTGCCCTGCTTGCGGTAGATTTCCGCGATGCGAACGTAGGTTTGCGCATCTTCCGGATTCGCATCCGCGATCACTTTGTACTGCTCCAGCGCGGCATCGGCCTGGCCATCGTTCAGCAGGTTCTGAGCCAGGCCGCGAATGGCGTCCAGATTGTCGCGATCCATTTCAATCGCGTGCCGGTACGCTTCGATAGCTCCCTTATATTGCTTTTGCTGCTCATAGGTGTAACCCAGCGCCGAATAGAGTTTGGCCGAGCGCTCCGGGTCCGGCACCGAACTGAGCACCTGAGCGGCGCGAGCCGTGTCACCCAGTTCGTTATAGAGATAGGCCAGGGTCGTGACCGCTTCTTCGGAGTCCGGCTGCAGCTTCACAGCGGTCTTGAATTCGCTCTCCGCTTTTTGCAGATCGTTGTTTAGGCGATACAGTCGCCCGAGAAGCAGGTGGTCGTCCATGCTGTCCGGTTGCAGGCGGACGATCTGCTCATACTGTTCGATCGCCAGCTTGAGCACGCTTTCCGAACCGCTGCCCGCCTGCATATCGCCGAGCGAGCGCAGATAGATCCTTCCTAGCAGGCGCCGGGCTTCGAGGTTGTTGGGATTGCGCTTGATGATGTCCTGCGCCTCGACTACGGCGTCGCGAATGCGCCCGGTCTTGGCATAGAGCTCGGCGAGGCCGGAGGTCAGGTACGCAGAGGTCGGGTCCGCATCAATAGCCGCGCGGTATTCCTCAATCGCCTTGTTCGCCAACTCGCTGCGGCCGTATGTGGCCACTTGTTCCTCGTACATGTGCGCCAGCGCGAAGTGGTAGTAGGCGGCGGCGCGGTCGGGCGCCTTGCCCTTGCTGGCGGACTGGGAGCCAGCGATAACTGGGGAATCCGCGGCGCGAGCGGACTGGGTTTGCGCCAGCAAATTTGGGGCGGGTAAAAAAGATCCCGTAAGAACGACCAGGACGATCCACAACTGTTTTTTCATGAAGAATCCTGCAACCTGCAAATTGCAACCCACACACTCGTTTTGATGCTGAACGGTTGGATGCTGATCTGCCGCCATCCCGATTTTCTTATTCTACAGTCGGCGGGCCCTTCGGTGGGGAGAAAGCGCACCCTGGCCTTGCAGCCGGAGGTACAGGGGCTTTGGACGATCTTGGGCTTGTGGCGACGGGGCTCTGCCCCGCTTCCACATGTGCCTAATGCCGGAAATGCCGCACTCCGGTAAAGATCATAGCCAGCCCGAGACGGTCGGCGGCTTCGATGACTTCCTGGTCGCGTACCGACCCTCCGGGCTGGATGATAGCGGTCGCCCCCGCTTTGGCAATTTCCTCGACGCCGTCCGGAAATGGGAAGAAGGCATCGGAGGCAGCCACCGTGCCCTTCAGAGGCAACTGCGCTTTCATAGCGCCCAGCTTGCACGCATCGACGCGGCTCATTTGTCCGGCGCCCACGCCCACCGTTTGCCCATCGCGCGCGTAAAGAATCGCGTTCGACTTCACGTGCTTGCAAACCTTCCATGCAAAAAGCAGCGCCCGCTTCTCTTCCGGCGTCGGCGGCCGTTTGGTAACAACTTTCAGATCGGCCTCGGCCAGCTTGTGAAGATCGGCATCCTGGACAAGCATGCCCCCAGAAATGTTTTTCAGAGCCCACCTTTGCTGTCCGGCAGGAACTTCGACCAGCCGCAGATTCTTCTTCGAGGCAAATGCCGCCTTCGCACCGTCATCGAATGCCGGAGCGGCAATGACTTCCAGGAACAGCTTCGCCATCTCGCTCGCGGCCGCCGCATTCACCGTGCGGTTCACTCCGATCACTCCGCCGAACGCCGACACCGGATCGCATTCCAGCGCCCGCACGTAAGCCTCGGCGAGCGTCTTGCCGGTCGCGGTTCCACAGGGATTTGTGTGTTTGATGATGGCGCAGCACGTCTCGTCAAACTCCTGCGCCAGATCCCAAGCGGCTTGCAGGTCGACAATGTTGTTATAAGAAAGTTCTTTGCCTTGCACCTGACGCGCGTTCGCCACGCCCGCTCCCGAACCGTCCGCATACATCGCGGCCTTCTGGTGTGGATTCTCACCATAGCGCAGGTCCATCACCTTCTGAAAAGACAACCGCAGATTTCGGGGAAACCCTTCCGCCGCGTGCAGTTCGAAGTCGGTGCCCACGCGCTCAAGCGTCGAAGCAATAGCGGAATCGTAGGCTGCGGTCGTGGCAAACGCCTTCTGCGCCAGCCGCCACTTCGTTTCTCTCGATAGCGTGCCGCCCGAGCGTTCCATCTCATCGGCGATCGCGGCGTAATCGGCAGGCGAGGTAACGACCGCGACATCCTGAAAATTCTTAGCCGCCGAGCGGATCATCGAAGGACCGCCGATATCGATGTTTTCAATCAATTCATCGAAGTGCACGCCCGGCTTGGCGGCGGTCTTTTCAAATGCGTACAAGTTGACCACCACCATATCGATGGCCTCTATGCCATGCTCGGCGACCGCCGCGCGATGGCCGCTGTCCTCCCGCCGATGCAGGATGCCTCCATGCACTTTCGGATGCAGCGTCTTGACCCGCCCATCCAGCATTTCAGGAAACCCGGTCAGCTCGGAAATGTCTTTCACGGCGATGCCGGAGTCGCGCAGCAGCTTGGCCGTGCCTCCGGTCGAAACCAGCTCCACTCCCAACCCGGCGAGTCTGAGGGCAAAATCTACCAATCCGGATTTGTCGGTAACGCTAAGAATGGCGCGCTGGATTTTAGACATGAGGCCCCTCGGAGTGAAGAGTGAAGGGAGATTTTAGCAGCTTGGGTGGGAGTTCTCAGTTCCCAGTTCTCAGTCGTCAAAGCCCAAAACTCTGCGGTCCGTTCCGCCCGCAAGAAAAAACAAGCAGAAGGAGGCAACCAAACCAACGACGCCGATCACAGGAAGTTGAGAACTGAGAACTGAGAACTGAGAACTGAGAACTGAGAACTGAGAACTGAGAACTGAGAACTGAGAACTGAGAACTGAGAACTGAGAACTGAGAACCGAGAACTGCCTCTAGCTTTTCGCCTTCGCCTTGAGCTTCACCCGTCCGTCCCGCATCTCGACCGAGTACACCACCGTATCGCAGCCCCGTTCCTTGCGAATCTGGCTGGTCTTTTTCTCGACGAACTTCGCAAAAGAATCGAAGTTGCCAGAGACTTTTTCTCCAGATTTTTGCTTGGCTTCGGTCAGCACCTTGTAGAGAGATTCGATTTGCGCACGCTCGGTCGCCTCGCCGGAGCACTGCACCGCGAAAGGCCGGTCACCCGGCGTCTCTGCGTCCTCAGTGCGGCTGAGGCCATACACCGGACGGCGCGTCTCTGCGCGCTCGTCGTTCACGCGCACGCCCCCCACCGAGAGGAGCGCATCCTGGGGCCGGCGATACCCCTCCTCGCGAATCCGCATCTTCTTGCGCCACAGGTCGCTGTAGACCGCGAAGCGCTGCGCCATCTCGTTGTACCGGAAGCGCTGCGGAAAACTCATCCGCGTGCCATCACTGAACTTGCGAATCAGCGAGACAACCTTCCACTCGACGTCCGTCGGAGGCCGTTTGCTCGGATTGCTAAAGAAAATGTCGTACTCGATCTTCAGCCGGCGCAGTTGCTGATCGAGCAGATCCAGTTCTTCATCAGTGGTCACAAGTGTTCCCCAGCCAATAGCTTAGCGTTGCAGCACGGAGATGGCGAGGTTCCTACCGGACACGCTAGGGATGGTACGAACGTACCTTGGAATCAGCCCTTAGGTCTTGGATCAACCGGCCAAGGCATGGAGCAGTTCGGGGAACTGAAGGCTGAGAGCTGACAGCTGAGAGCCGATCTACTTCGTGTTCGCCGCCATTTTCTTCACCATCGCCAGCACCAGCTTCCGATCACTGTCGTTCAGATTCGCCGAATACCGGCGCATCTGGCTCAGGAAGCGAACTTCATCCTCGGAAAGCTGCGGCAACCCTTTATGGCCGTTTTTGCTGCCTTCGGCAAAGAATTGCGACAGGGCCAAATCCATCGCCCCCGCGATTTTGGAGAGCGTGTCCAGCGAAGGGATCGTGTGGCCGTTCTCAACGCGCGATAGGTAGCAGCGCAACAGCCCGGTGCGCTTTTCGATGTCGCCCTGCGACATGCTGCGCTGCAGCCGGAAATTACGGATGGTCTCGCCGATATTCATAGATATGCCGCTAACGAAATGTCAATAAAAGATGTTGTGCATAGTAACCAGAGTAGTACCGTCTGGCAAGTGGAAATTCCTGGCGTCCCGGCTGCCGCCGGTTTCACTAATGTTTTTGGCCAAGGCAAAGCAGCGTTGTCGGGAACGCCACGGATTCAGAACCTGCTCGGAGCGGAGCCCCAGGATGCATTTCCAGGCGATTAAAGACAGGGCTTTAGTGTGTTCGCACACCCTGCCTGAGGAACCCCGCGATGCTTCTTCAGATCAGTTCAGACCGCTTCAGACTGGCTCCATGGACGTTTCCATGCATCGGACGCAATATCACACTCGTTGGCGGCATCTGGTGGATGTTCATACCAAGCAAGCGCTGTTGACTGATAACGAAGTAACTGAACCAGAGCCAAAACTTAATTCCTAAACGAAAGGAGAATCAAAATGAAAACGACGAATAAAAATACGCAAATCAGCAATCATTCGACCCAACCTTCACACACTTCCAAACTGAGCCGGATCAGGCTCACTCTAACCATGGCCGCGACTCTCTTGTGCGGCCTCGCAGTTGCAGGATTGTCCACGTATTCCATAGCGCAGGCACAGACCAACCCTAGCCCAGCCGCCATGGGCCACCCCGGCTGGGTGCAGATTCCCGGTGAGTTAATCCGCCCCGATTGCGTGCACGAAATCCCCGACGGCGCGTTGGTGGAGACCACGAACGACGGCCAAATTACCGGCGATGTGACCATGGACGGCGCACTCATCGCTCACTACGATGCCTGCACCGAGCAGCCCGTCGTCACGCGTCCCCGCAAGCGCACCCAGAGTCTGGCCAATCCTCCCGGCACTGGCAATGGCTGGGTCGAAGCCTCCGAATGGGACATACCGCTCAGCTCGAGCGACAACATCGATTACCTCGGAAATACTTGGACTGTGCCCTCGTATCCTTCGATGGACGGGGCTCTGATTTATCTGTTCAATGCCATCGAGCCTTCTAGCGGGGATTGGATTCTGCAGCCTGTACTCCAGTTTGGCGTGAGCCCCGCTGGAGGTGGCAACTACTGGGCAATCGCCAGTTGGCTTGTGGGATCCGACGGTTATGCCTTCTATAGCCCGTTGGAGACGGTTAATCCGGGTGACTTGATTTTCGGGTCCACCGGGTTGAACAGCATTTCTGGCAACACCTTCTATTGGAAAGTAGGAGCCAAGGATGAAACGACCGGAGCTTATTCCTGGATCACAGCCCACGTTTCAGGACAACATTGGACTTGGGCGTATGCCGGCGTCCTCGAGGCCTACAACGTAACTTCGTGCTCTCAGTTCCCCGCGAGTGACAAAGTCACCTTCAAGAATTCCGTTGTCGAGCACGGATTTCCGTACTTCGACAAGGTGCTTGGAAACGGATGGGTTGGCGCAATTTATTCGTACGGGGGCCCATCCTGCCGCTTCGCGGTTATCGCCTCACAAAACTCGACGCTGGACTTCTAAACGCTCACTTGTCCAACCGAACGGGGCAGTCGCGCCGTTCGGTTGGCGGACCACTGATTCCAAGGCAGTGGAAGGCTCGCCCAAATTTGGGCGGGCCTTCGCCGCTTGCCGAGTCCTGACCGTCTGCGGGAAAACTCGGGGTTGCACATGATTTCGGGTGGCGCAGCGCCGGGGTCCCCAGCACGCCTGGTTTTGGCGTGATGGGGTGGAGCGCCGGGGTCCCCAACACGCCTGGTTTTGGCGTGATGGGGTGGAGCGCCGGGGTCCCCAACACGCCTGGTTTTGGCGTGATGGGGTGGAGCGGTTCACCGCTGCATTGCCCTTGATTTTGGGTGGCGCAGCGGTTCACCGCTGCGATAACTGGCTTGCTTTCAGGTCGGCTTTAGCCGCTGAGGTGAGACTGCAACGCGGAAAATGCTACTCGTGCCCCTAATTATGCTTGATGAACTTGCCGTTCTTCTGTCCCGTCAGCGAGTTGTATAGCGTTTCCAGAAACGCATCTTCAGTGATGAAATCTCCGGCATACTTCTTCCAGGGATCGAGAATCTTGTTCGCCTTCATCTGCTCCAGTGTCATCTTCTTGTCGAGCGCATCCTGCACCGCCGCCCGCGTTTCTTTCAGCATCTTCACGTAAGCGCGCACGTCATCGAGGTTTGAAACCCCGCCATGGCCGGGGATGATCTTCACGTCCGGCGGAAGCTGGGCGATGGCGCCCTCAACCCCGCTGATCATGCCGTCGATGCTGCCGCCGCTGTCCACGTCGATAAAGGGAAATCCATAGGTCACGAAATCGTCGCCCATGTGGACCACGTTTGATTTCGGAAAATAGATGACCGAGTCGCCGTCGGTGTGTCCGGCCGGGACGTGCAGCGCGCGGATGTCCTCTCCGTTCAGGTGGACCGTAACGTCGTGATCGAACGTGATAATCGGCAGCGCGTCCTTAGGCTGCGCCTTGGCTTCGAAATGCACCGAACCGCCGTTGCCCGCCTGGCCGCCTTCTTCCAGGCGCTTGCGGACATTGTCATGCGCGATGATGGGCGCTTGCTTCTGGAAAAATTCGTTCCCGCCCGTATGGTCTTCATGGTAATGCGTGTTGATGATGAAGCGCACCGGCTTGTCGGTAATGCCCTTGAGCGCCGATTGAATCTTGTCAGCGAGAGGAGCGTACTGGTCATCGACAATCACGATGCCGTCATCGCCGACAGAAGCGCCAATGTTGCCTCCCGCCCCCACCAGCATGTAAACATTGCCTGCGACTTTAGAGACTTTGATTTGAACTTTGCTGAAGTCATGATCTTGAGCAAAGCAAAAGCCCGCCGAGAGACAAACGAGTATTGCGATACGAGACGTAGTCCGCATGGTCTCACCCGAGAGGCTGAAATTGTAAACGGAAAAGGTCTCAGGTGTCAGGAGCCCCGGAGGGGCAAACCAGTTTAGCCCAGCGCTTCAGCGCTGGGAAAAGTGGCAAGAATGAGGGGAGTCCCGGAGGGACGGCCCAGTTCCCACGCACACTCCCAAGTCCTGAGACCTAAGACCTCCTTTACGGCGTGCCTTCAAACAGCGGCCACAGCCCGTCGGCGGTGACGCGGTAGATGGCGTAGGCGCTGCCATCGTCGAAAGTGCGCCGGAACAGCAATTCGCCGCGGCCATCGCCATCGGCGTCAACAGCATCGATCAGTTCCATGCGGGGAGTCATGTCGAGATGTCGCGAATCCGTCTGCGAGAAAAATAATTTTCGCAGCTCGCCTTCGAGGCTGGTGCGGGCGATCAGGGTGACCTCCTTTGGTTCTTCGACATTTCCGCTGGCGTCGGCAGAGACAGCGACAGCGACCGGGTGAGTTTTCGCGGACAGCACCAGCACCGGTTCGTTCGAATTGGAGAGATCAAAGATGCGCAAACTCACGTCGTCGAAGGCAGGCGTGGGCGACTTGACGGCCGACTTGCCGCCGGATTTGCTCGTGGATGCCTTCTTGGCAGCAGGCGTAGCCTCTTTCGCCGCAGCACCTGCGTGAGCAAGAAGCTGCGTCCCGGCCAGATCAAGCATCTTGCTACGGTAAATGGCTTCTTCCGCCGGCTTCACATCATAGGTGTAGGGACGCGGATCAGGGCCCCCGGCATCGGAAATCGCCGGGATCATGACGATCTGCGGCGAAGACGCGGCGGAATCCTTGGCCGTCTTCGCGTCGGGCTTCGCTGCGCTCGAGGAGGCTGCGCCCGGCGCGGCGTCCGTCAGCTCATCGAACGTGGTGTAAGGTTCGCGGTGCGCGCTTGGGTCCGGCTTCCCACGTCGCAGCCGGGGCCGATTTGGATCGGTGATCGGCTCGTCGGACGCGGAAGATGCCGGAGCCCTCGAAGGCTCGGGCGGCGCAGACGCCTTGCCAGTATCCGACGGACTGGGCGCGCTGGCGGGCGGCGCAGCAGTCGGCGAAGCTGGCGGGGTCGCGGGCTTTTGCTGGTCTTTATTTTTGTCTTTGTCTGTGTCCTTGCTGTCGGAGTCCGCCTTTTCCACTCGCCGGTGAAGTACGGGTGGCCCGCCCTTGTCTTCGTCTTCGATCACGGGTGGCGTGTACTTCTTGTGTTTCTCCAGAGCCTTCGAGCCTGCAGGAAGCCACGTGCCTTCGGCGATCCAGACGTGATTGAGTTGTCCCGGTTGCGTGATCGTGAAGATGCCCTGCGACACGCCGCTGCGAAAAGCTTCGTAGACGGTATCGAAGTCGAGAGCCATGGGAACGGGCATCGCCTTGTACGAGCCTGCGTCATAAAACTTTCCGTCCATCATGATGACAATGGGAATGAGGCGGCCTTTGTTGCCTTTGGGTGAAAGCTGGACCAGTCCCAGGGCGCGCGGTCCCTTGTCCACCGGCGGCTTCCGCCCATACTGCGGGAACGGACCCTGGGCCACAAGCCATGAACCGGCAAGCCCGGTCAAGGCAGCCAGGATGACGGCGCACATCCCGTTGCGATATAACTTGCGATGTAACCACGACCGGCGAGGAGAAAATTCCATATGCAAGTTAATGATAAATCCCCAGACTTCAGTACGACGGACGAGAACGGCAAAGAGGTTGCCTTAAAAGACTTTCGCGGCAAGACCGTGGTGCTTTATTTCTATCCCAAGGCCGATACGCCGGGATGCACCAAGGAAGCGTGCGGCTTTCGCGATTCCTACGCGGCCATCAAAAAGACAGGCGTGGTGCTGCTCGGGATCTCGAAAGACACGTCGTCCTCGCAGAAGAAATTCCAGGAAAAGTTCGGTTTGCCGTTCCCGTTGCTCGCCGATCCGGAGAAGAAGATCGCGAGCCTGTTCGGCGTGGTCAAAGAAAAGAACATGTACGGCAAAAAAGTGAAAGGCATCGCCCGGACGACGTTCGTGATTGCCCCCGACGGCAAGATCAAACACATCTTCAATAACGTGAAAGCAGAAGGCCACGCAGACGAAGTGCTGGCGTACTTGAAGAGCGCGGCCGCAGCCTGAGAACATTCGCCAGCGAATGGTTCGTGTGGGGACGGGCGCCCTCGCCCGTCCAGGCCGAGCGAAGCTCGGCAGCCGCCAGTGCCCACAGCAGCTCCCGGTTCGCTGTAGTCTGGTGCGCATGACTGCACTCGGCCACGTTACTTCCTTGAGCTCGGAGTTCTTCAATCGCGATCCGCGACGAGTAGCCCGAGCCCTTCTAGGAAAATTGCTGGTCCGCAAAACGCCCGGCGGAATTCTAGCTGGTCGCATCGTCGAAACCGAAGCCTATCTCGGCCAAGGCGATGCGGCAGCGCACGCCGCGGCAGGCCGGACGGCGCGGAATTCCGTTCTCTTCGGTCCTCCCGGTCACGCCTATGTGTATTTCATCTATGGCAATCACTACTGCCTGAATGTTTCCTGCCTGCCGGATGGAGTGCCCGGATGCGTGCTGTTTCGAGCGCTGGAACCGGTGGCTGGCATCCAGCAGATTGCGAAGGCGCGAGGGATGGAGATCGTGTGGGGACGGGCGCCCTCGCGAGCCTGCCCTGAGCGAAGTCGAAGGGTCCAAGCCGAGCGAAGCTCGGCAGTTCCCCGCGGACACGGCGACTCCAGACTCGCGACCGCGACCGAAAACGAAAGCAAGAACTCTTCTTTTCTCAGGAGAATTTCCTCCGGCCCGGGACGCATGTCCGAAGCCCTGGGAATCACGCGCGCGCGGGACAACGGCAAAAGCCTGGTAAGCGCGCGTTCGGACCTCCGCATTGTCGATGACGGCTATCGCGTGCGGCGCGTAATGGTCACGCCGCGCATCGGAATCGTGAAATCAGCCGAACAGCCGCTGCGTTACTTCATCGCGGGCAATTCATTTGTCTCTGGGCGGAGGTTGTAGCGCTCCGATTCTTCGCCGACAACGCACGTACATCTTCACGGTCTGCAACTTTACGACAGTTAGTGCTAGCCAACGATTCTGGGCGGATGACAGGCCAACCGGAGGCAATTACCGTTGTAGGCAGGCTTGCCACTCGACATTTCTGCTCAGGGAACCAGCGCAACATTGTCAATCAGCCGAGTCGATCCAACATAGGCGGCGACGGCGACCAGCGTCTTCCGTGATATCCGCTCGACGGGATCAAGCGTGTCCGGATCAACGATCTCGAAATAATCCAAACGGACTTGCGGTTCGCGAGCGAAGACTTCGTTGCCGGCAGAAATCAGCTTGGCGGCGATCCTTTCCCCAGCGTGAAAGTGATTCCGAGCTTCCTGTAAAGCCCGTTGCAGCACCAGCGCTCGGACGCGCTCTTCTCCATTCAGGTAGGCGTTGCGGGAACTCATGGCCAGGCCATCCGGTTCGCGCACGATCGGACAGGCAATGATATCTATCGGAAAATTCAAGTCTCGCACCATGCGCCGGATCACGGCGACCTGCGCGGCGTCTTTCTGTCCAAAGAACGCGGCGTCGGGCTCGATAATGTGAAACAGCTTGGCGACGATCGTGGTCACACCGCGGAAATGGCCGGGCCGCGAGCGTCCGTCGAGCTTTTCACTTAAGCCTTCGACCAGCACCCATGTGATTGCACCCTGGGGATAGATCTCTTCCACCGAAGGCGCGAAGAGGATCTCGACACCTTCTTGTTCCAGCAGCCGGCAGTCCTGATCGAATTGGCGCGGATACTTCGACAAATCTTCGGTCGGCCCGAATTGCGTGGGGTTCACGAAAATGGAAACGGCAACCGCGTCGCATTGCGCCTGTGCCGCGCGGACTAGCGACATGTGGCCTTCATGCAGAGCGCCCATGGTAGGAACAAGGCCAAGGCGTTTCCGACCGTCGCGGGCGCAGCGGCAGGCGGCGCGGGCTTCCGTGATCGTGGCGCATATCTTCATGGCTCGGAGCGTCAACGCTTGACCGGCTACGGAAAAACCAAGGTTCGTATCAGGGCATCGCTTTAGCAATGCCGAAAGTCGTCCGCCTTGAGCGCCCCTTTAGGGGCCGCGTCCCGGCACCGCGGTCGACGTTCGAACCGCTCAGGGTGCTTCGTGGAACTGAACGTCCAATTCTTTAAGGGTGCCAAGCAGCAAAGCGCGGTTCTTGCGCAGTTCCGCCTTCGTCTGATCGGTTGGATTTTTGGGGACCGCTTGAGCGACCAGCACCACGCGGCCATACGGCCATGCGCTCGATGGGAGCGAGACCAGCTCCGCCGGGATTTCTTCCGGCTTCAGAATGTGGATCTCGCGATTGGAAAGATCGACGAAGCCGATCCCGTCCTCGCGAACCACCAGATACGGATTCTGCCAACCGCTCATTTTGCTGATCGGCGGATATTTTGAAGGGTCCGCTGCGGGGATGGACTCGAGGCCGGTCGGCTGCCGCGTTTCCGCGGCTGGCGTCGGCGCGGGCTGGGAGCAGGCAACCAGAGCCCCAAGCAGAATAAAGGCAACTATAGTTTGCACTACATCTCGCACGCCGTTTCCTCCGCCCGCTATTATCGCTGCAGCGCGTGCTTGCGGTAGAGTACCGTTTCGAGTGCGGCCTGCGTTTCTTTCGGCAGGTGGTAACTCTCAGCGTCGTTCGGGAACTGGTGCGAAACCACGTCCGCCTTGAACGCCAGCACCGACTGCGTGATCAGCGCGGCCGCGTCTCCGTAGCGGCGAACGAACTTGGCCGGTTGCCCGAACGTCAGGTTGACCAAGTCGTGGAATACGAGCACCTGGCCATCGCAATCCGGCCCGGCGCCGATGCCGATCGTGGGCGCTTCGACCTCGGCCGTGATCATAGCCGCGACTTCGCGCGGAATGCCTTCGAGATAAATGCACGCCACCCCAGCGCGATCGAGCGCAACCGCATCGCGCATGAGTTGCTCAATGCCGTCCAGCGTCTTGCCCTGAACCTTGTAGCCGCCCATGATGTTGACTGATTGCGGCGTCAGGCCAATGTGTCCGGCAACAGGAATTTCGGCATCGATCACGCGCCGGATCACGTCCACGCGCTTCTCGCCGCCTTCCATCTTGACCGCCTCCGCGCCGCCTTCTTTCACAAAGCGGGCGGCGTTGTGAATGGCTTCGGTGGGGTCAGCCTGATAAGACCCGTAAGGCATGTCGGCAATAAGCAGCGCATCTTTCACGCCACGGTGCACCGCCCGGACATGGTGCAGCATCTCGTCGACCGTGACCGAGAGCGTGTTCTCATAGCCAAGCATGGTCATGGCCAGCGAATCGCCAACCAAGGCAATGTCGATGCCAGCCTCGTCAACCAGCCGCGCCGTGGCGTAATCGTAAGCGGTTAAGCAGGTGATGGGTTCGTGTTGAAATTTCTTTTCGCGGAGAGTAGCAGTGGTGATCTTGCGGCTGCGGGAAAGCCCGCCGATCGGCGTGAGACTCACAGTGTCCTCCAGTGCCCCTCCGCAAACCGGACGGATAGAGCCTGTACGCGTGATTAGATGACGCTGAGCGGATTATAGCTGCAAAAGGCCCGTTCGTCGATAGGTGCCTGGCGATGGTCAAAGTGGCATAGTTAAGATGCTGCCGCTGTTGCACTTGATTTTGGGTGGCGCAGCGGATAACCTGCCACCGTTGAAAACACGTAACTTATTCATTATATAGCGGTAACTAAAGGAACAAAAGGTAACCAAGTACCCCATAGCTTTCACAAACTTTCACACGCCTTCTTCGCGGCACCCTTTTCAGAGAAACTGATAGATGTCGAAGTCCTTACCACCTCTATTTGCTGAGCCGGCGCGCTCGCCTCACTGGCAGCTTCTTACTAACGGCCGATCAGTCGGACGTTTTCTCGGCCGTACGTGAAATCTGATCATTCGAGTTGGGTGCGCGCTAGTTGTGTGCCGGATGCAGGTTCAGGCATTCGCAAGGCGGCACCCAGGTCCGTCTGGATCGTGAATGACAAGCACGTCTTCACCAAAGGCCGCACGCCCGGTGTTTAACCGCGAGGAAGCGCGCGCCCTGCTTTCCTCTTTAGGTACAAGCGCGCTCACGAAGAAAAGATCCGCCAACGTGCGTATCAGCTGTATGAAGAGCATGGCCGCTTGGATGGACACGCAATCGAAGATTGGCTAATGGCCGAAGAAGAGGTGTTGGGTTCCCGACAAGCCAAGGGTGGAGAGGAACTGGGCCTCGGAATCCAGCGCTCGATGATTTTCGAGCGCTGGATTCCGGGGTCCAGTTCGCGAATGAGGGTGGTGCAGTAAAACACCATCATGCGCTGCTCCACCCGGACCAGTTGCACCCACTCCCCGGCTAGCGATCGGTTAATCCTCCACTTTTTTCCTTTGATATCCAGCTTGCCCTGGCAATCCACTTTCAACACCCATGCCCCAGTGGGATATTCCCAGCGGGGCGGATGGGGATCGTAGCGATGGAGACTGGGCTTCCACATTGTGGCTGGAGTTCGCATGCCGAGCGCTTCGTGCGGTCGTATATGGTGTGCTCCCAGCGATACGCATCCAGCCAGGCTTGCCGGTTCTGTCCCGGCACTCCGCGCCGCTCCCAAGCCCGTTGCAACGATCCGTGAAAACGTTCCACCTTGCCCTGGGTTTGCGGATGCCGGATGCCGCTCCAGTACAGCCGAATGCCCTGCCGCATCAGCCAGAGCGACAACTGCGTCCGCACGAACTGCGCATGCGTACTCCACCAGGGCGTGCCGTGGTCCATTAACATTGCTTCCGGGACCCCACAGCGCTGGAAGGCTTCTTCCAGTTGCGGCTGCACCCGTTCGGCATGCGTGCCGCCGGTGGCGGCCAGCGCGACCAGGTAGCGACTGTGATCGTCCAGCACCGACAGCGGACCCATGGGCTGCGGCCATCCTTTCGGCCCTTTGAAGTCCATCTGCCACAGCTCGTTGGGCTGGCTGCGCTCGAATCGCTGCGTTGCCGCCGTGCCTCGCGCCTGCAGCCCTATCAGATTGTGGCGCTGCAGAATGCGATGGATTGTGTTGCGCGCAACTGCACCCCTTCGCGCGCCAGCAACACCTGGAGCTTGCGCGCGCGCCAGTCGGGATAGCGCAACCGCGCAACCGCAACTCGGTCACCTGGCGCTCCAACTCGTCGCCCGTGCGGCGCGGGCTGTAGTGAGGCTTGCGACTGCGTTCTGCGACCCCGTCCACTCCCTGTTCTCGGTAGCGCTGCAGCCACAAGTAACCTGTCGGACGCGAGATCTCATAGGCCACGCACAACTCTCCGAACGAACTCCGCTTTTGCGTCGCCTCTACCACAAATCGTACCCGTTGTTCCTGTACGTCCATCGTCTTCCAGGCCATCGCTTTCATCACCCCGGCGCGCTTCGCGCGCCGGGAGTGTAAAGGATGTCTAGGGACATTTTGTAAAGGATGTCATGGGACTGAACAATTGCCCGAAGCGCAGGCACTTTTGCGTGCGAGTTGTATCGTACGGCGTATCGGAGCGAAGTTCGACTGGGATGACCAAGTAGCCGTTAAGCAGTCCTAGCAACACTAACAGGCCAATGACTAATTGCCGGGAAACGGTGATCTGAAAATGAACGTCCTCTTGCTTGAGAAAGGCGGCTGGAATAATCAGCGCGAGCAGCCCGGCCGTGACCAAAGCGCCCGCTACTGACACGATGATCCACAGTTCCCAGTCACGTCTTTCGACCTCTGCAAGCTGCTGGGTTATTGCAGAGAAGGCATCCGGCGACTGTCCTTCCTTGATCATTGAGGTGCAAACAGTCTAAACCAGCGCAATATCCTGCATTGCATTACGAAGGTACCCCGAACATGCCTAAGGCACTTTGGAATAGATGATGAGGTGGATGGACCTCGGGTTTTTTTGGCGGAAAGGCGCGGCACTCCTTGGATAGCCAACCGCAATCACACTACGTGACTTCGAGCCACAGTCAACTTTTTCTGCTCTTTCTTGCTTGAAAAAAACCGCTTGAAGCGACGCAAGACGCCAGCGAAGTCCCACTCTGATTGAACCAATATTGTCGCCCGACACACATAAAAATTGGTAGAGCATCGTGAAGGGAAACACGCCCGGTTTTCGTTTTAAGTAAATGGGGGTATGGCGCCCCTTCTGGACCTCGCCCTTTCCTGGAAAGAGAATCCCATAATGGCTTTGTTCCTGAATGGATGTGATCGTGAAATCAGATACCGCAAATGGTTGTTTGGAGTCACTGATTCATGCCTGAAGCCCGGCGTGGCACCAGAATTAATTGCCAGATTCGGATCACTCTCACGAGTCTGGATGCAGTTCATCCGTTCTCCGAACCGTGTGTGGCGATCCTCGTAAATCCACAGGGATGCGCTGCGCGGTGCGCTCGACCCTTGGAAGTTGGAGTTGCAGTCCAGTTGGAGCGTCTTCCTGCGAAGGCCACGGCTACTGCGCGGGTGGTGAACTGTATCTCTCTTGGAGAGTATGAAAAGGTCTGGATTCTTGGACTCGCGCTGGATGAGCCGGGCAACGTTTGGGGAATCGAAACGCCGCCTGAAGACTGGTACAGGGACCTTCCGATATCCGAGGTTGACAAACCGGGCGGGGTCTCGCCCAGCCGGTAGTGCTACTTTGAATCTGTGAATCTTTAGAGTACGAAATAGGGTGGTGGGCGAAGCTGGTCACACTGTTGGCAACAGCATCGGTACGAAGGATATTTTGGGATTGTAATGTGGCTGCAATTAGGGAACCAATCTCCCTCAGTCCCGGTCTTCATGATTTCAGTGCAATACGGGCATCGAACGAGTTCGGGCATTTCATCTGTCCCCTACGCCGCTCTTTCCGCCCTCTTGCCCCTCATCAATGACCATGCAAAGTCGGCGCTAATGCCTGGATCTACAGTGAAGCCCCACTCCTTCAGTAGCCATTCAGGGACATAACGCTGATTCCTATTTTGCTGGCACCAGGTGTGCAGCTCCGCTGATGAGGTGTACATTTCCGGTGTGAGCCGCAGTTGTCTGACCCGCATTTCGAATTCGGTAAGAAGAGCGGGAGCGGGCGGGAGCGGAATCGGATGCCCCCAACAATTGAGATTGCCGGGGTTGCGCTTGTGGGCGACCGGTATCGCCATAGGCCCCGATCATACTCCGCCATGGGTGAGGGTGCGGCGGAATCGTCGCGCGCGGCTGCTTCTAGCCGAGATACCTTCCGGTAATGTAGCCCTCCAGCTCCTGAATAGTTTGCGCCTGACCCGAGATGATCCACTTCACCAGATCGCCAATCGACACCACACCTACTACAGTGTCTTCCTCCACGACAGCCAGATGACGAAAATGGTGCTCGGTCATGATGGCCATGCACTGGTCCACTGTGTACTGCCGACTCACGAAGACCACCGGGCTGGTCATGATCTCCTGGACCAGGGTCTCTTTCGAGGATCGGCCTTTGAGGATGACTTTGCGGGCATAGTCACGCTCCGACAGGATGCCAACCAGCTTGTTTTTGGATATCACCAGCAACGCACCGATACTCTCCTCCGCCATCTTCTCGATGGCTTCATAGACAGACTGGTCGGGCATTACGGACAGGATTCTATTGTCGCTCTTCTGCTTTAACAGCGATTCAATTGTGTCGGTACGTTGCATGAGGAACCTCGCGCGGGAGAACCATGAGCAACGGGTTCTCGGTTGCCTCTGAGGCTGATTGCGACTCGGAAAGGAATTAAACCTGAAGTTGCTTGTTAATGCAAGGCAGCCTGCATTTTGGCGACGGGATGGTTACGCGGCGATTCTCAAACCTACGCCTCCAAAGGCCAAGGCAAGGGCAGCGCTAGTGGGATGGAGGGGTAGTACTGGGAACGAGGGGTGTAACGTCCAGATTGCGTGGACCGGAGTTTCTTGCCGTCATGTCTTTTTCCGCGTACATCGCGCGGTCCGCTTTGTCGAGCACCGCATCGAGGGTCATCCCGTCCGTCCACTCACAACGACCGATGGAGAGATTCAAATCATAGGCCTTCAGGTGCCCTTGGTTGTTCCAGTCCTGTACGTGAGCCTTGATTCGGTTGATCACTGTACGAGCATCGGAAGCTGACGTGTCGGCGAGAATCACTAGAAATTCGTCACCACCATAACGCACCACCGCGTCCGAACCGCGCACCGAACTCTTGAGGATCGTAGCAATCTCCGCCAGCACTAAATCTCCGGTCGAGTGCCCGAATCGTGAGTTGACCTCTTTGAACCGATCCACGTCGATCATCATGAACGTCAATGCGCTTTGTAAACGACGCGCATGGCTTATAAATCGTCCGGCCATGTCTTCGAGAGAACGACGATTGTAGACCTCGGTTAGCGGGTCGGTGAAAGACTGCAGACGCACCAATTCGTTCTGTATGGTCGAGGAGATGAGTCGCTGTCGTGTCCGACGCAGTTCCAGGCGGCGAGTGACCAAGTAGCCGTTAAGCAGTCCTAGCAACACTAACAGGCCAATGACTAATTGCCGGGAAACGGTGATCTGAAAATGAACGTCCTCTTGCTTGAGAAAGGCGGCTGGAATAATCAGCGCGAGCAGCCCGGCCGTGACCAAAGCGCCCGCTACTGACACGATGATCCACAGTTCCCAGTCACGTCTTTCGACCTCTGCAAGCTGCTGGGTTATTGCAGAGAAGGCATCCGACGACTGTCCTTCCTTGATCATTGAGGTGCAAACAGTCTAAACCAGCGCAATATCCTGCATTGCATTACGAAGGTACCCTGAACATGCTGGCAACTTTGGAATAAATGATGAGGTGGATGCACTCTTGGGATAGCCAACCGGAATCACACTGCGTGACTTCGAGCCACAGTCAAGCCAGCGCAGGTGAACCTGCTGCGTCAGAATGCCAAGCGGTAAAGGGATCGAACTAAGTCATTGAAGTGAACTGGCTACGGTGGAGAACGCATTGTTCGCATTCCCGCCAATCAAACGAACCGTTCCAATCACCAATACGAGAATGACGGCGAGCATCACGGCATACTCAGCGATGTCTTGCCCTGTTTCGCCCGACCAGAGCCTGTACATATTCCCTCCTCTGCTTCACGTTCCTTCCTCTGCGCCTTCCGAGGCTTTCCATTCCAGAAATGCCAGCAGGTCGGGGATGCTCACCCCTGAGTCGAGCAACGTAATCATCTCCTCCGGACTTACGCCAACCTGCTTGCCGAACCGTACAAGCCTATCGACGGCACGCTGCAACAGGATCTCGTCCTCTGCGAGAAAAGCCCCACAATCGTTTTGACTTGGTTCTGGGGGCTGGGACGGTTCCATCCTCGGTTCCTGATTCAGCAGACTATGTCAGGAACTGCGACATGCCGCAGTGACGCGGATCACAACGGGTTTGCGGGTGCGGGAGGCGCGGTGATATTTTTCGGTATGGCAGTTTTGGTGGAGATGCATCACACTCGCTGCGTGCCTGCGGTGCGGGCGGAGATTGCGGCCATTATTGAGCACGCGCTGGCGGATCGGCACGGGGATTGGCGGGTTTCGATCATCGGGTCGCAAGCGAATGACCGGTGGGAAATGAAGATTACGGGGCCGAATGCGTTCGAACGCTCTTACACGCTGGAGGGTTCTGCCGGTGAGCATCAGCCGGAAGTGATTCGGATGATTTTGGCAAAGATGGTGCCGAGGAAACTGGCTTGAGTGAAGACCTCGATTACACGTGGTTGTATTGGTGTCGGGGGCTGACGCTTCGGCGCTGGCAGGAGGAGTGTCGCATGGTGGAGGAGCGCTTCTCGCTTTTTCGGCCTTTCGCGGAGACGCCGTTTTTTGGGTTTCGCGGGATTGTCTCGAGATCAGCCTCTATATATAACATCACGGTTGCAGCGGAGATGGACATGTATCCGAAGTACCAGCCTTGGGTGTTTGTCACGCCGACAATTATTGGTGCACGCGAGGACGGGAAGCTGTGCCTTGAGGTCGGCTGGAGTCCTGATTCTACGTTTGCGGATGTTCTTGGGGCGGTTGTCTTATATATAGAAGGAGTGTGTGGGGCGTCATCAGAGGCTAGACTCTTGTGAGCGACCAGGGGTGGAAGTTTCTTGAAGAAGTATTTCTATCCAATTCGATAAGTGCCGCACTAGGGCACTCCTCAACCTACGAAAGCCCATCAACGGCGAACAGCGAGAGCCTTGGGAAAGGTACTCAGGTCCGAGCTGTGTGAGCTTGTAAAAGAGTACGCCAGTCCGGTCATCGAAGAGTCCCACATTCAAAATATTGCCAAACTGGCGCATCACGTGACGAGTTGTTGCGCCCCACTTCTCAAAGGGGGCTGTCTTCGCTTTGGCGTAGCGCATAAAGCGCTCAATCTCTATTTGAAGTTCCTCTGGTGTGCCGGGCGGATCCCAGCGCCACCGCATTGCCCATTCGATGGCAAGGTCATCGCTGAGCTCCATAAGGTGCGAAAGCTACCCGCCAACTTGCGGGATTTATCGTGGACACAAATGAATGAGGCTACATACCGTGAGCTAGTTTCAGCAGCAAAGGAACGGCTGAAAGACGAGCCCTTAGCCAAATGGGAGCTTCGGCATTGGCCCGCAACGGGCTGTTCGGAAACGTGAAGCATTGAACAAAACCTAGCTTGGTGGACATCGCGATATCGACAAACGGTGTTTCAGGAGGCCGGTTTCCAATGGTTCAAAAGGGCGCCGTAGACTTGCTTGCTTGCGTCCACTAGTTCCGGTAAATGATGGAAGACTCCGCCCGTTACGACTTGTTGGTGGGCAATCATGGAATTGTGTAAGGTCCTACGGACGGTGTCCAGCTCGATTAGAGCATCAATCAGATCCTGCTCATCCGAATATTCTATGACTCGCGGCAAAAGGCTGTCGCAGAGTTGATCCAAGTCCCATTTACTCGCTTTGTAACACTCTATGGCTGCGTCGGAGAGGTCGTTATTCCCGGGGTTAGGCACAGCACGTAAGAGCTTTGCAAGGGCTGTCAGGCCTTCGATCGTTTGTGCATCAGGCCTGTCCCGGCCCTCTTGAATGGGCGCCATCGGGCGCAGGTCATTCAGTACATCTATGCCAATCAGGATCTCGACTGCCGAGTCGCAGAGGTGCGCCGCTATCGCACGATATGTCAATGTGTCGACCCGTGACCAGCGGCGACGGGCGATGTGCTTCAAATATCTGTCAACTATCCAGATTGCAATGGGAATACCGAGGGCGATACACACTAGGCCTGCGAGCACATTCACGCTCATAGACTTCGCGTCTATTTGAAAACCGATCGCTAGGCAAATCGCAGCGATAAACACGCAAGCCAGCACGGTCGCCAGAGCGATTTGGTTGGCGAGGAATGCCCTACGAATCGCTTGCCTGATCTTTTGGATCACTAATGATATCCCTATCCTATATTGAATAGGGCCGGACAGGTTGCTATGTCACTTCGCCGCCCTTCTTCACGCTTAGTTCTTCAAATGAATAGACGATTGTACCCCTCCATAGAAAGACGGGGACTGTACGTCGGTGGAGCATAGCCTCGGGCGGGCGTACTCGTTTTGTTGCTCACATTGAAGCGGAGCCGCTGGTAATCGCACTCCGATATTTGGCGGCGCGGGTCCTTACTCCCCCTAGTGAAGAAGATCGGGTGAAAATTTATCTCGCCAGCATAGCAGAACAACCGAACCGCGTCAGGGCTATTCTCCTGTTGCTATTTCTTCCTCGCGTCCACCGGATGATTCGAAAGAAACACCATGCCTGTAGCTGCCGCAGTGAACATGCGCAATTGAAAAGGTTCCCCGTGCCCAAGTTTGCGCACGTCAGGCAGGCGCAGGGCGAGCTCCGGATACCGTTCCGCGACAGCGCGAGCGATACCGAAACGTGATGGCCGCTTGGAGGATCTAAATGCATCTTGTACGGCCCTGCGGGGAACAACCAGGACCGGTATCTTAAGATCTCGCGCCACCGCTTCAACCATTGTATATTCCCGTTGGGTGGCGCCTTCCCGGACAACGAGCTGCATCGGTTGCCATAGAGCGACTAGCCGGCAGAGTTTCCTGCCGGCGGTTTTGAGTTGCCGCGACGGCCATTTTCGCAGACCCCAATTCAGGAGGTCTGCATTTTCAAATACCGCGTAGCCGAAGCTGCGGGGATGCAGATCAAGGGCTAAAATGCGGTGCAAGGTAGAAGAGGAATGCTTCATAGGGTTGCAGTAGACAGATGAACTATACGCGCGGTTACCCATGACAGTTTCTGGGTAAGACTGTCTGATGGTCCGCTCTTCGAAATACGGCGACCCAGCCTGTTTCGAAAAAGGGTGAGTCGGCGGGCAAGTAACGCTGCGCAAAGGTCGTACATGCCCGCAAACGCCTGCGGCACAGTGAACCCGTAGAGCAAGCAGCAGCAGAGCGCCACCGGCAGCGGAACTTCCCTTATGTGTGTTTCGTAGCGTGACAAAGCGAAATGGCTGATGCCGAGAAGATAGGCAGCTTCACGGAGAGTTAAGCCGGATTTCTTTCGATAGACTCGCAAATAGCTGGTGAGCTTGAGGATTGCCATTAGGACAAGCAGAGTTCCCGAATGGGAGTGACCGCCGATTAGCAGGTGGGTCGTTCTGGGAAGGCAGCAAGCTTATCCTTACTGTATCACAGTATTTTACGATTCTGCACGCCTGACAAACATACTACGTACAGCATATATCAGAGGCGTTAATGGCAAAATATAGAACTTCTCCGATTCTTCCAAAAAGGGCATAGCTATGCGGATAAGTAAGCATACCGGAACGGATTTGAGTAAGGTTACGGTGTGCTATGTTGCCAAATTGGCAACATAGCACACCTAGTCCGTTCTTGATGTCGGATGCTAACGTGCAGGCATACCAGTAACCAGCCTCTTCTATGCGGACACACGATTATGTATACGCAATCTCGACCAATAACATCTGGAAAGCCATCGGCCAAGCTGAAGACGCCCTGTCCGATCTGCACGAAGAAATAGCACGGACGAGCGAAAATGAGTCTGATCTGCAGATGTCGCTCGAAATACTCAGCGTGCTGGCACGCCATCGGGAACAGCGTTCGCTCCACATTGATACGGCATCACTTGAAACGACGGACGATGACGAGGGGGACTCCGCCGAGATCGTTGAGTGATCCACTGCAGCATCTCTCTCCTGGCAGTTGCAGATAACAAAAACTCTAGTATCAGGCCAGTTTTGTCTGCAACACCATGGAGCACGGGGGAGAGATGCTCCAGCGGGTCACTTCATGGCTTAGCTGGCCACTAGCACCACGTTTGTTCTTTCTTCTTAGTACCTTCCGTTCATTGCACCTTTACAGCCTCATCATAACCGTCATTCCCGCCCGTTCGGCCACCCCCACCAAGAGAACGACTCACCTACAGGAAAAGGAGAAGCCCATGGAATCAGGCACACTGCTGTCGCACGTCGATACGGATCTTGTCACCCGGGAGCAACTGGCGTTAGTTGAAACGCCGGATGCGACCCGTTCCTTCAAGCCCGTCCCGCACATCGAGCTCATCGACACGTTGGAGCACGTCCTCAAGCTGAACCGGATCACCATCCGGAAAGAGCAGTTCGCGCTGCGCCGGGACGGCTCGACCCTCTTCGGGGTGCTTGCAGCTCGCGTACCAGGACACGCCGGACGGCATGGCGGCGCTCGGGCTGCGCACGTCGAACAATCGCACGATGTCTATCCAGCTGTGCGCGGGACTGTCGGTGCTTCGTCTGCGACAACATGGTCTTCCGCGGGGATTTGATCGCTCTCAACCGCAAACACACCGCCGGCCTCCACTTGAGAACGGAAATCAACCACGCGGTACTCCGGTTTCAGGATCATTTCGGCAGGCTCACGGGAGAAATCGAGAACCTGAAGGAACGGTTGCTCTCGGATACGGAGGCGAAAGGCCGTGATGCATGATGTGTTCACCCAAGGCATCCTGCCCATACGCCTCCTGCCGGACGCGTCGAACCACTACTTCGAGCCCTCCGTTGACGAGTTCCGGCCCAGAAACGCCTGGAGCCTGCACAACGCCTTCACCGCCGTCGCCAAGGAGATGCCGATCACCACGCGCATGCCGGCGATCCAGGAACTCGGCAAGACACTTTGGGATGACAGCATGAAACCGGCGAATCCGAACCCGAACACGGAAACTATTGAAGGTATTGGAAGGGCTTGTCACCGCCGTCGGCGAAGCGCTGATCGAGCAGAGGATAAGCCCCACTCCCGCCTTGAAGAAAGCGCACAAAAGAGCCTTCACCGTTCTCCGTAAGACGCCGGGCAACGGTTAAGTGACCACTTAGCCGCGACTTCCTTGCTTTGCCTTCCCATTTTTTCCTGGAGCCGACTGAATGAACAAACGATGGACACCTACGCTCACCACGAATGAGGCCATCGCCATCTGCGGTTCGCTAAGCAATCCCAGCAAGATGCCTGGCCATGGCTACGCGCTACCGGCGCGTCATTGCCGGCTTGGCAGCCTTCTGCAGCTGATTCCGAAATCCGTTTGTCACTACTGCTATGCCCTGCGCGGCCGGTACCTGTTTCGGGTAGTCCAGCGGGCAATGGAGAAACGGTTCTCCAGCCTGTCCGATCCACGCTGGGTCGAAGCCGTAAGCACGCTCATTCATCGCTCGGGAGACCGACACTTCCGTTGGAATGATTCCGGCGATTTGCGGGATCTCGAACACCTCCGAAAGATCGTGCGGGTCTGTCTGAATCTCCCACAAGTCAAGTTCTGGCTGCCAACGAGAGAGTACCAGACGGTCGAAGCGTATCGGAGAATGGGCAACCGAATTCCGGCGAACCTGTGCATCCGGTACTCGGCGCATCTGGTGGACGGTTTTCCGCCCGTGCGCTACGGGTTGCCGGCAAGTGGCGTGCATTCGCGGAAAAGTGCCGTACCGAGGGCAGCTCATATCTGCCCGGCACCCAAGCAGGACATGCAGTGCGGCAACTGCAGGGCTTGCTGGGATCCCTCCGTCAAAATCGTCAGTTATCACCTCAAGTATGGAGGGTCCAATGGCGCGCGCTAAGGTGGACTTCCAAATCGTCAATCACGGCACCATCTATCTGCTCTATCCCCACACCCGTCGGGCGAAGCAGTGGGTAAGAGACAACCTGCCGCAGGATCACATGAAATACGCCGATGCCTCGGTTCGTCGAACACCGCTACATCGGCGACATTATCGACGGCATACAGGCGGATGCATTGGACATCGCCATTTCGCAGAGTCCCGCTCCCCAGTTGACCAGGAGTCGAGGTAACGGGACAAAACGCGAGCAGGCAAGAACCCTTCCGGGCCGCTGACCAACGCGCCAGCGGCCCTTCTTTCAAAACCAAGGCTGAATGCAACGGAGAAGTCAATTCGCCACGGAGAGAACATTATGCCCAGACTCACGAAACTGCAACGCGAACAGAACCACGAGCGCGTCGACCGTGCCGCTGACATCATCGAGGGCTACAAGAGCCGTGTCACGGGCGAGGACGCTGCCACCTGCCTGCGGGATGTGCTGGCAGACCTGATGCACTTCGCCAAGGCCAACCGGATCAACTTCGAGGGCGAGCTTGCGACCGCCCGCAACTACTTTGACGACGAACTCAACAGACTCACGTAATGGCCCGCTTGGGCAGAAGGAGGATCGATGATTTGCTGCCCTCAATGTCGCGGCAAGAATGGCGAGACCTTCATCCGCGCTGCTCTATCTGATTTGCAAGTGTTTCCCGAAGGTACTGAGTCTCTTGGAGATCACGAATACACCGACGAAAACGACGCCGATTGCACCTGCGGCTGGCGCGGCAAAGTGCGGGACATGATTGACGATGAGGAGGAATCCTAGATGGGCTGCAACTACAAGATAAATGGCAGTGTTACTTTGCGGCAATCGCAGGAAGTCGATGTGCTTCTGGACGCTCTGCGCGAACGATTAGATGACGGCGCCGTCGAGGTGGAGGTACTGGACGAGAACACCATTGACCTTGCGCTTAATTTCGATGATGCCACGACTATTCACACCCCGCCGGCAATGGCCGACCTCTTCAAGCGGATGGAACCGTTCGTCATCGGCGCTGGCAGTTTCGACATTGAAACATCCGGGGACAGCTGGACAGAATACGTCGGTACCCCCGAGGAAGTGGCGAAGGTAAGAAGCACGTCGGCGCTTCACCTAATTCAAGAACATGTCGAGCTCTTAACCACAGAAGATCGCGCGAAGCTGGGCGGGAGTGGTCGAGTAATCGCGCTGCAAAATGCCCTCGGCGCTCTCCTGGGAAACATCCTGTCTCCGACGGCCGCAGAACTGGAAGATGCGCAGCTAGGAAGTCTGGCATACAACTGGCAGCGGGCCAAGGCTTTACTCAGGAGTGTTCCGACCGTAGAACCGCGGAAAACTTCAGCTGATGTATTGAAAGCTGTGATCTCCACAGTACAAGCGACGGGCGGGTTAGTTCATTTCCCGGATGGCTCATACGGATGCGCTGCGGACGAGGAATGGTTGGACCTTGCCGATGCAATCCTGGTAGCCAAGCAGACTTTGGAAAACGAAACTGGAGTTGTTGTGGAACTCACAATCACAGAAATACCGGAGAACTCCTAAGTGCCGCAAAGAATAAACGCTGCAAGCACCTTACAACCAGCCGCTGATCAACGTATCAGCGGCCTTTTTCAAAACAGAGACCATTCTTCATTTCCATATGAACTTCGCCCAGAAATATGTGCTGTCCATCAAAGTTGACACCCTGGATCAAGCGGCAGAGGAAGCGCTGCACCTTGCCTATATTTTCGTCATGCGCGCCCTCCAAGAACATCGCAGCCAAGGCCGGAACGGGAGTACGAGGCCTTTGCTCTGGAGCTCCTCGCGATGCTCCAAAGACACCGATACCTGTACACCAATCTGCCGGAGGCACTCCAAAACGATATGTAGGGCATTCAACTTTCCGCAAAACAGACCCGTAGAACTTGACAAACTTAACAAATCGCTGAGGGCCCGTCCCCTCATTTTCCCCTTAGCCGAGTTTGCCGGCACGGTGCAGGCCATGGACTCACCCCTTTGGTAAAAATGGCGTAAATTACGCATCTGGAGAGCGATTTTCGCGCTTTCGGGGTGCTTGAATATGTCTACCCCTATACAAAATTTTAATGAATCCACCATGCGGATTGTGCGGGTGCTTCGGGATGATGTGCTGTTCCTATCCCGGGTACAGGTGGAGATGCTCTCAGACGGAAACAAGCGGGCAGCCAATAAACAACTGGCGAGGCTGGTAGATGCGAGGATTCTTAAGAAGCGCTTGCGATTGGACACGTATCCGAATTTCCGATCGCCTATCTACCACTTGGGCGTGGAGGGATGCAGATTGCTCGGGATGTCGAAAGAAGAGATGACAACATACTTGGCGAAAGCCAAAAGCTATTCCGACCGAGCTCTGGCGCATCTCTTGGAAGTGTATGACGTATTCATAAAGTTTTACTTGGCCTCAAGAGTGACGGAATGGATGTGGCACAACGACGAGAAGTGGTTCTCGATTGAGCTCGGGCTCTACCCGGACGGTTACGTGCAGTTCGAAAAGGAGGGCAAGAAATACAGCGCGTTCATAGAGGTCGACCGCGGTACGGAAGGTATAAGTGTGGTGAAAGACAAATTCCGGAAGTATGCACGCTTCAATCGTTCCGGAGCCTTCAAGAGATTGTTCGGGGACCGCACGCCGAGGGTGCTTTTCATCACGACAACCGAGGAGCGGATTGAGAAGATGGAGCATGAAGGGGCGAGCGATGATATTTGGTTTACGACAAAAGCGGAGTTCATGCGGGAGTCACTGTGGACCAGGCACTGGTTCGCCAAGGAAGATTTCTACAGTCTGGATGTCAGTCCTTTGCCGGAAGCTCCGGCACCGCCCCCATCGTTACCGGAAAAGCTGGGCGCGGAAAGTTTGGAGGAAGAAGAAAGGCTGAGATGGCGAAAGGAAGAGGCGGAGGCGAAGGCATTGGGTCACAAGATCAATAACAGGCTGGCGTGGGGATCTCTGTACGGATTCTTTGGATTGTGGGGCCTTTCGGTAGCCAGCTTGAAACCGCAAGTCAGCTTAATCATGTTAATCGTCGTACTTTATGTGGTTATTTTCTCGGACTCGTAAATGCGGAAATTGCGGATGGAGGTCCCAGAGAGCAATCATATTTTGCCCTATGTGCGGCTGTTCCTTCGACGACAGATACTGCGTGAGATTCCACAAGAATCCTCGCTGGGTCAAGTTCTGTCTGCAGTGCGGTTCAGATCAGCTCTCGACCCCGCAGCCGGCGGCCACACATCGATTCGTAATGGTGGCTGGGGGACTTTGTATAGCACTCGCCGTACTTATGGTTCTGCTGTTTCTCTGGTAAAAGTGATCGAGGGCGGTTTTACAGACGTTGTGGGAACTTCATTGTCGACGCAAACGCTGCGTGCCTGCAAGGCAGCTTTAGATCTCCTGCTAACCCAAAATCTGATCGATGAAAAACGTAACTTCCCCAACCATCATACACAGCCTGCCGGGGTTCCTGGACTATATGGTCGCCGAACGCCGGTTTTCGCCCAAGACGGTTAAAACCTACCGCGAAGCGGTGACGTACTTTACGCGGCAGGTAGGCGATCTCCCCCTCGGCGGTATTACTCTCCAACACTTCATTTCGTTCAAGGCCCGTATGGCCGCGCGCCACGCGGGAGAATCCCGCATTGCCGTCATCGTGAACGCCATGAAATGCCTTCTCGTCTACGCCCGGGACGTTCTGCAACTGCCGATTCTGGACTTGGGCGCCATTAAAGTCCCCCGGGCGCCGCGGCGGCAAGTGTCGTATCTCACCACGGACGAACTCGCAACGTTCCTGGCGGCTATTCCCTTGCGTACGTGGACCGGCAAAGCCCGGCTCTCCGGGTTCGGCTTCCGGACATTGGTGGAAACACTGTCTGCAACGGGCATGCGTATCTCCGAAGTCCTGTCGCTCGACCGCGACTCTATTGACCGCGAACGGAAAGAGGCGGTCATTATTGGCAAGGGCAACAGACAGCGCACGGTCTTTTTCACCGACCGGGCACTGGAGTGGATCACCCGCTACCTGGATCTCCGCGGCGATTCCAACCCCGCCCTTTTCGTCACGCTCAAAGGCAAGCGCTTGAGCATCGACGCCGTCGAACCCATGTTCCGGCGCCATACGCAGTGGGCCGGCCTGGAAAAACGCGTTACGCCCCACATGATCCGCCATACCACGGCCACGACCCTTCTGCGCAATGGCTGTCCCATTGGTTTTATCAAGGAGATTCTCGGACACGCAAACCTGGAGACCACCTGCCGCTATTATTTGGGAATTATGAGCCAGGCGGACACGAAAAAAGCCCACCAGACATACTCGAATCCTACCCAGGCCTGAGATTACGGAGTTTAAAACAAACTAGCGGGACGTGCTGTTTCCTAGAGCCTCGCAAACGCGAGGTTTTTTACTCATCGATTGACCCGCATCGGTCCGTACCCGATCTTTCCGCAAAAGAAACTCGCGACCTTCGCGGCACCTCGGAGGAATCTCAGGATTTGACTGCCTGCTGGTGGTTGGTAGAATGGAGAGGTTATTTATTAATCTTGCCGCGAAGACGCAAGCATTCGTGCACGACAACTGCATTTTTCTCCGCATTTCCTGATCCACCTATCATCGTAGCCCGTCCTACTATCAGCCCGGAATATCCGACTAATCTTATATTCTCCGGACGTGGCGAGGCCGACTGTGACATTCATTGTTTGGCATAAGCAAGGCAAGAAATCGCAGTCGTGCGATTTTGCACGCAGACAATGACTTGATAGATGGATGTCTCCTTCGGATCCGTGGAGAATAGGTGGTCAGTCCTTCACGAGCCTTCCTCTTTGTGGCGCTTACCAAGTATGTCAGAACAGTTTCTTGCCTCGGAGCCAAGCACCGTCCCGGAGGCGCTCTCGCCCCCAGGCCGCATCGCAGATGAGAGGGGCCCCGCCCGCCAAGTCCAGTCCACGGATGGTCCTACCATCCGCCAACTCCTGCCCTACTATGTGGCGTATGTCGAGCATGAATGGCGGCTGGCCGGAAAAACTCGGGATAGCTATGCAGAAGGTATCCATAGCGCCCTGCAGGTCCTTGGAGACATTAAACCCCAGGAACTGGATCACCACAAGGTAGTCACGTTAAAGAGCGCAATGGCGGCAAGAGGCGCCGGACCGTCCCGGGTGCGGGGAGTGATCAACTCGCTGCGAAGTTTTCTCCGCTTCTGTCGCCTGAGTCTGGGCCTGGAGGTATTGGATCCGAAGTTCATCCGGCCTCCGCGCGTGCCGCGCCGGGAAGTCGTATTCTTGACGCCCGAGGAGATCGAGAAATTCCTCTCCGCAATTCCCGTCTTTTCGGACAAGCATCGGGTGGAGCTGAAGCCGCTTTGCTTCCGCAGTCTTGTGGAGGTGCTGTTGGGGACGGGCATGCGGATTTCCGAAGCGCTTTCGCTCAAGCAATCTTCGGTCAATTTCGAAACCGGAGAAGCCCGCATCATCGGCAAGCGTAACAAGGAACGGACCGTGTTCTTCAACACTCGGGCACTTGCCTGGATTAAGGAGTTTATCAGCCACCGCCGGGACACGGCAGAGTGGCTGTTTGTCCTGCCCAATGGTAAGCGTCTGGGGTATTCCCCTGTCGGAAAGTGGTTTACTATCACCAGAGCACGGGCGGGTCTTTTGAAGAACGTAACGCCGCATATCCTGCGGCACACCATGGCGACGACCCTTCTCTTCAACGGTTGCCCCATCGGTTTTATCAAAGAGATTCTGGGCCACGACAATCTGGAAACAACCTGCAAATACTATTTAGGCGTGGATAAGAAGGCCGCCAAGGAAGCGCATCGCAAGTATCTCAGTTTCTAGTGCGCCGAGGTTTATTTGGACCACCTACTCCTTAAGAGTGAAATCGCCTGTTAGCGGTAGTTGACCGAAAGAGCCAACCGGCTAAGACACGACCGTTATCGCTTTTGCAGCTATTGCAGCTTCGCGTAATCCGCCTTGGCTTCTTTCAAGATGGGGATGTCGGGGTCGGCGTCTTTCCAGAGTCCTAAGAAGTCTTGGTATGCACTTTTCGCTTTGGCGGTATCGCCGGAGAAGGCGTAGGCACGGGCCAGGCCCAAGTGTGCCAGTGCGCCGATTGGTTCGTTCACGACGACGCCGGGATGGTCGAGAATTTTCTGGAGCTCGGCTGCAGCTGCGCTGCCTTGGTGCGCCGCCACATAAGCTTCGCCTCGCAGGTAAATCGGATAGAGAGCGAAAGCCATGGACTGAGCAGGGCCACCAAGCTCGTACGGAGCAGCCGGAGCGAGCGCCGCGACTGCCTTGGTGGGGCTGCCGCTTTGGGGGGCAGCGGCCGCGTGGATCATGGGCAGGTAGTTGAACTGCACGATTGTGTCTTCCGGGAAGCGCTTAGCCAGATCGCTCGCCATCCGCATGGCTTGCGCGAAATCGCCGGCCAGAGCCAACGCGATGGCCGATACGGCCTCAACGTCTCTGCCGGTCGAGAGAGCGAGCGCCGCCTTGGCGCCCTGCTTTGCCTGGCTTGAGTTGCCCACCAGCGCCTCGCGCACTGCAGCCTCTGCCTCATAGGCCGCGGCCGTTTCTCTCTCATCTGCTCGCTGGGCTGAGTCGGAAGCGCGCCGCGTCAGCTCCCGCGCTTTGGCAAATTGGCCGGCATTCGCCGCGGTATCCGATTCGGCATAGAGCATACCGTCTTCGAATCCGGGCTTTCCCATCAGCGTTGCCGCCTCACGCTCCATTCCCGTTGCATCGTGTTGTAGGAAATCAACGATGTAAAGGTAATAGTGAATGGAAGGATTATCCAGATTATGGGCTTGGGCCTCCTGCGCTGTCGTCCGGGCTTCGTCAAGACGGTTAACGTTCATGTAGTTGCCAACGAGGTTTGCGTAAACAATCCCACTTCCGGGGTCGAGCTTCAGCGCCTCTTGCGACGCGGAGAGGGCTTTCTCGTAATCGCCAAGACCGCCGTAGATGGCGCTGAGAAGGACGGGCGGAATGGGGTCGCGCGGGTAGGTCTGCGCCCACAGCTCACAAGTCTTGCGGCCTGCCTCGAGATTCCCGGCAGCTTCAAGTTCATAGTGAGAGACGATGTAAAACCTCTCGCGCTCGCTGCCCGTTCACGCAGCTCGTAAGCTCTGCGGGTATTTTCGGCGGCGCGTGCGGTTTGACCCAGGTTGGCGTAGCTGTTCCCTAGCCGCGCGTAGGCCATGGCAAAGTTGGGATCCAGACTGATGGCCCGCTGGAAGAATGCAACGGCGTTAGGGTTATCGTTTTTCACGATCTCCACCTGGTAGCCGAGGGTATAGGCCTGCAGAGCTTCCAGCGATGGTGTGGTCACGTTTTCGGCTGGCTCGTCATACTTCTGCACCGAGGCCAGCGATTCTCCCAGCTTCTCTCGAATCTTCGTCGCCGCCTCGCCCAGCGCTTTCAGCACCTGCTCCTTACCGCTGGCTGTGGCCTGCTCGTTCGCCAGGACATCGCCGCTGCGGCAGTTCACCGCCTTTAGTCCCACGACATACTGGCTGCCCAGACTGGAAATGGAGCCTTCGATGCTGGCAGCGCTGGCAGTGCGCTGGCAGACTTCGCGGGCCAACTCGTGTGTTAGCCGTGCGTCTTTAGGCTGGGCCATCAGAGCCAGGGTCTGCGCCACGCGGTCATCGGAGAGCAAGTTTAGAAACGGCGACTGCTCCAGTTGCGCCGAAAGCCCCTGCCGCAGCGTACCGTCGAAGACCGGATCGCCGGTGGTGTTGGCGAACTCGGCGACGAGGATGCTGTCCTTCTCGGTCAGGCGGGTCGTGGCCTGGCGGGAGCGGAAATAGAACCCTCCCACGATCGCAGCGGCGACAAGTATCACGGCTGCGGGAACCACAACCTTCCAGAGTTTCCCGCCCGTTACAGGAGCCTCGGCGACCTTCACCGCGCTCGATGACGGAGATGGAGCGAGCACAGGGGAACCGGATGCTGGTGACGGCGATTGGGCTGCAACCTGAAAGCCGCTTTCCTGTGCGACCGCCGCTGGCCCCGAACTAGCTGATATGCCGTGCCGCGAGGCCGTTTCCCGTTTCAGCCGCTTTAGGTCAGCACGCATTTCAGACGCAACCTGATACCGCAAGTCGCGGTCTTTCTCCATCGCTTTGTTGATGATCCGTTCCAGTTCGGATGGCAGATCAGGATTCAGCCGTACCGGAGCTACTGGATCGCGATTCATTATGGCTTCAAAAATCACTGCCGAACTATCGCCCCGGAAGGGCAGCGCGCCGGTTGCCATCTCGTAGAGCACCGCGCCAAAAGAGAAAAGATCCGTGCGGGTGTCCAACTCCTTCGCCCGGACCTGCTCCGGCGACATGTACGCCACCGTACCGACTGCTGCCCCCGGACTTGTGAGGTTCGGATCCACTGTGCCCGTCGCGGTAGCGCCAGAAGGTCTTTGTGTCACCGTTGCAGTGATCTTCGCCAGACCGAAATCCAGAATCTTGGCGTGGCCGCGCTTGGTCACGAAGATGTTTGCGGGTTTGATGTCGCGGTGCACGATGCCAGCAGCGTGAGCGGCATCGAGTGCGTCGGCGATGTCAATCGCCAGACCGAGCAAAACATCTGTGTCGATGGGCTTTCCGGCGATGCGATACTTCAGCGTCATCCCGTCCAGAAACTCCATGGCGATGAACGCTTCGCCGTGCTGTTCGTCAATTTCGTAGATGGTGCAGATGTTCGGATGATTCAGTGCAGATGCTGCCTTGGCTTCGCGCTGAAAGCGGCTGAGTGCCTGCGGGTCCTTGGCGACATCGTCGGGCAGAAACTTGAGAGCCACAAAGCGATCGAGTTTGACATCCTCGGCCTTGTAGACCACACCCATGCCGCCGCCGCCCAACTTCTCGACGATGCGGTAGTGCGAGATGGTCCGGGCCGATCATCAGGGGCAAATATTACGTCCGGGGGATGGGCAAGTCAATGAAAGCCGCGGAGTTGGCAGTGGGTCTCGGAAGGGTTGTTAATGCACAATTGGCATAGCTCTAATGCTAGGGCTGAGCTGGTCCTTTAATTCTGTAAATCACGTACCATGTGCCGGCCATCAAGGCAGCAGAAACCAACCGCATGAACGTGTGCATGGAAGCGAAGTAGCCAGCGTAACCGGCGGCGCCGACAACCTGAAAGAGCAACTGCCCAGCAGAGCAGGCACGACGAAACTTAGGCGACAGCCGTTCGCGCCAACCGCGCACTCTATCAAGCTGCTCCTTAATCAACATCGCCTGTTCGAGGCGCTCCTCAAAGCTCACTTCACCGCGTTCCGCCTGGATTGCCCGCGAAGGCTGCGAGCGCTGCTCGAATCCGTTTTCCGTCGTAGGGATCACTAGGAACCTCACGGAAGAAGAACCAAACAAAATACTTGCAACCCAACTGTTTTGGAAAAGTTGCGTGGTCGCGATTGCACAAGCAACACACTGCTTCTCGGCGCTGAGGAGCACCGTACTTTGCCGTATGGTCAATCGTCTTCGCCCGTGTCCGCTGGGAGCAACAGCCGGTTCTCTCCTCGCCGCAAAAGGAGGTCGAATCAGTAACCTGCAGGCGGGGCCGGAGAGACCTCTTTGAACACTTCAGGATAGCGCTATAGAAAGTGCCGATACCTACGCTGACCTTTTCTGAGATGGTGCGCCCGAACCGCGATGTGCGACTTGCTCATCGTGATGGTCGTGATCGGGTTCAGCGAAATATCCCTCTGGATAGAAGCTGGCGAGAAGTGTCTGCTCAGCACCAACGTCCCAATAAGCACGGACCCGCTCCAGATGTTCGCGCTGCTCTTGGACTCTGCGCTTAGCAAGATGCTCGCGGAAAATGCGATCCCGTTTGATCTGCTGGGTCATTTCTCGAACGATGAAACTGACGGTGGTGACGACGGCGCAGGCCATGAAAGCCAGTGCCATGATTATTGGCAAGTGATGATGCATGGCTCCCCACAACTTGTCTGGAAGATTGCACCCCCAAAGGAGACATTGTCAAGGTGCATGAATTGGCGCATGGCGCGCGTTGCGGCTCTCCCCAGTCGCCGCTGATGTCGGATAGTTTTACACAGTGACCGGGTTTCCCATTCGCTCTGATCTGCCATAATCTCCCCATGTGCGGGCGCTACCGGCTGTCGCGGAGGAAGCAGGTTGTTGAGGAATACTTCGACGCCTCAGTCGCTGAAGATTGGAGTCCCCGCTACAACATCGCCCCCACCCAGCCGATCCCAGTCATCCGGCAGAATCCCAAGGAACCTGTTCGGGAATTGTCGCTGATCCGCTGGGGTCTCATTCCATCGTGAGCGAAAGACCCGTCTGGCGGTGCCAGGATGATTAACGCAAGATCGGAAACGGCGAGCATCAAGCCCGCGTTCCGCGATGCGCTGAAATTTCGTAGGTGCCTGGTTCCCGCAGACGGATTCTATGAATGGGTGCGACATGAAGTTGCATGTGTGACTGTCCGGCGAGCACTACCCGACCGCGACCACACAGCGGTTCTTCTACTCCTGTCAGACGCCGGCCTCTGGCAACTACCCAGAGCCCGCATGACAAACAGAGCCGCATGATCTTGACTAATCCCGGAAAGTGCGAGAGGCTGTCGCACAAGGCTCAGAGCTTCAGAGGGTACGAGGTTGCTAAGTGGACTCAACGATTGCGTCGCTCATGGCCGCGAGCGAACGAGGCGATGGGCTGGCCTCCGAAGCTCTCTTCGCTGCGCTCTACTCCGAACTGCACCGGATGGCCAAGCGTGAACTTGCAAGGCAAGGCGTTCCTATGACGCTCGGTGCGACGACGCTCCTGCATGAAGCCTATCTCGATATGGCCTCGCGAAGCGGCCCCTCTTTTCCAGACCGCCCACGATTCATGGGGTATGCCGCCCGGGTCATGCGAGGACTGATCATCGATCACGCCCGGGAGCGGCGTGCCCAGAAGCGTGGGGGCGGATTCGAAATTACCTCACTTAGCACCGATGTTGCGGAAAATGTCGCCGACGCCCGCGAACTTACCCGGATCAGCAGCGCACTGGACGAACTGGCTGTGACGGATCGATCACTCGCTGAGATCGTCGACTTAAAGTTCTTTTGTGGTTTCTCGTTCGCCGAGATCGCCGGGATGCGGGAAGTATCGGAACGCACGGTGCAGCGGGACTGGGAAAAGGCACGCATTTATCTTCATCGGAAAATTCGTGCGGATTTGTCACTCTGAGGAGTCTATGTCCACACTCAGGCAGGATCAGCCCGCGTTTTTATTTTCTATGTTTGTGTCGTCTTTTCTCTGCCGTTTCCGATAACGTTAAAGAAAAGCGGATATATCTCCACCGCAAAGTTCGCCCCCGCTTTCGTTGTGAGGCGCCAATGTCGACCCTCAGTCCCGAGCGATGGCGTGAAGTTAGCCCGTACCTCGATCAGGCACTGAACATGCCGGAAAAGGAACGCGAGACGTGGCTGAAGTCGCTGCGTGAACAGAATCCTACTCTCGCCGACCATCTGCAGGTGCTGCTCGATGAGCATCGCGCGCTGGCGGGAGAAAGCTTCCTCGAACACTCCCCAACTCCACCCTCAGGTCCTTCGGCGCTCGCCGGCCAAACCATCGGCCCATATACGCTGCTCTCCCAGATCGGCCAAGGGGGGATGGGAATCGTCTGGCTGGCCCAGCGCAACGACGGACGTTTCGAGCGCCAGGTGGCGGTTAAGTTTCTGAGCATCGCACTCGGTCACATCGGCCAAGAGCGATTCAAGCGCGAGGGCAGTATCCTGGGCCGCCTGGCGCATCCTCATATCGCCGAACTGGTGGACGCCGGCGTTTCGCCGACGGCTCAACCCTATCTGGTCCTCGAGTACGTCGAGGGCGAGAACATTGAGCAGTACTGCGACCGGCACACCCTCGACGTGGAAGCGCGTCTGCGTCTCTTTCTCGATGTGCTCGATGCCGTCGCCCATGCGCACGCCAATCTGATCGTTCACCGCGACATCAAACCCTCGAATGTGCTGGTCAGAAACGACGGACAGGTGAAGTTGCTGGATTTTGGCATCGCCAAGCTGCTGGAGGAGGGAGGGCCACCGCTAGCAGCGACCGTTCTCACGCAGGAAGGGGGAGCGGCGCTCACTCCCGAGTATGCGGCGCCCGAGCAAGTGACCGGCGAACCCATCACGACCGCAACGGATGTCTATGGCTTGGGGGTGCTGCTCTATGTGCTGCTGACCGGGCAACATCCGACCGGTTCGGGGCCGCGCTCCACCGCCGACCTGGTAAAGGCAATTGTGGATACGGAACCGCCGCGCATCTCCGACATCGCGGCGCGAGCCCGGACTGAGTCTGAGACTGTCACCTTGAACGCCGCGAAACGCGCCACCACGCCCGAAAAACTCCGGCGCCGGCTCCGCGGCGATCTCGATACCATCGTCGGCAAAGCGCTGAAGAAGAATCCGCGGGAGCGCTATACCTCCGTCACGGCCTTGGCCGACGATCTTCGCCGCTACCTTGATCACGAGCCCATTACTGCCCGGCCGGACACTCTGGCTTATCGCGCCGCCAAGTTCGTGCGTCGGAACCGACTGGCAGTCGCACTCGCGACCCTGGCACTGGTAGCCACGGTTGCCGGCGCCGTGGGTACGTTAGTGCAAGCCCGGACGGCGCGCGCACAGCGCGACTTCGCTTTCCGACAGCTGGCACTCGCTGGAGCAACGAATGACCTCAATTCATTTCTTCTGTCCGACGCGGCCCCTTCCGGCAAGCCATTTACGGTGAACGATCTGCTCGATCGCGCACAACGCATTGTCGAACGACAACATGGGAACGGCGCGATCCGCGTGCAGCTTTTGATCTCAATCGGGCGGCAATACGCTACTCAAGACCAATATGCCAAAGGGCGCCCGCTTCTCGAAGAAGCGTACCAGCTGTCGCGCAGCATTTCCGATCCTTCGACACGGGCCCAGGCTTCCTGCGCCCTCGGGGCAGTTCTCGGTCGGGGCGACCAACTGCCACGGGCAGAGCCACTGATTCAGGAGGGACTTCGTGAACTCCCCAATGAACCGCAATTCGCGATGGACCGAATGTTCTGCCTGCTGCGAAGCAATGAAATCGCGCGCGACTCCGATGATACCAATCTGGCGATCGCGCGTGTGCAGGAAGCGCAGCGCGTTATTAAGCAGTCGCCCTTGGACTCCGATTTGCTCGAATTCGAAGTGTTAGACCACCTGGCAGAGTCGTATCGACAGGCGGGGAAGCAACGTGAATCCATTCCCATGTTCGAGCAAGCGTCAGTCCTCATGGCTTCACTCGGGCGAGACAACACGGAAACGGCCGGCACGCTCTTTAATAACTGGGCTCTGGCACTCGACCAACTCGGCCGATCGGTTGAGGCCGAGAAGATTTTTCGCCGGGCGATCGACATCAGCCGCGCGGACCAGTCCGAGCAAGGAGTCTCCCCGATGCTGCTGATCAACTATGCCCGCATCCTGCACGGCCTTAACCGTTTGGATGAAGCTGCGGACTATGCGGAACGTGGGTGCGCCAGCGCCCAAAAGGCGGACGCCGCATTTATCGTCAATCAATGCCTACTGGAACGCGCGAGAATCTACGACGATCAGCATAATCCTACCCGAGCAGCCGCGATGCTCGCAGAAGTGGCACCGAGGTTGCGCAAAGACCTTCCGCCCGGCCACTACGCCTTCGCGGCGCTGACCTCGGAGTACGCGCGGGTGGATCTCGAGCGCGGTGACCTCGAATCGGCGTTGCGCCAAGCCAATGAGGCGGTGGCGATGATTGAGGCGGCTGCCAAGTCCGGCAAGGCGGGAGGCCAATTTGTGCCAGGCGTACTCGACATCCGAGCCAAAGTCGAGCTTGCGGCTGGGCGTCCCGATGAGGCGGCGGCGGACGCCGCCCGCGCCTTACACATGTTTCAGGAAGTCGCTCAGCCCGGGGAACATTCGAGAATCCTAGGCATAGCCTACTTGATTCTGGCCCGCGCTCTCGCTGCCCAGGGCAAAGGCGATGAAGCCCGGGAGGCCGCTCGTTCCGCCGCAGAACACCTACAGGCTTCTGTCGGCCCCGATCACCCTAATACGCACAGCGCCCGGCAACTCGCCGGGTTAGAGACCCAACCTCGATAAGCCAACCGCCGTCCAATCCCTCCTCCCTCCTGTCGTCTTTCCCTGCCTGTTTCCGATATTCCAAGTAGAGCCCAGTAGTTCCGGCCTTTTTGGCGGAGCTGAACCGAGGATGGAAATGAGGCACTAAGGGTTGGCATTCTGTGTCGTCTGGCGCAGTAAGTCCATTCTTTCTCACCGGTTAAGGCTTTCATGGAATTCTAAGCTATTTTCAGGCACCAACTATTGTTGAAAAACGGCGCCTCACACAACATGCACCCCATTGCAGGTGGACCAATGACAAGGCCACCAGATTCGAAAAATAAGGAGGAAGTTATGAAAGCGCAATCGTGGCATCTGACAGCAATCCTGGGAACGCTTCTGATCGCAGCAGCGGTCGTTGGCCAGAACAACCCAGCGGTCCTAAAAGCAGACATCCCTTTCCCGTTCGTGGTGGCCAATCACACCCTCCCGGCCGGGCACTACGTGGTGAGCACTCTGGGCGAGCAAACCATTCGACTTACAAACTCCCACAAGCAAGGAGTTTTTGTGCTGACCTCCAGGGTCGACGGTCGCGCTCCAGAAAACTCCGGGAAGCTGGTCTTCTACCGCTACCAGAACAGCTATTTCCTGGCCCAGATTTGGGGCGCTGGCAACAGCCAGGGAAAGCAAGTTTACAAGTCTCCGGCAGAAGAAGAGTTGGAACGCAAGGGCGCGAGCAAGGAAATCGCTGTCCTGCGGGCTGAAAACTAACGGCTCTCGGTCTTGTGAGTAAGTGGGGATTCACCTTTCGTACTCGTTGCCTAACTAGAAAAGAAGAAGGACGGCATGAAGCTTAAAACGAGGATTCGAGCCGGCAGGATCACACCCAACCACAACATCACAGTTCATCGAACAGCCTCGGGCAGCGACATCGCCACAGTCGTAAAGATGCCGCCTCCCGTAAAGACCACAACAACAGGGGCCCATGCGATGGGGACAAGAACATACGAAAAGGAGAAGATTCTATGACCAGGAAAACTCTCAGTGTTGCTGCTTTAGTGATTCTTTGCATGGCTGCGGCGACTTGCATGGCACAAGCCCGGCCCAAACCTAAGTCCGGCTTTGCAGCCGACGTTCCCTTCGACTTTGTCGTGGCGAATCGCACATTGCCGGCCGGACGCTACGAGTTCCAATTCGTCCTCGGTTTGCCGTCGGCGGAGGATGACATCAACATCCTTGCCGTTCGCAGCCTCAACGGACAACGCCAGTATCACTCGGTCGTCACGCGCATCGTGCGGGGCGGGTCAGAGTTGCAAACTGCGAAGCTCACTTTTAGCAGCCAGGGAGACCGGCGCTTCCTGTCCCAGGTTTGGTGGGAGAAGGCCGGGTTGCAACTTCACGTTTCGCCGCCACCGGCAGGACTGGCGCAAACCCGCGAGAGTGAGGTCGTAGCGCATGTAGCTTCGACGAGTGAGCGGTAGCTGCACTTTACGGGCGACTGTCCAACACGGATGCCGCTTTGCAGGGCACAAGGTTTTAGTCAGAAATCATCGCGGCGCGGCAGCGTTTCAGGCGGTCGCTGCGAGGAAAGGAGAATGCCATGAAGCTCAAGACGAACCTGAAAGCTGGAAGGATCAACCTCCACCCCAACCACAACACCATCGTTCGTTAACTGCTGGAGGAGCGCTGCTCCTGCTGGCCAGTGGCGTCAGGACGTTGTGATCCGAACTGTCGCAACGACGAGCATGGGGTTTCCTCGGACTGCTCGGTGGACCCCCATGCCGACGCCGCGAGGAAAGGAGAATGCCATGAAACTCAAGACGAAGCTGAAAGCTGGGAAGCTCGCTACCAACCACAACACCACCGTTCGTTAACACAACCTTAAGGGGGGTCACATGAAACTCAAGACGAACCTCAAAGCCGGAAGACTCGCTTCCAACCACAACACCACCGTTCGTTAACACGACCTAGGGAGAATCACATGAAACTCAGGACGAATCTGAAAGCCGGTAAGCTCGCTTCCAACCACAACACCACCGTTCGTTAACCCACGGTGATCCGCGACCTTAGGGCAACGAGGTCGCGGACGCTGTCAGGAAAATCGCCATGGCAACAACCGCTTTTGCCAAAACCTTCGCCCGGTTGCTCTCCGACCGGGGACGCCACAGCAGATGGATGCTAGTCATCGGCCTGCTCGTGCTCGGCGGCTGGTGTTCTTGGGCAGCCCGCGCACACCTGACTTTGTATGCCGTTTCGTCCGACGCCAGGGTTGAGTTGGACGCAGCCACTTACCCCATTCAATCTCCACTGCTGGGCCGCGTGATCGAAGCTCATCTTCGCGTTGGCCAGATCGTGCAGCGCGGCGATGTGCTGGTCGAGATCGATTCCGCACCCGAGGAATTGCAGGTGCGCCAGGAGGGTGTCCGCGCCCAGGGGCTGGAACTCGAAATGACGCGGTTGCGTTCGCAGGTGACGGCGGAGGAAAGCGCGCGCACACAAGAGAGAGAGAGCGCACATCTCAGCATCGAGGAAGCAGACAGCCGGGTTCGCGAGGCCGCGGCGGCTTCGAAGTATGCCGACGCAGAATTCTCGCGCGAGCAGAAGCTGCAACAGGCGGGCCTGATTGCTCCGCGTGAGCTGGAAAAGGCCGATGCCGAGGCGCGCCGCCTCCGGGCCGCGATGGAGACGCTCGAAAGCGCCGCGCGACGCTTGCCGCCGGAGCAAGCTACTCGCGACCGGGAGCGCGATGTCCGTATTCAGCATCTGTACTCCGAAATCGCCACCTTAGACGCTGAACACAACACGGTCAACGCGGGCGTGGAGGGTTTGAAGTATGAAGTCGAGCGCCGGCTCATCCGCGCACCGATCGATGGACGGGTCGGCGAATCCGCGATTCTCCGGCCGGGAGCGGTGGTGGAAGAAGGCGAAAAGCTCGCCTCCATCGTGCCTGCCGGGAGACTGGAGGTGGTAGCGCAGTTTCCCGCCGAGGATGCTTTTGGACGCATTCATACGGGCCAGTCCGCAACCCTGCGCCTGGAAGGTTACCCCTGGGCCGAGTTTGGTTCGGTTTCGGCCACCGTTGCCGGGGTGGCGCGAGAGATTCGCGACGGTAAGGTGCGAGTCGAACTCGAGATCAATCCCGACTCCGGCTTTCGCGGAAAACTCGAACACGGAATGCCAGGCACCCTCGAAGTCGCCATCGAGCAGGTCACTCCCCTAATGCTGGTATCGCGAACCGCCGGCCAGTGGTTGACGAGGCATTCATGAAACGCGTTCTGATTCCAGAGGTGATTCAGACTTCGGCCATGGATTGCGGCCCGGCTGCCTTGAAAGCCCTGTTCGGCGGCTTTGGAATTTATCTCTCCTACGGCCGGCTGCGTGAAGCCTGCCAGACCGATGTGGACGGCACCTCGATAGACACGTTGGAAGATGTGGCTCAAAAACTGGGCCTCGACGTGGCGCAGGAGATGATGCCCGCCGATTTGGTGTTACTCGAAACCTCGGCATGCTTGCCGGCAATTGTGGTGGTGCGTTCGCCCGGAGGCGCTACTCACCTGGTCGTCCTCTGGAGCGTCCATGGTCCGCTGGTGCAATTGATGGATCCGGCAGCAGGACGCATCTGGATGCACCGCCAGAGGTTTCTGAGTTCCCTGTATATCCACGAGCAGGCGATAGCGCGTGAGGCTTGGGAAGAGTGGTCTGAATGCGATACTTTCACCGCCTCTCTGGAAAACAGGATTCGAACGCTCGGCGTGGAGCCGCACTTGTGGAAGGATCGTGCGCATTTGGATGCTTCCTTGCGCATGGCTCACGCACTTCTGAGCTCAGGTAAGTTGAAGCGCGGCGACGAAGCAGAACAGTTTCTCAGCCTGTGTGCGGAGAACCCGGGTCAGATTCCGCGAGAGTTCTGGACGGTTCGCGAGATCGCCTCGGATGGCGGACAGTTACAGATGCGTGGCGCTGTGCTGCTCGCAGCGGCGGGCCCGCGAAAAGAAATCTGTTCCGAGTCTCTGCCGCCATCGCTCGCCGTGGTGCGAAGTGAACCTCCGCCCCGCGTCTGGGTTCCGGTGTGGGAAGCGATTCGAGCCAGCGGTTGGCTGCTGCCAACCCTGATTGTGCTGGCCCTGCTCGCCTCCGCCGCAGGAACTGTCTTCGAACCACTTCTCTTTCGCGGATTCTTCGACCTTGCCCGGCATTTGACGCTGACCGGCCAGCGCATCGGCGCGGTTGCCGCCATGATCGGTTTTCTGGGCGGCCTGCTCGTGTTGGAATGGCCGGCCGCCGCCGGGCTCCTGCGTCTCGGCCGGCATCTGGAACTGCGGTTGCGAACCCGCCTTCTGATGAAGATTCCGCGGCTGAACGATCGCCATTTTCAGTCTCGCCTCATTTCCGACATGGCATTCCGCGCGCACACGCTGCAAATGCTGCGCCAGTTGCCGGAATTGGCCGGACTGTTTCTACGGCTCACGGCGAGCCTGGTGTTTGCCGCTGCCGGCATCATCTGGTTCTATCCGGGATCGGCAGCGCCTGCCATCCTGGCGGTGATCGTCGCGGTCGGCGTGCCTTTGCTGTTTCAGCCGGCCATGGCAAATCGGGACTTGCGTTTCCGCGAGTTCAGTGGCGCACTCAGCCGTTTTTATCTGGATGCACTGCTCGGATCGCGCCCCATCCACGCACATTGCGCCGGACGCACGCTCCGTACCTTGCACTCCGACCAACTCGGACAGTGGGCAGAGGCAGGCTTGCGGTTGCAGGGCCTCTTCGTCTGCGCCGAGATCCTCCAGATGGCGGTAACGTTTGTGCCAGTCATCGCCCTCGTTTATCGCGAGGCGATGCACACCGCAACTCCCGCGGGCTTGCTGCTGCTGGTCTATTGGGCGGTTTCCATTCCAACCATCGGCCAACAGTTGGCGACGATCGCCTGGGACATGCCAGCTCGGCGCAACACCCTGTTGCGATTACTCGAACCGTTGAGCTCGCCCGAAGAGCAGGTTGCCGAAGAGGTTCCGGCGGCGAATAATCGAGGCGTCGGCGTGAACATCGACAACGTAACCGTAGTCGCAGGCGGTCACGTCATTCTTGAGGATGTAAACGTCAGCGTGGCGCCGGGCGAGCACGTCGGTGTGGTTGGCTTGTCGGGCGCAGGAAAATCCTCCCTGGCCAGTTTGCTGCTGGGCTGGCATAAACCGCTGCGGGGCAGCTTGCGGGTAGATGGAGCGCCGCTCGACGCCGGAGGCCTTGCACAACTGCGCCGTCACACCGCGTGGATTGCACCCGAGGTGCATCTGTTTCAAGCCAGCCTCCTCGACAACCTCAGCTACGGCAATAACAATTTCAACGACAATAATAATAATAATGATGATGGGACCGGGCGAGTCGGTCGAGCCCTTCATCACGCGGATCTGCTGAGCGTGTTGGAGCACCTGCCCGATGGTTTGCAGACCACGCTTGGGCGAGGGCGGCGCGCTGGTATCCGGCGGCGAGGGACAAAATGTCCGTATAGGCCGCGGTCTGGCGCGCCCCGATGTTCGCCTGGCTATTCTCGATGAGCCCGCGCGCGGTCTGGATCGTGAGCAGCGGCGGAGTTTGCTCGCCGACGCCCGACGGCACTTCGCCGAGTGCAACGCTGATCTTCGTTACACACGACGTCGCCGACACCCTCGACTTCCCGCGTGTTCTGGTCATTGAACAGGGACGGATTGTCGAAGAAGGATCGCCGCGCGCGTTGTATCAGGAGGCGGATTCTCGCTACCGCACGCTGTGCGATCAGGAGCAAGACGACTCGCCAGCACTTATTTGGTCGGCTCGATTTGGCGGCACCTGAAGATGAGCAGTGGAGTTCTCAGCGAGACGACGGAGGCCTGCGAATGGACACCCGCTTAGCCGCATACATCGCCGTCCTGCCAGCACAGCCCGGGCAAGCTGCCGATGATTCCTGCGAGATGCCGGAGTCTGGCCGGGAGTTCTTTCCGGCAGCAGATGAGGGCGGCCGGGTTGACTCGGCGTCTCGGCGCACTACTGGGCACGCATGCCCTTGAGATCGCACTCCTGTTGCTGGCGAGTTGGGCCTTTCTCGGATCGGGCGCGCTCAGCGGACGGCTGGACTATGCCTGGCTGGCAGCGTGGACGCTGTGTCTGGCCAGCACTGTGCCGCTTCGCGCCACCTCACGCTGGCTGGAGGGCGTCGTCGCGGTCGGATGCGGCGGCCTACTGAAACAGCGCTTGATGGTGGGCGCAATGACCATCGACTCCGAACACATGCGACGGAAAGGCGCGGGCCGTTGTTGAGCGAGGTTCTGGAAACGGAGGCGATCGAGCAACTGGGCGCGAGCGGCGGGCTGCAGATCATCCTCGCCGTCCTCGAATTGCTGCTGGCTCCGTTTGTCATTGCCTTCGGAGCCGCCGCGAACGCCGAGATCGTCTTATTGGCCGCGTGGATTTTCTTGTCGGCCATCTTGATCACCCAGAACACGCGCCGGCGTTTCGCCTGGACGAAATGCGCCTTGGACTTACCCACCAGTTAGTGGAAAAGATGAGCGCCCACCGCACCCGCGTGGCGCAACAGGCCCCGGCAGAGTGGCACTGTAAGGAGGACGACGAGAACGAGCGCTACCTCAAAATGTCAAAGAGCCTGGACCAATCGACGGCGTGGATCGAAGCCGCGCTGCCGCGCAGCTACGTGATTGCGGCTTTTATCGTGCTCGCGCCCTCGTTTCTCTCCGGCAACGCCACGCTGGCACAGCTTGCGGTCAGTTTCGGAGCCATCTTGTTTACCAGCGCATCCCTCGAAAGGCTCGACCACTTGGCTGTCTCCCGGGACCGCAGCCTGGATCTCCTGGCGTACTGTGAAACTGATGTTTGATGCCGCAGCAAAGTCGGCAGCCGGCGAAGAGACGCCGGCGGAGATTTCCTCGGCGTCAGGCGCCATCCTCCACGCACAGAATATTGTGTTCACTCATCAGGGCCGATACGAGCCGATCCTGAAGGGATGCAGTCTTGCAATTGAACGCGGTGATTTCGTGCTGCTTCAGGGCGACTCGGGCAGCGGCAAGTCCACATTCGTCTCCATACTCGGTGGCTTGCGCCGTCCTTCGGCGGGCCTGATTCTCGCCGGTGGACTCGACCACCAGACTCTCGGCGAATCCACCTGGTGCCGCCGCATCGCTGTCGCTCCGCAGTATCACGAGAACCATATATTCACCGCGCCCCTCGGCTTCAATTTGCTGCTCGGGACGACCCTACCCCCACTCCGCCGAAGACTTCGAGGAGGCAAGACAGTTGTGCCATGAACTCGGTCTCGGACCACTGCTCGAACGAATGCCCTCGGGTCTCGAACAGATCGTCGGCGAGACCGGCTGGCAGCTCTCGCAAGGGGAACGGGGACGAGTGTTTCTGGCGCGGGCGCTGCTGCAGAATGCCGAAGTCGTGATGCTCGACGAAAGCCTGGGTGCGCTTGATCCGCAAAACCTCAAGCAGTGCCTGGATTGCGTCACGCGGCGGGCAAAGACACTGGTGTTGGTGGCACATCCATGACTGCTGACATGACTACAGATACGACTCCTGACAAAACTACGGACCGTGCCGTCGAACTCGCCGAACTGCAAGAGCAGGCCTGGACTCTGCAGTCCGAAGGAAGACTCGACGAAGCGGCAACAGCGTGCGGGAAGGCATTGCTGCTTCTGCAAGAGTCGGGTGAAGCAAACTCGCCCGATGCGGCCAATCTACTCAACGATCTTGCCGAAATCGAAAGTGAACGCCAGAGCTTCCAGGACGCTTTGGTGCTGGCAGAACGGGCGCATTCGGTCGAAGACCAGTTAGGCGACTGCTTCGCCGGCGAAGGCGCCGCCCAGATTCGCGCCAGGACGATGGGATTGATCGGCGACATATGCCGTATGCGCGGTGATTTCGTTCGCGCCGAGGTAAGCCTCAAAGAAGCGTTACGGATCGTGCACACCGAGTTCGGTGAGGCATCCGAGTACGTAGCCGAGGCGCGGAACAATCTCGCCGTTCTCTACAAGGCCTGCGGCCGCTTTGATGAGGGGCTGCGATTGTACCAACAGGCACTGTGTACCGTGACTGCCATCCACGGCGAGGACTGCCTGGCCAGCAGCGTCATTTATCATAACATCGGCGGCATTTTGCACTCCAAAGGTGACTTCACCTCAGCGGAGCAACCTGGGCGAAGGGCTTGGGAGATTTCTCGGCGACTGCTTGGCGAAGACGATCCACGGACCTTGTTTGACGCCGTCGCCTACGCGGCGATTCTTGATGGTCTCCAGAGATATGACGAAAGCGAGGCCATATACAGAAGAGCGCTGGCCATCTTCGAGAAGACCTTCGGACCCGAGCACTATGAAGTGGCGGCGAACCTGCACAACCTGGCCGCAGTCCTCTGTGCTCGTGGCGATCTTGTCCAGGCGGAACAGCTCTACCGGAGAGCGCTGGCGGTCAAAGAGAAACTGTTAGGTGCAGACAGTACGGATGCAGCCCTGACTCTTAATAATCTCGGTGCTCTGCTGAACCTAGCCGGACGGCCCGAAGAAGCAGCAGGCCTGCTCGAGCGCGCGGTGACCGTTCTTCAAGACCGGGTTGCACCAGATCATCCGCACCTAGCTCTTGCCCGCGCGAACCTGGAAAGTGCACTTCTCTCCTCTCGGAGTATGAACGCAGAATATCCGAAATATTCGTTGCCTAAGTTCCGTATCCCCATGTAACGGTCAAACCGAGGAAGTAAATCTGTCCCCCTCCTGTCGGCTTCGAGAAAGTTGTTCTTCACTTGGCGATCAGCCGGCTGACGGAAGACTGGAGTTGGATCGTGGCTAACGTAGCTGAATAGTTCCAATGTGTTTCGGCTTACATGTCGGTGGGGGGTACACTTGACCCGCCGCGACTAATTCGTAAGCTGAAAGTGGTATAGCGCACGCCAAATACAGCTAAGCATCACCGTCTATGAAAACCCTTATCTTTGAAGTCCAACTACTCGGACACGGGAATGTTTCCCGGACCATCGAGATCCCCGAAGCGTACAGCCTCTATCGCCTGGCGGAAGGTGTGATTGGCGCATTCGGTTTTGCCTTCGATCACGCATTCGGCTTTTTCGACTCTGACCAGGGAATCGGCCATATCTTTGGGGCCGGTTCCTCACGGGTCAGGGCCAGGCGATATGGGTGCAAATCGACGAGAAGTTCGATGTCGTGGACGACATGGGGAACATCGTGCGCACCGATCGCGCCGAACAGCTCGAATTAATGGAGGAGCTCGATCGCGCGCGCCTGGAAGATGAACAGCGCATCGCCGCCGAGGAAGAAGGCGTGGAAGGAGCAGAAGAGATAAAAACCCAGCCGGCGGATGAACCGGACAACCTCGCTCCGGAGGAAATTGTTCTCGATCAGCGTCAAGAAGTCGGCGGAGCCGAGAGGGACGCCGGAGAAATGCCACAACCGGGAAAACCTTTTCGCTCCAAACGAAAGCAACGGCTCTGGAGCGTTATGGCCCAACCCCTGCCGCGCCCGGACGCAGCGTTGAGCACCCAAGAACGCAAGCTGATCGTCAAGCTTCTCCTTATTGATCACATCACAAGTCCAGCGAAAGCCGACAGTTCCGATATTATTGTGCGCCATTATTTCAGGGATTGGCCGGTCGCCCGTATTGCAATCCTCAAATTTGGGAATGCACCGGACGACACGGCAAGAGACCGATATGAAAAGCGGGTTTGGGATTCGATCAGACACGATTTACGAGCCATGCATAAGACGTTGAAGACTAAATTCAAGATCACCACATTTAGGCAGGTATAAAAGCCATGCACCCGCATGAGAGTTTGATCCGGACGCACGTTGAGGGCGAGGGGTCAGAACGCGAACGCCAGGAGGTCGACGAGCACTTGAAAGGCTGCAGCGAGTGCCGCGAGTTTCTTGCTTTCACGCAAGATTTCTCGGAGACCGTCAAAGGCTTGGCGGATGACGAGATCGCCGCGGATGAACGACATGCGCCAAAGAGCGTGATCATCGCGTACGAGGAGGGGAAACTTGATGCAGAGACAGCGCTCCACCTCCGCGCCCATATGCTTTTCTGCGACCAATGCGCCGAAGCGTATTATTTGCTCAAGCGCATGCGCGCCCCGAGCTGGACTGAGGTTGTCATTGAAGCCGCTCGGTCTGCAAAAGAATTTCTGCTGAAACCTATTGAAATTACCGGCATGGGGGAACTCGTTCCGTTGCCCGCCACGGTTACTCGAGGTGCTGACGAAGAGCTCGAAGCGGGACAGTCGAGGATTGAAATCGCTCAGCACGTAATGGATTCGGGCGAGGAGGCTGATATCCTCTTCTACCTTGAACCGGAAGACCTGGAGACGGGAACAAACGTCCGTCTCCTAATCGGCATCGATCCGCCCAAGCCCGCCTGGAGGGCGAACCTTCTTGATGCACAAAACAAACAAATTGCTTCGGTGCCGCTGACGAAGGATAAACAGCTTCTCCACTCCAGCCTAGCTCCGGGAACGTTCATCGCGCAGGTGGTCAGGGACGAGGAAGTCCTTGCGGAATGCCGACTGAAGATCCATGCTTCCCAAAGACACAACCTTCACCCCCAATGAGTTAGCCACCGTGCCTGAGACTTTCACACGCAAGGAAGCGATTAGCGAAGGCCGTATCTTCAAGGGTACGGTGCTCAAGTTCGGTCTGGACCACGTGCTAGTGGACATCGGTAAGTCTAAGGGGATGCTACCCCTTCCCGAGGTGCTAGGCCCCGAAGGAAAACCCAGGTTTCAGCCGGGCGACGTGATCGAAGTGATGCGGGTACCGATTACAACACAAGGGGTTCGCTTGGTGGATCAAGCTGCACACGGCCGATTCTGCGACGCTTCAGCAGTCGCTGCCGGACGCGAGTCAAGAGTAGCCTGGATCGTCGGGACATTTTGAGGCGGACACGGGCTCCTAAAAGGGATTGTTCCTCCTCCTCGCGATTTAAGCTGCAGCGTCACCCAATATTTTGAAAGACGAGCAGCTGACGACGAGTTTGCTGTCTTGGTATACCGATTTAAAGATGATGAGGATGATGTCCAATCGAGAAAGTTGGCCGACGTTATCCGAGACCGCACTGGACTCTCCGTCCTGCGCACATGCGTGATGACTCCGAAAGCGGCAGACGGACCTTTGGAGGAAATGGAAGAGTTCTCCGACGGAAGCGTCGTGAAGCAACTGAAAGCTCGCAATGCAGACGTTGCTCTTTGGGGACGCTGGCATAAGGATACAAAAACATTGTCCGTGCACTACGTTAACGCATGGGGCGCAGATTCTTCTCCTTATCCATCACAAGATCAGAAAACGGATCAGCTCCCAGAATTTGTGGACAACCGTTTCGCGATCGAGTTGGTTGCGCCATTCGAAAACTACTCGATTCCTAGACCCGAGGACCGCGACGATCGGACCGCATTGCTCCGTTTCGCGGATAAAGTTTCGGGCTTTGAAGCTACTGTCAACCACGGTAATAAACCGTGGCCAGCTTACTCTTGGTTTCTACGCTGCACCCTCTGGGCCGTGGAGGGCGACTTGCGTGCTCGCTACGCAGAAATTGCGCACGATCGGAAGAGTGCAGAGGAGGCAGTAGCTCTGCTGGAGAATGCTTTCAGAGCGCAGCACATCGACCCTTTAGCCGCCGATACCTACTCTTACAGCGAAACTAAAATATGGCGTGTTTTCTACGATGGAGCTTTGGCGACAGCTGTCAAGGAAATCGGCACTAAAGAATTGGGGGACCGATATGTCACCTTGGCGCGCGCGCGATTCGACGCCGAAACGGAGCCGCCGGTCAACGGTTATGGGGAAGTACGAGCAGATGCTTATTACGATCGTTCCAGACTTGGAATCGCTCTTGCCCTTCGATGGGAGATAACTAAAGATCCGAAAGACCTGCAAGAGGGTGTGAAATTCTTGCGGGAATCAATCAGCCTCGCTCGCCAAGCTGGGATTGTTGAAAGGAACAAGGCAAAGTCTCCAAATCGGGAGGTTCTGGAGGACTCAGAAGCCTATAAACAGCTTTCGAAGCTCGTTGCCCGAGGCGCGATCGGTTCAATCGAAGATCAGTGATTCCAATCCAAGGGCCTAAAGCGAACTGAGAGCCGTCTGCCTTGCAGCATTTCTGATAAGAACTTGCCATCAATTCGCCATCAAAACTGCGCCATTTTCGAGGTGTTTCCGGGTCTATGGAGCACGGAAAAGCTAGGCAGGGAAGGGGTTTTAGAGTTCTGACCTCAAAATTGACACGGTAGAGGGCAGGTTTCAACGAGTGTAGACGCCCCCGACTACATCAACGATCCGTGGGCAAAGCGGTTTAGCATCGGTGTCCGTACTGGAAGAGGCTCATCTGAGATGAGTACAATTTGGAGGAGGGAGAGCACTAATGTATAAGTGGCTTCTGATCGCCAGTCTGATCGTCACCGCCTCTGGCTCGTTCGCCTCCGACCGCGTCACCCTTACCGGAAGAGTAACTGACAATCTCGGCAAGCCGCTGGAGGATGCCACTGTGATGATCTACCACGCTGGCGTCAAGAAAGGTTACAGCACCTATTGCCCGAGCTGCTACGTGGACTGTGGCAAGCGTACGGTAACCGATCAAAATGGTTCGTTCGCCATCAACGGCCTCGATCCCGATCTGTGGTTCGAGCTACTGGTGATCCGTGATGGCTATAGTGCCACGTTCGTCAAGAAGGTCGATCCTTCCCGTGGACCTGCCGAAACGGCAGCGCTCGCGCCACGAGCGGTTGTGGATGATCCCAGTCGTGTTGTGCGCGGCCGAGTAGTGGATTCGCACGGCCAACCACTGCGTGCGGCCGTCGTGGAGCCCTGGGGAGTCGCAACGGTGTTGGAGGGCCGCGGCCCCGTAAGCATGTACGGCACGATTCAAGGTCTCGAACCCGTGGCGGTCACCAATCCAAAAGGAGAGTTCGAGCTTGCGTATCGCAAGGCGGCCACCGGCATGATGCTTCAGGTGGAGGCCCGTGGCATGGCGCCGAAGCTAATTGGAGTGCCCACAGGAGCAGAGCGTACGACGATTTCAGTCTCTGATGGTGCCGTGATTCGCGGCCGTCTTATGAATCATGGCAGACCCGTAGCCGGCGCTGAACTCGGCCTGATTGCGCGGAACAGAGGCGGATTCGGGGATAATCTTAAAATCCTCGGGGACCCCTATCACGAAATCCGCATCGGCACACAGGAAGACGGCTCCTTCGTCATCACCAACGTGCCGGTGCTCGTGGATTGGTACGTTTACGGCAAGATGGAATCGATTGCCGCGCTGGGCGCAACTGATCCTGTGGAGTGCGCCACTGCGCGTGACAGCCAAGAGGTCAATGTCGGGGATATCCAGATCCATCCCGGTCATCGGCTCCGCGGAAGGGTCACGCTCACTGACGGGGCGGCCATGGCTGACGGGATGCGCGTGACTATTTCAGCCGATCGCGCCTGGGACAGCCAGACCGTTATCATTGGAAGCGATGGCCATTTCGAATTCGTCGGTCTCCCCACGGGCAAGTACGAAATCTTCACTTCCGTTTGGGGCTACCAACTGCATGAGAACCGGGACACCATCGACACTACGATTGATCGCGACATAGATAATTTCGCAATCACCCTCGACCCGGTGGCGCGCCGATAATTGGCAAAAAGACAACAACCACGGGACAAGGACCGATGCTGTCCGCGTCGTGGTCGGATTAGACTAGCGAGAACCTGCCATCAATTCGCCATCAAAACTAGGCTGCTCAGGGGTCTTTTCGAATGCTAGAAGATGCGGAAAAGCTAGGTGGGAAAAGGGTTTTAGAGTTGTGACCTCAAAATTGACACGGCAGAGGTCACGTTTCAGATTTTCGAGGGCCCAAATTTCCGGCCTTGCCCGCCACGAAATCGGTCAAAGCACACTAGCTAATGTCCTTACGTAATCTTTTGAAACCTAAATCTTCGTTCTAGAGTTGATTCGACTGAGTATTTCGTCAACTACCTGAGGCGAGCGTGGTCCTTCTCGACCTTTGACGCGGACTCGCAACGCTGTCAGGACGAAAAAACGATCAAGGAGTCGAGATAATGAAGCCCACCCCTACAATTGCCGCGTTCGTATTGTTGCTCGTGTGTGCTTTCACGAGCATACTGGCTTTCGCAAAAACCCCCGCCGCACCCACGAACCAGGTTTGGTTCGAGGGAGTCGGATCGGGAACGTTCAATTCCAAAGCGATGCAGTTTAACTTTTCAGTTCGATGCTATGGCACTAGTTGCGTTGGTACTCTCGACCTGGGAGGCACAAGCGCCGAAAGTTATGTAACGACTGGTACGGTGACTCAGCTACAGCAAGACAGTTATATGATGTCGCTGAGTGCAACGTCGAGTATCTCCTGTTCACTGGCGAATACGCCCCCTATTACCCAGGGCGAAACGAACGCCGTCACCATGACCTGCTCCTCACCCGCGGGCAGCGGCACTTCCACGGACGCAACGGTCGAGGTTTTGGCCCCCATCAACGGCAAGTAATTCTTCCCGACCCCTCGCCGCGCCAGGCATAGGAGCGAGGGGTCTTTTATTTCTGGCATTCATCGGACTCGGCTTGTTGAAAAACCTCTTCTTGCACTCCCGAGCAGCCCCGGACTGGTTCTGACTTTACTGGGAGACCGCCGTTTCGGTCTTGGAAACACATGTTATCGGAGGAACACGGGAAAGGGGGCAAGCGACGCGCAATTCGGACTCGCCATCAATTCGCCATCAAAACTCGGCTGTTTAGGGGCCTTTTCGGATGCCAGCAGATGCGGAAAAGCTAGGTAGGGAAAGGGTTTTAGAGTTGTGACCTCAAAATTGACACGGTAGAGGTCAGTGGTCCGTGGTCCGTGTTCCGCGCTCCATTCTGCTTTCTATTAACGCATCTGTCCGCCCGTGCCATTCCCGTGCCGTTAACAAGGACTGCCATGGAACTAGCCGCGTAAGATGCCATCTGCCGCGGTCTAAGCTATTGAAACTACGTTTGTGCGAGGATTCGAATCCCTCCCTCTCCGCCAGAACTTTTGGATTGAAGGGTTTAGACCCAATCAGTTCCACGATCAGTTCCAACGGATAGCTTAAAGACGTCGGAGCCGGCACATTCCACCCGTCTGTTGCCTGAGGAGATGGCCACATCTCGATTTCACTCAGGAGCGCAGAATGGCTGCAAAAAGAACCTCGTGCAACCTCACGAAATACGTCAAGGTAGGAGCGGACCGCTGGCAATACTGCCCCGTGGTCCGCGGCAAGACCGGCAGGCTCAAACAGGACGTTGTTGTGGTGGATGGTCGTGCCGAGCATCACGCGGAAGGGTATTACGCACTCGACTGGCGGGAGGGCGGCAGGCGGCGCCGCGTGGCAGTCGGCAAAAATGCCGGTGCTGCGCAACAGGCACAGGAGCGTCAGAATACCGTTCTAAAAGCCCGGACGATGGGCATTGCGGTCGCGACCGCGGACCAGCCGAACACCCTATCGATCCACGAGGCCTGCCAGGAATTTCTCGCGGAAACCCGGCTGCAGCGCGCCCCCAAGACCTATAAACAGTACCGGACAGCGCTCGCCTATTTCGAAGAAATGGCCGGCGAACTCGGCATGAACCAAGTTGATCGCCACACGCTGCTCGGCTATCGGCAATTTCTGACCGAGGCAAAAAGATTATCGGCGCGAACCGTCCATACCAAGATGGAGATCGTCGTCCAGCTGCTCAAAGCAAACTCCATCACCAGCCTTTTGCGGCGTGGGGATTGGCCGCGCTATGTGGAACGGGTGCCCCAGGCTTATAGCCCAGAACAATTGCAGCGTTTTTTCGCTGCATGCGACGAGGCTAACATGCTGCTCTTCCAGTTTTTTCTGGGATCCGGTTTTCGGGAGAAAGAAGTGCAGTTCCTCACGTGGCGGGACATAGGCCTTGAGGAGCAAGTGGCGCGAGTCACCGCCAAGCCCGCGTGCGGGTTCTTCCCAAAAACCTGGGAAGAGCGGGCAGTCCTCATTCCTACCGACCTCGTAAGGAATCTCCGGATACTTAGAACTAAGGCTGATTCGGATTGCCTGTGGGTCTTCCCCACGTCCACGGGAGGCGTCGGATACCATTTTCTTGAGCGCTGCAAGCGCATCGCATGGCGCGCAGGGCTGAACTGCCGCCAGTGCCGCGGAAAGAAGGATTGCCGAACCGGGCCTTACTGCAGCACCTGGTTTCTGCACAAATTCCGTGCCACCTATGCGACCAACCAACTACGGGCTGGCACCGATATCCGCACCCTCCAAGTATGGATGGGACACAAGGATTTGGCATCGACCATGCGCTATTTGCAGGCAGGACAGGGAAAGGAACAGCAGGAACGCGTCGATGCGGCTTTTGATGTGATTGCAGGTGTGGATTCGGTCAGGCGGGATACAACACGCACATCTGCCTCTTGAGCCAGGTGATGACGGCTTTCGGATCAAAACGGAGGGAACTTCCCACCTTGAATGAAGGGAGGCTCCCCTCTTTCGCGGCCCGGTAAATCGTCATGGGACTGACTTGAAAGAGGTCTGCCACTTCCGACACTTTGAGCGCCCGCTGTCGCTTCTCCAGATTTTCCACCAATACGGATACGGTTTCTCTTTGCATATTCGGGTCACCTCACTTGATTCGCACTGAACATACACCAGCGTCGAGAAAAGGCTGAAGCCGGACGGTTCCAGGGACCGTAGTGAGCTTTGGTTTCACCAATCCTCCGGAAACATCAGCGTGAGTCCTCCGACCTCGTTTGGCGTAAGCCATAACGTTTTGCCGTCGTAGCTGCCTGTCCGCCAGCCGTCTGTGTCGGCTTCGAGCTTCAGCATCGACTCGATCGCCCGCATGAGCCGGCTGACATCCGTCACCGGCCCGGTCACAGGCGAACTGCCCATTGATGCAGTGAAGTGGTCGAAGACCGTGCGGGTGACCCGGTTCACGGGACCGTGGCGGATTGCGACGAGAAAGCCGTCATCACACGCCTGGGCGTCGGTGTAGGCGTAGATGACGTTCTCGGGTTCTTGTGTATCCATACCCGGCGCGTCCCCTGTCCCGCAGGCCTCAGCCTTCAAGGGATACAACGAGTCGAACATGGACGGTCCGACTAGGGTATTTCAGGCATAAACACGAGAATGCATGCCGTCAGATGGGAGGAATGGCGAAGTTCCAGCTCAGTCGAAATTGCCACTGAGACTATAGGATTGGCCTTGAACGCTATGGACAATGCGAGACCACGCAGGCAGAGCGAGCATCCGGTGCTCTCCTCTCGTATGACGCATCGTACCGCGCGCAAAAACCTGGCCTTTTTTCGGTCCGTACTTGTAGATCACGGCATGCGTCAGCTGGTGATGCCCTTCGCGGCCTAGCACATGGTCTTGCCCACGCACCGCAACGCCACGACGCACATCGCGCATCAACTGCCGGGTCCCAATACGTACCGGTACAGCGAACCACTCGCCCTGCCGAGACACCTCGAGTCCTTCCTTTTCCGCGTTCCGCACAAAAAGTGGTTTCAGCATATCTAGCGCCTCTTGCATGGATGAGGGGGTCTTGCGGCTAGACAACTGGGTGAAGAAATAGATGCCGCGGCCCGCGCCGGTTTCATCCACCGCCGAGACGAACTCGCGATCGCGCACGCGGATCACGCTGTTGCCCAGCGTATGAACGAACCGATGCGCTGAGGCGCCATCCGGTTTCTTGTACTCAACTGCCTGCCACCTCTCTCCGCTCGAGGGCACGGTGATACCAACCGTCTTTTTCAGTTCCGACAGAAAGTCATATCGGACTCTCCGATCCAGAGCTGCCATTGCCATCTCGATCGCATGGAACGGCACCACCGCGTAGCGTTGCCGAGATTCTGCGAGCGCATGCAATGCCAGCGACTGGTGCCGGGCGGTACTGACGGAATATCGGCTGCCATTCACTAAGAAACCGCCCGGTATCCGAACAACGAGCGGGAAATGGCGGCCGTAGGAAAAAACCGCATCGTCGGATTTATCCGCAAACACGCGGGATCCCCGACGGTGCCGTCCGCGAATGTACGCGCGGACAATTTCAAGGTGTGACATAGGGACAAGCGACGCGCTGTCCTTGCCATTCCTCCCATCTCACGACAAGGGGTCACCAGGAGCGGATTGAATCCACACCTAACGAAACTTCACTGAAAAGGTCTTCACTGGCGCGGGCGGCAAACCGCGGGGCCCCCGCCCGCGCCACCGATAACGCACCACTTCAGAAGCTTGACTTCCAACATTGACCGGGATGAAGGAAGCATATTCCAGGACGACACGCGGAAGGTTCCAGATCCGGCAGGTCAAATAATCAACCCGCGTTCGAGAGCCCGCCCGATGAAAATAACCTTGCGCTCATAAGACAGCTCGTCGAACTTCTTCTGTTTCTGCGGGCTGAGGCAGCCTCGTACGATTTCGATACGGGCGTCATAGAACGCCCGTCCTGCCCATCCCAACTGTTCCCTGAATTCCTTCGCTGCGGGATTGCCGTAGCACTTGAGGCATTCGCCGAAACCATCGTCGTGCGGATACGGCTGAATCCCGAAACAAGCGTTTTCTTCAGGCGTATCGGCGATGAAGGTGCGGCAGCAGGAACAGAGCAGCCATGGCGGTCTGCTGCGTGGAAGCTCAGAAACCTCCCCCAAGACATCTTCGGACTGATCCATCGGCATATGCCGAATAACCGTCCCTTCCGGTGTCGGCCGGAGAGAGAAACCAAACCTCGTTTGGTTTCTCTCTAACTTAAAGACGGGCGGGTTCGTGCAAATCAGAGGGAAAAGAGGGAAAAATAGGTCGCATTATGGGTTGAAAATAGACCGCCTTAGATGAAGATCTCCTTCTTAGCCATTTCCGCCAAAGATCGTCTCGACTCCTCCGTGTCCTCAAACATCTTTTCTCCAGGATTGAATTTCGATGAATCAGGACCCTGGTTGTCAGCGAGGTTCTCCCGGAGGAGTTCCGCCAGACATTCTTGATCGCACACTGCGCAGCCTTTTTTCACCTCGCCCACGGTGAGCGCGAGCGGCTGGAACGGGCAGTGGGGATCGGAGATGTTCATAAGCCAGACTGTACCGGAGTATTTGAGCGTATCCCGGAGTCCCACCAGACCCAGGATGACCTGGAACTGCAGACCGGCGACCATAAGGATGTTGGCCCACAGTCCCGCCTGGCCGGGAATCCGGGTTTCGTCGTAATTGGGATCGGTGTAGCGCCGGGTATCGGGCGGGATCTCCACGTTGCGGCGGAATGCCCCATAGCACTCGTAGCACGGAGTCTTGCCCGGAATGACGTAGACGATCTCTGCAACCGAGGCTTCACCCCACACGCCGCCGAAGACCGCTGGAATCTTTTCGTGCAAGGCATACGCGTTCACCAAGGAAGCGGCCTGAAAACTGTCGGCGGTGGAGACGATGAGGTCCGGACGGCTTACAAGAAGGGAGACGTCAAACTTCTCTTTGAGCGCCGTCACTTGGCAATCGGGATTGATGCGTGAGACGTGGCGCGCCAGCTCCTCGACCTTGGGCTTGCCCACCGAGTCGCCCGTCAGCACGTGCCGGCCGACGTTCTCTTCGGCAAAGTCCTCGGGGTCAATCAGCGTGAGTGAGCCGACGCCAGTACGCGCCAAGATGTCGATCAGCGTGCCACCAATCGATCCCGCGCCGATCGCGGCTATATGCAGCGAGGAAAAGACGGCGTGCTCTTTCGGGTTTCGTGCAAACACCGGCATGGACATATTCCAACTCCATTTCCGAACCGCGAGGGTTCTGTTTTGAAAAATACGTGGGGACGATGGCAACACCGGGCTCACCTGCTCTACGCAAGGGCAGGATGATGCCCGCGACGTACTCCTCGGGGTGCAGCGTGTCGTCCGTTCCGAACAGAGTCCGCCGCACCGTCGCGTAATCCGTCCCGGAGAGCCTGGGATACGACGGGGGGTGCGCATGCAGATCCCCGAGGTACTGGATGCCCGGTACGTCTTTGCGCAGCCGGTTGAAGACGTCGGACTCAAATTCATGGTCATTGGTGCAGCGGCCATGCGCGTGTTCGGCGGCACTGCCGGGCGGGGCAAGATGGGTCACTTCAAAGCGCTCGTCCCGGATGGAGCCGAAGAGCGTTATGGCAAATTCCAGCCCCTTGAACTCGCCGGCGAGGCGCACGATCTCGGCGTAGATGCCGTCCTGCAAAAACAGGGTCTTCTTCATCGGTCGAAATCCTCCAGAAATTGAATTGCGACGAGGACGGAGCTTACGAAGGTATTTGTCTGTGGCCGCCATGGCCTTACGTGGCAGATACTCAGACTGCCGTTGGGGTTCCAATACCCGGAGCCGCCGATGCGCGGCTGGATGTACACCGCGGGCTCCGTTTCCGGGTAGTTTTGCGCCGGAACTTTGACGAGGACGGTGTACTCGCGTCCCGTGCGCCGCCCGCGCACTAGCCCAAAGAATCCCACGCTGCCGTTGTCGGTTTTAAAAGCGGTAAATTTAGGGAAGCGTTCGTGCATAAGCGCAACTTCCGCCGTCCACCGCGCCTCTTGCATCATGGGTCAAACCTCCTCTGGATAAATTTGGGGCGAACCTTTTGCAGGATCCGCCCGGCTCCGTGTACCTGTTCACTGGATAGAGAACGGTTGAACTGGATGCGATCCGACCCGTTACGCGAAGCAAAAAAGACTCGTTCTTCTCATGCGCCATTGACTGCGAGGTAGTCGAGAGCGACCATGATGCAGTTGGCAAACGTGCTCCGCGCCGCGTTCCATTTACTCTGCCCGGGACGGTCGTAGCAAAGCCTGCCCCGCGGATCGTGGTTGACTGCGTCCTGCCGCCAGTTATTGCCGAGGTGCGGGTCGAGGTACAGGGGCGGCTCGGTCTCAGGGTAGAGCCGTGCGGGGATCTTAAGCAGCACCTGGTAGAGCCTGCCAGACTTGGGACCGCGCAATTCTCCGAAAAACCCCACGTAGCCGTTCGCCGTCTCAAACGGCGAAATCCAGGGAAAGCGCCGTCGCATGATCTCGCGTTCCACCAACCATCTCTGGGGATCCAGCATTTCGCATCACCTTCTTTCTTCAGGTTTTTTGTAAAAACATGCAGGACGAAGGAGCTTCAAGCTTCGTCCCGCATGCGGTTGTTGTTTTTGGCAAACTCGCGGTTGGGATTCCCAACGGAGCTCACCCCCAGATCTTGGGGGAGAGCTTGTGGCGGTCGTCCCCGCTAGGCGCCTCGTCCGAGCGAGGAATGACTGCTTCGTCGCCCTGGATCTGGACCCGCGGGACTTCCGGTTGCCGCTCTTCGCGGCCTTGCTCGTTGCGTTGGAATAGGCTCATGGCCATTCTCCTTTTCTGCCAGCCATACCGCGGTATGGCTGGCGGTTTGTGGGTTAACGTTGTCCCGACGCGCTGCCGGGGGCCTCTCTGCACCTTTAAACGGTGCAAACTCACGGAATCCGACGGATCATTTCGATCACCTCTTCAAATCCCGGTTGCATTGGCCGCGGCTGATACGCCACGCTGGGATAAACTTGCGCATAACCGGCGTACCGGCGATCAAACGACACTACCCGGCGCCAACCGTTCGCGTTGGCACGTTCATAGAGCAGGCATATGCCTGCGGGTATATACCCGAGGGAATCCACCGCGCCTCCACGTGGCATCTCGCGCGCGAGGAATGTCGGTGAGGTAGTCCCCCCGATGTCATACTCCGCAGGCAAATATTGCGGGGTGTCATTTCTTTGGTTGACCTGGATGTTTGGATTCTCGGCCGCTTCGCTGTTTCCGATATCCAAGGCGGCGTGCTGAATGCCTTGGGTAGGTTGCACATCGTCTCTTTGGACGGGAACTTGCGGTGCAGGGTCGGAAACGTCTGCCGCCGACTCGGTGATACCCACCGGTATGTCGTCGGAATGCTGTTTTTTTTTACCAACTAAGCGAACAGACTGTTGCGATACCTGCGGCTGGCTGGGTTGAGTGGTCGCTTGATGATTAGGGGCTTGCGCCGCAGCTAACCAGATCAGGACCGCTATCGTCATCGCCGCTAGGAAAACAAGCAGCCCGGTTGTGTCTTCTTCTCGGGCGTGAGGTGTGTGCCGTGGTTGCGCGCCGGCTCGTGCGTTGCGGCGCCCTCGTGCGTTCCCCTGTTGCGGATATCCGAGAGCTGCTGCAACCTCAGGGTTTATGTTCAACTCATTGTCGTCCAGCCGGACCATCGAAGACCTCCTCTCCTGTCCATTTCGGACGCTGCCCCTTGCCCCGTTCCGACCTGGGTAATTGCGGACGAGGCCCGCCGCGGGGTATATACAAATAAGCCCGGCAAGGCGGGCTGTAGTCTAATAAAGAATATGGTAGTACTTTGACGACTATAAATCAACAAGAAGTGCGGCTGGATTTGAAGGCGATCGGGCGAAGGGTCCGTGAGATCCGGGGTTTTAATCTGAAGCAGACTGAGTTCGCGGAGATCCTGGGAATCAGCCAAACCCAGCTTTCGAAGTACGAGCGGGGTAAAAGCGCGCCCACTCCGGAGATCCTGGTGAAATTAAAGCATTTTTCCGGAAAAACGATCGATTGGATTCTAACGGGGATAGATTTGACCACTAGCTAACACTCGGAGGAACCGCGAGGTCTATCGTCGATGTTTCTTGAAATTTAACAAAACTAACGGTCGGAAAACTCCAAAGCAAATTGCCCAAACAAACTTTAGCAGCGCCTCTCTTAAAGGGCTTGGTTCTCCCTTGACCCGCATCTACACAGAGCTATATTGGAACCAAGCTAACTATTACTACAGGTACGCCTGACTGCTTTCAGCACGCTGTGCCCTTACTGCGGCCAAAGCCCTGCGCGATCCTGTTACAGCACTATGCGGGAATCAGAGTTCGGGAATCCGAAGGAAAGCCAGTTTGAGGTTGAACAGCCAAAGCAGTCAACTGCCGGCGAAACGATTCGTCAACTTGCCGAAAGTTTTCACAGACATGCTGAGCGCTTTGAACGGGAAGGAGCCCGGCAGGACGAACGACTTAAGCTTGAGACTCCTAATGCGTTTCATTTGGAGGACATGCTGATAGCTCTCGCAGAGCAGTTCCATGATCTCGAATTGAACCCCATCCAAGAGAAGTTACTGGATGCCACCATAGACGATCTGAGCCTTAGAACTGTGGGTGAACTTAAGGAGATCCATTCCCGGAATCTGAATCCTCAATTCGATCGCAATGATGCGGATCCGTTCTTGCGGGACCACATCAATGCGTCGATACTCCAAATCTACGGATTCCTCCAAGGAATCAAAACGGGACAGGATTCTCGTCTGAAGTGAGTAACCGTTCTGCCCCTCTTGCACTTCCCGGCGATGCATGACCGCCGAATGGACACTCTCATGCCTAAAATGCCCCACATTCGGGGTTTTTCGAAATGTTGTCCAACACTCTCGGTAGTGCTAATGACGTGTTGCCGTCTTCTCGACGAATCTATAGGTCGGATCACCGTAGTGAACGTAATAAGCCCAGATCGGCACACCCAGATGATGGAAGAATTCGCGCCGAGTTGCGGTAAGCGCTTCGCCGACGCTTTGGCCGTCTGCCAAAGACTCATAGAAATATCGCACGAATTCTTTGGCAGGATCATCCAGAATTTGGCCAAGCGTTCCGATGTAATGAGGAACGCCTTGGCGGAGAAAAGCGTGGTACAAGAGACTAATATAGGTTTCGGACTGAGAGATTGATGGGCGCGCAGAGTCACAGGCATTCGCGAATATTAGGAAAGGGAATACTGCTCGAGAACGCACTTGGCGCTCGATTTCTGTGCACGTAAGAATGGATCCGTCTTTCAGTTTCCATCCTGACTGTTCCGGTTTGGCCTCGTCATAGTGGCCATGTCCAATGAAATGGCAGATGTCGTAATCCTTCTTGAGTTGTCTGAGTATCTCGGTTGACGTCATATCAGCATAGAGCCATGGACGCAAACCTAAGGAATCGAAGCACTTTAGCACCGTACGTTGTTCGTTGTCTGATGCCTCCTTTTCCGCTGCTTTAAGTCCGGACGTATCGCCGACAAGAATAAGGGCCCCCCGATCGGATCGCTGGTCTCTGCGACGGGACGCTGCGGCACGAAACAGTTTTCCCATTTTCTGAAGGCGGCGAGCGATTTTGAAACGCTGACAGAGAAAGTGGTCACCGTCCGAAAGCAGCTCCCATGGTATCCAACTGAGCTCGGGGGGGATGTGAATTTCCAGGTATGCGCATTCCTGCTCGTCGTGCAATTCCTCGGCCACGTGAACAGGAAGTATTTTTTCGTATAGCTCGACTCCGGCGTCCTCTAGCTCTGCGAGATCGGGGAGGCAGTTACTTGGCTGCGTGCGCAATCGCTGCAGCACGCGGGAGAGTGTGGAAGCAAGGTCCTTTAGTTTGCTCAGTGCAATCAGCTTATCCTCAGGAGGCGGTTGCAGTTGTTCGGAAGCCGAAAGTCCCTCCCGCCATTGGTAACTACAGCTTAGACCGTCTTCTTCCAAGTCGATAAAGAGGCAGTGTACCCGATTGGTCTGTGGCGTCTCCGAGACAGCGGAGCGTGCCTGGGAGGTAACTACTGGCGGACCAGACACGCGAACTGAAGTCGAAGATGGCGGCTGATCGGCGGACGTAATTGGAGGCGGCGGGACTTCGGGCTCTAACGGCGCTTCGAGGATCTTCGAGAGTCTCCGGTCTCGCTCATCTTCAAGGAACTGTCTTCGGGAAACTATGATATTCCCACGCTTCTTGTTCACCTTAATGACTGCCACTTCGATGGTATGGCCCACGAGCGCGTCCGGGTTCGATATCAGACCCAAGTCCGCCTGGGACCTAGGCAAGAATGCAGGCATGCCCTGGATACTCACCGTCAGACCACCCTGAATGCGTGCAACCACCTGGGCCCGGACGGGACTCTTTTCGTAGTGGGCCTTTTCGATCTTCTCCCACGTTCGCAGGCGCCGCGCCTTCTCGTGAGATAGTTTGATGTAGCCGTCTACGATTTCGCCCTCTATACGCCGCGTTCTCCTTCTTTGGCAAGAATGATCTGTCTATCCCGCAGAGCGAACAGTGAATTATCCAGAGTCGATTCTTTGCCCTTGAACTTGCTCTTGATTTCTCTCTTTGGAACCCAGTCATCCTGCCTGTCGGCCATGATCCGGAGCACCTGCCGGTAACTCTCCTTCTGAATCTTCACGTAGTAACTGTCGCGATAGTAGCGATCGCCAATTAACTCCAGAGCTCCTCGTTTGCCAAATCCTCCATTCTTGACGTCATCGACATCGATTTCGTTATCCTGGTCCGCGGCGAATGCAGAGAAGGCGACCAGTTGTGGCACGTAACTGGTATTACCCAAGAGCAGCTACGCCGACAGTTTGCCGCCGCCGACAAAGAAGCCATTCGCCTTTATAGCGAACGAGTCGCAGCATTGATTGATCAGCGCCCGGTTCCTTCTGGAAACCAGAGCGGCCCTGTGCGCAGCTGGACCGAAATGGCTCTCATCATAAATGAGATCAACAAGCAAAAACGCCACATTCCCATCCGGCAATTGATGCTGCGATCCGCAAATGCTCTGATAGCACTCAAGCCCTGTTTTATGATGGGACCTTTGTCGGTTGCGCAATACCTTGCACCCGGCAAACTGAAGTTCGATCTCGTGGTCATGGATGAGGCGTCTCAGCTCAAACCAGAAGATGCAATTGGTGCGCTCGCGCGGGGCGCACAGGTCGTCATCGTTGGCGACCCGAAGCAGCTTCCGCCCACGACCTTCTTTCAGCGCGTGTCGCTTGATGCTGAGGACGACAGCGCTGACGACTCCCGTACGGCTGTGGAGGAGGGTGAAAGCATCCTTGACGTTGCGAGCACTCTGTTTCAGCCGGTACGGCGACTGCGCTGGCATTATCGGTCGCGTCATCACAGCCTTATCGCGTTTTCAAATAGCGAGTTCTATCAGCGGAATCTCATCATCTTCCCGTCGGCCTATCACGATGACCCTTCCCTCGGCGTGAAGCATCACTTCATCCGGGACGGAGTCTTCGAGAATGGTCGCAATCCACGGGAAGCAGCCGTCGTCGTCGAGGCTGTCCTAGAGCACATGCGCCAACACCCAGATGAGTCACTCGGTGTGGTCACGCTCAATTTTGAGCAACGTGAGCTCGTTGAAGAACTCCTAGACCAGCGGCTCAGAGACGATCCCGCAGCTATCGCTTACGAGGAAAGGATGAAGGGTGGGCAGGAAACCCTGTTCGTCAAGAACCTTGAAAACGTCCAGGGCGATGAACGGGATGTTATCTTCATCTCGACGACCTACGGTCCCGATGCGCGCGGCAATCAATTCCAGCGGTTCGGTCCAATCAACAGTGTGAATGGTCACCGCCGCCTGAACGTACTTTTCACCCGTGCCAAGAAGCGCAGCGTCGTGTTCAGTTCACTTGATCCTGAACGTATCCAGACGACCGCCAACAGCCCGTGGGGTTTGCGCGCATTGAAGCAATACCTGATCTTTGCCCGCACCGGCATTCTGCAACAGTCGGACGAAGGGCTGGCCCAACCCACGAATGATTTCGAGCGCTCCGTAGGAACCGTCCTCAAAGAAAGGGGCTACGAGGTAGTACCCCAAGTTGGCGTTGCTGGTTTTTTCATCGACCTGGCCGTAAAGCATCCCACCAAGGCCGGAGCATTCTTGCTCGGAATCGAATGCGACGGCGCAAGTTATCACTCAGGGCGGTCCGCGCGTGATCGTGACCGCCTCCGCCAGGAGATCCTCGTCAATCTGGGCTGGAAGATTCACCGGGTGTGGTCAACGGACTGGTTCAAGCGCAGGGATAGCGAGATTAAAAGATTGTTGATGACCATTCAAGCGCTCTTGGAGAACGATCCTGCTTACCGTGAGCAACAGAAGAAGGTCGGCAGAACAGAATCCTTGCGCCAGCGTTTGGTTGCGTTGCGCGATACGGAACTCACACGAGCGTTTCCTGACTCGCCAGCCGAAAACGGATTGCTACGAAACGACCTGCTAGAGGAGTTCGTTGAGAAGCGCCCTAAGACGAGAGATGACTGGTTTCGGAAGTTTCCACAAGAGTTCCGGACTACCGTCGATTCGAAGCAAGTGGGCCGGTATCTCGACCGTGTACTGGAAATCATTGCCGAGTGTGACGGCTAAAAGCTGTATGGGCTAACCTGACCTCAGCGATCACCCAAAACCGCAGCGTCTGGAGCCACCAGCCCCGGCGCTAAAATTCTGGCGGAGTTTTGATAATTAGAATGGCTTGACCTACCTATTGACAACTGGCATTCTTACGCGGTGGAGAAAACTCCATCTTAAGAGGCGCTATTAGCTAGAGCTAGAAATCTTGGAGCAAGCGCGGCTGGTCAGCCGCCGCTAAAATCAAAACTTCTGAAGGCAAATTCCAACCACAATCCAAACTGAACAGGGGAGCCCAGAGAGCAAGGGAGGGGTTGCAGGGGTGCCCTGCTGCCAGAAACGCCCCACAACTGACCCAAGCAATCCCACGAGGGTATCCCTGACCTGATTCCGATACCCAAATGCGAGCAGAAATGATGTAGTGAGGGAAAGGGGAGCGAGTTACAGGAAGGTTTGTCCAGTGCCCCCAAACGGGGAGAACAGCAACCGGAGTGAACCGCTAATCTACAGCGACAACCACCAAGGTAGCGTCGTCCTGGAATTGCGCGCCGCAAAAAACCGACGCCTGCGCCAGCAGTTGCTCGGTCAACTCAGCAGCGGAACTGGCCGCGTGCGTCTTGCCGAATGCGACGATCCTTTCCACTCCAAACTCTTCGCCTTGCGCGTCCTCGGCTTCGGTGATGCCGTCGGTGAATAGAAGCAGCCTATCTCCGGATTTCAGATTGACGCTGGAGTCCTGGTAATTCCACGAGGGGAAAACGCCCAGCACCGCACCGCCGCCCTGATCCAGGGTGCGCGCAGCGCCCGCCGAAACGAGAATCGGATAGGGATGGCCAGCATTGCAGTAGCGGAACGTGCGGGTACTGGCGTCGAGAACGCCGCAGAAAAACGACACGAACTTGTTCGCCGCGATGCTTTCACACAGCATGCCGTTCACGATACTGCACACGCGCGCCGGGCTATCCAGGTCGCGCACCGATGCGCGCAGGCTGGCCTGGACATTAGCCATCAGCAAAGCGGCGGGAACTCCCTTGCCGGAGACATCGGCAATGCAGATGGCCAGCCTGTTGCCGTCGAGGCGCAGCACATCGAAGTAATCTCCGCCGACCGCGCGCGCCGGGTGCCAGGCGGTGGCGATGGCGATTCCCGGAAGCTGCGGAATTTCCTTGGGCAAAAGCGACTGCTGGATTTCGCGGGCGCGTTGCAATTCCTGCTCGTGGATTTCCAGGCGGGCCGCGCCCGACTGGACCATGCGCTGAAGTTCGACGTTGCGGCGCTCGAGGCGCCCCCTCGTCTTGCCGTAGAGAAAATTCGTCACGCCGTAGACGAAGGTGATCAGGAAGGGCATTTTCCAGCCGGTGGTGAACAGGTGCCTAAGCGATTGCGGACCAGGCGGGGCGAACCACCAGACAATTACGGTGCTCAGCGCGTAAACGGGAAACATCACGACGCATAGCACGGCCAGGAAGATCAGCCAGTCATAGGGAGACGGCTTTTCGTACAGGACGTGCAGCCATTGCACTGGAGGCGAAAGGAAATTGCCGATGCACAGCGAGTACAAGATGACGGTGAAAGGATTGATGGGCTGGCCGATGGCCCAGAAAATCGCCCCGACCACCAGAGCAATGAACAGGTAAATGCCCTGACTGCGGAAAAAAACGGTCAACGATTTGGAGTCAATGGTCATGTAGACCGGAATTTTCGATTCGGGCCTCTGGCTTGTGCAGAGTACGCTTCTCCTGCCATCGCCACAACGAGTTTATCGCCTGAGCAGTCCCCAGCCCGATCACGGCGACAAGTCCGACCATCGCTTTCTGAACACCCCAACGGTGATGTAAGCTGTGATGTTTTCGAACCGCTCGCCTGAACACTCAACGACACCGGGAGTCTCCCCATGGCACGAAAGCGCTCGATACCAGATTCCAGTCAGAAGCAACCAAAAACCCAGAAGGCATCCGCTCGCCAGAGTATGAATGTCCTCGAGCAGCGGAAGAAGCAACTGGAAACCGAGTATGCCGTTGCTGACGCGCCAGATGTACGGACTCTGCCCTGCGGGTGTGCGAGGGTCACACCACGACTTCAGATAGCAGTTCGGAATGACATGCTGTTTCTTGTTCTTCACGCGACCTTCGTCGCCTTATTTTACTGCTAGAATCCTGCGATGCACTGGATTCGCGCCTTCAGTCAACGGCACGCTGCTGCGCTGGGGAGGTATATTTTGTTTTCTGTTCTTGCACCCTCCGCCATAGGCTAGGTGAGGGGTTCCCAGCACTCCCTCGCGGCTAAAGCGATCTAGGCTCCAGAAACAGGACGAGCTCAAACTCCCGGATCTCGTTTATATACGCCTAGTCCTAGGCGCCGACTCGACTGGAGATTGAACGCCCCATTGAGGTTCGAACCTGTGAGCGGAAAACTGTTGACTCTCGCTCGTCAAGTGGGCCGTTCGTAATCCTTCGTTTTCGGAAGAGGCCAGGAAGCGAATAGACAAGGGATTTTAGCCCACCTCCTGTGATCCACCTTTCAGAGATTCAGCACAACCTTGGGCACACTACTTCCGTCGACATTTTCATGTACCCATTATCTTCGAGATTTGACGACTGATCGGCCGTCAGTACACATGAAGGGGCTCTTGACCTGCTATAGGCCGAAAAATCAGTCACTTGCCGTTAACTAAGCCCGCACGGAAGTACGCTGCAGTGATATTGAAATGACGCGAGTGGGCGCACAGAGGATCAAAGCGTACGTCACACTTGCGGCACACTTGCCTGGGTCTCGTGATTTCCGCAGGACTTGACTAGGCGGCACCTAAACCGCCGCCCCACCCCTCGACTGTTCGCGTACAGATCGCGATAAAACTTTTCGGCTTCTTCACGGTGTTCGAGTCGCCGTTCCTCAAAATCCCCAGTGTCCGTATCCACAACTGCAGTTTGCTGAAAGCCCCGGATGGTAATCCGCTCCTATAATGATTATTGTTCGGCTCCTTTCTTCCGGGCCTTGGTTGGTTGGCACCACCAAAGTCTAATCGGGCGTGGGAGCCGACATTGTTATGGAATCAATTTCACCAACAACCGAATCGTCAGTGGACGGAGGACTTTGGCTGCTTGGGCGGCTGAGCACTCTGCAATTCTCGATAGAACTTCTGCAGTACGAAGAAGGCTTCCTTTTTCTCACCACGATCGGAGACAAGTCCCTTGCGGTTGAAATAATTCTCAAAACGAGGAAGCGTTCGCCGCGGACTACGAAAGTCCTTGAGAATCCATGGTGTCACTCCGCGAAGAAAGGAAATGCGCCTCAGCATGGCGATCTGGTGCTCGTAAAGATTTTCCTGATACTCCTCGGTCCACCGAGTGTGCGCATCCCCGTGGCAGCCAAAGAGTGCATCGCCTCCGAATTCACTCATGATCAGGGGCTTGTCGTACTGCGAGATCCAATCCATCGAATCCGCATCCTCGGGGCGACCGGTATACCAGCCAATGTACTCGTTGTTCCCGAGCACATCGAGGTCGCTCGCGATCGGATCATTAATGTGAATGGTCATTCGATTCCCCTCCGCGACTTCATTCGATTGAAGAGCGGCAGACACCAGGCGCGTGGGGTCAGCGGAATGCGCATCCTGAATGAGTTGCCGCAGGAAGCGATTCCGGGCATCGCTGATCGGGGTCTCGTTCCCGACGGAGTAGATGATAAGAGCCGCGCGATTATGATCGCGCGCGATCATCTCATTCAACTGATTCTCCGCGTTGTGCAGTGTTCGGGGATTTTCCCACTGAATGGTCCAGTAGACGGGCACCTCGGCCCAGACCATCAATCCCATCTGATCCGCCAGGCGCAACATGGCTTCATTGTGCGGATAGTGCGCGAGGCGAACGAAATTGCAGCCCAGTTCTTTTGCCCAACTCAGGAGCGTCCGCGCATCGTCCTCGCTCCAGGCGCGCCCGGGGCGCGCGGGCGCTTCCTCATGAGTGCTTATGCCTCGCAAGAAGACGGGCTTGCCGTTGAGCAAGATTTCTGTTCCGCGAACCTCGATCGAGCGGAACCCTATGCGATCCGTGACTTGGTCAGTTTCACTTGCGATGTCGACCGTATAGAGTTTCGGATTCTCGGGAGTCCAGAGGGTTAATCCGGTACTAAAAGAGAACTCGGCGCGCCCCATAGAATTTGTCGCGAACGTCTTGCTAAGCCCTGCCTCTGGAATTCGGATTGTGACATTCTGCTGAAGTTTTGGCCCGTTGAGTTGAACCCAGCCCGCGATTTGGCGCGTTGATCCTTTTTCAAGCTGCACGAAATAGTCCTGAACAAATGTCTCCGGCACTTCCACCAGCATCACGGGACGCGTAATTCCCCCGTAATTCCACCAGTCTGTATTGGTGGTGGGGACTTGATCCTTTCCGCGAGTGTTATTGATTCTGACAACGAGGAAATTACCGTGTGCCTTTATCCGTTCCGTGATTTCGAAGTCAAAGGGTGTAAAGCCGCCCTCGTGCTCGCCAAGCTCCTCGCCATTCAGGTATACAGCGGCGAGGTAATTGCACGCTCCAAAATGCAGAAACAACCTGGTCTTCAGTGATTTTGCGTAATCGAAAGACCGTTCGTACCAGACGCTTCCTTCATAAAAAAGCAGCGACTCGCGTTGCGTGTTCCAGTCGCCGGGCACATGGAGCTGGCCGGAAGTATCGAAATCATACTCGACCAGTTCCGATTCGGACTGCGGTTTGTAGTTCTTGTAAAACGCACGGTTATCTTTTAGTGCCTGAGCACGGTAGTCCAAAGCTCCCACATCATACGGGTCAATAATCGCCTGCCACGATCCGTCCAAGCTGGTGGCCTGGCGCGCATTGATATTCGCGACCAGTGGCGCAACTTGTGCCGAGCCTCGACTGGAGAGGAGCACCGCACCAAAAGCAAGTGTCAGGCAACGGATCCAATTATTCATGACAGGCCTTCATTTCGATTTGCTGCTGGCGGCTCGGACTAGATTGGGAAGAGCACGGTAGCAAGGCAAGAAAAAGCACAACCGACAGCAAAACCCCGACTTCTATTGTCCTCATGTCACGATCGTACGGCAGTGGAGTGAACTATTAGAATCCTGTTCGCCCCGAATCAGAGATAGGGACGCCGGGGTGGCGCCGTCCCATCTCCCTGATCGGCGTCTTCAACAGAACGACAAGCGCGCGCTGAGCTAACCACTTCGTGGGGCCACCGCGGCACCACCGCCCTGGGTTGCTGCGTTTATCTCCTCGAAATTTGCCCCTCCATTCAGGAACCAAATTGAGGGTTCGCAACACTATCCTGAATGCAAAGGCCTCAGAAACTGAATTTCAAGCCGAACTGAAGAACGCGCGCCGGAAAGGACTGGGTAATCTGTCCAAAGCTGCTGCTACCAACGTTATTCACGCTAAATCCATTGAGACCACTCCAGTTCGTCTGGTTGAAGGCGTCATATGCATCCATCCGGAACTGCAGGCCCATGCCTTCCCTGGGCAAATTGAATAACTTCCGCAACGACAGATCCCACTGGTAAAAGGAGGGCCCGATGATGTTGCTGACGGGAGCATCGCCCGCGCCGAGCGCCGACTCAGGCGCAAAAGCGGTGGGATTTACCCAGCATATCGCGTGTGCGTTCGAGCATGTGCCGCTAAACCCAATCGGCTGGCCGGCAACAATATTCGCCCGCCGGTTAATGTTAATGCCAACGTTGGGAGCGCCGCCAACGGCAATGGTATCTGTTGCAGTGAACGGCGACCCGCTCTGGTAGTGCATGATCGCACTCAGCGACCACCCTTTCACCACCGCGCCTTCCACGCCGTGGAAGTACTTGCCCCAGGGCGACTCGACGGTGAAGCTGATCGCCAAGATATTTGTAGCGTCGAAACTCAATTTGCCATATTCCAATTGCTTCCAAGTTTCCACCACGCCGCCCGATTGTGTTCCGCCAATTCCACCTGTTCCTCCCGTAACAACCACAGGGTTGGCGGCTGTGCTGACGAGACAAGTGAAAGGGCACTCCGGCTCGGGATTTTCATTATAAGCGTCTCCCGCGCCGCCGCCATCTCCCATCGCCTTCGAATACGTATAGGCAACCAAGGCAGTGACGAGGCCCACGCGCTTCGTCAGGCTAAGCTGCAGAGCGTTATAGTTAGAATCGACGTCGCTCAACGCCATGCCAAGACTGGTATATCCTAGGTACGGACGAATCTGGTCCTTCCCCAGAGCGGCAGGTGCGAAGCCCCCCACGCATCCATACGCGGCAGCATTTATTCCAGAAGGACACGCGTACGTGTTCGGGTTCGGCGAGACGGGTATGTATCCCTGCTGTGTCCAAGTGGCGTTGCTGAAGCTAGGCGTGCGCAGGATGTGCCGCCCCTGATTGCCGACGTAAGATACCTGGAGCAACATGCCCTGCGGCAATTCGCGCTGCACTCCCAAGCTATACTGGAAGCTGCGAGCGACCACCAGATGGGGATCAACCCCACTCAGGGCCAGAGTGCTTGGACCTGGTAACGCACCGGCGCCCGGAGCGGAATCGTACGACGATAATGCGGCGTTAACTCCTGAGATCGAGACCGACTGTGCCCACGGTACATAGCCCTGGGAGTTGATGCCGTTGCCTAGAAGGTTGCCTTCCGGGTGGTCGTAGAATATGCCAAAACCGCCGCGAATCACGGTCTTATCGTCAAACGGCGCGTAGGCGAAGCCGAATCGCGGCGACAACAGGTTTTCCGCATTGTAGAAACCGCGCGCCGCCGTCGGAGGTATAGCAGCCAAAAGCTGCGGATTCACATAGGTTGCAGGAACTCTGCCGGCCTGGTCATATGGCACTTCTCCGGGCCGCTGCAATCCATTGCATTCGATCGTAAGTACCGGTGTACCGATAACGTCAAGTTGAGGGCCGCTGCAAAGACCGGGTGAAGTAAGGCTGATGGCGCTACCCGCCCCCACAGACGTAAAGGTCGGATCGAGACCAGTGCTGAATGCATACGGGTTGAAGTTCGTCATGTTGTTGCCCTGAGCATAGGTCGGTGTGGTGCGTATGTAGCGAAGGCCCAGTACCAGACTCAACTTGCGTTTGATTTTCCAAGTATCCTGGACATACGCTTCAATGTCATTGAACCGGAATTGGCCCACTGTATAGGCCGAGTTCTGCGCGAGGGTGCTAAAGTTCCCCAGGAGCGCGTCGGCGAAAGGGTCTCCCGTCGAGTTTGAGCCGCTGGTCGCGCCCGCAGTATTGGCGAAGATTGCTAGACCGTCGTAATTTGTGCGCGAGTTCTGCGTTTTGCGGTTCCGCGCATAATACCCTCCGAACTTTATCGAGTGGTTGTTCTTCACCGTCGAAAAGTTATCCGCGAAACTTATGTCCGAGGTGGGAGACTCGAGGAAGTCCGGCGCTGGACCATACGCGGTGGTCGGTGCGGCCGTCGGAAAACCCGAAACAGCGGTGAAGGTTATTTCCGGAAGCCCATCGGTGAACTGCGCTGGGTTTCCGAGCGGCGGAATGAACTGGAAACCATAAGTGGACCTCATCCATGCGGTGCCGAGGAGCGGAGTATGCTGCTTGTGCCAGTCGGCGTTGACTTTGAATTCGTTGGTTAGGCTCTGGCTTATCAAAGTCGTCCATCCGATTTGAATGTTGTATCCCGGACGATCGCGCTGGTCCGGATCCACTGGAACCCCCGGGATACCGGCGACGGTCGGGCCGAATGTCGAATAAGGATTGGTAATCAGAACGTTGTCGTGGAGGTACCGGAAATAAAGACTCTGCTTGTCGTTGACGTGTTCATCCACTCGGATGATGTCCTCCCGAATGTTTGCCGGGTTCGGGAGGTTGAAGGTCAAGTTGTTCTGAGCGGCCGCGGTGGGCAGCCCTCCGAGGGTGGACAATTTCGCCGCTGTTGTGTAGAGATTCTGAATGGCTGCGCCGTCGCCGGCGATGCACGCGGGGTTTATGACATTGGGCGCGGTAAAGAGAGTACCCCCGCAACTCGCCGGGATCACAGCCGGAGTGTTGAGCGTGAGCCCGCCGGGTGCGCCGCCATTATAAATGTCGGTGAAGTTGCCTGCCGCCTCCGTCACCGTGGGAAACGTCTGCGTTGAGGTAGAAGCCTGCAATCCTGGGGCGGACCCTCGAAACCTCTTCCACTCTTGACCGGCAAAGAAAAACAGCTTGCCTTTCGGCTGAATATACGGGATCGGGCCGCCCACATCCCATCCAAAGTCGTTCAAATGAAACGGCGGCACGGCATTGTACCCCGTCAAGGTCGGCACCTTCGTGGTCGGCGAAAACGTCAGCTTGGTGCCCGCATTTGCCGCGTTGAAAATATTGTTCTGGACGAATTCGAAAAGTCCACCGTGATATCGATCTCCTCCGCTTTTGGTTACCACATTGACCGTGGCTGAAGCAGAGCGACCAAACTCAGCGTCATAGTTCGAGCTCTGGACGTCCACTTCGCGAATGAAATCAATACCCACCTCATTGAACACGCTGTTGTTCGAGCCGGCATCGAGGTTCCACCCACCGTCCACGCTCCAATTCTGTCCGTCCAGCCGCAGGCCGTTGATGACCGCGATGCTATTGTTATAGCCGCTCGTTATGCTGGCGGCGCTCAGTCCCGAGCTCTGGAGAGCCGCTCCGGGAATCATGCCCACGACCGTCTCATAGTGGCGCTGGTTCAACGGCATGCTTTCCACTTGTTGGTTTGTGATGGTGGTCGAAATTTCGCCGGAAGTTGTATTGATTGTATTGACTGTGGCGGCCTCCGCCTCCACATTCACGGTCTCTGTAACCGTGCCAGGTTGCAGTTGTGCGTCCACTGTCAGGCGCCCGCCCGCCGTCACTGGGTTTCCAGTGACCGAGGTTTTCTTGAAGCCCGTCTTCTCGACCGTTACTCTATATGTGCCAACGGGCAGATCGTCGGCCACATAATAGCCGCTGCCGTTGGTGGTAATGGGGGGGCGCGAAACTCCAGTCTCCTCATTCGTGATCGTGACGCTGGCGCCGGGGATGACCGCGCCCGTCGTGTCGGTAACAGTCCCCGACATGCGCCCCACGATATCTTGCGCCTCGACCAGACACACACTCATGCACAGCAGAAAACAAAACGCGAGCGCCCAGCGAATGAAACGCGTCATGGAGTTCCTCCCAAGCTAGAAGTCGATCCCATCGTCAGGGATGGGTTTCTTCGAATTAGACGATCGGAATGCATAGCCCCTTGGAGGCCGGCGTTCCTCAAACACGTTTAACCGCGGTCGTCACGACTACGGCAAACTTCGCTCCAAACTACAATTTCGGAATCGGTGAGAAATATCGTTGTTTTCGCTGGTTTTCCAGCTAATGCTTTTACGCTGCTTCGCCGGTTCGTGAAAATTAGGCTCCACTCACATTGTCTTTGTCAAGCGGAAAATAACGTTATTCTTAAAGACAAATTGCACAACTATGACATTTGGAAGATAAAGCTACAAATAACGATATTCTTGGTTGGAATTGCGGGGTATGAAAATATGATATTGGGGCGGAGACAGAAACAATATCGATATTTTACAGACAACTGGCGATCCTATTTTCTGGCTTGGTCGCGGAGTTGCTCTTCATGTACAATCCGGTGTCCGACAGAATAGAAAGCAAGAGTCGTAGAGGCGAATACAAGGGGCCAGCGAGGATAGCGGTGGAATGAAACCTCTCAAGAAGAAAGCGGGTCGGATCCCAAAATCGGCTGTGACGCTGAGGTCGGTGGCAGAACTCGTCGGGCTTACCGCTAGCACCGTTTCAGCCGTTCTAAACAGTTCTTCAGCTTCGCATTCCGTCCCAGAGCGTACAAAAAAGCGGATTTTGGAAGCGGCTCGTGCCCTCGATTATCGACCGAATTTCTTCGCGCGTTCCCTCCGGGTTAAGCGCACCTACATGATTGGAGTGATTCTGGAAGAAATCGGCGACGCCTACGGTTCTCTCGTGATTAGCGGCATCGAACGTTATCTTCGAGAGCAGAATGTTTTCTTTCTTACGGTGGCTCACCGCCATGACAAGAAACTGCTCGCATCGTACTCGACTGTGCTTCGGGAACGAGGGGTCGAAGGTTTCATCACAGTGGACACTTTACTAACGGAAGAACCGCCTCTACCGACAGTGGCTGTTGCTGGGCACCGCAGGATCAAAGGTGTAACCAACATTGTTCTGGACCACCGCCGTGCGGCCTCGCTGGCTCTGACTCATCTGGTCGAACTGGGCCACGAAAAAATCGCCTTCATGAAAGGTTCAAAGTTAAGCGCTGATTCCGGCGAGCGCTGGAACGCGATCTGCGAAGTTGCCGCGAAATTGGGCATTCGCATGTGGCCAGAATTGATTATCGAGCTCAAGGGAGATGATCCCACGCCCAATCTGGGCTACCCATTTGCCAAACAACTGCTCGCGCGCAAGCAACCTTTTACCGCGCTGTTTGCCTACAATGACATTTCTGCTATCGGTTCCATCTGCGCCTTCCAGGAAGCCGGCCTGCGTGTACCCGACGACATATCGGTGGTGGGCTTCGATGACATTCAGAGCGCTGCCTACATCAGTCCGCCACTCACGACCGTGAGACAACCCCTGCTAAAGATGGGTGAGATTGCGGCGCGTACGCTGCTAGGCCGAATCGAAGGACGGATGAAGTACGTTCCGGAGATCGCGATCGAACCCGATTTGGTGGTGCGCAGATCGAGCGCTCATGCACGCACTTGACGCGGCGTGAAAAATTGACGGGACCAGTCTCTTGCACCAGGTGAAATGAAAACAATCGAATGGGCTCTGGTGGAGTCGCGCCGTTTTTCAACACAGGAAGCTAATCTTCGGAGGGCAATCGTGAAGAAGAAGCTAGCACTCCTATTGATTCTTTTGAATGTCGGCGTCGCCGCCATTTGGGCCCAGGCGCCGTCCGCCTCCACCTTTGTCATCGAGGCCCGCGCCGACGCAATGCTGAAGCAACTCTCGCTGGAAGAGAAAATCGATCTCATTGGCGGCCTTGACGATTTCTACATTCGCGAAATCAAGCACATCGGTCTGCCCCGTTTGAAAATGTCCGATGGGCCGATCGGCGTCCGCAACTATGGGCCCTCCACAACCTTTGGCGGCATCGGTCTGGCCGCGACGTGGGATCTGGAACTTGCTCAGCGCATGGGGGCCGTCATCGGCCAGGACGCGCGCGCCCGCGGCGTCCATTTTATGCTGGGGCCGGGAGTGAACATTTATCGTGTTCCAATGTGCGGCAGAAATTTTGAGTACTTTGGCGAGGATCCGTTTCTCGCGTCCACCACCGCGGTCGCTTACATCAAGGGCATGCAGAGCCAGGGAGTGAGCGCGACCATCAAGCACTTCATGGGCAACAACCAGGAATATGACCGGCATAACAGCGATTCCATCATCGACGAGCGCACCATGCGCGAGATTTACCTGCCGACGTTCGAGGCTGCAGTCAAAGAAGCTCATGTGGGCGCGATCATGGATTCCTACAACCTGACCAATGGCCTTCACATGACGCAGAACGGGTACTTGAACAGCGACGTGGCCAAGAAAGAATGGGGCTTTGATGGCATCATCATGTCCGACTGGGATGCCACCTACGATGGTGTCGCCGGGGCCAATGGCGGGCTCGATCTTGAAATGCCCTCCGGCAAATTCATGAATCGCGCCACGCTGCTGCCAGCGGTGAAATCCGGCCAGGTGAGCGAAGCAACGATAGACGATAAAGTGCGCCGCATCCTGCGAACCGCAATTCGTTTTGGCTGGCTCGATCGTGGGCAGACCGATCTTTCCATCCCACTTCTGAACGAGTCGGGCGGAAAAGTAGCGCTCGAGGCGGCGCGCTCGAGCATGGTGCTGCTCAAGAACGATGGCAATCTTCTGCCACTGGATAAGGCAAAAATCAAGTCGATCGCCGTAATCGGACCGAATGCCTATCCCGCGCAGGTGGTCGGCGGAGGCAGCGCGAGGGTGCGTCCTTTTACCGCGGTGAGCTACCTGGAAGGCATGGCTGGATACCTCGGAGACAAGGCCACCGTGTACTACGAGCAGGGGATCCCGTCACTCGCAGAGATGGCTGACGCTACCAGCTTCAGCAGCGACGAGAACGGCAAACAGCCGGGCCTGCGCGCGGAGATCTTCAATAACCCCACCTTGAGCGGAGAAGCTGCCGTACGCCGCACGGATCAGCACGTCAATGTCGGTCGCTTTTTCGCCGGCGTAAAGGAGAATGAAGTATCGGCCCGCTGGACCGGGTACTTTACGCCCAGTGCTCCAGGCGACCACTTGCTCTTTGTCCAAGGTCCGGGAGAGGAGGGCTGTTCGCGATTATACCTCGACGACAAACTCGTCATCGATAATTGGGAACATGCCTATGCTCGAGTGAGCCAGGTCCACATACCGCTCGCTGCGGGCGCGCACAAGATCCGGCTCGAATATTGCGAACATTGGAGTTGGGGCGGTCCGAGCGTGAAGTTCGGCATTATCCGCTCCGAGGCGGCTGTGACTGCAGCCGCAAGAACACTGGCGTCACGTTCCGACGCGGTCGTCGTGGCTGTGGGGTTTGATCCCGACAGCGAAAGCGAAGGCAGCGACCGCACCTTCCAGCTTCCTCCCGGACAGGACGAACTCATCCAACAGCTCGCCGCGGCGAACAAGAACATCATCGTCGTGGTTACGTCCGGCGGCGCGGTGGACATGAGAGGCTGGCTGGACCGCGTACCCGCGCTCTTCGAGGCATGGTATCCCGGGCAGGAGGGTGGCACCGCTCTGGCACAGCTCCTATTCGGCGACTATGCCCCGTCCGGCAAACTTCCAATCTCCTTTGAGCGCAGATGGGAGGACAATGCCGTTCATGACAACTATTATTATCCGAAAAACGCGGCGAAGAAGATTGTCTATGCCGAGGGCATATTTCTCGGATACCGTCACTTCGACAGAGCGGAAGTCAAGCCCGAGTTTCCTTTCGGACTCGGCCTCTCCTACACTACATTTGCGTACAAGAATCTTTCTGTCAGTCCCGCGCGGGAAGGCGACCAGTTGATTACTGTCAGCTTCGACGTGACCAATACCGGCCAACGTGCGGGCTCCGAGGTTGCTGAAGTGTACGTCGGCGAACCGCAATCGACCGTTCCGCGGCCCGTGAAAGAACTGAAAGGATTCACGAAAGTACAACTGAACGCGGGCGAAACCCGACGCGTTTCCGTCACGCTCGACCGCAGGGCCTTCGCGTACTACAACGTCAAGAATCATGACTGGACGGTGGACGCGGGAGACTTCAACGTGTATGTCGGAAGTTCTTCTGCGCGGATTGAACTCACGGACAAAATAACGCGGCCAACTCAGTGAGACTGTGCACATTGTTTTCGACCGCAAAGACATTTCCGTGCTGTCAGTTCCGGACTTTAGAGAGTGGGCTCAAGACGTCGTTGGCGTCTACCGCGACCTACAGCTAGTAACGACGTTGTATGCTGATGATCAGAACCGAGAGCCGCTTCTGCATCGCCATTCGACGACGCGAAGCGAAAGTTAGAGTCGCAGTCATGCTGATCCATCCAGACCGCCTGTTACCTGCCGAACCCAGTACACGAAAGATAGCCAAGACGCTGTATGAGCATGTGCGAACCTTGCCAATTGTCAGTCCTCACGGGCATACGCAGGCGAGATGGTTTGCAGAGAACGAGCCGTTCCCCGATCCGGCACAGCTCTTCGTGCAACCCGACCACTACATTTATCGGATGCTCTACAGCCAGGGAGTCTCCTTTGAGGATCTGGAGATTGGGCAACCAGAGTTGACGGACGCACGGAAAGTCTGGCGCATCTTCGCCAGTCATTATTATCTGTTCCGCGGAACACCGACGCGCCTGTGGCTGGATTTTGCCTTCCAGGAACTTTTCGGACTAGAGCAGCGACTGTCGCAGCAGACTGCCGATCTTTACTTCGACACGATCTCAGAAAAGCTTCGCACTCCGGAGTTCCTGCCGCGGGCTCTGTACGAGCGTTTCGATTTGGAAGTGCTGGCGACGACCGATTCTCCACTCGATTCACTGGCCGATCACAAGGCCATCCGGGAATCGAAGTGGAGGGCGAGGATCCTGCCGACCTTCCGGCCCGATCCGGTGGTCGACCCTGAATTTGCTGGATTCGCCGAAAATATTGCGAGGCTATACGAGAAGACCGGGGAGGATACCTCGACGTGGGCGGGCTACCTGAACGCGCTCCGCGTGCTGCGCGTCCGCTTTCGCGAACTCGGCTGCACGGCAACCGACCACGGACATCCCACCGCGCGAACCGCGAATCTTCCTACAGCAGACGCTGCGGAACTCTTTCGCCGGGTGATCGCGAGCGACGCCGATGCCCAGCAGCAGGAGCTCTTCCGCGCCCAGATGCTGACAGAAATGGCGCGGATGAGCCTCGAAGATGGGCTGGTGATGCAGATTCACCCGGGCAGCGCACGCAACCACAATCGCAGGCTCTTTGAGCGATACGGCCGCGACGTCGGCGCAGACATCCCGACGCCGACGAATTATGTGAACGCGCTTCGCCCGCTGCTCGATCAGTTCGGCAATGAGCGCGACCTGACGATCATTCTTTTCACGCTGGATGAGTCGACTTACAGCCGAGAACTGGCCCCACTCGCGGGACACTATCCGTGCCTGCGGCTGGGGCCGCCGTGGTGGTTTCACGACAGTCCGGAGGGAATGACGCGTTTCCGCGAGCGTGTGACGGAGACGGCGGGCTTCTACAACACGGTTGGGTTCAACGACGATACCCGTGCCTTTCTTTCCATTCCGGCGAGACACGATGCGGCGCGGCGCATGGATTGCGTCTTCCTGGCAAAGTTGGTGGCTGAGCATCGACTGGAAGAGGAGGAGGCTTTGGAAGTGGCGCAGGATCTCGCCTATAGATTGGTGAAAAAGGCGTACCGACTGTAGGAGCGCGGCATGGCGGATACAACGGCTTTCAATACCCGGACGGAACGCGGCGCATCTCCCGCGTTATCTCCCGGCCCGAGGCTGGGACGCGTGCGCTGGACGGTCTGCGCCATGCTGTTCGTCGCTACCTCGATCAATTACATGGATCGCCAGGTAATCGCGATCCTCAAGCCCACTCTCGAGCACAGCATCGGCATGACGGAGGTAGGTTACGGCTACATTGTGGACGCATTTCAGATCGCCTACGCGATTGGCCTGCTCGCGGCCGGCCGGCTGATCGACAAGCTGGGCACGCGCATCGGCTATATGCTGGTGATGGCAGTCTGGAGCCTCTCCGCCATGGGCCACGCGCTGGCCACCACTGTGCTGGAGTTCGGGTTCGCGCGCTTTTTCCTCGGACTCGGCGAATCCGGCAACTTCCCCGCCGCGATCAAGACCGTGGCCGAGTGGTTTCCGCAGAACGAACGCTCACCGGCTACGGGCATCCTCAACTCTGGAGCAAATGTTGGAGCAATGCTGGCTCCGGCCATCGTGCCATGGGTGACGCTGCGCTGGGGCTGGCACGTGGCCTTTTTGACTACTGGCCTCTTCAGTGTGCTCTGGATTCTGTGGTGGTTTCGCTATTACCGCAGGCCCGCCGACCATCCCACACTTACAGGCGAGGAACTGAGGCACATCTACCAGGAGGCGGCCGTGGATATGGGTCCGTCTCCGTTCGTGCCTTGGCGCCGTTTGCTGGGCTGCCGCCAGACCTGGGCCTTTTCGATCGCGAAGTTCCTCACGGATCCGATCTGGTATTTCTATCTGTTCTGGCTGCCGTCTTACTTTAGTTCGAAATTCAATCTGAACCTTTCGCACCTCGGGCTGCCACTTATCATCGTCTATAACGTGTCGGCCATTGGCAGCATCGGCGGAGGTTGGTTGCCGGCGCCCTTCCGTCGCCTGGGACTGTCGCCCAACTACGCGCGGCTTACGGCAATGCTCTTCTGTGCTTTTCTAGTCGTTCCCATCTACACAGCCAGCAGTGCCAAGTCAGTGTGGACCGCTATTGCGCTGATCAGCGTTGCTGCGGGTGCACACCAGGGCTGGTCGGCCAATCTCTTCACGACATCATCGGATATGTTTCCGCGCAGCGCGGTGGGCTCGGTGGTCGGTATCGGTGGCATGGCGGGATCCGTCGGCAGCGCGCTTTTCGCCTTCTTCGCAGGCCACATTCTGCAACTGACGCACAGCTATGCGAGCCTCTTCAGCATCGCGGCCAGCGCTTACCTGTTGGCTCTGGTCGTTCTATGCCTGCTCGCTCCAGGACTAAGGAAGGTGGAAATCACCGCATGAGTCTCTACTGCGCCACGGGCAGTGTTGAAACCGATCTATCTTTGCAGCAGTTGCGCGATCTGCTGGTGGAAAGTCTTGCGAAGCTTGGAAAACGCAACCGGGTTCTCGTCGTGCCACCGGATCAGAGCCGCGTGCATTCCCGCGCCGGCGACCTGACGCGCTACGCGTGGGAGTATTTCGGCGACCAGCTCCAGGCGGTTCTGCCTGCCCTCGGCACGCATGCTGCGATGCATCCCGGGCAGATTGCGCGAATGTTTGGCGCCATGCCGACACAGCTTTTCCGCGTGCATAACTGGCGTACGGACGTCGAGACCCTTGGCGAGGTCCCGGCCGAGTTCATCCGCGAGCAATCTGAAGGCAAGCTGAACTATGCGTGGCCGGCGCAGGTGAACCGGCTCATTGCGCATGACGGCTTCGATCTCATTCTCTCGATCGGCCAGGTCGTGCCCCATGAAGTTATAGGCATGGCCAATTACAACAAGAATATTCTGGTGGGCACGGGAGGCCGAGAGAGCATAAACCGCAGCCATTACCTGGGCGCGGTTTATGGGATGGAACGCATCATGGGTCGCGCAGAGAGTCCTGTGCGCAACGTTCTCAATTACGCATCCGATCGTTTTCTTCGACATCTGCCCATTGTCTACGTACTCACCGTTGTCGGACGCACGGATGACGACCGGCTGGCAGTGCGCGGCCTTTTCATCGGCGACGACGTCGAATGCTTTCATCGCGCTGCCGCGCTGAGCTTGAAAGTGAACTTCGAGACGATGGATACGCCGATGCAGAAGGCTGTCGTTTATCTCGATCCGAATGAATTTCACAGCACATGGCTGGGCAACAAGGCTGTCTACCGTACGCGGATGGCACTGGCCGACGGTGCAGAGCTGATCATCCTCGCACCGGGCGTAAAGGAATTTGGCGAAGACAGAGGTATCGACGCGTTGATCCGCAAGTATGGTTATCGCGGAACTCCGGCTACCCTCGAAGCAGTGAATGCCAATGCGGATCTCGCCAGCGACCTGAGCGCGGCTGCTCACCTCATCCACGGCTCCTCCGAAGGTCGCTTCACAATCCGGTTGTGCCCCGGTCATTTAAGCAAAGAAGAGGTTGAAGGCGTGGGCTTTGAATATGGCGATTTGAAAACCATGCTCACGCGCTACAGCCCGCAGGTGCTTCACTATGGCTACAACCGTGTTGACGGCGAAGAAATCTTCTTTATTCCAAATCCCGGCCTAGGACTATGGGCCTACCGCGCTAAATTGTGGAAGGAGTGAACGACCGATGGGTGGTGGGTTGAATATTCGCAAGGATGCTCAGTTGGATTTTCTATCGTTGGGAGCGCTGGTACATCGGCTGGATCCGGGGATCATCCCCTTTCGCAAAGCAACGGAGTGCAAGATTTACGTCAGCGGCGGCGAGTTCAATGTGGCTGCCAACCTCTCGGATTGTTTTGGTTTGAAGACGGGAATCGCCTCGGCCATGTCCGACTATCCGATCGGCGACCTGATTGCCGAACGTGTCCGCGCGATGGGCGTAAGGCCGTTCTATAAGCACTTCAAACACGATGGCGTTACCGGTCCCAATATGGCCACCGTGTACAGCGACCGTGGGTGCGGTCTGCGCGCTCCGGTGGTCTTTTACAACCGGTCGAATGAGGCGGCGGCGCAACTGAAGCCGGGAGATTTCGACTGGAAGGCGATCTTCGCCGGAGGCGTCCGCTGGGTGCATAGCGGAGGCATCTTTGCGGCGCTTTCGCCGACGACGGCGGAGCTGGCTGCCGAGATGATGGAGGAAGCCAAGGCGGCGGGCGCAATCACGTCGTTCGATCTCAACTTCCGCGAGAAACTGTGGAAGATTTCCGGCGGCAACGAGCGCGCCGTGGAGATCATCGGTCGCATTGTGAGGAACGTCGATGTGCTGTTGGGCAACGAAGAGGACTTGCAGAAAGGGCTGGGCATCCCGGGGCCGGAAATCGCGGCCAAGTCGAAACTCGACCCCAGCGTCTTCTTCGGTATGATCGACAACGTGGTGAAGAAGCATCCCCAAGTGAAAGTGGTGGCCACCACGCTGCGCGAGGTGCACTCGACCAACCGCCATAGCTGGAGCGCGGTTGCGTGGATCGACGGCAAGACTTTCACTGCGCCCACGGCAGAGTTGGAGGTGGCGGATCGTGTGGGAGGCGGGGACGGCTTTGCGTCCGGCTTCATCTATGGCTTGTTGACCGGTGAAGCGCCCGCGGAAGCCATCAAGCTGGGATGGGCGCACGGCGCGTTGTTGACTACCTTTCCCGGCGACACAACCATGGCGACGGTGGATCAGGTGCGAGCCCTCGCCAAAGGCGGATCGGCGCGCATCGAGCGGTAGAGTTCAGTATCCTTGCCCGGCTGGGCGAAGCAGGTCTGATCGCAAGCGGAGCGCAGAAATAATGACGACCAATATCCTCAGCCTTGAAGGCAAAACCGCCGCTGTGATCGGAGGTACCTCCGGGATCGGACGCACCCTGAGCCTCGGCCTCGCAGATGCTGGAGCTGATGTCATCGCCTCGGCGCGCCGCCAGGAACAAGTCGACGAAACCGCGGCCGAGATCGAACGGCGTGGACGCCAAACCCTGCGCCTGTGCTCGGATGTATGCAACCGCGCCTCGCTCGAAGAACTACTCGCCGCCGCACTCCGGCGCTTCGGCAAAGTGGACATCCTTATTAACTGCGCCGGAAAAATCAAGCGCATGCCCACGCTCACCATGCCGGAGGAGGAATGGGCCGATATCGTGGACACGAACCTCACCGGAACCCTGCGCGCGTGCCAGGTCTTCGGCAGGCACATGTTGGAGCGTGGCTACGGCCGCATTGTCAACATCGCATCTCTCAACAGCTTCGTTGCGCTCAACGAAGTCGCCGCATACGCGGCCAGCAAGGCAGGGGTTGTCTCGCTCACGCGCTCGCTTGCCGTGGAGTGGTCAAAGAAGGGCGTTACGGTGAACGCCATCACGCCCGGCGTCTTCCGCACCGCCCTGAATGCAGACATGCTCGACAACACGCCGCGCGGCCAGGAACTGCTGACACGGACGCCGATGGGGCGCTTTGGCAGGACCGAAGAGCTCGTCGGAGCTGCGGTCTACCTATGCTCCGATGCCGCATCCTTCGTTACCGGGCAGACTCTGGTTGTCGACGGAGGATTTCTGGCCAGCGGCGTCAACCAATAAGCGGGCGGGCGAAACACGCCAGGACCTAAAATGATGGAAACGTAACGGCGGAGAATCTTCCGGATAGCAGGAGGTAGGGTGCATGGAGTACACACGACGCAGGTTGCTCGCGGGCTTAGGACTGGCAGGACTCGGGGCGGCAATGTCGCCTCTGGTCAAGAAAGCCGCTGCATCGTCACTGATGAAGGCGGGCGCAGGCACCTGCCCATTCCGGCTGGCAGTGATCAATGACGAGATCACGCAGGACTTCGAGAAGGCATGTAAGATCGTGTCCGTCGATTTCGGGTTGCGTTGGATCGAGCTTCGCTCAATGTGGAACAAAAACGTGACCGAACTCGACGCGAAACAAGTTCAGGATGCGCGAAAGATCCTCGAGGAACACAAACTGCGAGTCACGGATATTGCAAGCCCGCTGTTCAAGACAGACTGGCCTGGGGCTCCGCGGTCATCTCAGAGCGAAACGCGCGACCAGTTCCATGCGGACTTCGATGCCAGCGCGCAGGATAAGCTGCTTGAGCGGTGCATCTCGCTTTCCAAATCTTTCAGTACGGACAGGATTCGCTGTTTCGACTACTGGCGACTGGATGATCAGAAGCCATTCCGGGCGGCAATCAATGCCAAACTGCAGCAGGCTGCGGAACGCTGCGCCAAAGATAACCTGGTCCTCCTGCTCGAAAACGAGATGTCCTGCAACACCGCAACGGGCGAAGAGTCGGCTGCCGTGCTGAAGGCGGTTCCAAACCAGAACTTCATGCTGAACTGGGATCCCGGCAATGCCGCAGCCATAGGCAGCACACCCTATCCAACCGGCTATGAATTGCTCCCGAAAGAGCGCATTGGGCACTGTCACTGCAAGGACGTAGTGAGCAAGCCGGACCACAAATACGATTGGGCTCCGGTAGGCGGCGGTATCGTGGATTGGGTTGGGCAACTTCAGGCTTTGCAGCGTGATGGCTTCCACTACGGGCTGGGCCTCGAAACCCACTGGCGCGGCGCAGGCACGCCTGAAGCGTCCACACGTGTCAGCATGGATGGACTTCGGAAGACGCTGACGAAGGCTGGAATTTCCTGCTGATCAGAAGCTATCTTGTTAGCTGGCGACAGATCAGGAACGGCTGTCTGCGACAGAAGACCAGCCATAAGGAGAAATGATGGTTACACGACGCGAGTTTCTCGATGCACTTGCCGTGGGCGCGGCGGGGCTGGCCGTGAGAACTACGGCAAAGAGCTATGGCCAGATCCTTGGTTCTAATGACCGACTCAACTTTGCCGTTATCGGTCTTAATGGCCGCGCCTACGCTCATCTCGCGGCGCTCAAAGCGAACCGAAGTGCCGCCCGCATCTCGCATGTCTGCGATGTGGACAGCAATATTCTCAAGAAGTTCGCCGACCGCGTGCAGCAGGAGGTGGGCGAAACTCCGGTGAGCGAGAAAGACTTTCGTCGGATTCTCGAACAGAAAGACGTGGACGCGATCACGATTGCCACTCCCGAACATTGGCATGCACCCATGGCCATCGCCGGGTTACAGGCGGGCAAGCACGTCTATGTGGAGAAGCCATGCAGCCACAATCCTGCTGAGGGAGAGATGCTGGTGCAGGCGCAGCAGAAGTGTCAGAAGCTCGTGCAGATGGGCACACAGCAGCGCTCTTCACCACACACGATCGAGATCGTAGAAAAAATTCACGAGGGCATTATAGGCAGGCCATACTTCGCAAAGGCCTGGTACGTCAATGTGAGGAAGTCGATTGGCACAGGCAAAGAAGTGCCGGTGCCGCCGCAGCTTGATTGGGACCTGTGGCAGGGCCCTGCTCCGCGTCGTCCTTATAGGAACAATGTGCATCCTTATAACTGGCACTGGTTCAGACTCTATGGCACTGGCGAAACGCTTAATAATGGTACACATGAAGTCGATGTATGCCGCTGGGCGCTGGGCGTCGACTATCCGGAGCGAATTGCTTCGTCAGGCGGCAGGTACCATTTCAAGGACGACTGGGAGTTTTATGACACGCTGGTGACAAGCTTCGAGTACGAAGACAAGATGGTCTCTTGGGAGGGCAAGAGCTGCCAGGGAATGAAGTATTACGGCCGCGATCGTGGTTCGACAATTATGGGAACGACTGGTACGGTGCTGGTCGATCGCGGTGGCCATGAGATCTACGACCTCAAAGGCAATAAGACAAGCGAATTCAAGGCTGGCAATACGACTTCATCCGCCGATCTGATCGGCCGCGATTCCATGACCGACGCGCACTTCGCGAACTTCATCGCGGGAATCCGCAAAGGCGAGCAACTCAACGCTCCTATCTCTGTCGGTAACGTCGCGGTTACGATGCTCCAGCTTTCGAACATCGCGTGGGAAGTCAACCGGGAGTTGCATCTCGACACGAAAGACGGACGAATCCAGGGCGACCCGGAAGCCATGAAGATGTGGGGGCGCGAGTACGAGAAGGGCTGGGCGCCGCATGTCTAAGAAAAGCGCTCTCTCTCGCCGCGCTTTCATTCGCTCCGGCGCACTGGCTGCGGCGGCATTCGCTGCTCCGACCGGCGTCTGGGCGTCAACTCAGGCACCGCCACCCACTGACGAGGCATCGCCGATTCGGTTAGGCCTAGCCAGCTACACGTTTCGTAACTTCAGCCGCGCGCAGATGATCGGCTTCCTGAAGCAGCTCAATGTATTCGCCTTAAATGCGAAGGACGTCAAAGATCATCTCCCGATGGACGCACAGCGGGAGGCAGCCGCGCTGGCGGACTATGCCGCGGCAGGCATCAAGCTTCACGCTGCCGGAGCCATCTATTTCGCGAAAGATGAAGATACAGACATACGGACTAAGTTCGAATACTGCAAGCGAGCGGGTATTGCCGTTATTGTAGCTGGAGACCCTACAACAGAAACTTTGCCGCGAATTGAGAAGTTCGTGAAGGAGTACGACATCCGCATCGCGATCCACAATCACGGGCCGGAAGATAAGTTGTGGCCTTCGCCACTGGATGTATTGAAGGCGGTGAAGGGTATGGATCCGCGCATCGGCTGCTGCATCGATGTCGGGCATACGGTTCGCGCCGGCACGGATGTGGTTCAGGCGATCCACGAAGCAGGCCCGAGGCTGCTCAACGTGCACATCAAGGACCTCACGAACTTCGAAAGCAAAGAGAGCCAGGTCGCGGTGGGAGACGGCGTCATGCCAGTGCAGAAGATGTTTGAAGCGCTCATCGCAACGAAGTACCAAGGCTTCGTCGATCTGGAGTATGAGATTCATCCCGACGATCCGATGCCGGGCGCGATCGCCAGTTTCGCTTATATGCGAGGCGTCCTGGCAGGCATGGGATTCGCGAGCAAGGGCTGAAGACGAAGTAACTCGTACTAACCGTAGATTCTGATCGACTGCTATCATTCCATGCCATGAGCCGCAGACTCACGATCCCTCTGCACTGTTTCGTGGTGTCGGCGTTTTTGTCGGTTTGTGATCGCGTTGCATTCGCCTGATGGAGTCTTTGAAACCGGACTGCTCGGATGCCCTCCGGAGAAAAAGGCTGCAAAGCTTGCCTGCAGCCTTGAGCAGGACACTTTCTCCGGTCCGGTTTGAGAGCAAGAGTTGCGGAATTGCGCCCATTTCCTGCAATTTCCAGAGCAATCCAGGCGGATTTCTCTGCACTTCAGACTGTGTGGCGGAGAGGGAGGGATTCGAACCCCCGATACCCTTTCGGGTATGCCGGTTTTCAAGACCGGAGCCATCAACCACTCGGCCATCTCTCCGGAACTACTACAGTTTTACTACACTCTTCGGGGTTGCATGAAGCAGCGGATGGGATTCGCCGCAAGTTATTTTGTTCCATTTGGATACACGAGTATCTTGCTGGCTTCGCCCGTCTTCAGGCGCGCCATGGCTTTGGAAAAATCCCTCATTGGGATGCGGTCGGTGATGACGGGATGAAGATCAAGGCGTCCGCTCTTCAGCAATGCGGTCATCTGATACCAGGTCTGGTACATGCGGCGGCCGTTGATGCCTTGAATGGTGAGGCCTTTGAAGATTATGTCTTCGGAGAAGTTGAGTGGGATAGGTTTCGAAGTGAGGCCGAGGAGAGAGATGCGTCCACCGCGGCGAACGATATCGAAGGCGGTTCGGATGGCGTCGGGGTGGCCTGCCATTTCGAGGACCACGTCCACGCCGAGGCCTCCAGTTTTTTCGGCGACAATGGCACGAACGTCTTCCTTGGACGGATCGAGCACGTAATCGGCTTTCATTTTGGTCGCGAGCTTGCGCCGGTGTTCGTTAACTTCGATCGCGAAGATGGTGGTTGCACCTACCGCTCGCGCGACTGCGATCGAGAACAGTCCGATGGGGCCGCACCCGGTGATGGCGACAGTTTTCGCGGCGATTTCTCCGGCCAGCACGGTGTGTACGGCGTTGCCCAGCGGATCGAGGATGGAAGCGTACTCCTGTGGAATCGCTGGGTCGAGTTTCCAGATATTCGACTCGGGGATGACGACGTACTCGGCAAACGCTCCGTTGGTGTCGACGCCGATAATTTTCACGTTCTGGCAGATGTGAGCTTCGCCGGTGCGGCACTGCAGACACTTGCCGCAGGCCACATGCATTTCGGCGGATACGAAGTCGCCTTCCTTGACGCTGGTAACCTCATCGCCGAAGGCGACCACCTCGCCGCAGAATTCGTGTCCGGGGATCAGTGGTGGGTGAATGCGTCCCTGAGCCCAGCGGTCCCACTCATAAATGTGGAGATCGGTGCCGCAGATGGAGGCAACTTTGACTTTGCAGAGGACGTCAGTGCGGCCGAAAGAGGGAATTTTGACTTCGCGAATTTCCGCGCCCGGCGCGGCTTCCGGCTTGACCACTGCGAGCATGGTGCTGGGCATGGAAGCCCCCTTATAAGTACGGACTAGAAGAGCAAACGGTCTATTCTAGCACCGGGGACTGCTTACTTGCCGATGGTCGTGCCCTGCCCGGCGACCTGATACCACTGACCGTCGCGTTTCACGAAGACGTCGGTTTGGCGCGAGCGGCGGCTATTGACCTGCCCGTTATCCCGCACCCTGATCGTGAACTCCGCGTTAGAGACAGCCGTGTCGCCGTAGATGCGAATCACGAGATCCGCCGGCTCCATCTCCATGACGATGACTTTGCGGTGGACGTCGCGCAGACTCGCCAGCGCCTCGGCCTTACTTTCGACTTGCCCGTTATCGCGGGTGCGCAGGTAATCGAATGCAAGATGCTTCGCATATTCATCCCAGTCGCCTCGAACGATTAGTTCTGCCTGCCTCAATTCCAGAGCTTTGATTTCGCCTTCTGCGACGGGATTCGCGTCGGCGTGCACGTCCGGCTGCTGCGCGGCCAGGGATATGCTCAAAGCCAGAAGAAGTGCGATTGTGGATGCTTTTCGCATGTCCTAGTCTCCGGATTCTTTGTGGTCAATCGGCGGTTTGTACGTCTTCGGTGCGGCCACCTTGTAATCTTCCGATTTGCCCGGCGGAATGCTTAGGGTCTGCCATTTTGAAGAGCGCAGGTGTTTGGCGAGGAAGACGATTTGTCCAATATGTTGCGCGTAGTGGGCGAGCGCGCGGTTAAGCGCCTGCATCACGGTATGCGGCTCCAGGCGGATGGTCACAGTGCGCTGCAGGTCTTCGGGCTTGAGCGCGTCCTGCGTGGAAAACACATGCGACCACGCCTGCTCCCACCAGCGCATCACTTCTTCGCGCGTAGTCTTCTCCGAGATTTCAAATTCCCGATCGCGAAAACGGTCCGGCTTCTCGCCATCGCTGGTGAGAAAGTCGGTAAACCGCGAGCGCGCGTTGCCGGCGATGTGCTTGACCAGAGTAGCAACGGAATTCGATTCGGGATCAATGGTGACAAAAAAATCCCCGTCGTCAAGCTGAGCCATGGCAGCTTCGCCCATGCGCTTGTAGCCGCGCAACTGGCGTTTGATCTCTTCGAGGTAGTGGGAAGCAAGGTCGGTCATAGAGACTCTTGAAGGCGTTCGCTCCTCATTATGCACTGCGACCATAGCCCTGCGCGCTGCGCCGGGTCAACATACAGTCTGCTCCGCTCGCAATTGCAGCTACCGGAATTCGACCGCAAGAAGCGGATAGCTGCTGCGGGGCACTTTCCGATAAGCTCAAACCGAAAACGCCGAACGCGGCACGCGAGAGACGAATGGTTTCCAGCAAAGATTACGTGTTGGGCACACACGACGAGGAGATCGAGCGGCTCGGCTTGCAGCACCGCGCCTGGCGGCAGCGTGCGCTTGACGCCTGGCGGTCGGCCGGGATCGGCCCCGGTCAAACGGTGCTGGATGTCGGGTGTGGGCCGGGCTACGCTGCGCTGGATCTCGCCGAACTGGTCGGCCCTTCTGGCCGCGTCGTGGCCATCGATAAGTCCGAACGTTTTCTGCGCGCGCTCGATGCGGCGTGTTGCGAGCGCCGCATCGGCAACATCACTGCACATCCAGCCGATCTCGATGCCGGTGAATTCCCGGACCTAATCGCCGATTGCGCTTGGTGTCGCTGGGTGTTCGCCTTCGTCAAGAATCCTCGCGCCCTTCTGGCGCGGATAGCTACTGCGCTTGCACCGGAAGGAAGCATCGTTGTGCACGAGTACTTTGACTATTCCACTTGGCGCGCTGCGCCGCGGTGTCCTGAACTCGAAGAATTCGTAGGCGCGGTAATGGCCAGTTGGCGCACCCAAGGCGGTGAGCCCGACATCGCGTTGTCCTTGCCTGGCTGGCTGGAAGAACTCGGTTTCGAGCTTCGAACTGCTCGTCCCATCATCGATGTCGTGCAGCCCGATCATCTGAGCTGGAATTGGCTGGCGACTTTCATCGACGTCGGCCGCAGTCGCCTTGTCGATTTGGGTCACCTGTCGCCCAGCCGCGCCGAATCCATATGGCAGGAGTTCATTGCACTCCAAGCCACGCCGGGAGCCCGGATGATCAGTCCCGGGGTGCTGGAGATTGTAGCGGCGCGACCAAGACGTCCCACTGAAGCACAATAATCTAACTTCCGAAGTCTAACTTCAGACTTCTGCAATTGTCGCTGCGGCATCGCAGGCAACGCGGAACCCGTAGTCCGCATACTTGAAGTCGGGAGAGATGCTGGAGCGCGCGGCGCAGCGCGACATCTTGATGTGGTGACGCCAGGAGCCGCCGCGGGAAGCGCGCCGTTCGCCAGTCTCGGGGCCTCGTGGGTTGCGCTCGGGTGAAACCGCATAATACGAGGGCGCATACCAGTCGCTGCACCACTCGTGCACGTTGTCACACATGTTGTAGAGGCCGAATGCATTCGATTCGCCGCGGCCAACGGGCTCGGGACCCGTCTTCCAACAATCATTGCAACGGTCGTCGTAGCCGGGAAGCGACTGCGGAGACGTATCTCCCCAGGGGAACAGAGCGCCTGCGTCCTCATTGCCTCCGCGAGCCGCGCGTTCCCACTCGGCCTCGGTCGGCAAGCGGAAATTTCTGCCGGTGCTTGCGCTGAGCCACTCGCAGCAACGGATTGCCTCGTGCCACGACACTCCGACAACGGGTTGCTCGGGATGATTGAAGTCGGGATCGCTCCAGAACGCCGGCGGCGGGGAAGCGGTGTCGCGCAGAAATCGCCCGTAGTTGGCATTGGTGACTTGGTGGGCGGCGAGCAGAAATTCGTCAACCCAGACGCGATGCACCGGCTTTTCGTTGTCCTGTCCGGTGTCGCAGCCCATGAGGAACCATCCCGCGGGGATGTGGACGAGCGCGGAAACGTATTCTTCGGCTCGGGACTGAGAAAGCAGTCGCGGTTCCGTCGGATTCATGGTGTCAGAGCGCTCGCAGTGCGCGGACGATATCTTCGATTTTATTCTCCTGAAACAAGCGGATGGCCGCGATGCCGGCCGCTCCAGCTCTTAGGCACGATGCGGCGTTTTCTATGGTGACGCCACCGAGTGCGAAAACCGGGATTTTCGCCCGGCAGGCTTCATGCAACGCGGCCAGGCCTGTGGGTCGCGTTCCGGGAGCACTGCTCTTTCCGAATACCGGAGCGAAAACAGCGAAGTCGGCGGCCTCGGACTCGGCCTGGAAGACATCGGCGGCAGTGTGGCAGGAGGCAGCCACCAGAAAGTTGTCAGTGGGCGGTGACCGGTGGGCAGAAGCCTCCAATACCCGGCGCACTTCATGGGGTGCGACGTCTTCCGCGCGCAGATGAACGCCGTCCGCTCCCACGGCGAGCGCAACGTCGGTGCGTGAGTTAATCAAGAGACGAGTTCTCGGTTCTGGATCAGTTCGGAGCTCCCGGTTCTCAGTCCTCTGTGGATCGCTGTTGCGCACGGCAGCCAGGACATCCCGTGCCAGCATTTCCAGCTCTCTTGCGCTCAAGTCTTTTTCGCGGAGGTGGATGTATTCGACGCCGGCACGCGCGGCTTCCGAGACTTTGGCGAGTAGAGCGCGGCGGCGGGCGCGTTCATCGCCGCGAAACTGGCTTCGGTCGGTGATGTAATAGAGCAAAAAGCGGTCAGCCATCAGCTCTCAGCGTACTACGAGAGATTCCTGTGTGGCGCGCGCTCCTGTCCGCGAAGCTTCTGCGCCACAACGAATATGGAGTCGCCGTGGCCGCAAGCAGTCTGCCGAGCTGCCCTCGGGCACTACTGCTGGCCGGTGAACAACTTCAAATTCTCAGCCTTCCAGCGCATCGCGGCGTAAATGCGATTGCGCCCGCTGGGGTGATCGAAAAAGATCAGCTCCTCGATGGGACCGGGATTCATCTTGCGGTATTCGCCGAGATGGATCGCGGCCTGGGCAAAGCCGTCCGGCTGTCGGGCCGTGTTCAGGCCATACATGTCGGCTTCGTATTCCTGCGTGCGGGTCAACGTGTTGTCGAGGGGAGTGGTGACAAAACCAAAGATGGATACCAGCAGCACCACGAGCGGAAGAACCGCCGTATCACCCACGCCCCGAATCTGCCACTTCTCGCCCCAGCGTTGGAGCGTCCAGTTGAGTCCCCAGAACAAGTACGCGAAGGCGACCACCGTGATAATCAGCTGAGACATGATGCTCTTGTAAATGTGGTTCATCACGTAGTGCCCCATCTCGTGTCCCATGACCTCCTGAATCTCTTCCGGCGATCCGCGGCGCAGGAGGTTGTCATTGAGGGTGATGCGCATCGTAGTTGCGAAGCCGCTGACGTTGGCGCTCATCCGCGTCGACTGCTTCGAAGCATCGATCTCGAACACATCTTTCGCGGGGATTCCATTGGCCCGCGCCATGCTCAGGATGGGGTCGACAATCTTCGGATCGTCGAGGCGGGTGACTTTATTGAAGATGGGAAAGATGTAGACAGGCGCGATGAGCACAACGAAAATCAAGAACACAATGGTCGCGACCGAACCCCAGATCCACCAAGTTCGCGGGAGACGGCGAACAATGCCGAATAGCATCACCACCAGGATGCCGACCAGCACTAGGTTCACGCCAAGATTCTTCAACTGATCTCCCATCCAGGGGCCAAAGGTTTGCGTGGCGAGTCCGTACTTGTGTTCGCGGAAATAATCCTCGTAAACGGTGAGCGGGAAAATGAGGATGCTGGTAAGAACAAAGTATTGCAGCCAGTACACGAACGTGTGCACCGGTTTGAAGCGGGTGACCCGCTCCGCCAGATCTCGCATGCGCGCCGACCAGCGCAGATTCAGCAACAGCAACGCAACTACGACTCCATAGAGAAAGTCCCAAAGAATCAGCCAATAGCCGCCTTCGAAATAGGCGTCGGAACGGGCCGTCTTGTCGGCGGGAATCTGCGCCAGGTAAGCGTTTGTGGCCGCAATGGCATCGAAGTGCGGCGAGGCCTGTGCCTCCGCCGGAACCTGGATCACGGATGGCATCTGGTTCGCAGCCGGCGGTTGAGCGAGCGCGGGAGTTGTGCAGAAAGTTGCGCAGAAACAAATCAGGCAACCGAGTGCTGTCGCCAAGAATGTTCGTGAGGGCATTTTTGTTTTGTCTCCTGAAACACTGATACTCATCCGTAGAAGTGTATACGGAGACAAGGTGCTGGGAGTTCAGTCTGAGGAGACGCAAGGGCGCCTGGACCCAGCGTTATTATTGAGAGCACGCCGACAAGAGTGTCCCGCGCCACACGGTCTACGGCCGCGTCTTGGCGATTTCGGGGACAGCCGCCTCGCCGGTCCGCTTGGGTTGTTGCGGGGTGAGATGGTACCTGGTCAGTCCGTCCTTCAGAAATTTAAAACTTTCTTCTGGCGAATCCGACATCTTGAACAGATCGAGATCTGGCGCTGAGATCACGCCGGCGTCGACCATGGCTTCGAAATTGATGATCTTTTTCCAATAATCGCTGCCATAGATGACAACCACAATTTTTTTGGCCAGTTTCTCCGTCTGCGCGAGGGTGAGGATTTCGAAAAGTTCGTCGAGCGTGCCGAAGCCGCCGGGAAAGATCACCAGCGCCTTGGAGAGGTACGCGAACCAGAACTTACGCATGAAGAAGTAATGGAACTCGAAGTTGAGCGAAGGCGTGATGTAGGGGTTCGGATTCTGCTCGAAGGGCAGGTTGATGTTGAGGCCGATGGTTTTTCCTCCAGCCTCGTGAGCGCCGAGATTTGCGGCTTCCATAATCCCCGAGCCACCGCCAGTGGTGACCACAAAGCGGTGGCGCTTGGCGGGGATGTGGGTGGACCATTCGGTCAGCAGGAAGGCCAGCCGGCGCGCGTCTTCGTAGTAGCGAGCCATGCCAACCGCAGCCTCGGCGCGCTTCATATTACTGGCTTGCTGTGCGACAGAAGCCGGCGCGCCGTTGCCGCGGACTTCGGTCAACCGGTTCGACGCGTTGTCCCGGCTGTGAATGCGGGCGGAGCCGAAGAAGACGACCGTGTCCTGGATCTGTTCGCGCCGGAAGCGCGAGAGCGGCTCGCTGTACTCGGACAGCAGCCGCAGAATTCTGCCGTCAGGACTATTGAGAAATGGTTCGTTCTGATACGCGAGGGGAGCGGGCTTGAGCTTTTGATCAGTCATATGTAAATCAGTCGTTGGCTGCTAGTCGTTGGTCGTTCGGCGATAGTCGTTGAATATTATATGAAGTTGTAACCAAAGCCCCTGGTTCGCGACCGACCATCGACCATCGACCAACGACTGTTATTCATTCTCTTCTCGATATTGAATCGCCTCCCAAAATCCAATCCACACATTGAGCGCACCCAAGCCGCTCGAAAGGCCGCGCACGAACCCGCTGGATACCACGGAGCGAAGCGTGGGATACGGGAGCAGGAGAGGGTTGTCGGACCACTCCGGGCGCCAGGGCAGGATTATGAGCATAACCCCGATCGTCGCGCACAAAAACACGAACAGAAGCACTCCGATGCGGCGGAGCCACAGACGCGCCGCCGAAGGCGACGGCCTGGAAACGGAAACGGGCACGCCAACGACCGGGACAGATTTTTCCACCGGAGACTTAAGTTCCCCGACACCGGTGGTGTTGCTGGCAAAAGGTAGCTTGGGATCGGAAATCATTGCACGCGTTGTTGTGAGTAAGGCCGTGGGGTGGACGCGGGATCGAGTCGCATCCCCGCGCAATTTCCCGACCCACTTGGTGCATTCTACGACTTCAGAGCCCGAATGCGCTCGGCCACGTCGCGATAATCGATATTTGCGCCGTACACGTCGGTGAAATAACGCAGAGCAGCGGGCTTGTCCTTGGCAGTTTCGCATGCCGAGCCCAGCTCATAGTTGATGGCGAGACGCACCTCGTCATCGAGCCGGGGGATGCTGAGCGCCTTTTCATACCAGCGGATGGCGGCTTCAGGAACTCCTTTGTCGATGAAGCACTGCGCCAGCCAGGTGTAGGTTTGGACCGGCTGCGAAAATGCCTTGCCGCGATCGATCGAGGTGCAGACTTTCTGCAATTCGGCAATGGCTTCGTCGAGCAGACCCATTTCGCGGAAGGCAACGCCCAGGTTGTAATGCGTTTCGGGATCGTCGTCGCCGGCAATAACCTCTTCTTCGAGTTCCTGTTTCAGCTCGCCAAACATCTCCGAAAGATCGACGCTGCCGGAGGGATGCATCGCCTGGGCTCCATCTCCCAGAGGGCGCAGGACAGCAGCGCCATATGTCATTGCGGGAATGCTCATGGCAGGAGCGGCAGCGGTTGCGGCGCCTCCCGCCGAGGCTGCGATCGCGGGCATGGCCGCCGCCGGGGCAATTTCAATTTCCATGTTTGCCACCGGTTCGTTAGCCACAGGCTCCGTTTCCGGCTCCGGCATTCTTGACTTGTCCGGCAAGGGCGCGACCGGCCAACTTGGCAGGGCCTGGGTTATCGGTAACTGGGTTGCCGGAAATTGGGTAGCGGATGGCTGCGCTTGCGGGAAAGAATCACCGAGCGAAGCTTCCAGATCTGCGACAAATGCGGTCAGCTCGCTTGCTTCCGCAGGTAAGGCTTCGGAGTGAGCAGCTTCTGCGAAGTGAGGTTCGGCGTAGGCCGGTTCCGGAGTTTGTTCCGCCGGAGACTCGTTATGGGTCTCGTCGTGTGTCTGGCGTTGGTAGCCGGCCAGCAGATCGGGCGAGGTTGTGATCTCGGACCCGTGCTGGGTCTCCATCGCAACTTCGAAATCTGCGGGCTCGTCGGCGTTGATCTCCGTGATTTCCGGTTCTGGCTCGTCCGGCGGCTGGCCGGCGGATTCGACGGCGGCGCGCAACGGATCGAGAAGGCGGGCATCGCTGGTCAGGGATTCGAGCTTCTGGATCCCGGCGCGAGCCTGGTCCGCCATGAAGTGCTCGAGATAGAAACGGATTTCTTCGACCGTCTCGGCGATTTCGGGATTGCTGGCATCGGCGTTAGCTTCGCCTTCGACGGTGGCCGACAGTTCCGCGACCTGAGCGTCTTGGTCGTTGGCAAGAGAATGCTCCCACTCGGAGGAAAGGTCGGTGGAGAGTTCGGATGAAAGTTCGGAGGAAAGCTCGTGCGGGTCGGAAAGCGCCGGCACCGCCAATTCCTGGACGGCGAATTCCGGATGCGTGGCAGCGGCAATTTCGCGGTCGGAAGCCACGGTCGCGGCCATCGGCCAAGGCGCGGGCGGAGCCGCAGCACCGGCGCGGGCGAACGGAGCAGAAGCGGATGATGTAGAAATCGATGATGTGGAAATCAGTCGAGCGGCTTCCGCGCTCTTTTCGTAGCGCGCCGCCAATTCCCCGTAGCGCACGGCTTCATCCGGGTATCCGGCGTCGTGGTACACGCCCTCCAGCGTGCGGCAGCAGACGGCGGCTTCCGTGAAGCGCTGGAAACGCGTATGAAGACCGGCCAGGCGCTGGTTCAGGCGCACGTCGCTCGGCGCCTGCGGCAGCGCGCCCAGCAGTGGCACGATCGCCTTTTCCGGCAGATTGTAAGAAAGGAACAGATCCGCATCGGTGACCGCCGAGCGCACTGCAATCGCAACGTCGTCGGGATAGGGCTGGTCGATAACCGGCGCGGTCGCTTCCAACTCCTCCACGATGACCGCCCCTTCTTCGGCGGTGATCCCGACGGCCGGAGGTTCTCCTTCCATGCGCCCCACCACCTGCTGATAATTCTGCATATGCAACGAATTCTGGGGTTCGGTGGTGGCCAGCATCTGGTACAGGTCGCGAGCGCGGGCCAAGCTTCCGTCCTTGACCGAGGCGTGCGCCAGAAGCTCGGTGACTTCGTTGACGTGCGTGCTCTCGCCGGCTTTGCTCAGCAACTGCAACAGCGTCTCCAGCGCGCCCGAGTCGTCGCGCACATGGCCGATCATGGAATGCAGGCTGGCCAGCAGTTTGGTCGAGTCGGTTGCCAGCAGGCGATCGGTATGCCGGGTGTAAACCTCGAGCGCCTCGCGATTTCGACCGAGGCGGGCGCAGCCCTCTGCCAGCAGAAACAGACCCTCGGGATCGTTGTGCACCGTGAGCAATTTCTCGGCGATCGGGGCAGCCTTGGGCAAGGCCGCAATCTGCAGGTACGCCTTCAGGAGATCCCGCAAACCTTCGGGATGCGAATCGAGGTCGGCGGCCTTCTCCAGGTACGCGACGGCGTTCTTCGGATCGTCGCCCTCGAGGGCGGCCCTCCCGCGCAGCAGCAGAACGTAGCTGTTGCCCGGATCGAGCGTCAGCATCCGCTTCAGAATGTCTTCGGCGGCGGCGAGCGATCCACGCGCGCGCAACGATTCCGCCGCCGCGCTGAAAATCTCCCACGCTTCTTTCTTTTTATTCAGCCGGACATAGACCTCGGCGAGTTTGACCCGCATGGGCACGTTCTCCGGGTCCATTTCAAGGACCTTCTGGAAAAGGCGCACGGATTGGTCGAGGTCGCCATTCTTCATGAAATCTTCGGCGACTTGCAGGTACTGGGCGCGGGCGTCGTTGAACAGCCCCTGCTGGGTGTAGAGTTCCGCCAGTTTCAGAGATGAATCCACACTTGGCTGGAGCTTGGTGATCTTCTTGTACATGGCGATGCCCTTGACGGTGAAGCCCTGCGCCGCATAAGCATCGCCCACTGTCTTGAAGCACTCGATAGCTTTGGCGTTGTCGCCAAGACGCGCGTAGAGATCGCCGATGGTGTTGTTGACGGTAAGATCCTTGGCATCGTGCTTCAGGATCTTGTCATACTCAGCGATGGCGTTCTGCAGCTTGCCCTGCTGGACAAACTTTTCCGCGGCGCTGAGAACCTTCTGTTTGTTAAAGCCAAAACCAAACGCCATAAGGGGTGCGGACTCCAGCCTTTTCCCCGCCGAACGCCTGCGATTTCCGCCAGCGTTGCCGTACGGGTCCGAACCTCGCCGGGAGATTCCCGGACGAAACACCGCTAACCGCGCAACCGGGATCGCGGAGTAAGCTGATTGTAAGGCCGGGCATCGTCAGTCCGATGGTTACTGACGATTACCGGGGGTTACCGAAAGGGAGTGTACGTCCGGTTCCGAAACACCCGGCTTCGCGCTTCCAGAATGGGAGGGAAACGGTTCCCATAGGCCCAACCGCCGTTCAATGGTGTATCCTGCTACTCCTGCATTCCCAATGTAGCAGTTGAGGAAACACCGTGGCCACACCCAGGAAGAACAGGATTCCTACCAAAGTAGATCTCTACGACAAGCTCATCGCAACCCATCCCCAGATCGAACGCAAGGGCGCTGCCAATCCTTACACTTCTCTGAATGGTCACATGTTTACCATTCTGCAGGACTCGCGCTCCTTGGCCATCAGACTCCCTGAGGATAAGCGAGAGGAGTTTTTGAAGAAGTACAAGAGCACACTGTTCAAGGCGTACGGCGCCATCATGAAAGAGTATGTAGCGGTTCCCGACACACTTTTGAAAAATACGAAAGAACTGCAAAAGTATCTCGAATTAAGCTACGAATATGTCAAGACACTGAAGCCGAAACCAACCAAGAAGAAGTCTTGATCGCGGAGGAGAAATACATGCAAAAAATCACTCCCTTCCTGTGGTTCGATGGCAGAGCCGAAGAGGCGGCAAACTTTTATATTTCCCTTTTCAAGGACTCGAAAATCCTGAACATCGCCCGCTACGGAGATGCAGGTCCCGGACCAAAGGGATCCGTCATGATGGTCACCTTCCAGCTCGAAGGTCAGGACTTCATGGCGCTGAACGGCGGCCCAATCTACAGCTTTACTCCGGCCATATCGTTATTTGTAAGCTGCGAAACGCAAGCAGAGGTAGACGGGTTATGGGACAGACTCAGTGCAGGAGGCTCCGAGGTGCAATGCGGATGGCTGAAAGACAAATTCGGCCTCTCGTGGCAAATTATCCCGAAGGCCTTGATGGAACTGATGCAGGACAAAGACCCGGTAAAATCGCAAAGGGTCTTCAAAGCCATGCTGCAAATGACGAAGATTGACATCGAAGGGCTGAAGCGGGCTTATCGCGGAGAATGACGTGTAGAGACGGGGCTTGCCCCGTCTCGGGATTATGTTCGAGCAGGAACCGGAAGGGCACGGCTTCAGCCGTGCCGTCCAGAGCCAATAAAGACAAGGGCTTTAGCCCCGGGGGCGGCAACTTACACATTCAACTCATTATGAGATGACCTCTGGAAAGGAGTCGCGGTATGAGCGGAGTACGAGTTCTGGTAGGTACGCGCAAAGGCGCATTCATTCTTACAGCAGATGGCAAGCGTGAAAAATGGGACGTCAGCGGCCCGCATTTCGCGGGCTGGGAAATGTATCACCTCAAGGGATCACCCGCCGATCCGAATCGCATTTACGCCTCGCAGACGAGTGGATGGTACGGGCAGATCATCCAGCGCTCCGACGATGGCGGCAAGACCTGGCATCAGCCGGGAACGCCTGCTGGAGCGCCGGTCCTGCCCGGTCCGCCGAAGAGTGCGAGCAATAAGTTCGCCTACGACGCAGCTGCCAAGCCACTCACCACGCACCAGTGGTATGACGGATCACAGCGTCCGTGGGAGTTCAAGCGCGTGTGGCACCTGGAGCCGTCGCTCACCGAGCCCGACACCGTTTACGCCGGAATCGAAGACGCCGCCCTGTTTCGCTCGACCGATGGCGGCGAGAATTGGAAGGAACTCCCCAACCTGCGCGGCCACGGCACCGGCCCGAAGTGGCAGCCGGGCGCGGGCGGCATGTGTCTGCACACCATTATTCTCGACCCCAATAATCCGCAACGGATATACATTGCCATCTCGGCGGCGGGCGCCTTCCGCACCGACGACGGCGGCGCTAACTGGAAGCCGATCAATCGCGGACTCTACTCGCAATACATTCCCGACCCACGGGCCGAGATTGGTCATTGCGTGCACCACGTTGCCATGAATCCTAAGCGTCCGGGAGTGCTCTTCATGCAAAAGCACTGGGACGTAATGCGCTCGGACGACGCGGGCGACAACTGGAAAGAAATCAGCGGCAACCTGCCCACTGACTTCGGCTTCGTGATCGACGTGCACGCCCACGAGCCGGAGACCATCTACGTCGTCCCCATCAAGAGCGACTCAGAGCACTTTGTCCCGGATGGCAGGCTGCGCGTGTTCCGCAGCCGCAGCGGCGGCAACGACTGGGAGGCGCTGACCAAAGGCCTGCCGCAAAACAACTGCTACGTCAACGTGCTGCGGGACGCGATGGCTGTCGATTCGCTTGATGAGTGCGGCGTGTACTTCGGAACGAGCGGCGGCCAGGTCTATGCGTCCGCCGATGCGGGAGACAGTTGGGCGCCCATCGTCCGCGATCTTCCGAGCGTGCTTTCGGTCGAGGTGCAGACGCTCGGGTGAGATGGCCGCCAAGTCAAGTTATTGCGTTCCCTCAACTTGAAGATATACAATAACATTGTAGATCAATCAAGGGGGGGGGGGGGCGGTATTATGCAGGTTTCTAAATGGGGCAATAGTCTCGCGGTCCGGTTACCTTCCCAGGTTGTGGAAGCCCTCAAGTTAAAGGAGGGTGATCAAATCGAAATCAGGATCGCCAACAGGCGGGAATTTGAAGTGCGCCGCGATCCCGCCCGGCAGCGGGCCCTCGACCGCTTACGCCGGTTGAGTCGTCCCTTGCCGGCAGGGTTTGTATTCGACCGGGCAGAGGCGAATGCGCGCTAAGGACTTCTTTGATACAAACGTATTGATCTACGCGGTGGCGAAGAACGATCTGCGCGCGCCCAAAGCCGAGGCGTTGCTCGCGAGCGGCGGGATTATAAGTGTTCAAGCCTTGAACGAGTTTGTCTCGGTGGCGCGCCGCAAGCTGGGTATGTCTTGGAAAGAAGTAAAAGAATTCTTGGACCTCATTTGCATTCTGTGCCCTAAACCAGTTTCGATCTCGATTGATACGCACAGAGGAGCTCTGGCCATTGCAGAAAAGTACGGATATAGCATCTACGATGCGCTGGTCGCTTCGGCCGCCCTTGAGGCTGGGTGTAAAACGCTTTATTCCGAAGATTTGCAGGACGGACAGATCATTAATCGGCAACTGACGATTCGGAATCCGTTTCGGTGACGGTTGATTCAGGTTGCGTCTGCCGGGAGTCTGTTCCGCATATCTCGACCAATGAGAATCATGGCGTTGTGCGGTGGTCCATCGCGTCCTGATGTCGGCCATGGAGGGTCGAGGTAAACTGTGACAAATTTATGCGTATGATCCGCGTCATTCTTCCGCAACATTTGCGGACGCTGGCCCAAGTTGGCGGCGAGGTGGAACTCGAAGTTGGCGGTCCGGTCACGCAGCGCTCGGTCCTCGATGCGCTCGAGGCCCGCCATCCGATGCTGCGCGGGACCATCCGCGATCAGGTCACGCAACAACGCCGGGCGTTCTTACGGTTCTTTGCCTGCGAAGAGGATCTGTCACACGAACCGCCGGACGCTCCACTGCCCAACGCGGTCGCATCCGGGAAGGAACCCTTTATTGTCATAGGGGCCATCGCGGGAGGGTAGCTTTAGGACGGCGGGGGCCAGCCACGAATCTTGGCGGCAGCCATTGTGATAATCAGGTTGGCATTTCTGCCGCACTATCTATCGCGCTACTCCCGCCCCCCGCTTCTCCATAGGCACGAACTCCCGCGTGTCATGCCCAATCCAGACTTGTCGCGGGCGCGCGATTTTCTGCTCGGGGTCGTTCAGCATTTCCTGCCATTGCGACAGCCAGCCGATGGTGCGCGGAATCGCGAAGAGCACCGTGAACATCTCCGGCTTGAAGCCCATCGCCTGGTAGATGATGCCGGAGTAGAAGTCCACGTTCGGATAGAGCTTGCGGTGTACGAAATAGTCGTCTTCCAGCGCGATGCGCTCCAGTTCCAACGCTATCTCAAGTTTGGCATTGCGGCCGGTGACTTCGAACACGCTGTCGGCGGTTCGCTTGATGATCTTGGCCCGCGGATCGTAGTTCTTGTAAACCCGGTGCCCGAAGCCCATCAGCTTGCCTCTGCCTTCCTTGATTTTTTTGATGTAGGCAGGGACGTTGTCCTTGGAACCGATCTCGTCCAGCATGCGCAGCACCTCTTCGTTCGCTCCACCGTGCAGCGGGCCGGAAAGAGCGGCGGCAGCGGCCGCCGTGGCCAGGTACGGGTCGCTGTGGGAACTCCCCACGGCTCGCATCGCGTTCGCGCTGCAGTTCTGCTCGTGGTCGGCGTGCAGGATAAAGAGGATGTCGAGCGCCCGCGCCAGCACGGGATTCGCGAGATACTTCGGCTCGACCATCTTCCACAGCATGTTCATGAAGTTCTCGGTATAGGTGAGGTCGTTGTCCGGATAGATGTACGGGAATCCGGAAATATGACGATACGACATGGCCGCGATGGAGGGCATCTTGCCAATCAGGCGCTTGATCTGCAGCAATCGGATCGCGGGATCGTGAATGTTCTTCGCTTCCGGATACACCGTCGAGAGCGCCGCCACGCTGCTCACCAGCATCGCCATGGGGTGCGCGTTGTCGCGGAAGCCTTCCATGAACTTCTTGGTGGTTTCATGGAGCATGGTGTGATGCGTGATGTCATGCACCCAATTCTTCAATTCACTCGCGGTGGGCAATTCACCGAACAGAAGCAGGTAGGCCACTTCCAGATAGGTACATTGTTCGGCGAGAACCTCGATGGGATAACCGCGGTAGCGCAGGATTCCCAGATCGCCGTCAATATAAGTGATCGCGCTCCGGCAGGACGCGGTGTTCATGAAGGCGGGGTCGTAGGTCATCAGGCCGAAATCTTCGGGGCCGGTCTTGATCTTGCGCAGATCCATTGCGCGGACGGTTCCGTTTTCGACGGGAAGCGTGTAGCTATGTCCAGTACGGTTGTCGGTGATGGTTAAGGTGTCTTGCGGCATCCTGGCTCTCCTGAGAACAGTGACGGACTGGATATTTTACGCGTTCCGCGGCGATTCCAACAATGCTACCAGCAGCGGGTGAGGTCTTACCACGGAGGCACGGAGAAACCCCAACTGCGGACAGCGAGTGTGCAAACGGGGCGTCCTGCATGACTGGAAAAAGAACGTTGTTACAATTAGACAGGTGGTATTCCCTCCCTGGTGTGGGTCTTGCGAGATTAGATGCAGCGATTTGACGAACATTTCGACGTAGTCGTAGTGGGCGCTGGTCACGCCGGATGCGAAGCGGCTATGGCTGCGGCTCGCATGGGATTGAAGACCGCTCTCTTTACGTTGAACGTCGATCTGATCGCGCAGATGTCGTGCAATCCTGCCATCGGCGGCATCGCGAAGGGGCACCTGGTGCGCGAAGTAGATGCGCTTGGCGGCATCATGGGCGAGATCACGGACGCCGTCGGGATCCAATTTCGCCTGCTCAACACTTCGCGTGGACCGGCCGTCTGGTCGCCGCGGGCGCAGTGCGATAAGCAGGCTTACCGCCTGAAGATGCGCGAAGTGCTGGAGTCGCAGGCTAATTTGAAGATCAAGCAGGCGGAAGTGGCAGATGTGATTGTGGAGTCGATGGTCGATGGTCGTGCGTCGGTCGCGGGTCCCGATGAGAACTGTCGCGCTGAGCGAGACGAGGGGTCTGCGTGCGCTCACGACCAACGACTAACGACCAACGACTCTCCTCGCGTCATCCGTGGCATCCTCCTCCGCGATGGGCGCCGCGTTTCGGCTGGTGTGGTGATCATTACTACTGGAACTTTCCTTAACGGGCTGATTCATTGCGGGGAGCAGCAGTATCCCGCGGGACGGTCGGGAGAACCGGCGGCGGTTCTGCTGGGTGAAGCGCTCAAGAAGCTTGGGCTGCGCGGATGCCGGCTCAAGACCGGGACGCCTCCGCGTCTCGACGGGCGCACGATTGACTGGGCGCGCTTTGAGCGGCAGCCCGGCGATCTGGATCCGACTCCATTCAGTTTTCGCACGCGGCGCGTGGCCCATCACGACTCGCAAGTGCCCTGCTACATCGCCTTTACAACGGAAGAGACGCATCGCATCATTCGCGAAAACGTGCATCGCTCACCGATGTATAGCGGGCAGATTCATTCGACGGGGCCGCGGTATTGTCCGTCGATCGAAGACAAAATCGTCAAGTTCCCCGACAAACTGACGCACCAACTTTTTTTGGAACCCGAGGGGCTGAACACGCACGAGATCTACGTCAACGGCATGAGCACTTCCTTGCCAATTGATGTGCAGTTTGCGATTCTCAAGTCGATTCCGGGGCTCGAAAGCGCGGAGATGATGCGGCCCGGCTACGCCATTGAGTATGACTCGATCGATCCCACCGAACTCAAGCGCACGCTGGAGACGAAAAAGATTGCCGGGCTGTTTCTCGCCGGGCAGATCAATGGGACGTCGGGGTACGAAGAAGCGGCGTGCCAGGGAATCATGGCTGGAATCAACGCGGCGCTGCAGGTGAAGAAAGAAGCTCCGCTGGTGCTTGACCGCACGGAAGCTTACACGGCGATTCTTATCGACGACCTGATTTCGAAGGGCACCAACGAGCCTTACCGCATGTTCACTTCGCGCGCCGAGTTTCGCTTGCATCTAAGGATCGATAACGCTGACCGGCGGCTTACTCCGCATGGAAGGCGGGTGGGGCTGATCTCGGATGAAGCGTGGTCGGAGTTTGGGGCAAAGCAGCAGAGGCTGGAGGAAGTGAAGCAGGCGCTGGAGAGGACAAAGGTGACAGGAGCGATGCTGGAGCGGATCGACCTCGCGTGGGGACAGCCGCCCTCGGCTGTCCAAGCCGAGCAAAGCTCGGCCGCTTTCGCTGGCAGCGGAACGGACCATTCGTCCGCGGTTGGCCAGCCTTTGGCGCAACTGCTGAAGCGGCCCGAGATCACCATCGAACATCTCGCGACCGTTCTCAATGATTTGGTGCCGACGTTTTTTGCAAGAGATTCCTCAGCGAACTCAGCGTCCTCCGAGGTTAGTGTCTCGGCAGTTCATCTCTCGTCCGAAATCCGCAACGAGCTCAAATCGGTCGAAACGGAAATTAAGTATGCCGGATACCTCGACCAGCAGCAGCGCGCCATCGAACGTCTGAAGAAGGCCGAGCAGCGCCGCATTCCGAATTGGTTCGATTACCGGGCGGTGAGCGGACTGTCGCGCGAGATGCAGGAGAAGCTGGGGAGAGTCGTCCCGCAGACGCTAGGCCAAGCCTCGCGCATCCCCGGCGTGACCCCGGCGGCCGTTTCGCTGATCAACGTATATATCGAAATCCAAGCGCGACGGCGGGAACAAGCTGCGGCACTGTAGCTGGCTGCGCCCGTCCCCACACGAACTAGCGGGCAACCGCTTTCTGCAGAGCGGCTCGCAATTCGTCATACGAAAGCGCGCCTGGGTGATACATTGCCACTTGCCCGGCGCGATTCACGACGACCAAAGTCGGCGTCGTACTCGCACCATACGCATTGAAGTTCTGTTTGCTCAACGGTACCGGCATGTCCTGCAGGCTGGCGTAGTAGCGCGCGCGGACGGATTCGATGTACGCCCGCTCCTGTTCGGGCGCCGCATCGGCTCCTTGCGCGGCGTAGCCGTAAAGTTGTGTCGGACCGATGACGATCAGGCCTTCGGAAGCGAACTCCTGCCGCAAGCGGGCTATGACGGGGACTTCTGCTTTGCAGTCCACACACCAATGGGCCCAGAAGAACAAAAGAACCGGCGAACCTTTCAGCGACGCCAGAGCCGGCGGCTTCGGTCCGAGATATTGAGTTACTTGTAGGGGCGGCGCGGGTTGACCGACCAGAGCCAGCAGGTTGAGGTTCTTCTGCAGCCGCGTTCGAATGGATGTATTTCCATAGCGCGTCAGAGCCGAGCGCAGCAGGCTGACCGCTTGCGGTTGCTGTCCTTTTGCAGCCATTCCCTGCGCGAGAACCTCGTATGCGGCACCGAGGGCGATCGGTAGATGAGGTTCGGCATCGAGTTTGCGCTTCGTCGTCGCTAACAACTGCTCCGAGAGTTTGCGCGTCTCGGTGGCGTAGGCAGCGGCTTGGTCCCATTGCTTGGTCGCGGCCGCACCACGCCCCATCCATGACAAGGCTTCGAGATACTCGGGAGTGACGCCGTGCTGAGCCTTATAGGTTCGAAGTTCGGCCTCAGCCGCGGAAAAAGAGTTCTGGACCAATTGGGCGCGCACCTCCCCGACCAGATCGGTTTGGGCGTACGAGCGAACGCACAAGGGAAAGCAGAGGAGAGCCGCGATGCAAATAAGAGCCAACCTCGCAATTCGGATACGCATGAGTTGATGATGAATCAGGCTACCCGGAAGTTGCAACCAGGAATGACAATTGGAGAGGTCAGAGGCCAGATTGCAGAAGTGAACCCCTGGTTTCCATTGACTTCACTGGACGCGGAGGGTTTTACCTCTGCAATCTGACCTCTGACCTCTGCAATGTTTTATTGCAAGTATTCGAAGAGATTGTTCTGCGAGAACTTGCTGATGGCGGCGAGCGCGGCTTGGGTGTCGGTGTTGGCCTGGGCGAGATTGTTGGCGGCTGTGGGAAGGTTCACGCCGCCCAACGTGTTCTGCTGCTGGCTGATTTGAAGCTGGGCGGCATTGAGGTAGGTGGTCTGCGACTGCGTCTGGTCGGTGGCGTTGCCATAGAACACGGCCTGCGCCGAAAGATAGCTGGAGGCCCCGCTTACAGCGTTGACGGCGGTACTTATTCCGGTATTGGTCTGCAAGGCTATGATCAGGTTGTTGATGGCGAGAAAAACGTCGTTGCCGGATGCGGAAAACAGTTGCGATCCGGGCTGGTTGACGGCGAGCTTGTATCCGTTGCCGATCGACACCTCATTGATATCGCTGTTGCCAACATAGTGGACACCGGATGGCGAGGCATCGTCCACCACGTACGGAGCCGTGTTCGAAATGCTGCCGCCGAACACATAGTTGCCCTCATAGGTAGTGTTGGCCAGCGACACAAGCTGACTCTGAATGCCCTGCAACCGAACCACGATTGCGGCCTGCTCGCCGGCGGAGACCGTGCCGTTGGCGCCTTCGACGCCGAGGCTGATGGCTTGTTGCAACGCGGATGTGACCGAACTCAGCGTCGAATCGGCGGTCGAGAGCTGGCCTTGCACCGCGCTGATACTCTGCAGATAGCCGCTGTTGAAAGTAGCCTGATCGTTGTTCTCGACCAGCAGGCCGGCGGCGGTCGGATTGTCCGAGGGCACGTTCACGCTCTTGCCCGTCGAAATCTGGAGCGCCGCCTCTTGCGCCTCCAGTTGTGTCTGGTTGAGCGCCGCCAGCAGATCGGGCATAGGATTCGGATTGACACGCATCGATGTTTACCTCACGCTTACTCCTCTGCGGCGCCCAAGCCAAGGTTCACGGCATCAAGCAGCAAGAGGTTGATCGTAGAGACGACTTTGGCCGCGGACTGATAGGCCGTCTGATACTGGATGAGGTTGGCCGCTTCTTCGTTGAGCGATACTCCGGAGACGCTCCCGTTCTCGTTCTGCAGCTGTTGCAGAATCAAGTTGGATGAGTCGGCGTCGGCTGAAGTATTGGCCGTAGCGCTTCCGACTTGAGAGACCAGGTTGGCATAGGAATCGATCGGTGTCTGCCCATTGGCCAGGGCGGTATCGGCGACTGCGGAGAGATTGGCCAGATTTCCATTGCTGCCGGTCGTGCCGTCGGAACTGGCGGCAATCTTCGACGGGTCGGTCATACTAACCGTCAACGTGGCCGCGGCACCCACTCCGCCCACGGGCGGAGGCGCAAAGATGTTGCCGCCGACCGCGCCGTTCAGATCGGTCCCCTCTGCATTGGCGGTGTTGAGGCCGTTGGCGAGACCGGCTGCCAGTTGATCGAGACTGTTGCCGATGCTGGGAATCTCCTGGTCGCGAATCTGGATCAACCCGGCCAGGCTTCCACCTATCAGCGAGCTGGTGATGTCTTCGGCCCCCGCCATGATGTGCTGCGCGCCGCCGCTGCCGAGCTGGGTGGTGAGCGCGAAACTCTGCGATCCCGATACCAAAGTCGTCCCGTTCGAAGTGGCCAGCGTGATGCCCTGGTCGGTCGGAATCACCTGCACATCGATCAGCGCGGAAAGCTGCTGGATGAGATCGTTCTGCGTGTCCACCAGGGTGCCATCGCTGGAGGCCTGACCTGCACCCTGCAGATTACTGATCTGCTGGTCGACACTGGCGATCTGCGACGTCAGGGAATTCACCTGGGTGATCGAAGCCACGACGTTTTGGTCAATGTTGCTGCGCTGGGTCTGCAGGCTGCTGGCTGCGGTGTTGAAGTCAGTGGCCAGCGTGTCCGCCGCGGTCAGCACGCTCTGTCGCAACGTCAGATCCGTGGGACCGGGAGAGAGTTGCTGCAGACTGTTAAAGAAATTGCTGATGTCGGCCCCGATGCCGGAAGTGGAGCTCGCGAACTGGGTTTGAATCTGTTGCAATTGCGTCAGCGACGCATTGAGCGAGCTGTTCTGCTGCGTGGCCTGATTGATTTGGATTTGGAGTATCGGGTCGCGCAAGCTCTCGATCTTTTGCAGGATCACTCCGGTGCCAAAGCTCAACGATCCCTCAGTGATCGGGTCACCCGTCGTTACCACGGGAACCTCCCGGGAATATCCAGGAGTGTTCGCGTTGGCCACGTTGTTGGACGTGGTTGCCATTTCATCCTGGCTGGCCGCGAGCGAACTCAGGGCAATCGAAAGAGATCCGAACAAACCCGACATGGTTATTCTCCCGCGAATTCCCCAGATCCAAGCCGGACTCCTGTCCGTACTTCTGTCCTGAGCAAGCCGGGATCGGGCGTGTAGGTAAGCGCGCAACTTCGACCACGCGATTCATGACGGCCAGACTGCGCTGCAAGTGCCGCAGCAGCGACCAGTGCACTCGCGTGAGATAACGGATCCGAATTCCGAGCGCCTCCCACTCGGCTTGCAGCCGCGCCGAGTGTTCAGCTTGCGCGGGCTTGCCGTAGGCGCCGGCCGATGGCGGCCCCGAACGACGACCGGCCTCGCGACGAAGCTGGTTCTCGAGGCGGCTCCATTGCCGGCACAGCTCCGCCTGATGCGCCGCGCCGCGCGCGATCGCTTCCGCATCGTTTTGTGCCAGCGCCAGGCTGCTCGACTCCAGACTCTCGGCTAGGACGCGCAACAGCGCAAGCCGCCGCTCGATCAGTTTGCCCAGTTCGGGAAGCGAGGTGTCGATAAGATCCATAGCAGTTCGGCTCTTCGTTAGTTCTAGGCGTCAGTTCCAGATCGCCAAACCAAAATTCGTCGTCCGGCCGCGTTGTCGGCTAGGTTGCACGTCCTAATCACCATCATGCCAGGTCATCCAGGGTGTGCTTCGGAGCGTCGAGGCCCGGCTCCTGGTCGTTTTCTTCGGCTTTTTCGATCGTTTTCTCGGGCACAGCCGGACGCTTGCGCCGGGGCGCTAGGTCGCGCTCCTGGCCTCGCCTCTCCAGCACGCGCAGCAGCGCCGGATCGATCCCGTTCGTAATTAACGGGTCCATAATTCACTCCGGCTAGCCCCCGGCTCCGCCGCCCAGTTCGCTGACCAGTGCGTCGGCCACCTGGCTGGCGGAAACCGAATATTCGCCATTGTCAATCGCCTCCTGCAGCGATTTGACCTTGGCCTCGCGAATCTCAGGTTGTGCCAACACCTGAGCCTGCAGTGACTGTATCCGCACCTGATCGAACGAGAAGCGGGTTTGATCCACGCCCGCTGTGCTGCTGGACGTGCTGCTGCTGGACGCGCTGCCCGTGGCGCTGGTGGTGCCGCTCCCGGAGTTCCCGGCCTGTCCCACGCGGCCCGGCTTGCTATTCTCTGGTGGCTCCACTCCAAAAGTGGTGAAATCGACTCTCATATATTTCTCCGATCCCCTCCTGCCTTTTGTATCGGCAGATTCTCAGCAATCCTTAATGCGGCGGCCGCTCCTCGGCAGACGCAATACAGGTCAAAGCTAAGATCGGCAGAGTCGGGAAAAACTTTAGCGCCCAAAGTAAAACCCCCGTTCAACTTCCACCCGATACCTTTGGTGGCTGCAAATGGCGCAAGATCAGCTGTCCGATGCCAATCCCACCCCGCTCGGCCATCGACTGCGCCAGCGCCTGGGTTCCCATGGCGCGATAATCGCTCGCCCCCGGGCTTTTCGAGTCCTCGGAATCGCCCGCAAACGTCCCCTGCAAAGCGTCGAGCACGGGGGTGAGCAGCATGGCTTCAAAGTCGCGCGCGGCCTTTTCATTTTTCAGCACCGCTTTGGCGGCCTGAGGGTTGGTTGAGGTCACATAATTCCGGCTGGCAGAGAGCGAAACATTCATCGAATTACCTAGCATCAAATCACCTCGCATCAGATAACTTCCAGGTCGGCATCAAGGGCGCCGGCCGCTTTGATTGCTTGTATGATCGAGATCACATCGCGGGCGGTCGCGCCCATGGATTGCAATCCATTGACCAGTTGGTCGATGCTGGCGCCTTCGCCGATTTCGAGGCGCTTCGCCGGGCTCTCTTTGGTCTTTACTTCGGTCTCGCCGACGACTTCGGTTTTCCCCGAGGAGAGCGGCGCGGGCTGGGAAACGGAATACTCGGTCGAAATCTGCACCGAGAACCCGCCGTGCAGAATGGACACGGCTCCGAGACGCACGTCTTTCCCCATGACGATGGTTCCCGTCCGTTCGTTGAGCACGACGCGGGCGCGCCGCTGCACGGGCACGGTAAGGTTCTCGATTTTTGCCAAGACCGCGGTCAGGTTCGCCACACCGGTCGCAGCCGCATCGACCTCCACTCGTCCGCCGTCGCGCGCGCTCGCGACCGCGTGTCCGAATTCGCGGTTGATAGCGTCGGAGATTTCGCCCGCCGTCGAAAAATCCGGCTCGCGCAAGAGCAACGAAACCGGCGCCAGGCGATTGAAGTCGAAGGCCAGACTACGCTCCACCCGGCCCCCCGCCGGAATTCTTCCCACGGTTGGATGATTGAGCTGCTTGCTCGCGCCCGCGCCGCCTGCGGCATATCCTCCCACCGCGATGGGACCCTGGGCGGCGGCGTAAACCTGGCCGTCCGCACCATACAGCGGAGTGAGCAGGAGCAGCCCGCCTTCGAGACTCTTGGCATCGCCGATCGAAGAAACGGTCACGTCCAGTTCCGTACCGGGCCGCGCGAACGCCGGCAAACTGGCGGTCACAAACACTGCTGCCACATTGGCAACGCGCGCCGTCAACGGCGGAATCTGCGCGCCCATGCGCTGCATAATGTTCGCCAGAGTCTGGGTGGTGAACACGGTCTGCTGGCTGTCCCCGGTGCGTGTGAGTCCCACCACCATGCCATACCCGATCAGGGGATTTCCCCGTACGCCTTCAACACTCGTCAGGTCGCGGATTTTGACTGCCACCGGTTCGTTCGCAAAGACTTCGTTCGCAGAAATAACGAGCGCTCCAGAAAGCGCAAGCGTTAGGAAACCGGCGACCAAAGCGGCTTTCATAAGAATGAGGCTCCTAGAAATCCAAGAAATTCAGGATGGCACGCAGCACCCGATTCGGCGGCCGCACCCCGTCCGAGATCACGCCCTTGCCCTTGATCTCCAGTTCCAGATCGCCGACGGCATCCGATGCAACCGTGTTGTTCGGTCCGATATCGCCCCGGCGCACCACCCCGCGCAACACTATGGTCTGCTTCTCGTGGTTCATGTTGATGATGCGTTCCGCCTCGACGACCAGGTTCCCGCTGGTCAGAACCGCAACCACACGGCCCGACAGGTTGGTGGTCACGTTCGTAGCCGTGGAAGCCGCGCTTTTGCCCGCCAAGGCCTCGGACGAGTTCAGCCCAAGCAGACTCGAAACCCCTCCGACCTTGATCTTGCCGGGCAGCGAACTGATGCCCGAACTGGTGCTTAGCGTGCGGTTCGTACTCACGGCGTTGGCGTTCATCGAAGTCACGCCCTGCACCACGACAATCTCGATCAGGTCTCCGACGATCATGGCCTTGTAATCGGCGCTGAGAGATGCCATCCGTCCCGAATCCACCCAAATGCTGCCCAAGGAGAGCGCGGTCGCGGCAGTTTGCCCCATCTGCACGCGGGCAAGGTAGTTTGCCAGACTGTCCTTCTTCGTGTCCCGCTTCGATGCGTACAGCCAGCCCGTCGTCAAAAGGAGCAGCAAACAGAGTACCGTCTTCACTGATGTCCTCTTTTTCATGTGGGGACGGGGCTCCGCCCCGTCCAGGCGGGCAAGCCCCGTCTCCACCCTTGCTTTCTAAACTACTTATTACTGCGGCAAAGCTTCGAGCAGGGCTGGCCCGGAAATCCTCGCCCGGAAAATGTGCCCATCCAGAGCGCGCACGCGAATGACTTCGCCTTCGCGGCCGCGATCGAGACAGGTCACACTCGCGGTCATGCGCAAACCGTTGGAGAGCAATACCGCTCTTGCCCGGTCTCCGGCGCGTACTGCGGGCTTCGCTGAAGCCTCCGGCACGGGGCGCGACCCTGATGCCAGACGCGGCCCCGACGCCAGGCGGCAGGACCCGGCTGGCGCGCCCGCGTCTGCATTTAGAGCGTCATGGACCTCGCCATGGAGATAGACCAGGAACGGTAGACACTGCCCGGGTGCGCCGCACTCCAAACGAAATTGGGTGCGTTGCGGACCTGCGTCCCAGCATTCAGACGAGACCCGCAACTTCCGTCCGGCAAGCGCCGGAAGAGCCGCCGGCAGATTGAGATCCTCCACCCGTGGCAACTGCCGTTCCGAAAGCCCTCGTTGGCGGAGTTCAGCCACTACCGCCTGCCACACTTCCTGCCGCGTTACCGTTGGCGAAGTGCCAGGCAGCGTGCCGGACTCTGGGGTCGAAATCTGAGCCGAGATCTGGCCCGAGAACCCGGCGCAGAGCAACGAGCCCGCGGCGACCGCGAAGGCGAACAGGGGGCGCGCGAAAATGGATCGGGCAATCACTCAAGTCCTTCCACTTTTCTCAGGCTACTTTCCCAGGTTGTTGATCAGCTGAAGCATTTCATCGGCGGCTTGGACCACGCGTGAACTGGCTTCGTAGGAACGCTGGGCCACGATCATGTTGATGAACTCATCGACCACGCTGACGTTCGACTGCTCCAGATATCCTTGCTCGATCTGCCCCAGACCATCGCTGCCGCCCGGGGTACCGACGGCGGCATCGCCCGAAGCGGTGGTGGCAAGATACAGATTCTGGCCGACGCTATTTAATCCGCCCGGATTCGGAAACAGCGCGAGTTGCAGGGTGCCCACCTGCTGGGCTGCGGTTTGCCCAGCCAGCGTGACCGACACGGTCCCATCCGAAGCAATCGTGACCGAGGTGGCGCCCGCCGGTACCGTTAACGCGGGCTGGAGCGGATTCCCGGCGGCGGTCACCACATTGCCTTGCGCGTCCAGGTGGAATTCGCCACTGCGCGTGTAAGCCGTCTCTCCGGTGGGCAGCAGCACCTGAAATAGTCCCTGCCCTTCGATGGCCAGATCAAGCGGGTTGCTCGTCTGACTCAGGTCGCCCTGCATCTGCAGGATTTCCGACGCCGAAGAGCGCGTGCCGAGACCTACCTGCAGACCCGTGGCCACCGTGGTTTGCTGGGAGGCAGCTGCGCCCGGCACCACCATGCTCTGGTAGATCAGATCCTGGAACTGCATGCGGCGGCTCTGGAAGCCGGCGGTGCTGGAGTTGGACAGGTTATTGGCAATGGTATCCAGATTCGTTTGCTGCGCCTGCATGCCGGTAGCGGCGGTGTAGAGTGCTCGAAACATAATTCCTCCTAAACTTTTGCCAGGTCAGTGCTGGCAATGTGGTTAAATTCGGTGTCAAACAGCGACATACACCGCTGCAGCATTTCGGCCTGCCGCTGCACTCCGATCAGCGTCACCACCGAACTGATGGAATTCACGTTCGAAGATTCGAGTGCGCCCTGCTTGAGCGAGGACTGCTGCGCTGGCTTCGCGCTACCCTCGGGGGCAGCGATCAAGGTTTCACCTTCGGAGGTAAGCTTGGTGCCGGGAGCGAACTCCACTAGCTGGATGCTGCCCGCGACCGCCCCGTTCACCGAAAGTGTCCCGTCCGATGCAATTGAAATCACTCCCGCTGGAACCGTGATCCCACCCTTATCTCTATCTCTATCTTTGAGCGCCAGGGTGCCGAGCACCAGATCGCCCGCCGCCGTCACCAGTTGCCCGCTGCTCGAGACCTGGAAGCTTCCGTTGCGCGTGTAGCGTGTGCCGAGCGCGGTCTGGATGGCAAAAAAACCGCCACCTTCAATCCCCACATCCAGCGGGTTACCGGTCGCTGCCAGATTGCCCGCAGTCAGATCCAGGTGCGTCCCTTCGAGCACCCCAAAATTGTTCGTCGCCGAGTTGAGAACCGAGTTGAGAACATTGTTGAGCACATTTGGGACGGTTGGGCGCGACGCCGCCACCATTGACTGGAAGGTTGTCTGCTGCCCGCGAAACCCGGCTGTGTTCAGATTGGCCAGATTGTGGGCTGCCACTTCGAGTGCCTGGCTCTGCGCTTGTAACCCGGCGCACGCTGCGTAGAATCCACTGTCCACATTGACTCCTTGTGGTTACACAGGGAGCAAGCCAATCGCCATGACGGAGAAAAGGGACGTTTTCACAAATGACTATGTTCTGAACCGCTTAGCACTGGAGGCCGGCAAAAGCAACATTGGAAGCGCCTTAGAGTTTGCGGGTGGGGAAAACTCTGCCGTGCGCGACCCGGCAAAGTTTTCTAACAAGGTTGGAGACTTGGCATATCGTTTTGGGGGATCAACTGTTGAGTTGAAGACGAACGGCAACCGCTGCGCCCTCAAACAGCATGACCGTTTCCATGAAATTTCCATCGGCCAGCGAATAGAAGTTGTATTCTCCGCCGCTGATGACGGTGGGCACGCTCAACATGCACCGGTCATCGGTGCCCGCGAGCTTGTTCTTGAAGTTTCCTGCGATCATGTTGCAGATTTCTCCGAGCGCGTCCGCGACTTCTTCTTCGGACTTGGCTGTGTCTCCCAGCATGCACTTGGCAACTTGGCCGGCGGTCTGTGCGTCGCAGCAAACCGTCAGAATTCCGCATAACGCCCCGGCCAAACCGACCATGGCGGTGAATTCCCCCTTGGGCCTATGCGCGGCTTGCGCGACCGGTTTCACCCGGTAACCCACCATGATCTCGAAAACTTCCTCAACCGCAAGTTCGAGTACGGGGAGCCAGTCCTCCTCGCGAGAACGCGTGGCCAATGTAACATCTGTAGTCATGGTTTCTTCCTCAGCACGGGCAGGACGTGCTCTTTCACCTGATCGGGAGTAAACGGCTTGCGGATGTATCCGCGAGCGCCGGCCGAAAGTGCCTGCACCACGTGCGATTCGCTGCCTTCGGTGGTGATCATCACGATCGGAACTCCCTTGGCGCTTTCCACCGTGGGGACCTGGCGGACAAATTCCAGTCCGTCCATAACCGGCATGTTGATGTCGCACAGGATGAGGTCGACCACGTTGTTGCGCAACGCCGCCAGCGCTTCGGCCCCGTTCGAGGCTTCCACAACCTTTTCGATTTCGATGCCCGCCTGCCGCAGCGAACGCTCGACTATCTTACGCATCACCGAGGAGTCGTCCACAATGAGCGCTCGTATCTTATCCATGGGTTCCCACCGCTGCAGACCAGGAAATCGCCTGATGCCATTTCCTGACTGACTTGATGTACATCGGCAGTTCCACCCAGCGCTTTAGAAAGCCATGACAACCAATGTCAAGCTCTCGACCGCCGTGCCCACGACGGCACGCTTGACCCGGAAGTGCTAAGGGTCGGAGCCGGAGATCGTCGGAACCTCGTAACCGAAATATGGGAGAGCCGGGACTTCCGCAACCGGGGACCGATTTCGACCGGCACCGGCGCCTTCACCTCCCTTAATCTTCGGGAAATCCGTTATGCTTAGTGGAGACTTATGACCCTGCTCGACGCCCAGCCCTACGACACGGCGAAAGCACGGCGGCGAAAGATCCAGATCGCGGTCGCGATTTTGCTCGCGATCGTTCTGGCAGTGCTGGCCTGGGTGTACCGCAACTGGCCCGAAGAGCACTCCGTGGACAAGTTCTTCACCGCGCTGCAGCAGAAGGATTATGAAACCGCCTACGGCATTTATTTCAGCGATCCCAGCTGGCGCCAGCATCAGCAGAAATATTCTCAATACACGTATGCCGACTTCTATCGCGACTGGGGACCGGGCGGCGAGTGGGGCCTGATCAAGTCCCACAGAATCTACGGATCGGCCAACACCAAAGGTTTTGGTGGCGGAGGCGTTGTGGTCGAGGTGATCGTCAATGACCGCGCCGAGCACGCCCGCATGTTCGTGCAGAAATCAGACAAGACACTGACGGTGTATCCGTACTAGAGTGGGGACGGGCGCCCTCGCGAGCCTGCCCTGAGCTAAGTCGAAGTGTCCAAGCCGAGCGCAGCTCGGCAGCTACACCGCCGTGGCCGCAATCTGCGCCAGCGTCTTCTGCAGCGACAGGTCATCCCCTACCGTCACGCAGGTCTTCGAGCGATCGATCTGCCGCATCAGTCCCCACAGAACTTTTCCCGGACCAACTTCGACAAACAGGTCGACCCCCTTTTCGATCAGCAGCCGCACCGACGGCTCCCACCTCACCGAACCGGTCACCTGGCGAATCAGGGCTTCGCGCGAAGCCTCCGCGGAATTGACAACCGCAGCATCGACATTGCAGATCACCGGGCACGACGGATTCTGAAAACTCAGCCCGCGCAGGTCTCGCGCCAGACGATCCTGTGCCGGTTGCATCAGCGAGCAATGGAAAGGTGCGCTCACTGGCAGGCTCACCGCCTTCTTCGCTCCGCGCTCGTGGGCCAGCTTGATGGCACGATCCACCGCGCCGGCATGTCCCGAGATCACGACTTGCTCGGGCGAGTTAATATTTGCCGCTTGGCAAACTTCTCCCTGCGCCGCTTCGGCCGCAATTTTGGCGACCTTGTCGCCCGGCATCCCAAGAATCGCCGCCATCGCACCCCCGCCCACCGGCACCGCCTCCTGCATATACTTGCCGCGATTACGGACCGTCCGTAGCGCATCGGCAAAGGTTAACGTGCCTGCGGCTACGTGCGCCGAATACTCGCCCAGGCTGTGCCCGGCGACAAAATCCGGCTTCAGACCTTTTTCCTGCAGCACCCGCCACGCCGCAACCGAAGCTGTCAGGATGGCCGGCTGCGTGATCTCGGTCAGTTTCAATTTCTCTTCCGGACCTTCAAAGCAGAGCTGCGACAGCTTGCAGCCGAGCGCCTCGTCGGCCTCCTCGAAGGTTCGACGCGCAACCGTGTGGTTGTCGGCCAGTTCTTTGCCCATGCCAACGGATTGCGAACCTTGGCCGGGAAAGAGAAATGCAATTCGAGAAGAACTGTTCGTCATATTAAAGAGCGAAGTCAGAGGTTAAAGGTCAGATTGCAGAGGCAAAAAACCATCGCTGCAAACGCCGTCGGCAATCGCGGGATTTTCACTCTGCAATCTGACCTCTAACCTCTGACCTCATTACCTCTGGCCTTCCTACGTCGTAACCGCCGCGCTCAATTGCGCCAACTCCCGCTCGATCGTTTCGTTTACTTTGCCCTCGGCAAACTCCGCCGCCACTCGCACCGCGTTCTTGATGGCATTCGTATTCGACGATCCGTGGGTGATGATGCATACGCCTTTTACGCCCAGCAGCGGCGCGCCGCCATATTCCGTGTGATCCAGCCGCTTTTTGAAATCGGAAAATGCGTTGCGCGAAAGATACGCGCCCACCTGCCGCGTGATCGTTGACTTCAAGGTTTCTTTCAGCACGGCGCGCACCAGCCGCGCCACGCCTTCCGACGTCTTTAACGCAACATTGCCCACAAAGCCGTCGGCCACGATCACATCCACATGGCCGTTGTATAAATCGCGGCCTTCCACATTGCCGATAAAATTAATCGGCAGCCGCTTGAGCAGTTGAAACGCCTCGCGCGTCAGGTCGTTGCCTTTGCCTTCTTCTTCTCCAATCGAAAGCAGCCCCACCCGCGGATGCTTCATGCCGAAAATCGATCGGCAGTAAATATCCCCCATCACCGCGAACTGCTCCAGATTGACCGGGGTGCAATCCACGTTCGCGCCCACGTCCAACAAAACCGCCGCCGTGTTCAGAACCGTAGGGAATGCCGCCGCCAGCGCCGGACGATCCACTCCCGGCAGCGCCCCCAGCACCACTTTGGCCGTGGCCATGGCAGCGCCCGTGTTGCCCGCCGTGACGAAGCCCGCGGCACGGCCTTCGCGCACCAGTCGCAGTCCGACGCGGATCGACGAATCGCGCTTGGCGCGAATCGCGTCCACTTTGTCTTCCATGGTGATGACTTCGCTGGCGTGAACCACATCAACCGGCAGCCGCCGCGCGCCAGGATAGCGTGCCAGTTCGGCCCGCAACCGCGGTTCCGGGCCCACCAGAAGCACGCCGACGCCGTGATGGCGCGCCGCCTGCAATGCGCCTTCAATCTCCGGCTTCGGCGCCTTGTCGGACCCCATCGCATCGAGTGCGATTACGCTAGGCATGGAGGATGACGGAAAAAGGCAACTAGGACTTCTCTTCAACCTCTACAACTTCGCGCCCCTTGTAGGTTCCACACTTCGGGCAGGCGCGGTGCGGCATCTTCCGCTCATGGCAGTTCGGACACTCCGACAGCGAGTGCTTCGAGAGCGAATCATGAGCGCGCCGGGTAGCGGTGCGCCTTTGAGAATGTCTACGTTTCGGATTCGGCATGATGATTCCTTTTCAGTTCACGTCTATTGATTCAGCTTATCGCGTATCTCTTTCAGCGCCGACCACCGCGGATCTTCGACCTCGTCCACGCAGGAGCACTGAATTTCATTCAAGTTCTTGCCGCAGTGCGGACACAAACCTCTGCAATCTTCGCGGCAAATTGTCTTCAACGGCAGTGCCAGCAACACTTGCTCGCGCAGAGTGTCTTCCAGCAGCAATCCTTCGCCTTCGTAATACCCAATCTCGGCCTCAGCGTCGGTGACCGAAAGCTCTTCGTGGCCGGAGTCGGTTCCCAGCGGGCGGTACAAAAGATCGAAGCTGCGCTCCACCTGATGCACGACCGGATCAAGACAGCGCGCGCATGCCACTTCCAGGCTCGTCTCCAGCTTGCCCTTCACCCGTATGTCCTGCACCACCTTGTGCTTACCGTGATGCTCTTCGACCAGATCCGCCCGGCCCTCGCTGCGCAACGGCGACCGCTGCCGGACCTCCGCCCCCAGATCAATCGCACCCGGGCTGAGCTCCTCCCGGAAATCAACCGGGTGAAGCTCTAGATCCTTAAGTTCGATGAACATTGGAACTTGGAACCTCCGCCGCCCCCACTCAAGTTACCGCAAAGGCCCGCGGAAGTGCGCACGGAGACGAAAGTCTCCCAGGGAGCAATAATTAAGAATAAAGGCCAAAAATAGCGGTGTCAAGCAGGAGACGCCGAACCTCGGTCTAGGGATATGCTAGACTATCCCTATGCCAACCCTATACGTAGAAAACGTGCCCAAAGAACTCTACGAAGCCCTGCGCGCCCGCGCCCGCAAGCGCCGCACCTCCATCGCCGCCGAGGTGATCTCTCTGCTGGAGCAGTTCGTTCCAACCCCCGCGGAATTGCGGCGCCGTATGCGGGCGTATGAAGAGCTTATGCGGCTGCAAGCTTCCACTCCTCCCGGCCCGGGGCCGTTTCAAAGCACAGAAGAGATGATCCGCGAGGATCGTGAACGGTGACCACCTGCGTTGTGGACGCCAATGTCGCCGCCAAGTGGCTTCTGCCCGCAGCTGGCGAAGGTCTTCTCGACCAGGCGAATCGTTTAGTCGTATTGCACGTGAGGCGTGAGTTGCAACTGCTGGCGCCGGACTTGATCGAGGCTGAAATCGGCAATGTCCTCTGGAAAGCCGTGCGGCGCAACCGGATCAGCCTGGCGGAAGCTGAGAATTCCTTGCGACGTTTCGCTGTTCTTGCGATCCAAGTCGTCCCCACCTCTGACTTGCTGAGTCAAGCGTTGCAGATCGCCGTGGCTTGCAACCAGAGTTTCTACGACACCCTTTATGTCGCGATGGCGCTCACGACCAAGACGGAACTTATTACCGCCGACGAACGCCTGGTGAACGCCCTCGGCAGTCGCTTCCCCGTCCGCTGGCTGGGAGCTTTCTAACCAGATCCTCGCCCCCAAGTACACAACTTTGACCCGTTTCACCGTCACCTCCACCCGTGCCAATCCTCACCGACAAGTCCGCTGCCGTTCCCTTAGAATTTGCTCGTCGGCAAACTAGTCCACAACTTCCTCGGCCATCTGGCGAGGAAAGGAGGCACTCTTGCCATGCATTTCTCATCTTCTACTACTAACAAACTGAAACTCTCCTTCGATACCGTCTTCTATTACGTAACCGACATGGAAGCATCCATCAACTTCTATCGCGAAACCCTCGGACTTCCACTGGTTTCGCAGGATTACGTTGCCCGCTTCGATCTCGATGGCGTGCTCATCGAGCTCGTGCCCCTCCCGCCCGGATCGGTGGTCCCCGGCAGTGGCAATGCGCGCCTCTGTTTTTCCGTCGCGAATTTGCAGGAGGCGGTGGAGCAGATGAGGGCCCGCGGCGTTTGCACCAGCAAGATCAAAGAGCAAAAAGACGGCAGGCTGGCTTTTTTCCGCGACCCCGACGGCAACGAACTCTGCCTCTGGGAGTACGCGAACGTCGAAGACCCAAGAGAAATCGTGGAGTCGGCCCAGTTCCACGGTTAGCGAAAACCGAGCGGGGGCAGCACCTGTAAACGGCCACATCCGCCGGCCGCGACGCGGCAGACGTTGCCCTGCCCTTGCCCAATTCAGGTGTCGATCCTGTGTTTCCGCGTATCGAGATTGGTGCGAGGTGGAAGTTTCACACAGTGTCCACCCATTTCCGCGTTGCCCCCACTGCGCGGTTCGTTATAATTGAGTTGAACACCAACGGTGAAGGAGTTCACCGCTAACCGCTGCCTCACCCTTTGGCCGGGGCAGATGATGACTCCTGACAGGGGGCGCCTGTCGGAGTCAGTTTCCGGCAACGATCCCACAGAAATCAGGTTCGGAGTTGATACCCGTGGAGAACGTGTGGGTTCTGGCATCGTTGTGGGTCGGATTAGCTCTACTTGCCACGTTGCTGGCTATCTGGCTGAAAATATCTACCGCTCTGTCCGAAATTGTTGTCGGTACCGTGGCACAGCTGGTGATTGGCGCATTCCTGATCCAGGGTGGTCTCGGAGCCAAGGCAAGCTGGATTTCGTTTCTCGCCGGTACCGGAGCGATAGTCCTTACATTCCTGGCCGGTGCTGAGCTTGATCCTGTCATTTTCCGAATGAAGTGGAAAGAGGCTAGTGTGGTGGGCCTCGTTGGATTCTTCGGTCCATTTCTGGGCTGCACGGCAATCGCTCACTACATCTTGGGCTGGTCGGCCCGCCCCAGTTGGTTGGCGGGCGTAGCTTTATCCACTACATCGGTAGCGGTGGTCTACGCGGTCATGCTCGAACTTGGATTCAACACCACGGAGTTTGGGAAAGCGATCCTGGCAGCCTGCTTCATCAACGACCTTGGAACGGTCATAGCTCTGGGTCTGATCTTTTCTCCGTTTACGTCTCGAACGCTGGTGTTTGTTGTCACTTCGGTGGCAGTCTTTGTCGGTCTTCCATTTCTGACGCCTTGGTTCTTCCGCCATTACGGGGGCAGAGTGTCAGAGTTGGAAGCGAAGTACATTCTCTTCTTCCTCTTCGCAATGGGTGGGCTGGCTGTGTGGTCAGGCAGTGAAGCTGTGCTGCCCGCATATATGATCGGCATGGTCCTGGCTGGTACTGTGGGCAAGGATCACGTTCTCATCCGTCGCCTGCGAACCCTCACTTTCGGGTTGTTAACCCCGTTCTACTTCATCCGCGCTGGGTCTTTCGTTTCCGTACCTGCATTGGTGGGAGCGCCGCTGGTCTTCGTAGTTCTGTTCTTCGCCAAGATGGTGTCGAAAATTGTGGGGCTCCTGCCTACGGTGAAGGCATTCAAATATGAACGTACCGAAGGTCTCTACTACACCTTAATGATGTCCACGGGATTAACGTTCGGGACGATCTCGGCCCTCTTCGGTCTGAACCACGGAATCATTGACCAAAAGCAATATTCATTCCTGGTCGCTACGGTGATAGGCAGTGCGGTGGTGCCAACAATGATTGCCAATTCATTTTTTATGCCGAAGCACCTGTTGGCCAGACGGGCGGAGCAGGACCTGTCCGGATCAATTCCGCAGCCGTCATCGACGCCAGCGGATTAGGAAGGTTCTCGATGTGGCTGCGGCCGCGGACCGTCATTGACTTAAGGAGGGGACGAACACATGATCACTATTATGTTGGAGTTCTCCCATCGAGAAATCCAGAGCTTTGAGTATTTAAGCTGCGGCTTCGAGCGCACGACGGCTGTGCGTTGAGCTAGGGACACAGAAAGGTTGGGCACGTGGGAAAGTACTTCGCTGTGGGCGTCGGTGGGTTCGTGGGCTCCATTGCCCGCTTTTGGTTGGCTGTTTATGTGGGACAGCGGATGGGGACACGCTTCCCATATGGCACGTTTCTCATCAATGTTTCCGGTTCTTTCCTCATCGGCTTGGTGATGACCATACTCACGGAGAGAACGCACCTGAGCCCCACCTACCGTTATCTCATTCCCATCGGCTTCATCGGCGGATACACAACCTTCTCGACCTTCGAGTACGAGACGCTTCGAGCGATTCAGGACGGGCAGTTCACGATCGGGTTGCTTAACATGGTTCTGAGCGTCCTTGTGGGTTTTCTGATGGTGTGGACGGGGGCAATGGTGGGAAAGGCGGTCGTATGAGGCAGTTGTAGGAAATGGTGCAAAGCCATCGAGATTGAAGGCGTGTGACGGACAGATTTCATAACGTGGAGTTAACGGATAGGAGATCCTGTGCTTAAACCTGGAGCAGCCAAGAAAATCAGCATCTATGTCGGAGAAGACCAGCAGTATCACGGCCACACCGTGTATGCGGCGATTCTGGATTTTCTTTTCTACCGCGGCGTCTCGGGCGCGACGATCATGCGCGGCATAGCCGGCTTTGGAGCGGATCACCACATCCACACCACTCGCCTCGTGGAACTAGCCGAGAACCTGCCCGTGAAAATCGAGTTCATCGAGACGGCGGAGCGTGTGGAAGAACTTTTGCCCAAGTTGCAGGAACTCGCGGGGACAGGACTGATCGAGATTCAGGACACCACGGTCATTAAGCCAGCCCAGACTTCCAAGAAGCAGCCCGAAGCGGAGTCCGTTCACCCGCTTAAGACAGAAAGCAGGGCAAAGCTCATGCGTATCTATTTCGGCGAGCACGACAAGTGGCACGGCAAACCATTGCAAGAGGCTCTCGTCGAGGCCCTGCGTGCCAACGAGATTGCGGGCGTAACGGTATACCGTGGCATTCTTGGATATGGCGCAAACCGGAGAATCCACAAAGACAAGACCCTCAGTCTGTCTCACGACCGTCCCATCATGCTGGCCGTGATCGACACGGAAGCAAAGCTCGCAGCATTCACTCCCATTCTTGACCAGATGTTGCAGCAGGGTTTGGTTGTCCTCTCCGATGTCGATGTCATCAAGTACACGCACGACTACAAGGACACGGATCGCAGGCAGGAGGTACGTCAGTGAAACTCGCAGGTAAGGCAAAGATGCTGCGCATTCATTTTGGCGAGGATGATAAGTGGCAGGGCAAGCCTCTCTACCGGGCAATCGTGGAAAAGTGCCGCGAACTGGACATCGCAGGCGCGACTGTCTATCGAGGCATCGAAGGCTATGGAGCCAGTACGCTCATCCATCGTCCCCATCTGCTTTCATTCTCGTCCGATGCTCCCATCATGGTATCGGTTGTCGACACGGACGAAAAAATCCAGAAGCTCATACCGACTCTCGATCAGATGGTCGATGAGGGACTGATCGCCATCTCCGATGTCGAAGTTATCAAGTACGTGCACCAAGAGGGGGTTCGGTCAGAGGGGCAATGAGTTCCGATCGCCAGAGAAACGATGCGATACGTCTTGCAGTATCCGACGACTTGCGAGCCTCTGGTTCTCCGCCCGATTCAGGCCGAAGCAGCGTTGTCGGCGTGGAGTCGGACACCCTGCTTCGCATTGCCAGTCTAGCCGAGCAATTCAACTGCGACCAAATCACGGATGATGCCCGCTCTGCCGCCGAACGCATTGCGGAAGGGCGTTTCTACGTGGCGTGCGTCGGCCAGTTCAAACGCGGCAAGTCCACTCTGTTAAACGCCCTGATCGGCGAGCCCATCCTGCCCAGTGGAGTGGTTCCGGTCACGGCTGTCCCCACGATATTGAGATTCGGAGAGAGCCTCGGGGCGCGGGTTCGCTTAAGCAGCGGTGAATGGACGGAGATTGCAATAGCCGATATTGAGGAGTACGTGTCCGAAGTGCGGAACCCGGAGAACAGCAAGGGTGTCGCCGGCTTGGAAGTATTTGTGCCCAGCCCGCTGCTGGCAGAGGGCATGTGCTTCGTGGACACACCGGGGCTCGGCTCCGTGTTCGCCGGGAACACTGCTGCCACACATGCATTCCTCCCACACATCGACGCTGCCATCGTCGTGATCGGCGCCGATCCTCCCATAGGCGGAGATGAATTGGCGCTGGTCGAGAGCGTCGCGAAAGAAATTCCCGACATCCTGTTCGTCTTGAACAAGGCAGATCGCGTCACCAAGCTAGATCGGGATGCGGCCGTTTCCTTTGCCAGACAAGTGCTTGAGAGTCGGCTCCAGCGTCCTGTCCGTTCGATTTTTGAAATCAGTGCCCTCGAACAACTCGACAACGGTGGTTCTCAAAGAGACTGGGCTCCGTTGGTAGATGCGCTGGAGCAGTTGACGCAGCAATCAAGCCGCCAACTTGTCCGCGACGCTGAGGATCGTTCGGTGCGACGTTTATCCAGTCAACTCCTTATCGTAGTGAAGGAGGAGCAGGACGCGTTGACTCGACCCTTTGATGAGTCTGAGAGGCGGATCAGCCAACTGCGAGAGGTAGTGTCGCAAGCGGAGCAGTCCTTAAGCGATCTCGGATACCTGTTCTCAGGAGAGCAGCAGCGCCTGTCAAAGACGTTTGGTGATCATCGGGATCTGTTCCTCAAGTCCGTGCGAGAGGTGGCGCACCACGAACTTGGCTCGATCCTACAATCACTGCCGCGAACCAACGGACCCCTGTATCGGCGATCTGCAATGGGAGTGGCTCAAGATGTCGCTCGGAATCACACGATGCCGTGGTTGGAAACCGAGAAAACAAAAGGTGAGGAAGCGTACCGCAAGATAGCGAAGAGATTCACGGATTTGACAACTGATTTCTTGTCAAAGACACGTCGCATCCGAACCTCCGAGCTGGAGTATCTGCCAAAAGAGTTGAATGCTGAACAGGATTTCCGAACGCGCTCTGAGTTTCAGTTCTACGAGTACATTGTTTTGGCTATCCCGGCTTCGCCCGTGCGCTACGCTGCTGACCTTATCCTAGGTGCTGTTCGGGCGCACTCGGTGATTGATGCCGCGGCCCACGAGTTTCTCGACCTTCTCTTGGAGACCAACAGCGAACGCGTGCGAAACGATCTTGAGAAGCGTGTGACAGAGAGCCGCCGTTGTCTCGAAGCCGAAATACGCGCCATGCTGCGTGAACTGAGCGCAGTCGCGGAGCGGGCGCTGGCTCGTGCCCGCACCGCCCATGCAGCGGGCGCCCCATCGGTTGAATCTTCATTGAAAAGACTGTCGGGCATAGAGGCTGAACTCGTTCGCCTAAGCGGAGCCGACGATTCTCATCTGGAGCGTTCATGAGTCCGGCCGCCATCTACGGGAGAGAGGCTGAGCTAGAGCAACTCCGGCAGTTCGTGTCTCGGCGTCGTTCCTTCCTGCTTCACGGTCCCGCTGGTGTTGGTAAAACACTGCTCCTGAAGCGTCTGGCAGGCGAGGTACCCGAGATGGTTTATTGTGACGAATCTTCCAGCAGTCAAGCTGTTTTTCGGAAGCTTGCGGCTGGGCTGTTGGCGAGGAAGAATCGCCATGTCCTCAAAGCCTGCGGGACTGGCGGTCTGAATGCCATCAAGGACAAGTCCGCCGTGTCCATCCGGGGGATCGTCGCCGATGCCTTGCGTGAAGCCAGCCATTGGATTGTGCTCGACCACTTGCAATCTTCGTCGCAGTCGTTTGCTGCCTCACTGAAGGATGTGTGCAATTGGACGGCAACCCCGCTCATTGCGGTTGCCCGCTCCGCGCACATGGAAGATGTCGGGTTCTTGCTGCCGATGTTCACTGATCGCTCCGAGAAGTATGCCCTGCGGAATTTCGATTCGGATACCGCACGAGAGTTTGCGGTGCGAACCGCACAGGAGTTGCACCTGAACGCCGCCAACCGCGACGAAGCGATTCAGAAGATCGTCCACTACAGCAAGGGGAGTCCGGGCGCGATTGTCGCTATGCTTCAAATGGCAGCCAGTCCGAGGTACGTTACCCAGCAGCATGTCAAGCTTTCGCCTCTGTACATAGACTTCAGGCTGCGGTGGGGTACCACCCATGGATGATGGACTCAGTGACAACCATCGTAGAGTCATCGCGAGCGGCATGCTCATCGTCGATGCCGCAGCGGTTCGTATGCTCGATCTCCTGGAGGACCGGAATTCGCCAGCGGCCATGAAGACCATCGAGGGCTCCGTTACTGAGAGCGAAGGAGAGCAGATCAGCGCGAGCCTGCTTCAACTTCAGGCGCTCATGGCTTCTTTTGTACGGAAGTATGATCTTCAGCCCTCAAAGAAAAACCTCCGTCGCATCTTGGCATCGGACGTGTCCCAGATATGGGTGGCTTTGGAGGACAGCCGGCCTGCCCGAATCCGGGGGTACGGCGCGCTGCCGGCTTCCAGCGCCGATTCACTGGAAGCCGACTTACAAGAGCTGTTGCTTGTTGTCAAAAGACTCAGGGCGCTTCTGAATTCCTAATCCCGGCTGGGTCGCATTGCCCCACGCATTCGCGTTCGCCTTTGGTGAATGAGCGGAATGAGTCGGAAGTTGCCTCACTTCATCCCCAGCGCCCGCAGCACGCCCTGATCCGCCACCGTCTTCCCGTCTTTCTTCGTGACCACGCCGAACGATCCCGAGTAGTCCCACATTGCCCAGCCAATCCCGTTGTGTTCGAGCGCGGACCGCACATCGTGCAGCCACGCCGCCCGGTCCTCGGGGTCGGCATACTCCCGATACACGCCAAACTCGTTGCACACCAGCGGAACTCCGCGACGCCGCGCCCACTCCCCCGCCTGCTTCATTTCGGACTCAATACGGGCAGCGTCCCAGTGATCGCGTCCATAGCGAATGACCTGCAGCCGGTCGACGTCATCCGGCACCAGCGCCGCCACGCGTTCGGCCGACTCGGGGCTTGACGGATATTTCAAACCGCGCACCCAATGCCAGTAATACGCGCTCCAGGTCGCGCCCTGATGGGTGAAGATGTGCGGCTCATAAAAATGGAAGTTGTAAATGACATTCGGATCGTGCAGCGGCTCCTGAAAAACCAGGTCGTCGTCGTCCGACCAGCGCGCGCCCGCCGCGATGATCGTGTGCGCAGGCGCGCCCGCCCGGATGGCCGCCGCCAGCTTCATTTGCACACCCAGCCACCGATAGCGGTCGGTGAACTCCGGCTCGTTCATAATTTCCAGAAACACGCGGTCCGCATCCCACGTCGAGTAATGCGCGGCCAGCGCCCGCCAGAAGTCGGCGAATCGCTCAACGAACTCGTCGTCTTTTGCCAGCCGCGCCTTGAAGTCGCTCTCCGGATGCAGGTCGATCACCACCGCCAGCCCGTGATCGAGGATCATCTTCACCGCCGCATCCAGGCTGCTAAGATAATCCGCCGGAATCTTATTGGGCTCGTGCTCGTTAAACATCGGCTGCGGATTCACGCTCAACCGCACATGATCGAAGCCCACCGACTTAATCAGCGCAATGTCTTCAGCTGTCGTCCAGGCTTGAAAATGTTCCGGCGTGTAGCCGCGTTTGTCATACACCTGCGCGAACCACTCACTGGTATTGACACCCCGTTTCAATCTTTCCGCCCGCGTGAAAGCGAGCGAGGCTTTGGTGCTCGCGGCGCTACCAGTCTGTGCCGCCGCGCAGGCTGCCAGCAGACTTGACAACAACATGAAAGCGACTCGTAGCTTCACTCTCTTCATTCGATACACCGCCGGCAATCCCTTCTGCATTGGTACACTGATAGCCAAGTCCAAAGCCTAGCCCATGATTCCCTGCCAGCGCCATCTCTTCGACATCCCCGACGACCTCGCCTATCTGAACTGCGCCTACATGTCACCGCTGATGAAGCCGGCACTGGAGGCCGGAACGGCGGGGCTCGCCCGCAAAGCGCACCCGTGGGAACTCACTGCCGACAAGTTTTTCACCGGATCGGACGAATTCCGCGCGACTGCCTCGCAGCTCCTCGGCTGCTCGGCCGACTGCATCGCCATCGTTCCCTCCGCTAGCTACGGCATCGCGACTGCCGCGCGAAATGTGCCGGTCAAAAAGGGCCAGAGCATTCTCGTGCTCGCCGAGCAGTTCCCATCCAATTACTATCCGTGGCAACGTCTAACCGAAGAAACTGGCGCTGCGCTGAAAGTCGTCGCCTGGCCCGAAAACAACGACTGGACCGCCGCTGTTCTGAATTCCCTGACCCCCGACGTGGCCATCGCCGCGCTCCCGCACGTGCAGTGGACGAGCGGCGGAAGACTCGACCTGCTCCGCATCGGCGAAGCTTGCCGCAAGCTCGGCGCCGCGCTCGTTCTCGATCTCACCCAGTCGCTCGGCGCTTTGCCCTTCAGCGTGCGCGACGTGCAGCCAGATTTCGCCGTTGCCGCCAGCTACAAATGGCTGCTCGGGCCCTATTCCGTCGGGCTTCTCTATGTCGCTCCAAAATGGCATGGCGGAATTCCTCTGGAAGAGAATTGGATTCAGCGCGCCAACGCTCGCGATTTTGCGAACCTCCTGTATACAAACAACTACGACGAGGGGGCGCGGCGATTCGACATGGGCGAGCGCTCCAACTTCGCGCTGCTGCCAGCGGCCGTACGCGCGATGGAGCAATTGCTGGAGTGGGAAGTCGCGCAGATTTCCGACACTGCCGGCGCCCTCAATCGTCAACTGGCGAGCGCCGCCGCAGACATGGGTTTTTCAGCGCCCGCCGAACCGCTGCGCGCGCCTCACTACCTGGCCCTGCGAAGGAAAACGGCGATTCCGAAGGAACTTCCCGAAATGCTCGCCCGAGACAAAGTATTCGTCAGCGTCCGCGGCAGTTCGATTCGAGTGACGCCCAACGTCTACAACACGGTCGAGGACTGCGAGCGGCTTATCGTATGCCTGCGCCGCATCGCCTAAATACGCCTGCACCTAATGTAGTGTATGGTGGCGGGGCTTTGCCCCGCCCGGACGGGGCAGATCCCCGTCACCACAAGATCTACTGCTTGAGCGCCGCCGCTCGCCGCTGCGCCAGCGATGCCGCTTCGGTGGACGGATTTTCCTTCTCGACCTGGTCGTAGATCCTCTTGGCTTCGTCCGGCTTCTGCTGCGACTCGTAGAACTCGGCGAGCTCAACCTGCGCCGTCACTTTGCTGACGACGAGCGTGGGCTTATCGATCAACTGCTTATAAAGGTCGACGGCTTGCGTGTTCTTATTCTCCGCACGATAAACGGAAGCCAGCGCGAACTTGCCCAAGGCCGCGAGGTCCGCGTTCGAAGACCCGGCCGCCTCCTGCAGGCTGCGCTCGGCCGCTGTGTTATCGCGAAGCTGGGCCGCGGTCAATCCCGCGAAATAGCGGGCCATATCTGCAGTGTGAGTGTGCGGATATTTATCCACGATGGCCTGGAACTGTTTACGCGCCGCCGTAGCGCGTTCCTGAGGCGACGCGAAGCTATCGAACCCCGGCTGCGCAGGCACGCCTGCCGGACGCACCGGCGTTTCAAAGGTGCGGACCGCCGTCGAAAGCTCGGCGCTCGCTTTTTCGTCCTGCGTGTTGACGTAGTACCAGCCGCCAAACCCGATCGCGGCAATGACGACAACCGCAATCACCGCGGCAATGAGTTTCGACTGGTGTTCTACCGTCCAGTGGGCGGCGTTCTCCGCTGCCTCGAGCGTGACTTTGCTGAAGCGATCTTGTTTCAGTTGATGCCGGGTTTCTGCGCGCACGGGCTTCCTTCTTGGCTTGAATGTAGGCTGGCAATTGTTCAGTCTAACAGGCGGATTTCGGGAGCGTCAAAAGCGTTGGCTTCCGTGAACGTCAGAGGAACAGAATCAGGCTTTTCTGACAATCTTAGCAACGCGCTCCGCCAGCAATCGCTCGAACGCTCCCTGCTGCTCGGTGTTCTGAAAGACTCGCTTTGGAATTATTGTGAACGTTCCGAATACCCCAGTAGAGCATATAGGAATAGGCATCGACCAGCACTCTCGCCGTGTCGTCAATAACGCAGCCTCAACACATGAGGGGGCTGAACAAGGCTTGCGACCATGGGTATCGAAAGGGATTTCGCCACAAAACCGATGTACGCCAGTCACAGCCGTCACCCACCCGACTGTGGCAGAACTACATACAGCATCCGCGGCGGTCATTGACGAGCCAAGGTGCCTGTCCCGGAGGGACAACCGACAATAGCCCGGCGCTTCAGCGCCGGGTCAACGCCTAGAAGGAGCAAGCCCCGGAGGGGCGACTGAACCCCATGTCCCACACCCACGTCTCGGAACTCGTTCACTGCGTGTTCTCCACCAAGGACCGCCGAGGTCTGATCCCACCATCAAAACAATCCGACCTCTGGGCCTATCTCGGCGGAATTGCGCGTAAGAACGGTTTCAAGGCCATCGCCGCAGGCGGCACCGGCAATCACATACACGTCCTTCTGTCCCTGCCTGCAACCATACCACTGGCAAAGGCGATGCAACTGCTCAAAGGTGGTTCCTCGAAATGGATGAACGATTCGGGAGCGACCGCCTTTGCGTGGCAAGTGGGATACGGCGCATTTTCCGTGGGGATCTCGCAACAAGCAGACACAATCTCCTACATCCGCTGCCAGGCCGAACATCATCACAAGCGTGGATTTGAAGAAGAGTTCCTGGCGTTTCTCAAGAAGCACGGGATCGAGTATGACCCAAGCTACGTTTGGGGTTAGTTTCAGCCGTCCCTCCGGGACTTAATTACCCCTTCTTACGATTCCCGGCGCTGAAGCGCCGGGCTATTTTCAGTCACCCCTTCGGGGCTCAGATGCAGACAACCTACTTCGGATCCGTCCGGTAGTTCCAGAACCCAGCCATCTCTTCCTGCAGAACGTGGAAAGGCGCCTCGCGAACTTCGGGAGCTAAACCCGTCGCTGCATCTTCGCGCACCGCATCTTCAATCAGGTGATGCAAGGGCGCAAGCTCACAAACCGGATCGGTCGCGCTGGCATCGCCTGTCAAGAGAAAAGCCTGGCAACGGCATCCGCCAAAATCTTCCGTGCGGCGGTCGCAGGAGCGGCAGGGCTCGGGCATCCAGTCTTCGCCGCGAAATTTCTGGAATGCTTCGGAGCTCTGCCAGATCCAACCAAGCGTATGTTCGCGCACGCTGTCAAAGCGCATGCCCGGAATCACGCCCGCCGCATGACAGGGCAGCGCGCGGCCGGCAGGATCGATCAGCAGCAACTGGCGTCCCCATCCGCCCATGCAGGCTTTGGGAAAGCGGGCATGGTAATCGGGAACGACCATGTCGATGCGAACCTTGCCGCGCAGCCGCTCCTCGGCCGAAGCCACCACGGCTACCGCCCGGTCCAGTTGCGCGCGCGTCGGCAGCAATGCCGACCGGTTCTGGAGCGCCCAGCCGTAGTACTGCGCGTGCGCGATTTCCATGCGATCGGGATGGAGCGCTTCAAGCGCGGCCACCATTTCCTCAAGATGCCCGATGTTCTGCCGGTGAACGACCAGGTTTACGGTGAAGGCGATGCGACGCTCGCCAGACTGATGCTCGCGGATCCACGCGGCCAGTTCGAGCTTATGCGCGTGCGTGCGCGCTCCGGCGATCCAGTTCGCTTGACCTTCGCTCGAGTCCTGAAAGCTGAGTTGGATATGGTCTAGGCCCGCTTCCACAAGCTGCGCGAGCCGCTCGCGCGAAAGCCCAATTCCGGAAGTGATCAGGTTCGTGTACAGACGCGAACGGCGCGCGCCCTCGATCATTTCGACCAGATCCGGACGCGCCAGCGGCTCGCCTCCGGTGAGGTGAAGATGCAGAACGCCGAGCGCGGCAGCCTCGCTGAAAACGCGCAGCCAGTCGGCAGTCGCAAGCTCCTCTTTCCGCGAAGTCAGCTCCAGCGGATTCGAGCAATACACGCAGTGTAGAGGGCAGCGGTGCGTGATTTCGGCAATCAGGGCTAGCGGATTCGGCATTAGAAATCAACTCACCAGGCCTTGTCATCCTGAGCGAAGCGAAGGACCTGCTGTTCGCCGCAAGATGCAGATCCCTCGCTCCGCTCGGGATGACAATTCATAAAGGTTTGGCACCTGCACCGTTCTAGTAGTCAATAATGCGCTTGGCGTGCAGTTGCTCCAGAAATGTCAGAACATCGGCGCGAACCTTGCCCTTCGGCGCCAGCATGAACTGCGTTTCCAGCTTCTGCACAATTTCAGCCAGCGAAAAATGGCCATCGCAGAGTTCGAGAATGATGCGTCCCGTACCTTCCACGCGGATCGCGCCTTCCGGAAACAGTACGACCGGCGCGTCGGTGGTCCCACCCCAGCGGCATCCCGCCGCAAACTTTGGAACGCTCGCATCGACCAACTCAGCCACGATTCCCCTCGATGTGCTTCGCTTCATCCCCGATCCGAAAAGCACCCGGCGGCGGCCAGCCCGGCTCGACATAAGCGAAATAGAGCGCGTCGAGTTGCGCCCAGAGAATGTCGCACTTGTCGCGCAACGACTGAATGACGCGTTCCTGATCCGAGCGCGTCGCGGCGTGGTCAAATACGTAGCGGATCGCGAAGGCCGCGTCTTCCGGCGCCTCCGTCAGCCGCGCCTCAAAGTAGTCGAGCGCGGAAGCGAGCCACGGATAATGCTGCCGCATCCTCTCCATGCGCAGCGCAATCAAGTCGCGCGAGAAAAGTTCAGTGAGCGACGAAGCGACGCACTCGAGAAATGGCCGCGTCCGCACCAGGTGGAGATACTCATTACCGATAAAGCGCGTGGCAGGCAGAACTTCACGTGTACTCACCACCCGCTCTCTATCCAGCCCGGTCGCTTCCGCCAGCTTGATCCAGCGCAGGATTCCGCCTAGGCGCTGGTCATCTCCGTCCTGGCCGTCGTGATCGACAATGCGCTTCCGCCAGACGCGACGGAATGACGGATCGGTCGCCCGCGAAAGAATGATGGCGTCTTTGATCGGAATAATCGACTGATAGTAGTAACGGTTCAGCGCCCAGGCTTGCAATTGTCCGCGGCTCAGTTTGCCTTCGTGCATGAGCAAGTGGAAGGGATGTTTGTGGTGATAGCGCTCTTCGCCGACCTGGCGCAGGGCCGCGCGCAATTCCTCAAACGTAAGCTTGGGAGCGTTTGCGGTGTTTGAGGTGTTTTCCGAGGCTACAGTTCCAGTTGCCAATTGTCCTCCGCCACTTCCCAGCCCGCTTGGCGCACGGCCTGATGTTCAGGACTTGCTTCGTTCAGGATCGGATTCGTGTTGTTGAGATGAACGAACATCTTGCGTCCAACTTCAATACCTTTCAGCAGCCGCAGACTTTCTTCCACCGGTATGTGTCCCATCTGGTGCGCGCTTTCGCCGCCGCCCTGAACACGCTGCAGTTCGTCATCGCTCCAGAAGGTGCCGTCGAACAGAAGCAGGTCCGCGTGCTTGATCTTTTCGAGCAGCACATCGCTGAGGCTGCCGACGGCGGGAATGTACGCGACTCGCTTTCCCGAAGCTGATTTAGATTCAGAGTCAGATTTAGAGTCAGATCTAGAGTCAAAGAATAACGCAGCCGTCGCTTCCTGGCGGGCGAGCTTCCCGATCTCCGTCTTAACATACTTAGGATAGCGGCCGGAAAGGTAGTGGACCTCACATCGCAATCCCGAGTCTTTCCCATCGGCGGTCAATAAGGGAAACGGCGCATCCGTCGTCATGGGCGTCCAAACCACCTGCGGCTCGACGCGGTTCAGCATGCCGAACATGCTGTTCTCTTCCCGCAGAATCCGCAAGATCGATGGGGCGGCATACACGCGCAAAGGCTGAAGTTCGCGGAGCAGGAGTAATCCCACAACGTGGTCGAGGTCACAGCTTCCCAATACCACGCCAGCAATAGGCGAATCGCGCGGAGTGTCGCGCAATGCCCGAGGATGAAGATCCGAGCAGCTTTCGATTTGAAAGGCCAAGTCCGGAGAGGCTCCAGCGAGAAACCACGTGGAACCGTCCGCGCTCAGCGCGAGCTGGGCTTGGGTACGCGCCTTGCCGGGAAATTTTTTCTCGCGCACATTGTCGCGCGCGTTCGTGCGCACAGCAACGCAGTTGCCGCAGCCGCAATTCCACTGCGGGAACCTACCCCCGGCCGCAGAACCGAGGATCCGAATGCGCATCTTCTTTTTGCAGGTTTAGAGTTTTGCGCTCACGTAGGAGTTGATTTCGCAGCAGAGAACGACTTCTTCGAAAACAGGACTGGTCCAAGCCATAACTTTCACCCCTTAGAGTTAGAGATTTTTTCGTTCGCCGAGCCCCCAAGCGCGGCGAGAGGATTGGAGGAATCATACCATTGCTGAGGTTCAATTCATCCAGTAAAGTTGGGGAACGGCATGGCCCGAAGGGGCCATTTTCGCTGCTTTTCAGACAGAAGTACCCGTTCGCTTTCAATCTTTTGGAATCATAGGTTTAGGCGAAGGGCCGCGGGCGGAAGTGTCCGCACCACACCAAAGACTATTGCGCGGCTTCCAGCAGACCCTTCTCGGCTTTTTCCTGGCACTCGATGCAATGGCGCGTCCAGGGCACGGCTTCGAGACGCTTGGCATTGATCTCTTTGCCGCAGGAAACGCATTCTCCGAAGCTGCCTTCGCGGATGCGAGCGAGAGCGCCATCGACCATGTTGAGCAACTGGCGGTCGTTGTTGCTCTGGCTGAAGAGGAATTCCTTGTTGTAGGAACTCGCGGCGCGGTCGGCGACGTCCTGCGTAGCCTCATCGTCGACGGTACGACCGTCCTGCTGATTGCGGACAACCATGTGTCGCAGTTCCTGGCGCCGAGTTTCCAGTCTTTTTCTGAACGTCTCTAGTTTCTTCTTGTCCATGTTTGCTGCCTGATGATTGCCCTGACTACGATTTCTGCCTGCGATTGCCCGGCTGTCGTGATGCAGAAGTCCTGCCTCACAGCTACCCATCCCGCGTGAAGTCGAACAATTATCGTAAGCGCGGGAGAGACGGGCGTCAACTGGAGGAGGCGACCGCGCGCATTACTTGCGGTAGCGCTCGGTCAGTTGCTGGAAGCGTGGATCCGTGCGCAGCGAAGAGAAGTATGGGCTGGCATCGAGCGCGGCAAAATCGTGGAACCCCATGTCGAGTGCCTTTTGCAAATTAGCGAGCGCATTTTCCCTGTCGCCCCGCCCCGCATAGGCCGCGCTCAGCCAATAATAGTTGACGGCCGCGGGCTGGGCGCTTTTTAGCAGCGCGGCCACAGCTTTGTCGTATTCTCCCTGCGCTAGAAAGGCTTGCCCCAGTCCCAGCTCAGGAAAAGTGGTCTCCGGGGCTAACTCCTTTTCGCGCTTGAACGTCGTAATCGCCTCCGCATAGCGCTGCTGTTGAATCAGCGCGCGGCCCAGGTGATAGTAGGCCTGGTAGAGCGTGGGTTGAAGACGCAGCGCTTCGCGTGCGGCCTTTTCTGCCTCGATAGGCTCCGGCGGCTGTTCGTACGTGAGCACCCAGGAAACGTTGTCCCAGGCAAAACCGTTGTCCGGGTCGAGTTGTGTGGCGATGCGAAATTCTCGCGCGGCTCCCGCATAGTCGTACTTGTCGGCGCACACTGTTCCCAACGCCAGGTGGGTTTCAGCCAATCGTGGATCAATAGCCTGCGCGCGCCGGGCAAACTCCTCGGCGCGCTCAAGGTGCTCGGGACGCGCATCGATATTTCGGTAGATCTGCCCCTCCACCCACGCCAGCCCGGCCAGCGCCCGGGCGTAGTTCGGGTCAAATTTCAGCGCGTCCTCGAAGGCCCGGCGCGATGCCTCCAGCTTCTCCGGCCGATCCGGATACTGATGTAGCGCCTGCCCGCGCAAAAAAGCGTCGTACGCCTGCGGATTCCCCGTATCCCGCTGCTGAATCGCCTGCTGCTCTTGCGGGCTGAGCTTGAGGTTTAGCGATTCCGCAATCTTGAGCGCTGTTTGCTCTTGCAGCGAGAAAACATCCTTCATCTCGCCAGTGAAATCGTCGGCCCACGCCTGAAATCCGCTGCTTGAGTCGATCAGCTGCACGTTAATCCGCACCTGATTGCCCGCCTTCCGCACGTTTCCCTCAAGCAGATAACGGACGCCCAGCGCTTTCCCGATCTCTGCCGCACTCCTGTCCGCCGTCTTCAGCGCTACCACCGACGAATGCGAGGCAACATCGATGCCCCCGATCTTGGAGAGCTTGGTGGTGATCTCATCCGTCATTCCATCGCTGAAGTAGGCGCTGTCGGGCTCCGCGCTCAGGTTTTGCAGAGGGAGGACGGCAACGGAGGGCTTGGTGGCTGCGGTCCCGGATTGCGCCGGAGAATGTTTCTCGTACCACGCGATGCCTGCAATCGCGAGCAGCAAAGCGAGCAACGCAGCGGCCACGAACAACATTCCGCGCTTTGATCGTGGATGCGCCTGCGTCTGGGTGTCCACGGAAGATGTTCGCGCGGAGTCCGTCGCCCGCTGGATGCGCTTCAAGTCCGCGCGCAGTTCGGCGGCGGACTGGTAGCGCAAATCTCGATCCTTCTCGAGCGTCTTATCGATGATCTCTTCCAGTTTGGGTGGGAGTTGGGGGTTGAGGCGCGCGGCCGCTGCCGGAGCACGGTTCAGAATGGCCTCGAATATGAGACCGGAAGTATCGCCTCCGAACGGCAATGCTCCGGTCGCCATCTCGTAGAGTACGACACCGAAGGAGAAAAGATCGCTGCGACCGTCCAGTTCCTTTCCGCGGACTTGTTCAGGTGACATGTAAGCGACGGTGCCGAGGGTGGAACCGGGGCTGGTCAGATGCTCTTCGGCGACCGCGGTCATCGTGTCCGCCGAGGCGACCGGGCTCGACGAACTGCCCGGTGGTGCTACTTTAGCCAGCCCAAAGTCGAGAATCTTGGCGTGGCCGCGGGCGGTGACAAAAATATTGGCGGGCTTGATGTCGCGGTGGACGATTCCCTTGGAATGAGCGGCCTCAAGGGCATCGGCAATCTCGATGCCGAGCGACAACAGGGTGTCCAATTCCAGCGGCCGAAACCCGATCATGTGTTTCAGCGTCTGCCCATCCAGAAACTCCATGGCGATGAAACGTTTGCCCTCGTGCTCGCCAATTTCGTGAATGGTGCAGATATTAGGATGGTTCAGTGCCGAGGCGGCGCGCGCCTCGCGGCGGAAGCGCTCCAGCGTTTGAGGATCCTGGGAGACGTTGTCGGGAAGGAACTTCAGAGCGACGAAGCGTCCGAGGGAGGTGTCTTCGGCCTTGTAGACGACGCCCATCCCACCGCCGCCGAGTTTCTCCACAATGCGGTAGTGCGAAATAGTCTGACCAATCATTGTCTGCCAATCATTGTCTGACCAATCATTGTCTGACCAATCACTGTCTGACCAATCACTGGAAGATGCGCGGCTTTCGGGCCCGCTTCATCTTACGGACGCGATATGCGCGAGTCAATGAACCGTAGTCAACGAACCCAGTGACGGCGAATGCACAGAAGCGGCAATAACAAAAAAAGCGGCCCCTTTCGGGGCCACCCTTTTCAAAGAGGCTAAGTGGCGGGAATCAGAGGTAAATCATTTTGACGCCGTCCGGGGAGTGGAACGGACAGAGGTGAGATGGCGCAAACATCGAGAGTGAAGTTGTTCCAACGGTGCGGCCTCTTCAGTGCCAAGGAAGTGAGCATTTGCCGAACCAAAATGATACACGGCGGCGAGAGCCGCGGCCCATTTTGGGAACCTATTCAAATTCAATAGCTTAGGGTGAATCCCTTAGAAGCAGGCTGGTTCGCGGACTTTCCGACGATTCGCGGCCGGGTGCATAAAGCTGCACATTGGCAGAATTGCGGTGAAGCGGGTTTCGCCGTAGAGACGGGGCTTGCCCCGTCTCCTGTCGCCACATAAAAGCAAAGCCCCCTCGGAAGGGGGCTTCGGACAAATCGGCACTGGCTTCTAGCTGTCTCCGGCGACGGTGCGCACCTTGCCAGGCAGAAAATGATAGGGCGGCCACGGACCGGTCACGACCATCTGACAATTCTTGAGCTGTTTGGCAGCCGTGCTGTAACGGTTTTGATATTTTTCGATCGACTTGGTGTCGATGAGGTGAGCGATATCGAGCAACATCCCGTCGGCGTCGACCTTCTTGCAGCTGACTTCCTCTTCGAGAGGGTTGAAGAGCTTGTGCACCTGCACCGAGAGGGCGCGGGCTTTGGTCTGGCGTTCGCGCTCGCGAGACGCCTTCTCGCGGAGCTTGATCAGGTACTCGCGGCCGACCGTATCGGGCAGCACAATCTCTTCCATGGAGCCGCGAAGAGTACCGTCGCGGACCGTCAGCTTGATGCGCATTTCCGACTTGCCGCGAAGCCGCTCCACGCTCTCACAAAAAGTGCGGCGGTTGGATCGAACCGCCTGCCGGATGGCGTCTTCGGTGTCGAAAATCGTTCCGAAGCGGAAGGGCAAAACGGTGGCGGTTCGGAAGCTCTGGCTGACCACGCGGGCATGTTCCAGAACGGATTTTTCGTCGAGTTTAGAGGTTGCGCGGTCAAATTCACTGACAATCACCGCGAATTCTCCACTCGGGTAGCTCATGACGGGAGCGGAATTCACACCCTGAATTCCATCGAGAACGAAGGGACGACGGGAGCGAACACCATTAGCAAGGGTCTGGTGTTCCGTGAGGCAGTACGCGTACCACGACATGCATTCTCTCCGAATTGCACCGGGGCGTTGGGCACCCCTTTAGATTTTTTAACTAGGGCTGCGCTTCTACCTGGAAGTTTTGATTTTTTGGAACAAGATGGACGCGAAAGCTGGGTCCAACAGCTATAGTACCGCCGGCACGTCTTATTTGCAACCTTTCTTGAGACAAATGCATCGCAAATCGTCTCAAATTGCTACGGAAGCGTTTTTGGCGCGCTGGGACGGCGTGTCAGCGAGGGTGTGGAGTCGAGCGATCGCCGCGCGAGTTGTGGAAAAACGACACCGGCAATGCGTTTCCGGGGCAGCAAGGAGCGAAGAGCAGCCCGTTTTGTGAACAGTCCCCAATTGCTGATCTTACAGGCGCAGCAAAAATGGGGTCAAAACGATGGGGGGGGTAGTGTACAGCGACGGCAAAATGCTCCCCCCTTTCCACGGAATTTGAACCTTGGGGCGCCGGGCGGGCGCTGGCTGGCAGTGACAGTGGGATTACGAGAGCGGGTTGGGCTAGCGAGGCGCGCGGTGGAGTGGCGCGAGAGTGAGCGGGTAGGCGTGTGGTGGGGACAGTCCCGTGGGCGTTTGCCGGGCTAGTTTTGCTGGTCGGCGAGAAAAAATCGATAGGGCTGATTTTCGATTTCGCCCATGATGTGACCAGACGTACAAAGCTGTCGGACGGTCACGTAAAATCGGGTAGGGGGAGATCGTATCGTATGTCTGATCAAAGTCCGCAATTCCAAGAGAAGGCCAAAGAATATGAATTACTGGCACAGAGCATCTATCAGCAACTACTGAAGCACGAGGGCGTCGAGACAATTGAGGTGAAGCACAACCAGAAAATCAAAGGGAAATCTGGAGTTGTCCATCAGATCGACGTATTGTGGAAGTTCCGTCAAGCTGGAATTGAACATATGGCTGCGGTCGAGTGCAAAAACTACGGGAGCGCTGTTGAACTTGGCGATGTGCGAAGCTTCAATTCGGTTATTGAAGACATTGGAATAGCGCGAGGCATCATCGTTACAAAGGTCGGATTCCAGAGTGGTGCTCAACAATTTGCCGAGCATAACAAGATCGATCTCAAGCTCTTGCGCGAGCCTACTGATGAGGACTGGAAAGGACGGGTAAAGACCCTTGCGATCAACCTGATCGTGCGGGGTCTCCATAATGTCGCAGTCAGCTTCCAAGTCGACAAGTCAGACCCCAGCCTAGCAGACAATATTACTACTCCTCAGAGTCTGGCAGGTATTCGTTTTGTGAATGAAGCCGGGCAAGCCCAAGGTCCTCTCCTGCACGAGTGGATCCAGTCCAAAATCGATGCTGAAAATCGCCCAGTCGGAGGACCACACGAGATTACTATCAACACGCCAGGCCAGTATGTGCCAATACGTGACAATACAGGTGCAGCTTTGACCGTACCCCTCAAGGCAATCAAGGTTAGTTTCCATGTTTCTGAACACGTTGAAAGCTTCGAAATCAACGGCGAAAAGATGACGGATGCAGTTCTTCGAGATTACATGAGCGGAGAAGTAGAACTGTTTCATAAAAAACAAAAAACCGACTGAAGGTGACTACTGAACGCTTGGAATGTTCCCGCCCTCTATAGCTATCCCTCTGCCAGTCTGACCGTTTGACGGGGGACCGGAAAGCGCGCGAGAGCGAGGGCGGACTAACGCTAGCGGGTTGGACGCGCGGAACTTGGGCGCACTCCCTCAGTTTCAAGACTGCTCTGCGCATTATTCTTGCGGTGCACAGTTGCTTCCCTTAGCCTAGTTCCGAGAAGGTTGAATCGACATGCCCTTGGCCGAACCCCGTAAAGGGGAATCCATTGGATTTCACGTTTATCCAACTGTCAGCGATGAGGGAACTCTCGGTGATCCTGAAACCATTATTTGGGCCTCGATCCGAAACTTGCGCTCTCGCAATGTTGCAGAAGGGATCGCCGCCGTAATTCACGGCGTTGGCAGAAAGCGAGATCGTGAGGCCGTTGCTCAGAATTTAAAGCTCTACATACAACAGGCGAGTGAATTCTATGAGGCTGCCCGCATAGCGAAAGCAAACACAGCGCCCCTGATCTATTACTATTCATTCTTAAATCTTGCTAAGGGGCTATGTGAACTAACCCGTCCAAATTTTCATCGACTCCAGGAATGCTATCGCCATGGGATTAGTTGGAGGGCAAATCCACAGAAGCTCGTCGATCCGGCAACAGAGGTTCTCTCAATAACTAGAAGGGGGATTTGGCATGTCTTATGGGAATCTATGGCGGGGCGTGCATGCAATGCAGCTAATCCGACGAGGCTCAGGATCAGGGATTTGTTTTCATACTGTCCAGAGGTATCAGTTGAAAATGGCCGCGCGTTCGACAGAATGCTGATGCTGATCGACATCGAACAGCCTGATGTCCTTTTCGATGAAGCTGCGTGGGAGGCATGGCTAAGATTATCTATTAGGCGCACACACTTGAAGGGTTTCGGCATCTCGGCGCGAAAACTGATTTCGCTAATTTCTACAGCACGTTCGGGCTATGTTGAGGTAAAGTCCAACGACAAAGAACTGAGGATGTTCCAGTCAGCCACTCCTAAAAAGATTGGAAGGCATGAGATGCCGCTCGAAGCTCTGCAAAGCGACATATTGGCGCTAAATGCGTTCGCTCATTTGGCGCGTGAAAGGAAGTTGAACTACTTTATACCACTGCAATCTCGATTGCCACTCGTGATGCCTCAACTGCTCGTCTACTACACGATCCTCTTTTGGCTGGGGTCATTGGTTCGTTACGATCCACATAGTGTGAATGCGCTTATGGATTCGGAATATTGGATATTAATTGACGGTTTCATGAGTCAAAGCCGATTGTGGCTCTTGGAACTCTTTGAGTGGGCGTATTACAAGGCAGAGACCACACTCTGGACTGCTCGATGATTGTGGGTCTAGGTGCCAAATTGGTTCTTTCCACGATTTTGCGTCATAGGCTTTAGTCTGTGTGGAGTTCGAAGATCAATGCCGAAAGCACAATGTAAGCTCTGCATGAAGACAAAGGAGTTACAAGACAGCCACTTCAGGCAGGTGGCCCCCTTCTCCGGGACGTAAGTATAGCGCGGGTGTCCCGCCTCAGCTGGAAATGGAGAAAGCGTTCGTCCGTTAAGATAGCGGAGCGAACGTATGAGAAAAGAGCGCAAGCATTACACAGCTGAGGAGAAGGTGGCCATTCTGCGGCGCCATCTTTTAGACAAGGTCCCGGTTTCCGATCTGTGTGAAGAACTGGGCCTGCAGCCGACGGTGTTCTACCGCTGGCAAAAGGAGTTCTTCGAGAACGGAGCGGCCGCCTTCCAAGCGACGGAACGTCCTCGCCGCCAGGCGGAGGAGAAGCAGAAACGGATTGAGTTCTTGGAGAAGAAGGTGCAGACCAAGGACGAGGTCCTGGCCGAGCTGATGGCGGAGCACATCGCGTTAAAAAAAAGCGTTGGGGAACTCTGACCGAGACCTGGGTACCACACGATGTGCGGGATCAGGTGGTGGATTTCGTTCGGCGCTGGTCGGAGAAGACCGAGATCAGCGTCGGCCGATTTATTCATTGGCTGGGGGTGACCGTGAGCAAGTTTTACAACTGGGGGCAGCGCTATGGGCGAGTGAATGAGCACAACGGTTGGGTACCCCGCGATTTCTGGTTGGAGACGTGGGAGAAAGAAGCCATCATCGGCTTCCACGTGAACAATCCGTTGGAAGGCTATCGGCGACTTACGTTCATGATGTTGGATCAGGATGTGGTGGCAGTGAGCCCGGCGAGCGTATGGCGTGTGCTGAAACAAGCGGGATTACTGACGCGCTGGAAAGCGAAGCCGTCGCGCAAGGGCACTGGCTTCGAACAGCCGCTGCAGCCGCACCAGCACTGGCATGTGGATGTTTCCTATATCAACCTGTCGGGTACGTTCTATTACTTATGCAGCGTGCTGGATGGATGCAGTCGTTTTCTGGTGCATTGGGATCTGCGGGAGTCGATGAAGGAAGCGGACATCGAGAGGATTCTGGAACGAGCCAAGGAGAAGTACCCGGGAGCTAAGCCGCGGATCATCTCCGACAACGGACCGCAGTTCATCGCTCGGGACTTCAAGGAGTTCATTCGTATCTCCGGGATGACGCACGTGCGCACCTCGCCGTTTTACCCGCAGTCGAACGGAAAAATCGAACGCTGGCATAAGTCGCTCAAACGGGAGTGCATCCGGCCACTGACCCCGTTGACGCTGGAAGATGCGCGCCGCCTGATTCAAATCTACGTGGATCACTACAACACGGTGCGACTGCACAGCGCGATCGGCTATGTGACGCCGCAGGATCGGCTCGCCGGACGACAGGCCGAGATCCACGCGGCTCGCGATCGCAAGCTAGAGGAGGCGCGTAGACGACGGCAACTTCGCCGGCAGCAGACGGCGTCTTTAAGATTTGCACACTCTTCAACCGCAGCTACAATGACCTCGCCGGGTGAAACGGAAGCGGGCTCTGCCGGGAGGCAACCATGCTGAGGGATAACCTGGTGGGGCTCATCGAGCCGATGCTCAGCAGCGCGGGAGCCAATCCTCTCGCGCTCTGCATTGCGATGAACGAGTCATCGGACGATAGACCCCAAGATGCCTTGAAAATCCCCGCCCCGAAGGGGCGGAATCTTACACTAACGGAGAACGCCGCTTCTCCATTTCACGCTGAGCCAAAACACGGGTCCCTCTGCTTGCCATGGCCAAGACCAAAACGAGGGTGCCCCACTTCTCACGCTTTGTGAGAAAGCCTGCCCTGAGCGAAGCTGAAGGGTGGGCCGCCGCACCGCCGACTCCGGAGGGTTGGTTCTTTCATCACCCCCGGAGGGTGCGCCCCGTCACCGCCCGCACAGACTTTCATCCCCACCGGCCCGGAAATCTCACATGACCTGCTAGCAAAGCAGAGGTGTGCCCGTCCTCGTCATAGCCCAAGAAGCCACGACGCAAGAACAAACCCGAATCGCCCACCGCACCTCGACCCCCTGCACTAAATGATCCAATTCCTTTGTCGCACCGGCATCTCGTCTAGTCGGTGCCCGTTCGCTCCAACGTCTCTGGTGCTTCTATGCGCGGCGTTGCTGCTCGGCTGCCAAGACTGTGTTGTCGAACCACCTCGCGAACCACGTAGTGCGGACGCCCCTTCGCTTCTTCGTACACCCGCCCTATGTATTCTCCAATAATTCCCAGAAAAAAAAGATTCACGCCAGAAAGGAAAGTGATAGCGATGATTAACGCCGTGAAACCCTGTGGCGAGTGCAACCAGAACTTCGCGTACAGCGAGTAAATAGAATACAGGACCGACAACCCGGTGGCAGTTGCCCCGAGTATTGCCGCCGCGCGAAGCGGCACGATAGAAAAAGCAAAAATCCCATCCGACGCCAGCTTGAGCAACCTCAGGGGGCTGTATTTCGTACGGCCCGCGCGGCGGGCCGCGCGTTCGATGGGAATACCGATCTGGCGAAATCCGACCCACGTCCTCATTCCACGGAGGTAGCGGTGGTGCTCTGGCATCCTCCTGATTTCCTGTATGACGCGGTCTGACATGAGGCCGAAGTCGCCGGCATCGAGCGGCAACTGAATCGAAGAGAGTGTGGCAAGCAGCCGGTAGAAAAGGTAGTAGCAAGCACGAAGCCACCAGGCCTCTTTGCGATTCACGCGCTGCACGTACACAACGTCATACCCTTGCTTATATGAGTCCAGCATAACCGGGATGGCCTCGGGGGGATCCTGTAAATCCCCGTCCATCAGTACGGTCACATCGCCCGAAACGTAATCTAAGGCCGCTCCCAGGGCGGTTTGATGACCAAAATTGCGCGAGAGGGCAATTACAACCAGCCGAGGGTCTTTCTCCGCAGCTCTTTCCAGCAATTGCCATGTGCGATCTGAACTTCCGTCATCCACCAGCACGATCTGATGTGGGCCACCAGGAATCTCATCGAGAACCGCGCGCGTCCGACGAAGCAATTCGGGCACCACCGCCTCTTCGTTGTAAACCGGGATCGCGACGGAAACGCTCGGTTGTTCGGTCATGTCCTATGCGCTCCTTTTCACGGACCTAAGCATGGTTCTCCAGCACGGCCATAACGGACGTACCCAGGAATCTCTGCGGAAGCGGCTCACATCGCGCCAGGAACGACAGGAGGGTGTTCATGGTGTGCCCCCGAGCATCGAATCCAGCCTTGCCGTCGCTGCGCTTCATACTCATTGCCTTCCGTAGCAAGAGGAGTGGAACGAGGGGAAGGCCCCAATAAGTAAAGGCGCGCGCCTTGAAACCATTTAATTCTGCGACCTTGGCCAACTGATCCACTGAGTAGCGTCGAATGTGCCCCGCAGCGCGGTCGTAGTCGGAAAAGAAGAACTGGTGCGCCGGAACATTGATCAGGAGAGTGCCAGATTCTGCCAAATGGAACTGGACGGATTGCAGAAACCCAGACTCATCCTCAATATGCTCAAGGACATCGAACAACAATAAGAGATCGAATTGAGCACGGAATTCCGGGTTGCGCTGATGGATGTTGTAGCAGTAAAGCGGGCTCAGGCGGCTCACGTTCTTCTGCAGGGCGATCTCATTGAGTTCGAATCCGGCAACCGATTTCCCGTAGTAATCCTCTATGTCCCTTTGCAGCAGGCCGTTGCCGCAACCGATCTCAGCAGCGCGCCTGGAATTCCTGACCACCGAATCCGCCAGTCGCCTCAGGACTTCAAAACGACGCCGAATCCAGAAATGATCGCTGGTGGCTATCTCGAACCACCAGTCACCCATGCTTACCGGCATCGAATCGGATAAGTAGGCGACGGTGCGGCATTGTGAGCCCATACGTTTCACAGTGGTTGATTTGCAGCATGATATCAGGAAGCGAGGTCATCGAGGAATGCAATCTTGACATATAATGTCAGCCATCGTGTTAGCATCTCAGTTCTTTTGCCTCGTCTTCGGAAAGCGAGATTTAGCGCATCGCGAGACACTGTCGGCAAGATGACGAATCGGCTCCGTGACACAGACACCACGTCACCACCGCAACCGAACGCTGCCTGCACACAGGCCAGGAGCTACTCCGCAGGTCGAGCGATGGCTCAGTTCGCCGCTCTTGCCGTCGTGCTTGTTATTTATCTTTATCCTTCCCTAAGGGCTAGGGCGGATTTCGGAGCTGCAAGCCTGCCTCCGATCTTTGCCCCCGACCTCAGCCTGTACTTGAACTTAAGCAGCGTCAGAACGGTAAGCCCGGGACAAGTCTTAAATCCCTATTACCTCGTCCCGGTACCCGCCAATGGTACGGCATATTTGAAATTCCGCATGGGAGCCGCTCTATTCAGCGGTTGGAACAAACTCCTTGCGGGCCGGATATGGCTCGCGATGTTCATCTGGAACCTCTTCTGGTGGGGACTGCTCTGCGCTGTTGCGCTCTGGTTATTCGAGCGTTTCTTGCCAGGAGGTTCACCCGAGGTCGGAATTGCAGGTCTAGGTCTGTTAATGCTGGTCAACACTGGCATGGTGAAACCTTTGCTGACCGCCTGGGTTCACCTGCCTTCCTTTTCAGGATTCCAGGGTCTCGGGCTTCCCTTCATGCGCGCCTTCGCTCCCCAGATTCCCATACCCCTGTTGTTAGGTTATCTCGGATTGCAGATGGGCGCCCTGCGCAGAAAAAGTCTCTACCGTTGGGTTGGCATGGCAGTGCTGCAATTGCTTGCTCTCTCAGCTTTTCCCTATGCGACACTGATGATGGCCGGGCTCACGTTTGTGAGCATTTCATGGCAACTGCTTTCACGGGGCCCGCGTGGTGTGTGGCAGATTCCGCTCGTTTATGGTGTGGCGTGCGCAGTCGCAGACGGGGCGTTTCTGATGCGCGGCTCATTGAACATCTACGCCAGCCACTCCTCCCCGGTTTATTTTCAACCACAGTTGCTGCCTCATTTGGTCGGCGGAGCGTGGCTGGTGTTGTGCCTGCTGACCCTCGCCACGGTTCTTAGCAAGACTCTCCCTGCGGAAGTAAAGTGGCCGTTGGTTGGCTTGGGCACAACCACTGCGCTGCTTATGCTGGGGGATGCTGTGGTTCCCTCAACCGTCCTGTTATTGTCGTCGCATGCAGGTTACTTCGCACATCCCACGGTCGCGGTACTTTTCACGTTTCTGGTATCCGCGGCACTGGTCCGCATGCACAAGCAGTCCACTAAGACACGCATTGCCGTCGGCGTTGCCCTGTTTGTACTAGCACTAAACGGAATGTTGCTATCTGTGGGGACATACAGGGCTTTCCTGCCAGCCAACCGAGAACAGGTGGCAGTGGCGCGGCTGCTCAGTTTGAGGCGGCCTGCCGGGGGAGAACTTTTTATTGCACGTTCACAATCCGTGGATGATGCTTGCGGTTGGGCAGCCCTGCTATCGGGGAGGGCGGTACTTTTTTGTACCGACGCTGAAGTAATGCTCACGCCGCAGCAGAACCGTGACATACACCGCTTCCGCCAGGCCCTATACCTCTATTTCAGCGGGAAGGATAGTGACTACTTAGAACGGATCATTAATCACCCGAACCCTGGCGCAATGTATCAGTTGGGTTATTGGGCCGAAGCTTCGTCGGTGTCACGAGAGGAACAGGAGGAGGGGCTTCGTGGCATTGAGGCAGACCTGATGCCCGTCTTAGCGCGAGTTGAGAGACATGATCCCGCCGCGAGTCAGTTTTTTCACCAGTTCAGCAGGATTATTGTGTTGGACGACTTGCACGATCCCACTTTCCTTCCAGCGCGACTCGCTTCATTCCTGAAGCCGGGAGGAGAACAACATCTCGACAATTGGGTGTTGCTCTCCTACATCCCAGAGTAGCCATGCGTATCGCTCGCCGACGCCAGGACCAGAGCAATCTTCTTTGGCATCACCGCTGGAGGGTGCGCCCCGTCACCGCCCGCACAGACTTCCATCCCCACCGGCCCGAAAATCTCACATGACCTGTTAGCAAAGCAGAGGTGTGCCCGTCCTCGTCATAGCCCAAGAAGCCACGATGCACGAACGACGAACGACGAAAGGCCCCCTCTCCTGGCCCCGCTTCTGTCAAGCTTGACTTTTTGATCGGGACGAAATGGGGGTCCAACGCACGGGAGGAAGCAAAAGCGCCCATCCCGGAGCCAGAGCCGACGGCGGAACGTCCCTAAGTGAAAGAAGAATAAAGACGTTACCTCTAAGTCCTTATTCTTCAAAGACCTGGCGGCGGAACCCAGCTAAAGTATTGATCCCAAAAGACCGGCCATGGGAGGGGGTACCCCCATTACCGGCCAGTAAACACCAAACACAGAAAAATACATCCTTCCCAAGCAACCACAAGAAATTTATTTTCGGGCGAACAAACGGAGAACCGAGATCTGCCTCTCAGATTTTCCGTTGTGGAACATTCCAGCCAATGTACGTACAACACGGCTACGTGAAACCGTACGTACAATATGGCGGCGACTACTTGGCACTTCAGGCCTTCGGCTGCTTCAGCGCCGCCGCGCGCTCCTGCAGAGCGATAGTAACCGCGCGCAGCATATCCCCCGCGGGAGCGGGCTTGCCGGTCCAGATTTCAAACTGCCGCGCCGCCTGCTGCACAAACATTTCGACTCCGGGAATGACGGCGATTCCCTTGCCCCGCGCCACTTGCAGCAGGTGCGTCTCGACCGGGTCGTACACCATGTCGAAGACGACGCGGGCCTGAATCTCCTGGTCTTTGAACGGGCAGTCGCGCGTGTTCCCCATTCCAACCGGAGTTGCGTTGATGATGACGTCAAACGCAATCTTGCGGAGATCCGCTCGTTTGATAGTCCGTGCCTTCGCCTGGCGGGCGAGCTTCTGAGCCTTGACGGACGTGCGATTCAGTATCCAGACTTCAGCGCCACGCTCTTTTAGTCCAAACACTGCCGCCCGCGCCGCGCCGCCGGCGCCGAGCACGAGAACTTTCGCGTTCTCGATCGTGAGGCGCTGCTCCAGCGGACGAATGACGCCCGCGATATCGGTATTGAAACCGTAAAGCTTGCCTTCCTGTCCGCGGACGACGGTGTTGCACGCTCCGATTTTCGCCGTGTGCGCATCGGTGTTATCGAGATGGGGAAGGATGGCCTGCTTGTACGGCATGGTGATGCTGAGGCCGTGCAGGGGAATCTCGCGCACACAGTGGATCAGGTCCTTGAGCGATTTGGCGTGGAGAGGAAGATAAACGGCGTTCACGTTCTCCCGGCGCAACGCCGTGTTCATGATGACCGGCGAGAGCGAACGCTCGATGGGATCGCCGGCGACTCCATAGATGCGCGTAGCGGCGTCAACTTGCTCGATGCGGTAAATACTGCGCAGATCCCGCGCGCTGATCTGACCGGGCGCGGTTTTGAGACCGGCACTAGCATCGATAGCGCCAAAGGTGAACGCGCTGCCCGCGCGCACGCTGAGCACGCGGCTGATGATGCCTTGTTCCCCCATGCACAATCCGATCAGCGCATGCTTGCCGCTCTGCGCCTGCAGAAACTTCATCATGGCCACGTTGTCGGAGAGCGAGGTGGCGGTGCTGACGACCTTGTAGAAGTCGGCCGGGATTTTGAGCATTTTCTCCAGCGTCTGATCGAGGTTGTGGGTGGCACGGAAATCGTGGAATGAGAGGATGAGTCCGGCGCGGCCGCGCAGGCGCGCAATCGCTTCGGGCTTCGACTTCAGCGCACTCTGAAGTTCCAAGTCGACAAACTGGCAGCCCGAAGCGTGGGCCTTGGTGAGCACTTCCAATTGGGAAGCGAGCGATCCCTTGAACTTGCCGCCATTGTCAGAGCGGCGGCAGGTGGCGACGGCGGTGACGTACTGGTGGGTTTCGAGAAAACGATAGATCTTGGGAAGCGCGGCCAGGGGCTGCTTCAGGTAGTCCAGACGGAACTCGATAAACGGGTTATCCCGAGCCATAGATTCGGCGATAGCTAGCATGTCTTCGATCGTGTCGCCGATCGTGTCGCCACCCAGCGCCAGGCAGACCTTCGGCAGGCGCATAGGCAGAAAGCGGGGCGCGCTAGTGGAGGAGAAAGCCAAGGCCATTTGTTTTCAACGACGGCGCGATATTACAGGGGCGTAAGCGCAGATGCAACTCAAGGATCGCCGAACGACTCGGGAGACACTTTTGGGGCAAAAGGGCTAAACACCCTCGTAACCTTGACCCCTCCCCACGCGCTTGTTACTTTTCGGCTGTAACCCTTGTCTTCCGAGAGAGATAGCGGGGAAGCCCCGGAGCGGTTGGGAGTCGGAGGTAAGATGAACAAAACAGGATTGTTAGTGCTACTAATGGTGTCGGCGACTTTGGCGGCATCGCAGCAGTCGACGACGGCGGTCACGCCCGATGCCTCCGGCATCGTCGCCACGTCGGCTAACGTGCCCTTCGTGCGTTTCCAGACGCCGACGGCGGCAGACATTTACTGCGCAGGATTTCTTACCAAAGAGCAGGTTCCCGACGCGAACTACGTGAACGGGGGTCTGCAGACGCCTCACGATACCAAGTTCGCGATCGGCGAACTGATCTATTTGGCGGGGAGCGGCTACCAGGCAGGACAACTGTATTCGATCGTCCGCGAAATAAGGGACGTCAACGAGTACGAAATCTATCCGGAGCAGAGAAAAGTACTGGCTGCCGCAGGCCGTCCTTATGCGGAAATTGGGAGGGTGCGGATCGTCGATACCCGCAGTCACAGCGCCATCGCCCAGATCGAATTCAGTTGTGATCCCATCAACCCGGGAGACGTCGCCTTGCCTTTCGTGGAAAAACCTCCGGTTACGTTCCACGTGCCGGGGCACTTCGACCGGTTCGCGCCGGCGAATGGAAAGCTGAGCGGACGGATCGTGCTCGGTAAAGACTTTGACGGCTTCCTCGGCACGGGCATGAAGCTTTATATGAACATGGGTTCGAACCAGGGCGTAAAGGTGGGGGACTATTTTCGCGTAGTACGGTCCTATACCGCCACTTTGCGCGATCCGGTGGACTCGCTCTCCTTCAAAGCGAGCACTTCAGAAGACACACAGATGCGCCCGCCTAGCTTTGAGGGCAATCGCTTTACAAAGACCAAAGGGCCGAACATTCATGTGGGCGATCTGCCGCGTCGCGCCGTGGGAGAAGTGGTCGTCTTGAGCGTAACCCCGACTGCATCGTCCGGGATGGTGGTCTTCGCGCTGGAAGACGTGTACGCCGGCGACACGGTGGAACTGGACGACCAACAGTAAGAGAGCGAAACAATTTGATCGGAAGAGGGGAGAATGAATCTCCCCTTTTTCTCTTGCGTGGAGTGAACGTGTAGGACAGCCGCCCTCGGCTGTCCGGCGGGGCGAAGCCCCGCTTACTATTGAATTTCAAGGGTAAGAACGCCTAAACCACGAGCTGTGCTCGCGCGGACAGCCGAGGGCGCTGTCCCTACGCGTTCGTTTCGATCAGCGGAAGAAATGGATTCTTGGATTCCCAGGAATCATCGCGCCAGCGATGACAAGCAAGACGATCACAACCACAAGTTCCATGTCGCCCTCACTGTGTTGTTAACAACGTCGCTCTCGGAATCAAGCGGCCAGCGCTCAGCTTACTTCCGCGTGCAGAGAAAACAAGAGTACTAAAGTGGGGGAGGGCACAACCAGCGGATTCAGCAGGAAGCTTCTACATCGGCGTCGGAAAAGACCTCGGCGGTGAAGGCCTCGATGGTTGCGGCCTTGCGCCAGGCATCCAGCGGCAGGCCGGCTTTGCGGCAGGTCTGCTCCAGAAAAGTTTCCCGGTCCCAGCCATGTTCGACGGGAACCTGCGGCAGCAGCAGGCCGCGGCGAGCGCCCTGGGAGATGATCAGGCCGTGACGCCCGACATCCACTGCCTCGGGACGAATCGGGAACAAAAGGGAAAGCACGCTCAGAGAAACCTCAAGCTTAAGAGCCTCCTCCGTTGTCACCGGCAAGAAACGGGAATCTTCGAAAGCGGCGGCACGGGCCGTTTCGGCCACGGCGCGATACAGAGGTGCGATGGGCACGGCATAGCCGACGCATCCCCGAAGTTCACGATGAAGTTCGCGGTGAAGATCGCGGCGGAGACCGCCGGTGATGTCGCCTGGTGGATCGGATTGCAAATAAAGAGTGGTGAAGACGCCCCGTGGTTCCGACAGCCGGGGCAGGAGAGGCGGCGCTTCCGCAAAAGGCCGACGCTCCACTACGGAAAGAATAGCCTGGTGTGCGATGCCGAGCAGAGTCCGGCGTTCCTCCGTAGAAAATTCCGCGCATCCCAGGGCGGGACGGGCCATTTCAAGCGCGGCCGGATTTTCAGACGGCGTTTCAGACAGCTTGGACATCGCGTTTTCTCCGCCGGGCGAGAACGAAGGAGCGGCGTCGCCGCTTCTCCGACTTGCGGTCGATCCTCGACCAGAAGGCAACAAAATAGTCGAGCGCGGAAACCAGCGAAAGCAGAACCATGAACCAGATGGCGAGCCAGGCAATCCAGTAGACCGGGAAAATGTAAATGCCATACACCGGCCACTCGTGCCAGCGGCGGGCCAGAATCACGGCTACCACGGATATGATCTGCACCAGCATCTTGAACTTGCCCAGTTCGCTCGCTTGAATCGTGAAGCCTTCGGAAGCGGCAATGGAGCGCAACCCGCTCACCAGAAACTCGCGGCCGATGATCACCACAGCCATCCACGCCGGCACCAGAGCGGGATTGAATTGCACCAGCGTGACGAAAGCGGCGGCGATCAGCAACTTGTCGGCCAGCGGATCGAGCAGTATCCCCATGGTGGTGATCTGGCCGCGTTTGCGCGCCAGATAGCCGTCAATGCCGTCGGTGATCGAAGCCAGGATGAAAACGACCGAGGCCAGAATTTCTCTTTCCCCGGTTTGCTCGCTCGAGAAACGTGGGGTGCAAAGAATCCAGATGAGAAGCGGGATCGCGGCGATGCGAGTGAGCGTGATGTAGTTAGGAAGATTCACGCGATGACTGAGCCAGGACCGCTGGGCGCTCAATGTGATTATCCTCTACATCGGAGGCCAAGGCAACGGAGAGGAGGCCGCGGTTTAAGAAAGTAAGATGGCAGTGGTAAACGGCGACACTTTGGACGAGACAGATGATGAAAAAAGTGGCACGCATTCAGAACAAGCGCGCGCCACCCAAAGCTCAGGAGGCCTTTCTCTCAAGGTTCTGGAGCATACTGGACGCCATCTCCAGAACGTTGCTGTGGTCGGGAACCGACCCATTCGGCGTCAGCTTGTCGACCAGCCCGGGCAGCAACTGGGCAATGGCGGAACCGGCGACATCGGGAGAGATGCCAGCCTTGGCGGCGAGCGCCTTCACCTGATCGCTGCCGAGAACCTGGTGAATCTGGTCGGCAGTAATCGGGGAATTCGACCCCGAGCCCACCCAGGACGACACCAATCCACCCATGCCCTTGTCGTGAAACGATTGCACCAATCCCTGCAAACCGCCGGGCTGATTCTGAATCATCTGCAAGAGGCCCGATGCCAGGGGATTGGAGCTACCTCCCAACACGTTGCCTAACGCCTGGTTTTCCAGATTGTCGAGCAAACCCATAACTGCCTCCTTGAGATTCCGGCGAAAAGCGTCTACTGCCGAGTCGGCAGAGATTCTTTGGCTCATTAAACTCGGCGTTACTTGGCGGCCTCTGCGGTTAGAATTCCTCTTACTTCTGTTTCGCGATGATCTTGTCCTTGATCTTGTTGTAGGTGGCTTGGGGAATAATCTTCTTATTAACCAGGTCGGTCTTCTTCGCGTAGGGACGGCCGTCGATGATTTTCTGTGAGTAGGCCGCTCCGATCCCCGGTAGAGCATCGAGCTGGTCTTTGGTCGCCGAGTTGATGTCGAGCAGATCGGCTTTGGCAGCCGCTGCAGTTGGGGTCGTGGCCGCTGTCTTGGCAGCTTGCGCCACCGCCATTCCGCCGAACAGGCTGAGCGCGAAAAGTGCGATGACAATTCTGGTCATGAATTTGCTGGTCATAGTCGTTCTCTATTCCTTCTGTGCTTCTTTGTAGCCGGCAGCTTTCGCTTCGGCTTCGGTCATGAATTTCCCTTGCTTGGTCTTGCCATACCAGCGGCCGCTCTTGTGGTAGACGCCGCTCTCGGTGTTAACCCAGACTTTGCCTGCGGATTGCGCGGCGGCGATCTCCGGAGTAGAAGCCGTCGGGGTGGATGATTTGGCTGCGGTCTTCGTGGGCGCCGCCATGCTGCTGGAGGAAGCCTGAGCTGGCGCCGAAGCGGGGGTCGACGACATGGCGCTTGAGCTAGTCTTAGTCACCTGAGCCGCGGGAACTACGGGAGCGGCGCCGGCCGTACTGGCGGGAGCTGCATCCGCCGTGGCGGCCTTCGATTTCTTGCTCTTCTTGGTTGCTGTCGTGGCTGTCGTATCGCTGGCGGCTGGTTTGTCCGCGACAGCAGCTTTGTCATTGGCAGCGGCCGCCGCCGCGTCCTTTTTAGCCTTCTTCCTCGACTTCTTCGCGGTGGTGTCTGAACTGGTGTCGGTCGAACTGGTTGCGGCCGCCTGTGCTTTTGCCAACGCCGGCGAAATCGCGACCACGAGCACCAGGCTGAAAGCGAGCATCCACAGACTAAGTTTCTTTGGACAGCGATTCATTTTTCCTCGCAGAATTTAAGAGGCATCAAGCCCCATTTTTTACGGATTATTGCTTTCGGGTGCAGCTGCGAAAACGTAGCCGCGAAAGCAAAGGTGTGCTGAAAAGACCCCGCATCATTACACTGCTTGCGACCGGGGTCAACCAGAATTAATAAGGGCCTCCTGCTGGAAGCCCCGGAAAGCACAGCTAGGCATAGATGCCGCGCTGGCGGATGGTGTACGCCACGCGGTCGATCGCCAGCATATACGCGGCGATCCGGTTGTTCACGCCGTGGGTTTCCGAGTACCGGACGACATCATCGAACGCCGCAACCATAATCTCTTCCAGATGCTCGTTGACCACCGATTCTTTCCAGAAGTAGCCCTGGCGATCCTGCACCCACTCGAAGTAGGAAGTAGTGACGCCGCCGGCATTAGCCAAAATGTCGGGAATGACGAAGACTTTTTTCTCGGAGAGGATGTCGTCGGCGGCCGCGGTGGTCGGGCCATTCGCGCCTTCGGCCAGGATCTTGCATTTCACCCGGTCCGCATTTTGGCTGGTGATCACGTTTTCGGTCGCCGCCGGAATCAGAATCTCGCAATCGACAAGCAAGAGCTCGGCCGGATCGTACTTTTCGGCGCCCGGAAAGCCGTGTATGGTGCCATTGCGCTGGCGGAATTCCCACAGCGCTTCCATGTCGATGCCGTCCTTCTTGTACAGGCCACCGCCCACCTCGAGGATGCCGATGATCTTGTATCCGGCTTCCGCCATGAGGCGGGCCGCGTTCGAACCGACGTTGCCGAAGCCCTGCACGATGACGCGGGTGGTGTCGCGATTCAGGCGCAGTTTCTTGATCGCCTGATCGCAAACCATGAGCACGCCGCGCCCGGTCGCTTCACGACGCCCGCGCGACCCGCCGATGTTAATCGGCTTGCCGGTGACGACAGCGGTGCAAGTCTGGCGCGCGTGCATGGAATAGGTGTCCATGATCCAGGCCATGGTCTGCTCGTTGGTGTTCACGTCGGGGGCGGGGACGTCCTTTTCGGGGCCGATGAAATCGAAGAGCTCGGCCGTGTAGCGGCGGGTCATGCGCTCCAATTCGCCCTGCGACATTTTGTGCGGATCGCAGATGATACCGCCCTTGGCGCCCCCGAACGGAATGTTTACCACCGCGCATTTCCACGTCATCCAGCTCGCCAGCGCGCGGACCTCGTCGAGGTTCACGTCGGGCGCATAGCGCAGGCCGCCCTTGGCCGGACCGCGCGCAATGGAGTGCTGCACCCGGAATCCCGTAAACACCTCCAGGTGTCCATCGTCCATCTGTACCGGTATATGGACGATAATTTCGCGGCTCGGACTGCGCAGAACCTTCCATAGGCCTTGATCAAGGTGCAGTTTTTGCGCGGCCAGGTCGAAGCGGGCAGCTTGCGCCTGCCACGGATTAGTTTCCTGCTCAAGGTCCACAGCGGTTGTCATAGAAATCTCCACATGATTGCGATTCCGATCGCCGCCCCAATCCAGAGGCAAGCCTCGCAAAGTATATTGCCGGCCCGCTGGCTAGGCAAGCGCGCGTCTGCTGAATTGGAAACGTGGGCACAACGATCGGCTTCCTTATAATGAAAGTCTCGGGAGAGACATGATCCGTCCTGTCTACAAAGAGTTTGCCCGATTGGCCCGCGACGCCACGCTGGTTCCGGTGGCGAAGTCGATCTCCGCCGATCTGCTGACACCGGTCTCCGCCTTTCTTGCCGTGGCGGACCGAGAGCCCGATGCCTTTCTGCTGGAGTCGGTCGAAGGTGGAGAAAAAATCGGACGCTATACATTTCTGGGCGTGCACCCGTTTCTAAGGCTGGAGTCGCGTGGCGACGCAATCACGATCACGCGATCATATGGTGACGGGGCTCTGCCCCGTCCTCGCGGGGCAAAGCCCCGCCTCCACACCAGCAAAGTCGAGCGGCGCACGGGGAATGTTTTCGCAGTCATCAAGGAACTGCTGCAGCAACATCGTCCCGCGGCGATGGAAGGGTTGCCGCCGTTTACCGCCGGCGCGGTCGGTTATTGCTCGTATGACATTGTGCGGCAACTGGAAAACATCGGAGAGCACGCTTTCGATGACCTGAACGTTCCCGACTGTGTGCTGATGTTTTTCGACCGCGTGCTCGCCTTCGACCACCTGCGGCACCAGATCCATATCGTGGCGTCGGCGGACGTTAAGCGCGAAGCACCCAAGGTTGCCTACGAGCGGGCCGTGAAGGACATCGCGCGCATCGAGAATAAGCTCGCCGCGGGATGGAAGCCGGCGCATTGGCGCAAAGCGCCGACGAAGTCAAAACTGGCGAAGTCAAAGTTGAAGACGCGGTCGCGCACTCCGAAGCCGAAGTTTCTGGAAAGCGTTCGCCGAGCCAAGGAGTACATCGCCGCCGGGGACATTTTCCAGGTCGTGCTTTCGCAGCGCTGGGATTTCGAGCCGGGAGTCGCTCCCCTCGATCTGTACCGCGCGCTGCGCACGGTGAATCCGTCGCCGTATATGTATTTCCTGCGCTTCGGAGCCGGAAGGAAGTCTGCAGGAATGCACGTGGTGGGTTCGTCTCCCGAAATGCTGGTGCGTGCCAGCGGACGAAAGCTAGAATACCGTCCGATTGCCGGAACGCATCCGCGTGGCCGCGACGAAGCGGACGACGCGGCGCTCGAAAAGAGAATGCTCGCGGACGAGAAGGAACGTGCCGAACACGTGATGCTGGTGGATCTCGGCCGCAACGACCTCGGCCGCGTCAGCGAGTACGGCTCGGTAAAGGTTCGCGCTCTGATGTACGTGGAGCGCTACTCGCACGTGATGCATCTGGTCTCGGCGCTCGAAGGGCGGCTGCGTCCTGAGCTGAATGCGATGGACGCCTTTGCCGCGTGCTTTCCCGCCGGCACGCTAAGCGGCGCGCCAAAAGTTCGCGCCATGCAGATCATCGAAGAGCTGGAGCCAACGCGGCGCGGAGTGTATGGCGGCTCCGTGCTCTACGCCGATTTCGCGGGGAATCTGGATTCGTGCATTGCGATTCGGACTCTGCTCATGAAGGGCAAGAAGGCGTACCTGCAAGCGGGCGCGGGAATCGTGGCCGATTCCGATCCGCAGCGTGAGTTTGAAGAGACGGAGAACAAGGCCCGCGCGGTGCTGCGGGCGGTAGAGATGGCGAGAGCCATGTAGGGACAGCCGCCTCGGCTGTCCAACCGGCCGCGCGGGTGAGATGTGTGGCGCGGGCGCCCTCGCCCGCGTGAACCCGCTAAACGGCTCGTCGGTCTCCGCCGGTCCAATCTGTCGTCCTGCGCGGGAACTTCAACCGGTCGAGGGTGCCCCATCCTTTCGCGTCTTTTGCGAAAGGGTGGGATTCCACGGAACCCTCTCCCTTGGGATCTTATCCCGTGTAGCGCGGGCACTCTTGCCCTCGAGCTGGTCTTGCGGTCTCTCTTGTTTTCATCGCGGACCTAGGTAAACCGAGGGTGCCCCATCCTTTCGCGTCTTTTGCGAAAGGGTGGGATTCCACGGCATTGAACCCCTTGGGATTTTCCAGACGAGTAGGGCCACCCGTGTAGCGCGGGCACTCTTGCCCGCGAGCCCCTAAAACGGCTCCTCAATCTCCGTACCGCCCAAAGCCATCTGCTCTTCCGCTGCCTTTCGCGCCTTCGGAGCCTTCTTAAACGTCACTTCCAACAGCCGCGGATAAGCCACGCCCTTGCCCGCCAGCAACTCTTCAATAGTGAGAATCTGAATGCGCGGATACCGGTCCTCCAACCCAGGAGGCTTATAGAATCCGGCCTCGGCAGCCTCTTTCAGCACGGGCTTGGTAGGAGCCTCCATGCAGATGAGCACGCCGATCTGCGCATCTTCCCGATCGATAACGCCGCGCAAGTCGCGCACATACGCGGACTGCACGTGTCCGGCCTTGACGGAAAAAATGATCTGTTTGGTCTTGGGTCTCTTTTGTTTTCATCGCGGACCTAGGTAAACCGAGGGTGCCCCATCCTTGCGCGTTCTGTGCGCAAGGGTGGGATTCCACGGCCACCGTCCCCATGGGATTTGTGAAGCGCGTGATTTTGGGTGGCGCAGCGGTGAACCGCTGCGATAACCGCATTGTCTTGAATCCGGCTTCAGCCGCCGGGGTCACAACTCTTGCCCAAGGACCGTGTGGCGCGGACTTGCCCTGAGAATGCCGCGGTCCGCGCCTTTCTTCTGCTCCGTGGGCCGCGCAGTCGAAAGACCCCTACCTACCCGAAACTCCGCTCCAGCGTTCAGGCGTTTTCCTTGCGTCGCTGCGGCCCCCTGCCCGGTCTGGCAGTTCTCTCCTGTTTATGTCGTGGAAGCGCAGGCCTTTCAATGCCGCAGTCAGTCCTCTGCGAAGTAATCGGAATCGATCTTCTTGACCTCGTATGTGGCAACGGTGGACACGCCGACGCCGTGTTCGATGAGCAGGTCAGCGAGAGTGGGGCCATCAATCAGGATGACCTTGTCCTGAATTTCCCGCACGTAGTCGACCGCAGGTTTAGAGAAGCCGCTGGTTGTAATGAAAACTCCTTTACGAGCTTTCTTTCCATGGAGTGCGCCGACGAAAGCTTGGATCTCTTTGCTTCCGACCTGACTATTGTCCCAGCGCTTAGCCTGTAAGTAGTCCGCATCGAGCCCGAGTTTGTCCTCTTTGATCACGGCATCTATGCCGCCGTCGCCAGGTTTTCCGATGGCTTGTCCAAAGTCTCTCCTCGATCCGCCATAGCCCATTTTAAGTAAAAGCTCAACGACGAGACGCTCGAAAAATGCAGGCGAGCATGCCTTGATTCGGGTCAGTAGCTCCCCCGATAGCTCCTTCCGTATTCGTTGATAGCCCGCTTCAATATTTTCCTGTGGATCGAGATGCTCCGCGGACGCTGTAGGCTCAGATTCAGCTCCCAGATCGCTTTTAGCGCTTTGAAATTCGAGGAATTCAGGAAACCGCCGGAGGACTTTGTTGTCTACACGCGTCGGATTGCCCTTCAGAACCTCTAGTCCTCGATTTGTTATTTGAATCACGCCGCGCTTCGGAGCCGAAAGTAGCCCAGCCTTTTTCAGGTAAGTTCTCGCCCATCCCACCCGATTGTCAAAAACAAATTGCCCGCCACTAGGTAGAAGAGCGCGCCGCTCGGAATCCGTAAGCTTAGACTCAGATGCGAGCGCTTCGACAAGGCTTGGAAACGAATGCTCCTGCCGGTCGGAGACGTGCTTAAGCAATGGGAGCATAATGCTTTGATAATCGGGGATGCTCATTGTCGCAAGAATCCTATCTCTAGAGTCTTCGTTCCGAACAGCAGATCTGGGAGATAAGCCATCATGTCGCTGTGGCCGAGAAACGTGCGGAAAGCGCGCATGGCCTCAGAGACACGTCCGCCGCGCTCGACGATTTCCTCGTACGCCCGCTCGGCGTCCACGTTCCACTCCCACGTGTCCTCGAACGCCGTGATCTGCGAACTGGAGCGCGTGCCGTCTTTCTCGGCGAAGAGCACGTTGTAATCCTGCCGGCTGTTGAAAGGCGGATCGAGGTAGATGAGGTCAACCGACTCATCCTTCACGGCTGTCGCAGCACTTCGAGATTGTCGCCGTAATAGAGTTTGTTCTTTTCCACTGCGGCACGATTCTAAACCGGACCGGGCGACTATGTAATAAGCTAGTCGCTCCAATCACCGCCCAGCCGCGCCCATGTCGCAGAAGCAGGAAATAAGGTCCGCACACCCACGAGCCCACGTTCTCCGTTCTGATAACGCCCCCTTCTTGACACCCCACGCTAGAATAGAACTAGCAGTCAAATCTGCAACGCTCTTTGACAACTTGAAGCAACTCGCAGCCGGGAAGCGCGCGACAGTCTCGCGGCTCTCGAAACGTGGTTTCCCGCACGCTTGTCCGGTAAGTCTTTGATTTATAAAGACCTTAATTCTAAGTCCTTATTCCTCAAAGACCTGGCGGGCCGGCACCTTCTAAGTCTTTGACTTCATTAGACCGGGAGGAGGGGGTAGGGGTACCCCCAACCAGAAGCGTGTGAACCCCCGGACACTCTCCGTTTGCGGAATACGTTGTGAAATCGACCCTGTAAGTCGTTGGTTTATAAAGACGTTACCTGCTAAGTCCTTATTCCTGAAAGACCTGGTGTGCGGCGCCCTCTAAGTCTTTGATTCCAAAAGACCGGAGGAAGGGGGATCAAACCCTGAGGCACGACTGCCCCGAGATCAGCCGAAAGCGCACAAAGCTCTTGCGGAGAGCTGAGAGCTAAGAACCGAGCGACAGGAAATTCGCAATCATCTTCTTCCCCTCGTCCGTCAGCACGCTCTCAGGATGGAACTGCACGCCCTCAACGGGGAACTTTCGATGTCGCAGTCCCATGATGACGCGGGTTCCGTCCTTGTCCCAAGTCCATGCGCTGACTTCCAGGTCGTGGGGCAAACCGCTTTCGGCGACGATCAGTGAGTGGTAGCGAGTCGCAGTCATCGGTGAGGATAAACCGCGAAAGATGGTCTTGCCATCGTGCTCAACCTGACTGGTCTTGCCGTGCATCAGGTTCTTTGCGCGAACCACCTCGCCACCGAAAGCTGCGCCTATCGCCTGGTGTCCGAGGCAGACGCCGAGTAACGGCACGTTGCCCTTGCCCGCGAAATGGCGGATCAGTTCGATGCTGATGCCAGCTTCCTGCGGAGTGCAGGGTCCGGGAGAAACCACGATGCGCTCGGGATGCATCGCCTCGACCTCTCCGACCGTCACTTCGTCGTTGCGGCGAACCTCAACCTCCGCGCCCAGTTCACCCAGGTACTGGACGAGGTTGTATGTGAACGAATCGTAGTTATCGAGGACGAAGACCACCAGTTTATTGTAGCCGTTGAGACGCGGGGCAAAAGCCAGGTTTCAAAGTTTCAGAGTTTCAAAGGTTTCAATGAAACCGGGCTCCTTGACAGGCTTGCCGCTAATTGACATGCTTACAGGCAATTTTCGGAGGTTGAATGGCCGAGACGCAGCAGCACCCTGACCGTGACAAGAACAGTGATAAGCGGGCCACGCGGCGGTTTGCCCTTCGTCTGCCGGTAAGCGTCCGCTACGGAGAAGATGAGGAGCAGCACGCGGCCCAAACCCGCGACGTCAGTGCCCGCGGAATCTGCTTTTATGTCGATTCCGCTATCCAGGCCGGCTCCGTGATTGATTTCACACTCACCCTGCCGCCTGAGATCACGCTGACCGAAAGCATTCGGGTGCGCTGCAAGGGCCGCGTGGTGCGAGTCGAAGGTGGCAGTCCCGCCAACAAGATGACGGTTGCGGCCGTCATCGATGAGTATGAGTTCCTGGCCGACTCGTAGGATTTAGCGCGCTTTTCCGGGTATCTTCTTCCAAAGCACTTTTTCCTGTCTTTCTCCAAACCCGCGAGTGGTATGTTTGTTGTAACACTCGAGTGCTTGTGTGAAAGATTTCTCGCCGAATCTTGCCGTCCGGCAACTGCGGTTTCGCTCCAATTTGCGGACGGCTGTATGCGCGGCGATTGCGCTGGGAATGCTCATAATCGGTGCCCCGTGGGTTTGTTCCCAGGCCCCGCTTAACGTGGCAGTCCAGCCCGTCTCCAAGCCTGTTGTTACGTCTTCCCTGAGCAAGATTGCGGCGATCAAGAGCTTCCGGATTGTGCAGGAAAAGGATGGATCGGCACTCGAAATTCTTTCCACCAAGCCGTTGGTTCCCGCCATCCAGGCGATCGGCAGTCCCGATCGGCTGGTGATCGATTTGCCGAACGCGCGGCTGGAGACGCAGGAGAAGCGGATCAGCGTACAAGCCGATCAGATCAGCGCAATCCGCGCCGATCAGTTTCGACAGAATCCGCCGGTAGCGCGCCTGGTGGTGGATCTGCTCGCGCCGCGGGCCTATAGCTGGGACGCTGCCGGAAACCGCCTGGTCGTGCATCTCGGCAGGAATCCCAACGAGCCAACCAGTTCGCCATTTCAGGCTCCTACGGTTCCCAGCCTGACGCCCGCGCCGCAACCGGTCGTGATGGCGGTGCGCGCGGCCGGCCCGCTGGCTGGAAATGACGGAGGTGCCGGTTCTTCGATCACGGCCGGACCCGATACCGCGGTTCTCAACCTGTCGAGTGGCGGCGAGGTTCATGTCTGTCCGGGAACGACCGTAGCGGTGACGCCGTCGCAAAACCGGCACAACCTGATGTTCAGCATGAACACCGGCGCACTGGAAACGCACTTCGCTCTCGACACCTCTTCGGATTCGGTGATGACGCCGGACTTCCGTATCCTTCTGGCGGGGCCGGGGGAATTTCACTACGCCATCAGTGCGGACAGCCAGGGCAATACCTGCGTGCGCGCGCTGCCCGGCAACACGGCATCGGCGATGATTAGTGAGTTGCTTGGCGATCGCACTTACCAGGTCAAGGCCACCGACCAGCTCGTGTTTCGTTCCGGGCAACTGGATCGCGTGGATATGGCAGTGCCGCTGGAGTGTGGATGTCCACCACCGCGGGACACTCCGCTGCGGGCGGACAACAATCTGCCGACGCAAAGCCAAGCGCAAAGGGGAGCGATGCCGCCCTTGAACGCGAGCCCAGCGCCGGATGCGGAGACGGCGCACGCGGGCGCCGTCTCGACTGGAATACCGGCCACGGCCGCTCCGCTTGACGCTTCTGCCGCGCCGAACGAGCTTCACGTACAGATAGAAGCGCCGTTCGTGTTCCACGCGACCGGCCCTCCGCCGGCTCCGGTTGAAGAGGTGCGCGCGCTGCCTCACGATTCGCGTCCGGGCGCGGTGCCGGTCTTGGCTGCTCCACTTCCTCCTCCGTCTGCGAACGACACGCCGAAACCAGTCGACGCTGAAGCGGCATCGTCGCATCACTCGCCGGCGCGCAGATTGTTCAGAAAGATCGGCGGATTTTTTGCCGCGCTATTCCACTGATCTGCGTTCCACTGATCTGCCTGCTCATCTTCCGATAATCCTGAGACCCGACCAGCCGCGTCTCTACACGGGACTCGCGCATAGGCAAAGTTTTCTGCCGCTCGTGCATCTATATATTTCACTATAGGTTGCTAGTTTCAAACCGCTGTGCTGAAACCACGCGTGAGGAGAAAGAGCTTTGCGAATATTGTGGATCCTTGTTTTGTTACCAACGCTGGCCAGCGCCGTCTGGGCGCAGATTCCGACGAAGGGGAACGTATTTTTTGGCTATTCGTATGACCGGACTGCTATTGCCTCGAACGACGCCTCAAATCTGAATGGATGGGAGGCGACGCTGGAAGGGAAGTTCCTGCCGTGGATTGGTCTGGTGGCCGATGTAGACGGGCATTATGGCAACCACAATTTCAGCGGCACCACCGCAGACGTCACCGCCCACAACGTCCTCTTCGGTCCGAGAGTGTCGGTGCAGGTCCAGCGCTTCCGTCCGTTCGCGGAGTTCCTGGTGGGGGTAGGGCACATCAGCCGGAGCAACGGAATTTCCGACTCGGACACTTCGTTCGTCAATGCGGCGGGCGGAGGACTGGATTATCGAATCTTCGGGCCGGTAACGCTCCGCGGACAACTCGACTGGATCAATACTCGCTTCTACGGCGAGGGCCAGAATGGGGTGCGGTTTTCAACCGGAGTGGCGATTCACTTCTAGCAGGCGCCTGGACAGCCGAGGGCGGCTGTCCCTACGCAGACTGAACGGCTTGAGATTGCGTTGCCTTCGCCGTGTGCTTTGCGCATTGTTCCAGGATTACGGGAACTTCAAACAGCGCTCGATTACAGTACTCGTTTACCCTCAAACGGAATTCATTGAAAGTCGCACTCTCAAGCAGTCGTCGAACGGCAGGTGCAATTATCTTGAAGCTGGGCACAACGATCCCATAACCGTTCTCCGTCACCCATTCCGCGTTGTAGCGTTCTTGCGGCAGTGTCTTGGAGTTACATTCCACGATGACAGGCAAGTGGAATTGCAGCGCCTCGCTGATCGAGCCCGGGCCCGGTTTCCCAATGAAGAAGTCGGCCGTCGCCATATAATACTCAACGCTCTGAGTGAACCCGACGACGAGAATCGGCTTTTTGGTCTGAAGGTTCTTGAGCTTAGCGGCGAGTTTCTGATTGTGCCCGCAAATCAGGATTAACTGCACGCCGCTGCCGGCCTCGTTGAGTTTTTTCGTGATGTCTACCATCACCTGCGAACCGTGGCCTCCGAACAAGACAACGCCCGTCGGACAGTCGGGTTCTAAGCCGAGCTTTATTCTCTCGGCACCGCGATCGACGGTGGTCTTCTCGTAGAACCGTGGCTTCAGGATCATTCCCGATGTCTGGAAGATGTGGTCGACGGCGTGGCCGATGGTTAAGGCTTGCTGTCGGGCACGTTCGGTACCGGCGATGATGTATTCCGACTCGCGCTCAATCCAGAAGTGTGGCGGGTGGTCTGCCAAATCCGTAATTAGAGTGACAAAAGGCGTTCTTGTACCGGGCGTTCTTGTACTAACTGGGCGAAGGCTATCGGCGATCTCGCGATTGAAGTGCGGAATTACGGAGAGCACCAGGTCCGCCGGATGCTGCGCCCAGTGAGCTCGGAGCGCTTTCACGATCGGAGCATGGTAGAGACGGATGGTCCCCTGCAGAATGACCAGCAGCTGCGGCGTGATGCGCGTCCAGCCTTTGCGGAGGATTAGGTTATACGTGTCCTGAATGCGCAACCCCGTGGCGCGACGGATGAGGTCGAGCGGATCGAGCAATTCCTGAATGTCGAGGACGCTGACGTCCCAGGCATGTTCTTGGCCGGAGAGCGTGGCTTTAAGCGCCTCCGCTGCGCTGCGATGTCCTCCGCCGGCGTGGTGGAAAACGATGGTTAGTTTGCGCAAGATTTTCTTTGCCTCGTTTATGGCAAAATCATCTTTTCAAAGACCATTCGGTCGGTGGAACTGACGTCAGGTAGCCACACCCTCGTACTCGCCATCTTCGAGTAATCCCGCGTCGTCTGCAAATTCAGCTTCGGCATCAGCCAGAGTTGGCTCTCCGGCGGGATGGAGATCGTCAGGTTGCTCGACGTATTCATGAATCTGGACTCCCTCTTCATCAACCGTGATGTAGGTGGGATGCGCGTCAATCCAGGCTCCGCAATTGAAATAATCGGTTCCGTGCTCGCTGTCGTGCTGGTGCATGGCGGCATGGGTATGACCGCAGAAGATGCGCGCTGCCTGATGGTGACGGGCATGGGCCAGGGCGCCGTCCGCCACTTTTGGCGACAAGCGCAGCCAGCGAGTGTTGAGCCGGTCGAGGAAACGGGTCAGGGTTTTGTTTTTCGAATCCCACTTCTGCAGTTGCAGGTAGAGCAGCGTCCCGATCAGATAGCTGACGCGAACATTGCTCACCACGAAGCCGTCGAACTGGTGGCCATGCACGGCGATGTGGCGCAGGCCTTGATATTCCCATTGATATTCCTGGTACACGCGGACGCCGACCAAGTGGGACATGATTTCGGCGAGGCCGTGGTCGTGATTGCCTTCGACCCAGACCACTTCCACGTTGCGCTTGGGATTGGAGAGCTTGCGAATGAAGCCGAGAAATTTCCAGTGCTCTTTTTTCAGGCGGCCGAAATTGAGGTCGGCAAAGATATCGCCCAGCAGGATGAGGCGGCGATATTGGGTTTCCCTGAGAAGGCGCAACGCCTCGCGGGCGCGGCTCATGTCCGCGCCGAGGTGCAGATCGGAAAGGATCAGCGTGTCATAAATCTGCGGCGCCACGGTTTCCATTCTCGCCGATCAGTGTTACGAGGTGATGAATTGGGAACTCGCCGAGGGCCAAAGGTAACTGTTCAGTAACCTGTCTGTGACCTGCGTGGCCATCGCCTGCCCGTCGCAAATGGCTCGCTGGGCGGCGCTCCTGGCTCCGTCGGCTCAGTGCGAAGGGGGAACATATTCGGCGGGACGGGCGGATCCCTCACCGAAGAAAAACTGCTCCATCTGCTTCACGATGACTTCCTGATCCTGCTTGCGCGCCGGGTTCAGGCGATATTCGTTCAGCAACATCTTGCAGTGCTCCATCCACTGGCCCCACGCCTGTTGCGAGACGTTCTCGTAGATCTTTTTTCCCAAATCGCTGTCGAACGGAGGCTCGGGAAGCCCGGGCAATTCCTGTTTCAATTTTGCGCAGAAGACTTTGTGATCTGACATAAATTTTCTTCCGAGATTATCGCACAGGCGTCGCGGCTTCATGGGCGGTTGACGGGACGGTTTTGTCATGAAGATGAAACTTGGGGTGAGGTAGCCGGAACGAGCCAAGGCACGCACCTGGCCAGATTCGTCCGCTGAAGTGAGATTCTTGTTGACAAATTACATACGAATGGCAATATCTTGTGGTAGGACAGCTGCTCATACTAGAAGTTGAGTAGCGCGGGCATCAAGGTGCCCTGTCGAGAACCTTGGGAGAACAAATCGTTCAAACGGAGGAAACACTTCATGGCAACCAAGAAGAAAGCCGCCAAGAAAAAGAAACACTAAGCGGACAGATGCTCGTTCAGAATTTCCCCAAAGCCTCTCAGGAGAAGCACCTCTTGAGAGGCTTTTCCAGTTGCGGTGGAGGGACGGGGTTCTCGCACGTCAGGCCGGGCGGGGACGCTCGGCGCTTCACTAAGACCCGACGCTCCACTACGAATTGATACGATCAAGTCACCGTGGCCACTTCCAGCATCCCGCCAGAATCTGTTATGAATCGCACGCCCGCGCACTCGCGGCGCATTGCCGTGTGGCTGTTTGCTGCGTTTCAGTTCTTCTACCTACTCACGTCGACGGGGCGGGTTCGTACGCCCGACGAGTACAACACGCTCTACACGACTGAGAGCCTGGTACTCCGCGGGTCAACGGCTGTTCCCCAAGCCGTGCAGTTGCATAATTTCTACGGGAGGTACGATCTGCACGGCCAGCCGCGCGCGGCTTATCCGCCGGGACAAGCTTTGCTGTGCGCGCCCTGGTATACCCTCGGGCAATATTTGCTGGCGCGATTGCCGGGCGTACCCGCCGACGATACGGACTTGGTAGTGGCGTTCTCTTCCAGTTTGAGCAGCGCGACCTTTTCCGCGCTGACGGTGACGTTGTTCTTTCTGTTGCTGACTGGCATCGGGATCCCTGCGCGCCCTGCCCTGTTGGCATCGGCGATGGTGGGTCTCGGCACTCCCGTCTTTGCCTATTCCGGGTGGCTGTTCTCGGAGCCGATATCGGCTGCCGTTTTTGTGGGAGTGGCGCTGCTACTTTTCGGCCGTGGCCACGACCCGATCACAATGCGGACCGCCTCTATTGCCGGGCTGGTGCTGGGCCTGGGAACGATCGTCCGGCCGACCAACGTTCTTGCCATTCCTGTGTTTGCGGTGGCGGTTCTGGTGCGCGACGGAAAGCCTGCGCTGCGCGTCGCCTCTGCCTTGTGCGCGGCATCGGCGGTAGGGGTAGCGGCTCTGCTTTCCTATAATGCGCTGTTGTTTGGCGGGCCGTTTGAGTTTGGATATCCGGCAACAGCGGAAGGCGCCAAGCCCCTGAACACTTTCGATACGCCGCTCGTGAAAGGCCTATACGGATTTCTGTTGTCTCCGGGCAAATCGGTTTTTATTTTCGCGCCTCCCGTGATCCTGGCGCTAGCTGGACTCCGGCGCCTTTGGAAACTTGAGCGAGGCGCGGCGACCGTGGCCATCCTGCTTCCGTTGATGTATCTATTCTTCTTTGCCCGCTACACCCAGTGGGAAGGTGGATATTGCGTGGGGCCGAGATATATGGTTCCTTCGATCGTGCTGCTCTGCTTCGCGTCAGGGCCGATGCTGGTCGAGGGTGCGACGCGAGTAAGCGTAACGCAAGTAAAAAAGATCGCTCTGGTGCTGCTCGGTCTCGGGGCGTTTGTGCAATGTATCTCGCTCGCCACGAGTTTTATGGAAGACCAGGTCCCGCGGGGGCGGTACTACGATGCCAACTGGACGTACCGCCTCGGCTACTCGCTGTCCGGGCAGATTCAGCTGTTGTGGAAGAATCTGGCGAGTGACGAACCGGCGCGTCTCGGGCTGGGATGGGATCGCTGGTTCGTGTTCCTCCACAAAGCCGGGGTCTCAGCTGCTACGCTCGCGGTTCTCGGTCTCATGATGTTTGCTGGTCTGGTAATCAGCCTGGCCGGTCTGGCCAGAAACGTCCGTTCCGCAATCCAGCGTCTTCCTTAACGGAGCGCGCCTGGAGGGCGGATCAAGGGAGCGAGGCGTCAAACGCCCGGCGGCGACCGATCCGTACTTTTGGGGGTTGTCCCGCGGCGCGGCTCGTGCTAGAAACGCGTATACAGGAGTTCGGAAGCGGCCGACATGAGCCTCCGCAAGAAAGCGTTGAAGAAAACAGCCCGCAACACCGCAATCATCGTTCCTGACAAGCTCTATTTCCGCATCGGCGAAGTTGCCAGTTTGTGCCGTCTGCCAGCTTACGTGCTGCGGTTCTGGGAAACCGAATTTCCGCAGCTCAAGCCCGTAAAGAGCAGCACCGGGCAACGCATGTATCGCAAGCGCGATGTGGAATCGGTGGTGCGGATCAAGAAGCTGCTCTATGAAGACGGTTTCACGATCGCGGGTGCGCGGGTGCAGTTGCGCGAGGAGAATAAGTCTGAGCGGAACCAGAGCGCGCTTCCCTTTCCCATGAATTCTTCCATAAGCGTGGCGCACTTACGGAATGAACTGCAGCAGATCCTGCATATTCTTTCCGCACGACACTAGGCATCCGACAAAGAAAAACGCGGGCCATTAAGCCCGCGCTCATTCCATCGCAAATCGATTCTGTTTTATGCCGATTCCCGCAGCGGCTCGGCTTCGACCAGCGGGGCATCGACCAGGTGTTCGCTCAGGAACCAGACCTGCAGTTCGTCAGTGCGAAGCACATCGCTCACCACCATATCGTTGGTGCCGGCATCGCCCAGTTTGGTGGAAAGCTCCGCGAGTTCTCGGCAATGAGTGATGATGACCTCGTGCGCGTCCAGCAGACGAGACAGTTGCACGGGAACTTCTTCGCGTCCCTTGGGCGGGCGCGGAATACGGGTCAACCCGGCGACGTCAGCCGCCATGGCGATACTGATTCCACCGAGAAGCTGGATTCGTTCCGCGATCGTGTCGACGATCTCATTCTGTTCTTCATAATGCTTATCGAACAGAAGGTGAAGTTGATAGAAAGTGGCTCCGGAGACCTGCCAGTGAGATTTTTTGTAGAGATCACGAAGCGTGATGGTGTCGGCCAACAGTTGGTTGAGTTGC